>NZ_LN831029.1:0-1362636 GCF_001457475.1 Achromobacter xylosoxidans | reverse complement strand
AGGACCTGGTCGTCCCAGAAAAACTCAACATAGCGCGCATTGGGCGTGGCGGCCACCAGCGGCGCGTGCACGTCGTGGAACCAATGCGGGCAGACCACCACGCCGTAGCTGGCGGCGGTGGCGGCGATGCGCTTCCATTCGGTGATGCCGCCACACACCGCGGCGTCGGTCTGCAGGATGCCGGCCGCGCCCTTGTCCAGCAGTTCCTTGTGGTACCAGCGGCCGTAGCCGATCTCGGCGGTGGCGATGGGCAGGTGCGTCAGGCGCGCCAGCTTGGCGTGACTGTCGATATCGTCGGGGCCGAACGGCTCCTCGATGAAGTATGGCTCGTACTGCTCGAAGCGGCGGATGTACTGCATGGCCTGGGTCACGTCCTGCCAGGCGTTGTTGCAGTCCATCATCAGTTCCACGTCGGGACCGATGGCCTCGCGCGCCGCCTTCAGCCGCGCCTCTTCCTCGCGCGGCGACAGGCGGCCGGTCTTCATCTTGACGGCGGCAAAGCCCTTGGCGACGTAGCTGGCCATTTCCTCGCCCAGATGCTGCGGCGTCTTGCCGTCCAGGTAGTAACCGCCACTGGCGTAGGCCGGCACGGACTCCAACTCGACCGCGCCGAGGAACTTGTGCAGCGGCAGGCCGGCGGCCTTGGCATTCAGGTCCCACAGCGCGATGTCCAGCGCGCTGATCGCGCGCATCACCGTGCCCTGGCGCCCCTGCAGCAGGGCCTCCTGGTACATCGCCTGCCACAGCCCCTCGACCGCGTGCGAATCCTTGCCCAGCAGCACCGGCGCCAGCAGGCTTTGCACCGCGGCCTCGAAGATTGCGCCGCCGGCGCTGCCGACGTAGCAGAAGCCGATGCCTTCGATGCCGTCGGTGCTGCGGACCTTCACCAGTCCGTAGTGGCGGGTGGAGACGGTGCGGTTCGAAAACGAGGTGACCTTGTCCAAAGGCACGGCGGCTGCGCAAACGTCGATGGATTCAATGATGGGCACGGTTGGCTCCTGATGAGGGGAATATTGCGGGTTGCACGGCCGGCGCGCCTTGCGCCGGCGCAACGCTCAGACGCATTCTTGCCGCCACCAAAGAAACAAACAATTATCTTGAACCATATTTAGAATATGTAAAAAGCATCTTTTTAGAGCCCGACGATGGAATCGAGATTCCTGCAGACCTATGTGCACGTGGTGGAGCTGGGCTCCATCGCGCAGGCCGCGCGCCACCAGGGGCTGACGCCCGCCACGGTGCAGCAGCGGCTGCGCGCGCTCGAGGCGGACATGGGCAGCGCGTTGATCGCCCGCTCGGGCCGCACGGTCAAGCCCACCGCCGCCGGCACCCGCATCCTGGAGCGGGCCCGCAACGTGCTGCGCGACCTGCGCGACCTGCGTTCGGCGGCCACCGAGTCCGACCTGCCCGCCGGCCCGCTGCGCCTGGGCGCCACGCCCACCGCGCTCACCGGCATCATGCCGCCGGTGCTGCGCACCTGGGCGGCGCGCCATCCCCACATCGAGATCTATATCGAGCCGGCCCCCACCACCCTGCTATACGGCAAGGTGCTGTCGGGCGAGCTGGACGGCGCGCTGCTGGTGCATCCGCTGTTCGCCATTCCCAAGTCCTGCGTCTGGCGCGACCTGCGGCGCGAGCCGCTGGTGCTGGTGACCCCGGTCGACATGCCGGTGCGCGACCCGCTTGCGGTGATTGCGCGCGAACCCTATATCCGTTACGACCGCAGCGTGGTGGGCGGCCGCATGGCCGACGACTACCTGCGTGCCCGCGACCTGCGGCCGCAGGTGCGCTTCGAGCTGGACGGCATCGATTCGATCGCCAAGCTGGTCTCGGAGGGGCTGGGAGTGGCGCTACTGCCCGACTGGGCCACCACGGGTGTGTCGGCGCCGGTCAAGCGCTGGCCGCTACCGGCGCCCTGTCCGGTGCGCACGGTCGGCGCGATCTGGCCGCGCTCGGGGGTGCGCTCCGAATTGATGCGGGTATTCGTGGAACTGGCCGAGGATCAGGCGGCGGCGCAACGCTGACGGCCAGGCGGCGCCTACGCCGCCGCGCCATCCAGCAAGCGGCCATCGCGCGCCACCACCTTGCCGCCCGAGATCACCAGGCGGCGCGGCGCGCGTTGCGCCACGGCTTCGGCCACGCCGCTCGCCGCCACCAGCACCAGGTCGGCGCGCGCGCCGGACTCCAGCCCGTAGTGCGCGAATCCGCAGGCGCGGGCCGCGGCGGTGCTGACGCAGTCGAAGACCCAGCCGATCTCGTCGTCGCGGCGCAGGTCGTTGCGCAGGCCGATCATCATGGCGCGCGCCAGCATGTCGGGGCTGCCATAGGGCGTCCAGGTATCGCGGATGCCGTCGTTGCCGCCGAACAGCGTCACGCCGGCGTCGCGACAGGCGCGCAGCGGCGGCACCGGCCGCGACGGCGGCGCGGTGGTCAGCAGCGCCACGTCCAGCGCCGCCAGGCGCTTGAGCAGGCCATCCAGCCGCCTGGCATCCACGCCACCCAGGCAGAACGCGTGGCTGATGACGACACGACCACGCATGTCCAGCGCCCGCACCCGGTCCAGAATCAGGTCGAGCGAAAACGCGCCCAGTTCACCCGGTTCGTGCAGGTGGATGTCCAGCGGCTTGCCATGCTTGTCGGCCAGGCCGAACAGCACGTCGAGCGATTGCGCCGGGTCGCGGTCGATGGCGCAAGGGTCGAGTCCGCCCAACACGTCCGCGCCCTCCGCCAGCGCCCGGTCCAGCAACGCCGCCGTGCCCGGCCGCACCAGCAGGCCGGATTGCGGAAACGCCACGGTCTGGATCTCGATCCGGCCGGCCAGCGCCGCGCGCGTGCGGTGCACGCCCTCCAGGTGACGCAGGCCGGCATCCGTATCGACGTCGACGTGGCTGCGGATGCGCGTGGTGCCTTCACGCAGGAAGGCCAGCGCCAGCGCGCGCGAATGGCTGGCAGCGTCATGGCCGCTGGCGGCGCGCCAGGCACGTTCATTGTCAATGCGGTCGGTCAGCGCCGGGCCCACCTGGTTCA
Source organism: Achromobacter xylosoxidans (assembly GCF_001457475.1). NCBI lineage: Bacteria > Pseudomonadati > Pseudomonadota > Betaproteobacteria > Burkholderiales > Alcaligenaceae > Achromobacter > Achromobacter xylosoxidans. The sequence continues at coordinate 1,359,609 of NZ_LN831029.1, read as the reverse complement.
CGTACCACGGAGAATCCCAGGTGGTCTTGTCCAGGTGCGTGTGCCCTTCGACCAGTCCCGGCAACAGCAGCGCGCCCGCCCCGGGCTCGCGCGCCACGCCGGCGGGCGCCTGCAGGTTTGGCCCGATGCGTTCGATACGGCCGCGGGAAATCAATACGTCGACCGCCGCGCCATCGGGCAGTCGAACGTCGTTTAACAACATGTCGGTCATGGGGACGTCCTTGGCCTCGCCTCTCGCCTGCATGCGCCGGGTATCCGGGCGGCGGCCGGATCAGGCTTGCTGCGGCGGTTCGATCCAGAAGAAGCGCTGGCCCTGGCGGAGCATGTCCGCGACGCCTTCGGCGCTGAGGCGATAGTCGGTGCCCATCAACGTGGCGCCGCCGTCGTCGTGAATATGGATGACGGCCAGCGGGTCGTTGGCCATGGTGTACCAGTAGTAACCGGGCTTGAGATCATGCAGGTCAGTATTCATGCCCCGAGTATACAAACAACGCCGGGGCGTATTCAAAAAGACACACAAGTAACCCTTTGCCTGACACGACGATTGCGACGCGTCATACTGTTTCATGCGAGGTTTCGGAAAGCCCGCCATGTTGGCACGTGTCGACGCGGCCGCAGCACCATTGGTATGCAAGCGTCGGACGTGAGGGGAACAACACAGGTATGAAAAGGCAAGCACTCCAATTCAGCGAGCCACTCAAGCAAGCCATTCTCGATGGCTATAAAGTGCAAACCCGGCGCATCGTCAAACCGCAGCCCACCAAGCTGACAACCGCCTGGTATGCCGACGCGGCCGATTCCGGGAAGTGGGTCGCCATGGGTCCCGCGGAAGGCGAGGGCGAGTTGCGCAAGACTTCCCCCTGGATAAGTTGCCCTTATGGCAAATCCGGCGAAAGCATCACCCTCGAGGATGAATCCGGCAAACCCTTCGCCACCGCCGTCGTGGTCGGCGTGCGCATCCAGCGCCTGCAGAGATTGTCCGAAGCGGATGCGCGGGCCGAAGGCACGCAGGCGCTCTATCACTCCTCGGCGCTGTTGCCGGGCGTGCCCCTGCAGACCGCGTTCGCCCTGACCTGGTGCGAGCGCTATGGCGCGCATGCCTGGGCCGCCAATCCCTGGGTCTGGGTGGTCGAATTCCGCTGCCAACAGCCTGACGAGCGCTAGGGCGAAGTCGGGAAAATGACCCTCCGGAGCGAGGCACGGCCCCGGGGCACCGCCTTGGCGCAGGCGTACCGGTGTTGCCGACAGGGGAATCCGCCCGCGCTGATGGTGACTACCTGTAACTCGGCCGCCTCGCCGAAGTCGGCGCCGCCTTATTTCAGTCGATTTCACCCCTGGGTTCGCCAGAGTGGGAGCGGGCTGACGCGGCGCAACATCGGCGCCGCCGGCACGGCGGCAACCGTTGCGGATTGTCGCTATTGAGGACGGGTCGCTTACCTTCGCCGCGCCGAAAAGGTCGAAAATAGCGTCAACGAATACTCAACTTTGCTGCGTCACGCAGTAGGCAGGTGCAACATGAAAAAATGGTTAATCGCAGGGGTCGGCGCCGCCGGCCTGCTGATCTCCAGCGTCGCATTGGCCCGGGTCGACGTCGGCATCTCTATTGGCGTGCCAGGGGTGGTCTACCCGGCCCCCGTCTACGCGGCCCCCGCCCCGGTCTATGTGGCCCCGGCGCCCGTCTACGCGCCGCCGCCCCCGGTCTACTATCGTCCGGCGCCCGTCTACGTCGCGCCGCCGGTCGTGTACCCCGCCCCGGTCTATATCCGCGGGGGCGGCTACTGGGGCGGCCATCGAGGCCATTGGCGTGGTCCCGATCGAGGCTATTACCACGGTCGCGGCGGCTGGCATCGTTGATCCCGCGACGGCACGAAAAACAAAGGCCACTCCCAGGAGTGGCCTTTTTTCCTGCGGGGCAATTTCCGGTGCCCGGCGGGAATCGTGTCAGGTCGTGGGGACCTGGACGGACTTGCCCGTCACGACGGCGGGCGGTTGCTGCGACGCCGGATTGGGCTTGGCAACAGCCCAACGCGGCGATTCCTGGACGAGATCGATCCAGCGGCGCGGCGCGCTCGACGCCCGCCACCAACCATTATGCGGACGCATGAGCAAACTCCGGTTCACCGTTGAAACGAACGCCGTTGATTTCTTCAAACAGTTGCCGGCTTTCCTGTTCCGCTTCGTCCAGGCTTGCGAACGGCGCCTGCCCCGGCACGGTCCAGCATTTTTCCGGTGCGGTTCCGCCTACCCGGCGGGTCCATATCTGCACGCGGTAGCCCTGCTCGTCATCCTGACTCACAGCGCATCTCACCCGAAAATCTCCAATCATTCTTGAAGTCATGGACAACTCCTTGTTATATGTGTGAATGAGGCGTGTAAAACGCAGATGTATTGTGCCGAACTATCTGGCCCTTTTATTGAAAATACACAATTGCTCACATCAAAATCAGGCAGTCACGCCGCCAACATAATCCACGGACGCGACAGAAATATGTCTCGATCATAAATAGGCCGGACTTCCCGCCCCATCCGCCGTGTGGTCGACTTGCATAATCAGCAAGTGGCGTGCCCGGTCCTGGCGAACAATAAAAAACGGAGCCCGCGGGCTCCGTTTTTTATTTGCGGATTGCTCCAGCCAGGGTCAAGGCTTCAATACCGTCAGGCCGCCCATGTAAGGTTGCAGCGCCTCGGGCACCAGGATGCTGCCATCGGCCTGCTGGTGGTTTTCCAGCACCGCCACCAGCGCGCGGCCCACGGCCAGTCCCGAGCCGTTCAGCGTATGCACGTATTCGGGCTTGCCCTGGGCGTTGCGGAATCGCGCCTGCATGCGGCGCGCCTGGAAGGTTTCGCAGTTGGACACCGACGAAATCTCGCGCCAGGTGTTCTGCGCCGGCAGCCACACCTCCAGGTCGTAGGTCTTGGCCGAGCCGAACCCCATGTCACCGGTGCACAGCAGCATCACCCGGTACGGCAGCCCCAGCAATTGCAGCACCCGCTCGGCATGGCCGACCATGCCCTCCAGCGCCTCATAGGACTGGTCGGGCTGCGTGACCTGCACCATTTCGACCTTGTCGAACTGGTGCTGGCGGATCATGCCGCGGGTATCGCGCCCGCCGCTGCCGGCTTCGGAACGGAAGCACGGGGTGTGGGCGGTGAGCTTGAGCGGCAGGTCGGCGGCGGCCTGGATGGTGTCGCGCACCACACTGGTCAGGGTGATTTCCGACGTCGAGATCAGGTACTGGTCTTCGCGCACGAACGGCTTGCCGTGCTCGTCGACCTTGGGATCGTCGTCGCCGCCGCCCTTGGACACGGCGAACATGTCATCCTTGAACTTGGGCAGTTGGCCGGTGCCGTACAGCGTCGAGGCGTTGACGATGTACGGGGTGTAGCACTCGGTGTAGCCGTGCGTGCCGGTCTGCAGGTCGAGCATGAACTGCGCCAGCGCGCGGTGCAGGCGGGCAATGGGACCGCGCATGAACGAGAAGCGCGCGCCCGACAGCTTGGCGGCGGTATCGAAGTCCAGGCCCAGCGGTTCGCCCAGCGCGACGTGGTCGCGGGCCTCGAACGGCAGCGCGGGCGGGTTGCCATCGGCGCCCGCGGCGGCCGGCAGCCAGCGGCGCACTTCGACGTTATCGTCGGCGGACTCGCCCAGCGGCACGCTGGCGTGCGGCAGGTTCGGCACCGACATCAGCAGCTCGTTGAGCGGCTGCTGCAGGGCGGCCAGCTCTTCTTCCAGCTGCTTCAGGCGCTCGGGCACGGCCTGCGATTCGGCCATGACGGCGCTGGCGTCCTCGCCCTTGGCCTTGAGTTGACCGATCTGCTTGGCCAGCGCGTTGCGGCGGGCTTGCAGGGATTCGGTTTCGGTCTGGACCGCCTTGCGGCGAGACTCCAGCTCGTTGAACCGTTCCGTGTCGAAGGACACGCCACGGCTCTTGAGGCGGTCTACGACGGTTTGCAGGTCTTTGCGCAGCAGTATCGGGTCTAGCATGGTGATGTCGGTGAGATTGCGGGAAGCAACGGGCGGCGCCCGTTACCGTTTCTTGGCGCGTTCCTGCGCGTCCAGCTCGCGCAGGAATGCCAACTTCTGCTGGATTTTAGCCTCCAGGCCGCGATCGGTCGGCCGGTAGAAGGAAGGCTTGAGCCCATCGGGGAAATATTGCTCGTCCGCGGCGTAGCCGTGCGGCTCGTCGTGGGCATAGCGGTAGGCCTTGCCATGGCCCAATTGTTTCATCAGCTTGGTGGGCGCATTGCGCAGATGGATTGGCACCGGCGCGCTGCCATGCTCGGCGGCGAACTTGCGCGCCTGGTTGTAGGCGTTGTAGACGGCGTTGGACTTGGCCGCGCAGGCCATGTAGACCACCGCCTGGGCCAGCGCCAGCTCGCCTTCGGGCGAGCCCAGCCGTTCGTAGATGTCGGCGCCGTTGACCGCCAGGTCGGTGGCGCGCGGGTCGGCCAGGCCGATGTCCTCGACCGCCATGCGCACCAGCCGGCGCGCCAGGTACTTGGGATCGGCGCCGCCGTCGATCATGCGGCAGAACCAGTACAGCGCGGCGTCGGGATTGGAGCCGCGCACCGACTTGTGCAGCGCGCTGATCTGGTCGTAGAAGGCGTCGCCGCCCTTGTCGAAACGCCGCAGGTTCTGCGACAGCGAGATCTCGAGCCAGGCCGCGTCGACCGTGTCGCGGCCGGCGGCCTGGGCCGATTCGGCCACCACCTCGACCGCGCTGATCAGCCGGCGCGCGTCGCCGTCGGCCCAGGCCGCCAGCTGTTCGCGCGCGTCGGCGTCGATGTGGATGCGCGCGTCCTCCTCGTGGCCGTCGTTGAACGCCGTGATGGCGCGGTCGACCAATTGCTGCAGTTCCTCGGGCGTGAGCGACTGCAGCACGTAGACGCGGGCGCGCGACAGCAACGCCGAGTTGACCTCGAACGAGGGGTTCTCGGTGGTGGCGCCGATGAAGGTGAACAGCCCGCTTTCGACGTAGGGCAGGAACGCGTCCTGCTGCGCCTTGTTGAAGCGGTGCACTTCGTCGACGAACAGGATGGTGCGGCGGCCCTGCCCCTGCGCCACCTGCGCCACGGTGACGGCGTCGCGGATGTCCTTGACGCCGCCCAGGACGGCGGAAATGGCGATGAACTGGGCGTCGAAGCCGTCGGCCATGAGGCGCGCCAAGGTGGTCTTGCCCACGCCCGGCGGGCCCCAGAAGATCATGGAATGCGGGCGGCCCGACTCGAATGCCACGCGCAGCGGCTTGTCCGGCCCCAGCAGGTGCGACTGGCCGACGACGTCGGCCAGCGTGCGCGGACGCAGGCGCTCGGCCAGGGGCACGTAAGGCCGATGGGCGGGATCGGCCGCGAAGAGATCGTTGCTCATTGGCAGCAGATGGGGGAAGACGGCAAGGAAATCAAGCCAGTATTACAACATGTCCGGCCGCCCTCCGCCCTGGCGGCCAGGCCGGGAACCGGCCTGCGGCGCCAGGCCCGGCGAGCCCGCGGGGAACCGCCGCTTCAGGCCAGTTCCGGCGTGGCGAAACGGCGGTTGGCCAGCACCGGCAGCACCTTGCGGGCATGCGCCAGGCGTTCGGGATCGATATCGGCGAACACCAGCGCCGGCGCCTCGCCGGCCTGCGCCGTGACCACGCCCAGCGGGTCCACCACCATGCTGCAGCCGATATTGCGTTCGCCGCACTCGCCCGTGGCGGCGACGTAGCAGGTGTTCTCCAGCGCGCGCGCCGTCACCAGCACTTCCCAATGCCGCTCCTTCAACGGGCCGCGTACCCAGGCGGCCGGCAACGCCAGCAGGTCGGCCCCGTCCAGCGCCAGACGCCGGGCCAGTTCGGGAAAGCGCACGTCGTAGCAGGTCATCAGCCCGACCTTCACGCCGCCGATCTCCAGCAGCGGCGGAATGTCGTTGCCGGGCGTGACGTTGGTCGACTCTTTCATGGTGAAGGCGTCGTACAGGTGCAGCTTGCGATACTGCGACAGGATGCGGCCATCCTGCAGCGTGACCAGGGTGTTCCACACCCGGCCATCGCCGGTCGGCACGTGCACGCACATCATGGTCGCCAGCGACGAGCCGCGACTGGCCTCGAGCAGGCGCGTCATGAAGGGGCCATCCAAGGGCTGCGCGGCCTTCAGCACGATCTGCGGGTCGGTGATGTCGCGGGCCAGGATGCCCTCGGGCAGCACCAGCAGGCCGGCGCCGCCAGCACGGGCGCGCGCCATGAGATCGACGCAGACCTGGGCATTTTCTTCCCAGACGCGGCTGACGGCGAACTGGCCCAAAGCGACTTTCAGCATGACTCTTCCTTGTGTGGGGCGGCAGAGGGGCGCCGCGACATGCCCCTATTGTCGCGCCAACCGGCGCCGGCGGCGGACTACGGGTAACTCCCAACTGCCGCTTGTAAATTTCTTTCAGGATAATTAAAAAAAACGGATTTGCCGTAAATATTTTCCAGAGACGAACCGCCGCCATGCCCCACTCCTCCATCACCGCAGCCCCCCTGGACGCCAACGGCAAGGGCCTGGGCGCCTTTCCCGCCGCCTGTACCAACGCCGGCGTGGCGGCGCTGAACTGGAACCTGCTGGCCGAGGACGTCAGCCTGCCGGTGGCGGTGCTGTACGAGGCCCGCGTGCGCCACAACCTGCAATGGATGCAGCGCTTCATGGAAGCCTACCGCGTCAAGCTGGCGCCGCACGGCAAGACCACCATGAGCCCCGCGCTGTTCCAGCGCCAGATCGACAACGGCGCCTGGGGCATCACCCTGGCGACCGCGCCGCAGGTGGTGGCGGCCTACAACCATGGCATCCGCCGGGTGCTGATGGCCAACCAGTTGGTCGGCCGCGCCAACATGGCGCTGATCGCCAAGCTGCTGCGCGACCCGGCGTTCACCTACTTCTGCATTGTCGATTCCGTCGCCAACGCCGCCCAGCTGGGCCGTTACTTTGGTGAGCAGGGCCTGGTGCTGCCCGTGCTGATCGAACTGGGCCCGACCGGCGGCCGCACCGGCGTGCGCGACGACGCGCAACTGCAGGCCGTGGCCGAAGAAATCGGCCGCTGGCCCGGGCTGGCGCTGGCCGGCATCGAAGTCTACGAAGGCGTGCTGCAGGAGGAAACCGCGATCCGCGCCTTCCTGCGCCGCGCCACCGACGCCCTGCGCGGGCTGGCCAGCACCGGCCGGCTGCGCAAGAACGGCCCCGCCCTGATATCCGGCGCCGGTTCGGCCTGGTTCGACGTGGTGGCCGAGGAATTCTCGCAACTGGACATCGGCGCGCCGCTGGAAATCGTGCTGCGCCCCGGCTGCTACCTGTCGCACGACGTCGGCGTCTACCGTTCGGCCGCCGAGCGCATCAACGCCCACAACCCGGTAGCCCACAAGATGGAGCCGGGCCTGCAACCCGCGCTGCAGGTCTGGGCCTACGTACAGTCGCTGCCCGAACCCGGCCGCGCCATCGTGGCCATGGGCAAGCGCGACGCCGCCTTCGATGCCGGCCTGCCGACGCCGTCGCTGCATTTCCGTCCCGGGCAAAGCGCGCCTGGCGCCGCGCCGTCCCAATGGAAGCTCACCGCCATGATGGACCAGCACGCGTTCATGCAGATCGGCGAGAACGACGACATCCAGGTTGGCGACATGATCGCCTTCGACATCTCCCATCCCTGCCTGACGTTCGACAAGTGGCGCCAGGTCCTGCTGGTGGACGAGCAGTACCGCGTCATCGACGTCGCGGACACCTTTTTCTGAGCCTTTGCGCGCGGCGCGGCCGCGCGCTCCGTTGCGCTACCGACAAGCCCCGCGCCCGGGGGGCAAGAACGAACTCGGGCATCCGGCGCCTTACCGGCCTTTCACTGAATCACGCGACAACCTGTTTTTGACCCTCTGGAGAGAGAATCATGAACTTCCGCACCTCCCGGCAAGGCGGCGGGCTGAAAAGCCTGCTCGTGGCCGGCGCAATTGGCTTGACCGCATTGTCGTCCCCCGCCCTCTGTGCCACGCCGGTCAAGGGAGGCACGATTTCCGTCGCCACCATCGGCGAGCCGCCCACGCTGGACCCGATGAGCAGCACCGCCGACCTGGTCGGCATCCTGACGCAGCACTTCTTCGAAACGCTGTACACCTTCGACGCCAAGTGGAACCTCACCCCGCTGCTGGCGGACAAGATGCCCGAAGTCACGCCGGACGGCCTGGTCTACACCATCGCGCTGCGCCAGGGCATCACCTTCCATGACGGTTCCAAGATGGATTCGTCGGACGTGCTGGCCTCGCTCAAACGCTGGACCGAGACCGCCACGCGCGGCAAGATGGCCGCCAAGGTCATCGCCAACATCGAGGCGCCCGACGCCAACACCATCCGCATCACGCTCAAGCAGCCCTACGCCCCGCTGACCGCGCTGCTGGCCATGAACAACGCCGCCGCCGTGATCATGCCCAAGGGCAAGATCGCCCCGGTGCTGACCGAGATCGTCGGCACCGGCCCCTACCAGCTCAAGGCGCGCGTGCCGGACCAGTACATCCAGCTGACCCGCTTCGAGGGCTACAAGCAGCGCGAAGGCGAACCCGACGGCTACGGCGGCGCCCGCAAGCAATACCTGGACGAGATCCGCTTCGTGCCGGTCGCCAACGCCAACACCCGTTCCGAAGCCGCCGCCGCGGGCCAGTTCGACTACGTCGACTCGCTGCCGGTGGAAGCGCTGGACAAGCTCAAGGGCGGCCGTTCCGATCCGGTCATGCTCAAGCCCTTCGGCTGGCCGCGCCTGGTGCTCAACACCAAGCAGGGCATCATGTCCAACCTGGCCGTGCGCCAGGCGGTGCAACTGGCGCTGAACGAAGAAGACATGCTGTTCGCCGCCTTCGGCAACAAGGACTTCTACAAACTCAACGGCGATCTGTATCCGGAAGGCTACCCGTGGGCCACGTCGCTGGGCGGCAAGGTCTACAACAAGGGCGACGCCGCCGCGGCCAAGAAGCTGCTGGACAGCGCCAACGTGGCCGACAAGAAGATCCGCATCCTGACCAGCCAGCAGTACGAGTTCCACTACAAGATGGCGCTGGTGGCGGCGGAATACCTCAAGGCCGCCGGCTTCACGGTGGACATGCAGGTGGTCGACTGGGCCACGCTGACGCAGCGCCGCCAGGATCCGGCCGTGTGGGACATCTTCATCACCCACAGCGTGTTCCTGCCGGAACCCGCGCTGATCGACTTCCCGTCCAAGGACGCGCCGGGCTGGTGGGACACGCCGCGCCGCGCGCAGGTGATGGATGCCTTCAACCAGGCCCGCACCCAGGAAGAACGCGTCAAGCGCTGGGCCGACGTGCAGCAGGCCGTGTATGACGAAGTGCCGTTCGTGAAGGTCGGCGACTTCAACGCCCAGGCGGCCCGTTCGCCGTCGCTGCAAGGCGTCAAGCCGGCGCCGTGGCCGTTCTTCTGGAACGCCTGGAAAGCGCAGAAGTAAACCAGGCCGCGGGGCGGTCCGCTCAGGGCCCGCCCCGCCTGAACCACAGCGCCGGCATCGGCGCGCCGATCCTTAGGATGCCACTGTGTTGCGTTATCTCTTGAACCGGCTGGTCGGGCTGGTGGCCGTGATGTTCATCGTCGCGACCATCGTGTTCGTCATCATCCGCGTCACGCCCGGCAACCCCGCCGCCGTGATGCTCGGGCCCCAGGCCAGCCAGGCCGACATCGCCGCGCTCGAACACCAGCTGGGCCTGGACCAGCCCCTGCCGGTGCAGTACGTCTCCTGGCTGGGCAAGCTGGTACAGGGCGACCTGGGCCAGTCCATCTTCATGAACAAGCCGGTGCTGGCGGCGCTGGCCGACCGCGCCGAGCCAACCCTGCTGCTGACGCTGATGTCGCTGTTCATCGCCACGCTGATCGCGCTGCCGGTGGGCATCCTGTCGGCGGTCAAGCGCGGCACCACGCTGGACCAGTCGGTGCTGTCGTTCTCGATGTTCACCTCCAGCGTGCCGAGCTTCTGGCTGGGCCTGCTGCTGATGCAGGTGTTCTCGGTCAAGCTGGGCTGGCTGCCGGTGTCGGGCTATGGCGGGCCGGACGCCTCGTTCGCCACGCGCGTGTCACACCTGATACTGCCCGCGGTGGTGCTGGGGCTGGTGAACTCGGCGCTGATCACGCGCTTCATCCGCGCCAGCATGCTGGACGTGCTGCGCGACGACTACGTGCGCACCGCCCGCGCCAAGGGCCTGCCGGAAAGCCGCGTGATCCTCAAGCACGCCGTGCGCAATGCGTTGATCCCGATCCTGACGGTGCTGGGCCTGACCACGGCCCTGCTGATCAGCGGCGCCGTGGTCACCGAGACCGTGTTCGGCCTGCCCGGCGTGGGCAGCCTGGTGGTGTCGGCCGTGCTGCGCCGCGACTATCCCGTCATCCAGGGCGCGCTGCTGATCATCGCGGCCATCTACGTGCTCATCAACCTGTTCATCGATCTGCTGTACCTGCTGGTCGATCCGCGCGTCCGTTATTGATGATGAATTGCGAACGAAACGACCGAAATGACTAATCCGACTACCGTTAACGCCGGCACGGACCGCTGGCAGGTGCTGCGCCTGCTGGTGGCCCGCAAGACCGTGCTGATCAGCCTGATCGTGCTGATCGTGCTGGTGGCCGCGGCGCTGCTGGCGCCGTGGGTCAGCCCCTACGACCCGTTCAAGCTGTCCATCATGAACCGCCTCAAGGCGCCCGGCGCCGTGCACTGGTTCGGCACCGACGACTTCGGTCGCGACGTGTTCAGCCGCGTCATCTACGGCGGCCGGCTGTCGCTGATGGTGGGCTTTTCGGTGGTGATCGTGTCCAGCGTGCTGGGCATCGCGCTGGGCCTGATCGCCGGCTTCTTCCGCTCGGCCGACAAGTTCGTGTCGCGCCTGATCGACGCGATGATGGCGTTTCCCGACATCCTGCTGGCGATCTCGCTGGTGGCCGCGCTGGGACCGTCGCTGGTGAACGTGGTGATCGCGCTGGGCATCGTCTACACGCCGCGCCTGGCCCGCATCGTGCGCGCCTCGACCCTGGTGATCCGCGAACTGCCTTTCGTCGAGGCCGCCCGCGCGCTGGGTGTGTCCACCTGGCGCATTGTCACCGTGCACGTGCTGCGCAACCTGCTGTCGCCGATCCTGGTGCAAGGCACCTTCATCTTCGCCTACGCGATCCTGGCCGAAGCCGGCCTGTCGTTCCTGGGCGTGGGCGTCTCGCCCGACATCCCCACCTGGGGCACCATGATCAACGCCGGCCAGCAGTACATGGGCTCGGCCGACTGGATCATGATCTTCCCCGGCATCGCCATTGTCCTGTCGGTGCTGTCGCTGCAACTGGTCGGCGACGGCCTGCGCGACGTGCTCGACCCGCGCCTGCGCAAGGAGCTGTAATCATGACCGCAAGCACCCGAGACATCGTGCTGTCGGTGGAAGGCCTGAAGACCTGGTTCCACAGCCGCGACGGCGTCGCCAAATCGGTGGACGGCGTCACCTTCGACCTGGCCCGCGGCGAAACGCTGGCCATCGTCGGCGAATCCGGCTCCGGCAAGTCCGTCACCAGCCTGTCCATCATGGGCCTGCTGCCCAAGCCGGCCGGCCGCATCGAAGCGGGCAAGATCCGCTTTCGCGACCGCCGCGGCCAGGAACACGACCTGGCCCACGCCTCGCCGGCCACGCTGCGGCGCATCCGCGGCGCCGAGATCGCCATGATCTTCCAGGAGCCGATGACCAGCCTGAACCCGCTGTACACGGTGGGCGACCAGATCGCCGAAGCCGTGCTGCAGCACGAGGGCGGATCGCGCGCGGCGGCCATGAAGCGCGCCCGCGACATGCTCGACCGCGTCGAGATCCCGGCGGCCGACCGGCGCGTCAACGAGTATCCGCACCAGATGTCCGGCGGCATGCGCCAACGCGTCATGATCGCCCTGGCGCTGGCCTGCAACCCGGCCGTGCTGATCGCCGACGAGCCCACCACCGCGCTGGACGTGACGGTGCAGGCCCAGATCCTGGACCTGCTGCGCCGGCTGCAGGCCGAGATGAACATGAGCATTCTGTTCATCACCCACAACCTCGGTGTGGTGGCCGAGATCGCGCATCGCGTGGCGGTGATGTACGCCGGCCGCGTGGTCGAGGACGCCGGCGTCTACGACCTGTTCGAGAAGCCCACGCATCCGTACACCCGCGGCCTGCAGTCCTGTCTGCCGACCGCGGCGCTGCTGGCTTCCGGCGAGCGCCTGCGCGCCATCCCGGGCAACGTGCCGAGCGTGCTGTCGCTGCCGGCCGGCTGCACCTTCGCGCCGCGCTGCGCGCTGGCCGACGACAACTGCCGGCGCGACGTGCCCGAACTGGTGCCGGTGCAGGCCCAGCACCACGCCCGCTGCATCAAGGTAACCCCGCTATGACCGCAAGCCCCCAACCCGCGCGCGCCACCGAACCGCTGGTGCGCATCGAGGACCTGAAGGTCCACTTCCCCACCTCGCAGGCGCGCAACGCGCCGGTGGTGCGAGCGGTCGACGGCGTCAGCTTCGACGTGCCGCGCAACACCATCGTCGGCCTGGTGGGCGAGTCCGGCTCGGGCAAGACCACCACCGGCCGCGCCCTGCTGCGCCTGTTCGCGCCCACCGCCGGCCGCCTGCTGTTCGACGGCCAGGACATCACCAAACTGTCCGAGAAAGAAATGCTGCCGTGGCGCCGCCGCATGCAGATCGTGTTCCAGGACCCCTACGCCAGCCTCAACCCGCGCATGACCGTGGCCGAGATCCTGGGCGAGGCGCTCGACACCCATAAGCTGGCGCAGCATCGCCGCGAGGCCCGCATCGGCGAACTGCTCGAACGCGTCGGCCTGAACGCCGATCACCGCCGCCGCTATCCGCACGAATTCTCCGGTGGCCAGCGCCAGCGCATCGGCATCGCCCGCGCCCTGGCGGTGGAGCCCGACTTCATCGTGGCCGACGAACCGGTCTCGGCGCTGGACGTGTCGGTGCAGGCGCAGGTGCTGAACCTGCTGCAGGACCTGCAGCGCGACCTGGGCCTGACCATGCTGTTCGTGGCGCACGACCTGGCCGTGGTCGACTACCTGTGCGACGAGGTGGTGGTGATGTACCTGGGCCGCGTCATGGAACGCGGCCCGACCAGCGAGGTCTACGCGCGGCCGCGCCATCCCTATACCCGCGCCCTGCTGTCGGCCGCGCCGGTGCCGGATCCGCGCGCGCCGCGTTCGCGTATCCTGCTCAAGGGCGACATCCCGAGCCCGGTCAACCCGCCTTCCGGCTGTGTCTTCCGCACCCGCTGCCCGCACGCCATCGACGCCTGCGCCACGATCGAAGCGCGCGACGTCAGCGTCGGGCCAGGCCACTTCGCGGCCTGTTCGCGCCTCGGCGATCCCGAACTGGCCGCGTAAGGGCCGCGCCCGCCATGACCCAGGAACACCACATGAACATCATCCGCGACATCGTCTTCCAGATCCGCAGCCGCCGGGACGACCTGAGCGTGACCGAGCGCAAGGTCGCCGACGCCATCCTGGACAACATCATCTGGAGCGCCAGCGCCACCGTGGACCAGCTGGCGGCCAAGGCCGGCGTCAGCATCGCCACCATCTCGCGCTTTGCCCGCACCGTGGGCTGCGACGACACCCGCGACCTGAAGATGAAGCTGGCGCAGGCCAGCACCGTGGGCAGTCGCTTCCTGGACCAGAGCACGCCGGCCGAGGAAAGCACGTTCTACGCGCGCATCTACGCCGACATCGAAAGCACGCTGCGCGCGCACCTGCCGACCTTCACCGAACCGCTGTTCGAGGCTGCCGCCGGCATCGTCGACGGCGCCCGCATGATCTACGTGTTCGGCGTCGGCGGGGCATCGGCCGTGCTGGCGCAGGAAGTGCAGTCGCGCCTGGTGCGCCTGGGCTACCCGATCGCGGTCTACAGCGACGCCGTGCTGCTGCGCATGGTGGCCGCCACGCTCGACGAGCGCGACGCCGTGGTGATCCTGTCGGCCTCCGGCCTGACGCCGGAAATCGTTGGCGCCGCGCGCATCGTCAAGCAGTACCGCGCCCGCATCGTCGCGGTCACCGACGCCACCTCGGAACTGGCCAAGCTGGCCGACGTGGTGCTGCCGATCCGCACCGACGAAACCGACTTCATCTACAAGCCCTCGGCCTCGCGCTACGCCATGATGCTGGCGATCGACCTGCTGTCGACCGAGCTGGCCATGCTGAACCAAGAAGAGAACCGCGAACGCCTGCGCCGCATCAAGCTGGCGCTGGACGAGCACCGCGGCGGCCCCAACCGGCTGCCGCTGGGCGATTGAAACTGGAACCCAAGATGTACGACACCCTCATCGGCAACGTCCGCGTGCTCGACGGCTCGGGCGGCGCCGAATACACCGCCGACGTGGCGCTGGCCCATGGCCGCATCGCCGCCATCGGCAACCTGTCCGGCCAGTCGGCGGGTCGGATCATCAACGGCGCCGGCCTGGCGCTCGCGCCCGGCTTCATCGACGTCCATACCCACGACGACACCAACGTCATCCGCACCCCCGGCATGTTGCCCAAGCTGTCTCAGGGCGTGACCACCGTGGTGGTGGGCAACTGCGGCATCAGCGCCTCGCCGGTCTCGCTGCGTGGCGAACCGCCCGACCCGATGAACCTGCTGGGCCAGCGCGACGATTTCGCCTACCCGACTTTCGCCGACTACACCCGCGCCATCGAGGCCGCGCAGCCCGCCGTGAACGTCGCCGCGCTGGTCGGCCACACGGCCCTGCGCAACAACCACATGGACCGCCTCGACCGCAGCGCCACGCGCGACGAAGTGATGGCCATGCGCGATCAATTACGCGAAGCCCTGGCCCACGGCGCCATCGGCCTGAGCACCGGCCTGGCCTACGGCTCGGCGATCGAGGCCGACACCGCCGAGGTCAAGCTGCTGGCCGAGGTCCTGGACGAATTCGGCGCGCTCTACACCACCCACCTGCGCTCGGAATTCGCCGCCATCCTGGAAGCCATGCAGGAAGCCTTCGACATCGCCCTGCACGCCCGCGTGCCGGTGGTGGTGTCGCACCTGAAATGCGCCGGCGCCGGCAACTGGGGCCGCACCAAGGAAGTGCTGTTCAAGCTGGAGAACGCCGGCCGCATGCAGCACGTGGGCTGCGACTGCTATCCGTATTCGGCCAGCTCGTCCACGCTCGACCTCAAGCAGGTCACCGACGAATTCGACATCGACATCACCTGGTCGGTGCCGCACCCCGAACAGGCCCGCCGCAAACTGTCCGCCATCGCCGCCGACTGGAACGTGACGCTGCTGGAAGCGGCGAAGCGCCTGCAACCGGCCGGCGCCGTCTACCACAACATGCACGAGGACGACGTGCGCCGCGTGCTGTCGAACCGGCTCACCATGGTCGGCTCCGACGGCCTGCCCAACGACCCCATGCCGCACCCGCGCCTGTGGGGCGCCTTCCCGCGCGTGCTGGGCCACTACAGCCGCGACGTCGGCCTGTTCCCGCTGGCCGAAGCCGTGCATAAGATGACCGGCCTGTCCGCCGCCCGCTTCGGCCTGGCCGAACGCGGACTGGTGCGCGAAGGCTTCCACGCCGACCTGGTGCTGTTCGACCCCGCCACCGTCATCGACCGCGCCACCTTCGCCGCCCCCGTCCAGACCGCCGCCGGCATCGAGGCCGTCTGGGTCAACGGCGTCCTGTCCTACCGCCAAGGCCAGCCCACCGGCGACCGCGCCGGCCGCTGGCTGCCCCGCAACGGCGACCTGCGCGCCAGCTTCGCCGCCTCAACCCCCGCCCTTCAGGAGCCCTGACATGAGCAGTACCACCCCCACTCCCGACAACAACGGCATCACCCGCTACGGCGTCGCCGGCGGCACCGGCCAAGGCGGCTCCCACATGCCCTTCGCCCGCGCCGTCGCCGCCGACGGCTGGCTCTACGTCTCGGGCCAGGTCCCGATGGAAAACGGCGAAGTCATCGAAGGCGGCACCGTCGCCCAGTCGCACAAGGCCATCCAGCAGGTCCTCGCCATCCTCAAGGAAGCCGGCTACGGCCCCGAACACGTCGTGCGCTGCGGCGTCTGGCTCGACGACGCGCGCGACTTCCCCTCGTTCAACAAGGTCTTCAAGGAATACTTCGGCAACAATCCCCCCGCCCGCGCCTGCGTGCAGTCGCCGCTGATGGTGGATGCGAAAGTAGAAATCGACTGCGTGGCGTACAAACGCCCCCACGCCGCGCTCACTGCGTGAGCTACTGCCCCAAAAGGGGGCTGCCCGGCCTTCGGACGGCCGGGCAGCCGGGCGACCGGGCGACCGGGCGCCCCTCCTGGCCCAAGCCATCCGCTGCGCGCTTCAAGTACACCGCCCACACCGCGCCGCAAGCGCGCAGCGATCAACATCACGACGCAAGCCACCACGTATGCAAAAAACGGCCGCCCGCGCGGCCGTTTTTTGCGGGCAACGCAAACCTCTCCCATGCCCACGAGTTCCAGCAGCGCCACATTTCTCGAAACCGGTAGCCCGGCGCGGGGCGCGCAGGCGGTGAGCGCGCCGTCGATGCGCCCGCGGGAATCTGAAGGCAGTCGCCGCAGGCGACAACGAAGATGACGAAGGGGAAGTCCGGAGCGAACGCTCCGGACCGCAATCGTTGGCGCGCTGACCGCCTGCGCGCCCCGTGACGGGCGGCCTACGAAGCCCGACCAACAAAGAAATAATCAAGAACCCAACAGCAACTCAGCACTGACGCCGCCGGACTCCCTACATCTTGACCACATCCACGCCCTTGGGCGCCACAAACCGAAACTCCCCCTCCCCAAGCTTGGGATTGGGAACGATCCCCGAAAGATCCACCCGCGTCGTCTGCCCGAACGAATCCAGCAGCTCAACCCGCACCGGCAGATTGTCCTTCATCCCGATATCGACCCGGGAGAACCCCGCGTCCGCCGTCCGCGGCTTCGCCCGCAGCCAGTCGACCCCATCCTTGGAAGGCAGCGCCGACACATCGAACGACTGCTCCAACGACCCCGACCCGAACAGAATCGCCGCCGGCGACGTCCCGATGGCCGCATCCACCTTGCGCTCGGTCACCTGCGCCAGGTCCGGATCGAACTGGAACACCTGCTTGCCGTCGGAAATCACCAATTGCTCATAGGGCTTCTGCACCGCCCACTTGAACTTGCCCGGCCGCTGGAACGAAAACACCCCCGTCTGCGCCGGCTGCGTGCGCCCTTGCGTGCTGACGGTGTATTGGGAAAACGTCCCCGTCGCCGCCGTCACCGTGCTCACGAACGCGCGCAACTGCTCCTGCGCCGTGGCGGCCACGGCCGCAGTCGGCGCCAACGCCGGGGCCATGCACAGGGCCAGGCCGGCGGCCAGGCCACGAAACGTCTTCATCATGCTTCCTCTCGAGCGGCGGCGGGCACCAGGATCTCCCGGTTGCCATTGGACTGCATCGCCGACACGATACCCGATTGCTCCATCTGTTCCAGTAACCGCGCCGCACGGTTGTAACCAATGCGCAGATGGCGCTGCACCAGCGAGATCGAGGCGCGGCGATGCTTGAGCACCACCTCGCAAGCCTGGTCGTACATCGGGTCCGACTCGGCGTCGCCGCCGATGCCGGTGACGCTGCTGGCGCCTTCGCCGCCGTCGCCGTCCAGCCCGCCTTCCAGCAGGCCCTCGACATAGTTCGGCTCGCCCTGCGCCTTCAGGCTTTCGACCACGCGGTGCACTTCATCGTCGCTGACAAAGGCGCCGTGCACGCGCACCGGCAGGCCGGTGCCCGGCGGCATGTAGAGCATGTCGCCCTGGCCCAGCAGCGTCTCCGCGCCCATCTGGTCGAGAATGGTGCGCGAGTCGATCTTGGACGACACCTGGAACGCGATGCGGGTCGGGATGTTGGCCTTGATCAGGCCGGTGATGACGTCGACGCTGGGACGCTGCGTCGCCAGGATCAGGTGGATGCCGGCCGCGCGCGCCTTCTGCGCCAGGCGGGCGATGAGTTCTTCGATCTTCTTGCCCACCACCATCATCAGGTCGGCCAGCTCGTCGATGACCACCACGATGGTGGGTAGCGGCGACAGCGGCTCCGGCTGGTCGGGCGTCAGCGAGAACGGATTCGGGATCGGCTCCTCGCGCTTGATGGCGTCGCGGATCTTGGTGTTGTAGCCGGCCAGGTTGCGCACGCCCATCTTGCTCATCAGGCGGTAGCGCTTTTCCATCTCGCCCACGCACCAGTTCAGCGCGTTGGCGGCATGGCGCATGTCCGTGACCACCGGCGCCAGCAAATGCGGAATGCCTTCGTAGACGCTCATTTCGAGCATCTTCGGGTCGATCAGGATCAGGCGGGTGTGCGAGGCGTCGGCCTTGTACAGCAGCGACAGGATCATGGCGTTGATCCCGACCGACTTGCCCGACCCGGTGGTGCCCGCCACCAACAGGTGCGGCATCTTGGCCAGGTCGGCCACCACCGGATTGCCGGCGATGTCCTTGCCCAGCGCCATGGTCACGACCGAATGGCTGGCGTGATAGGTCTGCGACCCCAGGATCTCGGACAGCTTGACCACCTGGCGGCGCGGGTTGGGCAGCTCCAGGCCCATCAGGTTCTTGCCCGGAATGGTTTCCACCACCCGGATGCTGACCAGGCTGAGCGCGCGCGCCAGGTCCTTGGCCAGATTGACGATCTGGCTGCCCTTGACGCCGGTGGCCGGCTCGATTTCGTAACGCGTGATGACCGGACCGGCCTGCGCCGCCACCACGGTGACGGACACGCCGAAGTCGGCCAGCTTCTTTTCGATCAGGCGCGAGGTGAATTCGATGGTCTCGGCCGACACGGTTTCCTGGTTGGCCAGCGGCGGATCCAGCAGGCTGATGGCCGGCAGGTCGCCCTCGCCGCCCGGCGGCGGCGCGAAGAACAGCGATTGCTGCTTTTCCTTTTCGACGCGTTCGGACTTGGGCACCACCGTGATCGCCGGCTCGATGCGCACCGGCTGCTCGTGCACCAGCTTTTCCTGCTTGGCCACCACCTGCTCGGTGCGCACGGCCTTGGCCACCTCGCCGACCTTGCGGTCTTCGCGCGCGGCGTAGGAATTGCGCACCCGGCGCACCAGGCCTTCGATCCAGGTGCCGACGCGCTCGGCCACGGTCAGCCACGAGAACGAGAAGAACAGGCTCAGGCCGATCGCCAGCATCACCAGGAAGGCCAGGGTGCTGCCGGTGAAGCCGATGCTGCGGCTCATCAGGTCGGCCAGGGTATGGCCGATGACGCCACCGGCGCCGCTGGCGCTTTCCGAGGCGCCCGGCAGATGCGTGCCGCGGCTGGCCAGGCGCAGGGCTTCCATGCCCAGCGAGCCGACCAGCAGCAGGAAGAAACCGATGCCCTCTTCCCAGTGGACTCGAGGCAACACCTCAGGCTGCTTACCATTGGTAACACGAAGATGGCTGGCAAGGCGGCGGTAACCTGCCCGCACGCGGTGCAGCAGCAGGATCACCCACCACCAGGCGGAGAAACCGAACAGGTACAGCAGGATGTCCGCCAGGTAGGCGCCCAGGGTCCCGCCCTTGTTGTGGATGACGCCGGCGGGGACGGAATGGGACCAGCCCGGGTCGGCGGCGCTCCAGGTGGCCAGCACCAGGGTGAGCCAGGCCGCCAGGGCGGCGAAGAGGATCCAGCGGGCTTCGCGCAGCAACGCGGAGATACGCGTCTGCAGCGGCGAGGGCCCGTTGCGGGTGTTGCGCGAAGCGCGCGGAGAAGCAGTCGAGATACGCGGCATGCGGCTCATTATAATTGGGCGTTAACCTAAAGATACCCGCCCATGTCCACGCCTACGCACGCTAAAGTTTTGATACTCGGATCCGGCCCCGCCGGTTACACGGCGGCCGTCTATGCGGCACGCGCCAATCTGAGCCCTGTCCTTGTTACAGGTCTGGCCCAAGGCGGCCAGCTGATGACCACCACGGACGTCGACAACTGGCCGGCCGACGCCGAAGGCGTGCAAGGTCCGGACCTGATGCAGCGCTTCCAGAAGCACGCCGAGCGCTTCAACACCGAAATGCTGTTCGACCACATCGCCAAGGTCGACCTGTCCAAGCGCCCGTTCACCCTGACCGGCGACACCGGCAAGGTCTACACCTGCGACGCCCTGATCATCGCCACCGGCGCCTCGGCCAAGTACCTGGGCCTGCCTTCCGAGGAGTCCTTCATGGGCCGCGGCGTGTCCGGCTGCGCCACCTGCGACGGCTTTTTCTACCGCAACCAGGACGTGGTCGTGGTCGGCGGCGGCAACACCGCCGTCGAAGAAGCCCTGTACCTGTCCAACATCTGCCGCAAGGTCACCCTGATCCACCGCCGCGACAAGTTCCGCGCCGAACCGATCCTGGTCGACAAGCTGATGAGCAAGGTCGAGAACGGCAACATGGAACTGAAGCTGTTCCACACGCTGGAAGAAGTGCTGGGCGACGACAGCGGCGTCACCGGCGTGCGCGTGCGCCACGTCGACACCGGCGCCACCGAAGACCTGAAAGCCACCGGCGCCTTCATCGCCATCGGCCACCAGCCCAACACCGGGATCTTCGAGGGTCAGCTCGAAATGAAGGACGGCTACATCGTCACCAAGAGCGGCCTGTCCGGCATGGCCACCATGACCTCGGTGCCGGGCGTGTTCGCCGCCGGCGACGTGCAGGACCACGTCTATCGCCAGGCCATCACCAGCGCCGGCACGGGCTGCATGGCCGCCCTGGACGCACAACGGTGGCTGGAGAATGCGGGGCAATAAGGTCGGCGCGGCCGACCTGAAACGCCTCAAGAAAGACCTGCAGGCCGAGCAGGAGCGCGCCGCCCTCGCCCAGCGCGTGGCGGCGCTGAAGAAAGCCGCGCCGGCGCCCGGCGCGGACACCGATCCGGCCGACGACATGGCCGCGTTCCGGCGCACCATGCAGTCGGTCAAGCCCATCAAGCAGGTCGCGCGCGCCGAACACAAGCCGGCGCCGCAAGCGGCCCCGGCCCTGCGCCGCGCCAACGCGCTGGGCGAAACCGCCACGCGAGCCGACGCCGGCGTTTCGGATGGCGGCGAAATCACGCACCTGCTGTCCGAAGGCGGCACCGCCTTCGTGCGCGGCGACGCCGCCCCCGACACCGCGCGCAACCTGCGCCGCGGCCAGTGGCGCGCCGGCGCCGAGCTCGACCTGCACGGCCTGCGCGTGGAACAGGCGCGCCACGCCATGCTGTCGTTCCTGGACGAGTGCCAGGAACACGGCATCCGCTGCGTGCGCATCGTGCATGGCAAGGGCTATGGCTCGCAGGGCCTGGAACCGGTGCTCAAGGACAAGGCCCGCACCTGGCTGGTGCAGAAGAACGAAGTGCTGGCGTTTTCCGAGGCGCCCGAGCGCGAAGGCGGCGCGGGCGCCCTGCTGGTGCTGCTGCGGCAATCGGAAGGGCCGCGCAAATGAAGTGGCTCTACCTGGGCATCGCCATCGTCGCCGAGATCTTCGCCACCAGCGCCCTGAAAAGCTCCGAGGGTTTTTCGCGCCTGGTGCCATCGGTGGTGACGGTGTTCGGCTACATGATCTCGTTCTATTTCCTGTCGCTGACGCTGCGCGAGGTGCCGGTCGGCATCGCCTACGCCATCTGGTCGGGCGTGGGCATCGTGCTGATCTCCATCGTCGGCGCGCTGTTCTTCAGGCAGCACCTGGACACCCCCGCGTTGATCGGCATTGGCCTGATCATCGCCGGCGTGGTGGTCATGAACGTCTTCTCGAAGTCCGTGTCGCACTGAGCCGCCCCGAGCGTTCCGCACGCCTGCGGGATTCACCCGACCTACCCGCCATCCGGCACGATCAGGTCGTGCCGTTTTCTGCGGGCGGCCTGGGCGCGCCCGGATGGCGCAGGTAATCCACCAACGCCAACGTGGCGCGGTCCGGCGGCGGCGTCAGCAGCGACACCACGATGATCGTCAGGAATGCCACCGGTGCGCCGAACACGCCGGCCGCGATCGGCTGGATACCCCACCACAGGTCCACCGGCTGGGTCCGCGAAATCCCCAGCACCCACTCGCGCAGCCACGGATGCGTATGCGTCATGTAGGCAAAGGTCACCAGCAGCCCCGCCGCCATGCCGAGCGTGGCGCCCCATTTGTTGGCGCGGCGCCAGAACACGCCCATCACCAGCGCCGGAAAGAACGACGAGGCCGCGAACGAGAACGCCGCCGACACCATGAACAGAATGTCGGCCGGCTTGCGCGCCGCCACCCAGGCCGCGCCGAACGCCACCACCAGCAGCAGGATCTTGGACACCATCACCCGCCGCGCCGCCGACATGCGCGGCGACACCATCCGGTACCACATGTCGTGCGACAGCGAATTGGACAGGGTCAGCAGCAGGCCATCGGCGGTGGACAGCGCCGCCGCCAGGCCGCCGGCCGCCACCAGCCCCGAGATCACATAGGGCAGCCCGCCGATCTCGGGCATCGCCAGCACCACCACGTCCGCGCCCATGCTGATTTCGCTGAGCTGGACCACGCCGTCACGATTGATGTCGGTGACGTCCAGCAGGTTGCTGTCGACCGCGCTCCAGGCATGCACCCAATTCGGCAGGCTGAGGAAATTCGACCCCACCACCTGCGTGTAGACCTCGTACTTGACCAGCAGCGCCAACGCCGGCGCCATGAAATACAGCAGCAGGATGAACAGCAGCGACCAGCACACCGAACGCCGCGCTTCCACCACCGACGAGGTGGTATATGAGCGCATCAGGATGTGCGGCATCCCCGCGGTGCCCAGCATCAGGCACAGCACCAGCGCCAGGAAATTGATGCGCATGTTGCGGCGCTCGTCCGGATCGCTGGACGGGAACGGTTCCGCATGCGGGGTCGGCGGCGCGGCCCGGGCCTCGAAAGTGGCCTTGGCCTGCGACCAGGCGATGCGCGCCTCTTCCACCGTCGGCGGAAATGCCGCCAGCTCGCGTTCGACCGAGCGGATCTCGACCATGGGCGCATCGCTGGCGTTGAGCTGGGCCAGGCGACTGCGCAGCTTGTCCTTTTCCAGCGCCCAGGACTCGGGCAGGTCATGGACCCGTTGCGCCATCTCGTCGGCGCGCTCCTGCCACAGGCGGCGCGCCTCGATTTCGGCGGGGTCGTTGCGCAGGTAGACCTCTTTTTCCGTCACTTCCTGCAGCACCACGCCGGCCGACAGCTGCGGCACCGGCATGTCGGTGTGCTTGATCGACAGCCACACCACCGGCACCAGGTAGGCGATCACCAGGATGATGTACTGTCCCACCTGGGTCCAGGTGACGGCGCGCATGCCGCCCAGGAACGAACAGACCAGCATGCCGCCCAGCGCCACGAAAATGCCCAGTTCGAACGAGATGCCGGTCATGCGCGTGGTGATGATGCCCACGCCGTAGATCTGCGCCACCAGATAGGTGAACGAACAGAGAATGGCGCAGGCCACGCCCGCCAGCCGCGGCAGGTTGCCGCCATAGCGCGCGCCCATGAAGTCGGGAATGGTGTATTGGCCGAAGCGGCGCAGGTACGGCGCCAGCAGCATCGCCACCAGCACATAGCCGCCGGTCCATCCCATGATGTAGGCTAGGCCGCCGTAGCCCGTCAGGTAGAGCGTGCCGGCGACCCCGATGAACGAGGCCACCGACATCCAGTCGGCCGCGGTCGCCATGCCGTTGTAGATGGCCGGCACGCGCCGGCCGGCGACGTAGTATTCCACCTGGTCCGAGGTGCGGCAGACGATGCCGATGCCGGCATACAGGCTCACGGTCACCAGCAGGAAGACGTAGCCGATCCAGTTGCGCGGCAGGCCCAGGATCTCGGCCAGCGCCATCAGCAGGATCATCAACGCGAAGCCGGCCGTATACAGCACGTAGATGCGGCGCAGCCGGATCCTGAATTGCTGCGGGGTATCTCCGCCGAACGGCATCAGCGGTTCTCCTTGGCCTCTTCCCCGCGTTGGTCGGCGCGGTTCATGATCCGGGCGTAGATGCAGATGATGATGAGGTACGCCAAGGGGGCGCCGTAGGCCGCCATCCAGAACGAGAACGGCCAGCCGATGAAATCGAACGACAGGCCTCGGGCAAAGTAGGAGGGGATGAACGTCAGCGCTGCCCAGACGAGCGCCAGCAGCGCGATCAGGCGCACATTGCGACGCCAATAGCGGGACGGGGTGGGCTCGGGGGAAACGCGGGATTCCGGCATAGCTGGCGTGAGCGAAACCTGAGGAATATCGCGAAACGCGGCGCTAGAAAACCCTGGCTGGACGAAATACGGGCTTTTTATGCGACAACGGCCGGCACTGCCTGGTGCCAGCCGTTGTGCGTTTTGCTTTTCTTGAGTACTGCTACTTTTTTATGTACCGGTGCCGCCGGTAATTGCCCATGCAGGGCTTTGTCTCCTCACCTGCATGGGAAGAGATTCTGCACCAGATGCGGGAATGCCACACTAGGGGAATGCCCTAATTCGGCGCATTCATTTACATATTCCATGCACCACATCAGTGCATTTTGGCATCTCTGTTCTAAATATTGGGATTTTTCCCGCCCAAAACCGCTTTCCGGAAGGGGGCGGCGCACCCGGTTTTGAGCCAGCCTCAACAACGCCCGCGCCGCCGCCCGGATCCGGGCACCCGCGTCGCGCCATCTCGGCGCATCCGTGACCGGGATTATGGCAGCGCGTCTTTACGTTCCGTTTACACCCCCCCGCCAAAGCTATACCCCGTTTTTACCCCCCGCTCCGTAACCTGCCGGTGTCCTGATTGGTCACTACGCCCGCGCGGTCCGCATCCCCTTTGCCGCGCCGGTTCGTCGTTCGAAGGGAGCCTGGCTCCCGGGAGGAAAAACGTGGATGCCATCTATATCGCGATCTTCGCCGTCATGGCGGGGCTGACCTACGCCCTGCTCCGATTCTGCGAAGCCTTGTCCTCGGGAGAGCAATCATGAGCTGGCTCTACTGGCTGAGCGGCCTCACGGCCGCGCTGCTGTTC
The DNA here is from genome assembly GCF_001457475.1 of Achromobacter xylosoxidans. Lineage (NCBI taxonomy): Bacteria > Pseudomonadati > Pseudomonadota > Betaproteobacteria > Burkholderiales > Alcaligenaceae > Achromobacter > Achromobacter xylosoxidans. The sequence continues at coordinate 1,334,659 of NZ_LN831029.1, read as the reverse complement.
GTGTACCTGCTGGTCGCCCTGTTCAAACCGGAGAAGTTCTGATGACTGCCGAATTCGTCGGACTGCTGGTCGTGTACCTGGCGGTCCTGCTCGCGATCGCGCCCTTTCTCGGGCGCTACATCCGCATCGCCATGGAAAACGGGCAATCCCGGCTGACCGCCTGGGGCCGCCCGCTGGAACGCGGCATCTATCGGCTGGCGGGCATCGACCCGCAGGCCGAAATGGGCTGGAAGCGCTACGCGCTGGCGGTGCTGGCCTTCAACATCCTGGGCATCGTGGCGGTCTATGCGCTGCAACGCCTGCAGGGCCTGCTGCCGCTGAACCCGGCCGGCATGGGCGCCGTCTCGCCCGACTCATCGCTCAACACCGCCATCAGCTTCGTGGCCAACACCAACTGGCAAGGCTACGGTGGCGAATCGACCATGAGCTACCTGACGCAGATGTTGGCGCTGACGGTGCAGAACTTCGTCTCGGCCGCCACCGGCATCGCGGTGCTGTTCGCGCTGATCCGCGGACTGGCGCGCCACTGTTCGGCCACGCTGGGCAACTTCTGGGCCGACATGGTGCGCTGCACGCTGTACGTGCTGCTGCCGCTGTCGCTGGTGCTGGCCCTGGCGCTGGTGAGCCAGGGCGTGCTGCAGAACTTCAACGACTACCAGGAAGTGCAGACGGTCGAAGCCCTGCACTATGACCAGCCGCGCGTCGACGCCCAGGGCCAGCCGGTGCTGGACGCCAAGGGCCAGCCCGTGACCGACCCGGCAATCACCCGCACGCAGACGCTGGCCATGGGCCCGGTCGCCTCGCAGGAGGCAATCAAGATGCTGGGCACCAACGGCGGCGGCTTCTTCAACGCCAACTCGGCCCATCCATTCGAGAACCCGACCGCGCTGTCGAACTTCCTGGAAATGCTGGCGATCCTGGTGATCCCGGCGGCGCTGTGCTTCAGCTTCGGTGAAATGGTGGGCAGCCGGCGCCAGGGCATCGCCATCCTCGCGGCCATGACGCTGCTGTTCGCCGTGTTCGCGCTGAGCGCCGCCTATTTCGAGCAACAGCCCAACCCGATGGCCGCGCAGGCCGGGGCCGACAGCGCCATGAGCGTGCTTTCGCCGGGCGGCAACATGGAAGGCAAGGAAACCCGCTTCGGCATCGCCGCCACCTCGCTGTTCGCCACCGTCACCACGGCGGCGTCGTGCGGAGCGGTCAACGGCATGCACGATTCGCTCAACGCCATGGGCGGCCTGACGCCGATGCTGCTGATGCAATTGGGCGAGGTGGTCTACGGCGGGGTCGGCTCCGGCCTGTACGGCATGCTGGCCTTCGCCATCCTCGGCGTCTTCATCGCCGGACTGATGATCGGCCGCACGCCCGAGTACCTGGGCAAGAAGATCGAGGCCTACGACATGAAGATGGTCTCGATCGTGATCCTGGCGACGCCGCTGCTGGTGCTGGGCGGCACCGCGCTGGCGGTCTCGGCGACGGCCGGCCAGGCTGGCGTGCTGAACCCCGGCATCCACGGCTTCTCCGAGGTCCTGTACGCCCTGTCCTCGGCCGCCAACAACAACGGCAGCGCCTTCGCCGGCCTCTCGGCCAACACGCCCTTCTACAACGTGCTGCTGGGAACCGCGATGTGGTTCGGCCGCTTCGCCGTCATCGTTGCCGTGCTGGCGATGGCCGGCTCGCTGGGGGCCAAGCGCCGCCTGCCCGCCGGGCCCGGCAGCATGCCCACCACGGGCCCCCTCTTCGTCGTGCTGCTGATCGGCGCGGTGCTGCTGGTGGGCGCCCTGACTTATGTGCCCGCGCTGGCCCTGGGCCCGGTCGCGGAACACCTGCAACCCTGAATGCAACAGGCTAGGAAAGAAAATGGCCAAGATTGATATGCCAACCCAAGGCGCCGGCGGCGGCGCCGCCCGCGCGCCCTCGGCCGCGCCGCACGAACGCACGTTCGGCATGTGGTCCGGCGCGCTGGTCGGCCCCGCCGTGGTCGACAGCCTGCGCAAGCTCTCGCCCGCGGCGCAGCTCAAGAACCCCGTGATGTTCGTGGTCTACGTGGGCAGCATCCTGACCACCATCCTGTGGATCATGGCGCTGCGCGGCCAGGCCGAGGCGCCGGCGGGCTTCATCCTCGCGATCACGGTATGGTTGTGGTTCACGGTCCTGTTCGCCAATTTCGCCGAAGCGCTGGCCGAAGGCCGCGGCAAGCAACAGGCCGCCACGCTGCGCGGCCTGCGCACCACCATCGACGCGCGCCTGCTCAAGGGCTTTCGCGACGAAGACGCGGCCACCGCCGACCCGGCGCGCTGGCGCGAACGGGCCGTCAAGCAGGCGTCCGGCCTGCTGCGCCGCAATGACGTGGTGCTGGTGCAAGCCGGCGAGACCATTCCCGGCGACGGCCAGGTCATCGCCGGCGTGGCCTCGGTGGACGAAAGCGCCATCACCGGCGAATCGGCGCCCGTCATCCGCGAATCCGGCGGCGACTTCTCCTCGGTCACCGGCGGCACGCGAGTGCTGTCCGACTGGATCTTCGTGCGCATCGCCGCCGATCCGGGCGAGAGCTTCCTGGACCGCATGATCGCCATGGTCGAAGGCGCCAAGCGCCAGAAGACGCCCAACGAACTGGCGTTGACCATTCTGCTGGTCGGCCTGACGGTGGTGTTCCTGCTGGTGGTGGCAACGCTCATGCCATTCTCGATCTACTCGGTCTCGGCCGCGGGCGGCGGCACCGCCGTCACGGTCACGGTGCTGGTGGCGCTGCTGGTGTGCCTGATCCCCACCACCATCGGCGGCCTGCTGTCGGCCATCGGCGTGGCGGGCATGAGCCGCATGATGGGCGCCAACGTCATCGCCACCTCGGGCCGCGCGGTGGAGGCCGCCGGCGACGTCGACGTGCTGCTGCTGGACAAGACCGGCACCATCACCTTCGGCAACCGCCAGGCCTCGACCTTCCTGCCCGCGCCCGGCGTGTCGCCGCGCGAACTCGCGGATGCGGCGCGCCTGGCCTCGCTGGCCGACGAAACGCCGGAAGGCCGCAGCATCGTGGCGCTGGCCGACAAGGCCATCCACGCCCCGGCCGTGCGCGCCCCGGACGCGGAATACGTGCCCTTCACCGCGCAGACCCGCATGAGCGGCGTCAACCTGAAGGATCGCGTCATCCGCAAGGGCGCGGTCGACGCGGTGCGCGCCTGGCTGGCCGCGCAGGATGCCACCGTGCCCGAGCAGGTGCTGCGCCTGGCCGAGGACGCGGCGCGCCGCGGCAGCACGCCGCTGATGGTCAGCGACGGCAACCGCGCGCTGGGCGTGGTCGAACTCAAGGACATCGTCAAGCCCGACATCCAGTCGCGCTTCGCCGAGCTGCGCCGCATGGGCATCAAGACGGTCATGATCACCGGCGACAACAAGCTCACCGCCGCGTCCATCGCCGCCGAAGCGGGTGTCGACGACTTCCTGGCCGAAGCCACGCCGGAAGCCAAGCTCAAGCTGATCCGCGCCTACCAGGGCGAAGGCCGCCTGGTGGCGATGACCGGCGACGGCACCAACGACGCGCCGGCGCTGGCGCAGGCCGACGTGGCGGTGGCGATGAACTCGGGCACGCAGGCCGCCAAGGAAGCCGGCAACATGGTGGACCTGGACTCCAACCCCACCAAGCTCATCGAGATCGTCGAGATCGGCAAGCAGATGCTGATGACGCGCGGCGCGCTCACCACCTTCAGCATCGCCAACGACGTGGCGAAGTACTTCGCCATCATCCCGGCCGCCTTCGCCACGGTGTATCCGCAGCTGAACCTGCTGAACATCATGGGCCTGGCCACGCCGGCCTCGGCCATCCTGTCGGCCGTCATCTTCAACGCGCTCATCATCATCGTGCTGATCCCGCTGGCGCTCAAGGGCGTGCGCTATCGGCCGCTGGGCGCCTCGGTCCTGCTGCGCCGCAATCTCCTCATCTACGGACTGGGCGGCCTGCTGGTGCCGTTCGCCGGCATCAAGCTGATCGACATGGTGCTGGCCGCTCTGGGCTGGGTCTGACCCGCGCCCGCCATTACGAAGGAACCCGTCATGAAACAAGCTCTTCCCCTGCCGCGCCAAGGCGGCATCCTGCGCCCCGCGCTGGTGGTCTTCGCCGCCCTGTCCCTGGTGACCGGCCTGGCCTATCCGTTCCTGACCACCGGCATCGCCGCCGCCGTGTTTCCTCACGAGGCCTCCGGCTCGCTGATCCGCCAGGGCGACAAGGTGGTCGGCTCGGAATGGATCGGCCAATCGTTCAGCGCGCCGCAGTACTTCTGGGGCCGGCCCTCGGCCACTTCGCCGATGCCGTACAACGGCGCCAACTCCGGCGGCTCGAACCTGGGCCCGCGCAATCCGGCGCTGGCCGAAGCGATCCAGGCGCGGATCGCCGCCCTCAAGGCGGCCGATCCCGACAACCCCACGCCGGTGCCGGTGGACCTGGTCACCGCCTCGGGCAGCGGCCTGGACCCGCACATCAGTCCGGCGGCCGCGGCCTACCAGGCCGCGCGCGTGGCCCGTGCCCGCCACCTGCCGCGGGAAAAGGTCGACGCCCTGATAGCAGCCCATACCAGCAAGCCCTGGCTGGGCGTGCTGGGCGACCCGGTCGTCAACGTGCTCAAGCTGAATCTGGCGCTGGACCAACTGGCGCCGGTGCAATGACGCGCCGGCGTATAGTATTGCCAGCCGTTTCCCTCCTTCACTTGCGCGTTCATGGCTGACAATGCTGGCGAGCGTCCCGATCCGGACGCGCTCTTGAAAGACCTCGACGATGCCGCGCGCCAGGCGGTGCGCGGCAAGTTGCGGGTCTACTTCGGCTCGTCCGCCGGCGTCGGCAAGACCTACGCCATGCTGGTGGCCGCGCGCGCGCAGGCGGCGCAAGGCGCCCGTGTACTGGCCGGCATCGTCGAAACGCACGGCCGGCGCGAAACCGCCGCCCTGCTCGAGGGCGTGGCGACCCTGCCGCTCAAGGACGTCGTCTACCGCGGCCACACGCTCAAGGAATTCGACCTGGACGGCGCGCTCGATGCCCATCCCGACCTGGTGCTGGTCGACGAGCTGGCCCATTCCAACGCGCCCGGCTCGCGCCACGCCAAGCGCTGGCAGGACATCCAGGAACTGCTGGCGGCCGGCATCGACGTCTGGACCACGCTCAACGTGCAGCACCTGGACAGCCTCAACGAGGCCGTCGGCAGCATCACCGGCGTGCGGGTCTGGGAGACCGTGCCCGACGAGGTCTTCGATGCCGCCGACGAAGTCATCCTGGTCGATCTTTCCGCCGACGAACTGCTGCGCCGCCTGAAGGAAGGCAAGGTCTACCTGCCCGAGCAGGCGCGCCACGCCACCCGCAATTTCTTCCGCAAGGGCAACCTGATCGCGCTGCGCGAACTGGCGCTGCGCCGCACCGCAGACCACGTCGACGACGACGTCCAGGCCTACCGCCGCGACCGCGCCATCGAACCCGTCTGGCGCACCCGCGAAGCGGTGGTGGCCTGCATCGGCTCCGATGCCGACGCCGACTACGTGATCCGCAGCGCCCATCGGCTCAGCCAGCAGCTGGAATGCGACCTGCACGTCGTCACCATCGACGCGCCGCGCGCCGCGCCGCCGCCGCAGGCCGAGCAGGAACGGCTGCAACGCAGCCTGGCCCTGGCCGATTCGCTCGGCGCGCGCTGCGAAACCCTGGCTGGCGGCGACATGGTCGACGCGGTGGTGCGCTACGTGCGCCGCCACAACATCACCAAGGCCATCATCGGCCGCACCCGCGCCAGCGGCCTGCAGCGCCTGCGCCTGTCGCTGTCGGCGCTGCTGACGGCGGCCATCAGCCCGGGCTGGCTGTGGCGCCGCCACAGTTTTGCCGACATGCTGGCCGCGGGCTGCCCCGAGATCGACATCATCCGCCTGGGCGCGCCGCCCTTGCCCGCCAGCAGCGCGCCCGGCCGCGATCCGCTGACGCTGGGCCGCCGCGGCCGCCAGGCGGCCGACGAACGAGGCCCGCTGGCGCTGGCCGGCTACGCCTGGGCGCTGTGCTATTGCGCGGTGGCCACCGCGCTGTCGGCGCTGGCCTTTCCGGCGCTGCACCAGACCAACATCGTCATGCTGTTCCTGCTGGCGGTGGTGGCGGTGGCGTTGCGCCATGGGCGCGGTCCGGCCGCCCTGGCCTCCATTGTCAGCGTGGGATTGTTCGATTTCTTCTTCGTGCAACCGCTGGCCTCCTTCGCGGTCTCGGACGTGCAGTACCTGCTGACCTTCGGCGTGCTGCTGGCCGTGGGCCTGCTGATCGGCCAGCTCACCGCCGGCCTGCGGCTGCAGGCGCAGGCCTCGGTCAAGCGCGAGGCCGACGCGCGCAGCCTGTATGAATTCGCGCGCGAGCTGTCCTCGGCGCTGCTGCCCGAGCAGATCGTCGCGTCCGCCGGCGCCTTCGTGCACGCCACCTTCGGCTCGCGCTGCGCGCTCTACATCCTGGGACTGGACGATCGCCTCAAGCTGGCCTCGCCCGCCGCCGCGGACATGCCGCCGCTGGAATCGGCGCTGGCCCAGTGGGTCTACGACCACGGCCAGCCGGCCGGCGCCGGCACCGCCACGCTGTCCAACAGCGACCTGCTGTACCTGCCGCTGAAGGCGCCGATGCGTACCCGTGGCGTGCTGGCGTTGGCGGCGCCGCGTCGCAGCCTGTTCTCGCAGCCCGACTCGCGCCGCCAGATCGAGGCCTACGCCACGCTCATCGCCATCGCCCTGGAACGATTGCACTACGTGGAAGTGGCGCAGCAGGCGCTGGTCAGCATGGAATCCGAAAAGCTGCGCAACTCGCTGCTGGCGGCGGTCTCGCACGACCTGCGCACCCCGCTCACCAGCCTGGTCGGCATGACCGACACGCTGATGCGGCGCCAGGACGCGCTGCCGGCCGACATCCAGGACACCATCCGCGCCATGCGCGACCAGGCCCAGCGCATGCACGCGCTGGTCGCCAACCTGCTGGACATGGCGCGGCTGCAGAGCCGCGACACGCCGCTGCGGCTGGAGTGGCAGTCGATCGAGGAACTGGTCGGCGCCTCGCTGGCCGCCATGCGCGAGCCGCTGGCATCGCATCGGATCTCGGTCGACAGCCTTTCCGGCCTGCCGCTGGTCGAATGCGACGGCGTGCTGATCGAGCGAGTGCTGTGCAACCTGCTGGAGAACGCCGCCAAGTACACCCCGGCCGGCAGCGCCATCCGCCTGCATGCCACGGCGCAGGACGGCGAGCTGCGTGTCGCGGTGTGCGACAACGGCCCCGGCGTGGCCCCCGGCGCCGAACGCCGCATCTTCGAGAAATTCACCCGCGGCGAACGCGAATCCGCCACGCCCGGCGTCGGCCTCGGCCTGGCCGTGTGCGAAGCCATCGTCAGCGCCCACCACGGCCGCATCTGGGTCGAACACGCGCCGGGCCAGTCCAGCGGCGCGCAGTTCGTCTTCACCCTGCCGTTGGGCACGCCGCCCCCGATCCAACCTGAAATCGCCTGAGCCCATCGCATGTTCGACTTTCAGCCCACCATCCTCATCATCGAGGACGACGCCAATATCCGCCGCTTCGTGCGCCAGGCCCTCGAGAGCGAAGGCTGTGCCGTGTACGAAGCCGACACCGTCAAGCGCGGCCTGATCGAGGCCGGCACGCGCCAGCCCGACGCCGTGGTGCTGGACCTGGGCCTGCCGGATGAAGACGGCATGACCCTTATCCGCGAACTGCGCGGCTGGACCGAAGTGCCGGTGCTGGTGCTGTCGGCGCGCACCGCCGAGGCCGACAAGGTGGCGGCGCTGGACGCCGGCGCCGACGACTACCTCACCAAGCCATTCGGCGTCAGCGAACTGCTGGCGCGGCTGCGCGTGCTGCTGCGGCGCCATGCCCGCGGCGGCGCCGGCAGCGCCGCCGAGATCAGCTTCGGCGACGTGCGCGTCGACTTCGCCAGGCGCGTGGTCGAGCGCGGCGGCCAGCACGTGCACCTGACCGCGATGGAATACCGCCTGCTGGCCGCGCTGCTGGCCCATCGCGGCAAGGTCATGACCCACCGCGAACTGCTGCGCGAGGTCTGGGGGCCTTCGCACGTGGAAAGCAATCACTACCTGCGCATCTACATGGGCCACCTGCGGCAGAAACTCGAAGCGGATCCGGCCCAGCCGGTCTATCTGCTGACCGAAATCGGCGTGGGCTACCGCTTCGCCGGCTAGGCGCGGGCGCGCTGAACTGAACGTGGCGGCGCCGTGCCGGGCGCGGGCGCGCACTACACCCATCATCATTGATGCGCCTTTTACGCCGGCCACGTAAGTCTTGTCTCGCCGTTTACGCCGCTTCTCCTATCTTGGCGATCCCGTCCAACACAGGAGAATCCCATGTCCCGCAACACCCTGGCCGCGCTTGCGCTGGTGGCCCTGGCCGCCCCTGCGCATGCCGCCGACAGCGCCACCGCCGACGCCCCCGAGTACACGCTGACCGCCAACGTCACCCTGGCCAGCCAGTACCGCTACCGCGGCCTGATGCAGACCAACAACAAGCCCGCCATCCAGGGCGGCTTCGATTTCACCCATGCCAGCGGCCTGTACCTGGGCAACTGGAACTCCAGCGTCAGCTGGCTCAATGACGGCAACAGCGATGTGTCGGCGCCAGTGGAAATGGACTTCTACGGCGGCTACAAGGGCAACCTGGCGGCGGACGTGCCGTTCGACCTGGGCGTGCTGCAGTATTACTACCCGGGCGACTACCCCTCCGGCTACACCAGCCCAGACACCACCGAACTGTACGCCGGCGTGGGTTACGGCCCGGTCATGTTCAAGTATTCCGTCGCCATGACCAACCTGTTCGGCTTCGCCGACAGCAAGTACAGCCAGTACTTCGACCTGAGCGGCAACTTCGACACCGGTTTCTGGGGCCTGACCGTCAACGCCCACGTCGGCCGCCAGACGGTCCGCAACCTCACCGACGGCGCCTACACCGACTGGAAGCTGGGCCTGACCAAGGACTTCGGCCAGGGCCTGGCCATCTCGGTCGCCTATATCGACACCAATGCCGACCGCGCGGTCTACACCAATAGCCGCGGCCGCTACATGGGCCGCGCCACCGGCCTGCTGTCGCTGACCAAGACGTTCTGACGCGCCCGGGCGTTGACGCGCTTTTTACGCTTCGCGCCCGCATTTATCGGCAGGTTTTACGGCCCGCTTTCTATAGTGGAATCGTCATCAACCAACCGGATACGCGCCAGCCAGCACGGCCGCCGCCCCGCCAGACACCATGATTCCCCGCCAAGAACGCAGCACGCGCGCCTCGTTTGATCGCCCCGCCCCGGCCCATGCGCCGCGGCCCGCGGAGATGGTTGCCCTGACCGTCAGGATCGACACCCTGGACGCCCTGAAGGTACGGCTGGCGCTGCACCGCGAACTGGGCGAGCGCATCGGCGTCTACGTGCTGTCGGTGGATCATGCGCATGGCCAGAGCATCCTGCAGCTGCAATGCGATCGCGGCCAGGTCGATGCCCTGATGCACGCGGTGATGTGTGGCCTGCCCCAGGCCGAGTTCGGCCCGCTGCGCCCGGCCGCCGCGATCACGGTGCAGTGAGCCATGGATACCTCGGTCCAAGCCACGTTCCCCGGCATCTGGCTGCCGATGGTCACGCCGATGCGCGGCGGGTACGTCGATTGCGAGGCCGCCCAGGCCCTGGCGCGCTACTACCGCAATGCCGGCATTGCCGGCCTGGTGCTGTTCGGCTCCACCGGCGAAGGCAACCTGCTGTCCATCCCCGAGAAGATCGAGATGATCGAGGCCATCCGCCGCGATCCGCACGCGCTGCCGCTGGTGTTCGGCGCCGGCGGCGTCGACACGCGCGGCGTGGCCGCCGCCATCCGCCGCCTGGACAAGTACGCCCCCGCCGGCTACCTGGTGCCGCCGCCCTACTACCTCGGCCCGTCGCAGCAGGGCATCCTGTGGCACTACCGGCAGATCGCCTGGGCCACCGAACGCCCCATCATCCTCTACAACATTCCCAAGCGCGCCGGCGTCTCCATGACCGTCGAGACCATGGAATCGCTGGCGCTGCTGCCCAATCTGCGCGCGGTCAAGGAATGCAATCCGGCCGCGCTGATGGCGTTGAACGCGCGCGGCCATCTCGAGGCGCTGTGCGGCGAAGACCTGGCGCTGCCCGACCATTTTCTGGCCGGCGGACGCGGCGCCATCCCCGCCGCCGCCCATCTGTTCCCCGACCGCTTCGTCGAGGTCATGCAGCTGGCGCGCGACGGCCACGCCGAGGCCGCGCGCGAGCTGTTCGAGCCGCTGCGCGGCCTGGCCCGCCTGCTGTTCGCCGAACCCAACCCGGCGCCGATCAAACGGGCTTTGGCGCTGCAGGGCCTGATCGCCGACGAACTGCGCCTGCCCATGACCAGCGCCAGCCGCGAACTGACGCCACGCCTGCAACGCGCGATGAGCGTGGTGCAGGGGTCGCCTAGTAGGCTGCAGACAGCTTGAACACCGCCACCGCGCGCGCCAGGTCGTCGGCCTGATCGTGCAGCGTGGCGGCGGACGCGGCGAACTCCTCGACCAGCGCCGCATTCTGCTGCGTCACGCTGTCCAGGTGCGTCACCGCCTGGTTGATCTGTTCGATGCCCACGCTCTGCTCGGCCGACGCGGTGGCGATCTCGCCCATCAACGGCGCGCTGGTCGCGGCCGATTGCAGCACGCTGCCCATGGTGGCGCTGGCCTGTTCCACCCGCTGGCTACCGCGCGCCACCGAATCCGACGATGCCTCGATCAGGGTCTTGATCTCCTTGGCGGCGGTGGCCGAGCGTTGCGCCAGCGCCCGCACTTCGCCTGCCACCACCGCGAACCCGCGGCCCTGCTCGCCGGCGCGCGCGGCCTCCACGGCGGCATTGAGCGCCAGGATATTGGTCTGGAAAGCGATTTCGTCGATCAGGCGGATGATCTCGTCGATCCGCTGCGAGCTTTGCGAGATCTCGTGCATCGCGTCGATCGCGTGCTGGGTTTCTTCGCTGCCCTGGCGCGCCAGCTGCGCCGATTCGCCCGCCAGCGCGCTCACCTGCTGCACGTGATCGGCGCTCTGCCTGGCGGTCGCGGTGATCTGTTCGACGCTGGCCGCGGTCTGCTCCAGTGCCGCCGCCTGCTTCTCGGTGCGGTCGTGCAAATCCATGCTGCCCGCGGCGATCTGGCGCGATGCGGCCGCGATCGAACCGGTGGAATGGACGATGCTGCGCACCGCCACGTCCAGCCGCTCCTGCATCAGCGCCATGGCATCGAACAACCGGCCGATTTCGCCGCGATGATGGCGCGAAACGATGCTCGACAGATCGCCATGCGCCACGCGTTCACAGACCGTCACCGCTTCATCGAGCGGACGAATGATGTGCGACCGGAAGAACCGCAGCGCCGCCGCCAGCAGCAGCACCAGCAGCAACAGCGTCACGCCGCCCTGGCGCCACAGCGTGGCGCGGAACGCCGCGTCGACGTCGTCCACATAAAGGCCCGTGAACATCAGCCAGCCCCATTCCGGGTCATGGGCGGCATAGCTGATCTTGGGCAGCGACGCTTCCGACCCCGGCCGCGGGAAGCGGTATTCGACAAAACCACCGCCCGCCCTGCCCCGCTCGTGGAGATTCTCGAAAATCGGCAGGCCATCGCTGTCCTTGACCGCGCGCACATTGGTGCCGGCGAGCTTCGCATCCGGATGCACCAGCAACGCATAGCCGTCGTCGAACACGCCGACGTAGCCGTCCGCGCCATAGCGCAGCTGCGCGAGGCGCTGCGCCACATTGCGCTTGGCCTGTTCGACGGACAGCCCCTCCTCGACGGCGCGTTGCTTGCCATTGCGCACGATACTGGCCGCCAGGTCGAGCACGTGGCGCAATTCGGTCTTGCGCTCGGCCAGCATCTCGGCGCGTCGTTCCCAGGCATCCCAGCCACCCAGGGCCAGCACCGCGACCCCGATCGCCAGCACGAACCACAGCAACTCCCTGCGCAAGCTTGAATTCTTCATAGGCCCTCTTTCCTGATGTCCTTCCGCGTCCGCAACCAAAGACGGCGAAATGTGACGATTTATCTGTTGCGTCTGATCAGAATACGAGGGAGCAGCAGGGTTTTAACCGACGAGGCCGGCCCGGCTTGATCTACGTCAAGCCCGTCGGGCATTTGCCGCGCAACGCGCGCGCAAAAAAAAAAGCAAGGCCATACAAGCCTTGCTTTTCATGCGGACAAGCCGCCCGCGCCGGCGGCCGTTGGCGGCTAACGCCGCGCCGCCAGGCGCTGCTGCGCCAACCCGGTGCGGGCCGACGTCAGCGCGTACAGCACCACCACCGTCAGCGCGTAGATCGGCACGCTGCGCATGTTGCGGAACATCATTTCTGACAGGCTGAAAACGAAGTATCCCAGGCAGAACAGCAAGCCGATCTGCGAACCGACATGCACCACCGGGTCGTCGCTGGCGGAACGGCGCCAGAAGATCGCCGCGGGAATCAGGTACAGGGCCAGAATGCTGAGCAAACCCAGCAAGCCGTAGCCTGCCAGTGCGCCCAGCATGTCATTGTGCGGCTCGCCGTAGCCGATCGAGACCTCCTCGGTCACCACACCCTGCTGTTCGAGCTTGGCCAATTCCGAGCGGAAGCTGGGTACGCCCACCCCCACCAGCGGACTCTCCTGGAACATCAGCCAGGAGGCTTTCCAGAGCTGTATGCGGATACCCACCGACGTGTCACGATCGTGGTGTTCATACCGGTCCAGGTCCGATATCACTTTTTTCCAGCGGCTGTCCTTGGACTGCCACGAAATCGCCGCAACGGCCGTCATCACCAGCACCAGTCCGGTCAGGAACAGCAGTTTAGTGCGCCGTGTCCAACGACGCTTGGTCAGCAGATACACCACGCCGAAAATCACCAGCAATGCCCAGCTGCTGCGCGTCTGCGAGACCCATACCGCGTAGATGCTCAGCGGCACCGCGGCGAGCTTCAACGCGGCCTCCAGGCGCGGCCAGCGTGAAAGCGTCCAGGGCAGGGTCAAGAGCGACGCCAGGCCGAAGAATATGGTCAGATCGGCGAAACCCACTGCGTTGTAGCGCCCGCCAAAATCCGATACCGCGCCCCGCCCCAGGCTCGGCGACAGGACGATGTAGATCAGCATCAACGAACCAACGATGGCGCCGAACAGCAGGCTCCATTGCACATGCCGCAACCAATTGCGCGGCACCCGCATCAACATCCAGCAAACCGGAATCGCCAGCGCAAAGCGCAGCAGTTTCTCGAACTCGGAGGAACTCCAAATGCCCAGGCTGACGTTGTTGATGAACATCACCAGCAGCGGGACACCCAGGGCAATCGCCATCGGGACCAGCTCTTTCAGCGCGAACGGCTCCCAGCGGCGCGACAGGTTGACCGCCATGGTCGCCAGGGCGATCAGGGCCGTCAGATAGATGATCACCGGTCCGCCTACGGCGCTGGTCAACGCCAGGGCGGGAATCAACAGCGTCAGGACCGCAACGCTGCGTAAAAGAAGAATGGGCATAGTTGTTCAGCCTGGCCTTTGCGGCGACCAGTCGGCGCTTCGAGGAAAAAGTGGGTGCCGGCCCGCAGGCCATGGCGGCATCGGCGGGATCGGCAACGGCTGCCGCCCCCCGCCGGCCTGCATTACGATCGAGCGACTTTCGAAGCCATGATGGATTTCTTGTAGTCTCGCGTCAGGCCTTCGAACGCCGCCATGACGCTGCCCGGCCGCAACCACTCGCGCCACAGGCGGTCGCGCCAGCGGCCTCCAGGGATATAGGCAGGGTAGGCGATGCGGGACATCGACCAACCGGGACGCCACGCCTTGGTGCGGGTCGGGCGCCCGGTCAAGGTCAGCGTCGGCACGCCCACGCTGGACGCCAGGTGGCCGACACCGGATTCATTGCCGATGAACCAGCCGCATTCGTGGATGAATGCCGCCACGTCCACCAGGGCGGGGGACTGCTGGATGGCCAGGCCGGCCTCGGTCAGGCAGGCCCACGCGGCACGCTCGTGGGGAGCCAGGATGAACACCGGTTCATAGCCCTGGCGTTGCAACCGCAGGCCCAGCTCGACGAAATGCCGCGGTGCCCAGCAACGATCCGGGCCGGTGGACGACGGATGCACCGCCACCCGCTTCTCGAAAACGCGATGGCGTCCCGCCACCGGCGGGCGCAGCCCGATGTCGGTGTCCGCCAGCGCCAGCCCGAGCTGGTCGCGGCAATAATCCCGGATTTGGTTGAGCTTGACGAAGCCCCTGCCGGTAATCACCACATGGGCGTCGTAATAGAAATAGGACGGAGCAAAAGCGTGCAGGGCATAGGGCCAGCCGACATGCATCTGCGCGGCGCAATCGTAGTCCTTCAGCACGGCGGCGGCCTGTTCCTCGGGCAGCGAAGGCCGGATGTCCATCCCTGGAAACCAATCGCGCAAGCCATAGGCGTAATCGCCAAAAATGGTCACTTCGCGCCCATGCGCGATCAGGTTGTGCGCCATGGTCATCATGAGCAGCGTGTCGCCCAATCGGGGCGCCATCAGCAGCGCGACCCGCTTGGCGTCACGCAGGCCTCGGACACTCGCCGAAGCGTCATAGGGCGGCATATTGGGGGCTGGTTGTGCCATGTCGAAGGGATATCCGCAGACTGAAAAGGAATACCGTATTGGAAACGCGGGAATTATAACGGTGTAATAATCACAATTTGATGCTTTTTGTCTCAGTGCGACGCATAAATCCACACGCGGATTCTTTCAGCTCGATGGAAACGGGCGTGAAATCAGCGCATCGCGCCCAAAAAAAACCCGCAGGCCTCGCGGCATGCGGGTTTTTGGGGCGAAGCGCAGAGACGCTCCCGATCACATGTTGTCGATCATGACCTGGCCGAAGCCCGAGCAGGACACCTGGGTCGCGCCTTCGAGCAAGCGCGCGAAGTCGTAAGTGACCTTCTTTGAGAGGATCGATTTTTCCATGCTGGAGATGATCAGGTCGGCCGCCTCGGTCCAGCCCATGTGGCGCAACATCATTTCCGCCGACAGGATCTCCGAACCCGGGTTGACGTAGTCCTTGCCCGCGTACTTCGGCGCCGTGCCGTGCGTGGCCTCGAACATGGCGACCGAATCCGACAGGTTGGCGCCCGGGGCGATGCCGATGCCGCCCACCTGCGCGGCCAGCGCGTCGGAGATGTAGTCGCCGTTCAGGTTCAGGGTGGCGATCACGTCGTATTCGGCCGGACGCAGCAGGATCTGCTGCAGGAACGCGTCGGCGATGACGTCCTTGACGATGATCTCGCGGCCGGTCTTGGGATTCTTGAACTTGCACCACGGGCCGCCGTCGATCAGCTGCGCGCCGAATTCCTTCTGCAGCAGCGCGTAGCCCCAGTCACGGAAACCGCCTTCCGTGAACTTCATGATGTTGCCCTTGTGCACCAGGGTCAGCGAGGTACGGTCATTGTCGATGACGTACTGCGCCGCCTTGCGCACCAGGCGCTCGGTGCCTTCGCGCGACACCGGCTTGATGCCGATGGACGAGGTGTTGGGGAAGCGGATCTTCTTGACGCCGAGCTTGGTCTGCAGGAACTGGATCAGTTCCTTGGCCTGCTCGCTTTCGGCCATGTATTCGATGCCGGCGTAGATGTCCTCCGAGTTCTCGCGGAAGATCACCATGTTCGTCTTTTCCGGTTCACGCACCGGCGACGGCACACCCTTGAAATACGCCACCGGACGCAGGCAGACGTACAAATCCAGCTGTTGGCGCAGCGCCACGTTCAGCGAGCGGATGCCGCCGCCGACCGGGGTGGTCAGCGGGCCCTTGATCGACACCACGTAGTCCTTGACGACCTCCAGGGTCTCGTCGGGCAGCCAGACGTCCGGGCCGTAGACCTTGGTGGCCTTCTCGCCGGCATAGACCTCCATCCAGTGGATCTTGCGCTTGCCGCCGTAGGCCTTTTGCACGGCGGCGTCGACGACCTTGATCATCACGGGGGTGATGTCCGCGCCCGTGCCATCACCCTCGATATAGGGCACGATGGGCTGATCGGGCACGTTCAGCGAGAAATCAGCGTTGACCGTGATCTTCTGGCCCCCAGCGGGCACCTTGATATGTTGGTAGGACATGAATGCTCCATTTGCTCCGAGTGGTTTTGCTGCACGCGCGCCCATCGGCCGGCATGTGGTCCGCAGGGCCGCGCGGCCCCGGCGAAACGCGCACTGGATGGCGGATAGCAACCAATTCTATATCGCATTGGGGCCGGCGGGCGGGCGGCGGACCCGCGGGCGGTAAAATAAAGCCATCTATAGCCCGCATGGCATCCTTCTACCGATGTTCAACCCTTCCCGCGACCAAGTCCGCGAATTCTTCATCGAAACCTGGCGCAAGCACCGCGCCAACCAGGTCCTGACCCCGCTGGAGGCCATGGCCCTGGACTGGATCATCGAACATCCGGAATACCATCCCGATCTTGAAAGCCCGGACGCCATGACCGCCGAGTACGCGGTCGAAAAAGGCCGCACCAATCCGTTCCTGCACCTGTCGATGCACCTTGCCATCGCCGAGCAACTGTCGATCGACCACCCGCCCGGCATCCGCAGCGCCTACCAGCGGCTGGTGGCGCGCACCGACGCGCACCAGGCCGCGCACGAGATCATGGAATGCCTGGGCCGGGTGGTCTGGGAAGCGCAGCGCCTGGGCACGCCGCTGGACAGCGATACCTACATCGACCTGATCCGCCAGCGCGCCGAACGCTGAACCGCCCGCCCAACGAAAAACCCTCGGCATGCCGAGGGTTTTTTCACTTTCGCCAGATCGAACGCGGCCTTATTTGCGCACGCCCAGGTCGCTGGGCAACGACGACAGCCAGGCGGCCACGTTGCTGATGTCCTGGTCCGACAACTGGGTGGCGAAGGCGCCCATGATGGGGTTCTTGCGCACATTGGCCGTGGCCGCGCTGCCCGAAGCGCCCCGCCGGTAGGCCTTCAGCGCATGCACCAGGTAGTCGGCATGCTGGCCGGCCAGCGTCGGATAGGCCGGGTCCACCGCCGTCTTGGCGTCGGCGCCGTGGCACGACGCGCACTGGAATTTCTCGAAGACGGCCTTGCCGGCCACCAGGTCCTGGGCCTGGGCGGCAGCGCCCGAAATGGCCAACGTCGCGCCCGCGAGGGCAAGCATGGTACGGTTCATGTGATTGCCCCCCGGTTATTTGAGATTCGAGTAGTACGCGGCCAGATCGGCGATGTCCTGGTCGGACAGGCTGCCGGCAATGGCGTCCATCGTGGGATGGCTGCGCGCGCCTTTCTTGTACTCATTGAGGGCGGTTTCGATGTATTTCGCGTTCTGCCCAGCGATCATCGGCACGTGGTAAAGCTCGGGAAACGTTGCCTTGTAGCCTTCGATGCCGTGACAACCGATGCACATGGACACCTTGTCGCGGGCGTTCTGGACATTGCCGACCGGGGCTGCATCTGCGGCGCTTGCCTGGCCGGCGATCGCACAGGATGCCAGCGCGGCCAGCAGGGAAACCGAGTACTTCCGAGAGAATCGCAACTTCATTGGGATGGCTCTTCTTGGTATGGCTTGAGGACTAGGGCCTGCTCACACGGAAAGGCCCCCGGCAAACACGTTGCGGGTCGAACCCAACTGCAAAACCGCCTGATTGTACGATAATTGCTCAGGATTAATACCTGAAAATGGCCTTGATCCCCATCAACCCCGAGAAGTCCGCTGATCCATGTCCGCTGCCCAGACCGCTCCTTCCGCACCGCAAGCACGCTTCGATGGCACCGATCGCTACGTCGCCACCGATGACCTGAAGCTCGCCGTAAACGCCGCCCTGACACTGCAGCGCCCGCTGCTGATCAAGGGCGAACCCGGCACCGGCAAGACCATGCTGGCCGAGGAAGTGGCGCGCGCGCTGGACCGCCCCTTGCTGCAGTGGCACATCAAGTCCACCACCAAGGCGCATCAGGGTCTTTACGAATACGACGCGGTGTCGCGCCTGCGCGACTCGCAGCTCGGCGACGAAAAAGTCCGCGACATCCGCAACTACATCGTGCAGGGCACGCTGTGGCAGGCTTTCGAGGCCGAGCAGCCGGTGGTGGTGCTGATCGACGAGATCGACAAGGCCGACATCGAATTCCCCAACGACCTGCTGCGCGAACTGGACCGCATGGAGTTCCATGTGTACGAAACGCGCCAGACCATCGCCGCGCGCCACCGCCCGCTGGTCATCATCACCTCCAACAACGAGAAGGACCTGCCCGACGCCTTCCTGCGCCGCTGCTTCTTCCACTACATCCGCTTCCCCGACCGCGAGACCATGCGCGACATCGTCGCGGTGCACTTCCCCGAACTCAAGCAGGACGTGCTGCGCGCGGCGCTCGACACCTTCTTCAGCCTGCGCGACGCGCCGGGCCTGAAGAAGAAGCCGTCGACCTCCGAGTTGCTGGACTGGCTGCGCCTGCTGCTGGCCGAGGACGTCAGCGCCGCGCAGATCGACGCGCACACCGCCACCGCGGTGCCGCTGATGGCCGGCGCCCTGCTCAAGAACGAACAGGACGTGCACCTGCTGGAACGGCTCGCCGCCATGACCCGCGGCGCCCAGCGCCGCTGACGTTTCACTCACGGCGGCCGCCATGCTGATCGACTTCTTCTACCACCTGCGGGCCCACAAGCTGCCGGTCTCGGTGCAGGAATACCTGACGCTGGTGGACGCCTTGCGCCAGGACGTGATGACGCCCACGCTGGACGACTTCTACTTCCTGGCGCGCACCGCGCTGGTCAAGGACGAAGCGCTCTACGACCGCTACGACAAGGCCTTCGGCGCCTACTACAAGGGCATCGAGGCCGCGCTGCCGGCGGGCAAGGACATCCCGCTGGACTGGCTCATCAAGCAGTTCGAGAAGAGCCTGACGCCGGAAGAGAAGGCCGCCATCGAGAGGCACGGCTGGGACAAGCTGATGGAGCTCTTCAAGGAACGCATGGAAGAGCAAAAGGAACGCCACGCCGGCGGCAGCAAATGGATCGGCACCGGCGGCACCTCGCCCTTCGGCAACGGCGGCTACCACCCCGAAGGCATCCGCGTCGGCGGCCAGTCGGCCGGCAACCGCAGCGCGGTCAAGGTCTGGGACATGCGCCAGTTCAAGGACTACGACGACCAGGTCGAGCTGGGCACGCGCAACTTCAAGGTCGCGCTGCGCCGCCTGCGGCGCTTCGCGCGCGAAGGCGCCGAACTCGAACTGGACCTGGACGACACCATCGCCAGCACCGCGCGCAATGCCGGGCACCTGGACCTGCGCATGGTCCCGGAGCGCCACAACACGGTCAAGGTACTGATGCTGCTGGACGTCGGCGGCAGCATGGACGACCACATCGGCCGCGTCGAGGAACTGTTCTCCGCGGCTCGCAGCGAGTTCCGCAACCTCGAGGTCTACTACTTCCACAACTGCCCCTACGAGAGCCTGTGGCAGAGCAACCGCCGGCGCCAGAACGAACGCTTCGACACCTGGGACGTGCTGCGCAAGTACAACCCCGACTGGCGCCTGATCATCGTCGGCGACGCCACCATGAGCCCCTACGAGATCCTGCAGCCGGGCGGCTCGGTCGAGCACTACAACAAGGAACCCGGCGCGCAGTGGATGCGCCGGCTGCTGGACGCCTGGCCCAAGTCCGTGTGGCTCAACCCCGAGCCCACCGCGTCGTGGCAGTACCGCCAGTCGATCGCGCTGATGCGCGACATCATGCAGGACCGCATGTACCCCGTGACGGTCGCGGGTCTGGAACAGGCGATGCGAGTGCTGTCGAAGTGACGCGCCGCCGCGCCTGGCGGCGCCGTCCCCGTGGCTCGCTTCAGCCGTCCACCGGCTGCGCCGGCGTATCCAGGGTCAACTGGTAGAAAGCCAGGTCGAGCCAGCGACCGAACTTGAAGCCGGCCTCGCGGATGGTGCCGGCATGCACGAATCCCAGCTTCTCATGCAGCTTGATGCTGCCCTGGTTGGCCGCGTCGATGCCGCCGATCATCAGGTGCACCTGGTTGGCGCGGGCGCGTTCGATCAGCACGCGCATCAGCGCCTCGCCCAAGCCCCGCCCGCGAAAGCGGCCGTCGACATACACGGAATGCTCGACCGAGTACTTGTAGGCCGGCCAGGCGCGGAACGTGCCGTAGCTGGCGAACGCCATCAGCTCGCCCGCCGCGTTCTCGAATCCCACCACCGGGAAGCCGCCGGCGGCCTTGGCCTGGAACCAGCCCAGCATCGCCTCGCGCGGCCGCGGCTTGTAGTCGTACAGCGCGGTGGAAGTGGCGATGGCTTCGTTGAAGATGGCCAGGATCTGGTCCGCATGGCGCTCGTGCGTGCAATCGACCAGGATGGCGCCGCCCGGGGCGCCGTTGTCAGCGTGCGTAGTCATGGCGCGGATTGTAGCGAGCCGCCTTGCCGATGGGACAAAAAAAACCGGCGATGGCGCCGGTTCAGTGACGGTACTGCCGCTTCTGGCCACTCTCAGGCGGCGCGGCTCTCCACAGATCGGTGCGCGCCTTCGGCCATGCTGCGCATCCCGGGGCATTGGCGCCAGGACAGCTCGTCGGCGTCCATATCCAGGTCGAACAGGTCATTGGCCGCGGGCCACGGATGCTGGCGCGCCTCGGCGCCCTCCATCTCGAGCACATGCCCCGCAAAGCCTCGCGGCGAGCCTCCGCATTCGGCGAAATAGCGCTGCGTGCGCAGGTCCACCACATAGGTGGTCATGTCATGGGTCAGTATGGCCACGAATTGGCCGTCATCACTGGCATAAGCGTACTGAAACTGTCCTTTGATGCGGTCGCCGCTCATGGGGCTGCCGGTCAATTGGGACAAGGCACGCGTGACGATCTCGGTCAGCATGGGTCGTTCCTCCGAAAGATGCGCCGGCAGGATGCCGGCGGCGAAGGCGCGAACAGCAAGCACCGTCGTCGCCCGCGGGGCGGGGTCGCGATCCGGCATGGGGCAGGTCTGCGACCCGGCGGGGCGGCGGCTGGCGTTGGACGGGAAACCTGTAGACGGCTGTCGCGCGTCCCGTCGACAACAGCAACTACGTTCTGCAAAGCTTACACCCGCGCCCGTCCCGACCTCAAATCGGCCTGGCCACGCCAGCGTGTTGCGTTGCACCAGCCCCGGTTGCCAAGGCTTGCCGGCCCCTATCGCCCCATCAGTCCTTATGCGGCCGCGACCGGCTCCGCGCCTGTTCCTGCGTCACCATTTTTCCGCGCCCGCCAGGCCTCGCGCGCCAGCCGATACAACACATGCGTCTTCAAGGGATGGCCGTCCGGCACCGCCGGATGCGCGAAGCGCGCTGCTTCCTCGCGCATGCCCAGGCGCCGCATCACCGCGCGCGACGGCTCGTTCTCCGGAACCGTGAACGCCACGATCTCGGAAAGACCGACCTGCTCGAATCCCACCCGCAGCGCGGCCTGCGCGGCTTCGCTGGCATAGCCCCTGCCCCAATAGGGCGCGGCCAGGCGCCAGCCGATTTCCACGCCGGGCGCGAACGGCAGCGTCGGCGCCAGCGCCTTGATCCCGACGAATCCGATGAACGGCGCGACGCCCGGCGCTTCGACGGCCCAGAATCCCCAACCGTATTCGTCGATGCCCGCGGCCAACCGGTCGGCCAACGCGTCGCTTTGCGCCGCGCTCATCGGCAGAAGGTAGCGGGTCACGCGCGCATCCGTATTCATGGCGGCGAACGGCTTGCGGTCGGCAGCCAGCCACTGTCGCAGCACCAGCCGGGGAGTCTCGATTTCAAGGGATAGCGACATGCGCGGTTTTCCAGACAGAATGACGGAGCGGCGCGCGGGGGCCCAAGACCCTGAACCATTCACACCGTATACACTCCAACGGATTCTGCCATGCCAAAGGAATAGTCCGCCATGCGCCTGTCCATATCGAAGCTGCCGCGCCCCCTGGGCGCGCTGCTGTTTTCATCCTTCCTGGCCTTCCAGGCCGGAGCCGCCAGCCTGCCGGCCGGCGTCACGGAGGCCGCCTCGATTGAAGGCATCACCGAATACCGCCTCAGCAACGGCCTGCGCGTCCTGCTGGTTCCCGACGAATCCAAGCCCTCGACCACGGTCAACATGACCTACCTGGTCGGCTCACGCAACGAGAACTACGGCCAGACCGGCATGGCCCACCTGCTCGAACACATGCTGTTCAAGGGCACGTCCACCACCCGCAACGCCATGGGCGAATTCTCGCGCCGCGGCCTGCAGGCCAACGGCTCGACCTCCAGCGACCGCACCAACTATTTCGCCAGCTTCGCCGCCAACCCCGACACCCTCAAGTGGTACCTCGGCTGGCAGGCCGACGCCATGGTCAATTCCCTGATCGCCAAGGAAGACCTCGATTCCGAAATGACCGTGGTGCGAAACGAGATGGAAAGCGGCGAGAACAGCCCTTTCCGCATCCTCATGCAGAAGATGCAGGCGGCCGCCTTCCAGTGGCACAGCTACGGCAAGAACACCATCGGCGCCCGCTCCGACGTCGAGAACGTCGACATCGGCCAGTTGCGCGCCTTCTATCACCAGTACTACCAGCCCGACAACGCGGTGCTGATCGTGGCCGGCAAGTTCGATCCGCAGGCCACGCTGGCCGACATCGAATCCACGCTGGGCAAGCTGCCCAAGCCGGACCGCCAGCTGCCACCGGAATACACCGTCGAACCGGCCCAGGACGGCGAGCGCGCCGTCACCCTGCGCCGCACCGGCGGCACGCCGCTGGTCGCCGCGATGTACCACATCCCGGCCGCCGGCAGCCCCGACTTCGTGCCGTTCGACCTGGCCACCACCATCCTGGCCGATACGCCGTCCGGCCGCCTCTACCATGCGCTGGTGCCGACCAAGCTGGCCTCGGGCGTGTTCGGCTTCACCATGGAAAACCTGGATCCGGGCCTGGCGATGTTCGCCGCTCAACTGACCCCGGGCAAGAGCCAGGACGCGGCCATGAAGGCGCTCACCGGCACGCTCGAGACGCTGGGCAAGAAACCCTTCACCCAACAGGAACTCGACCGCGCGCGCAGCAAATGGCTGACCTCGTGGGAGCAGACCTACAGCGATCCCGAACAAGTCGGCGTGGCGCTGTCCGAAGCCATCGCCGCCGGCGACTGGCGCCTGTTCTTCCTGCAGCGCGACCGCGCCCGCAAGGCCACGCTGGCCGAGGTGCAGCAGGCGGCCACCACCTACCTGGTGCAAAGCAATCGCATCGAAGGCCGCTACATCCCGACCGACAAGCCGCTGCGCGCGCCGCAGACGCAACGGGTCGACCTGACCGCGGTGTTCAAGGACTACAAGGGCGACCCCGACTTCAAGGCGGCATCCGCGTTCGATCCCACTCCGCAGAACATCGACCGCCTGACCCAGCGCAAGACGCTGGACCTGCCCAACGGCCCGGTGCAGCTGGCGTTGCTGCCCAAGGCTACCCGCGGCAACCGCGTGCAGGCGCAGATGCTGATCCAGTTCGGCAACGAAAAAGACCTGCTCGGCCAGCGCGTGAACTCCAGCGCCGTGGCCGACCTGCTGGCCCGCGGCACGGCCAAGCTGTCGCGCCAGGACATCCAGGACCGCCTCGACAAACTGCAGGCCGAGCTGGGCTTCAGCGGCGGCGGCACCACGCTCAGGATCGCCATGTCGACCAAGCGTGAAAACCTGCCCGAACTGACCCGCCTCGCCCTGGACATCGTGCGCAACGCCAACTTCCCCAAGGAACAGCTCGAGGAACACCAGCGCCAGCTCGAAACCTCGATCCAGAACGCCATGACCGAGCCGCAGGCCCTGGCCGGACGCGCCCTGGCCCGCCAGGACAATCCGTGGCCCGCCAACGACCTGCGCTACGTACCGACGTTCGAGGAATCCCTGGCCGGCGTGCGCGCGCTGAACCGTGACGCACTGGTCAAGTTCCACGCCAAGTTCTACGGCGCCGGCAAGATCGAGTACTCGGCCGTCGGCGACTTCGAGCCCGAAGCCGTCGAAAAGGCCGTCAAGGATGGCCTGGCGGGCTGGAAACGCGCCCCCGCCTACACCCGTGTCGGCAATCCGTACCGCGACATCCCGGCCAAGCAGTTCGACATCGAGACTCCGGACAAGGCCAATGCGTTCTATATCTCGCGCATGCCCCTGAAGCTGCAGGACAGCGACGCCGACTACCCGGCGCTGTACCTGGCCAACTACCTGTTCGGCGCTTCGGAGACCTCGCGCCTGTGGAACCGTGTGCGCGAGACCGAAGGCCTGTCCTACAACGTGCGCAGCTCGCTGTCGGTGTCCTCGTTCGAACCCAGCGCCAGCTGGACCATGTACGCCATCTACGCGCCGCAGAACCGCGAGCGCCTGGAAAAAGCCATCGGCGAGGAACTGGCCCGTGTGCTCAAGGACGGCTTCACCGACAAGGAAATCTCCGAAGGCATCACCGCCCTGCTGAACTACCGCAACCTGGCCCGCGCCCAGGACGATGTGCTGGCCGGCACCTGGCTCGACTACCTGCAACGCGGCCGCACCTTCGAATGGTCGGCCGAAATGGACAGGAAGATCACCGCCCTCACCCCTGACGTGGTCAACGCGGCGTTGCGCAAGTACCTGCGCCCGGACGGCTTCAGCACCGCCGTCGCCGGTGACTTCAAGAAAAAGGCGCCCTGACGCCACGCCTTCCGGCATCCGACGCCCCTGCTCCGGCAGGGGTTTTTTTTGCCTGTCCGCAACCCCGTTCCCCTCATGAGGGACGGGCTGGACGCATGACCATGCCATAAACGGGGAGATTTCTTATCCAAATGCTTATTACCCATCCATTTGGAAAGATGTTTTCAAGATATACGGGTTTATCCCAGGTGAGATGACGCGCACAATTCAGTCATCGGGAACAAACAACGAACCACGACGGAGGGCCGCCGGATTCGGCCCCGTCTACAACATTGGAGGTCATTATGAAAACCCTGACGACTACCCTTCTGATTTCCCTAGCCTTGGCCGGCGCCGGCGCGCAAGCCGCCGGTGTCGAGCAAGCCAAGTCGAGCGCCCAGGTCGCGACCGAACTGCAACAAGCCAAGGTCAGCGGCCAATACACCTTCGGCGAGCTGGACTACCCGCCCGCCCTGCCCCAGGCCACCAGCCTGAGCTCGCAGGAAGTGCAGGCCCAGCTGCAACAAGCCAAGACCAGCGGCGAATACACCTTCGGCGAACTGCCATACCCGCCGGTCGTGGCAGCGCCTGCCGCCGGCAAGAGCCGCGCCGAAGTCCAGCAGGAACTTGCCCAGGCCAAGGCCAGCGGCCAATACACGTTCGGCGAGCTCGAATACCCGCCGATCACCCGGTGAGCTGCTTGCTGTAGCCCGACCGGCCTCGGACGGCATCATGGTTCGGGGTCGGTATTTTCCGGCAACGGCGGCAGAACTGTAGCAGTGGAAGTAGCAGGACCTGTAGTAGCAGTACGAAGTCTGTTTTGGAAGAGGCAGCAACTGTAGTTAGCAAGACCCGTAGTTAGCAGCACCCGTAGTCAGCAGTACGAAGTCTGAAGCAAGAAGTAGCAGTACCCGTAGTGAAACCGCGGCGCAAGCCGCGGTTTTTTTTCGCCCCGACGTCGTGCCGCCTGCCACAATGAAAGCGGCCCAGGGTCCGGATACCTCCAGACCCTGGGCCGTGGTCCGCCGCAATGGCGGGAGTCAGGTCAGGCGATTCAGCTGAAAAATTCCTTGACGCGATCGGTCCAGGACTTGCTTTGCGGCGAGTGGCGGTCGCCGCCGTCGTTCAGCGAGGCCTCGAACTGGCGCAGGATGTTCTTCTGGTCATCGCTCAGGCGCACCGGCGTCTCGACCACCACGTGGCAGTACAAGTCGCCCGGATAGCTGCCGCGCACGCCGCGGATGCCCTTGCCGCGCAGGCGGAAGGTCTTGCCGGACTGCGTGCCCTCGGGAATCGAGATCTCGGCCTTGCCGCCCAGCGTCGGCACCTGCAGTTCACCGCCCAGCGCCGCCGTGGTGAACGGGATGGTCAGTTCGCAGTGCAGGTCGTCGCCATCGCGCTGGAAGATCTTGTGCTGCTTGATGTGGATTTCCACATACAGGTCGCCCGGCGGGCCGCCATTGATGCCCGGCTCGCCATTGCCGCTGGAGCGGATGCGCATGCCGTCGTCGATACCGGCCGGGATCTTGACCTGCAAGGTCTTGTTGCGGCGGATGCGGCCGACGCCATCGCAGGCCACGCACGGATCGGTGATCTCCTTGCCGTTACCGTGGCAGGTCGGGCAGGTCTGCTGGACGCTGAAGAAGCCCTGCTGCATGCGCACCGCGCCGGAGCCGCCGCAGGTGCGGCAGGTCTTGGGCGAGGTGCCGGGCTTGGCGCCGGAACCGTGGCAGGTGTCGCAGTTTTCCCAGCTGGGCACGCGGATCTCGGTGTCGAAGCCGGCCGCTGCCTGCTCCAGCGTGATTTCCAGCGCGTACTTCAAGTCGGCGCCGCGGTACACCTGGGGACCGCCGCCGCGGCGGCCACCGCCGCCACCGCCGAAGATCTCGCCGAAGATGTCGCCAAAGGCGTCGGCGAAGCCACCGCCCATGCCGCCGCCGCCCATGCCCGCGGCGTTGGGGTCGACGCCCGCGTGGCCGTAGCGGTCGTACGCGGCGCGCTTCTGTTCATCACCCAGGACCTCGTAGGCTTCCTTGGCTTCCTTGAACTTCTCTTCGGCTTCCTTGCTGTCCGGATTGCGGTCCGGATGGTATTTCATGGCCAGCTTTCGATAGGCCTTCTTGAGTTCGTCGTCCGAGGCATTTTTTGCCACGCCCAGGACGTCGTAATAGTCGCGTTTTGCCATGATCGGTGGGCTCGGGGGAGAGCCTTCTTTTCAGTGCTACAGAATGAGTTCGCCCGGTAGGCGGATTTCTCCGGCTACCGGGCGGCAGAGGCAGGTCAGCGCCCGGCCATTATTGGTCGCGCTTGACTTCCTTGAAGTCGGCGTCGACGACGTTATCGTCCACCGGCTTCGCGTTGTCGGCGGCCTGCTGCTGGCCGGCCGCTTGCTGCGCCTGCATGTCGGCGTACATCTTTTCGCCGAGCTTCTGCGAGGCGGTCGACAGGGCTTCGACCTTGGCGTCGATGGCGGCCTTGTCGCCATCCTTCAGCGTGTCTTCCAGCTCCTTGATGGCCGCTTCGATGCTTTCCTTCTCGGACGCCTCGAGCTTGTCGCCGTATTCGGTCAGCGACTTGCGGGTGGCGTGCACCAGCGCATCGGCCTGGTTGCGGGCCTGGGCCAGCTCGGCGACGCGGTGATCTTCCTCGGCATTGGCCTCGGCATCCTTGACCATGCGCTGGATCTCGTCTTCCGACAGACCCGAGTTGGCCTTGATGGTGATCTTGTTTTCCTTGCCGGTGCCCTTGTCCTTGGCCGAAACGTGCAGGATGCCGTTGGCGTCGATGTCGAACGTGACTTCGATCTGCGGCATGCCGCGCGGCGACGGCGGGATCCCTTCGAGGTTGAACTCGCCCAGGGCCTTGTTGCCCGCGGCGATTTCGCGCTCGCCCTGGAACACCTTGATCGTCACGGCCGGCTGGTTGTCGTCGGCGGTCGAGAACGTCTGCGAGAACCGGGTCGGGATGGTCGTGTTCTTCTGGATCATCTTGGTCATCACACCGCCCAGGGTTTCAATACCCAGGGACAGGGGGGTGACGTCCAGCAGCAGCACGTCCTTGCGGTCGCCCGACAGCACGGAACCCTGGATGGCGGCGCCAGCGGCGACGGCTTCGTCGGGGTTCACGTCCTTGCGCGGATCCTTGCCGAAGAATTCCTTCACCTTTTCCTGGACCTTGGGCATGCGGGTCATGCCGCCGACCAGGATCACGTCGTCGATGTCGGAAACCTTCACGCCGGCGTCCTTGATGGCCACGCGGCAGGGCTCGATGGTGCGTTCGATCAGTTCCTCGACCAGCGCTTCCAGCTTGGCGCGCGTGATCTTCAGGTTCAGGTGCTTCGGACCCGAGGCGTCGGCCGTGATGTACGGCAGGTTGATCTCGGTCTGCTGGCTGGAGGACAGCTCGATCTTGGCCTTTTCGGCGGCTTCCTTCAGGCGCTGCAGGGCCAGCACGTCCTTGGACAGATCGACGCCTTGTTCCTTCTTGAACTCGCCGATGATGTAGTCGATGATGCGCTGGTCGAAGTCTTCGCCGCCCAGGAAGGTGTCGCCGTTGGTCGACAGCACTTCGAACTGCTTTTCGCCATCGACGTCGGCGATTTCGATGATGGACACGTCGAACGTGCCGCCGCCCAGGTCATACACGGCGATCTTGCGGTCGCCCTTTTCGGTCTTGTCCAGGCCGAAGGCCAGCGCGGCCGCGGTCGGCTCGTTGATGATGCGCTTGACTTCCAGGCCGGCGATGCGGCCGGCATCCTTGGTGGCCTGGCGCTGGCTGTCGTTGAAGTAGGCCGGCACCGTGATGACGGCCTCGGTCACTTCCTCGCCCAGGTAGTCCTCGGCGGTCTTCTTCATCTTGCGCAGCACGTCGGCCGACACTTGGGGAGGCGCCATCTTCTTGCCACGCACTTCCACCCAGGCGTCGCCGTTGTCGGCCTTGACGATGGCATAGGGCATCAGGTTGATGTCCTTCTGCACCGCCTTTTCCTCGAACTTGCGGCCGATCAGGCGCTTCACCGCGTACAGGGTGTTCTTGGGGTTGGTCACTGCCTGGCGCTTGGCGGGCGCGCCCACCAGGGTTTCGCCGTCGTCCATGTAGGCGACGATCGAGGGGGTGGTGCGGGCGCCTTCGGCGTTTTCGATGATCTTGACCTGACCGCCGTCCATGACAGCCACGCAGCTGTTGGTCGTGCCCAGGTCGATGCCAATAATTTTGCTCATGGTCGGGTTACCTTGGATAAATCTGTGAAATTGGAGAGAAATTTCCTGTCCCCACATAACTGGGGCTGCCCGCAGGGTTTTTCAAGACGCCTGGCTGGAATTTTCCGCCGGGGTTTCCTGCAGGCGCCGGATCGCCGCCGTGAACTGGGGCAATCCGGGCCAACCGGTAATGCGGCCGAGCCGCTTTCCGGCCCGGTAAAGCACAAAAGTGGGGACGCCATGCAGGGAAAAGCGACGACCCAGGGGTTCGTCGGCGTAGACGTCAGCCTCGAACCAGGTCAGGCCCAGGCCCAGCAGGGTTTCCTGGTGCAGCAATGCCGCCTGCTTGAAGAGATTGCAGTTATAGCAATCCTGGCCCCACAGGAACACGCAGCGCAGGTCCGATCCCGGCGCCTGGACCACGGCCGCGTCGAATCCCGCGGAGTCGACATGCCGCATGTCGAAGACCGCGAAGACCTGCGCCGGGTCGAAACGGGGATCGGTCATGGCGCGCCGCCCGCTCAGCCTTGGCCGGCGGACACCACTACCAGCGCCGGGCGCAGCGTGCGATCGGCGATGACGTAGCCTTTCTGCAGCAGTTGCACCACCGTGTTGGCGGGCTGCTCGGCGGGAATCGACGAAATGGCCTGGTGCAGGTGCGGATCGAACTTGTCGCCCTGGACCGGCGCGATTTCCTTGAGCAGGTTGCGCTCGAAGGCGGCGGCCAGCTGCTTGAGCGTCACTTCGACGCCTTCGCGCAGCGTGTCCACGGTCTGGTCGGCCTGGGCCAGCGCGGCCTCCAGGCTGTCCTTGACCGGCACCAGGCTTTCCGCGAAC
Organism: Achromobacter xylosoxidans; assembly: GCF_001457475.1. NCBI lineage: Bacteria > Pseudomonadati > Pseudomonadota > Betaproteobacteria > Burkholderiales > Alcaligenaceae > Achromobacter > Achromobacter xylosoxidans. Next base: position 1,305,000 of record NZ_LN831029.1, on the reverse strand, counting down.
GACTCGATGCCGAACTTGCGCGCCTTGGAGACTTCCTCCTGGGCGCGGCGGCGCACGTTCTCGGCTTCGGCGCGCACGCGCAGAAGCTGGTCCTGCTGCTCATTGACGGTAGCCTGGGCCGCGTCCAGCTGGGCGCGCAACTCGTTCAGCTCGGCCTGCGCGGCGTCCTGGGCGGCGGGGGCCGCATCGGCGTCATCGCCGAATCCGGGCGTCTGATCTACAGGCTCGTTGGGTGCCGTCATGGGGAATCCTCCAAAAAGAATGGCTTTCGCAGACATGAATGGGGGCCAATACCCCTATTTCAAGCCCGGGAAAGCAAATATTCCCCGTCGCGGACCACCCTTGGGACGGGGCGGAATCCACGGCAAAAAGCCCGCCGTTTTCCTGGAGCCCCTCCAGACGCCCAGGATCAGGGGGCAAAATGCCCGTCCGGCCCGGTCAACGACAGGTCATTTCTTGCCCGGCTGGGCCGGGGCCGGCGCGTCGCTGGCGGGAAAGGTGTCTTTCAGGGCCCGGTCGACGGCAGGGTCGTCGTCGGGTTCCGGGTTGATGGCGATCGGGTCGCTTGCGGGGAAGGTCTCGGCCAGCGCCTCGTCCAGCTCGTGTTCGACCTGATCCTCGTCCACCGGGGTGCTGACGTTCCCCTTTTTCACAATCTTGCCCGTCTTGGGATCATGGTGCATGCGCCCTCTCCTTCAAGTCCGTGAATGCGTGGGCCACCCCTGCAAGTGCCGTTCCACCAGAGTGGCCAACCCTGCGATCCAGGCCGGATCGTCGTTCAGCGCCGGAATGTAACGGAATTGCCTGCCGCCCGCGCCAAGAAAGGCGTCGCGGCACTCCAGGCTGATCTCTTCCAGGGTTTCCAGACAGTCTGCCACAAATCCCGGACACACCACATCCACCTCGGTCACACCCGAGGCGGCCAGCGCCTTGAGGGTGGGTTCGGTATAGGGCTCGAGCCAGCGGGCGGTGCCGAAGCGGCTCTGGAAGGTCACTTCGATCTGCTCGCGCGGCAGCGAGAGGCGCTGCGACAGCAGCCGCGCGGTTTCCATGCAGTCGCGGTAATACGGATCGCCCAGCTCGATGGAATAACGCGGCAATCCGTGGAAACTCATGACCAGTTTCTGCGGCTTGCCGTGCTCGCGCCAATGCGCCTCGATGCTGGCGGCCAGCGGATCCAGGTAGAGGGGTTCCTGGTGGAAGCGCTTGATGAAGCGCATTTCCGGCTGGTCGCGCAGCCGGGCCGCATGGCGCGTGACGGCATCGACCACGGTGGCGGTGGTGCTGGCGGCATACTGCGGGTACAGCGGCACGGTCAGGATGCGTTCGCATCCTTGCGCCCGCAAGCGCGAGATGGCGTCGGGGATCGAGGGATTGCCGTAGCGCATGCCCAGCTCGACCACCGCCTCGACGCCGGCGGCGCTCAAGGCCGCCTGCACGCCTTCGGCCTGGCGGCGGCTGTAGACCATCAGCGGCGAGCCGTCCTTGAGCCAGACGCCGGCATAGCGCGGCTCCAGTTTCTTGGGACGCAGCGTCAGCACCAGGCCGTGCAGGATCGGCTTCCAGAGATAGCGCGGGATTTCGATCACGCGGGGATCCGACAGGAATTCGCCCAGGTACTTGCGGATGTCCTTCTTGCCAGGGGTGTCCGGCGTGCCAAGGTTCACCAGCAGCACGCCGACCTTGCCTTCGACCCGCGGCGGCGGATCTTCGTTGAAGGGGTCTTCCTGCTCGGCTTCGGGCAGGTAGCGTTCAGGCCAGAGATACTTGAACAGGCGAAGAAACACAAAAACTCCCCTTCCTCCGCCAGGAGGATGTCGGTTCGGGTGGGACTACTGGTTGTGGCTGAGGGCGTTGGACAGCAGGCGCGCCGTGATGTCCACGATCGGGATGACGCGCTCGTAGGCCATGCGGGTCGGGCCGATCACGCCGAGCGTGCCGACCACCTTGCCGTCCACGCCGTAGGGCGCGGTGATGACCGAGACCTCTTCCATCGGCACCAGCTGGGAATCGCCGCCGATGTAGATCTGCACCCCCTGCGCCCGGCTCGACACGTCGAGCAGCTGCAGCAGGTCGGTCTTTTTCTCGAACAGCGAGAACATCTTGCGCAGGCGGTCCATGTCGGACGCGATGTCGGTGACGTCGAGCAGCTTGCGCTCGCCCGAGATGACCACGGCGTCGCCATCCTCGGCCGCTTCGGCGCTGGCCTCGACCGCCGCCTGCATCAGCCGGGAGATGTCTTCGCGCAACTGCGCCAGTTCGGTCGAGAGGGTGCGCCGCACCGCGTCGAAGGACTTGCCGGCGAAATGGACGTTGAAGAAATTGCCCGCCTCCAGCAGTTCGGCCTCGGCGTAGTCGCGCTGCACGAACAGGATGCGGTTCTGCACGTCGCCGTCGGGCGTGACGATGATCAGCAGCACGCGCTTGTCGGACAGGCGGATGAATTCGATCTGGCGAAAGACCTGGGCCCGCTTGGGAGTCAGCACCACGCCGGCGAACTGGGTCAGGTTCGACAGCAGCGCCGCGGCGGCGTTGACCGCGCGGGTGGGCTCGGCCGCCGCCAGCATGTCGCCCATGTTGTGGGGTTCGAGCTGGTAGGACTGCACCGCCAGCAGCGAATCGACGAACATGCGGTAGCCACGGGGCGTGGGAATGCGCCCCGCGGACGTGTGCGGACTGTGGATCAGGCCCAGTTCTTCCAGGTCCGCCATGACGTTGCGGATGGTCGCGGGCGACAGATCGAAAACCTTCGATAGCGTCCGCGAGCCGACTGGTTGCCCATCGGCGATGTAGCGTTCGATCAACGCTTTCAGTAATGCGCGTGCGCGGTCATCCATAGCGGGTATTTTAGGGAATCTTTTCCAATTAAGGCGATTTTTGTCCCGCAAGCCGATATGCGGCCCCATATAATCGGCTAACAGGCCCGATTCCGGACCGATTTCGTTTTTCTGATTCGCCTCGCCACCATGCACTTTCCTACCGTCGCGCTGATCGGCAGATACCAGGACACCGGCCTGGCCACTCCGCTAAGGGCGCTCGCGCACGCGCTCACGCAGGCCGGGCGGCAGGTGCTCGTCGATGCCGACACGGCCCGCAACACCGGCCTCACGGAATACCCGGTCGCCACTTACGAAGAGATCGGCAAGGATGCGTCGCTGGCGGTGGTCATGGGCGGCGACGGCACGGTGCTGGGCGCCGCGCGCCACCTCGCGCCCTACGGCGTGCCGGTGGTCGGCATCAACCACGGCCACCTGGGTTTCATCACCGACATTCCCGTGCAGGACGCGCACGGCGCGCTGACGCGCGTGCTGGAGGGCAACTTCCAGATCGAAGAGCGCATGCTGCTCGAAGGCAGCGCCTGGCGCGGCGACCAGCAGATGTACGCGGCCTCGGCCCTGAACGACGTGGTGCTGAACCGCGCCGGGCGCGGCGGCATGATCGAGGTGCGCGTCGAACTCGACGGCGCCTTCATGTACACGCAACGCGCCGACGGCCTGATCATCGCCACGCCCACCGGCTCGACCGCCTATGCGCTGTCGGCCAACGGCCCGATCCTGCACCCCGGCATGAACGCCATGGTGCTGGTGCCGGTGGCGCCGCAGACCCTGTCCAACCGTCCCATCGTCATTCCCGACAGCGGCGTGCTGAACATGACGCTCACCGCCATGGGCCGCGTCGAAGTCGGGGCCAGCGTGCATTTCGACATGCAGACCTGGTCCGACCTGCAGCCCGGCGACCGCATCGTGGTGCAGCGCGCGCCCTACACCATCCGCTTCGTGCATCCGGAAGGCTACAGCTTCTTTTCCACCCTGCGCCGCAAGCTGCACTGGAACCTGATGCCGCAGGCCACCGACAACGTAGAGTAGTAAGCGCCCCGACATGCTGCGCACCCTGCACATCCGCGACTTCGTCATCGTCGAGCAGACCGAGATCCATTTCGGTCCCGGCTTCACCGTCTTCTCCGGCGAGACCGGGGCGGGCAAATCCATCCTCGTCGACGCGCTGGCGCTGGCGCTGGGCGAGCGCGGCGACGTCAGCGTGCTGCGCGAAGGCGCCGCCCGCGCCGACATCACCGCCGTCTTCGACACGCCGCCGGCGCTGCGCGCCTGGCTGGCCGAACGCGAGATCGACGCCGACGACGAACTGGCGCTGCGCCGCGTGATCGACGCGCAGGGCCGCAGCCGCGCCTACATCAACGGCACGCCCGCCACGGTGGCGCAATTGCGCGAACTGGGCGACAGCCTGGTCGACATCCACGGCCAGCATGCGCACCAGAGCCTGATGCGCCCGGAAGCCCAGCGCGACCTGCTGGACGCGCATGGCGGCCACGGCGAGCTGCGCCAGGGGGTAGCCCAGGCCTGGAAGCAATGGCGCGCGCTGGCGCGGCAGCTGGAGCTGGCCGAAAAAGACGCCGCGGGCCTGGCGGCCGAACGCGAACGCTTGCAGTGGCAGGTAGATGAGCTCGACCGTCTCGGCCTTGCGCCGGACGAATGGGACGCCCTGCAATCCGAGCACACCCGCCTGTCGCATTCGCAGTCGCTGCTGGACGGCGCCACGCAGATCCTGGACGCGCTCGATGGCGAAGGCGACTCCGCCCACCACCGGCTGACCGCGGCCAACCAGCGCATCCAGCAGATGCTGCGGCACGACACCGGCCTGCAGGGCATCTACGACGAACTCGAATCGGCCCGCATCGCCATCAGCGAAGCCGTGTCCGACCTGAACAACTATGTCAGCCGCGTCGATCTCGATCCGCGCCGGCTGGCCGACGTCGAGGCGCGCCTGAGCGCGGTGTTCGAGACGGCGCGCAAGTTCCGCACCGAACCCGAGGCGCTATGCGCCTTGCGCGACAGCCTGCATGCCGAGCTCTCGGCCCTGCAGGCCGCCGCCGACATCGACGCGCTGCGCGCCCAGGCGCAGGCGGCGCAGGCGCAGTACGACGCCGCCGCCGCCAAGCTCACCACTGCGCGCCGCAAGGTCGCCAAGGATCTCGGCAAGCAGGTCACCCAGGCGATGCAGACCCTGGCCATGCAGGGTGGCAAGTTCGAACCCACGCTGGCCGCCGCCGCGCCGTCGGCCCACGGTAATGAACACGTCGAATTCCTGGTGGCCGGCCACGCCGGCACCACGCCGCGGCCGCTGGCCAAGGTCGCGTCCGGCGGAGAACTGTCGCGCATCTCGCTGGCGCTGTCGGTCATCGCCAGCCGCGCCGCGCGCGTGCCCACGCTGATCTTCGACGAAGTCGACAGCGGCGTCGGCGGCGCCGTGGCGGAAGCCGTCGGCAAGCTGCTGCGCGAACTGGGCGAGCGCCACCAGGTGCTGTGCGTCACTCACCTGCCGCAAGTCGCTGCCTGCGGCAACAACCAGTTCCTGGTCAGCAAGACCGAATCGCGCGGCACCACCCGCTCGCGCATCGAAGAGCTGGACGACGGCGCCCGGGTTGAGGAAATCGCCCGCATGCTGGGCGGCATCAAGCTCACCGCCACCACCCGCGAGCACGCCCGCGAAATGCTGGCAGGCTTTGGCCGCGCACCGGCCTGAGGCGGTTCAGGCCCGGGCGATCCTCATTCCCCAAGCCGGACTCGGTCCGGGAATAAAAAAAGCCCCTTCTTGGAGAAGGGGCTTTTGCTTTCACTGACTCGCGGCGAGCGCGGCCGCGGTCAGGTCCGACGCGAAAAAGCTCAGCGGCCTTTCAGGCAGCTGCCGCAGATGCCGTACAGCACCATGGCGTGGCTTTCCAGCGCGAAGCCATTGTCCTTGGCGATCTTCTGCTGGCGCTTTTCGATGTCCGGGTCGGAGAATTCAACCACCTTGCCGCAGTTCGTGCAGATCAGGTGGTCGTGGTGATCGCCGTCGTTCAGTTCGAACACGGCCTTGCCGCTGTCGAACTGGCTGCGGGCAAGGATGCCGGCCTGTTCGAACTGGGTCAGGACGCGATAGACGGTGGCCAGGCCGATTTCGACGTTTTCGCCGATCAGGGCACGGTAGACGTCCTCGGCGCTGAGGTGGCGCTGGTCCGACTTACGGAAGATATCAAGAATTTTCAGGCGCGGGAAAGTCGCCTTCAAACCCATGTTTTTCAGTTCGCTTTGGTCGCTCATGGTGTAATCGCTCTCCGTCCGCGTTGGCATGGGCAAGGATACTCGGTAACCGCGAGCCGGCTCCCCAGAATTCCTGCCGCCCCGCAGAACTATCCTTATGAAACCTTTATGATAACGGTTTTGTCTGCTTCCAAATAATAGGGGCGCGTAGTGTCCATGATTGCACGAATTCCTTCCCGCTCGCTCAAGACCGGTTTGGCCATCGCCGCCCTGGCCGTCGCCCTCGCCGGCTGCACGGGGGACAAGTGGGGCTTCCCCTACAAGGCCGGTGTCCAGCAAGGCAACTGGATCACCCAGGAACAGGTCGCGCTGTTGCAGCCGGGCATGACGCGCGAGCAGGTGCGTTTCGCGCTGGGCAGCCCCACGCTGACCAGCGTGCTGCACGCCAACCGCTGGGACTACCCCTACTACTACAAGCCCGGCTACGGTGAGGCCCAGGAACGCAAGTTCACGGTCTGGTTCGAGAATGACCGGCTGACCCGCTGGGAAGGCGACAAGCAGCCCGACCTGCAGCCCTACCAGATCAACACGCCCAGCGCCGCCGCCGACGAAAAGGCCGACAAGCGCCTGAGCGAGGACGAGGCCCGGCTCAAGCAGGAAGAAGAACAGAAGAAGCGCGACGCCGCCGCCCCCACCAGCCCGATGAACCAATACCCCGGCCAGCCCGGCAACGCGCCCGAGCCGCTGCGCTAACCCCAAGGATTTTTCATGCGTATTGCTATCGCCGGCGCCAGCGGCCGTATGGGCCAGATGCTGATCGACGCCGTCCTGAAGGCCGACGGCCTGCAACTGGCTGTCGCGCTCGACCGCCAGGGTTCGCCGTCGCTGGGCCAGGACGCGGGCGCCCCGCTGGGCCAGCAGACCGGCGTCGCCATCACCGATGACCTGGCCGCCCTGGCCAACGCCGACTGCCTGATCGATTTCACCCGCCCCGAGGGCACGCTGGAACACCTGCAGGCCTGCGCCAGGCTGGGCGTGAAGGCCGTCATCGGCACCACCGGCTTCGACGACAACGGCCGCGCCGCCATCGAAGTGGCCGCGCAGAAAACCGCCATCGTGTTCGCGCCCAACATGAGCGTGGGCGTGAACGCCACGCTCAAGCTGCTGGACATGGCCGCCCGCATCCTGAATTCGGGCTATGACGTCGAGGTCTTCGAGGCCCACCACCGCAACAAGGTCGACGCCCCCTCGGGCACCGCGCTCAAGATGGGCGAGACCATCGCTTCGGCCTGGGATGTGGCCCTGCCCGACGTGGCCACCTGGAGCCGCCACGGCGACACCGGCGTGCGCAAGCCGGGCACCATCGGTTTCTCGGTGCTGCGCGGCGGCGACATCGTCGGCGACCACACCGTGTCATTCTGCGGCATCGGCGAACGCATCGAGATCACGCACCGCTCGGCCAGCCGCGCCACCTACGCCGAAGGCGCGCTGCGCGCGGCGCGCTTCCTGGAAGGCAAGCACAACGGCCTGTACGACATGCAGGCGGTGCTGGGACTCTGAGCCCGGCCGCCACCATGAAAAAAAGGACCCGCGCGGGTCCTTTTTCATTTGTGTGCCGGCGGCTTCACACGACCACGGGTTCGGGTTCCAGCGCCACGCCATAGCGATCCATGACCGCGTCCTGGATCGCACGCGCCAGCGCCATGATGTCGGCCGCCGTGGCGCCGCCGCGATTCACCAGCACCAGCGCTTGCCGATCATGCACGCCGGCGGCGCCCAGCTGGCGTCCTTTCCAGCCGCATTGATCGATCAACCAGCCCGCGGCAAGCTTGAAACGCCCGTCCGATTGCGCATAGGAAACCAGCCCTGGGAAACGCTCGAGCAGCGCATCACGCTGCGCGGCCGCGACGATGGGATTCTTGAAAAAGCTGCCGGCATTGCCCGTAACGGCGGGATCCGGCAACTTGGCGCGCCGGATCTCGCAGACCGCATCGAAGATGGCGCGCGCGGTCGGTTCCCCCGCGACCAGGCCCGGATGGCGCTGCAAGTCGGGATATGCCAGCACCGGACGCCACGGCCGCGGCAGGCGCAAGCGCACCGCCACGATGACCCAGCCGCCGGGCGGCTCATGCTTGAACACGCTGTCGCGATAGGCGAAGCGGCAGTCGGCGGCGGTCATCTCCACGTAGCGGCCCGCGCGCACATCCCAGGCCGTCAAACTGTGGAAGCGGTCGGCCAGCTCGACGCCATAGGCACCGATGTTCTGCACCGGCGCCGCGCCCACGGTGCCCGGGATCAGGGCCAGGTTTTCCAGACCGTCCCAGCCCTGCCGGACGCACTCGGCGACGAAGCCATGCCAGGTTTCACCGCCGGCGGCCTCCACCAGCCAGGCATCGGGCTCCGCCCGCAGCAGGCGCACACCGCGCAACGCCACCCGCGCCACCAGGCCGGGCACGGCCTCGGGCAGCACCAGATTGCTGCCGCCGCCCAGCACCAGCAACGAGGCATGGCCCGCGGCCAACTCGGACAAGGACGGCAATTGCGCGACATCGTCCAGCGTCACGCAGGCCTGGGCCATGGACACCAGGCCGAGGGTATTGAGCCCGGAAAGATCCTGCGGCGCAGCGGTCAACACGGGCGCCGTAGCGGAGGGATTTGACATGGATACTATTGGGTATGCTATATTTTCTGTCTTCGCTCATATTACTTGATTGAGCTTGGCAGCCGATTCAACCCCGGCGGCGTAAAGCTTAAAGCGCTTGAAGCGATCCGCTGGCCCTGGCAAACAAGCGATGAAACATGCGCCTGAAATTAGCGACGGCAAGCACGATCGAAAAAAATCATGTAGAATGCGCGCCTTCTGATCGATAACCAAGTTGATCAGGCAATCGCGAAAGCGGTTGGCAATAAGAAATGGTTTGCAGGCTGAAAGGCCGGCGGCGCCACTGAAAAGTGCGCCACGGCGCCAGACATGCAAGCCCATGCGGGAGTAGCTCAGTTGGTAGAGCGCAACCTTGCCAAGGTTGAGGTCGCGAGTTCGAGACTCGTCTCCCGCTCCAGTTTATGATCTACAGACTTCCACTGACGTCTGTAAGTCGTTGAAAGAAGGGGCGAAAGCCCCTTTTTTCATTCCAGCAAAAGCCACGGAAATCCACCAACAGCCAGCGTTTTTAAGGCCAAAATTAAGGCCAAAGAATGCGGGTGGCACCAGTTCCGGGTTGTTGCTGGGGTTGGATCGGGATGAGAAGCAGCATCAGGCCTAAGTCCATGACTTGGGAATTCGATGATGGCACTCTCTGATCTGATGGTGCGGCAAGCTAGGGCCGCTGACAAAACCTACAACCTCCCCGACACTGATGGCCTTGGCCTGGTGGTCGCCCCTACCGGGGGCAAATCGTGGCACCTGCGCTACTACTGGCTCGGCAAGCAAAAACGCATATCCCTGGGTAACTACCCCGAGGTCTGCCTGCGCGAGGCCCGTGCCTTGCGCGACGAAGCCCGGGCGCTTCTCGCCAAGGGCATCAATCCTCATCTCGATCGCAAGCAAAAGCGCCATGCCGTCAAGCTGGCATCGGATTTCACCTTCAAGGCCGTCTACGACGCTTGGGTTGAACATCGCTCGAAGGAACTCAAAACCGGCCGGAACAGCACGCTGTCGCAGATCAAGCGCATCTTCGGCAAGGATGTGCTGCCCACCCTGGGGAAGATGTCGATCTACGATATTCGTCGGCCTCAACTTCTCGGGGTTCTGGCAAGGATCGAGAAGCGCAAGGCCTTCACCACTGCCGAAAAGGTTCGTACCTGGCTGGGGCAGTTGTTCCGCTATGCCCTGGTCGTGGTCGAGGGCATGGAATCCAATCCGGCGACGGATCTGGACGTCGTGGCCGAACCCAAACCGCCAGTTACCCACAACCCCTACCTGCGGCTGCCCGAACTCCCCGAGTTCCTCCAGAACCTCCGCCTCTATAACCCTCGCGGTTGGCAGACTCAGCTTGGCATCCGGTTGCTGTTCCTGACCGGTGTGCGTACGGGTGAGCTACGACTTGCGACTCCGGATCAGTTCGACCTCGACCGCGGCCTCTGGATCATCCCTCCCGAAATCGTCAAGCAGCTCCAGGACGAGATGCGCAAGGCGGGCAAGCGGCCGCAGGACGTACCTCCCTACATCGTGCCCCTGTCCTTGCAGGCCATCGAGATCGTGCGCTACCTGCAGGGCGTGATGCGGCCAGCGCAGAAGTACCTGCTGTCGCACCGCAGCGACCTCAAGAAACGCATCAGCGAGAACACTCTCAATGCAGCTCTGAAGCGCATGGGCTGCGAGGATCGGCTGACGGGCCACGGCATTCGCGGAACCATCTCCACGGCACTCAACGAGATTGGGTACCCGAAAATCTGGGTGGACGCGCAGCTTTCGCACTCCGACCCGAACAAGGTCAGCTCGGCGTACAACCACGCCAAGTACGTGGAGCCGCGCCGGCGGATGATGCAGGACTGGGCTGATCGCCTTGACTTGCTGGAACACGGGGAAGTACAAGCCGCCAGTGCGCACCTGACCATCCGTATTGATGGGGTGCCGGCAATGGCCGAAGTTGAGGACGCGGTGGGCGTGACCTCAGCAACGGCAGAACCCACTTCCCCCGGCATCCCGCCCGCACTGGCCGCGCCCATTGTCGTAACCCCGAATAACGGTGGCATCACATTCCAGCGGCTGTCGCAGGTGCCGCCGCCTCCGACGCGGGCACCAGAACCGGAAATTTCCGCCATCCAGCGTGAGCGCGAAGAAATGCTGGCTATGTACGAATCGCCGAGTAATTTGCCGGTCCCGCTGTTCGGCAAGCTGGCCGGGAAGTCCAAGGACCAGATCAATCGCGAGCTGAAAGCGGGCAAGCTGCTGTCCATCAGTCTGGGCAATCGGGGGCAGCGGGTTCCCGACTGGCAACTGGTGCCGCTCAAGCACAAGCTGGCGCAGGTGCTCATGAACCAGTGCCCATATGCCGACTCATGGGAGCTGTACCGCATGCTGACCAAGCCCCACCCGGACCTGGGGGATCGCGCGGCTATCGATGTGGTCACCGCCACCAATGTGCCGGCCATTGTCCGCGCCATCATGGGTACTCATCAGCCCCATGCAGTTACGCACGAAGCCGCCGAATCGCAATCCGTTCCCGAACAGGTGCGACAGAGCATTCGGCGGATGATGGAGGACACCGTGGTCGCTGCGGGATGAACTGCCTTATCGGCTCGGTATGGATGCGCCCGCTCTATGCGGGCCGCATCCATACCGAGCCACGCTCCTCATCCCTGCGCCTGGGCATGCAATCGAGCGATGAACCGTTCCAGTGGTGGCGCCAAGGCGATGTCGCTCGGACGCAGCACATAGGTGGTAATGACGGTTGACTCCACGGCCAAGGGCCGGGCAATGACATCCAGATGGTGACTGGACGCAATTCTCGCGGCGGTGGTGAACCCTATCCCGTAGCCAGCCCCCACCAGCGTTAGCAGCATGTCGAGGGACGAAGCACGTTCGACAATGCGTGGCTCACGTTGCAGTGGCCGCAGCAAACGCATCAGTTCTCGCCAGTATCCCTCACATACGTGAGGATCGCACAGGATCAGCGGGTGGTCCGCGAGCTTGTGCAGCGGTATTGCCTTATGTTCCAGTAGCTCGTGGCGGGCAGGCACGGCAACCAGCAAGGGATCGTGCCAAATCGGCTCGGCGACGATGCCTTCTCCCACATCAGCCGTGTGCGCAAATCCGGCCATGAAGTCACCGGAACGCAGGCCGCGAATTTGCTCTGCCAAGGGAACTTCGGACAGACGCACCTCGATCTCGGGCTCTTCCTCTCGGCAACAAGCCAGGAAAGAAGACAGCCGGCGATCTACCGAACCGTCGGAAACCGCGATGCGCAGACACCCCTTCAGGCCTGCTGCGATGGTCCTGGCGTTCTCCTGCGCATGTTCCAGAACGGTAAACAACCGGCGGACATCCTGCAAAAACGCCGCACCGGCTGGTGTCAGCTGAGTTCCACGACGATCACGATCAAAAAGGGTCACGCCCAGATCATCTTCCAGCTCCTTGATTGTTCTCGACAGCGGCGGTTGCTCGATATGCAGACGTTCGGCTGCACGGGTGAAATGTAATTCTTCGGCCAAGGCAAGAAAGCACTTAAGGTGTCGTAGCTCCATGTGGGTAAAGTTCCGATTGATCTTTGCAACTTCAAAATTTAGGCTCCGCGACTGCTGCAACGGCGCTGCGTGAGTGAATGGGTGATACGCGCGGTATGCAGACTGCCGTCAGCACCTCACGGTCCAACCATGCATATCGCACCTCCACGCAGGCTCCACCTCGCCACGATCCGCACCAGTCCTCCGTCAATCGCAGTACGAGGGCCTTGGTTTGGTAGGAAATGATTTCCGCGGCATGGAAGTCTTTGTATTGGCGCGACAATGGATACAGCGCCTTGTAGAGAGCCTCTTTGGCGGAAAACAGAAGCGTCAAAGATCGAGCGCGGCAGGGAATGTTTCGCTCCAGGCAATCCAGTTCGCAATCACGGCTGACGCTGCGCCGTATGTCCTGCGCGACCTCGGCATCGATCAACGTCTCAACGTCGATGCCCAAGCCATGAAATCTGGAGGCCGGCGCCGCCATGGCGACGGCCATTGACGCGCAATGACTGATGCTGCCCAGGATTCCAGGGGGCCAGATGGGAATCCGATCTTGCGCGGGCAATGGAAATTCGGCATCGACCCCCATCTCCCATAACGAATGGAGGGCGCAAAGCCGCCCTGCAAGGAATTCTGTTCGCCGCTTGTGACTCATGCCCGACACCATGGGCAGCCCCGGCCAACTGGCCGAGGCATGCCCGAGTAAATTCATCGACGTCCGACCAGTTGGCAGCGCCAGCCCGGACAATCGGATGTCAGGCGACAATTCCAGAAGGTCGGCCAGTCCGGGAATCCACGCCGTCATGCGGCCGTCGGGACAAGGGAATGCGGGAGCAATGTCTCAATGCTCCTCAGAGGAAATCAGGTAGGGTCCGACGGATGTCAGCTTCTCGCAGGTTTCCTCCCACTCGCGCTCTGGCGTCGAATGCGGCACCAGCCCTGCACCGGCCTGCAGCCAGGCACGGCCTGCACCTCGATACGCCGAACGAAGCACCAGGGCCGCATCCAGCGAGCCGTCGCTGTCGGCGATCAGCACACATCCACTGTAAAGCCCTCGCGCGCGGCCCTCATGCCTGTTGATGCTTTCCAAAGCCTCCCTCTTCGGGATACCGGATGCCGTGACAGCGGGGAACAGCTTCTCGAATGCAGTCCATGCGCTGGCACCAGGGGCCAGAACGCCCCTCACATGCGACGCCAGGTGCTGCACGCTGCCGCGCTCCTGGACGGTCATGAACTCGTCCACGACGACCGATTCGGCCCGGCATGCCTGCAGCATTTCCTGGACGGCGAGTTTCACCGAAACCGCATGCTCCGCGATCTCCTTCACATCCGACTCCAGTTCCTTGCGCAACTGCTGGTCCTTCTCCGGCGCACCTGTCAATGCACGGGTTCCAGCCAAAGGCTGAGTCGTTACGTTGCGCTCAGCATCAACGGTCACGACGATTTCAGGGCTGAACCCATAGGCTTGGAACTCGCCATCCTTCATGAGGAATGATCGGGCCGGCGTATTGGATTTGCGCCCGGCGTAGTAGCTGGCCACCATATCCACCGTGGACGGAATTTCCACAGCGCGGGACAGGATGACTTTCTGATACCGACCCTGTTGCATCTCCTGTACCGCCGAAGCCACGATGTCGCGGTACGGCATACCCCCCGTAGAGCGCACGTCCAGAGCGATAGGCGAATCGACTCGTGGAAGCCCTCTCTTTTCGGCCGTTTGTACGATCGCCACCAACCGAGGCATTTCTGCGCTGTCCAGGGTGCGCAGTTGTACAGTTCCAAGCCGAATACGGATTTCGCTTTTCGGTATGACGATGGTGAGCAAGGGGCCCGAGCTGTACGGATTGTCCAGACCATACGTTAGATAGGCGAACTCGAAGTCGGCACGGCCATAAGCACGCCAGTCAACGAACGGGATGTCGGACATGGCCTGTTCGATGCTTTCGCTGACAGACGCTGATCGCCACGACTTCCCATCACTGCGGCGGACTGTTCCATCGACCTCCACCGTAATCCGCATGGCGCACTCCAACCCCAATGTCCATTCGCCGTGATGTTCGTATAAGACGTAGTTGCTGGTGTCATGTCGGATAACTTCGGCCACTTTGACCGCCAACTCGAACGGCGTCGCATCTGTTGCCGCCGACTCCTGCAAGTAACTCGATGGCTTGGCTTCCGGAGAAGCCGAGGCGCGTTGGAGGGCGACCGCGACCAGGCGGCGCTTATCGACTTTCTTAGCTGCGGTCAGGGGCCATTCGGAGATCGTTTCGATCTGATCCGGCACCTTATACTCGCTCAAACCTCCTTCGCGCAGCGCCGCCTTGATGTGCAGAGGATCGATCGTCTGACCACCTTCCGGCTTGATGAAAACGCAGATGCGCTCGCCCAGCAGCTCGTCTGGCACACCGACTGCGGCGGCGGCATGGACACCGTGAAGCAGACTGATTGCCTCTTCGATCTCGGCCGCAGAAATTTTTTCGCCGCAGCGGTTGATCTGCTCCTTGATACGACCTTCGACAGTCAGATTGCCATTCGCGTCACGACGTACCAGGTCGCCGGAACGGTAAAAGCCATCCTCGGTAAAGCTGGACGCGTTCTGTACTGGTGCCCGGAAGTAGCCACGAATCGTGTACGGACCCCGGGTCAGCAACTGCCCGACTTGACCTTCAGGAACGTCATGGTCGTCCTCATCGACGATTCGAACCTCATCTTCGGGGGACAAGGGTCGCCCCTGGGTATGGATGATCGTGTCCAGCGGATCGTTCAGGCGCGTGTAGCACAGCAGCCCCTCGGCCATGCCAAAGACCTGCTGCAATTTGCAGCCGATGACATCGACCAGTTGCCGGGCCAATCCCGCCTCCAGACGGGCACCTCCCACCTGTATCAGCTTGAGGCTGGATAGGTCACTGTCCTCCCATTCACGGCCTTCCACCCACAACTTGGCCAGCGGTGGCACCAACGCCACATGCGTCACCTTGTACTTCTCGATCAGCGGCATGGTTTCATCGCAACTGGCCGAGACCGATGTCACGACGGTGCCGCCGCACTGAAATGTTCCAAGCACACCCGGAGATGCGAGCGTGAAGTTGTGCGCGGCCGGAAGCACCGCCAGGAACACCATCTCCCGATCGAATCCACACAGACTGGCGGAAGCGGTGAAGTTGTAGAAATAGTCCCCATGGGTGCGGGGAATCAGCTTTGGCGTTCCCGTTGTGCCACCCGAAAGCAGCAGTACGGCGGTGTCGCGCTCATCCTGTTCGGGCCAGGGGCATGCGGAACCCCGGAGTGCAGTCAAGATCTGTACGTTGCGCGTTTCGTTCTCGACGTCTCCATCCATCACAACCAACCGGAGGCTCTCATACTTGGCCTGCATGCGTTGCGCCAACGCCAGATAGTCATGCTCGCCAACATCATCGGGAATGAAGTAGGCCGTCGGTTGCGCCAAGGCCATCAACGCATCGATGTCCTGCTCTCGTTGATTGGGCATCGCCATGACGGGGATGACACCCACACGCAAGAGTGCGAAGAACGAATAGAAGAAGCCGAAGGTGTTGGGCATATGCACCATGGCATGGTCGCCAGCACGCAGGCCCGAGGCGTACAAACCACCGGCGATGCGCTCGACACGTTCGTGCAACTGCGTGTAGGTCAGGCATTCACCCGTCTCATTGATCAGCACGATTCGGTCGCCGTAGTTGCGCGCCCATTGCGCAAGGCAATGCCCAAGGGGCATGGGTTTTTCTCTCGTGCCCTGAAGCGGATCGGAAATGTCGGCTTTCATCACAATGCTCCTTCATTTGAACGCGCACGTCGCTGAGTGCGCGGAATTCGGTTCAAAACGCCGTCTGATGTGCTCCAGAAAAGCTCTCGGACGACGAGTGACATAAAAGTGTTCGCCAGCAATGGCTACCGGCCCATCGACGTCGGATAGCCAGCTTTTCCATGCTTCGACTTCCGATCGCCAGGCCTCCTGGTCTGCACTGCCGTAGATCAACAACGTCGGCGTTTGAAGTCGCCGCCGTTCCCCCGGTTTCTGAGGATGCCAATAGCTTTCGGTTGCCTTGAAATCCGCCCGCAGCATCGGCATGAACACAGGCCACAAGCCGGGCTCGTTCAATAGCTCCTGTGCGTTCCCACCAATGGCGACCAATTGCTCAAGGAATGCGCGATCTTCAAGGTGGCTGATGAGGCGCCGGCCATGCAGGTGCGGCGCATGGCATCCGGACAAAACCAGACCGAGCGGCGCCGAGCCGCGCTGTTCCAGCCGCAAGCAAACCTCGAATGCCACCTGGGCCCCCATGCTGTGACCGGCGATCACAAGTTGCTGTTGGGCGATCTGATGCGTGTCGATGGCCATCAGAACCTGATCGGCCAGTTCGGCGATACTTGCCGCGCAGGCCTCGTTCATCCGTTGATCGCGTCCGGGATAGACCGCCAACCAGACCTGCCAGCCATAAGGCCGCAGATCGCGCCAACTGCGGAACGCGCTCGCACTCCCGCCAGCGAAGGGGCACAGCACAAGATGGGTATCCTCTGCGCAGGGCTCGCTTGTTGCGCACAACGGCATCAGGTCAGCCATCCGTGCCTCCTGCGTTTCCGTGATCCGTCTGCACCTCGTCCCAGGTCACGACTTGGGGTGGCGATAGGCGTCGCTCCTCCGCAGGCGGAACAACGCGCAGGACGTCGAGCCAAAGACGCGCCAGAGACAACTGATATGCGGGATCGAAGGCCGTCGGTACGCGCTCGCCGTCCAGAACCTGGCAGAGGGTCTGCAGAACGCCGGCAACGCCAGAAACGCCATCGACCTCAAACGCGTCCCGCCAGGTGGCTGGCGCATCGTGCAGCACTGCGCAGGTTGGACGCGCATAGACGGCCTCGGCCGGGACATAGCGATACATCGTGCGTTGCTGGCTGTCGTGCTGCGCATCGTGGAAATGACCTGTCCATAGCACCGGCCCGTAGCTTGCTTCCAGCGTGAGATAGCCCGCAGGCCACATCAGACTGGCCTGGTGCATCACCAGGCTGTGCATGTCGGGATCGGATGGATCGAGAAAGGCTTGCAAACGCAGTACCGCCCGGCATCCACCTGGCAGCGCCAGGCTCACGGGCACGAAGTGCGCGTCGGCGCCCTCCAGCGGCTGAACCTGTACTTGGCCGCCATCAGGGATGCCGCAGGCTTGCAGCAGCAGATCCAGCGTCGAATACAACAACTGGCGGCTGGTCGTCAGATGCGCCGCGCATGGCATCTCGCCGCCAAGGAGCTGCATGACATGGGTAGCCCGGTCTATCCAGCAACGGCCCGCCGGCACGTGCGGATAGAAACTGTTGACCCAGTACCGCAGACCACGCTGTTCGGCGAGTGTCTGGAGCCGTTCGACATCATCTGGATGCAAGGGATGTTCCTGCACCACATGAATGCCACGTTTCAACAGTTCGGCAGCCAGTTGACTGCCTTCGCCCTGGGCCACCGTGGATCGAACCACCACGCAGGCAATGTCGATGTCTTCGGGAAGCTGTTCCAGACGGGTATAGAGCGGGATGCCAAAGTCGTGCGCCAATTGTTGCGCTCTTCGGCTGCCTCGAGCCAGCAGGCCTGCCAACTGAAGACCGGGCCGGGACTGAAGGAAGGCATTGAGATACACCTCGCCGAACTTCGCGCCGACGACCACGACGCGCCGGCTCTTGCTGGGATTGGACCTGATCATTTCGTGGACTCCGCGCAGTTCGTGCTGGCAAGCCACTGCTGAACATCGCCAGCCAGCGCAGCGGCGATGTCCGCATCCGCCATGAGTTGCCAGTGCGTGGCCGTCACGGTCAGGGTTTGCGCGTGTGCCTTCCAATCCGCCCATTCGCGCACCGCCGGCGTCCAATGATCCGGGTGACGGTCTGCCTCGATCCACAGGACGGGAGCCGGAATGGATCGCCCGATGCGATGCCCCGCCAGCAGGTTCAGCAGACGGAAAATGCGCATCAGCCACTGACGCGCGGCATCCGAGGGCATTGCCTCGGCGATGACGCCCGCCTGAGCTGCACCGACAACGAACGCTTCGATGCGGGCCGGCTCATCCAGTGCCTCCCAGTTTTCTGGCAGAACGATCTGGTGTTCGCCGGCCAGCATCATCATCAGTGCGGACAGGTCCTCGACCGCGAAGTCGGCCCCGTACACCGGGTCTATCAACACCAGACGAACGGCCTTGTCGCGACCATGCAGCATGCGTGCGACCTCGGCAGCGACTGCTGCGCCGTAGGACCATCCCACCAGGATGTGCGGCTCCCTGCCGAGCTTCGTCCCCATCGCGTGCAGGTAGCCGGAGGCCAGGGTCTGCAGGCTTTCGACTTCGATCTGTTCCGGAGCCTGCAAGCCCCACACCTGGGCATCCAATGCCCCGGCGAACGACATGTACGAAGCCACGCCGCCATCTGAGGCATGAAAGACGAACATGCGTTCGTGCGTATGCCCTTGCGTCAAGGGTACGAGAACATTTTTCATATCCGGGCTCCTGATTCCTTCGAGCGTGGCGCAGAACGCCGCCAAGGTGCGATGGGCGAACAGCGCCTGCAGGCTGGCGCCCGCAACGCCCACGCGGTTGAGCTGGGCAATGACCCGCGTAGCGATCAGGCTGTCGCCGCCGCTGTGGAAGAAGTCGCTTTCCGGGCTCACTGGTCTGCCGAGGAAGGCCTGCCATATCTGGGCGACACTATTGATCAGCGCATCGTCCGGCGCTTCGCGGGCGTTGGACGACATGGCTGCGCCGTCGACCACTGGCTGCGTGCTCGTCGCCGGCACATTCGCAGCCAAGGCCCGCGCGCCTGCAGCGGCGCCGATGGCGAACATGTGCTGAGACTCGCTTTGCCGCACTTCGACATCCGGCAACGTCTCACCAAAATGCCGTATCAGCGACTGCCTGACCGCCTGGCAATCGACGTGGGCGGCGCGTACCAGGCGGGCCACGATCACATGCTGATGGATGGGGGAGTCCGCGGTTTCCGGCCAGGCCAGTTCGAGCGAGAAGCCGCTGCCTTGCAACGCCTCGCGCCACTGGGTCAGATTCAGCATGGCCCGGTCGTCGATGATCCGGTGATCCTGGTAGTTGCCCAGCCCTTCGATGAAGCCCACGCTGGCCATCTGCAACAGGCTATCCCGGTGAGTGGCCTCGATCAGCACGAGACGGGCGCCTGGCTTCATCAGGCTGCCGATACGGCGCAGCGACCGTACGACGTGGCTGGCGTCGTGCATGACCTGGGCGGCCACCACGAGATCATGGCTTTCGGCCGGGTACGTCGCGTAGTCGACCGGCTGGTTGATGTCGAAAATGCCGTAGGTCAGTTCACCGCGCCCCGTGAATCGCTTGCAGGCTTCATCCAGGAAGAACGTCGAGACATCGGTGAAGTGATAGGTGTCCAGGCGGTCGCCAAGTGCTTCCAGCACGGTGCCCGTGGTGGCTCCGGTGCCGGCGCCAACCTCCATGACGCGCAGGCGGCGCTCCGGCCGGAACGACTGTCCCAGCCTCCGCACGATATGCGCCACGTTGCGGATCACGCATTGCGCAGCCGGGTTCTGCGCATAAAGTGCTCGCGTGATCGCGTAGTCATCGGCAAAGAACAGTTCCAGGGCCAAGCAAGTGCCTTGCAGCAATTGCGCATGCCGCTCCACGTTGCGGTCCAGGTAGTGAGCCAGCGTGTCGCCCCAGGCGCTGGGTGGCATGGCTGGCGGGGCCTGCATGTCATTCAAGGGCCGCAGGCACACGAAGTTCCCATCGTCCTGGCTCAGCCAGCCCGCCGTCGTCAGCGCCCGAAGCCATTGGCGCACGATGCGCTCGAACTGCGGCAGCACTTGCAGACGACGGTAGATGGCATCCAATGCCACCGCCTGGCGTTCCTGCACGAACAGGCCATGGTTCGCCAGGGTGCTGGCAATACCGTGCAGCGCACGGGTTTCCAGCGCCAGCCACACCGCATCGAAGAGGCTCTGCTCGGCTGGCTCCAGGCCTGCCAATTCCGGCAGAACCCCCAGGTCAGGCTCCGTGAAACCGGCCGGGTCGTAGCTGCGAGGTTTCGCCACCACCTTGACCAGCAGATTTCCGCCAACGCCATCGTGCTGGGCATCGGCCTGAAAGACGCCCTCCTGTCGGAGTGCGACGGCCTCGATTTCTCTCGGGTCGACTTGGCTTGCGGCAGCGAACCACGCGTGACGCGCGAAAGGCAGAGGCTCAACTTGCTCTTCGGGGTGCTTCCATATTCCCGGCTGCTGCATCCGCTGCGGAGCATTCGCCACCGCTTTCAGTACGGCATGAAAATCCCTGAACATGGCCTGTGCGGCCCCTTCGGCCAACACCTCGTCCATGCAATACCAGCTGAACACCAGTTCCCCGTCGATCTCCATGACCTGGTGATCCAGCCACACCTGTGGGGTCTGCGTGAACACATGCACGGGGTCGCCCAGCAGGCTGGTCATGGCCTGATCGATGTTCAGCCCATCCAGCGTCATGCCCAGCATGCTCGTGAATACCACCGGCATCAGCGGCTGATGCGACTGCCCACGAATGCGGCCTACCTCCCGCAGCAGTTCGACGCCGTTCACCTGGCTGTGTGCCAGGTGCTGGCGCAAGCGCCGCTGGGTTTGCTCGATGCGCTCACGCAGGGTGAGGGATTCATCGCTCAGATCGAAATCGACCAGCAGCACCGAGGTGAAGTCGCCAATCAACTGGCTCATCTGTGGATGCACGGGACGCCGATTGAAGAACGTGAGGTTCAGGGTGAAGCTCGGCCAGCGTGCCCAGCGCTCCAGCGTCACGGCGAACAGCGTCATCAACGCTGCCGAAGGGGTCACCCCCCAGGATCGCCACTCCTCCTTCAAGTCCGTCCAGCTCTGACGATCCAGGGTCGCCTGATAGGTCGTAAAACTGGGCTGATGGCCGTCCGGATCGCCATCGGACAGCGGCAAGCTCGGTGCAGGCGGAAGCTCAGCCAGTAAGTCCTGCCAGTAGCACCACGACCTGAGCCAATCCTCGGTCTGGCGACGTGCCTGTTCGCCGAGCACGTAGTCGCGGAAGGTGATCTGCAACGGCTCCGGACTGCCACCCCGGTAGAAGGCCGCCAAGTCGTCCATCATGACCTTGAAGCTCTGCACGTCGAACAGCAGCAGATCCAGGTTCATGTGCAGCCGATAGCGTTCGCCGTTCAGCTCCGACGCGATCAGCTCGAACAGCGGCCAACGCTCTGCCGGCAGGACACGGTAGGACAGCTCTTGCCGGGTTTGTGCCAGCATCCGTTCCTGTTCGTCGGCGGAAAGCGCGGACAGGTTGCGGCGCTCGATGCGGTACTCGGGGACATGTTCCAGAATCCGCTGCTGGCCATCGTCGCCAATCACCATGCGGAGCATGTCGTGACGCTGTATCAGCGCATTCCAGGCCTGCTCAAGACGCTCCAGGTCGAACTGGTCATGGCGCAGGTCCCACTCGAACAGCACATGGCAGGCCACGCCGCCGTAGTCGATCAGGCTGGTGCGTCCCAACCAGTACGCATGCTGAATCGGCGTCAGCGGGAATGGCTGGAAGCGACCGGCCGCATCGTGATGCAGCAGCGTCGGTTGCGACGGCCCCTCGGTGGCTTGCGCCGCTTGCCTGGCGATCAATCGGCTCAGGCCTGCGATCGTCATATCCCGATAGGCTTGTTCGGCGTCGATGCGTACCCCCAGGCGGCGCTGGATGGTGCTGCTCAGTTCCAGGAACAACAGAGAATCCAGCCCCAGTTGCACCAGATCGCGTTTGGCCGAAAGCCGCGATGGGTCGTCCAGCCTCAGTTGAGCCGCGATCTGCGCTGCCAACCACTGCGCCACCGCGCCGGCATCTGCCAGTTGGTCCGCCGGCAGGTCCGGAGACTGCGCTTGCGCGGCCTTGGCGGGCTTGCCTGCCACCGGCACCGCAGGCTGCCGCGCCGTCTCGCGCAGGAGGCCCAGCAACTGCTTGCGGCCATCATCCAGATGCTCGGGCAACACCCGCATCGCCAGGCGGTAGGGCGCCCCGCGCGACAGTGCCTGCTCCAGATGCCATAGGCCTTCGGCATCGCTCAGTACCCCCATGCCGTCCTGCGCGAGAGCTGCCTGTAATGCTTCGTCGGCCGCACGTCCGGTTTGGCCCCAGGCGCCCCAGCCGATGGCAATCACCTTGACCGGGCTTTCATCACCCCAGGCGGCGGCTTCATACGCCAGGCCGTCCAGATAGGCGCTCGCCAAGGCATGGCCGGCCTGTCCCGCACTGCCCAGGGCGGCGGCGGCCGATGAGTACAGCAACAGATAGAGCCTGCCACCGGCCCGGCTCAGTCTCTCGTACAGATGCCGCGCCGCGTGAGCCTTGACCGCCAGCACAGGCGCAAGGCGACGGGCATCCCAGGACGAGATAGGTCCATCGTCGAGCACGCCTGCGGCATGCACGATACCGGCCAGCCCGCCGTCAGCCGACAGACGATCCACCGCACGATCAAGATCGGCCAGATCGGCAACGTCGCAGACCACGCACGTCGCCAAGACCGCATAGCGCTGTCGCAGCCTGGCGATGAAGTCAGCGGCGTCCTCCTGCTGCCGATGCGCAAGCAATGCGATTCGACCTGCGCCGCGACTGGCCAGCCATTCAGCCGTCAACCGACCCAGGCCGCCCAACCCGCCCGTTACCACGTGCCAGCCGTCACTTCGCAAGCTGTGTTCATTCAGCGCGGGAGCGGCAAAACGGTGTGGCTGTAGTCGCGGCACCCATGCATGGCCTTCGCGCACGGCCACCCACTGTCCGGATTTCTCCGTCGCATGCAGGCCAACGAGCAGATCCTGCCAAGGCGCGTCCACTGCAAGATCGACCATCAGGATGGAACGCGTGGCCGCTGCCGGGGCAGCAAACTCGACCGACGCGGTGCGTGCCAGCCCCCAGACAGCATGATGAGCCGCACTGACGTTCTCGTCGCCGGCCACCGGCCATGCCGCCCGCGTGACCACCACAATGCGGCTGCCGTCCTGGCCTGAGGCTTCTTGAATTGCACCTAGCACGGTTTCGGCAACGCCATCCAGGCCAGCGTGTTCCGGAAGCAGCACCAGCATGTCCCCGGCATCCTCATCCAGGGTGACGCCCACCTGAGCCAGCTCGGACACCAGGCCGGCGTCCATTTCCCCGAACACTCGCAGCCGCCTGCCGACGACGGCATCCGTCGCCCGGCCAAGCGGTTCCCAGCACCAGTCGTAGTGCGTGTCTGGCGTTGCGGAGAGCTTCGGCAGGCCGTCTTCGTCACCACCGGGGGACGCCAGTGGGCTCTGCCAGAGGCCATTCGGCCCAAGCAGCGTCAGGTCGATGTTCGACGGCTGGTTCAGTCGGGCCTGCCATTGCAGGCGAACCAGGCCCAACCAGTCTGGTGCCCGTGGTGGAACATCGATGGCGGGCACGTGCCTGCCATCGCCGTGGCGACGGGCCATTTCGCGGCTGGCCTTGCCAACTCGGTCGATCCATTGGCTGTCCTGCCCAGCACAATCGGACCAATCCGCCAGGTAACTGCCGTCATTGGCGAGCGCCTGACCCAATACGCTAGTGCCAAGCCGCATCGGTGTGGACTGCGCAGCGGACGCGCCGGGTGCCGTCGCCAGCAAGATGTGCTCGCTCATGCCGGACGTGGCGGTACCGTCGTCCGGGAGCCATTCGACAGTGGCGAAGCCGGCGGCAAGACACTGATCGCGCCAGTGCGCCGTGCTCAGGAACAGCTCGCCGCCACGGGCCTGCTCATCATGCAATGGCAGAACCAGCGGCCCGAACACGAAATCGAACAGGCGCATGGGCCGGGTGATCTCGCGCATCAGCAAGCGGCCACCCGGCTTGAGCAAGGGCAGCAGGTTCGCCAGCGCATCCCCCACGTGCTGCGTGGCGTGAATGACGTTGGCGGCCACGATCAAGTCGAAATCGCCCGCCGCGAACCCCTGGGCCCCGGCACTTTGCTGAAGATCGAACTCCCGGTACTCGACGAAGCCGTAGTCGGCGAATTTCTGCTCGGCGCGGCGGGTGAAGATCGGCGAGATGTCCGTGAACACGTAGTGCACGTCCGGCTGGCTGGACAACGCCGGCAGTACCCACGCAGTGGTGCCGCCCGTGCCGCCACCCACCTCCAGCACCCGATATGGCGGCAGCGGTTCGCCGGGTTCGCCACGGCTGCGCACCAGGTCGGCGACCACACCCGCGGCGATCTGATTGAAATAGCGCCCGAAGCTGAAATCCTGATACAGGACTTCCACGCCGCTGGAGGCACCCTCCGGGAAGATCACAGCGACAGGTTCGATCGCGCCGCTCATCATCTCGTACAGGCTGTCGCCCGCGCGCTGCACGGTTTCCGCGATGACGCCCAGGCCCTCGCAGTAACTTTTCAGCTCGGCGAGCAGTTGTTCATGTGCTGCGTGCGGTGCGGCAACCCGCGTGCGGTAGCGGCCGTCCTGTTGTTGCAGGTAGCCGTCTTCGGTGCAGGCATTGAGCAGCCGCACCAGCAATTGGCGATGTCGGGGCAGAAGCCGTCCATCACGCAGGATATCCAGTGCCGTCACGCCCCGGTCGATGCGCTCACCCACGCAACGGCGCAGCAACCTGTCGACATAGATGGCATGCAGTTTGACCACGCATTCATACAGAGCCTCCAGGCGCGGCAAATCCAGCTCGCGTGCTTCGCGCGTCACGACATTGCGTGCAGTGGGCAGTTGCGTGCCGTGCGAGAACGGCTGTGCCGCGTTCGCCGCTGCGGCAGCGGTTGCTTCACGCCAGTAGCGCTGACGTTCAAAGGGGTACAGCGGGACATGGCATTTACGCCCCGAGCCACCCAGCAACTGCGGCCAGGGCAGATCGACGCCTGCGACGAACAGTTGCATCAGGGCCTGCCGCAGCGGTTGCCGTGCGGATTGATTGCGTCGGGCGCTGGCGATCCAGTGGGCGCCAGCGCCCATCTCCCGCTGCCCGATACCGACCAGGGGTGCATCCGGCCCCATTTCCAGGAACATGCCTGCACCGTCTTCGATGGCCTTGCGCAGGCACTGGACGAAACGCACGGGGTTGCGCATGTGCCTTGGCCAGAAGTCCGGCTGATTCAGTAGCGCGGCATCCACCAGCTCGCCAGTCAGGCCGGAGATCAGCGCGATGTCGCCCTGTCTTGCCTGCAGCGCGCCCGCAGCCTGCCGGAACTCCGGCAGGATCGGGTCGAGCATCCGCGAATGTGCCGCGCCCGTGACCGCCAGCGGATTGCTGCGCACGCCCATGCCTTCGAGTTCGGTGGCCAGTTTGGCGATCAAGTCGCGTTCGCCGGAGAAGACCAGGTGACGCTCACCGTTGCAGGCCGCTAGGTCGAGGCCCAGCCGCATGGCAACCGGCATGACTTGCGCCTCGTCGGCAAAGACCGAGAGCATGGCGCCGCCGCGGCAGCGGTCCATCAGTGCGCCACGCCGCCGCACCAACGGCATGACCTGCTCGTGGCTGTAGTGGCCGGCCACGACCGCCGCTGCGAATTCACCGACCGAATGGCCCAGTACCATGTCCGGTACCAACCCCAAGCCTTGCCAATGCGCAGCCATCGCCAGTTCGAAAGCGACGATGGCCGGCTGTGCGTACTCCATGCGCTGGAGCAAATCGCTGTCCGGCTCCACCAGCGCCCTTCGCAGTTGCTCGGCGAAAGCACTATCCAGGTTCTGGAACGCCGCCAAGCAGCGCTCCAGGCCTTGGGCAAAGGCGGGGGAGGAGTGGTACCAGTCGCGTGCCATGCCGGGCCACTGCGACCCCTGGCCGGTGAAAAGCCATGCCCGTTTGCCTGCTTCGCCTTGGCCGACATGGATCAGAATGTCGTCCTCGCCCTGGGCGAAGGCGTTCAAGGCATCCACCGTCTCACCGCATACGGGCACGGCCAGACGCCAAGGCATGTCGAGCAAGCGGCCCGTCAGCGCCGTATGGGCCACGTCTGCGACAGGCTGGGTTTGCAATGCCTGTACATAGGCACCGGCCAGACGCCGCAACGCGCCTTCGTTGTTGGCGCTCAGCAGCAGCACGTCCTCATCAGCGCCATGGGGCTGCCCATCCTCGGGCTGATGCACCGAACGCAGGGCCTGCGGCAAGGACGCCACGACCATATGGCAGTTGGTGCCGCCGATCCCGAAGGACGAGACGCCTGCGATGCGAACCGGCGCCTCCCAGGACTGGGCCTCGCGCGGCACGTAGAAAGGACCGTCTTCCAGGTGCAAGGCCGGATTGGCCTGCTGGAAGTTCACGCATGGCGGGATCGCGCCGCGCTCGACCGCCAGCACCGCCTTGAGGAAGCTGGCAATGCCGGCAGCCGTATCCAGGTGCCCCATGTTGCTCTTGACCGAGCCCAGCGCGCAGGCGGGCCCTTGGCCGGCGGGATGGAATACACCCTGCAGCGCCTGCAGTTCGATCGAATCGCCCAGTGGAGTCGCCGTCCCGTGGGCCTCGATCATGCCGATCTGCTCACTGCGCACTCCGGCCAGCGCCCACGCATCGGCGATCACCTCACGCTGCCCGAGCACGGAGGGCGCGGTATAGCCGACTTTCTGGCTGCCGTCGTTGTTGATGGCGCTGCCCAGTACGACCGCCACGACCGGATCGCCGTCGCGTAGCGCATCGGACAGGCGCCGCAGCACCACGGCCGCCACGCCATTGCCGCCATAGGTGCCCTGGGCCTGCGCATCGAACGGGCGGCAATGCCCGTCGGGCGAGAAGATCATGCCCTGCTGGTACAAATAGCCGCTCACCTGCGGGAAGGAGACGGCCACACCGCCAGCGATGGCCATGTCGCATTCGCCGGATCGCAGGCTCTCGCATGCCAGGTGGGTGGCGACCAATGAACTGGAGCAGGCCGTCTGCACGGACATGGCCGGGCCGCGAAGATCCAGCTTGTAGGCGGCGCGCGTCGCCACGTAGTCCTTGTCATTGCCCATCAGGGACTGCAGGCTGCGCACGTGCGCCACTTCGGCGATGTTGATCGCCTCGCGCCCTGGATAGGTGCTGATCCGGCCGGAGCCGAACACGCCGGTCTTGTGTGGCACCGCTCGGGGCGCATAGCCAGCGTGCTCCAGCGCGTGCCAGGCCATCTGCAGGAACAGCCGCTGCTGCGGGTCGAGCAGTTCGGCTTCCTGGCGGGAGTAGCCGAACAGCTCGGCGTCGAAAGCCTCGGCGTCGGGCACCACGGTTCCACGCGGCACAAAGGCCGGATCGTCGATGACCGATGCCGGAATCCCGGCATCCAGCAGTTCCTGCCGCGAAAACTGCCGACTGCATTCACGCCCGGCCAGCAGGTTGGCCCAATAGGCGTCGCTGTCGGCCGCGTCCGGGAACCGGCTGGCATGACCGATCACCGCGATCGGCTCGCAGTCGAGATAGTGCTGCTTCAAGCGTTCTTCGATATTCATGATGTCTCCCCGCGCCGACGTTGCGCACGCGCTTTGCGCTGCGCCAGCAGTTCGCGGCGCTCGTCCCCGGGCGCTGCGGTGTCATTCGTCGTGTTCGATCTGCCGTGCAGGTGCGCTGCCAAGGCCAGCGGCGTGGCCTGGGCAAACAGATCAGTGACCAGCAGGCCGGTGTGGCCCGTCTGGGTCAGGTGCACATGCAACTGAACCAATTTCAGGGACGTGGCACCTGCATCGAAAAAGGACTGGCGAGGCTGGATCGGCCTCCCGACCACCTGCTCGAAATGCCTGCACAGTGCTTGAACCAAGGCGTCATCGGCCCGCAGCGGCGTGGCCGTGACTGACGGCTCGATAGCACGAGGCGCAGGTACGTGATCGGCGCTGCGCGACATTCCCTCCAGGCGAGGCACCAGTGCCTGCAATGGCTGATCCCAGGCCGAGTCTTCGCTCGCCAGCCGCTGCAACAAGGAGACGTAGCGGTCGAAGGCGGCCTGAATCTGCTGCGGTTCGAACAGCTCCTGAACGTAATCCCAGTTGAAGCGCAACTCGCCCTCGGACTCGTACACCTGGTGGTCGAGCCAGACCTGGGGGGTGTGCGACAAGCCCCAGCGTGGCTTCATCCAGGACGCATGGGCGAGGAAGCGGTCCTGTTCGAAGCCCAGGGCGCTGGTGAACACCACGGGCATGGCGGCAGCCGCTTGTCCAGCGCGCCGGGCCAGTTGGCGCATGACTTGAATGGCCGAGACATCGCGATGCAACAGGTCCTGGCGCAGGCGTTGCTGCAGGCCCTGGGCGCTGCTGCGCCAGTCCGCGGCCGGTTGCCAAGCCAGCAGCAGCAACGTCGTGAAGTCGCCCAGTACCTGTTCGATCTGCGGGTGCAGCGGCTCGCGGTCGAACAGGGTGAGGTTCAGGCTCAGCTCGTCATGGCCAGCCCAGGCCGACAAGGTGGCGGCATAGGCCGAGAGCAGCAATGCCGACGGGGTCAAACCTTCGGCGCGCGCACGCGCCTTGAGCGCCTCCCACTGCGGGGCGGCAAGCCTGGCGGACAGTCGTGCGAAGCGCGGCAGGCCCACGTCGCCCGGATCGCAGCGCAATGGCAGGCGCGGGGCCGGCGGCAGATGGTCCAGGCGGCGCGCCCAGTACGCCAACGAGACGTCGTTGGCTGGTCGTTGCTGCACATGCTCCAGATAATCGCGGAAGCCAATCTCCAGCTCCGGCAGCGACTGCCCGGGATTGGTGTAGAGCTGTTCCAGTTCGGCAAGCAGGATCTGCATGCTCAGGCCATCGAGCATCAGGTTGTCCAGGCACACGAACAGGCTGGCCTTGGCGCCGCCATCGACCAGGGCGGCCTGAATGTCGAAGACGGGCCAGCGCGATGGATCGAGCACCTGCCGGGCCAGACGCTCACGCAACGCCACGGCTTCCGGGGCGTCCAGGTCGGTCACCGGATGGCAGGGCAGCCTGAAGTCCGGCACCTGCGGCAACACCTGCTGCATGCCGTCGCGAACCACTGCCCGCAGGGTGTCGTGCCGGCTGATCAACCGATTCATGGCCCGCTCGAAGCGCGCGACATCCAGATCGGCCACCTCGAATTCGACGAAGAAATGCGAGCCGATCCCGCCCAGCGCGAACCCTGGCTGCCGCCCCACCAGATAGGCCTGCTGCACATCGGTCAGCGGGAAAGGCGCGTATCGCCGCGTGGGGTCATGCCGCAGGCCCGGCGTACCGATGGTGTCGCCGCTGCGCACGGTCTCGGCGAATGCCGCCAGCGTCGGGAAGTCGAACAGGTCGCCGAGCGCTGCCGAAAAGCCGCGTCGGTTCAGTTCACCGATCAGGCGCGTCGCCAGCAAACTGTCCCCGCCCATGCGGAAGAAATGACTGTCCCGGTAAAGGTGTTCCACCTTCAAAAGATCGCGCCAGAGACTGGCCACAGCCTGTTCCGTGCCCCCCTGGGGCAGTGGCCGCTCGGCACCGGCCTCGGGCGTGCCATGAGTGCAGTGCTCCAGCAGGCCGCGGTGATCCACCTTGCCGTTGGCGGTCAATGGCAAGGCCTCCAGGAAGTACAGCCGTTGCGGCACCATGTAGCCTGGGAGCAACCCGCGCAGCGCCTGAGCCAGCCGGTTGGCATCCGGCCTGAGCACTTCCTGCGGTGCACGGGACACCAGGCACTGCACATGCCCCAGCACCGTCTGGGCTTCGTTGCGCATTCCTTGCCTTGCCAACAGGTCCTGCCACCAGGGCGTCTCGTGCAGCCGGTTGGCCAGGCCTTCCTCGTGGCCGTCCGCCAGCAGCTCGGTGGAAACCAGCGCCAGGCACGAAACCCGATTCAGTTCCTGGACGAACACCATGGCCGAAGGTGCGGCCAGGGCCAGCACCACCTGGACCCCGGCGTCGCCCACGCGGTGCAAGGCGTTGTTGGCCCATACCAGATCGGCCTGATGCAGATCCTCCTGCGCCACGCCGGCATGCCACCGCCTAACCTCTGCATGCGCATGCCGCTGCAACCGTTCCGTGGCGCGAAGCACCATCTCCGGCGAGTCATCCCACGCGGTATAAGCCACAGCTCCTGCATCCAAATGCCGGAGAAGCTGTTCCGCAGCCAGGCCGCTGCGTGCGCCGACCTCATGCAGCCGTACCGGACGGCCCAGCGTCTTCGCCAAGGTCCGGGTCAGGTCGGTCAGCACCGCGATGGCCGCGTGCATGCCGGGGGAACGCAGCAGCAACTGCTCTGGCGCCCAGAATGGATGGTTCAGCAGCGTTCGCGCAGGCCGCTCGCCGCGGATGATCTGGGCCAGCGGCGCATGGTGCGTCAACAACATGTTGGCCGCTTCCCGCAGCGGATGTTCGCCGCTCGGTTGCCATGCCGGCGGCATGCTCTCCACCGGCGCGTGGACGCCATCGTCCAGACGCTGCAGGTAGCCCTGTCGATGCAGATGCTCCAGCCAACGCACCACCAAGCCGGCCCACTGGGGCTGTGCGCCGTACTCCGCCATCACGGCCTGTACGGTGACGCGGCCGGTCAGGTTCACCCCTTGCCGCATCAGATGCTCGTACAGGAAGCCGGCCAGGAGGCGTGCCATATCATCCTCATGATCCGGCTCGGCCGGCCCCGCATGCCAGGCCTCGCCTGGCAGCAGCGCGGCGTAGTCCGCGGGCAGCGACGGGTCGCCGGGCAGCGGACTGGACAGCGCCGTTCCCTGTGGCACCACGAAGCCCACCAGGGCTTTCTCCCGCTCTCCAACGGCCAGCGCCACCGCGCTCTTGACACCCTCGACCCGCAACAGGGCCGCTTCGATCTCGCCAAGCTCTATGCGGTAGCCGCCCACCTTGACCTGCTTGTCACGACGGCCAAGGAATTCCAACCGGCCGTCCGGCCAGTAGCAGCCCATGTCGCCGGTGCGATACCAGCGCTCGCCTTGCCAGCTCACGAATTGCTGCGCCGTGCGCTCCGGGTCGTTGAAATAGCCCAGCGCCACGCCTTCGCCGCCAATCCACAGCTCGCCCGGAACCCAGTCCGGGCAATCGCGGCCTTGTGCATCGGCCACGCGGTACTTCTGCCGCGCCAACGGATAGCCGTAGGGAATGGAGCGCCAATGCGGCGGCACGGAATCCACGTCGAAGACGTTGGACCAGATGGACGCCTCGGTCGCACCGCCCATGGCCACGAACTGCCCATCCGGGCGAAACGCGCGGTAGCGACCGGGCAAGTCCAGGCCGATCCAGTCGCCGGAGAGCATCACCATACGCAAGCGGGCGGGAGCCTGCAGCTCGAAACCCTCGGCATAGGTCAGCAGCATGTCCAGCAGCGCCGGAACCGTGTTCCAGACCGTCACGCCATGTCGCTCGATGACCTCGCACCAGCAGGCGGGGTCGCGCCGCTGGCCCTCGTCAACCAGCACCAGCGCACCGCCGGCCGAGAGCAGCCCGAAGATGTCGTACACCGACAGGTCGAAATGCAGCGCCGACAATGCCAGTACCCGGTCATCTGCCGAAACGGCGTAGCGCCGGTTCAGTTCCGCGCAGGTATTGAGCGCCCCCCGGTGGGAAATGATCACACCCTTGGGCATGCCGGTGGAGCCCGACGTGTAGATGATGTAGGCCGGCTCGCGCGCATCGACCTGCACGGGTTCGGCCAGCGGTGGATAGTCCGTGGCCTCCTGCCAGGCCAGGAAGGTGACGCCGGCCACGGCGTCGTTCAGGCCGTCGTCGCGGCATACCAGCATGCGCTTTGCCCCCGCGCCCTGGTAGATGGTGCGCCGCCGCTCCAACGGCTGATCCGGCGACACCGGCACATACACCGCGCCCACATGGAGAATGCCCAGCGCGGCCACGATCTGGCCGATGCCCTTGGACATGCTGATCGCCACCCGGTCGCCCGGCTGCACACCTTGCGCGGCCAATGCGCCGGCACAACGACGTGCCAGGGAGGCCAGCTCGGCGTAGGTCAATCGGCGCTCGCCATGCACCAGGGCCAGAGCATCCGGTCGCGTCCGCGCCTGCTGCCAGAAACCCTCGTGCAGCAATCCATCGGGCGCCGGTATATCGCCATGGGCATTGACCCGCTCGCGCACCGCCCGTTGCGCCTGCGGCATGGGATCGGGCAAGGGTTCCCGCCAGGCCTGCGGATGCGCCAGCAGGTACCGCACCAGGCCCACGTAGGCCTGGAACATCGCTTCGAGCAGGCCGGTCGGGAAAAGGGCCTCGTTGCTGTCCCATTGCAGGAACACCGAGCCGGCATGTTCGTAGGCCAGATGGTCGATCCAGACCTGCGGCGTTTGCGAAATCCCCCAGCCGGGAACGCCCAGGGTGCGCTCCACGTCCCGGCCGAACAGAGGGCGGCCCAGGTTGCTGGTGAACACCACCGGGGCGCCGTGGGGATAGGCGCCCGGCGTCTTGCGCAGTTCGCGCAGCAGTTCCACGCCCGACCAATGCCGATGCTCGTAGGCCTCGGTGAAGGTCTGCTGGTTGCCCCGTGCCAGCGTATCGAAACTCGATCCCTCGCCGGCGATGTCCAGCAGCAGGATGTTGGTGAAGTCGGCGATCATCCCGTCCACGGCGGGATGCAGCGGCTGGCGGTCGAACAGCGTCAGGTTCAGCAGCAGCCGTGGCTGGCTGCACCAGCGTGCCAGCACCGCGCCGAAGCAGGTCGCCAGCGCCATCGTCGGCGTCACGCCGCATTCGCCCGCCAGGCCCTGGAACCGCGCCCAGTCCTCGGCGGTGATTTCCACCCGCTGGCGCGAGATGCGAACCTGCTTGATCTGCGCCGGTTCGCAGGCCAGCGGCAACCGCGGTGCGTGCGGCAAACTGCCCGAGCGCTCCATCCAGAACGCCTTGGCCTGCTGGCGGGCCGCCTCGTTCTCCTGCGCCGCCTGGGCCAGATAGCTGCGGAAATCGTAGTCGCCGGAGATCGCCGGCAGGCACTCGCCGCGAACCAGCGCCGCCAGTTCATCGAACACCAGGCTGAAGCTCGCGGCATCGAGCACCAGCAAGTCGATGTCCGCGTGCAGGCGGTGATGCCCGTCGGGCAGCAAGCTGAGCTGGAAATCGAAGTTCTCGCCATGCTCGACAGCCAGAACCCGGTGGCCATGACGCGCACGCATGGCCAGCAAGTGGGCCTCGCACTGGGCGGGCGAAGCGCTGCGCAGGTCGTGCAGCGTCAGGCCGCGCCAGCGGGTACCGGGGCGGCGCTGCTGGCGGCCATCGTCCAGAAACGTCACCGTCAGCATGGGATGCCTTTCGACCAGCGCGCCGATGGCCTGCTCCAGAGCATCGGCATCCAGACCCTGGCCGTCGAACTCCTGGTACAGATGGCAGCCGACACCGCCCAGCGTCTGGTGGGGCGCACGCCCCACCAGGTAGGCGTGCTGCACGGGCGTCAGGTCGAAGGGGTGCCCATCGGCCATGGTCGGCCAGACGACAGCGGCGGGGGAGGCGGCGCCGCTTGGTTCCGGGGGTGCCGCCCGGGCAGCCGGTGCCGTGGCCGGGCAGTCCTGCAGCAGTTGGCTCCACCCGCGCACCGTGGGCTGCTGGTAGAGATCGCGCAATTTGACCTTGTGGCCGCGCTTGCGCAGGCGATGCATCCAGGCCATCAGGCGCATCGAATCCATGCCCAGCTTCAGGAGGCTGGCATCGGCATCCAGTTGCCCGGTGGGCATCCCGAGGTCGGCGGCGATTTCCTCACGAAGCGTTGCTTCGATATGCCCCCTCGATGGTGTGTCGTTTCGTCTCGCGTCCGTCATGAGAAACCCTCTTCATCTCCGTTTGCCCTTGGGATTCCCCGGTACCGCGCCTGGGCGCATCACCCAGGCCCCTTATCGAACCTCCGCCAGCAAATGCCGGTTGAGCACCAGCACGTCTTCTTCCGAGAACCTGCCGGCGTAGAACTGCAACTTGGCGTAGGCCTGGAACCATTCCACGTAGGTGCGCAGCAAGGCCTGCCGGGCCTGGTAGGACTGGCGTTCGGCCTGCAAGGCATCGGTGTTGGTGCGTTCCCCGCCGGCCACGCTCTTGCGCATGGCGTCCACCAGCGCCGTGGCGTCGCTCACGTTCTGGCGCAAGGTGCGTATGCGCTCGGCGCTGGTGCTGAACACGCGGTAGTACTGCTCCAGCGTGGTGATGGTGGTGTTGGCGGTGTGTTCGAGTTCGTAGCGCGCCTGTTCCAGCCGGTTGTAGGCCTGGCGCGTGCTGTAGTAGCTGGAGCCGCCGCTGAACAGCGGGATGGTGACCTGCAGGCCGATGGTGTTGGTCTTGTAGTCCCGGCCGCGGTTGTTGACGGTATCCGAGACGATGCGCTCGTGCGCCGCGTACAGCGACACGCGCGGCATGAACTGGCCTTTCTCGCGCTCCACCGTGAGGTCGTTGTAGCGCACCGCCAGGCGCGCGGCCTGGACCTCCGGGTTCTGCTCGCGGGAATCGGCCAGCAGCCGCTCCAGCTCGCCGTCGGGCAGCGGCGCAAGCATGGCCTGCTGGTCGATGGCCAGCAGCTCGCCTGCGTGAACCGGCTGCCCCAGCAGCGCGGACAATTCGCGCAGCCGGTCCGCCAGGTCGTTCTCGTAGCTCACCAGCTCCGACTGCGTGGCGCTCACCTGGCTGCGGGTTTCTAGGATGTCGATGCGCGTGCCTTCGCCCTGGGCCATCATGCGTTCGTTGCCGCGCAGCATGTCCTGGTACGCCCGCAACTGGTGCCGGGCCAGATCCAGCGAATCACGCGCCAGCAGCGCGTTCAGATAGGCGTCGATCAGCGCCACGGCCTGTTGTTGCAGTTGCAGCCGGTACTGCACCTCGGCGTACTCGGCCTGGGTCTTGCCCATGCGGTAGGTGCTGATGGCGGAATAGTCGAACAGCGTCTGTTCGATGGTCAGGCCCGCACGGCGGCCGAAGTAGCGGTAGTCGACGCTCTGCTGTCCGGCCGTCGTGCTGTCGTAATACTCGGTCTGGCTGGTGCGGTTGCGCAGGTAGTTGATCGAGGCCTGTGGCAGCAGTGCGGCGCGAGCGATGTTGCCGGCGTCACGCCCGGCGGCGAGCGCGGCGCTGGCCGCGCGCACCTGCGGGTCGTTGAGCAGCATGCGCTCATAGGCCTGCGTCAGGTCGAGCGTGCCCGACTGGCTGGGGCGCACCGCTTGGGCCGGCGCCGCCGTGGTGGCAGCGGCAGAAGCGGCCGGCTGCGTCAGCATCGGCGGGAACGCCAATTCCGTCTGCGCATGGGCGGTCGGCACGGCATCGGGCGCGAGCGCCACCACAACCGTGGCGATGGAGATCAGGTACCGGCCTTTGCCGGCTAGGAATCCGCGCCGCGGGAAGCGGACGGACAGGTGGCCATACAGCGAGGCGATGCGTGTCAGTGGAGAAGTTCGCCAGCCCATTCACTCCTCCGTCAGCGCCAGGCGGGCACGGTCGCGCAGCGGCTTGAGCAGGTAGCTCATCAAGGTGCGCTCACCGGTCTTGACGAAAGCCGTCACCGGCATGCCCGGCTGCAACTGCAAGCCCGGCTGCACCTCGCGGCCCTTCAGGTCATCCACCGCGATCTCGACGTGGTAATAGGGCATGCCCTGTTCGTCTTCCAGGCGGTCGGCGGAAACCGTCTTGACCGTGCCCGGCAGCTTGGGCGTGGAGGCGCGGTTGAAGGCCATGAACTCCAGCTCCACCGGCTGGCCGGCCTGCACCTTGTCCACGTTCTGCACGGGCAGCTTGCCTTGCACCATCAGCGGCTGATCGAGTGGCACGATGTCCATCAGCGTCTCGCCCGCGCTGACCACCCCGCCCTGGGTGAACACCGCCAGCCCCGCCACGATGCCCTCGGTGGGGGCGACGATCTGCATGTTGTTCACTTCGTACTGCGCGCTGTCCAGGCGCGAGCGCAGGTCCGCCGTGCGCGTGCGGGTCTCGGCCAGGGCCGAGCGCAGTTCCTTCTGGTAGTCCTCGCGCTGCTGGATCAGGCGCAGCTCGTATTCCTGCACCTGGCCCTGCAACTGCGCCAGGCGCCCCTGGTCGTCGGCCAGCGAACCGGCCAGTTGCAGGTACTGGCGTTCGGACTCCAGCAGGCGGTTGCGCGCCAGCAGGCCTTCGTCGGCCAGCGAACGCTGGCCCGCCAGTTGCCGCTCGAAGGTCTCGCGCTGGCTGCGGCGCGATTGCAGGATGCGTTGCAGGCTGTCGCGTTGCTCGCGCAGCCCGCGCAAGGTCGCCTCCAGCCCATCCAGCGTGGCGCGCTGGGCGCTGCGGCGGCTGTCGAACAGTTGCCGCTGCGCCTGGATGATCTCCGCCGCCTGCTGGTGGCCCTCGCGTTCGGCCCGCAGCAGGTGCTCGTCGAAGGCGATCTGCGCCGCCCCGTCGCGTTCCGCCATCAGGCGGTTTTCCGTTGCCAGGCTGCTGAGAAACTGGAACTGCAGCGAATCGAGCTGGTTGGCCGCCACGTTGGGTTCCAGTACCACCAGCACCTGGCCGGCCTTCACCCGCTGGCCTTCGGTCACCAGGATGCTTTGCACCTTGCCCCCGGCAACCGGCTGCACTGCCTTGCGGTTGCCGCTGACCACCACCTTGGCCTCCACCGGCACCCCCGCATCCAGCGGTGCCAGCATGGCCCAGCCGAGAAAGCCCATCACGCCCACCAGCACGATCAGCCAGCCCACGCGCACGTAGTGGCGGTCATCCACCGACAGCAAGTCGTCCTTGGCGTCGATGCTCAATTCCACACTCATGGCTATTTCCTTGGTATGTCTCTTTTAACTGCCTGAACTTTTGATCTACAATGTGTGTACACAAATGGAGGCTCATGCCATGCAAACATTCAGCATCCGCGAACTGCGCGAACGCTCGGGCGACCTCAGCCGGATCGCCGAGCAAGGTGAGCTTTCGCTCGTCACCCGGCACGGGCAGCCGTTGTTTGTCGGCGTTCCCTTTACCGAAGAATTGCTGCGCGCCGGGGTGCATGTGGCATTGGCGACCCGCCTGTTTCAGAGCGGCGATCTGAGCGCGGGCAAAGCGGCCAAACTGGCAGGCATGCAGCATCCCGAGTTTCTGGCCTACATCAGCCGCCAGGGCATTGCCGTGGTTGACTACGATCCGGCTGAACTGGCGGACGAACTGGCCGGGTTCG
This sequence comes from Achromobacter xylosoxidans, assembly GCF_001457475.1. Classification (NCBI taxonomy): domain Bacteria; kingdom Pseudomonadati; phylum Pseudomonadota; class Betaproteobacteria; order Burkholderiales; family Alcaligenaceae; genus Achromobacter; species Achromobacter xylosoxidans. Next base: position 1,267,781 of record NZ_LN831029.1, on the reverse strand, counting down.
ATGCGGCAGGCCAAGCGCAGAACTGACCCATGCGCCCCATCGTCGTGGCCGATGCCGGCCCCTTGATCGCCCTGGCAGGCTGCGGGCAACTGGTGCTGCTCACTGAAGTGTTCAGCACGGTGCATCTGCCGCAAACCGTCTTGCGGGAAACCTCCGGCGACCTGTCCCGCCCCGGCGCTCAGGCCATTGCCGAATTTGCCCAACACCATGCGCAGATACACCCGGATCGAAACGATGCCATCTACAGGCAAAGCATCATCGGTCTGGATGAGGGTGAATCCCAGGCCATCAGCCTGGCCCATGCGCTGCAATGCAGCCTGTTGATGGACGAACGCCGGGGCCGTGCGGTGGCACGCAGTTTTGGCTTGCCGCTGTTTGGCGTTCTGGGCGTTCTGGTACAGGCGCACCGGCTGGGCCACGTCAACCACTTGGCCCCGTTGCTGCGCCAGATGCAGGATCATGGCTACCGCATCGCCCCGGCGCTGGTCACTGCTGCCCTGCAAGCGGTTGGCGAAGCCTGAAATCTGCTTTAGCCGCGGGCGCATGTTCATGCGCCCTCCTTGCGCTGTGCGAAGTTCATGGCCGCGCCGTAGGTGGGCAGCGGCATCACCCGGCCTTGCGGCTGTGGCGGTGGCGGCGATTGCTGCGGACGAGGCGGGGCGCTACGCTGCATGCGCTGCATCACCTCGGTCAGCGGGCCGAAGTCAGCCTGGGCGCCGGCGTGCAAGATCAACAGCTTGTCGGCCTGCTTGAGGATGTTGGGCTTGTGCGTTATCAGCACCAGCGTGATGCCGGCCCGCTTGATGCGTCCAATGGCCTCGGCCAGCATGGCGTCGCCGGCTTCGTCGAGGTTGGCGTTGGGTTCGTCCAGCACCACCAGGCACGGCTCCCCGTACAGGGCGCGTGCCAGGCCCACGCGCTGGCGCTGGCCGCCAGACAGACCCACGCCGTTTTCCCCCAGGCGGGTCTGGTAGCCCTCGGGCAGTTGCAGGATCAACTCATGCACGCCGGCCATCTGCGCGGCGGCGATCACCTTGGCCTCGTTTACCTCACCGAAACGGGCGATGTTCTCGGCAACGGTGCCGGCGAACAACTGCACGTCCTGCGGCAGGTAGCCAATCAGCGCGCCCAGCGCTTCTGGCCGCCATTGGTCGAGCGGGGCGCTGTCCAGCCGCACCTTGCCGCGCAGCGGCGGCCAGGCGTTGACCAGGCAGCGGGCCAGTGTGGTCTTGCCCGCGCCCGAGGGGCCGATCACCACCAGGGTCTCGCCAGCGGCCAGCTTGAAGTTGATGCCGTGCAGCACCGGCTGTGTCTGGCTGGGCGGGGCGGCCAGCAACTGCTCCACCGCCAGGTGGCCGGCGGGCCGGGGGAAGTCCATGCCCTTGGCCAGCGGCGGGAAGTCACCAAGCAACTGGCTCAGGCGCCGCTCGGCTTCCTTCACCTGCGTCCATTGACGGGATGCGCCAATGATCTGGTCGATAGGGGCCAGGGCGCGGCCCAGCAGGATGGAGCCGGCAATCATCATGCCCGCCGTCATCTGGTTTTCCAGCACCAGCCAGGCCCCCAGGCCCAGCGCCAGCGATTGCACCGCCATGCGCAGTGCCTTGCTCCAGCCCTGGATCTTCGCCATACGCGCGCCGGCCAGGTTCTGCTCGCGCACGTAGGCCAGATGCTGCTCGGCCCAGCGGCGACGCAGGTTGGCCAGCATGCCCATGCCGGCGATGACTTCCGCGTTGCGCAGGTTGGCCCCGGCATCGCGGCGCGAGGCGATCGCCAGTTCGCCGGCCTTCTGCAGGTGCGGGCGGCTGACCCGTTCGTTGATCCAGCCCACCAGCATCAAGAGCGCCGTGCCGCCCAGGGCGAACCAGCCCAGCGCCGGGTGGAACCAGAACATCACCAGCACATACACCGGGAACCACGGCGCATCGAACAGCGCGAACAGCGACTGCCCGGTGGCGAACTGGCGCAGCTGCTGCAAGTCTTCCAGCGGCTGGGCGGCATTGAGCTTGCCGGTCTTGAGATTGGCTCTGAAGGCGGCGTCGTAGATGCGCGGCGACAGCTTGCGGTCGAAGCCCGTGCCCAGGCGCAGCACCACCAGCGAGCGCACCCATTCCAGCCCGCCCATGAAGGCGTACATGCCCAGCAGCATGACCGTGAGCATCAGCAAGGTCATTTCGTTGCCGGAGGCCAGCACCCGGTCATACACTTGCAGCATGTACAGCGCCGGGGCCAGCATCAGGATATTGATGACGCCCGAGAACACGCCAATGTGTACGAAACTGCGCTTGTAGGTCAGCAGAGCACCGGCCAATTCGCCGCGCGCGCCCTCTGCCGGCCGGGATTTGCCCGCCGTCATCACATCACCAGCCCTTTTTACGGAAAAAAGAAACCCCCTCCCCACAAAGGCGGGGAAGCCGAAAATCTGCCTGCAAGTTGCTTTTGCAGGTTTTTCCGCAAACCGCTAGAATTGACGGCTTCCGGAAACGGAGCCTGGCCAAAACGCACCAGGCCCCGGTACTGCCCCGGTCAGGCGGTGGCTCTTCCCGTCAGAAAATCACCACCGTCTTTCCGATAGACCTCCATGCACTTCTGGAATGGTCGCTTACGCGGCCAGCAGGAGGTCGCTGTCCACTTCCGCCACTGCAGCGAAGGACGCAGAGGTGATCACCCCACCCGAGGCGTAGTCACCGGCCTCGTCGTAGTACTCGATCGACACGCCCGTTCCGGAAAGCGCAGTTTGGATATCCTCGAACGAATCGGTGATATCCGAACCTTGCGACTCCAGGTACTTGTCGAGCACCCATTCGAAGGCCTGGGTGTTCGTCTTGTCGAACGCCAGGCTGTACAGAATGGTGGAGTTCAGCGTGGCCGTTTCATACAGGTTGGCGTTGGCCAGGATGCTGGACAGCGCAGTGCCGTCGGCAGCCGTTGCAGAAACGCTGATGGCGCTGTTGCCATTGGCTACGCCGAACTGGCTGGCCGCCACGGCATTCACTGCGGTGTTAAAGCCGTTGACCACCAGTAGCGGCAGACCAGCGTTGAAGGTCGTCAACGTCCCGGAAGCCGGAGCCGGACCAGTGTCGCCACTCGGGGTATCGCCCAGGTACAGAGTGTTCAGATTCCCGGAGGTCACGAACTCGTAAAGACCATTGCTGTTTTGATCGATCGTATTCCACGAGAAGCCCGCGCTGGATTCCACGAGGAACTTACCGCCACCGAGCGACGGATTGGCGTAATCCACGCCCTGACCGGCATACCAGTTGAAGTCGTAGATCTGATTGGTGCCAGGTTGATAAATACCGACACCAGTGTGGAAAACCCCATTCACATCACGAATGGAGCCGATGTAGTCGGGATCGTTTTGACCAATCCCCGTTTCATCGTAGATATCACGCCAGTCGGTTATCGCAGTTTGCAAAGACATGAGTCTTCTCCTTGCTTGCATGCCGGCCGCCACCCCGGCACCAGTTGCTTCACCCCCAACGGATGACGCAGCGGAAACTTAGAATCGGTATTCCAGATTGGCCGTTATCGTGCGGCCGGGATAGAAGTTGTATCCGAAGGATGTCGGAACGCCATCGAATTCGTCGGTGAGATTGGCGAGATATACACCAACCTTCAACTGGTCGTTGAAGCGATAATTGGCGAACAAATCCACCTTGATCGTCTTGGGCCAGAGATATGCCTCGACCCAGCCATCACCATTCGGCAATGGTCCCGAAGAATTATTTCTGGGGTCATAGCTGCCAGCACCTGTCTGAGCACTTTCAACATAATAGTAAGCAGCGCGCTGTTTGCCTCGGAAATGCAGGGTGCCGCCCACTTCCAGCTTTCCACCGTAGGGAGTTAATGCAGCAGTCATGCTTGCGCGAATTGGATCAATCAGGCTGGTTTCCATCCAATTCCAACCCGAGTAACATTGGCTTCCGCCATGACCTGTCGGGGAATAAACCGTATTGCCGTCGGTATCGGTCGTCACATAGTAGCTATTGCCGCTCGGAGATCGGTAGCTGCACATTTTGTTGTCGTGACGCAGTGGAACGGTCAGATTGCCGCGCACATAGAACAGCGGTTGGCGATATGCTAGATTAAGTTCAAAGCCGTGACGGATGACGGTTTCAAGGTTGTTGACATTGGCCATGGCCGAGCCCATAGATCCACTGCCATTTTGGATACCATCATTTTCGATCCAGATAGGGCCATAGCCAATATAGTTGCGGATCCGGTTTCGGTAATAGCCGACTCCAATACTCAACTCGTCTGACGGCGTTAGCCAAGCAGAGTGTTGGTAATTTACGCCGAGCTGCAGGGAAAGATTTTTTTCCGGTTGCAGATGAGGATTGGCAAGAAACGATTGCTTCAACCAAGCGCCGGACGTATACATCTCATTGCTGGTCGGTGCACGTTCACTGTAACCAATTGATCCATAAGCAGTCAGGCCCGTGCCTGGCTTGGTGTACTGCAATCCGAAACTAGCGGATTTCAAATTAAAACTATGTTCCTGATCATCGGTAATGGTGCGGTTGTATCCATTGTCCGAATTAGGATCTATCTTGAAGTATTTTGACAGCTCTGCTAGTTCCACTTGAGCCATTTGCCGAGCCTCACGGACTGAATATCCTTGGCTTCGATAACGTTGTATTAATGATGCCCCACTTGGCAAGATGCCTGCCTTTGCAACGTTGCCGACCCGGAATCTCGGTGAGAAGACATCCATCTTGACGCGCTGCCAACCCACGCCGACGCTGGTTTGCCATGGGCCATCACTTTCAGTACTGAGATTCAAGGCGATGCCATAGGTAGTATTGCGAGAGCTAGGATCCCAATCTTGCGCGTTCCATCCCAATCCTTGTTTTTCTCTTTCTATCCTGAGCCACTCATCTTCAGAGAAGTTGTTGACATCCTTGTCGGTTCGACGTAGCTCGAGCGCAGCGTCCAGGCGCAAAGGGCCTACCTTTGGCGCGGAAAAATGACTGGCATTGCTCAACTTTATTCCGGTGGAATTGTTATCAATGAAGTAATGCAAGTCCTGTCCGACAGCCTCGGTTCCCGGAATACCTTTCCAGCGCTGTTTTCTATCCTGTGATTCGCGATAAACTTGTACCTGGGGATTGATCAGACCCGAAAAATAGCCCTGATATTTCAAGCTGATCACGCGATTGTCCAGTTCGGACCCTATGTGCCAAGGGCGACCGTTCCAGTAGGCATCACTGCCATCCAACGGCAACCATACGCTTGGCTCCTGGTCTGTCTGGAACTTCGCATGACTGGCAGTTGCGAACAGCTCCAGACTCTGGTCGTAGTCATCGTTGAAGTAATGACGCACGCGCAACATCTGCGAGTCCGCCTTTTTCTCGGTTCCTCCTAAAGCGCCGGATTTGGCTGCTTGCTGGAGTTGCTTCAATCTTTCGGGGGAAAGCTGGCAGTTTCTCAGGCCACTCCTGCCACCGCTACCACCGTCGATACCTAAAACATAGTTGTACCGGCAATCTCCTCCAAGGTTATTGCTAGGGTCGATTCCGCTGCCTGGTTGATAAAATTGCAGATTTGAAGCGTGAAAATACTTCAGCATATCGCCTTCATCGAAATGGCTACCAATACGATATGCTTCGTTCTCGCTATCGGATGCGCCCAGCATCACATCCCAGCGTTCATTCCTTCCGCCCAGAAAGAATGAGCCAGATGGTTTTTGTCCATTCTTGTATTTACTGAATCCGGTAGAGCCTCGAACCATCCCTCCGAAACTTCTGTCTGGGAGCAAGATGTCATCCACATCCAGATAACGGAAGTCGACAGAACCGCCCAGACTGCCCAGGGTACCGGTGCTGGTATAAACGCCTCGGGTCACGTCGATGGATTTCAGGAATTGGGGCTCGACGAAGATGGAGCCGGTCTGTCCGATGTCTCTGGTAAAGGCGTGAAAGTTCTGGGTAATGCCTTCCAAGGATTGCGAAACACGGCCATGCCCGGCAATGCCCTGCACACCAACAGAGACTTCCGGTCTGGCATACAGGCTGTTGACGGACGTACCCGAGATCTGGTCGATCAGATCACTCATGTGGCTGGCACCGCGCCGCTCGACGTCCTCCTTGCTGGCCCCGGTGGTATTGCCGATCTTCTTTTCTTCTTCTGCGGCGACGCCGATGACGGTAATCGTGCCCAGCTCGTTTACCGGATCGCTGGCAGATTCGTGTTCGCTGATGGCGTCGGTTGAGGACGGTACTGCGCTTTGGGCCAGCGCGGCCTGGCCGCCCAGCGCCAGCATGACGGCGACGCATAGTCGACTGTAAGCGAGGCCTCCTGGCACCCCCGTTTGGTCTTTCCCTAAATGCTGCATGCTTAGTGCTACCTCGTAATAGTGATCCATCTCTTATTGATAATGATAATCGTTACGATAACAAGGCGGTTTTTACCCCTCCAGGCACAACAGTCGTGGGGAGGGGTGAGCCGGACTGATGATCGGGTTCGCAGGTAAAGCGTTGACGCAAAGCCACGCTTTCGAATCCAGCCGTCCATCATTGGCTGTTCGAATCTGCACAATTCCAATCCTGCGAATGCAATGCTAGGAAATAGCTTCCGGGGCGGCTACCACATTACGGCCCGGAGTTGTCTATTACGGAATATTTTTTGCACAGATGCGTGCAGGCTCAGGGCCAGGCACGAGTGGCCGGGCTGCGACAGGCGGGAAAACCGGTGAAGAAGCGGCCGCAGTGAGCGGCCCCAGCGGGATATCGGTCGATAGCCAATATCCCGCGGCGGCGTGGGAAGCGCCGTTCGGTGAGCCCCCGCAGGGTGGACGGTGCGCACCCCAGTCAAGATACTGGGGCTAGCGGTTCGGCTCAATGGCTCTAGACAAGGGCGGCATCAGCGCAGGTGCAGCAGGGCGGCCGGCACGGGGCTGTTGGTCAGGCGTTCGGATGCGAAGCCTGCCCCAGCGGCTTCATCGATGATCTTGTCGAGGCCGAAGGCCCGCCAGTCGCGCTGGATCGGCACGCTGCGGATCTGCGTCTCGCCGTCGTGCTGCTCGAAGCGCATGTGCCAGCGAATCAGCTCCGGCTCTTGCTCGACGGGCTGGCCGCTGAGCCAGATGTCGTAGCGGTGCCGCCCGACGTCGGAGCTGGCCACCCGCGATTCAGGTACCGGCTGCGGCTTGTCCAGCGGCATCACATCGACCAGGACGACGCCTCCCGGTGCCAGCGCGGCGGCCAGGCGCGGCCAGAGTGCCTTTCGGGTGGCCTCGTCGAAGAAGCCGACGCAGCCGCAGATCAGCGCCACGTCGATGCCGCTGGGCAGCGTGGCATCGGCAATGCCGTGCGGATGCACGGTGACCTGGCGGCGCAAGTGCGCATCGGCCAGGATGCGGGTCATCAAGCCGATGCGCATTGAGGCCGAGGGTTCGATGGCGTGGATGTCTGCCTGCGGATAGGCCTGTGCGATGAGCGGCAGCGCCACGCCGGTGCCGGAACCTACATCTATCACCAGTTGCGCGTCGGGCCGGGCCGCTCGCAGCGTTTGCAGCATCGAGTCGTTCCGTGCCCGCCAGTGCTGCGCGGAAAGTATGTCGTACCACTCGGCGGATTGGGTGTAGGCGTCCTGGGACGCGGCAGGGGTGTCGGACATGGTCTGCTCCTGTTCAGGTTGTCGAAACCGTATCTTCACCGCCGGGCACCACGCGGCCCGACGGCACCAGTTGCGCTCAATCGGTTGCCCGGTATTCGAGCAGCCAGTGTTTGGGCGAGGCGCCGATGTTGTTGCGAAAGACCTTGCTGAAGTGGCTGACATTGGCAAAGCCTACGGCCTGGGCCGTGTCGGTGACGGAGACGCCGTGCACGAGCATAGCCAGCGCGGCATCCAGACGGATGCGGGTGAGGCATTCGTGCACCGTCAAGCCGTACAGCGCCTGGAAGCCGGCCTGCAGCCGTTTTTCGTTCAGGCCCACGGCCTGCGCCAGGGTCGGCACGCTCCATGGCTCGCTGTACTTGCTTTCGAGCAGGTTGCGCGCACGCACTAGGTGCGGCCTGTCCGACGGCACGGCCCTGAGCGTGGCGGCACTGCCATGCTCGCGCCCACTCCTGCACATGAGGACTGCAATGGCTTCGGTCACTTTGGCGCACAGGAACACATTGCGGGCCCGGCAGTCGAGGTAGCGGCAATGGCTGATTTCGCCGGCCACGCGCTCGAGCGCGTTGAAGACCGGCATCGCGGCCATGCTGACATCGACGTGCGGCATGCTGCCGCTGCCCGCGCAGCGCATGCACTGGAGTATGTCTTCTATCTGCAGGCCGGTCATGCCCAGCAGCGCCTCGCGGGTGAGGTTGATGTTGACCATGCGGAAATCGCGCTCGGCCGAGAACACGTCCCAGCCGCTGACCTGCTGGCCGATGGCCATCAGCACGGCCTGTCCGGACCGCAGGCGAAACTCGCTGCCGTCCTTGATGGCGGCTTCCATCTGGCCTTCGAGCAGGATGCTCATCGACAGCGAAGGCCCTCCCTGGGCCTCGAACGCCCACTGAGAGTTGGGCCGCCCATGCATGCAGCAGATGTTCACGCCTTCTAACGGGCGGTCCAACTGCATGGTGTTGCGCCAGTCTTCAGGAATGTCCAGCAGCATGCTGTCCAGCATCCGGGCGGGGTCATGCTTCGCGCGTTCGCTCACTCTCCTGATCGGGATGTCCGCAGCCATAAAAATTTTCCGTAATAGACAAGTTCTGTCCGTAAAGCGGGAGCCAGCGCGCCGAATCTACGCAATCATTCCCCTGTTTGAGGCGTTATGCTCATCTTACATTGAAACACGTCTCATTTGCATTACGGCTTATACCAGCGTTTTATTGCTTTGTCCTCAGTGGCTTTAATGACTGAAGACGGTAGCCCCGTTCCAGAACATTGGGCTTGAGACGCCGCAACTTGTTGCACGGTGTTCTTCTGCGGCTCTGCGGCCGCGGGGTGCTGCGCTGTTTGCCGTTTCGCGCCTGTGTTTTGCATATGGAGAGTTGGAATAGATGAATACGATCGCTTCTTCGTCGGTCGCGTCCTTGAAGCTGCGCCATCTGTTGCCAGCCGTTGCCGGGGTCTACATCACCCAGACCCTCATCACTGCCCTGATCACGCAGGCCCTGCCCACGCTGCTGCGCAGCGAAGGTGCCTCGCTGCAGTTGATCGGGCTGACCGCGCTGCTGTGGGTGCCCTGGGGCATACGCTTTCTGTGGTCGCCGCTGGTGGAGCGCTGGCGTTTGCCGGCAGGCAGGCTGGAGCGGCGTTCACGCATCCTGATCCTGACGGGCCAATGGCTGATGGCCGCGATCCTGTTCCTGCTGGGGTTGGCGAGCCTGGCCGGGCAGCTGTCGCTGAGTGGGCATGCGGGCTGGATACTGGGCGTGCTGCTGCTGGCGGCCCTGGCGGCCGCAACGGCCGATGTGGCGTGCGACGGGTTCGTGGTCGATCAATTGGCCATGAACCGGCGCGGCTGGGGCAATGTGGCGCAGGTCGGCGGCAGTTATGTGGGGGCCATGCTGGGCGCGGGCGGCTTTTTGCTGGTGGCCGGGCAATATGGTTGGCCGCTGGCACTGATGGCGGCAGGCTTGGCCGTCGTGCTGCTGGGCCTGCCGATGTTGCTGCTGCGCGAGCCGCCGCGCGACCGGGCGCTGGCCGTCGATCACCGCCCCAGCCTGCTGCATGCGCTGCGCCGGCCGCAGGTGCGCCATGGTCTGTTGCTGCTGTTGCTGTCCAGCGCCGGGGTGCGCCTGACATTTGGCATGTTCGGCCCTTTCCTGCTGGATCGCGGTATGACGGTCGAACAGTTGGGCTGGTTGTTCGGTTCGCTATACGTCGGCGCGGGGCTGACCGGCGTGGTTCTGGGAGGCGTGCTGGTGCGCTGCGCGCCTGGCTGGCGTGCGGTGTGGATGGCGGTCGGCCTCAAGACCTGCGTGCTGCTGGCTTTGGCCCTGGCCGCGCCGGCGGCATCGCTGACGCTGCTTATCGTGCTGGTCGGCCTGATGTTCATGATACTGGGTGGCCTGTGGGTGGCGTTGTACTCGGCGTTGATGGGGCTGACCTCGCCACTGCAGGCCGGGCTGGATTTCACGGTGTTCCAGAGCGCCGACGCGCTGCTGGCGATGGCGGGCGGCGTGGCCGGTGGCTGGCTGGCCCAGCACCTGGGCTATGACTTTTGCTTCGGGCTGGCGGCGGCGCTCACGGTGGTGGCGGCGCTGGTGGTCTGGCGCCAAGCGCGGGTCGACGAGCGAACGGCTACGCAGTCGCTGGGAGGTGCCCATGCCGGGTAACGACAAGACGCGGTCCGCGCCCGGCGTCTGGTCCATCATGCGGCCCGTGCAGGGCCAGATCCGCTTTGCCATGGGGTTGGCCGGCCTGGCGGCCGCCAGCGCCCTGGGCGCGCTGTGCGCCTTGGCCTGGGCCGTGCATGCGCTGCTGGCCGCTCCGAGCCCGTGGCCCTGGCCGCCACTGCTGCTAGCGGCGGGGCTGACCGTGCTGGCCTTTGTGTTGCGTCTCAATGCGTTCAACCAGTCGCACTATGCGGCCTTTCGCCTGGAGACGCGGCTGCGCACCGATCTGTCCGAGCACCTGGCGCGGCTGCCGCTGGGCTATGTGCAGCAGAGCGGCGCCGGTGCGCTGACCAAGGTGATGATGGACGACGTGAAGGCGCTGCACGTGTTCGTGGCCGACAGCACGCCTTTGTACGCGCGGGCCTATGTGTCGCCGGTGCTCACCTTCGTGCTGCTGTGGTGGCTGGACTGGCGCCTGGCGCTGGTGGCCACGGCGGTGCTGGCGCTCGGCATGGCGGTGGTGTCGCTGGCCATGCGCGGCAGCGGCGAGATGATGCAGCGCTACCACGCCGCGGGCGAGAACGTGAGCAAGGCGGTCGTCGAGTACGTGCAGGCGATGCCGGTGGTGCGTACCTTCGATACCGGCACGACCACATTCCAGCGCTACCAGCGTGCCCTCGATGCCTTCATGGAGGTGGTGTTGCAGTGGTACCGCATGGCCGGGTTTTCCTCGCGCCTGTCGGTGGCGATCCTCAATCCGCTGCCGACGCTCGCGGTGCTGGTGTGGCTGGGCGGCTGGCTGATCAGCCATGACACGCTGGATGTCGCCGCCTGGCTGGCCGTGCTGCTGGTGGGCACCGGCATGGCTGAATCGCTGCTGCCGTTGATGTCGCTCAAACATCTGGTGGCCAAGACGCAGATGAGCATCCACCGCATCCAGGAGGTGATGGCCGAGCCGGAGCTGCGAGTCCCCCAGGCGGAACGGGCCAGGACACCGATGGACGGCTCGGTGCGTTTCGAGCGGGTGGATTTTCGCTACACCGGCGATGGGCCTTTGGTGTTGCAGGACGTGAGCTTCGACGTGCCGCAAGGGACGGTGGCGGCGCTGGTGGGCCCTTCCGGCGCGGGCAAGACCACGGTGGCCAGGCTGATACCGCGCTTCTGGGATGTCAGCGCGGGCTGCGTCAAGGTCGGCGGCGTGGATGTGCGCGAGATGCAGCCCGACGTGCTGATGCAGCACGTTGCGTTCGTGTTCCAGGACACCTTTCTGTTTGCCGACACCATCGCCAACAACATCCGCCTGGGGCTGGAGGGCGCGACGATGGACGAGGTGATGGCCGCCGCGCGCGCCGCCCAGGCGCACGCGTTCATCGAAGGCCTGCCGCAGGGCTACGACACGCCGGTGGGCGAACGGGGCGTGTTCCTCTCCGGCGGACAGCGCCAGCGCATCACCATCGCCCGCGCCATCCTGCAGAACCGGCCCATCCTGGTGCTGGACGAAGCCACGGCCTTCGCCGACCCGGAGAACGAGGCCGCGCTGGTGGCGGCACTTTCCAACCTGATGCGGGGCAAGACGGTGCTGATGGTGGCGCATCGGCTCTCCACCATCCGCGATGCGGACCAGATTCTGGTGTTCGACCAGGGGCGGCTGGCCGAGCGCGGCACGCATGATGCGCTGGTCGCGCAAAGCGGCGTGTATGCGCGGCTGTGGAACAACTATGAGCAGGCGCAGGACTGGGCCTTGATGGGAGCACGGGCATGAGCATTGCAGATCCCAGCCAGCGGATAACGCCCCTGCGCGAGACGTGGCGGCAATTGATGACCAGCGCCCGCAGCCGCGCGCCCAGGCTGCGCGCCAGCCTGATCGGCCTGGGCCTGGCCGCCATTGCGCAGGGGGTGGCGCTGGCGTGCCTGATGCCGCTCTTTCAGGCATTGATACCGAGCGCCAGTTGGCAGGCGGCGCTGCCCTGGCTGCTGGCGATGACGGGGCTGATGCTGGCCAGCACGGTCATCCGCTGGTGGGCGCAGGGCTTCGACTATCGCGGCGACATGGTGCGCAACACGCATGAGCTGCGTTCCGAGCTGGGCGCGCAGTTGCGCCGCATTCCGCTGGAGGTGCTGCAGGACAAGCGCGCCGGTGGGGTCAACGCGACCTTGCTGGGGAACGTGGACGAGACGCTCAGCTACATCCTGACGATCGCCAACATGATGGCCACCGCCTTGCTGACGCCGCTGACGGTGGCGCTGGCGGCGCTGTGGTTCGACTGGCGCATGGGGCTCGTCCTGCTGCTGGTGTTCCCGCTGCTGATTCCCCTGTACCGCTGGCGGCGCCCGGCCTACGGACGCGGCATGCGCATGCTGGCCGACGCCCACGAGCGCACCAGTGCGGATATCCTCGAATACGCCCAGGGTCTGCCGGTGCTGCGCGCGACCTGCCGCACCGGGGAAAAGGCGCAGCGCCTGCATGACAGCTTCGTGTACCTGGAAAAAATCCAGACCATCGGCCAGCAAAAAGGGGCCAAGCCTAACCTGATCCTGGCGACGGTGATGGAGCTGGCGATCCTGCTGGTGGTGTTCCTGGGTGCTTGGTTCGTCGTACAGGGCTCCCTGGATATCGCCGTACTGGCGGCGCTGATGGTGATCGCCGTGCGCTTTGCCGAACCGCTGGCAACCTTCGTGCTGTACGCCAAGGTGATTGACCTGATCGAGGCGGCGCTGGGCAAAATCGATGCCCTGCTCGGCATTGCCCCGTTGCCACGGCAAACGCCTTCGCAGGTGCCTGAATGGTTTGACGTCGCCATCGAGGGCGTGCGCTTTGCCTATGCCTCATCGAGCGAACCGATCTTGCGCGATCTGTGCGCCCGGTTGCCCGAACGCAGCCTGACGGCGCTGGTCGGCCCATCGGGATCCGGCAAGACCACGGTGACACGCCTGCTGATGCGCCATGCCGACCCCCAGGCCGGACGCATCACTATTGGCGGCGTGGACATCCGCGCCATCGCGCCGGAGACGCTCAACAGCCTGATCTCGGTGGTGTTCCAGGACGTGTACCTGTTCGACGACAGCATCCTGGCCAACATCCGCATGGCCCGGCCAGATGCGAGCGACGAAGAGGTCGAAGCCGCCGCCCGCGCCGCACATTGCCACGAGTTCATCACCCGGCTGCCCGAGGGCTACCAGACGCGGGTGGGCGACATCGGCGGCCGGCTTTCGGGCGGCGAGCGCCAGCGCATCAGCATCGCCCGTGCCATGCTCAAGAACGCGCCCATCGTCGTCCTCGACGAGCCGACCGCGGCGCTCGACACCGAAAGCGAAGTGGCCGTGCAGCGCGCCATCGACGCCCTGGTGCGCGAGCGCACGGTGATCGTGATCGCGCACCGGCTGTCCACCATTGCCGCCGCCGACCAGATTCTGGTGATCGACGACGGCCGCGTGGTCGAAGCCGGCAGGCATGCCGAGCTGCTGGCCGGCAATGGCCGCTATGCGCGGATGTGGCAGGCCCAGCAGAGCGTCAAGCACTGGCGTGTGGGGGAAGCATGATGAATCGAGCGCACTCGGGCCATTGGACGAAGCCCCTGCCGTTCTCGCCGATGCACGAGCATGTGTTCATCGGGGCCGACCACCGGCGCAATGAACGCCGGATCTGGTGGGTCATCGCGCCACCAATGGTTGTTTGCAGCAGCACCTGTCGTTCCAGAGAATAAGGAGAAATCTTTCATCATGCGTTTTCAACTCCGCGCCCTCAGCATTGCGCTGATTTCCGTGCATGCCATGTCATGGATGCATGACGCCGGTGCACAAAGTTCGCCGCGCGCCGACGATGAACCCGCCGTTCTGCCCCCTGTGGTCGTCACGGCTAGCAAGCGCGGCGAAACCCTGGAACGGCTCAATGGCTCCGCCAGCGTGGCCGACCGCACGTCGCTGGATGATGCCCAGGTGACTTCGACCCTGGAACTGGATCGCGTTTTCCCCGAGTTGTACACGTCGTACAGCGCGACCTTCCTGTTCCCGATCATCACGCTGCGCGGCGTGACGTCGGCGCAGGATTTCTACAACCCGGCGCTGACCGTCTATGTGGATGGCGTACCGCAGTTGCCGACCTTTGCCGCCCAGTCCCTGTTGGGCGTCGAGCAGGTGGAATTGCTCAAGGGGCCGCAAGGCACGCTGTACGGCAAGAGTGCCCAGGGCGGCGTGCTCAACATCGTGACGCACAAGCCGGACAACACGCCGCAGTTTGCCGCCCGTGCCGGCGTATCGAGCCGCGATGGCTATCAGTTGCAGGCCGAAGGCTCCGGGCCGCTGGTCAAGGATTTGCTGTACGGCTCGGTATCCCTGTTGGGCAATGACGTCAACGGAGATATCCGCAGCGATGTCATTGGTAGCGACCGGCTGGGGGGCGTGCGTTCGCGGGCCGGCAACGTCAAGTTGCGCCTGGCACCAATGGGCAGCCCCTGGGAGATGGGACTGAGCGCAGGCCGCGATTGCGCCAAGGGAGACCAGGAGGTCTATACCCTGTTTGACGATTACAAATCCCGCAAGGCGTATGTTTCGCCGAATCTGCCCGAGGCCTACCGGGATTTCTACCAGAAGCGGTGCGCGAACAGCTTTGCCCTCAACGGCCAATATGATTTTGGCCTCTGGCGCCTGAATGTCATCGCCAGCAGTCAACGAGTCCATACCGCACGTCATTGGCCGTTGGATGCATATTTCCCGCAGTTTGGGGAGCACTGGAAACAGAACACCCAGGAGGTGCGCCTGTCGACGCGACCGAGCGAGGCGGGGGAGGCGTCTTCCCGTGCCTGGGATGCGGTGTTCGGTCTATACCGGCAGGAAGTGGACATGTCGCGCAGCTACCAGTTCGACATGGTGCTTCCCAGTCTTTATCGCGTAACGGACTCTTCCTCCAGCAACCGTAGCGAGTCGCTGGCGGCCTATGGCGACGTGACCTGGCATCTGACGCCCAAGGCGGATCTGACGGCCGGCCTGCGCTTCAGCCGCGACGAGGCCAGAACGCATTTCCAAGGCAACATGATGGGCAGCGCCTTCCAGGGGCGGGCATCGGCCAACCAGACGACCTGGCTGGGCCATCTTGCGGCAGGCTACCAGTTCGCTCCCAGTTGGCGTGGCTACGTCAATGTGGCCCAGGGCTACAAGCCGCTGGGGTACAACCTGGCACCGTCGAGCGTGGATGACGCCG
This sequence comes from Achromobacter xylosoxidans, assembly GCF_001457475.1. Taxonomy (NCBI): domain Bacteria; kingdom Pseudomonadati; phylum Pseudomonadota; class Betaproteobacteria; order Burkholderiales; family Alcaligenaceae; genus Achromobacter; species Achromobacter xylosoxidans. The sequence continues at coordinate 1,252,304 of NZ_LN831029.1, read as the reverse complement.
AGGGCTATGGCCGGGAGCGCTCGATCAGCTACGAGGCCGGGCTGCGGTACTCTGGCCGCGACCTGCGCGCCAGCCTTGCCCTCTACCGCGTGGACAGCAAGGATGTGCAGCTCTATGGCGATGGCGATATGGGCAACCAGACGCTGCGCAACGTGGGCGACACCCGCTCCGTGGGCATGGAGTTCAATACCGAGTGGGATGTCACTCGACAATGGACGCTGAGCGCCGGGGGCTTCATCAATGACGCGACCTTCCGCCGCTTCGAGGATTCCAGCGCCTGCACCGGCTGCAACCACAATGATGTGCCGATGGCTCCGCGCTACGGGCTGACGCTTGCGGCCAAAGGCAATGTGCGTGTGGCCGATACCGTGCTAAGACCCCAGTTGAGCGTGCGTCGTGTCGGCTCGCATTATTTCGACAGCGCCAACACGCTGCGCCAGGGGGCTTATACGCTGGTGGATGCCGGTCTGGGATGGAATCCGACCAGCAATCTGGAATTGATGCTCTATGTCCAGAATCTGACGGATGAGGACTATCGAACCTACGGATTTTCCTATGGCGCTACGGGCAACTTCGCCCAAGTGGCACCCGGCCGCACGGTCGGCTTGACCGCGACCTACTTGTACTGAAACCGGGCGTACGCGCGACAGCTTAGATGACGGAAATCACAGTATGAACACCTTTGAGGCGATCAGGGACGACCAATGCCCTGACATCCAACAACGTCAGCCGACAGCACGAAAAGACGACGCCAGGAAGTGGAAGCGGCGTTTGGCCAAGGCTCTGCACATCATGTCGATCTGCATTGCTGGTGGGGGTTTCCCTTGCGCTGACGATTGTATTGACTTTGCTGGCAATGACTGAGCCCATGGTTTGACCTCAGAGGGACCTTCGCCATGCCCACGGCACAGTGGATAAAACGAAATGACTGAAGACCATACGATATCGGCCGCAGAGAGTGAAGCATTCACAAGCGGAGCCCGGCTCGACATCAGGCCGCTGATGGCAGCCTACATGACCTGCACCATGGCGATGATGGCGTTTGTGTCGCTGATCGGGCCGATCGCGCGATCACTGCATTTGGCACCCTGGCAGGCTGGCGCAGTGGTCACCGTGGGCGGCGTGCTATGGATGTTGTTTTCGCGCCCCTGGGGCGCACTGAGTGATCGGCGTGGGCGTCGAATGGTACTTCTGATGGGCGTGGGCGGATTCATGCTCGCCTATTGGGCCATGTGCGCTTTGCTGATCGTATCGTTGCAGGAACTGCCCGCGGCAGGACTGGTTTTTGCCGGCCTACTCATCACCCGTGGGGCAGTCGGTGGATTCTTTGCCGCAATTCCGGCGGTCAGCCAGGCGCTGGTGGCCGATCACGTGCCACCTGATCAGCGTGCTGGCACCATGGCATCGCTCGGTGCGGCCAACGGCGTCGGTCTGGTTGTCGGGCCCGCCGTCGCGGCCGCACTGGCCCAGTATGGTTTGGGGTTGCCGCTCTATGTAACAGCCCTGCTGCCTTTTTTGGCATTTGTCATTCTGTGGCGCCTGCTGCCGCGTAACGAGCAGAAAGTCGGCGCGGCTTCCACCGCCCTTCGCCTGAGCGATCCGCGGCTGCGTCGGCCGATGATCGTTGCCTTTGCTGCCATGTTCAGTGTCGCCATTGGCCAGATCACAGTGGGATTCTTCGCCATCGACCGACTGCAACTGGAGCCTGCACCCGCTGCTCGGGCCGCGGGTTTGGCGTTGACGTTGGTTGGCGTTGGCCTGATCGCCGCCCAGTTGATCGTGCGTAAGCTGCACTGGACGCCGCAACGCCTGATCCGTGTCGGTGCCTTGGTCAGTGCGGTCGGCTTCGGTGCAGTGGCTCTGGTGTCGACGCAATGGGCATTGATGGTATGTTTCTTCTTTGCCGCTGCGGGGATGGGCTGGGTATTCCCGGCCTTCTCGGCGATGGCCGCAAATGCTGTAGAGCCACAGGAGCAAGGTGCGGCAGCAGGATCGGTCGGCGCTGCCCAGGGCTTGGGCATCGTGCTCGGGCCGTTGGCGGGCAGTCTGTTGTACGAGCTTGGTCCTGGCATTCCCTATGCGCTGGTGGGCGTGCTGTTGGCGTTTGTCGCGCTGTGGACGTCGCAGAGTGCCCCACGGAACTGATGCCGTTGAATACCAACGATCGGTCTATCCATGCTTGGGTGCACGGGGCGTAGCCCGCAAGGACTACGCCCCGCCTGGGGTTGCCCTTTCAAGGCGTGGGCAAGGGAACAACACTCTCCAGCCCGAGATCGTGCACTACGATTTGAGCGCCCACAAAGCCATTACTGCGCTGTATAGCCGCCATCGACGGTATATTGCGATCCCGTCACAAAAGCCGCCTCATCGGAAAGCAGGAAAGCCACGACATTGGCTACATCTTCCGACGTACCAAGACGCCCGATGGGGTGCAGCGCAACGAGCGAGTTGTATTCCTCGCGGCTGAGTTCGTTAAGCAACGGCGTATCAATATAGCCAGGATGCACGGAGTTGATGCGAACGCCCTGAGCGGAATACTGCAGCGCTGCACTTTTGGTCAAACCCGATACCGCGTGCTTCGCCGTCACATACGGCACATAGCCTGGCGTACCCACGAGGCCCAAGATGGAAGATGTATTGACGATGGCCCCGCCACCAGCAGCAAGAATTGCGGGAATCTCGTACTTCATACCGTAAAAGACCGCATCAAGGTTGATATCGATTAGTTTCTTGTAAGCCTCGATATCCACTTCGTGCAGCGGCCCTTGCGGCCCGATGATCCCCGCATTGTTGAACGCCAGATGCAAGGCCCCGAATTTTTCGATGGCGAAAGCCACAGCGGCCTCATTCACCGCGGGTAACGTGAAGTCCCCCCCGAACGCGACTGCCTTGCCGCCCGCCCCAGTAATTTCGTCCACCACCGCCAGAGCGGCTTGCTCGTGCAGGTCAGCGACGACAACCGCCGCGCCTTCGGTGGCTAGCTTGACGGCTGCCGCCTTCCCGATGCCAGAGGCCGCGCCGGTGAGCAGTGCTGTTTTTCCTTCGAATCGATTCGACATGAGTACTCTCCTTTCTGCGTGATAAATAGGTGTGTGCGAAACAGGTGTTCATCGTTGCGCGTCGTTCCCGCGTCGCCAGTCCCTTTGGCATTGGGCGTCAATTGATCCCGCCTGCGCTAAGCAACTTGTAGCGTTCCCGTGGCCCCCATCAGCAAGTCGACCACGTTCGACGCGGTAATGATTTCGAAGCGCGTATCCATCTGCTCGGCGCTCAGGCCGTTGTGCAACATGCACGATTTGCAGATGGCCACGCGGCCACCAGCGTCGAGGTACTGGCGCAGCAGGTCGATAGCTGGCTCGAATGGCTGGCCGATGTTGATGTTGTCGGCAGCGCCGGGCAAGCCCAGTGCTACACCTTCTGCCATCAGGATCAGGCAGGCCGTGTGCCCTTTGAGTTGAGCATTCAGTGCCATGGTCAGGGCAACGGTCACTTTGTCAGGGTTGCTCTGGCCATGGAACAGCGTAGACACGAAATCAGCGGTCGGTATCATGTTGGCATTCCTGTTCATGCAGGTACGGATGGGGTGAACTCGTTGAACGCGGCCACTGCATTGGCCGCATACATGGCCACGGGGCCTCCCCCCATGTAGATAGCCACAGCCAGCGCTTCATGCACTTCCTCGGTGGTGGCACCCAGGCGAGCCAGGGCCTTGGTGTGGAAGCCGATGCAGCCGTCGCAGCGCGCGGCCACACCGACGGCGAGGGCAATCAGTTCCTTGGTCTTGGCATCGATGGCGCCTTCGGCCATAGCAGCCTTGCCTAGATCGCGAAAACCCTGCATCACCCCCGGCTGGGTCTTGTGCAGATGGGCGAGGTTGCCAGAGATGTCCTGTGTGAGTTCTTTGTATCGCTTCGTCATGAGAAAGGTCCTGGTTGATGATGAGCGTGCTGGGGCTAGGGCTGTGGGGTGGGTAAGGAAGTACGCCAAAGGATACTCAGCCCCTGCGCTTGCTTATTGATTTAGAATATTCTAAATTAGTATTTTCTAAAATACAACCAACTCTGACTCTGATAGAACCCTCTGAGAGCATGGACAAAAGCAAATCTGATCTAGAGATCTTGCAGGACAGCGCGGTGCAGGCCGCTGCCCTACTTCAAGCCGTGGGCAACCCGCATCGGTTGCTGGTGCTGTGCCTGCTGATGGCCGAAGATGAAATGACTGTCGGAGCACTCAACGGGATGGTGACCCTAAGCCCATCGGCGCTGTCGCAACACTTGGCCAAGATGCGCGAGGAGGGGTTGATAACCTATCGGCGCGAGTCGCAGACACTGTACTACCGCATCGACGATCCCAGAGTGGCCAAACTGATCGGCACACTCAAGGACATCTTCTGCCCCTGAGTTCTTGACTTCGACGGGATTTATCATGGCATTGATATCTGTATCTCCTCATACCACCCGCCAACTCATCGACCAAGGTGCGGTGTTGGTGGACATCCGCAATGACGATGAGCATGCCCGTGAGCACATTGCACAAGCTCGCCATATGCCGTTGGATCAACTGACTCGGGACGCAACACAGATAGTGGCGACAAGCACCGTCATCTTCTATTGCCGCTCCGGCACCCGCACGCAGATGAATGCGCAGTCCTTGGGAGCCTGCGTGGTTGGTGATGCCTACTTGCTTGAGGGTGGGTTGGACGCATGGAAGCGCGCTGGCTTGCCCGTGGCAACTAGTGCGCGTCAGCCGCTAGAGTTGCAACGCCAAGTGCAGATCGCAGCCGGTTCGCTAACGTTGCTGGGCATTATGCTGGGTATCTCAGTATCGCCGTGGTTCTATGCGCTGCCCGCGTTTGTTGGCGCGGGACTGATATTCGCGGGCGTGTCGGGCTTTTGTGGGCTGGCACGCCTGCTGATGAAGGCACCCTGGAACCGCAGGGCCATTGCGGGCTGAGCTATTTGCTTGACAACGGGAGGAATCTTCCCGGCCTTCTCGGAGTTGGCTGCCAATGCGGTGCAACCGTACGAACAGGGCGCGGCCGCTGGGTCGGAGGGCTGCTGGTGCCGGCTTCGCTGTGGACGTCGGGCAGCTACCTGCGCAGACGACTCCGTGGAATACTGGCAGCCAGCCTGACGTCAGCGTGCCGCACCCATATCCCATGAATTGAGATGTCAACAGAAGATCAGAAGCCATTGACGATGGCCAGCCGGCCACAGAAAAGCCTCGAATGGCTTGATCGGGCTTGGAGTGCAAATTGGGCCTTGAGGCTCGTTTGTGTCGTATTGTTTCTGGATATGGCGATGATGCTGCGTACAGATCGAGGGCTGTGGCAATGGTCTCCTGGCGACATGACGTTACTGAGCGATGTCGGCTGGATGGCGTTCGTCATCGTCATTTTCAGCCTGGCTGTCGCCATTGTCATTCCCGCTGTACTGATCGTGTTTCGTCAGATTGGCGCGTATCTGGTGTATTGGCTTTTGTCGCTTGTCCCAGTTGAGTGGTCCCGTCAGCCTCCCTACCAGCGTTCGCTGGGGTATGTGCTTGCGCATGCCATGCGAAATGGTGAGCAGTTTCTTTACACCAGACGCAGATAGGGGTTGTTCGGCGGAACTTCATCAAACAGGCAATCCGGCTCCTTGATCAAGTAGCCATGCAGTCGCCTGGTCTTGCGTGGCCCGGTGACTTCGCAAGTCCAGATGTTCAGGCCGTTGGCCTGCTTGCGATGCAGTTGCAGCTTCTCGAAACGCTTCTGCACCCATTGCCAGTCGGCGATGTTCTCTTGCCTGGCCAGTGCTGCGATGTGCGGGTGCTCCTGCACGTAGCGCTGGAACACGCCAGGGCTGACGAGATAGACGGTGCCATCGACGGTATGCACCAGCGCCTTCGCGTCGTTGATGATCAGCCGGCGGGCGCTTACGCCTGTCCGCAACCATGCCATGAACTGCGCGCCGAAGGACCTTTCGCCGGACGCCGTGTCCGGTGTCGGCTCGGTGGCCTGTCCGGACGTGCTCGCCTGCTGCGGGGGCGAGGCTTTGGCTGCTGTGTGCGTGGCGCTGGCCGGCAATTCGCTGGCCAACGCAGCGTCGACACCAAACATCGAAAGCAGATCGGCAACGGGATCGTCCATCGCTGGTGAAGGCGTTTCAATGGTTGGCTGCGCTGCGATGGCCGCAAATGCCGGTGCGGGTGAAGACGTATCCTCATGCATGGTGCCGTGCACATCGTCAGCATGCGCGATATCTTCCACCGTCACCGTGCCGGCAAAGGGCGCGGGACGCTCTCCGGCCTCCCAGATCAGCGCGGGCGATAGCTTCAGCATTGTGAAGCTGTGGGACCACTCGCCGCTGGTCACCGTGGCACGCCAGATGGCTTTGCCGTCCGGGGTCGGCTGTGCGATAGCGTGGTCTTGCAGTACGTCAAATACCGCCGTGTTGCTGGAGGGGATTCCCTCCATTCCTTGCGACAACAAGTGCGCGCGCAACTTATCGGAGCATGTCTTGCTCACCAGCCACAAGGCGTCCTGGGTCAGCCATCCGTCCGACGCCTGGGGCTGATTCAGCTTTAACTCCTCTTTCAGCAGATAGCGCAGTCCATCCACCAGCTTGCGCTGGAGCGCATTCTTCGGCGCCGCCATGGCGCGCGATGGATCGCCGCCGAGCTCCTGGGCCACGGAAGCCCGGTCGGCTTGCACGACAAGTTCGCCCAGCACGCCCGCATGCTCGTACTGTCCGGCCAGGACATAGAGCAGTGGTGCCCACAGGGACGGATAACCGCTGAGCCAGTCCAGGACTTCGCGATCGAGCAGTTGCCGGTAGAGCAAACCTGTCGCGGCGCTGTGCAGGCGGTACTCGCGATCGTCGCGGTAGCGCAAGCGGTACGGCTGGCGCAGCGGGCCGTGCCAGGGGTGCCAGATCGAGCCGTCAACCAGTTCGACGTGCAGATCGACTACGAGCTTGCCGATGTCGTGCAGCAAGGCCGCGTAGGCGACGGCGGCGGTCCAGGCTTCGGACTGCGCCGCCTGATCCTCGGGGCTGGCGCCGATGGGCAACAGATGGGACTGCCGCAGCTTGAGCGCATAGGCGACGATTTCCAGGCCGTGGTCGAGCATGCCGCCTGGGTAGGCATGGTGATGCGCCTCGGAGGCTGGGAAGACCTGGACCAGCTCGGCGTAGCGCTCCAGCGGTGCGCGGTAAAGGGTGGCGAATTGCCGGCGCGAGAGCGATGTGCGCTGCCAGATGTGTTCCAGCAGCTTCTGTCGGCGTGGTGTCGCCAAGAGCGACGCGGCCGACTGCGGCAGTGTCAACCCTTTCGGGAGATTGATGGTCGGTGCTGGCACCGGAGCGGCAGTGGCCGGGGGCCGCTTTCGCTGGAACAGGGAGAGCATGCGGGTGTCCTGGTGACGGGCCGGCCGGGAGGCCTTTTGGCCTTTTCGGGTAGGGCCTTTCCCCTTGCGCCCCGTTCCCTTGCCATTTCAGCCCTTTGACCGTTACAGCCTTTGGATATAGAGCGGCGAGCATTGATCGTCCACAACCAATACGGGGTTCAACAAGGCCGGATTGATGCGGGAAGGCTCACTGTTGCCGTCCTACGATGGAGGTGCATGGTTGAACGCTGAAGAGCCCAACGAAACCTCATATTGACGAAGTAAGGAACTTTCCTTACAATGCGGACATTGCTATCAGGAGAGCCGCCATGCCTGCCATTCACGAAGTTGCCACGCTGACATCCAAGGGGCAGATCACGCTCCCCAAGTCCATCCGCCAGGCGCTCGGTGTCGATGCCGGCGGCAAAGTCGCATTTGACCTACGTGACGGCGAAGTCGTCGTGACCCGCGCCGACGCCGAGCACGAGGACCCCGCCATTAGCGCGTTCCTGAGTCTGCTGGCCCGTGATATCGAAGCTGGCCGAAACGTCCATGGCCTGCCCGAGGATCTGGCTCGCGCCATGCTGGAACAAGCGGGTCACGGCGTGAAGCTGGACGAGGAAATCGACGGGGAAGTGGCGCTCTGATGCAACGGCATGGCTGGACGTTGCTATTCCATGACTGCGTGATCGAGCAGTTGCAAAAGCTCCATGCAGCGGCGCGGCGCGCGCAGGAGAATGATCCGAAGGGCTTCGAGTCCAACGCCAACGTCGAGCTCTTCCGGACCTTGAGCCAGTTGATGCTGGATGTGGTACCGGGTGATCCGGCACGCGACGAATACCGCCAGGGCAATACCTTGGGACCGGCCCACCGCCACTGGCGTCGGGCCAAGATCGGAAGGCGATTCCGGCTGTTCTTCCGGTACGACTCTAAGGCGAAGGTCATCGTGTACGCCTGGGTCAACGACGAGCAGACATTGCGGTCGTCGGGTAGCAGGTCAGACCCCTACGCCGTTTTTGAGAAGATGTTGGGGCGGGGGAATCCGCCGGACGACTGGAACGCATTGGTACTGGCCAGCAAGCAGGATTGGAGCAAACTGGAATAGCTATCCCCATGTAGCAGGAGACGAACATGAGCACGACAACCCGCGCCAGCACCGCAGAACGCATCGGCCGCAGCTTCGGCCGTGGATGGCGCGCCTATGTACGCGGCGAGCGACGGTTGTCGAGCTGGTTCACCTCCAAGGGGATGCCGATGGCGGGCGTCGCTGTGCTGTTGTGGGTGGTCAAGCTCGTTGCGCTGGGATTGCTCTTCTATGCTGCCTTCTGGTTCGCAGTCGTGTTGCTGGGCGTGGCGGCGGCGGGGTGGGCTACTGCTGCCAATACCTCGGATGAGGAAGAGTGGCCTTTCACAGACCTCACCGAACTGCGTAAGACACCGGGCTACGATCCCAATTTGTACAACGACACGTCGCACGAGTTGTACACCGACGACTGATCGCATCCTCTCTATTTCAGCTTTCCTCCTGTGAGTGCCCCGGCGCCCTTGCCACCTGCTTGACCGGCGCTCTTGCTGCCGTCAGAAAGTCCCTGGATGGCATGTCCGGCCCGAATTCCAACCCAGGTGAGGCTCGCCAGCCAGAATCCCGGCAGAACCAGGAACATCGTCCCCATGACGAAGTTCAGCAGCATATCGCCGAACGCATTGTTCAATCCCACCAGCGGATCGAAATTGCTGTGCGGCCGGTTCCAGCCCCAGCCCCACCCATAGAGCGCATCGAGGATAGTGCTGTCGATCCAGCGTGCGAGCTGGAACCAGAAGTCCACGAAGAACAGCGCGAACTGCACGACGCTGACCGTAATGACCATCTTCAGGTCATAGGTGCCAATGACCAGCACGAGCGGGATGCAGATGACCAGCGCCATCTTGAGCAAGGCGAGCACCATGGGCAGCGCCTGGCGCACGACGTCCATGGCAGGGAATGCCGCGATTCCCCCGACTGCCATTCCTACGTCGCCGGCCGCGCGCGTGATGACGTTCGGCAAGGTCTTGTCGATCTGGCCACCGTAGTCCGTATAGACACTGCCCTGATTCAGCTTCTGCTGTCTCGGTGAAGCGATGGTGCGGATCACGGAGTCGTCCACCTCGGCGCGGCTCAGGAACCCGGCCCAGCCTGCCACCCGCGTGAGTAGATTTGGGGCCACTTGGCTGAGCAGTCGCGCGCGCAAGCCATTGCTGCCGTCGGCCCACCATTGCCTGCAGGTCGGATAGCCACCGCCGCTGGACACTTGGGCCAGCCCTGCATCACGGTTGCTGTCGTAGGGCCAGTCATCGCGTGGCGTGCTCGACCGATAGTTGTCGTAGTAGCCAGCGGTGTCCGTGAAAAAGCGCGAGCCGATCCAGGTGACATCGTGCATCTGCGCCTCATCAAGGTTCGGGCGCTGCATGAACAGCTTGGCGCGGGCCGGCCCGTAGCAGTCATGCGAGAAGTCCGCGACCTCTTGAGCCAACACCGGGTCGTCAATGCGCGTGGCGTCGATCTCCATGCGCATCTGCCGTAAATCAGTGCCGCAAGGGATAGCCGCCACGGAAGCGCCCGTAACCGCGCGCGAGAGCGTGTGCATGAAGGCCCACCACACCGGCAGCTTGGCGCTCTGGTTGTTGAGCGTCGAGAAGGACTGCGACCAGCCCGTGTCGGTCGGCTGCGGCACGTTGACCTGGCACTGGGCCGAGCGCGAGCTGTCGTATTGGATGGTATTGAGATCCACGTCGATGAACGGGATGCCAGCGAACATCACCACAACGATAGCCACCCATACGCGGTTCTCGATGCGCGCAGATGACAACACGCCTTTGTTGCCTTCATCGGCGCCCTCTGCGCGCGCCTTGAGCCATTCCTGGATGATGATCGCCACGAAGGGAATGGCGAATACACCGGTGGAGACGAGGACGGCCCAAATGCCGTTATGAATGACCCAACTCAGCAGCGTCAGGTAAAACTCCAGGTAGTCCGTGGTGAACAGCGTCATGATCCTGCCCTCGCTATGTCGCCTGCGCGAGTAGGCTGGCTTCAAGCGCAACGATCGCCACCACACCTGCAATTTCGGCACGGATCAGGCGGTGCTTTGCTTGCGTGCCGGGTTCGCGCACCAGTAACCGACGACGCATCCACACCCACCCGTAGGCCGTCGCTGCATACAGAAACAGGTGCCACAACAGGAAGTAGCCGGAGGCGTCCGCCAGCCACTGTTCCCAGCCGACAATGCCGCCAAGAAACCAGTTGCCCGCGACGTTGGCGGCGATGGCCGCAGACAAGACCAGTGCCACCCAGAGCAGCACCTTGGCCACGCGCCGGTTGAAGAGCCAGCGCGGGCGCATCCAGGCCGCACTCATGGCTGACCTCCTGGACTGCCCTTCTGCAACTGATCAAGGCGGTCAGGCACCGGATCGCCCTCATAGATGCCGCGCGAGCCCGCCGCCCGTGTGCCATGGCGCTGGATGATGGCCATCGGTGAATTGCTGGCCAACTCGCGGCGCAACTCTAATTCCGTCTTCAAATTGCGGATCTCATGATCGAGCGTATCGCTTTCGTGATTCACGGCCTCGACGGCCAGTTGATTGGCCGCCACGTTCGGCTCCTTGCGCCCTGTCAGCAAGGTCCGCTGAAGCAGCAGTGCCTTTTCCAGCACCGAGGCCAGCGCCACCTCCGAGGCCAGGCGCTGTGCCAGGATGTTCTGATCAGGCTCGTCGCGCAGCACTTCGATGACGCCGCGCGTGATCGGCAGCGAGGTACTGCCGGCTTCGCGCAGATTCTCGAAGGTCGTGTTGCGCGCGCCGCTGACCAACTCCTGCAGCACTTGCAGCTTGGTGTCGTATTCTTTCTGGATCAGTGGCGTGAGCCCCACACCCGGGACCGTCTCGGTCTTCGTGCAGGCGTCGCAGGTACGCTGTTCCTGTTCGCCCAGCACGCGGGTGGCCCAGTCGATGGCCTGCTGCGGTGATGACCAGGTCTGGCAGGACAGGCTTTGGCAGCTTGCCGGGTCGATCGAAGAGGTGCCGGATACGCCGCGGCCGTTGACAAGGTTGTAACCCGCACGGGTGACGTCACTGACCACCTTGATTGATGGTTGGCCGGCACCGCCAGCATTACTGCTGCCGACCCAGGGCACCCCGGCATTGCCGCGGTCCGCTTCGGCTTGCTCGATGGCCGACACCGCGTCGGTGCTCGACACGGCTTGGCGCAAAGCCATGCCTTCGGAGAGCTGATTCCAGCCAAGCTGGCCGCCGGCCGCGTCCGCCATCCTCTCAGCCATTGCACGGCAAGTGAGCTTCGAACGATCGAAATCGAGCCGGGCCTGCAACACCCCGTTCGTAAGCAGGTTATACAAACCGGGGTCGGCGCACTGGATGATCAGCGCGGGCAGCGATGCAACCGCACTCGTCGCGCTTTGGATGACCGACGACATGATGTTCTGGAACCCGTTCGTCAGCCCGTTGAGCTGGTTCTGGATCGTGGTGGAAATCGACATGTCGCCACAGATCAGGTTGCTGTTCCAGCCGACTCCAACGCCAATCGAGCGCATGCCGGCGGCACCGCTCATCGAGACCGCGTTGCCGCCGCCGATCGAGTACATGACCTCGTCGCCAATCACACCGCCGCTGGTCTGGAAACCGCTCTGGGACCATGCCCAGCCACTGGCTAGCGCAAGCGTGCCAGCCACGGCAACGGTACGCCAGGAACGATCCGTGAGCCTGAAATGGGTAGAGCCGTCGGGACGCATCATGGTAGTGCCCTCAGTTGAAATCCACGCTGCACAGGAAGGTCTGCCCACGGCGCTGGCAGCAGTTGTACGGGCGCCACAAAGTCCAGGCGTAGTCGCCTCGCTGGGCTTGAGTCAGGACACCGTTATGCGGAAATACCGCGCACGAGGACGACAGTCGCGGCGTCAGCTCTTGCCACTTGCCAGTGGACGCATCGCTCTCCACCAACGCCCCAGCCGGCCAATATCCCGGTCGCGAACTGGCCAGCAGCGGCTGATAGACGTGCAGTTGGCCGCGCCGTGTGACGATGTCACCAGCACGCTGGGAGACCACGGCTCCGGCCTTGTGGTCATCGGCTTGGTGCAGAAATCCACCCCTGGGATACACGTTGCCCCACAGGTTCAAGGTGCTGCGCGCGCCGATTTCGCGCATGCCCGGGATCAACGACTCCGGGTATACCGCTTCGGGTACGTTGTAGCGCCAGCCCACCGTGTCCAGGGTGCTCAGCAGATACGGCATGAAGGCGGTGCCTGCCCCCTCGCAGCTATAGCCGAAGCCCGCGGCGAACTGGGCGAACACCTCGGCGGCGAGGTGGCCGATGGCGTCGGCATTCTTGAACTTCGCCAGGTTGTTCTCGTGGCCCTCGTTAGTGGTGCCATCTCCACCGGCCTGCGCGGTGGGATTGGGCAGGCTCATCGCGCGCACCTCGATCCACGGGTTCTCGCTGATGTTGCTGTACGAGGACACGACCGCATCGGGCACGTAGTGCCGCACCTTGATCGGCGTGCGCACGGTGCAGCCGCCCCAGGTGCAGTACAGCCAGTAGCAGATCCCCGTCACCCGATACTCCAGGCAGTCAGGCGACAGCGCGGACGCGACGATGGTGGCGGTGTTGAGGGCGAACGACGATGTCGCGGTGACCAACAGAATGGCGGCGAGACCGATGCGCCGACGGCGGAGGCGTTTCATGGTTTGGCCCTCCGGTGCGCCTCGATCAGTGCGACCGATCGGACGACATCAGGCTCGCCATAAACCACATAGCTTTGATCCACGATCACGGCTGGAATCTTGGTGATCCCCAGGCTCCAGGCGTCGGCGACGCCCTGATAGGTCGCGCCGATCTGGCGCTGCAACTCAACATCGCCGTGCGTCAGGCGTTGCTGAACGAGCGCGGTGGCCCGTGCTGGATCCGCCGGGAGGTCTGCGGAGAGTTCCGCTTCGATGTGCGTGGCAGCGTCCAGCAGGATCTGCCGATCCGCAGTGCCGGTAACGGGATGGGCCTGATCGATGATGACCCAGGTTTGTGCCTGCAAGGCGCCGACAGAGAAAAGCGCTGTGGTGACTCCTGCCACGAGGCACAGCCGCTTGGTGCAAGCCAGCGAGAAATAGTGATGCATGCCGTACCCCTAAGTTCAAGATAGGGGTAGTGCAACCGATGCCGCCTTACACCGCGACAAAGAATAGGAAACGCGGCATACCCGTTTTCAAGTCGCCGCTTGTGGAGAAGTCCAGTACGAGGATGTCACCTGAGAGCGACGCGCAACGGGTACGCCGCTCGTCTCATCCCAGATCCCGCACCTATCTACCGATCACTCCTGTTTGACCCCATGACCTGGGCGCCCGCGTCTGGCACCACGCTTGCGCATCCAGATGATGCACCCCGTCACCGACAGCATTACCACAATGATGCCCAGTGCCGCGACGGCAAACCTCCATGGCCATCCCCAGACGTCTGCCACATGCAGGGCATAGAGCCAGTGCGTGACCGTCTCGCCTGCCTGGCTCCCGGTTGGCAATCGAAGCTTGACCAAATCTCCGGTGACCGCATTGAAGTACAAATCGGTCGCGCCACGGCGCTCCAACACGTCGCGCTCGGAGCGGGTGCGATACAGCCATATCGCGTCATCCGGAAGGAAGCGCAGCATGACCTCCCTGTCAACGGCGAAACCTTGCCGTGTGGCCTGTTCGGCCATCAGAGCACGCGCCCGGGCCAGTGCCTGCGGCCATGACGCGGGGGCACTCAGGCCCGTGTTGGTTTCCATGTGAGATATGGCCACCGCTGCGGGAGCCTGGTAACCGCTCAGCGCGCGCATCACCGGCTCATAGACCGACGGCAGGTTGAACGACACGCTGGACCAGGCAAACACCAGCAGCACTGCCCAGCACCACAGGCTGAAAGCCCGGTGCAGATCGAACAGCCGCCGTGTGCCGGAGGCCGGATGCCTGATCTGCCATGCGGGCGCCCACCGTGACCAAAAGCCTTTGGCATGCTTGTGGGGACTTGTGCGTGGTGCGGGCATGGGCAGGGTCAGCAGCAGGCCGATGAAGCAATCCAGCGTCCAACCCAGCGCCACCAGGCCAAGCAGCATCAAACCGGGCTGTCCCACGGCCAGTTCATAGTGCAGCCGGTAGATGAACGGCAGCAGATTGACCCTTCCTTGCCGTATGTCGCCCCAGGTGCGCCTCCCCAATTCCTCGCCAGTCCAGGGATCGAGCAGGATGCTGTCGAAGGCGAGATCGGGCGGCATGCCGTCAGGCCAGGGGCGCACGCGGATTTCCGCCTGGCGGCCCTGGTTGCGCCAGGTCGCTTCCACCACCTGCGCCTCCGGCGCGAGGCGTTGCGCACGCGCGGCCAGCGCCGCCAGATCCAGGGGCGCCTGATCCGGCCTGGCCGGTGCCAGGAACTGCGGATTCACCCAGGCATCCAGTTCCTCATAGAAAGCCAGCACGCTGCCGGTCAGGCCGACCAGTACCAGGAAGGCCGCGCCGGCCAGGCCGAACCATCGGTGCAGTCGCAGGCATGCCCCTCGAACGTGTTTGAACATTTCAGAAACGCACCTGGGCCGACAGGAACACCTCACGCCCGCGCCCCACCAGCAGACCGCCTTGGTACAACGCGCTGGCATAGTAGTACTTGTTGGTCAGGTTCTTGCCGTGCAGGCGCAAGGTGGTGGGGACGCCACCGAGCCTGGTTTCGTAGCTGACGCCGGCATCCCACAACGTGTAGCCTGGAATGAAGCCGCTGTTCTGCGCATCCACCGGGCGGCTGCCGGTGTAGCTGAGGGTGCTGTCCACCGACAGGCCGGGAACGTCCGCGAAGGCATAGCGCACCCCCAACGTCCCTTTCCAGCGCGGCACCCCTTCGCTGCGTTTGCCGAGCACGCTCGTATCGGTCACGCCGCGCAGTTCGGTATCCAGATAGGCCAGATTTCCCAGCAGCGTCCATTGCTGGTCCAGCTTTGCCGTGCCCGTCGCTTCGATGCCTCGGTGGCGGTACTTCCCTCCACTGACGAAGTAGTTGTCCAGATTCACATAGTTGGCATCGCGCTCGATGTTGAAGGCCGCGATGCCCAGGTTCAACCAGGCGTTGATGTCCGCCTTCAGGCCGATTTCCACCTGTTCGGACGCGATGGCGTCCGACGGCTGGTTGGCGTTGTGGACATAGAACGGTGCGTACTCGCCTTTCTCGAAGCCGCGCGTATAGCTCAGGTAGGTCATCACGCTTTCGGCCGGCCGGTAGATCAGCGCGCCAGTCGGCACGAACACGTTCTTATCCTGCGGCAGCGCATCGGCCGAGAGCTGACGCGCACGGTACTGGATGTAGCGGCCACCGAGCAGCACCTGGAACTGGTCATTGAGCGTGATCAGATCGCTGGCGAAGACCGAGCTTTCCTTGACCGTGGTGTGGAACTCCACATCGTTCTCCGGGCCGAAATCCCAGCGTGGCGGCTGTACCGGGTTCAGGATGTTCCCCACCGATACGTCTCCCGGCGTCAGGGCACCGCCGCTTTTCACGAAATCCCAGTAAGGACTGCGATCCCTGAACTGCTTGTGGCTGGCGCCGAAGAATACGTCGTGCAGCATATCTCCCGCGAGGAATTGGCCTGCCAGGTAGCTTTGCAGCGACCAGGTGCTGAACACTTCGCCCCGGGAGACATAGTAGTCCGCATAGCCAATGTCGCCGTTGAGCTGGATGTCGAACAGGTCGTTGAAACCGCCATCGCGTTTGACGCGGGAGAAGTTGGCCTGCGTGACCGAGGTCCATCGGGGGCTGAGCGTGTATTCGAACTTGGCGTCGATGTTCTGTCCTTCGGTCTTGTGGCGAAACCACGAGGGTGCCAGGGCAGCACGCTGATCCACCCTGGGCGGCAGCACGTAGCTGGACGGATCCAGCGGATCGGCCCGTCCGCTCTGGTCGGCGCGCAGCAGCGGATCGGCCAGATTGGTCTTTGACGAGTAGTCAGCGCTCAGTTGCAGCAAGGCCCGGTCGCTGATCCGCAGATCCGCGCTCAGGCCGATGAACTTGCGCTCCAGGTCATAGGCATGGTCGAAGTCGCCGTTTTTCTCGTAACCGGCATTGAACCGCCAGCCAAGCTTTCCGTCGAAAGCCGAGTGGCTGGTGTCGATGGCGGCATAGCGGCCCTGCAAACTGGAGCCTTGCAGGCTCAGTTGCGTGAAGGGCTCGCGTGTCGGGCGCTTGGTGAGGTAATTGACGGTGCCCCCGGGCGAGTTGAAGCCATAGAGGAAACCGGATGGCCCCTTCAGCACATCGACGCGTTCGAACAGCTCCAGCGGCATATCATGGTGCGGCGCCAGCGACAGGCCGTCGCGCCGCACGGTGTTGAAGTTGTCCATGACAAAGCCGCGGATGCGGAAGTTGTCGAAGCTGCCGCCATAGGACGCGCCGGTGACGGAGGGGTCGTAGTCGAGCACATCCTGAACCGTACGAGCCGACGACTCCGAAATGGTTTGGGCCGAGTAGCTCTGGATGGACAGCGGGATATCCAGCGGATCCTTGGCGCCGAATGCGCCGGCATTGACTTCCAGCGCCCGGTTGAGCGGAGCCGTGATCGTCACGGTCTCCAACTCGACGATGGCTTCGTCATTGCCTGGTGTCGTCTGGGCGAATAAGGGATGGCTGAAGGCGGTGGCAACCGCGCAGGCCAGAATGCCTCTGGCCGGTATTTGGTTCGACATGGTTGTTCGTTCCTGAACGAAAGCACGGCGGCCATGCACCATGGGCGCAGGCAGACGTGCGTGACGTGGCCGCCCCGGCGTCCTGGCAATCGGGCAAGGCAAGGCCGTGCAGGCATCGCCTTGAGATCTGTGCGTCAAGCACACACAGACCGGCCAGGAACCGAATGAATCGGCCGCGAAATGGACGGTTCAGGAATGAACAGGAGGGCCGCGCGGCTGCGCGCCAAGCCACACGTGCGGCGTGTAGGCGACGAAAGAGAGGCTTGCAAAACACGGGGATTGCTGCGGCGCGGCCGGGATCTCGGGCGAGGCGGGCAACAGGGCCCAGCCCGCGCTGTGGCCGCAGCATAAGGGACAGTGGTGCGATGCATGGTCGCCGTGCGACTCGGGTGACTGCGAACAATCGCCATCGGCCATAAACACCATGGCCAGGCCGCCATCGTGACACAACTCGTACCAGCTTCCGTGGTGCGCAGCATGCCCAGGCAAGCCCAGCGCTGGCGCGAGCGAACCCAGCAGGATGGCGAGACACGCGATCCAGGCAACGATTCGCCCGGAGATGCCAGACTTTGCGGGGTCCATTTCAACACATGATTGAATCGGTATTTAGGAGACAGCAAGTTTCCTGGATTGTAATAGCGAGTCCAATTCCCGCGTCACACTTTCACTGATCAGGCCATTGGCCTGCATCCATTCGTCGTTGAATACCGTGTTCAGGTACTTCTCCCCGCCATCGCAGACCAGTACGATGGTTGTGCAATCAGAGGGGGTGGTTCTCGCGTGCAGCAACGCCTTGTAGATAACCCCGCCAGCAGAACCGCCGACCAGCAATGCGTGGTGGCGAGCCAGGTAGCGTGCGGTCTCGAATGCTTGACTATCGGTGACTTTGAGTCCTTCGTCGATCAGTTCGTAGTCGATCAGCACGCCGATCTCCGCGCCGGCAGGCGTTCCGGTCCCCGACTGGTGGTAGGGTGCCCCCTCGCCACCGAAGATGACCGAGCCCTCCGGTTCGACGCCGATCACTTTGAGGTCGGGAAGGTGCGCCTTGAGCGCTCGGCCCGTTCCGCACAGGGAGCCGCCGGTGCCAACGGCACCGAATAGAAAATGCATATCGTTGCCGAGCACTTGCCGGAGTTCGTCGGCCAAACCCTTGTAGCCGTTCGCATTGCCCGGATTGTTGTGCTGTTGCGTCCAGTAAGCGCCATGCTCGGCCGCAATGCGTGCGGCAGTGGCATCCCGATCCGCAGTCGCCAGTCCCCCGTCGGGGCTGCCGACCCGAATCAACTCGGCGCCATAGGCCTGCATGCCACGCAGTTTGTCCGTGCTGGAGTGATGGTCGACCACGGCGGTGAAGCGGTATCCGCGTTCCGCCGCGATCAACGCCAACCCAAGCCCTGTGTTGCCAGAGGTGGATTCCACGATCCAACCGCCGGGTTTGAGCTTGCCCTGTGCCTCGGCCTCATCGACCATCTGGCGCGCCATGCGTATCTTGGCGGTACCGGTCGGGTTGAATTGCTCAAGCTTGAGCAGGACGCGGCCGCTGCCGGGCGCCACCGGCAGTTCCAACAGCGGCGCACCGCCGATCAGGTCAGAAACACGGGTCTTGATGTGAGGACGGGACTCAGCGGTTTGCATAGCGAACTCCTTGATATCAGTCAGTGATTACGGGGGCATGGGTACTCTTCAATTGCTTTCAACGTGGGAGGTTTTGCGTCGCGCTCGCCCTAGGGCTGGCAGAGCGAGCCAAGCAACGCTTTCAGGAACATGTCGTTATCGGCCGGCAATGACAGCGAGGCTCGGATGAAAGTCCGGTAGCCGGACTCGCGCCAGGCCTTGACGATGACTCCTTCTCGCAGCAGGCGCTGGACCACCTGCGCCGCATCCATGCCGGTATCGATGAACAGGAAATTGGTGAGCGATGGCGCGACCCGGAGCCCCGCCTGGGCCAGCGCCTCGCTGAGCCGCGCCCGTTCGCCGCGCACCAGCGCCACACTCGTTACCAGATGCTGGACGTCTTCAAGTGCCGCGATGGCGGCCTCCTGGGCCAGCTGATTGACGTTGTACGGCGTGCGCACGCGATGCAGGGCGTCGATCAGGCCGGCATGGGAGGCAACGCCATAACCCACGCGCAGGCTGGCCAGGCCGTGGGCCTTCGAGAAGGTGCGCAGCACGATCCACGGACGCTGCAGGGTATTCAGCAGCCGCAAGGCGTCCGGATAAGACGGATCGCCGATGGCGTACTCGAAGTAAGCCTCGTCGATGACCAGCAGGCAATCGAGAGGTGTCGCGTGGACGATCGCTTCCAGTTCGGCCCAGGTAAAGGCCGACCCCACGGGATTGGAGGGGTTGCTGATGAGAACCATCTTGGCCGGCTGGTCCAGTGTCTGGCGCCAGGCCGGGAGGTCGCAGGCGAACGAGCCGGTCACCGGCACCTTGGTGACCTGGCCTCCCATCATCAGCGGGAAGATCTCGTGCAGGCCGAAACATGGCGCTTGCGTCACGACGCGCTCGCCCGGCCTAATGAACGCCTGGCACAGCAATTCCAGGATGTTCTCGGAACCATTGCCGAGGATGACATGGTCGCAGCGCGTGCCGTGGCGATCGGCCAGGACACTGCACAAGTCCTTCCCCGCCGGATCAGGATAGCGCCCGAGCCCCAGCGCCAGGCGTCGCCCCAAGGCCTGCGCGGCGAAGGGAGACATTCCGTAGGGGTTCTCGTTGTTGGACAGCTTGATCACTCGCTCCAGGCCGTACTGCCTGCCCACCGCATCGGGGTCTGCTCCAGGATCGTAGGCAGGCAGACCCAGGACTTCCGGACGCACCAGTGATTGCACGGCATCTGAACATTCGTACTCACCCATGGTCACTCTCCTGTGTGATTACACGGTGCGGGCTCCGGCGGTAGCCGCGGTGCCGGCCTGTCTGGACAAGCGCGCTATGCGTTTGCGAAAGGACACGATCAACAAGGCGGCAGTAGCTGCCAGGCCGATCGTCTGGCCCACCCACACGCCGTAGACGCCGTATGCCGCAGTCACGCCCAGCAGGTAAGCGCAGGGCAAGCCCACCAGCCAGTAACCCACCAGGGAAATGCGCAAAGGACCGACGGTGTCGCCTGTGCCGCGCAGAATGCCGTTGCCGATGTTCTGGCTGGCATCGAAGATCTGCAGCACGATGGCGACGAGCAGGCCCGTGGCGGCCAGCGCCAGAGCCGTTGCATTGGTGCGCTGATCGGCCGAGATGAACAATGACACGATCGCATCCGGGATCAGTGCATAGGGCACCGCCACGACCAGCATCGCCACCACCCCCAGGCCCAGGCCGAGAAAGCCCAGCCGGCGCGCCCTGCCATAGTTGGCCACGCCGCATGCTTCGCTGATGTGGATGGACGCCGCGTGCGAAATACCCGCCGAAATCATGAACACGATGTAGATGATCTGGTTGAGCACCGTCTGTGCTGCCAGGGCTTCGATGCCCAGCGTCCCGATGAGCAGCGTCAGGACACTGAAGAAGCCGGCTTCGGACGCGTAGGTTCCAGAAATGGGCAGGCCCAGCTTCCAGACCGCGCGCACCGCCTCGCCAGACCAGCGCAGGCCCGACGCCACGAAGTACGGTGCCAGCGTCCGATTCTTGATGACGACACCGAGGAACATTAGAAACGACAGCAGGAAAACCAGCGAAGTCGTCAAAGCGACGCCAGGGAAGCCAAAAGCGGGTACCCCGAACTTGCCATAGACCACGGTGTAGTTCAGGCCGGCCGTCAGCACGATGGAAATCAGCGTGATCGCCAGCAGCGGGCCGGGATATTTGAGTCCCGTCGTGAAATGCCGCAGGGTCTGGAACCACAGGCACGGAAGCAATCCTGGGGCAGCCAGCATGAGGTACTGGAACGTCATGGCAGCGACCTCGGGTTCTTGGCCGATCCATACCAGGGGACGTTCCAGCAGCAGCAACACAGCAATGAACAGCAGCCCTGAGACGGTCGCCCAGAACAGACCCGCGACCAGCAGTTCCTGCACACGCGCCGGATTCTGCTGCGCATGCGCCTGTGCCACGAGATTGCTGACGCCAGTCACCAGGCCTGTGCCCATTGTGCGCAGCTGGTTGAAGAGCACGATGGCCAAGCCGCCGGCTGCGAGCTCCCGCGCACCGAGGGTGCCGAGAACCACGATGTCGATCGTGGTCAGTGCTACATGGGCGAAGTTGGTGAGGATCAGCGGTATCGCCAGCAGGATGATGGCGCGCGCTTCCGTGCGCCACCACGGTGTTGGCTGTGCCTGGGGGTGGCCGGGCGTCACCATAGCTTGACCCTCACACCACGGTTCTTCGCCAGGGCCAGATCGGCCAGATACCGGCCAAGTGCCACGTCCGTCACCACCATGCCGCTGTTGTACGCAAAGACCAGGTCGGATGCGTCGCGCCGGGCGGCTGCGGTGCCGAGCAGAATGTCGGGCAGTTCGGCGTCCACGGCGGGGATGCTGCCGTCCGGTGCAGCCAGATCCCCGCAGGTGACTTTCATCTGCTCGATGTCCGTTGCGATGCGGTAGTCCGCGCCATGCAGCACATCCGCGTCGATGCCATAGCCCGGCAAAATGGCGATGGCACCCGGCTTGAGCCAGGCTCGGCGCACCTGCTGCCTGGACGTGAGGCCGGAAGCGCCAATGACGATGTCGGCCAGGCCGGCCGCCTGTTGCAGGTCTTCGACAATCTCGACCGTGCGGTTCGGATGCAGGCGTCGGACCTCATTTTGTACGGCTTTCAGACCCTCCTGGTACTGCCCGTAGACCAGCAGCCGCTCAAGTCCAGGCAGTGCGGCCAGCAACATCGGCAGCGCAATCTGCCCTTGCACGCCGGTGCCGACGACCAGCGCCGTCTTCGCATCGGGCCGCGCCGCGCGCGCCATCAGCGCCGAGGTTGCCGAAGTGCGCAGCGGCCCGAGCTTGACGACATCCATCAGCGCAATGGGCTCGCCCGTGGCGTCGTCGCACAGGAAAATGAAGGAGTGGAAGCGGTAGGCGTCGCGGCTGCGCTGTGGGTCGAACTCGTAGACCACCTTGAAGCCCAGCGTCTGGCTGGCACCATCGCGGCCAACCATTGAATAGCCGATCGAGCGCTGATCCGCGGGCTGCACAATGGTCTTGAGTGGATTGCGCGAATCGCCATTGCGCAGGGCGATAAACGCGTCTTCAACCACTTGAATGACTTGCTCGTAACTCGCGCCCAAGTCTTCAAGATCGGGCTGGGAGAGCAGACAAAGCTCTCCCGGTTGCCCGTAATGCTGCGTGGATTGCGCCATAGCCATACACCTCCAGTCTGTTTGTCAAAACATGCTCATATCCCGTCCAGGCGCCAGCGCAGCGCCGCCCCATCGCCATCCAGTTCGACCACTACCTTGTTGGGCAGCGCCGCCTCATGGAAAGGCGATTCATTGGAGTCCATTTGGTAGCCGGCGGTATTGAGATAGACGAGCCGATCGCCTGGCTCAATGGCACGCGGGAAAGCGACCTTGCGCCAAGTAATCATGTCGCTTTCAAGGCACGTCGAACCGCCCACGCAAGCCGTGAATACGGTGCCTTCGCGGTGATCAAGCAATACCGGATCGGGCAGGTACTCGCTGTTGAACCATTGCTCCGACAGGCTCAGGCTGCTGCCCTGGACCGTGACAATTGCATAGCCCTCGCGGTTCTTGATCCCCACGACGTCGAACAGGGTGATGCCGGCCTGATCCAGCACCGCCCGACCCGGTTCTGCGATGAATTCGATATCGTGCAGGCGGGCCCTGTCAGCCAGTCTGCTGCCGCCTTCGACCGGGTACGCCAGAAGCGCCTTGAGCGCTTGCGCCCCGGAGTAGGGTGCACCGTAAGGGTAGAACCCGCCAAACGACTTGTTGGCGTGGTAGTGTTCACGTCTGTCCTGTCGCAGAAAGGCATTCCACTGCTGGGGCGAGAGGTACTGCACCGGCAGGCCGCCGCCCATATCCACTCGGCGGCACGCGGTCAGGCCACGGGCACGTGCTTGTAGGCACAGATTGATCGCCTCGTTGGCACAATGCGCCCGCTCTTCGATGGCGTAGCCTGAAATATGGAATGAGAATCCTTCAAGTTCTATAGAAAAAAAATGCTGTTGGCAGACGTCCAGGGCCTGATCAAGTTCTTGGGGCCTCAGCCCGAAGCGGCTGGTGGATTGAATGGCTGGACGCCAGCGCAGCAATACCCGCGCACTGGCATTCAAGCGGGAAGACAGTGCCAGTAGCCGCTGCAGCTCATGCACCGAGTCGATCGAGACAAGGCAGCGGTGATGCAGCGACTCAGTCAGCAGCCGATCCGTCTTTTCAGGCCCGGACACCCCGATCTTGTGACCGCTCACGCCGGCGGCCAGAGCCTTGGCCAGTTCTCCGCTGCTAGCAACGTCGACACCTACGCCGTGTTCGGCGCAGGCGCGCACGAAGCAATCCGCTTTGTTGGCTTTCTTGGCAAAGAGAATCAAGCCCGCGACGCCGGCCTCGGCAAAGACGTCCTGCATCTGGTGCAGGTTCTGGATGAATATCTGAGGCAGGACTACATGCAGCGGCGAACCCAGCCCCTGCGCCAACTCGCCCAGACGGGCGGAGTAGTTGTTCAGCAACGAGGCGACAACGGGATGCTGGTGGGCGCGCAACGTGAAGCTGGAAGAAGCTGCTGTTGGAGCGCAGGCGTGACTGTCATGGATATCCATATCGCCTCCTGCCGTTCGTTAGCCCTGGTGCGCCAAGAGTTTGGCCAACATACCGGTGTGGCCTAGCCGCGCCAGAAATCGTGGCACCCGCAAGGATGTCGCCATGGCGAAGGCAGAGGCGTGCAGCCGGGTGAGTAGGCGCTCCAGCAACAACGGGTTGTGGTGCCAGCAATGATGCTTGTCGAGCGTAGTTGTCGTCTGCGCACGAAACTCCGAACACAAAAAAGCAGTGCTCCGTCTTGGCACGGATGGCCAGGAACGGAGCACTGAGGCGATCAGCATTCGGGGGGGTATCCACAGCCAGGCGGAAGAAGCCGGCTCCATCGGGAAATGCGTTTCTCCGCATCTTGTTCTTCTCGGTGCGAGCCATGGCCATCTCCCCCGTTAGAAGCTGAACTTGGCCGACAGGAAGACTTCGCGACCGCGCCCGACTTCCAGGCCGCCGCTGTAGTAGACCCCCGCGTAGTAGTACTTGTCGGTCAGGTTCTTGGCTTGCAGACGGAAGGTGGTTGGCGTGCTGCCGACCTTGGTCTCGTAGCTGATGCCTGCGTCCCACAGGGTGTAGCTGGGAATAAAGCCACTGTTCTGCGCATCCACTGGACGGCTGCCCACATAACTCAGCATGCTGTCCACCGAAAGGCCGGGGACCGCCGCGAACGCATAACGTGCCCCCAAGGCCCCTTTCCAGCGCGGCACGCCTTCGCTGCGCTTGCCCAGCGTGGTGGTATCGGTCACGTCCTTCAGTTCGGTGTCCAGATAGGCTACGTTGCCCAGCACCGTCAAGCCGCGGGTGAGCTTGGCCGTGGCATTGACTTCAACGCCGCGGTGGTGGAGGCGGCCATTGCTGACGAAGTCGTTCGCGAGGTTGAGGTAGCTGGCATCGCGCTTGATGTCGAACAGCGCCACGCCCAGGTTGAAGTTCTGATTGATGTCCGCCTTCAGGCCGATCTCATACTGCTCGGACTCGATGGCATCGGTGGGCTGGTTGGCATTGTTGGCGTTGTAAGGCGCGTAGTCGCCTTTTTCGAAGCCGCGCGAGTAGCTGAAATAGGTCATCACGCTTTCAGTGGGGCGATAGATCAGCGCGCCGGTGGGCACGAAGACATTCTTGTCCTGGGGCAATGCGTCGGCCGACAGGTTGCGCGCCTTGTACCAGATGTAGCGGCCGCCCAGCAGGACCTGGAACTGGTCGTTGAGCGTGATCAGGTCGCTGGCAAAGATCGAGCTTTCCTTGATGCTGGACTTGAAGTCGATCTCCTGCTCGGGGCCGAAATCCCAACGCGGCGGCTGCACCGGATTGCGGATGTTGCCCACCGAGATGTCGCCGACGCTGATGCCGTCCGCGCTTTTCACGAAGTCCCAGTACGGACTCTTGTCGCGGAACTGGCGGTAGGACGCGCCAACGAACAGATCGTGGAAAAGACCACCCGTCGTGAACTTGCCCGACAGGTAGGACTGCAAGGACCAGGTGCTGAAGACCTCGCCACGCGACTGGTACAGATCGGCATAGCCGATGTCGCCATTGGGCTGAATGTCGAACAGATCGACGTAGCCACCGTGGCGTTCGACCCGCGAGTAGTTGGCCTGGGTGACGGACGTCCAGTTGTCCGTCAGGGTGTAGTCGAACTTGGCTTCGAGGTTGTAGGCCTCGGTCTTGTGGCGATACCACGAGGGCGAGAGCGCATCGCGGCGGTCGAACCTGGGCGGCAGCACGTAGCTGGACGGATCCAGCGGATCGGCGCGGCCGCTCTGGTCTGCGCGCAGCAGCGGATCGGACATGGCGCTCTTCCAGTTCCAGTCGGCATTGAGCTGCAGCAGCGCACGGTCGTTGAAGCGGAAGTCGGTGGCCAGGCCGACGAACTTGCGCTCCAGGTCGCCGAAATGGTCGAAATCGCCGATCTTCTCGTAGCCGACGTTCAGGCGGTACCCTATCGCGCCATCGGCCAGCGCGTTGCTGGTATCCACCGCGACGTAGCGCCCTCGCAGAGACGTCCCCTGCAGGCTCAAGGTCGTGAATGGCGTGAGCGTTGGGCGTTTCGGGATGTAGTTGATGGTGCCGCCGGGCGAGTTGAAGCCGTACAGGAAGCCCGACGGCCCCTTGAGCACATCCACCCGCTCGACCAGCTCCAGGGGAACGTCGTAGTGCGGAGCCAGGGCCAGGCCGTCGCGCCGGATGGTATTGAAGTTGTCCATCGCGAAGCCGCGCAGGCGGAAGTTGTCGAAGCCGCCGCCATAGGACGAACTCAGAACCGAGGGATCGAGCGCCAGCACATCGCGCACCGTGCGCGGGGAGGTTTCGCTGATGAGTTCGGCACCGTAGCTCTGGATCGCCAGCGGGACTTCCATCGTGTCCTTGGCGCCAAAGGCCCCCACGTTGACCTCGAACGCCTTGTTCAAGGGCGGTGCAGTCACGGTGACCGTATCCAGTACGGTCACGTCCTCCTGCGAGGCGTCTTGGCCGAAGGCGGAGGCCGCTCCAGCCAGGGTCATGACCAGACTGGCCAGCAGTGTTTTTTTGAAATGGGCAGGGGTACCCTGGCGGGCGCGCATACAACCTCCTAACACTCGACGAAAACGAATCGAACGGCCAAAGAGGGGGTGAGCGATACAACAGGAGGAACAACGCACCGTCCTGTTGGCGCCACGGTCCCATTTTTTGCCGGGACTTGACTGCACCAGAATGATGCGTCAATCTGTTTTTTGTAAAAAACATTGGGAATGTTATATCATTACATAACGCAATGCAGCAATGTAGGGCGAGCGATGCACGGAGGTCGGGCAATGGGCGGTGCAACAATTCTGGCCGATGAGGCCGGCAAGATTCTGGAGGCCGTGTCCGTCACTGCCGGGTACAACGCCAAGATCATTTTGAACGGGCTGGATCTGTCGGTACGCGCCGGCGAAATCTATGCGCTGCTGGGTGCCAACGGCGCGGGCAAGACCACCACACTGAGCCTATTCCTGGGCTTCGTAGTGCCTTCATCGGGGCAGGTTCGCGTTCGGGAGGTCGATCCGGTCGCGCAGCCGGCCGAGGCGCGTCGTCAACTGGCCTACATCCCTGAGAACGTCGCGCTCTACGAGCATCTGAGCGCGCGCGAGAACGTCGCCTACTTGCTCGATCTGGCCGGACAGAACGCAGGACACGAGGCGATCGATCAGGCGCTGGCGTCGGCGGGGCTGGCTGCCGAGGCCTTCGATCGCCGGGTCGCGGGCTTCTCCAAAGGCATGCGCCAGAAGGTGGCCATCGCGCTGGCGCTGGTGCGCAAGGTGCCGGCCATGCTGCTGGACGAGCCAACTTCCGGCCTCGATCCACAAGCCACGGCCGAGTTCAACCGTCTGCTGGGCCTGCTGCGCGAACAAGGCGTGGCCATCCTGATGGTCACCCACGACCTGCTCAGCGCCGCTGACGTGGCTGACCGCATCGGCTTTCTCGATGGCGGGCGACTGGTGGAGGAAGTGGCGGCTGCCGGCGACGAGCGCTTTGACGTGCGGGCCCTGCATCGCCGTTATGCGGGGCAGGCGGAGCGAGCGGCATGAGTGTGGTCACGCGCATCGCCCGCGAGGAATGGCGATCCCTGTTCCGCGACCGGGTCGCGGTGTTCGGTCTGCTGCTGTTGGTCGTGCTGACGCTGGTGGCGGCGCTCAACGCCTGGGAACACCAGCGCAACGCCAATGCCGAGCGGGCGCGCTACCAGGCCCAGGCCAACCAGGAATTCGCCACGCAGCCCGACCGCCATCCGCACCGGGTTGCCCACTATGGGCATTTCCTGTTCCGGCCACTCAATCCGCTGGCAGCCTTCGATCCGGGCATCGACGCCTACACCGGCAACACTCTGTTCCTGGAAGCGCACCGTCAGAACAGCGCCAACTTCGGCGATGTGCGCCAGTCCTCGCTGCTGCTGCGCTTCGGGCAACTAACGCCGGGCTTCGTGCTGCAGGTGCTGGCGCCGCTGCTGCTAGTCTTCGTCGGTCATGCCGGCGTGGCCCGCGAGCGCGAGTCGGGCACGCTGCGCATTCTGCTGGCGCAGGGCGTGGGCAGCCGCCAGATCGTGCTGGGCAAGCTGCTGGCGCTGTCGGGCTTCGCGGCCCTGGTGCTGCTGCCGGCGCTGCTCGCGCTGGCCTGGCTGGCGATAGGCGGTCAAGCCCCCTGGGCGCTGACCCTGCTGCTGGCCGTCGGCTATGCCGCCTGGCTGTTGCTGTGGTCGCTGGTCGTGGTGCTGGTCTCCAGCCTGTTCGCCCGTGGCCGCGATGCGCTGCTGGCCTTGTTGGCCGTCTGGGCGGTGCTGGTGATCCTGCTGCCGCGGATCGTGCCCGATGTGGCGAACAATGCCGTGGCCCTGCCCACGCGCTTCGAGAACGAGATCCATGTCGAGCGCGAATATCTGGCGCTGGGTGACGCGCACAATCCGGACGATCCCAAGTTCGCCCAGTTCCGCGATCAGGTGCTCAAAGAGTATGGCGTCGAGCGCATCGAGGATCTGCCGGTCAACTTCAAGGGACTGGTGGGCATGGAAGGCGAGCGCCAGTCGAGCGAGCTGTTCAACCGCTATGCCAAGGCCGCGTTCGAGCTGCAAGAGCGGCAGAGCCGGATCGTCGATGGCTTCGGCTGGCTCAGCCCGACCTTGGCGCTGCGGCGCCTGTCGATGACGGCGGCCAGCACCGACCTGGCGAGCTTCCGGCGCTTTCTCGAACAGGGCGAACAGTACCGCTACGACCTGGTGCAGGGCCTGAACCGGCTGCAGGCAGAACACCTGCACTATGTGGACGACAGCGACCCGGACAAGGAAAACCGCATTGCGCACACGCACTGGCAGGCCTTCCCCGACTTCCACTATGAGGCCGCACCGATCGGCCAGACGCGGTACCGGGCGGCACCGGCCACTGCAATCCTACTGGCTTGGCTGATGCTGCTGGTGGCGCTGGTCTGGTGGCTGGGCGGTCGCCTGGGGGGTGGGACGCGATGACATGGCTGGCCTTTGAATGGCGCCTCATCCTGCGCTCGCGACTGTCGATGGCCGCGCTGTTGCTGCTGCTCGGCCTGTCCAGTTGGGCGGTGTGGTCGGGCCTGCACGAGGTGGCGCGCCAGCAGCAGACCATCGCCCGGCTGGCACCGCTGCACGAGCAAGACGTTGCGGCGGTGGCTGCCCAGTACCCGGACGGCTCGGATGCGGGCAGCCCCGCCTATCACACCTTCTACAATACCTGGGACCCGCCCTCCGACAGCGCCTTCCTGGCCTTGGGTCTGCGTGATGTCGCGCCCTATGTGCTGCGCGTGCGTGCGCTGGGGCTGCAAGCCCAGCTCTATGAAGGCGAAACCTTCAACCCCGAACTCGCCCTGCCGGGCCGCTTCGATTTCGCCTTCGTGCTGATCTACCTGGCGCCGCTGTTCGCCATTGCCCTGCTGCACGATCTGCTCTCCGGCGAACGCCAGTCGGGCCGTCTGCGCCTGCTGCTGTCGCTGCCCGCTGGCAGTCGGGTCTGGTGGCGGCGCGCACTGCTGCGCTACGCCCTGCTGTTCGCCTGCCTGGCGGTGCCGGTGCTGGTTGGCGCGGCGGTGTCAGGTACCGCGGCCGGCACCCTGGGCCCAGTGCTCGTGGTGGTGGCCAGCTATCTGGCGTTCTGGGTGGGCGTGTCGCTGCTGGTGGCCGCGTGCGGCTGGCGCTCTGTCGCCAATGCCACGGCTCTGATGGGGACATGGGCGGTGCTGACGCTGGTGCTACCCACGCTGGCCAACGTGGCGCTGACCCGCGCCATCCCGGTTCATCAGGGCGTGGACCTGATGCTGGCGCAGCGCCAGGCCGTGCATGGCGCCTGGGAGATTCCGCGCGAGGAAACGATGCGGCGGTTCTTCGCCAGCCATCCCGAATGGCAGGATACGGCACCCTTGCCGAGGGGCTTTCACTGGAAGTGGTACTTCGCCTTCCACCAGGTTGGCGACGAGAGCGTGGCCGAACAGGCGCAGGCCTACCGTGAAGGACTGCTGGCGCGCCAGGCCTGGACGAACCGGCTGGGTTGGCTGCTGCCCGGCGTCGGCGCGCAGGCGATCCTGCATCGCTTGGCCGACACCGACCTGCAGGCCCAACTGGCCTACCAGGAGCAGATCGTGGCCTTCCATCGCCAGATTCGCGACTTCTACTACCCCTATCTGTTCAACGACCAGCCGTTCGGCACGGAAGACTTTGCCAGGCGCCCTGTCTTCGAGCCGCGTGTGCCCCAGGCCGCATTACCGGACGACACTGCTTGGGGACTGTTCATCGTCGCATGGCTGGTACTTCTGGCGGGAGGTTGGAGCCTTGGGCGCTTGCGTTTGAAGGGATGGGCTTGATGCCATGAAGCAGTAATGATGCATCGAATGGATCCCTGCTCCCACCCATCATTTCCTCTTTTTGGAGTTTCTTGACTCAGTACAAATTACGCTTGTAGTCCTTTTCCAATCCCTTGCGCATCAGACCCGGAACGGAAACTGCGGCTCGGACTAACGCCGCGCCCAGGCCGCGTGTCCGGTTCAGTTTCACATGCGCGGCAAACAGCGCTGCCGGGTCGATGTCGGCCGATGGTGTCGATGCAGTCCAAGGCGCGGCGCGCAGCAGTGCGGCGCTTTCGCGCAGTTCAACCGCAGGCGCGGCGATGTGCGTGACCAGCTTTTGCGTCTTCTCATTGACCGCGAAGGCCGCGCAGAGGTCTGGATCGGCAAGCAACTGGACAGGCCCTTGCACCAGAGCCACCTGGGCGCAGCCGGGAACGATCAGCAGCGCTACGGCATGCGGGCGCGTCAGAAAATTCCTGAAGCTGTCCGTGCGCCGGTTGCCGGGGCGATCCGCGAAGCAGATGCCGTCCCCGTGCCGCTGCACCAGCCAGCCTGCCGGATCGCCCTTGGGGCTGACATCGGTCTGCCCCTCGGCATCGCAGGAGGCCAGCGCCATGAAGCGCGCCGCCGAGAGGAACGTCCCCTCATCGGTCGCCGGAACGCTCCCTGCTGCGGGATGCCAGAAGTTCGAGCGCAGCAGCGCCTTGGCGCAATGCCCATAGCATTCCCGCACGGCGATCGTGACATGGTGATCATCCACGCCCTGGACGATGCCGTTGACGCGCAGCGTTTCCCCCAGACCTGGAACGAGGAACAGCACACCGACGCCGCGATGAACCTGGGCTGGTTCGGCATCGTCCAGGGCGGTACGCGGCAGGCGAAGCGATCCAGCATCGACGGTGGCGGTGAACCCCGGCGCACCGCCGGCAAGGGTCACGTCGATCCGGTCCGCATTGCTGAAGCCCAGACACGCCAGCGGCGAAGCCGCCAGCCAGCGCTGTGCATGCGCGTCCAGATGGTCGATGACTTTCAGGTTGGCGGCCTCTGGGCGGGTACCCACCCGGGCTTCCAGCGCAGTCACGGTGTCAATGCGGTCGTTCATGGGAGGGTCTGATGAGCCGTTGGAAAGGGAGAGCCGAATGGCCGCGAGCTTGCCTGCTCGGGCGACCGCCGCATCCTGTGCTTCGACGGTGTATACCGCATAGAACGGCACGCCCATCAGCGCCTTGAACGTGGATTGCAACAGCTTGTAAAACAGGCTGTAGCCGCCCATGACCTGATACGCGGCCTGCAAAGTCAGGCGCGGATGCGCAGCGGTGAGATCGGCCAACCTGCGCGGCCCCCAGCCAAATTCCGCTTCAGTGTGCTTGACCGAGCGATGGTGTTTGGCGCGGCCCACGGCCAGCCAGCACATCGCGTCAAAGGTCAATACCGAGCCGGCCGGGGCGCGCTCGCCGAAGGTGGCGAGTGCGGCGTTGACGATAGGCGGCTGCAGGTACATGAAGACGCCTTCGCTCATCAGGAACACCGGGGCCGCGTCGCGGCTGGCGGGCAGGCCGAGGCGCTCCCACCAGTCGGGTGCGGTGAGATCGAGTTCGGCCAGCACATGACGTTCGTGCCGCGGCGGCAGGATCTCGCGGCGAATCGCCATCACTTCCGACAGGTCGACGTCCAGCATGCGCACCTGGTCGTTGTCGATCCATTGCAGGTAGTCGCTCAGGCCGCAGCCGAGGTTGACCACCTGCGCATCGGGATGGCGGGCCACGAAGTCGCGGGCCTGGTCGCGAAAGCGCCGGGTGCGCGCCAGCGTGCCATAGATGCTCTTGCGGTCGCTCAACCATTGGCTGCCATCGTCGCCCATGCGGGCCAAGGCCTCGATGGCATACCGGTCGTCCACCGCCATCTCCGGAAACAGCTTGCCCCCCAGCGCCCGTGCGGCCAGCGGAATGCGAAGTGTGGAGGGAACAGCGGAGAGCGCTGGGGATTCATTGGTCATCGTGTGGGCCTGGCTGGATGTCCTTGGGCGGATTCGCCACGGATTTGGGTGTACGGCCGTAGTAGCGCTCGAACGCGGCACTGAAACTGGACAGGTGCTGGTAGCCGACCTGGTAGGCCACGGTAGAGACGTGCTGGCCTGTTTCCAGCAGTTCCCAAGCCCTTTGCATGCGGATGTCGGTGAGCATGCGGTGGGGACTGGTGCCAAACAGTTCGCGGAAACCCTGCTTGAGCTTGAACTCGTTGGTGCCGACGGTGGCGCACAGCCAGGCGACGGTCAGCGGCCGGCCGTACTCGCGCATCAGCAGGTCGCGGGCTTGAAGCATGCGCCCCTGATCGTCCGCACGCAGCTTGCCGGAGACAACAGTGGGTGGCTGGAATTCCCGGGTCTGTTCGGCCAGCAGGCCAAGCGCGGCGATCTGCAGGTCGAGCAGGCCGGCATCGCGGTCGTGCAGATGCACCAATGCCTGGGCCAGCCGCTGGGTGGCACCGCCATGCCGGCCGAAATGAAGGTGGCGTGCGCTATAGTCGTTGCACACACCATCGAGCAGGTGCCCAAGACGGTAGCGCTGCAACAGCGGTTCGCTGGCAATCACCCGTAACTGGCGGATCGAGCGATCAGCAGGAAAGCGGCGTTCACCGCGCACGCTGGAAAAAGCAGCCACGGTACTGTGGCCGGCGATGAAGTCGAAGCGCTGGCCATCGATGCCGAGGGTGCTGGATTCACCTTCCAGCGCCACGGTAATGGTCATGGAACGGCCCTGCCTTTCCATGATGCTCTGCTCCAGCAGGTCATATCGGGGACGATAGTGGGCGTAGGCCAGTGCCAGTCCGTCGTCCAGGCGGCACACGTCACTGGTGCAGTCGCCAAGCTCAGTCGGCAATTGCGTGCGCAGCCAGATGCCCTGGCCGAGGCGTGTCGGCTCGGCCGTGTCCGCCGCGTTGAGACGGTAGGTCATGTCACCCCCTTCGTTTCGGTCTTCTCCTTCAGCGAGACGGTCTCACTCCGAAATGCCAAAACATGAATCCGATTTGCCAAATAGTTAAATGATATTCATTTCTATTCAGATTTTATAGTGATCCAAGGGCGAATGGGCGCCTGCTCTTGACTTGGATTACCGCATGAAATACGAATTCAGCGCGTGCCATCACGCTATCCTGCTTGCTTTACCGATACTCGCGTTACCTGTCGCGGCGGTTGCCGAAAACGCCTCTGAAGCGGTCACAGACAACACCGCCACCGAGCTGCCTGCCATCACCGTCACAGCCGACAAGGTTGAGCGGCCAATAGAACGGGTTCCCGCCAGCGTGGCGGTGATCGACGGGTTCGAGCTGGAGCAGTCCAGCATCACGAGCATGGAGCAACTGGAAGGCCGGGTCGCTGGCCTGTCCTTCCAGCCCTTCGGCCAGCCAGGCATGAAGGCGCCGGTGATGCGCGGCCTGACGGCCAGCATCCACTCGTTCTCGACCTCGGTGCTGATGCTGGTCGATGGCGTGCCTACGCTGACGGCACAGAGCTTCGAGAACAGCTTTCTCGACGTTGATCGCATCGAGGTGCTGCGCGGCCCGCAGTCCACGCTGTATGGGCGCAACGCCGAGTCGGGCGTGATCTCCTTCCACAGCCTGCCGATGGACAACACGTCACGCGCCAGCGTCTCGGCCGGGCTGGGCAGCCGCAGCAAACGGGATCTGCGCTTCTCGCTGAGCCAGCCGCTGGTCGAAGACAGGCTGTATGCGAGTATCTCGGGCTCGTGGCTGAAGCAGGATGGCTTCATCAACAACACCCACACCGGCGGCAAGGACGACGACAAGGCGCATCGGGATCTCAACATCGGCCTGCGCTGGACGCCTTCGAGCGCCACCGACGTGGTGCTGCGCTACGTGCGGCAGGCCTATGACGATGGTGCCACGCTGTGGGGCAACGTCGGCACGCCCAGGGCGGAAGTCGCATCTGGCACGCCAAGCTGGAACCGCTCGCTGGGGCAGACGTTATCGCTCAATGCCTCCCATGAACTGTCTTCTGGCCTGCGCCTGCGCTCCATCACCGCGTACAACCAGTACGAAGACAAGATTCTCCAGGACACCGACTTCATGTCGGCCGAGAGCTTGTACATCGGCCGGGACAACAAGCTGCGCACCTGGTCGCAGGAACTCCGGCTGGAAGGCAAGCTGGGACGCTCGGATTGGCTGATCGGCCTGTATGGCGACCAAGGCGACAACACGCTGCGCAACTACACCCAGCGCGGGCCGATGTTCCTGGACTATCGGGCCAAGCTGGAGACGCAGTCCCTGGCGTTGTTCACGAACTGGAACGTCCCGCTGACCGAGGCATGGAGCCTGACGGCTGGTGGGCGCATCGAGCGCAATTCGGCGGAGGCCAGTCCCGCCAGCGGGGTCAGGAAGAAGGAGGACTGGACGCACTTCTCGCCCAAGTTGGCGTTGCAGTATCAATTCGCGCCCGAACACCAGTGGTATGCCAGTGTCAGCCGAGGCATCCGTGCCGGTGGCTACAACATCTTCGTTTCGGCGCTGGACTATCCGTCCTACGACCCCGAGGAAAACTGGTCCTACGAAACCGGCTTCAAGGGCTGGGCGCTGGACAAGCGGCTGCGCTACTCGGTGGCGGCCTATGTCATGAAGGTGGACAACATGCAGGTGCAGATGCAGCCCATGCCGGGAACCACCTACATCGCCAGTGCAGCCAAGGCGACGTCCAAGGGGCTGGAACTGGATGCAGACTACCTGCTGGGCAGCGGCTGGCGAGTGACGGGCGGACTGGCCTGGAACAAGACGACCTTCGACAGCTTCCAGGATGGTGCCGCCAACTACGCGGGCAAGACCAACAACTTCGCGCCCAGGCTGACCGGATACGTCGGGCTGCGCTACGACGCGCCGCAGGGCTGGTACGCCCAGGCCAGCATGGTGGGCAGCAGCAAGATCTACCTGGATGCCGCCAACCAGTATCAGCGCAATGGCTATGGCCTGGTGAACCTGGTCGCCGGCTACCAGTACAAGAACTGGGAGATCGCCGCCTACGCCCACAACGTGGCCGACAAGACCTACGACGCGGTCGGCTATCAGGGCGGCTACGTCACCGTCTACAGCCCGCCGCGCGAAGTGGGTGTGCGGCTGACCTGGCGGATGTGAGGCATGACCATGCATTTTCATACCTCGCACCCCTTGCAGCCGTTCTGGAACATCGCAGCAGCGCCGATCCAGACCCAGGCCGTCGAACAGGCCATCGAGTACCGATTGTTCACGCTCCTGGATAAGCCAACGTCTGCGGATGCCGTTGCGCAAAAGCTCGACCTGAACCCTGGCGCGACTGTCGTGTGGCTGGATTTGTTGTGGAGCCTCGAACTGCTGGTACGGCGGGTGCCCGCGGCAGCTCCCTCGGACACCGAGTACGTGACATCGCCGCTGGCGGCACGCTTCTTCGTCGAGACATCGCCGGAGAACTGCGCCCAGGCCTGGCTGTACCGCGCCCGCTTCCTGTCGCGCTTCGCTAGTCAGTGGGACACCCTGCTGCGCCACGGCTTCGACCCGCAGGGCGAGGCCGCGCCCAAAGGCAGTTGGGCGCAGGCAGCGCGCGAGCAGATCGGGCAGGAACAGCGTGTCATCACGGTTCCTGCGGTGCTGCGCCTGCTGCAAACGCTTCCCGCCTTGCCGGAAACAGGCAGGCTGCTCGATCTGGGCAGCGGCCCCGGCCATGTCGGCATCGCGCTCGCCCAGCGCCTGCCGGGCTGGCGGGGTGTGCTGTGCGACCAGCCCGAAACCGCCGAAGTCGCGAGCGAGAACATCACCGCCGCCGGGTTGTCGCAGCGGTTGCAGGCGCTGGGCTGCGACCTGAACACGGATGGCATCGGCCATGGCTACGACCTGATCTGGTGTTCGTCGGTGCTGCATTTTCTGCGCGACCTGCGGGACGCCGTGCGCAAGATGTGGGATGCGCTCAATCCCGGCGGCTGGCTGCTGCTGGCGCATGCCGAACTGGCCGACGATGCCGAACTGGCGGCGCGTGTCATGCCGTTCTACGGCACGGTGACGCTGCGCGGCAACAGGCTGCCGCGTCCGGGCGAAGTCGCCGGGATGATGGCGGCGGCCGGCTTCACCGATATCCGCTCACTGGGCCGCGTCGACTTCCCGATGGCGCCGGCCTGGCTTCACCTGGGGTTCAAGACATGAACCGTTCCTGGTGGCCGCAGCAATTGCTGCTGGGCTGGCTCAACCTCATGCTGACCGCGCCGGTGATCTACCTGTTCGTAGGCCTGCCGCTGGTCATGCGCCAGCACGGCTGGAGCGGCACCGACATCGGCCTGATCCAGATGGCGGGCCTGCCTGCCATGCTCAAGTTCGTGCTGGCCACACCCGTCGATCGCTGGCGGTTGGGGCAGATGGAGGGCAGCTATCGCAACTGGGCCATCCTGTTGGGCCTGGGCTATGCCGGTGCGTTGCTGCTGCTGGGCATGCACGACCTGCGCAGCACACCTTACGCCTTGCTGTTCGCGCTGGCCATGCTGGTCAGCCTGTTCGGCACCTGGGCCGACGTTCCGGTCAATGCGCTGGCGATACGGGTACTGCCTGAATCCGAGCGCATGCGTGCCGGGGCGATCCGTTCGGCTGCAACTTCGCTGGGCGCCATCGTGGGTGGCGGCCTGATGTTGATGCTGCAAACCCGGCTCGGCTGGGCCTGGCCGTTCTATGTGCTGGCGCTTGGCATGCAGTCTGCTGTCGTGCTCGTGCCATGGCTCAAGCCACGGGAAGGAAAAATCCTGGCCGCGTCCGCCGTCGTTGTGCCTCGCGCGGGGCTGCGCGAGTGGCTGGGCTGGTTCACCGTTCCCCAGCATCGCGTCTGGGCAGTGCTGCTGGTGCTGTATTACCCGCTGATCGGCGCGGTCTGGGTGTATCTCAAGCCGCTGATGCTCGACCAGGGATTCGCGCCCGAGCGGATCGCGATGATCGTGGGCGTCGGCGGCGGGCTGGTGGCCGCCATCGCCAGCATGGCGGGGAGCTGGGTTTCCCGCAGAAGCGGTGCCTTGCCGCTGTTCGCTGTTTGCAATCTGCTGGCCCTGGGCACGCTGGCGGCTGCCGTCGTGCTCAACCTGGGCTCGGATGCTCTGATCGCAGCCAGCATGGTCGTCGCCTTGATGATGGGGGCATCGGCCGGGCTGGTGTTCGGGCTGATGATGCACCACACCCGCACCGGGCTGTCGGCACTTGACTATGGCATCCAGTCCAGCCTGTTCGTGATCGGCCGCACGCTGGTACCGATGCTGGCGGGGATGCTGCTGGATGCGGGTGGCTATCCGGGCATGCTGGCAAGCCTGATGGCAGGACTGGGGCTGGTCACGCTGCTGGCCTGGTTCGTACGAAACCACATCTTCACCCACGAGCCAACCCGGACGCATCGGTGACGCACAGGACATGAACCATGCAAGACGGACACATTGACATGACCAACGTAACGAGTGCCAAGGCACCGCCCAAGTCACTGGCCGCCTCATGGCTGTTGTGGGCGGGTTTCATCCTGGTTGCGCTGAACCTGCGGCTGATCTTCGCCACGGTCGGACCGCTGCTGCAGAATCTGGCGCTGGGGTTTGCCTCCACCCTCCTGGTAACCGCCCTGCCACTGGCCTTGCTGGGTATCTTCTCGATTCCTGGTGTCCATCTGCGGCGCTGGTTGGGAGAGGAGCGGGCACTGTTTCTGGCACTGATGCTGCTGGTGATCGGCTGCGGCATTCGCGGCTTCGGTGAAACGGCCTTGATCCTCGGCACTGTCATCGGCAGCGCGGGCATTGCCGTAATGAACGTGATCATGCCGGCGCTGGCGCGCAAGCGCTTCGGCCCGCAGCGCATGGGCATGGTCATGGGCATCTACGCGTTGATGCTGGGCGTGGGTGCGGTACTCGGCGCGGCCGGTGCCTTCCCGCTGTTCCAGTGGATGGGCGGGGATACGCAAGCGGCGTACCGCTCGCTGGGCCTGTGGACGGTTCCCGCCGTCCTGGCGATGGTGGTCTGGCTGCCGCAGATCGGCAAGGCGGCCGCGCCCATGCCCGTGGCCGCGCGAGGCGCACCCGTTGTCGTCAACGTTTATCGCAGCGGCATGGCCTGGTCCATCACCCTGTTCTTCGGCTTGCAGGCGCTCAACCTGTACGTCTTCCTGCCGTGGATGCCGACCATCCTGATGGATCGCGGCAGCAGCCAGGCCGCGGCGGCGATGGTCTTCTCCGCATCGCAGGTCAGCCTGATGGTGGGCAGCTTCGTGACCCCGCTGCTGGCCGCCCGCAAGCCGGACCAGCGGCCCTGGATCGCCATGACGGTGCTCACCTGCCTGGTCGGCACGCTGGGCCTTTGGTATGCGCCGGGCGGCACCGCCATCATCTGGGCGCTGGTGCTGGGCTTCGGCCAGGGCGCGGGACCGTCGCTGGGTGCCTTCCTATTCGTGGCCAAGGCGGCCAGCGTGGATACCGCGACCCGGCTCTCGGCCATGGCTCAGACCGTGGGCTACCTGATCGCTGTGGCGGGGCCGTTGCTGGTGGGTGCGATCTACCATCACACGGGTGACTGGAATGTGCCGATCCTGATCCTGGCGACGATTTTGTTCATCGAGTTGATGGTTGCACTGCCTGCAGGGCGAGACGCCAGGCTATGACGCCGAGGCATTCGGCGCCGCCCATACCATCAAACATCTGCATCCGGCGCCGGTGGCGGCTGGTGACGAGATCAGCTTTCACTGCTGAACTCGTTCTGGCTGCGCGGCGCATCCGGCAGTTGCCCATCCAGTGATTCGCGGTACTTGATGCAACCGCGCATGAACTGCGGCCAGTCGGGTACATCCGGTTGTTGATCGACCCGCTCAGGCAGCAAGGCCCACAGGTGCGGGTGGTACCAGCACAGGTCGTGGCCGGAACAGTCGCGATGCGCTCGGATGCCGGCGCGTAGCTTCTTCACTTCAGCGATGAGTTGCTCGCGGGTCATCTGCTGAAGATCAGCGTCGAGTGGTGTCGTCATGGTGTCTTCTCTTGAGTCAATAAGGCCTGATCGTGTAGGCACATCGCCGGGCCTGCTTGAGAATATGTTCGACACGCTCCACACGCGCCTGCAAGACCTGCTCGAAGACCGCCAGCTCTGCCCGACAGAAGCCTTGGCATGCAGTGGCTGCCGCGCAGATCGGGCAATGGTTCTCGATGAATAACAAGCTGCCATCGTCCAGCTCTTCGTATTCGGCCATATAGCCTTCGCGCGAACGCAGTTCCGCCAGCCGCGCAACGCGCGTCTTCAGATGTGAATTTCTTCGTCCGGAACCTACTGGACGTCGGATGCTCTATGATATACGATTCATATACGAATCCTTTAAAAGGATGAGCCATGGGACTGGTAAAAATCTCCGATGCCCTGCATGAGAGTCTGCGCACTGGCAGCGCGGCGTTCAGCCGTTCGATCAACGCACAGGCAGAACACTGGATGCGCGTTGGCATGCTCTCCGAGCTGTATCCGGATCTGAATTATTCGGAGCTATCTCGCCTGCTGTTGCAGGCCGAGCAGACAGAGGGCGGCCTGCATGAGTTGGTCGCCCAATTGGACGAGCGCCACGGCCCGGCGGCAGCGCAGCGCAAGAAGCGGGTGGCGTGATGCTGCGGCAGACGCAGCGGGTGACGCTGCACACCCCTGCCGAAATCGAACAGTGCCGCATTGCTGCGCAACTCGCCGCGCAAGTGCTGGCCATGATTGCACCCCACGTGCGTCCCGGTGTCAGCACCGGCACGCTGGATCGCATCTGCCACGACTTCATCGTGAATGACCTGAAGGCGATTCCCGCCAACGTCGGCTACCAAGGTTTTCCAAAAACGATCTGCACGTCGCGCAACCACGTCGTTTGCCATGGCATCCCGTCATTCACCGAGATCCTCAAGGATGGCGACATCCTGAACATCGACGTCGCCGTCATTCGCGATGGCTGGTATGGCGACACCGCCCACATGTACTGCGTGGGCGAGCCCAAGGCGCGCATCCGCGCCCTCGTCGATACCACCTACGAGGCCATGCGCGCCGGCATCCTGCAGGTGCGCCCCGGCGCCACGTTGGGCGACGTCGGCCACGCAATCCAATCGGTGGCGCATTCTCGAGGCTTCAGCGTGGTGCGCGAATACTGTGGGCATGGCGTGGGCCGCGAGTACCACGCCGAACCCCAGGTGCTGCATGTCGGGCAGCGTGGGCAGGGCTTGCGGCTCGAACCGGGCATGATCTTCACGATCGAGCCCATGCTCAACGCCGACAAGGCCGGCACCATGACGCGCCCGGATGGCTGGACCGTGGTCACGCGTGAGCGCTCCCTGTCGGCTCAATGGGAACACATGGTGGCCGTCACCGAACAAGGCTTCGACCTGCTGAGCGCATGGCCGGATGGTACGGGTAGCTACGCCTCGATTACGGCAGACACGCCCACTGCCGAAGAGGCTTGAAAAAGGTGGACTGAATGGCTGCAGGATCTGAAGATTTCGCGCGCTGGGAACAAGCCATCGAGGCGGCGAACGCCGCTTTCGAGCAGGAAGACGATGCTCGCGCCCGTGTTTTGTATGAGCAGGCGATCGCATTGGCCTGCCATTTGCTGGCGACCAAGCCGTGGCGTGAGGCCGGTCGGCAAGCGGATGCCCGCGTACCAGTGTTCGATGCCGCCGTGGCGGCCTTCGTGGTGTCGCATCACAATGCCGCGAACTTGCACAAGCGCTGCGGTCGGCGCGAGGATGTGGCGGCGCTGTACAGGCAGACGCACCTGACGGTCAGTGATCTGAGCGTTGCGCCTGATCTGGAGGATGAGTTGCGTGCCATAGCGGCACGCCACATCACTCGCACGCTGGGAGAATTTACTCACTACCTCCAATCGTGTAGCGCGTTTCTGCCCGCCGGCCTTGAGACATCAGTTGCCCCAGGACATGGCGCGCACTGAACCACCGGCCGGTGGGCGGTTCCCTGGGGCTTACAGTTTCTTGCCCGCATCCGCGCCGGAGCGCAGCGTGTAGATGTTCTCGATGTGTACCAGCACCGCGAATTTGGGCGGCTTCATCCCGT
Source organism: Achromobacter xylosoxidans (assembly GCF_001457475.1). Lineage (NCBI taxonomy): Bacteria > Pseudomonadati > Pseudomonadota > Betaproteobacteria > Burkholderiales > Alcaligenaceae > Achromobacter > Achromobacter xylosoxidans. Next base: position 1,211,121 of record NZ_LN831029.1, on the reverse strand, counting down.
TCTTCTCCGCAAAGGCCAGCGCGTTGTCATAAGGCGGGGTGCCTTCGCCGAAGATTTCCGGCTTGCCGATGAATCGGTAGCCATCCAACGCCTCTCGGTCAATGATGGCAACGGCAATGTGTGATCCGTCACGGACGTTCTGCAAGGTCTGCCCGCCGGTGTTCTCGTTGAAGATGAGGGTGTGGTCGTCATAGAGCCTGAGCGAGCGCTTGGGGCCGATGTCCGGCAAGCCTTCCTTGCTGACGGTCGCCTGGATCGGCAACTGCTTGGCAAGCATGGCTTTCATGGTGTCGTTGAGCGTGTTCATGATGTATTCCTAGAGTGATGAAGGGGTCAGAGACCTCGGTGAAGTTCGATCAAGCCATCGGTCGAACAGATGGTTCTTTTTATGCGAATCATATACGATTCGCATAAAAGCATTCTACCCATTCGATCTTCAACTGGCAGCACCAAACCGAGCGATCGGCGCAACAACCCAAGGAGCCTCCATCAATTCGATTAACCGATCACCAGAGCCCAGGCCGGCTCAGCTTCGAGCGTCATCCCCCAGTCCTGGTGGACAGGCATCCCGGCTGCGTGAGGCCATGCGAGGTGTTGCCGCGACAGTGACCATCGTGACGACGGGCAGCCCACAAGGCGACAAATACGCGATGACAGCCAGTTCGTTCATGTCCGTGTCGCTGGAGCCTCCGACGGTGCTGGTCTGCATCAACAAGCGCGCCAGCATCAGTGCACCGCTTCTCGCCTCGCGGCATCTGTGCATCAACGTACTTGGCGCGCGCCATCGAAAACTCGCCGTGCAGTGCGCTGGGGGCCATTCCCGCGACCGTTTTGCAGAAGCAGATTGGCACGTTGACGAAGCAGGATTGCCTTATCTGAAGGATGCCCAGGCCGTACTCGCATGCAAGGTCCAACAGGTTGTCGATGGGGGTTCCCACCACGTCATCCTGAGTCAAGTGGTGCGAGCAACTGCAGGTCCTGCCATTGATCCGCTGGAGTATCTGGACGGAAGCTTTGTGCAGTTTCGCCACGAGCAAAACAGGGACAGTACTCTTTAGGGTGACACGGTTCTCCCGGTGGCTGACGTTGCCTGAATTATGGCTCCAGCGTCAATGTGGAACGCGCTCGAATGGATTGGATGGCGGCCCGGCGGCACCCTCGGCCTATGCTGCGGGGACGCTGCTTCCGTCAGGTAGGCGCGCATGAGTGCGACAAAATTGTCAAACGAGACAAAGGAGGCTATAGTAAATCCTGTCTCAAACCTACCTGGGAGATGACCATGCCCACTGCCATCGAATTCATTGCCGACCGGCTACCGCGCGTCACGGTGGAGGACGTGCGCCGCTTCGCGGATACCGTCGAAATCCGGGATGCCCCGGCTTTCGCGGCCGAGTTGCAGGCGTTCATCCACGAGCGCGTGGAGGCGGTGAAACTGCCCGCCAACCTCGAAGGCGAAACGGTGGAGCAGGCCTTAAAGCGCAAGGCGGCCGCGCTGCGCGCCGAGACGCGCTGGGCACCGGCCGAAACCGACGTCCAGCGAGGCCGCGCCGTCCTGCTGGAGGCCTTCAACCAGCCGCACAACCTGCCGATCCCCGAGTACGCCAAGCTGGCGGACAAGTCGCGCCAGCAAATCTACAAGGACATCCTCGCCCGTCGGCTGCTGGCGCTGAACGTGGGGCCCCGCGGCCAGAAACTGCCCGACTGGCAGCTCGACCCCGTGAAGCAGCAGTTGACCCAAGCCGTGCTTCAGGAGGTCGAGGGCATCGACCACTGGACGATCTACCGCGCGCTGTCCGAACCGCTCGAAGGCTTGGGCGGTCGCTCGCCGGTGGATGCAGTGACGCATGGCACGATCGACGACGTGGCCGAGGCCGTGTTCAACGTGCTGGGCGTGCAGGTGCATTGAAGCGAGACCGCGATGAGCCGCGAGCTGCCTTCGTTCCTGATCGATGCCGGTGAACTGCTCCAGCATGTGAGCCGCATCGTCTATCGGGGCAGCCCGCTGTACTATGGCCGCAGCAGCACCAATCGCTACGACGATCCGGCACAGGCCTACGGCGTACTCTACCTGGGGCGCGACCTGCCCACGGCGCTGATGGAGTCGGTGTTTCACAAGCACCAGTGGCTCGCGGACACGAAACGCTCGATCGCGCTGAAAGAAGTCCAGAGCCGGATGGTGCGCGCCGTAGGGGTACTCAACCGCTGCGCAAGTTCCTGGCGCAGTCGGGCGCGGGTATCGATCAGCGTCTCCAATGGGCAGCCCACCTCGGTCATGCCGACGAAGGCGCGTTGGTACTCTTGGGCAATGTCCTTGTCGTTGCCGAACAGGACTTCATGGGTCGGGCGGTTGTGTCCGGCCAGGTAGACCACGAAGCATTCGACCATCGCGTCGGTGACCCCACCAGTCTCGAACAACTGCCACACGTCGAACAGGTCGCGCGGGTGCTGGCGGTCGAGGGCGGCGACGAGCTTGCCGGCATAGAGTTCATCCGGGGCCAGGGTCGGCGCCTCGAACTCCACGCCGAACAGGTCGCTGGTCCTGGCGCTCAGAGGCCGGCGTTCGACCGGCAGCACGGTGCCGCGGAAGACGACATTGACCTCGACTTTCACCTGGCTGGTGTCGTTCTCGACCACCAGCTTGGTGTCGCCCAGATCCTTGCTACGGATCAGACGCGACTGCACGCCAAGGCGCTCGACCCGCTGCGCAATGGCAGCCAGCTCCTGGTTGATGGCCTGCAGCGCCTGATCCCGGGGCGGGTCCCATGGCCGGTAAACCACGTCGATATCCACCGACAAGCGGGGCATGTCCTGCACGAACAGGTTGATGGCTGTGCCACCCTTCATGGCGAAGACCGTGTTGTCGAACACGTCGGGAGCGATGGCCAGTAGCAGACGGACGGTGTCGGCGTAGTGCCTATCCATGGGGATTCAGGCTCAGCAAGGTGCCATCGTCGAGCCGGCTCATCCAGCGCTTATTGCTGCCGGTGCGTACGGGGTACTGCTCCAGCAGCGCATCGACGTCGACCACGCTGGTCTCGCGCGCCCAGGTCAGGAACAGGCGCACGGTCTTGACACTGGTGCAGCAGGACAGCAGTCGCCCGAGCAGATCCTTGCGCGGTGATCGCAAGCCGTCGAAGAGGTTGCGGGTTTCTTCGAGGCTTTGCCGGGTGCCGGCCTCGTAGAGCAGCTCCAGCACGGCACGTTCCGGCACCGCCACCAATAGCCCGTCGGGCTGCCCGGGAGGCGTGTGCAAGGTTTTGCCGGCGAGGCTTTCGTCGGGCCAGTCGAACAGTCGGGCGTTGACGTAGCGGGCTGGAAAGCGCACGGTGAACCAGGATGGCAGCGCAAAGCGGGCATCGCCCCAGAGCACCTGCGCGTCCCGCGTGGCCAGGTTGTGGCGCACCCCCTGCAGGGCCAGCGCGCTCTTGCCCCCGACGTGCAGACCAGCGACCCTACTCTGCAGGTAGCGCAGGGCGCCGCTGACGTCGAAGTCGTCGTTCGGGAAGGCGTAGACGCCATGGGCCAAGCGCCCCAGCCAGCCGCCCTCCACGTAGCGGGCCGCCAACTGGGGCGATACGCCGAAGGATTCGAGCACGGCGAGATCGAACGGGGCTCCACGGGGAAGCTCCGCCTGCAGGCGTTTGATTACTTGATGTCTGCTATTTCCACTCATAGGTTAAATGTACAGAAATATCTAATCTATTGCCATGTTGGGACAGATGAATGCTCAAAAAGTAGCCTCATGGTTGTATTTGGCGTATAAATCTAATCATGTTGCGCTCGCGTGAGCCTGGCTTGGGCTACCGCCCTCAAATCGCGCAGCGGGCAATGCCGTATTGATGGCCGCGCGACGGTGGCCATCGGCATAGACTGGAGAGAGCATGTAACCCGGAGAGACAGGTATGACCATGAACACGACAACCCGCCCTAGTCCCACAGAACGCTTTGGCCGCCGGCTCGGCCGTGGATGGCGTGCGTACGTGCATCGTGAGCGGAGCGTGGCCGGATGGCTGGTCTCCAAGGGCGTGCCGACTGCTGTCGCGGCCACACTATTGTGGATCGTCAAGCTTGCTGTCCTGGCGGTGTTGTTCTACGCGCTGTTCTGGTTTGCGCTGCTGCTGGTGTTTCTGATGTTTGTTGCCCGAGGTTACGAACCCGTCGATTTGACGATGCCCGAAGCGGAATGGCGGGACGGGTACGCCGGCTATGGTCTCTACTCCAGCGATGGATACCGTATCGACCAGCACGACCCCAATGATCCCCAGAACACCTAGCTCTCTTGCCAAGCGCATGTGAGGAGGAACCCCGGCAAAGGTATGCCCAAACTGCTATCGGATAGTGCGCTACTTCTTCTTGCTCGGCGTAGATGCCCACTTCATTGCATTGCCGAACGCCAGTTCTGCTCCCTTCCCGCCAGAGGCTTTCGCTCCCTCTGTTCCACCGGTCAGGCCCTGCAACACATTTCCGACGGAATAGCCCGCCCAGCCCAGGGCTGTCACCCAGAACAGGGGCAGCACGATGAACATTGTCGCCATGACGTAATTCAGCAGCATGTCGCCGAATGTGTTGTTCAGGCCCATCGTGATGTTGAAGTTCATGTGCGGCCGATTGAATCCAAGTCCCCAGCCGTAGAGCGCATCGAGAATCGTGCTGTCGATCCAGCGCGCGAGTTGGAACCAGAAGTCGACGAAAAACAACGCAAACTGAACCATGCTGATCGTCATCACGGTATTTAAGTTGTAGGTGCCGAACACCAGCACCAGGGGATTGCAGATAACCACGGCCATTTTCAGCAGAGACAGCACCATGGGTAACGCTTGGCGAACCGCATCCATGGCGGGGAAATAAGCAAGCGAGCCTACCGCCAGGCCCACGTCACTTGCTACGCGGGTGATGAGGTTCGGCTCGGTCATATTGATCTGGCCGCTGTAGTCGGTGTAGACGCCACCCAGGTTGACTTTCTGCCGGCCCGGTGCAGCGATAGCCCTGATCACCGAGTCATCCACCTCGGTGCGGCTGAGGAATCCGGCCCAGCCGGCGATGCGGTTGAGCAAACTGGCATCGACCTGAGCCAGCAAGCGGGCGCGCAGGCCGTTGCCACCGTCACTCCACCACTGGCGGCAGGTCGGATAGCCTGCACCGCTCGGCACCTGGGCCAGGCCGGCATCCCGGTCGCTGTCGTACGCCCAGCCGTCGCGCGGTGTCTGGGCGCGATAGGTGTCGTAATAGCCTGCGGTATCGGTGAAGAAACGCGAGCCAATCCAGGTGACGTCGTGCATCTGGTCGCCATCGAGATCGGGGCGACCCATGAACAGTTTGGCACGTGCGGGGCCATAGCAATCGCGCGTGAAATCGGCCACTTCCTGGGCCAATAACGGGTCGTCGATGCGCGTGGCGTTGATCTCCATACGCATTTGCCGGAGGTCAGTACCACATGGAATTGCGGCCACTGAGGCGCCGGTCACCGCCCGCGACAACGCGTGCATGAACCCCCACCAGACCGGCACCTTCGCCGATTGGTTGTTGAGGGTGGAGAACGACTGCGACCAGCCCGTGTCGGTCGGCTGCGGCACGTTGACCTGGCACTGGGCCGAGCGCGAGCTGTCGTACTGGATGGTGTTGAGATCCACGTCGATGAACGGGATGCCAGCGAACATCACCACCACGATGGCGACGAAGACCCGGTTCTCGATGCGGGCAGCCGAAAGCACACCCTTGTTGCCCTCGTCCGCACCTTCCGAGCGGGCCTTGAGCCACTCCTGCACGATGATCGCCAGAAAAGGCAGCGCGAAGACGCCGCTGGACACCAGCACGGCCCAGATGCCGTTATGGACGATCCACGAAACCAGCGTCAGGTAGTACTCCAGGTAGTCGGTCGTGAAGAGCGTCATGGCCCGAATCCCCTCAGCCCTGCATCCACAGGCTGGCTTCCAGCGCCACGATGGCCACGACGCACGCGATCTCGCTGCGCATCAGGCGTCTCCGTGCCTGTGAATCTGCCCCTTGTTGGTCTTCGCGCGCCAGCAACCGGCGGCGCATCCAGACCCAGCCATAGGCCGTCGCTCCGTAAAGGCACAGCCGCCAGATGAAGAAGTACCCTGCGGCCGCGGCCAGCCAACGTTCCCAGCCCGCCACGCTGCCGACCAGATAGATGCCGGCGATGTTGGCCCCCACCGCGGCGACGACGATGATCACCGTCCACAGCAGCGTCTTCGCCGCGCGCCGGCTGAACAGCCAGCGCAAGGGGCGCCAGGTCATGCGCACCGCGCTCATGGCCGGCCTCCCGGATTGCCCTTCTGCAACTGGTCGAGGCGGTTGGGCACCGGGTCGCCTTCGTAGATGCCGCGTGAGCCGGCCGCACGCGTTCCGTGGCGCTGGATGATGGCCATGGGCGAGTTGTTCGCCAGCTCGCGGCGCAGTTCCAGCTCGGTCTTGAGGTTGCGGATCTCCCGGTCGAGCGTGTCGCTCTCGTGGTTCACGGCCTCGACCGCCAACTTGTTGGCCGCGACATTGGGCTCCTTCTTGCCAGTCAGCAGCGTGCGCTGGAGCAGCAACGCCTTCTCCAGCACCGACGCCAACGCCACTTCGGATGCAAGGCGCCGCGCCAGCAGGTCCTGGTCCGGCTCGTCGCGCAGCGCCTCGATGACCCCGCGCGTGATCGGCAGCGATGCGCTGCCGGCCTGGCGCAGGTTCTCCGGCGTGGTGTTCTTGGCCTTGGTGATCAGCTCTTGCAGCGCCTGCAGCTTGGCGTCGTATTCCTCCTGGATCAGCGGCGTCAAGCCCACCCCGGGCACCGTCTCGGTCTTTGTGCAGGCCTCACACGTGCGCTGCTCTTTCTCGCCCAGCACCCGCGTGGCCCATTCGACGGCCTGCTGCGGCGAGGTCCATGTCTGGCAGGACAGGCTGGCGCAACTGGCAGTGGAGATGGCTGATGTATCGGTCACGCCGCGGCCGTTGACCAGGTTGTAGCCCGCACGGGTCACGTCACCGACGATCCTGATCGCGGCTTGGCCGGAACCGCCGGCATTGCTGCCCCCGACCCAGGGCACGCCGTCGTTGCCCCGGCGGCTTTCAGCCTGCTCGATGGCTGACACCGCGTCCGTGCTCGACACCGCATCGCGCAACGCCAGACCTTCGGCCATCTGGCTCCAGCCAAGCTGGCCCCCAGCGGCATCGGCCATCCGCTCGGCCATGGCGCGGCATGTCAGCTTGGAACGGTCGAAATCCAGCCGCGCTTGCAGCACGCCATTTGTAAGCAGATTATACAAACCGGGATCGGCTCGCTGGATGATCAGCGCAGGCAATGACGCCACGGCGCTGGTCGCGCTCTGGATGACGCTGCTCATGATCTGCTGGAAGCCGTTCGTGATGCCGTTGAGCTGGTTGCGCAGGGTGGTCTGGATGCTCATGTCGCCGCAGATCAGGTTGCTGTTCCAACCGACGCCAACGCCGATCGAGCGCATGCCAGCAGCGCGCCCCATGGAGACCGCGCTGCCACCACCGATGGAATACATGACGTCATCGCCGATGACGGGGCCGCTGTTCTGGAATCCCACCTGTGCCCAGGCCACGCCACAACCCAAGGCAAGCGCCGCAGCCAGTGCTGCAGGACGCACCATGCAGTATGCCGAGTGGCAGATATTCGTCGATGCTGAACGCTTCATCGCTGCGCCCTCATAGGAAATCGACACTGCCGAGGAACACCTGGCCCCTGCGCTCGCAGCAGGCATAGGGCCGCCACAGCGCCCACGCGTAATCACCTTGCTGGGCCTGGGTCAGAAAGCCGCTGCGCGGGAATACCGTGCAGGACGAAGACAGGACAGGGGTAAGTTCCTGCCACTTGCCGGTCGAGGCATCGCCCTCCATCAGAGCACCCGCAGGCCAGTAGCCGTCGCGGGAAGTGGCGAGCAAAGGCTGGTAGACGTGCAATTGGCCGCGTCGCGTGACGACATCGCCCGCACGTTGGGCCACCACGGCACCGGCCTTGTGGTCATCGGGCTGGTGCAGGAAACCGCCACGCGGGTAGACGGCTCCCCACAGGTTCAGGGTTGTGCGCGCGCCGATCTCGCGCATGCCGGGGATCAACGCCTCCGGGTAAGCCATCTCGGGGACGTTGTAGCGCCAGGCTAGCGTGTCCAGAGTGCTGAGCAGGTACGGCATGAACGCCGTGCCCGCACCCGCGCAGAAGTAGCCCGAGGACGAGACGAACCGGTTGAACACTTCGGCGCCCGGGTGGCCGATGACGTCGGCGTTCTTGAAGCGTGCGAGATTGTTTTCGTGACCTTCGTTGGTCGTACCGTCGCCGCCGGCCTCGGCCGTTGGGTTGGGCATGCTCATGGCCCGCACTTCGACCCAGGGGTTCGCGCCCGTGTCCGAGTAGGACGAAACGACGGCGTCGGGGATGTAGTGGCGCACCTTCACGGACGTGCGCACCGTGCAGCCGCCCCAGGTGCAGTACAGCCAATAGCAAATCCCCACGACCCGGTATTCCAGGCAGTCCGGCGACATAACGGACGAAACGATGGTGGCCGTGTTCAGGGCATAGCTGCCCGTGGCGCTGAGCAGCAAAGCTGAGGCAACAGCAACCCGCGCGCGGCGAAGCAGATTGAATGGGCGGCTCACGGCGCTGCCCTCCGGTGCCGTTCGATGCGCGCGATGGCGCGGGCCACGTCCGTCTCGCCATAGACCACGTAGCGCTGATCCACCACAACGGCCGGAATGGTGGTGATGCCCAGGCTCCAGGCGTCGGCAACGCCCTGGTAGGCGGACGCGGCGCGGCGCTGGAGGTCAGCACCGCCCTTGTCCAGCCGGCCCTTGACGATGGCGGACGCCTGCTCGGCATCGGCGGGCAGTTGCGCGGAAAGCTCGGCTTCGATACGGGACGCTTCGTCCAGCTCGATCAAACGCTCGCCGCCCATGGTCTTGACCGGATAATGGCTGTCGGTGACGACCACCACGTCGGCGGCGTACGTCGCCGGGCTGAAGACCGCCAGCGACGCCGGTAGCGCAACGGCCAGGCCCAGGGTTCGCCAGCCTGATGCGAATTTGGAAAAGGATGCTGGCATGTCGCATGCCCCGAAAGTTGATCAGGGCCATAGTCAAACGCCGAACCCGATCCGGGACCTACAAACAATGCGCAGTCCGACGCACCCGTATTGGTCCATGCACGCAATGCCGCCATGCCGTCTAAATCGGAGGGAATCGCCGTTGAACCGAAGAGGATGAGAATCGGCTATAAATATCGGTTTCTCCGTTATTTATCGAAGCCAACATATGAACCGCGCCCAACTCGTTGAAATCCTGGCAACCAAGAACGACCTGTCAAAAGCGACGGCCAACGCCGTGCTCGACACCTTGATCGACACCATTCAAACCGCCGTGAAGAAAGGCGATGCGGTACAGCTCGTAGGCTTCGGCACGTTCAAGTCCGCCAAGCGTGCCGCGCGCACCGGCAAGAACCCCGCCACCGGTGCCGCCCTGAAGATTCCGGCATCGACCGTGCCGAAATTCGTGGCCGGCGCCAAGTTCAAGGCCGTGGTCGATCCCAAGGCCGCCAAGCGCAAGGCCGAGAAGGCGGGTAAGTAAGCCCATCTTGATGGTCGCCTCCACTGGCAAGCACCAGGCGACGGTTATCCTTTGCACGACCTCCATCCACCCCAACGGCGCCAGGGCCACAAGACACCATGACCGCGTTTTCTGAATCTTTCCGATCGGAAGTAGCCCGAATAGCGCGCAAGGAGAACAAGGGGGATATCACTTCCCTGCGCAAGTTGACCGCCAGCCAGCGTGGCGAAATCGCCGCGCTCAAGCGAGACGTCAAGGCGCTGGCCGGGCAGGTGCGCGGGCTGGCCAAGGCGCTGGAAAAGTCACTGGCATCGATCGGTCGTCAGCCTTCAGGAAGCCAGGCCGCCGATGCGTCTCGAGTTCCTGGCGCCGCAGGCGCGGCGGTATCCCCGAAGCGAGGCGGACGCCCCTTCGTTTTCAGCCACGAGGCGTTGCTCGCCAAGCGAAAGGCGTTCCAGATGAGCCAGAAAGAGATGGCCCAACTGCTCGATGCGTCGCCCCTGAGCGTCTACAAGTGGGAAACCGGCAAGGTCACGCCTCGCGCGGCCCAGCTCCTGCGCGTGCGTGAAGTGCTCAAGATGGGAGTGCGCGAGGCTCGTAAGAAGATTGCCGAATAAGCACAGGTCTTCGAGTCCTTGGTCACTGGGGTGATCCCGTGACCGTTGCGTCAGACGGGGACGACGGGACATCTGCTGGCGGTTCGGCGGCGTCGCCGGCAGCGAGCATATCGATCGCCGACAGCAGCGCATCGCCAGGCACAGGGCCAGGCAGCAAGACGCTCTTGCCGCTGGAGTGATCAACAAGGCGCAGCGAAGGCGTCGCCGTGATTCCCGACTTGGCCGCTTCCCCGGCCTGGGACTGCACGATGCTTGCGGTCTGTTCGCTGCTTATGCACGACTTGATCTCGGCGGACACGCCGGGGAACGCTTCCAGGTTCGCCAGACCTTGCCCATCACCGCGCGTGTTGGCATAGACCCACTGCACGGCAGACCAGAACGCCTCATGCCCACCGGCCAGACCAGCGCACTCGACCAGACGAGCCTCCTGGCCGGCGGCGGGTTCATGGACGGTCAGCGGCATGTGGTGCCATCGCAGGTTGACGTCCTCGTGCTCGGAGACCCACTGCCGAATCTGCGGTGAATACGCCTTGCAGTACGGGCACTCCAGGTCGGCATAGAAGACGACGGTGAAGCGCGCGTCAGGATTGCCCAGAAGCCAAGGCGGACCCGATACCTGCGCGGTACCCGCAGCTGAGGAACGCCTTGCGCTAGGCATGTCCTGCGAAGTCATCAGGAACCAGATTGCCGGCACCGCGATCAGCACGCCGACAACTGCCCAGCGCAGAGCACGTCGGTCACGCAGATGCTTGCGAAACGTCTGCAACTGAATCGGAATGGGCGGTAGCTTGGACACGATGTCCTTCTCCGATAGTCATTGAGGCAGGTTCAATGCCGGCGACTCGATGCCGCGCGCCTGGTCGATCTTCTCGGCCACCTTGAACGCTGCGTCCAATTCGCTGATGCCATACTGCTGCATGAGCTGATAGCGCTCGGCCTTCTCTTCGGGCTCAGTTTGCGCGAGCGCGAGATACAGGCTGGGCGGCACAGCCCGGAACAGCACTTCCATGCTCTTGGAGAGGATGACACCCTCGGTGAACTTCCCAGCCTCCTTGCGTGCCGACAGCATCAGCGCCTTCTGCGCGGGCGTTAGCTCGCGAAAGCGCGCGATCTTCTCGACCTCATCGGGTGGCATTGAAAGGCATACCCACCATTCGATCATAGATAGCATGGGTTCCGCGGCGCGCGGCAGGTCGTCAATGTTCTGCGTGGCGAGCCAGAACCAGGCCCCCAACTTGCGCCACATCTTGGTGATCTTGACCACGTAGGGCGCGAGCAGCGGATTTTTTGTGATGATGTGACCTTCGTCGGTCACATTGATGATTGGGCGGCCAAGGTATTGATCGCGTTCGGCGATGTTGTTGACGGTGCTGATGAGCGAGATGTAGGCGATCGACAACTGCGCGTTGTAGCCCTCACGGGCGTAGGTCGCCAGATCGACCAGGGTGATGTCAGCCTCCGGCCACGGGGTGCCAGGCCGATCGAACATCTCGCCGTCGCTGCCTTGGCAGAACATATCCATCGCGTCCGCCATCTCCAGCAGTCGCACGCGTCGCATTTCGGGCAGCGTGGGGTCCTGGCCGCGAGTGCGCAGCGCATCGCGCACATCGCGCGTGAGCACCGTGCGGCTCTCGCCGCCTTCGCCGTGGCAGCGCTGAGCCGCTTCGAGGATGCACTGGCGGATCAGCGAGCGGTCGGCCCGCGTCATGCGAGCTTCTTCCTTCTCTTCGCCGCCGGTGATCATCAGCCGCGCGGTGATCTCCAGTTCGCCCAGAACGTCGCGCTGCTCGTCCGCCTCGGCGGCTGCAGCTTGCGGTGGTTGGTCGTCATCCAGCGCGTCGGCGTCGAGCGTCTGCACGGCGCTGGGCGTTTCGATCAGCCGGCGTGCGTCCGCGAACGGCGCCAGGGTGATGCCCGAGCCGGGCGCCAGCTTGACGCGGTTGACCGTGAGGCCGAGCTTGCGGGCGAATTCGCTGAACAAGCCGAAGCTGTTCCCGGCTTCGACAATGAAGAGGCGTGGCCGGTAGATCGCCGTAACCTGGTTGAGCAGGTTGTTGAGCGTGGCGGACTTGCCCGAGCCGGTCGGGCCGAACAGGAACAGGTGGGCATTCATCTGCCGATCCAGCCTGTTCAGCGGATCGAAGGTAATCGTTCCGCCACCGCGATTGAACATCGTGATGCCGGGATGCCCTGTACCCTGGGCGCGCCCCCACACCGGCGACAGGTTCGCGACGTGCTGCGCGAACATCAATTGCGTGTACCACTTGCGCAGATCCTGGCCGGGGTTGTAGCAGCACGGCAACCAGCGCAGATAGCTGTTGAGCGGAGCCACTTCGTCGTCTTCGCGCACCGGCTGCAGGCCGGCGTTGAGCATGACGGTGGCCAGGTCCAGACCCCGCCGGTCCAACTCGGCTTCGTCGCGCCCTCGCAGGTAAAACGCCAGCGTGCCGCGATAGAGCTTGTGGGCGCTGCCGATGAGCGATCGGGCCTCCTGCACGTCCCTGAGCGTCTGCTCGGACGCCAGGGTTTCGCCCACGGCCTTCTTCGCCAGGTGGTTCAGATCCGATTCGAGAACGTCCTGCGGCGTGACGACCATCGTCAGGGACATCACCGTGTCTTCCGGCATCTGATCGAACAGCGTGTTGATGGCATCGCCCTTGCGGGTTTCGCCGGTCAGGTGGCCGGTGCCGGGCGGCATGCGCAGCCGGTCTGTGACCAGCACCCGGTGCGGCATACCGTCGAAGTGCCAGGTTCCGTGCGCCACGTCGGAGCGCGGCTGGCTGAAGAACAGCCTCTGGCTGAAGTCCCGTCCGCTCGCCAGTTCGATCTCGTCGGCTTCCGTTTCCTCAGGGTAGCCCGCCAATGCGTAGAAGCGCTCCCGGGCTTCCGCTCCAGGGCCGAGTAGCGTAGGACGGGGATTGAACCAGCGCAGCAGCCAGTCGTGCACATCGGCAGCATCCATGCGCCGCGCCTGGATGCCGGCGTTCGCCAGGCCGCCGCACAGACGGTCGCACACAATGCTCAGCATTTGCTCCGGTGTTTGGCCGCGTCGGCTGGCCTGGCCGGCGGCGCGGCGGTAGACCACCATCCGCACCCGCCGCGTCTGGCCGCGCCAGCGCAGGCGCGTGACCACCGTGTCCTCGAACAGGCCGCCAGGCTTGGCCACTGCGCGCAAGTGATGACTGAAGAAGCGCAGGTAAAACTCCGTGAACGCCGTGCCACGGGCGCGCGGCTGCACGTAGTCGCGCAGGGTCTGCATGTAGTGGTCGAAGCTGGGCTCGTCCTGGGCATACAACTGCACGACCCAGGGATTGTCATCCAGCTCGTCGAAGCTGTCCTGGAGCGCGTTCTCCAGCGCATCGCGAGCCTGCGCCAGCCAGGCCGGCTCGCGGCCCTCGGTGCCCAGCGGCACCAGCTCGAAGAAGGCGGCGACGGACTGGCCGTCTTCCAGCAGCATGGATTTCGACTCAGGAAGGAACTCGACCCAGGGCAGCAGTTCGACAAAGGACGGCGCGACGTCATACAACGCCTGCTCTTCAGCCACGGTCGCTGGCTTGCGCCCCTGAACCGCCGTGCCAGGCTCGGGAATACCCGCCTGCCGCAAGGCTTCGACATGGCGCTGCCAGCCATCGGCCTGTTCGTCGTCCCCGGTGCTGACAGCGGCGAGCTTGAGCCATGGGAGTTTCACGCGCATCAGTAGTCCTCCACGCGCTCGCCCGGCATGGCGTACTGCACGCGCTGGTACAGGGGGAAGACGGTCGTATAGCCCGGCACCGGAACGGGGTCGGTGCCAGCCAGGTGCGGATACACGTACATCACCAGGTCGGGGTTCGGCAGGCGCAGGAACTGGCGGTGGATCTCGTTGCGTGCGGTGCGCGTGTAACGCATCTGCTCGGCTGGTGCGGCCTGCACATCCGCATCGGTGAGCGGCCGGCGCAGGCTCTGGCGCGCATCGAGCAACTGGCGGCGCGCCACCTGGCCCGCACCGCCGATAGCGCCGTCCCCGGCGTTCTGGTTCCAGATGTCCATCATCGTGTTATCGCCGTGTGGCAGCAGCTTTTCCTTGCTGGTGGCGCAGCCGCCGAGCAGCGCAACGGCCACGACCAGCGCGAGTGTCTTAGTCAAGTTCGAGAGCATGGCTTTCTCCTGCGCGGTGATCGACCTTGCGGCCTTCGGGATCGAAGTCGATGGCGAGTGGTTTTTCGAGATGGACGGCGACCTTGGCGCCGGGCTGCACATAGACGGCGGCGAACGCCTGGCCATACAACTTGTTGACCCAATCGGCCATGTCGCGCACACCACCGGCCAGAATGCGGCCCATGGCCTCATTGCCCGAGATGCCAACGCTGCCGATGGAGCCGTCCGCACCCACATAGGACATCTGGCCGCTGTCGCTGTCGATCAAAGAGGCCACGCCGGCACCGGCCGCGGTGATCAGGGCCTGCGAGCCGAGGTACTGCTGGGCGTTGCTGCGCCGCTCGCCGCTGACGCACGGAATGCCGTAGGGATCGCTGATCCAGCCCAGCCCCCCGGTTTGGGAGTTCTGCTGCTGACTGTTCTGCTGGTTGCCGTTGCCGTCATCGGGGATGGTGCGAATCGTCCCGTCGTGGAAGACGAAGGTGATGCTGCGCACCTGGCCGCGCACGCAAGAAAGCGTCCAGTCGCCGGAGGCGGTGCCGGAAAACACCGCGCCGGCGACGTCGGGGATGTCGATGCCGTTTGCGGTGAGGTTGTCCGGGCCGACCAGCACTTTGAACGGATACGGATCGTTCACGGTGCCGTCTACAGGCACGCGACCGATGAGGGCCGTCATCGCCACGGATCCCATCAGCGTGGAGTTCGTCGGCACGGTATAGACAGGCGTGGCACTCTTGACCCCGGCAGCCCGCGCCCCGGCATTGACCACGGTCTCTGCCGTGGTTTCCAGCGTGCGTTGCGCAGGCCCGAAGCTGGTCGGGAAGCTCAAGCCGCCGTTGGCGCCTGAGCGACCCTCGGCCTTCTTTGCGTCGTCCGGCTCCACCCAGCGCACGCCACCCTCCATGCCGGCCTCATCGCCATCGCGTAAACCGAGACCGACCGGCAGGTCGGCATGGCCGCCATCGCGCCCGCCGATGCTGTCCAGGCGGCGCTGCAGGTCGGCCAGCAGCCCCTCGGTCTGCTGGCGCGCACTGGCGGCTTGTTCCTGGTCACGGCGCAGGTTGGCGCGTTCGGCCTCCAGCGCCGAATTGATGCGCTGGTCGATCGCGTTCTCGCGCTGGCGCAGGCGCTGGTTTTCTTCTCGCTGGGACTTGTTGTCCGAGAGCGCGGTCTGAAGCTCGGTGCGTAACTGCTTCACTTGGGCCACGAGCGTCGCCACGGTGTCGCGCGGGGTATCGCCCTCGATGCCCAGCGCCTTCATCTCCTCTGGCGTGAGCTGGCTTCCCGCAACGGCCTGCGACGGCGCCGAGGAACTGCCGCCCGAGAACAGACGGATGCCGACGAACAGCACCACCAGGGCCACGGGGATCATCAACCACTTCAGAAGTCCGTTACTGCGCATGGCCGGCCTCCTTGCTGTCCTCGCTGCCCTCGACAGCCCGGGCCTCTGTTTCCGGCTGTGGCAGATGTGCAGCCGGGTCGAAGCGGTGGATCGCCGGCAGCAGCGATTGCGCCAGGCCACGGCCGCGCGTCACCAGGTAAAGGACCGTGGTGTCCTCCGGTGTCCCTCGTGGGCCGAGCGCCTCATGCTGGAAGGTGGCGGTCAGAAAATCGCCTTGCAGCACGCGCGGGTCGAGCGTGACCCAGCCGCTGCTGTCGTTGGTCAGCCGCACGGCGGTCACCCACTGGTCTTCCAGCCGCCACGAGGCGAGCGCGACGGCACTCACCGGCAGCGTCGGCATCAGCGTGCCGAGTTCCAGGTCGCGGCGCAGGTTGACCCGCGCGACGCCCGGCAGCGGCTCCACAGTGCGCAACGGCGCATAGAGGTTCTGCGCGGCAAAGCGTGTCAGCACAACGGGGAGCGGGGTTTCACGGCGGGCGGCTCGGGCGATCCCCGAGGCATCAGACCGCACTGGCGTCTCGTCGGCACCTGCCGTCTGATCGCCATAGCGCGGCGCGGGCGTGGTGGCGCCTTCGACGATCCGCACGGGCTCCAATGCCGGCTCACCGTCCTTGGCAGGCTCGGCGGCGATGTCCAGCAGGATCAGCGCGCCGGTGTCGGCATCTTGCAATTGCAGCCGCGTGGGCTCGATCGGCTCGCTCGCACGCAGGTAGACCGCGCCGCCTGCGCTTTGCACGCGCAGGCGCTCGCCAACCCCGGCCGGCACGCCCACGCGGACGTTGCGGTCGATGAACACGATGCGCTCTTGGCCGACCTGCAGCGGCACAGCCAGCGGCATGCGCTCCCAGCGCAGGATTTCCACGGCCTGGGCGGTAGGTGCCATCGTCACGGCGATCAGCCCCAGCAAGGCGAATGCGTGATGCTTCATGGGGAGGTTCCTCCTTGAGACGCCTGCGCTCCCAGGCCGCCAGGGGCCGTCGCCGGGCGTTCCGGCGCCGGTGTGCTGATGCGCTGGGGCGTGCCGTCGTAGCAGTCGAGCGCCAGGCCGAAGGGATTGCGCGCGGGATCGACGTCGATGCGCGTCACCTTGATGGGGTAGCGCACCAGGGCGCGCTTGACCTGCTCGGCGCCGTAGTACTCGTCCGCGCTGATATCCAGCGTCACCACCCAATCCCGGTCGGATACGGTGCGCACGCGCGCCGTGGGGTCGTCGCCATAGCCACGGCCGGGAATTTCATAAATTCCCCGCACGCGCTGCCGCAGCTCGCCCGTACTGCGCCGGTAGTCGTAATCGGCCCGCAGGAACGCATGGCAGGCGGGTGTCAGATACGGCGAGAGTGCATGCAGGTTGCGCGAGTAGTCTTCCTCACCGTTCGTCGGCCAGCGGTTCAACTGCTGGAACACGTAGAACGTGAAGGCATAGACCGACTCGGGTGGCACTTCCCACCATTTGCGCGTACTGCCCGAGCGCAGGTCGGGTGGGACGTGGATGGTCAGGTCGCTCGGTGCGCTCCACCAGCCGCCGCCCATCACCAGGGCCAAGACGGCCAGCGCGCCAGCGCCCAGGCGCAGCGTCTTGATGTGCGCTTGCAGGTGAGCGATCTCGTTCTTGAAGCGGCTCATCGCGTCGCCCTCCGGGTGGACCAGAAGCCCGAACGCGATACCAGGACGTGGCCGCCCACCCAGCCGGCCATCAAGGGTTGGAGCGTGGCAATGCGCCACTGCAATTGCCGGTACAACCAGGTGTCGGGCCTGCCGCGTTTGAGACGGCGCAGGATGCCACCGCCCACAAACACGCCCAGGGCTACGCCCAGGACAACGAATGTGGGCGCCAGCGCGATGGTGCGGAACACCCACGACAGCGGCACGCCGATCAGCAGGCCTGCGACACCACACAAGCCGCAGCAGATCCATAGTTCGTCCGCGGTCAGGCCGCGCACAACCACCGGATGGCGGTTGAGCCGGTGCGGCAAGAACGTGACCGTCCCGTCCGCGCGGATGTGCTGGTGCTCGGACATGGCCTGCACCTGCTTACAGGATGCCGGTGGCTTCGGTGAGCAGCCAGATGCCGATCACGAGCAGGACAGCGCCGACGGCGACCGTGAGGCCGAACTGGCCCCACGTCTTGCGGCCGGTGTGGATTTCCGCATAGGTGCCATAGGCGTGGTAGCACACGCCGATGAACATGGAGGCCACCACCAGCAGCGCCACGAGCATGACGATGTCGTAGCCATAGTTGCGGATCGTCTCCATGATGCCGTTGCCGGTGCCCCGGGTGGGGTTCTCCAACTGCGGCAGGCCCTGCGCGAGCGAGAGCGCGGGCAGCGTTGCGGTGCCCAGGGCCATGGCGGCGCGCTGGGCGAGGCGGGAAGTGAGGATGTGGCTTTGCATAGTCAGTCCTTTCAGATCAGGAGAGGAGGAAGAAAGTCAGGACGAGGTACATCGCGACGAAGCGGATGCAGACGCCGAGAAACTGGCGCTGGTTGAGGCGGCTCTCGGACCACCCCACGTAGGCCGTTCGGATGGCCCAGACGCCCCAGACGAGCAGGACTGCGAACACGACGCCGACCAGGACGGTCGCCATCGCCGAAGGCGCGATGCCGCTGTTGGCTTGAAATGCCGAGACCTGGGCACCGTTCATGGCTTGGCCTCCGCAGTCGGCGGCGGCGATGGCTCGGTGGCTCGCTCGGTGCGGTAGTCGCCGGACAGTTCGGAGGGGTCTCGCGGCTGGGCGCGCGACGGTGTGAGATGGGCCTGGATGCCGGAGCGCACACGCGCCAGGTCAGCCAGCAGCCGCGGATAGTCGAAGTGGTAGCGCTCGCCTGGCTGGATGGGGGTATGCGCGGCGCTGTCGGCGACTGTGCGCTCCAGCGCGGCGAGCTGGCGCAGCGCGGCCACCAGCTCCTGACGCTGTGCCGGGGATTCGGCCAACGCCATCGGGGACTGGCCCAGCAGGAGGGCCGTCACGAGAAAAGTGGGCACGCCGCGATGCGCGGCGCGCTGCCAGGTTGAAGCCAACATCGCGCCATTCCTGTGTGATCAGCAATGGCTCGATCGTGGAGAACGAGTTGGGTTTAGGCCGCAAACAATAGGAACCTGGCCATGCCCGGATTCCGGAGCAGACAGGAGGGCGACGGAAGCTCAGACCGCTTTTCGATTATTGCGTTTTTCGAGTATTTCGAATAAGATTGGGCCTGCAACTCGTTTTCGCTAGGAGCTACCCATGACCACCACCGCTGCCCAATCCAAGATGACCCTTCCCGCTGCGGCAGAGGTGAAGGCCGCCGTTCAGGGTCAACGTGCCTTGGCGGCCTATCTGGCAACCCAGTTCGAGACGCAGCACATTCAGATCTTTGACGACCACAAGCAGGCGCATCAGGTGGAGCTGCCCACCTCGGCTTTGCGCCTGCTTGTCGACATCCTGGCTGAACTGGCCGATGGCAACGCCGTGAAGGTGGTGCCCGTTCACGCAGAGCTGACGACACAGGAGGCAGCCGATCTGCTCAACGTGTCCCGCCCCCATTTAGTCAAGCTGCTCGAGGATGGAGTGTTGGCATTTCACCGGACCGGCAAGCACCGCAGGGTGAGGTTCGCCGATCTGATGCAGTACAAGGAAGCGCGCGAGCGCGCCAGTGAGCAGGCGATGGCCGAACTCGCTCAGCAGTCGCAAGAGTTGGGAATGGGGTACGAATGAGGCATTCCCCCTTCACAGCCGTCTACGACGCATGCGTTTTGTATCCCGCGCCACTGCGGGACTTCCTGATGTGGCTCGGCCTGTCCGGCCGCTTCAGGGCGCGGTGGAGTCAAGCCATCCATGAGGAGTGGAAACGCAACCTGTTGATCAAACGACCCGATCTCAACCGGGCGCAGGTCGACAGGACGTCCGATCTCATGGACAGGGCCATTCCGGACGGCGTGGTGGAGGGATATGAAGAGCTCGTGGCAGGCCTGACATTGCCCGATCCGGACGATCGGCACGTCCTGGCTGCGGCGATCCGCTGTGGTGCGAGCGTGATCGTGACGTTCAACGAACGAGATTTCCCGAACGAGCTGCTGGCTGCGTACGGTATCGAAGCGCAGCACCCCGACGAGTTCGTGGACAACCTGCTGGATCTGGATGCGGCCGCCGTCGTGTCAGCAGCGCAGCGCCAGCGTGCCCAGCTCAAGCATCCGCCAATCGACGTGGACTGCTTTCTCGAAATCCTGCTTCGCCAAGGCTTGGTGCAAACGACCAAAGTGCTGGCGACCTATCGCACCATCCTCTGACCGCCGAGTGACACGAATGACCAAGAATCCTCCATCAGACGTTACTTTGCCGAAAGGCATCCATCGAAGCTGGAAGCTGCCGAACAAGTCGCTGGGTGACTTGTGGGATTCGATCGTGATGGACGAAGCCCTCAAGAAGCAGTTGCTGTCACAAGCGATCGTCAACTTCACGGTGCGCCCCAAGGTGGATCGCACGGTACTTCCCCTGCATGGCGTGATTTTGCTGGTCGGCCCGCCGGGGACTGGAAAGACCTCTTTGGCAAGGGGGCTGGCGCATCGCGTGGCCGAATCGTTCTCCTCGGCAAAGTTCCGATTGCTGGAAGTGGAGCCTCACACGCTAACGAGCTCTGCGATGGGCAAGACACAGCGCACCGTGGCAGACCTGTTCTCGCAGTCGATCGCAGAATCCGCAGCGACGGGGCCGACGATCGTACTTCTGGACGAGGTCGAGACGCTCGCGGCTGATCGAGCCAAGCTCAGCCTGGAAGCCAACCCCGTTGATGTTCACCGGGCCACCGACGCAGTGCTGGTGCAGTTGGATATGTTGGCCGAACGCCACCCGCATCTGCTTTTCGTGGCCACCAGCAACTTCCCACAGGCCGTCGACAGCGCCTTCCTGTCTCGTTGCGACATGGTGATAGAGGTGCCATTGCCCGGCAAGGATGCATGCAAGCAGATCCTTGTGGACTGCCTGAGTGGTCTTGCAAAGACATTCCCCGGGATTGGCAAACTTTCCTCGGCTCACCAGTTCGACGCGTGCGCTGGCGAGTGCGTCGGGCTGGATGGTCGGGCCATTCGCAAGGTCGTCGCCAACGCTCTTGCTGCCGACCCGCAAGTGGCTATCGACCCGAACAAGCTTTCCGTAGAGCACTTGCGCAGTGCGATGCGACAAGCCAAGCAAATGCGTCTTCAAGGAGGGAAGCAAGAATGACCACCGTTGTCAGCCGGACGTTTCGCAGCTCGCCGCACCGCGATGCGTTGCAGACGTGGGATGCCATTGTCGAGCTGCTCACTCAGGGCAAGGACGGCACGGCTCGTTCTGAACTCAGGGCCGTGGCGGGCGTGGCCGCAAGCTTGATCGCCGACCAGGCGCCCAAGAGCGCGCCCATCGTTGCGACATGCGATGGACCACGAACCAGGATCTACTGCCTGTTCGACGAAGACGCGATCGATGGTGATGATGCCAACGAAGACGTCTTGGGGTTCGAACCGCTGAAGGGAAACTGGGGAGTTTCGCTGCCGTGTCCGAAGGAGCAGCTTGGTTGGGTGCAAACCGCGCTCAAAAAGCACAGTTCTCGCATCGTTGCACGGGACTTGAGCCACGGAATTGCCACGCAGGCGCAGGCCGATGCCGGGCAGGCCTTGTCGCTGGACCTCGGAGGTTTTCTCAAGTCATGAGCACCGTCGCCACCTACTCGTACACGCACTCGGTTACCTATGTGACCGACAACATCCTCAAGAGCCTGAAAGACATCATCGTGCTCAGTGGTCTTGACCCCGAGCACTTTGCGGATCGTTGGGAAAGCAATACCCGAGCCATCAAGACATGGCTAGGAACCGGTGATCTGCGCAAGGTGGTCCTGGAGATTTACAACCCGTCGACTGACAAGCTCGTGACCCGTTGGGATATAGACATCGTGTATGGATGGTCCGATGGCGACGGCAGCTTCTGGACGGATACCGAGCAGTTGAAATACGCGATCAAGAAGGCCGGACTGCTGCCATCACAGGCCAAGTACAAGGTCATGCTTGATACCAAGCCCGGGCGGCCTGACGTAGAGGGGTGGAGCAAAGGAAGCTATCGCTCGACGGATGGGATGGTCAAGCAGAGCCTGGGCTCGACTGTCGAACATAGTGGCCTGGCGGGTCAGGCCGGATATTGGAGGCAACGCTGATGCTGTCGATCGATGAAGCTTTTCGCAAGTTCAAGTCGCGCCTGGAACTCAATGAGCGCGAACAGAAGAATGCCTCACAGCGCCAGAACGAGGTACGGGACTACCTGCAGACGAAGTTCGGCATTGCGCGCAGCTTCCTGACCGGCTCCTACGCCCGATACACGAAGACCAAGCCACTCAAGGATATCGACATCTTCTTCGTGTTGAAGGACTCGGAGAAGCACTACCACGGCAAGGCCGCATCGGTGGTGCTGGATGACTTTCACGCTGCATTGGTGGAGAAATATGGCGAGGCGGCCGTGCGCAAACAGGCGCGATCGATCAACGTGGACTTCGGTGTTCATATCGACGCCGAGGACAACACGGACTACCGGGTGGTCAGCGTGGATGCGGTGCCCGCATTTGACACCGGCGACCAGTATGAGATACCCGATACGGCGTCCGGAAAGTGGATCAAGACGGACCCAGAGATCCATAAGTCCAAGGCAACTGCAGCGCACCAAGCCTATGGCAATGAGTGGAAAGGTCTCGTGCGCATGGTGAAGTATTGGAACAACAACCCCAAGCACGGTGATCAGAAGCCAGTGAAACCATCGTTCCTGATCGAGGTTATGGCCCTGGAGTGTCTTTACGGCGGATGGGGAGGATCGTTCGATCGCGAGATCCAGTCGTTCTTTGCTACGCTTGCCGATCGTATTCATGACGAGTGGCCGGATCCCGCCGGCCTCGGCCCTGCGATTAGCAACGATATGGACGCTGCGCGTAAGCAGCGCGCGCAGCAACTGCTGTTTCAGGCGAGCCAGGACGCAAGCACCGCGATCGATCACACGCGCCGAGGTCGCAATATCGAAGCGCTTCGTGCCTGGCGTGCACTGTTCGGCCCCAAGTTCCCACTATCCTGATTCCATCAGCTGCCACACGTCCCATCGAGGTGCAACATGTCCCAGTGGTCGCTTTCCCAACTCCTGTCGTCCTTGCATGAGGACATCCAGCAGCGCCTCTCCGTGGTGCGCAAGACCTTCGGTCACCCAGGCACCAAGGGTGATGCGAGCGAGAACGTCTGGATCGACATGCTCGATACCTATCTTCCCAAGCGGTACCAGGCGGCCAAGGCACATGTGGTGGACAGTTTGGGGAACTTCAGTCAGCAGATCGATGTGGTGGTGTTCGACCGGCAATATTCGCCTTTCATCTTCACCTACGAGAACGAGACGATCATCCCGGCCGAAAGCGTGTATGCGGTGTTCGAGGCTAAGCAGACAGCCGATGCCGGGCTTGTGGCGTATGCCCAAGAGAAGGTCGCCAGTGTGCGCAGGCTGCACCGCACGAGTTTGCCCATACCGCACGCTGGTGGCACCTATCCTGCGAAGCCGCTGATTCCCATTCTGGGAGGTTTGCTCACGTTCGAGAGCGAGTGGAGCCCAGCCTTGGGCCCGTCCATGGACAAAGCGCTGAAGGCGGAGCTAGCCGAGGGGCGTCTGGACATCGGATGTGTCGCCGCCCACGGGCACTTTTTCTACGACCAAGCCAGTGGCGCGTACAGTTACACCAGTGAAAACAAACCTGCGACGGCATTCCTGTTCAAGTTGATCTCGCAACTTCAGTTCAGCGGGACGGTCCCAATGATCGACGTAGAGGCCTACGGGCAATGGTTGACGAAGTGACTGACCGGACTTGATGTATGTCTTGAGATTGCCCGGCGGCCTTACAGCGCGTCCCACGGCACCGGCCGGTACGCCCCTGGCCGCAGTCCCACGTCGATCAGCCGCTGTTCCTTCTCGGGCCACTCTTGCGCGTTGCGGCAGGCGACCGTCCACTGCGCTGCGGCGACGCCAGGTTGGTGAAGGAGCGTTCGGAAATAAATCGCGTCGACTGGAGACAGGGAGTGGCCCAGCACGACCACGTGCTCGACGGTATCCAGCGCCCCGAAGAATGGCCTGTGCCGGGCGATCAGCCCCTCGGAGCGTTTGAAGGTGGTCGAGAAGTAGTCGTCAATGGCGTTGTTGGCCTCGACCAGGCGCGTATCGATCTCTTCGATATCCGCGCGCTCATTCAGCGAGCGGCGGGACTGGGGATTCCAGGCGTGGCCCAGGACGAGTTCCTCTTCTGGCGCATCGGCTCGGCCGTGAATGTGCAGGACCCGCGCCGGATCGATCCCATAGAGCCTGCTGAGCGTGTCCGTGTAGTTGAAACTCAGAAACAACGCCTCGGGGTCCAGCCTGGCCAGCCGCCGCGGGGCGGTCTCCGGCGTGGGGATGGGCAGCGCCCGGATCCATTCGGCAAAGCGCGTCCGCAGGCCGGTGGACAGACGCTCGACGACGTTGCCGACTTCGTACTGGAAGTCGTGGTGTCCTGAATCACTCCAGTCCTCGGCCCCATAAGACCCCATGAAGTGCCCCAAGTTGTCGACCAGCATGTCGGCGTCCAGCTCGGCCAGGGCCTGCTCCAGGTCGCACCAGTCCTCCCCGGCCGGCAGGTAGTCCTCGACCTCCCGGTAGATATCCCGGTCGGCGCCCAGGACGTACTGCTTGAAGTCCCAGAGACCGGAGGGAATCCCGTGCCAGAGGTCGAACCCGTTGCCGATGACGTAGAGCGTGATGGGACGCATGGTGTGCTCCGCTGGGTGTTTGGGTTGCCCGGAAACCCGGGTAGTTGAAGGTTATGCTCGATATGTCAATATAAAATAGTCTAAATAACCCAACGAGGAACCGGCCATGAGCGTCGTTGCGGACCACCCCGGCGTGTCGACCCTGGTGGGCACGCCCAAAGAAGTTCAGGCCCGGCTCGGCCGTTCCCAGGCCGACCGCGTGCTGGTGGTGGCGTTCGACCACATCAAGCCCAATGTCTTCGCGGCGCTGGCGGAGAACTTCACCAATGTCGCGTCGTCCATGTTCGAGGTGTTGCTTGAACGCCAGGATCGCGAATCGCTCGAACGGCTGGCCGAGGTGTTGGTGCCGCGCAATCCGGCATCGCCCAGGCTGCTGAAGGAAGCGAGCATGCTGGTGCAGGCGCGCAAGGCGGTGCTGGAGAGCGGCGATTGGCTGACGGCGGCGCAGATCGCGCAGTTGGCAGGATTGAGCACCCGCAATCCGAGCGCACAGCCCAACAAGTGGAAGAAGCAAGGCCAGATCTTCGCCATCAGCCACGGCGGCATCGACTACTTTCCGGGCTACGGTCTGGACGCCGATGCGGACTTTCGTCCGCTGAAGTCGCTGGCCAAGGTCATCGAGGCCTTCGCCGGCCACAAGGACGGCTGGGGCATGGCCTACTGGTTCCGATCCGAGAACAGCTTTCTTGGCGGCAAGCGTCCGCAGGACCTGCTGGCCTCGGTGCCACAGCGCGTCATCGCAGCCGCCGAGGACGAGGTCCAGGAAGTCGCCCATGCCTAGGCGTCGCCCGCAGCCTGTCGCGGAGCACGAGCCGGCTACCGCGCCGTCATCGGCCACGCCGGAGCCGGCGGGCGACCTGCACGCCTCTTTCACCGAACTGGCCGAGGGCACGGTTCCCATCATTCCGGGGAAGAGTTGAATGGAATGCTTCCGGATCGACGAGAGCGGCTACACCGGCTTCGACCTCCTGAATCCCGAGCAGCGGTTCCAGGGCGCGACGGCCATCGCCATCGAAGACGATGAGGCAAGGCGCCTGATCCGGGAGCACTTTCCCAAGCTGCAGGCGGACGAACTGAAGTACCGGGCCTTGGCGCGACGGCCGGCCAACCGCCCCCGCCTGATGGCGCTGCAACGTGACTTGCTGGGCCACCACAAGTGCGTGACCTACGTTTGCGACAAGCGCTACCTGTTGCTGCTGATGTTCCTGGACTATGCCGTCGAGCCGTTCTACTACGAGCGCGGGATGGACTTCTACGAGGACGGGCAGAACTACTCGCTGGCATCCCTGCTGTACACGGTCGGGCCAACGCTGCTCGGGAGGGGCGCTCTCGACCGCCTGCTGGCGAGTTTCCAGCGCGCGGTGAAGGAGAAGAGCCCGGCGGCGCTCGCCGACCTGGTCGAGGCTGCGCGCGCCTCGCGCTGGCAGGAACTACCGGAAGCGCTGGGGCCCTTGGCGCAGTTCGCCGCCCCCGAGTGCCTGCGAGCGATCGCCACGCCCGGCGTCAACACGGATGCCGCCCTCGTGGTGCTGCAGTCCCTGGTCAGCCGGATGGAGGCCATGGCCGACGGTCCGTATCGTGTCGAGCACGACCAGTCGAAGAACCTGCTGACCTATCACGACTTGCTGCAGCGCTACATCCGCCACGAGGACGTGGTCACGTTCCGCCAGTCGGAGATCGCCAGCATCACCCTCCCGCTCAAGCTCCAGTCGGTAACGCAGGTCGACTCCCGGAACAGTCCCGCCGTGCAGATGACGGACGTAATGATCGGCGCGGTCATCGAGGCGGCGAACACGCTCACGGGACAACGCGCCGGGGCGCTGGACGCCCGGGAGGTCATGGCGCTGTATGCCGATCATCAACTGATCCACATGCTGCCCTCGATCGACTTCGAGGAGCAGAAGCGCTTCCGCCAGGGGACGCAGGCGTCCCAGGTAATTGACTACTTCGCAGAGAACTTCCACAAGCCATAGCACGCATGGAAGCAAGACACATCCACGTTTGAGACGCGGGTGTCGAAGCGGTTGCGGCGTTGAATGCCGCACTTGATACCCGGCAGCACCGATGAGCCGCACGCGGCTTTGCAGCGCTGTGCGGCCCGTGTCACGTCATAGGTATTTCTTGAAGCTGCCCGCAGTCAGGCTTACAGCCAGTCCCAGCAAGGCAGCGCTGGGCAAGAGGATCACCAACGGATGGACCGAGATCGGCAGTGCCAAGTACGTCACCCAGGGTAGTACGGCCAGCGGCATTAGGCTCGCCTTCGCTCTGTGGTAGATGAAGCCGGATTCCCGGCCTGCCCCAAACCGGCGCACATCCCGCCGCACCAGTCCGTCGATCAGACCCACGAACGCCGCGGTGAAGATCAGCGGCAGCGTGAGCACCAGAACCAGCAAGCGAACAAGGAACGTGAGCGTCGTGAATGCCGCTGCGACGAGATAGCTCTCGGCCCACACGTAGACCTGGCTGATCCAGTAGCGGAAATTCCGCACCTGCTCATGGCTGGGCGCCCGTGCTCGTTCGGCGGTCTGGCTCATCCGTTCCAATAGTCCCGTGCGGACGAACACCCATTCGTAGCCGGTATCCACCAGCTCGTGTGCCGTGCGCCCTGGTTCCTGCACGACCACGCTGCGCGTGAAGTGGTTGGACAGGTGCCCCAGCTCGTACTGCAGCATCTGCTGGGAATGCCGCCAGCCCTGGTCCTTCCAGAACAAGTGCATGCCCACGCACTCGACCACGATGGAAAACAGCAGCGAGCCGATCAGCACCCCAAGCAGCTGGAACGGCAGCGTGACGGTGCCGACGATCAGACCTTGCCGCTGGTTCTGTTCTTTACGTGCAGTGGCGGCGGCATCGCTCATGGAGCGGCCTCGCTGTCGGCAGCGCCATCAGCGGCGTTGACGCCACTCGTCTGGGTGATTGCATCATCCAGCAGATCCTCCGGCAAGGCTGCGTCCTGCAAAGCAGGAGAGCCGGTGAACTCCCACCACTGGGTCGCGTCGGTGTAGCTCTGGCGCATGTAGCTGGCCAGCTGCTGCAAGTCCTGCGGCATCAATTCGTCCGGGTCTGGCGCGGGCAGCGGCATCCGAATCTTCCAGAGCTGACCGCCCTGCAGCAGCGCGAAACACTGCCCTTTGGGCAGGGCAACGACGTGCGATGGCTCGATCATCGGCACGCTGGACATGCTGATGCGGTCCTGTGTATTCGAGGTGAAATCCGTCGCGCCGCGGATGTCCGAGCTGTCCGTCGCGCCCGAGACGATGGTGGTGGTGTAGACCTCGACCTTTGGGAGTTGTCGGGTGAGCAACTCGGCGGTCGCTGTCTCCCTGACCCGCAGCATGAACAGGTTGTTGAAGTTACCGATCACCTGACCGGCTTTGGCCCTGTTGCCGATGCGCGCCTCGATGTCCGAGAGCGTCTGCGTATAGGCCGTGACTTGCAGACCCGCACCGCCACCCTTGTTGATGAGGGGGATGAACTCATCCCCCATGAGTTCATTGAATTCATCCGCGTGGACGTTGATCGGCACCCGCGTACCGGCCGATGCGCCAGGCAGACCATCGTCGATGCCGTGTTTGTAGATGTGCCCGGCGACCGATACCAGGTCAGAGAACATGGAGTTGCCGACGGCGGCGGCGACCTCGGCGTCGGACAGCGCATCCAGACCCACATAGACCACCGCTCTCTTCCTTATGATCTGCATCCAGTCGAAGATCGGTCTGGGGTCCGCCAAGTCGGAGTAGTTTGGCGCCAGGAGCTGGGCGATCTTGCCGCTGGTCAGCTTCTCCAGCAGGGGCAGGAGCGATGCGACGATCTTGTCGAAGTAGGTTTTGTCGTAGCGCACGGCCGAGCGCAGACCATCGAGCACGGGGTCGTAGTTGCGTGCCTGGGAGAGGTACTGCTCCAGCGCGACCACGCGCTTCTCGCGCCCGATCATGTTGCGCGGGATGTTCTTCTCGTTGAGCTTGGCCTCGATCTGCACGATCACTTCCCAGGCCTTGGGTTCCGTCTTGGCGAAGTAGTGCTGGGCGTATTCCAGAAACAGCGCGTCGATGTTGATCACATGCCGCTGGATCAGCATGTAATCCGGGCGCTGCCCCAGTTCCACCAGGGCGCGGGCGATGATATTGACGAAGCGCCAGGCAAACTCCCTGAAGGCGGCCGAGTTACCCTCGCCGGAGAGCTGCCCTGCGATGCGTGTGGCGACTTCCGAGATGCGGCCAAAGCGACCCACGGCGTTGTAGCGGGCGCTGATTTCCGGCCAGCCCAGATGAAAAATGTAGAACTCGCCTTCGCGGCCTGCGCGCTTGGCTTCCACGTACATCCTCTTCAAGAGATCCGCGTCGCCCTTCGGGTCAATGACGATCACGACCTCATGTTCGCCGGCAGCGTTCTTGCGCCTGATGTCCTGGGTCACGAACAGCTCGGCAAGCCGCGTCTTGCCCACGCGCGTCGTGCCCAGCACCAGCGAATGGCCGACACGCTCGCCGAGCGGCAGGCTGACGTCCACCTCGTCGGGTTCGATGCCGTGCAGGCGCGGCAGGCCGCCCACGGGCGGCAGCGGCCGCACGGGGTTGAAAGGCACATCCCAGGCGGTGAGTTTCGACAGCCGGGAGAGCGGAAACGGCGCGAACTCAAAGCGCTCTTCCAGCCTGCGTACCAGACGGTAGCCCGGCGTCGGCTCCGCATAGCGGCGGAATTCCGGCCGATACGTCTGCATGAGCCTATGGGTATGTTTCTGCTCCCACAGGAAGCCACGCCCAATGAAAAGCCGCTGCTGGCTGACCGGCACGTCCTTGCTGGTCATCACGTAGCGCGGCAGACGGCGGATGTTGCGCCGGTAGCGCAGGATGTCGCGGGCATCACGGTAGCGGAGTACACCGTAGGCGCCGAACGCCATGGCGCTGCCCACGCCCATGGCCGGACTCAGCGCGAGCGACCATGGGGCCACCAGGGACAGAAACGCGGCGCCTGCACACGCCGCGACGGTGTATAGCTCCACCGCTGGGCGTAGCAGCACCTCGACCGGCTGTTTCCCCGACATGGTGTCATTGCTCGATGCCGGTGGCCGTGATCAGCACCGGGTAGTGCCGCAGGCCCAGGCGTTCGGCCAGGTCGTCGCCGGCCACGGGTGCCAGTGGCACGCCAGGCACCAGGGCGCGCAGCCGCGCCAGGGCTTGTACGGTCTCGACATTGACGACCAGGCCTACCGCGCTGCGCTCGCGCAGCGAGTCAGCACGGCGCTGCAACCAGGCGCGGGAAACCTCGTCGTCCCCCACGACAACAAAGGCCCGCAGGCCCGGTGCCTCGATCACCCGCCGTGCCACAGTGCCTGGCGTGAGCTTGGCGCTGCGCACTGGCAGCATGGCGGCCTCGTCCGCAGGCGTGGCGGGAACCTGCGGTGTCGGGATGGGCGGCGGTGCCGCACCATTGCCGCGCGGTTGCAGGTTGAGCGCCTCGTAATAAGGCAGCGCCGAGCTGCCGCCATGGTCTTCCACCACGATCAGCGGTTCGCCGGCGTGCACGGCCAGCGGCAGGCCTGCGAGCGATACGAGCAGGCCCCAAAAGGGCAAATGGGTTTTCGTCATGGAGAGTTCTCCTGGCGCGGGGAATGTGCCGCGCCGGTTGTGCGCGTGCCCTGCACGCGAGCGAGGTGGCGGGACACGCTGCGCCGATAGCGCGCAGCGGGTTCACCGCCTGCGGGACGGTGGTAGCGACCGATCGCCAGCAGCCAGTCCTCGCCGGGGGTGTGCTGCTCCTTGAGGATCTCCGCCGCGATGGCGAGGTTGCGATAGGGATCGAGCAGTTCGCACGGATGGCTGAAGCGCTGCGCGTGGTAGCCCAGGTTGATCTGCCCCAGGCCCACGTCGATGCGCGTGTGCGGCGTGGCGCGCATCGCCTGCTGGAGGCCCGAGCAGGCATCAGAACGGGTGGCAAAACGGCGCGACTGGCCCGCGACGTTGAGCGACCAGGGCCAAGGCACCAGACGCCCGTTGCGCCGAATCCCGCTCTCTTGCAGGGCCACGGCGTAGAGCACGGCCGAGGGAATGCCCGCGCGCTGGGCGGCAAGCTGGTAGGCCGGGGGCGGAATCTCCTGGGCATGGACCGTGCCGGCCTGCAGGCTTGCGGCAAGCAGGAGGGACCAGAGCGCCCGCGAGACCGATGAGGGTGTCAAGGCTGGCGCTGCCATTGGCCGTTCACCTCTCGCACGACAGCCGGTAGATCGCCCGGCAGGCCCAGCGACAGCCAGCGTCCGGCGTCATGGTTCAACGTGATGCTGCCGCTGCGCACGCGGGCAGGGTCGATCTGCGCGCGCTTGGCCCAGTCGCGGATACGTGCGTCGTCCTGGCGGCTGCCGACCATGTAGAGATCGAACTGCGTACCTGACGTTTGCAAGCGCTGCACGACCTGACTGCACGCGGCGCAGCCGTCCTTCACGAACACCGCCATGCGGCCGCTGCCACGCGCGGCGGCCGTGTTCAGCGCATCATCAGGCAGATTCACGCGCAGCATGCCGGGGTTCAGACGCTGCCAAGCCTCGTCATAGGCGCGCTGGTAGGCGAGCAGTTTTTCCACACGGCGCGCCTCGACCTGTACCTGCAACTCGGCATAGCGTCGCCGCTCTTCGTCCGACTGGGCCTCGATGCCTAGGGCGGAAAGCGGGTCCAGATTGGGCGAATAAGTGCCGATGGGCCCTTCCATCAGTTCGCGGTAGCGGGCGAATTCGTCATCGCGCAGGCCCCAGGCCTTCGCCAGTTGGGCGTCCTGGCTCTGCGTGATCTGGCTTTGGCTGGTGCGGCCGGGCTGAACGATCGAGGCTTGCTGGGGCACTTGTTGGGCCGACACGGGTAGATGCAGCGCCGCCAGCAGCAGGGTCGGGATGAGATGGCGTTTCATCGTGCGGCCCTCGGTTCAAGGAATCGCCACGCGGCGCGTCTGGCCGTCGGCCTGGAACACGGCGGTGCTGCCTTCGATGCCTTGCAACCGCCACGGACCGATCGCATCGCCCGGCAGCAGCACCTGCACCTGGCTGGCGGTGAAGTCCCCGATGCTCGTCGCGACGGAGACGCTGCGCATGCCAGCGCGCAGTTCGGTGCCGATGACGCGAAACAGCAACGGCGGCGGCACGGCCTTGGCGGTGGCTGGCTTGGATGGGCGTGGCTGCGCCGGTGCGGGAGCGCGGGCAACGGCCTGGCGTGCCTTGATCTGCTCGACCTCCGTGCGCAACGAGGCCAGATCTTCCGTCGCGGCGCGGCCGTTCAGGGCTTGCGTGATCTGGGCAATGCGTGCCTCCAGGGAATGACGGACGTCTTGCAGACCTGCGGCGGTGGCGACCGCAGGCCGCTGCTGCAAGGTCTGGGTGGTTTCGGTCAATCCGGCCACCTGCGCTTCAAGGTGTTGCATCCGGGTATTGAGGCGTTCCTGGCCGGTCTGATCATTCAGTGCCTGGTAGCCCAGGAGCACGAAGACGCTCAGACCGATCAACCAAAGCCAGAGCAGGCTTTGCACCACCACGGCAGCGGTTGAGCGCTCGGCAGATTGCGGCATGTTCATGGCTGGCCCCCGGCGATCGGGAACGTCTCTACCTCTACCGCATCGGTGGCGGGCAGCATGGGAGCGTGATCAGCGTCTGTGCCGTTTCCGGGCCGCTCGAAGCAAATCTGTCGCGCGCGGTCATCCGCGTGCAGTTCCCAGGCCGGGCCGGCCAGGGTCAGCAACGCATCGCGCAAGGTCATGGGGCCGAGATGCAGGTGCGCTGCCGGCAACGGCAGCGCGTACAGCTCGATCACCGCATGCGCGGTTTCGCATAGCTGGTAGCCACTGCGCTTGAGCACGTGCCGTAGTCCGTCGCCCACGGTGGCGCGGACGTTCTCGGGCATGGACACGTCGATGGTTTGCAGCAGCAGGTCGCGCTGCTGCGCCATTGGTGCCAGCTCCACGAGGGTGTAGCGGCCATAGCGCACCACTGGAACGTACTCGGGGCCTTCGGGTTCGACGGCTGGCTCAACTTCCCCGATGGGTTCGGGTGGCAGCGGCGGCTGGATAGTCGTGCAGCCGCTGGCCAGGACTGCGGCCAGCAGGCCGGCTCCGGCCAGTCGCCTGTATGGATGGATTGCGGGCATGGCATCGGCTCATCTGTTGCGATGCCGATACCTTGGCCGTGCTTGCCCGCGTGAGCAGTCAGGAATGCGAACTGCGGGCTGCCCCGATTGTGGGACCTGGAACATTCGCTGCCCCGTCAGCCTGCTCACCAGCGATCGCCACATTTCGGCGCGATTGCCCAAGGAAAAGGCCCCGAGCGGGGCCTGTGAAGTGGATGCGTGATGCCCGCCGTTTCAATCCCGGGCCAGCTTTAGCCCGGGGTCGACGTCCGCGTTCTGAATGTGCGCCCAGCAGCGGACCAAGGCACCTTTATCGCCGACTGGCTGCTCGGTCACGACGTCATCCGGGGCTTCGTCGAGGTTGCTTTCGTCGTAGCAGATCACCTTGATCTGCCCGACGTCGCAACGTGCCGAATGCACCACGCCGTCGGTCATGTCGATCACGACGACCTGGGGAATCAAGTCGAGCATGCGAGCCGCTGCCAGGATGGCGATATGCTCGGTGTCGTCGAAGCAGACGAAGGGCCTTTCGTAACCGGCTTCTTCAGCGAGTTCTTCGGCCTTGTCGTAGTGAATGCCGAGGTCATACTCCGGCTCGGTGACGGCGACGGTGAAGACGGGCATGTCGGGCATGCCGGAGGCGTTGCGGCACGCGACCGCGATGCGTTGGGTTTTCATGATGCAGCTCCGTGGATTCCGTTGACCAACGTCATATCCATGCGCTCGCGCATCTCGGAAACGAAGTCGTCGGGTTTCATTAGCCCGTAGCGCGCCAGGCGCGTGGGAACGTCTTCGGCGAGGAGGCTTCCGTCTTCGATGCGTTGCCGCATGTACTGGGCGATTTCGTCTTCCGACAGTGGGGGCGTTGGAGTCGATACGTCGATCCGGTAGTCCTCCACCTCGGCCGAGGTGTTGCCCGTCAGCATGCCGTTGCCTATGGCGTACACGCACACCTGCTGCAGGTGGCTGACCATCTCGGCCATGGCCTCTCCGTTGAGGCAATAGGCCACGTCCAACGTCAGGCGAACCTGAACGATATCGGCGTTTGATGGGGTGTTGTCGTTCATGAAAAGCTCCTTGGAAAAAAGGCAGCCATGCCCACGGGGATGTAGGCATGGCTGCAAGGTTGGAAGAAATGAGAAAGCCGGCGGCACGATGCCAGCATGTGGCGGAGAAATCAGGCGGCGACCAGTTGCCGGGCCAGCGCCACTTCAACGGAATCACCGTCCGGGTTGAGCACATCCAGCCCGGATTCGGGCACGTCGCCGGAGGTGGACTGCGAGACCAGGATCTTCTTGGCCATCAAGGCGAGGCATGCCATCTGCGAAGAGGCGGCATACCCCAGGTAGATGACCTTCACAGCGAGCTTCTGACCGATACGCCACGAGCGGCGCGCGGCCTGCTGCAGCGTGTAGACATTCCAGCCCGATTGAAGAAAAACAATCGTCGGGAATTCGAGCAGGTCCAACCCGGTCTTGACGAGTTCGGGGTTCGTAATGAGCACGTCGATGCCCCGTTCGATCTGCTCGGCAATCCAGTCCTCTCGCTGGCTGGCATCGACGCTTGCGCGTAGCACCGCCACCCGGAAGCCTTCCTGCTCCAGCAGCATCTTCAGCCGACTCGTGGTATCCCGCGTGCCGGTGTAGACCGAATACACCAGGGTCTTGCGACCCGCTTCCTTCTCCTGGCGGCAGATGTTGATCAGTTCACGCTCCTTGGGCATCACCTGCAGCTCGTTGAACTGAGCCGGGGTGAATGCCAACACCTCGCGCGTGCGCGGATGGCGGACCGTCTCTGCCCTGAAGCAGCAGTCGGGCCACGCCAGCAGCGTGTTGAGAACCACGCCCAACAAGGTGGTGTCCCGCTTGCGCAGGGCCTCCTTGAGCTGTTGCGTGAGGCTGGAAGCCAGCTTCTGATACGCCTCGCCTTGCTCGGCGCTCATCGCCACGTCCCGGAACTCCTCGTCATACGGCGGCAGTACGCCACCGATGTCTCGCAGCTTCAGGAAGATGGTGTACGGCAGGATGCAGCGCAGCACGCCCTTGGGGCCGAAGCCCGGAGCCTTGACCGTTCTGACCGTGACCTTGCTGCCCTTGGCCGTCTTGTGGGCCGGGCCATCGGACTCGGAATAGATGTCCTTGAGAACACCGTGGTCCCGCATGAAGGCCATGGCAGCGGCGTTCATGCTGCCGTTGCGGCTGGGGATGTAACCGTCCTCGATCATGCGGCCCGGAAGAGCGCGGAACAGCAGGTGGAACAGATCGTCAGCGTAGCCGCCCATCAGCGTGCCGGTGAGCGAGACCGTCTTGCGAACCTTGGATGCGATGACACCCATGGCCTGGCCTTGCGCCGAACCGCCCGTTTTGTACTCATGGGCTTCATCGGCGATGAGAAGGTCGAACGTGCCTCGCGGCAGATAGTCGGGTAGGGACAGACCATTGCTGGCCCATCCCCCCCTAAGAACCGTACGTGAGAGTTTCCCCTCATACGGCTCAAGCCTTTCAAAGCCCGCTTTCGCGAACCGGCTTCACCACCTTGAGACCATTGACGTGAATCTGGTTATGACAGTTCGGATGCACCATCACGAGGTTGGTACTTCCGTCCTTTCCGCCATCGACCCGCCGAATAAGGTGGTGGACATGCCACCCCGTCTCCTGCGTGATCAATTGCTGGCAGATTGGACAACGGCGATCCTGATCCAGCCAGAGGTTGATGAGCTTCTTCCTGCCCCTCAATGAGTTCTGCATCTTGAGGCTCATACGCTCCTCAAAATACGTTTCCCACGTCGGGTCAAATGGATTGGCTTCCAACTTGATTGGCCGGTGTCGCCGAATGGGCGTATCCGTTGCTTTCCGCAGCGACGTCAAGATCGGGTTCCCGTCAGGGAACCTTTCACCTGTTGCTGCCGCAAACACCCAATTGCGAGTGCCTACGGAATGGAAGTAGCGCTGCTTGATCCAGACGCTGCTTTTCTTCGGATGCCGACGAACGGCCCACTGCCACAACACACGCCAAATCTCATGATCGACACGTGCGAACGTCGCTTTGGACACGACGTGCTGGTGATAATTCGCCCAGCCTTGGAT
Source organism: Achromobacter xylosoxidans (assembly GCF_001457475.1). NCBI lineage: Bacteria > Pseudomonadati > Pseudomonadota > Betaproteobacteria > Burkholderiales > Alcaligenaceae > Achromobacter > Achromobacter xylosoxidans. Next base: position 1,175,447 of record NZ_LN831029.1, on the reverse strand, counting down.
CATTGGGTTGAGCATCCGAATCAGCCGAGGCTGATCCAGCGCCTTATTGCCTTTGACCGCTGAACGCACTTTTCCCAAGAAGGTCGCCACGTTCACTTTCGACGGCTTGATCAACAGCTTGCCGTTGTACTTGCGGACGCTTTGTCCGAGGAAGTCGAAGCCCTCGTCGATGTGCGTGATCTTGGTCTTCTCGGATGAGAGCGTGAGCCCCCGTTCCCGCATGAAGTCCTTAATGATCGGCATGACCTCCTGTTCCAGTAGCTCCTTCGAGCGTCCCGTCACAATGAAGTCGTCCGCATACCGCACATAGTTGACCATCAAACGGGTCTGTACACCGTTGGCGTACCGCTTTCTTCCGAAAGCAGCATCCAGTTTGGCTTCCAGTCCGTCGAGGACGAGATTCGCCAGGGTTGGCGAGATGATGCCCCCTTGCGGGGTACCGGCTTCGGTTGGAAAAAGTTGCCGATCTTCCATGTATCCGGCCTTGAGCCACTTCTTCAGGATCTCGCGATCCGTCGGTACATGGCCCATGAGCCAGTCATGGCTGATGTTGTCGAAGCAGCCCTTGATGTCGCCTTCGAGAATCCATTGCGGGGCCACCTTCTTGGACAGCGCCGTGAAGCACTGTTCGATGGCGTCCGCCGTGGACCTTTCCGGTCGGAACCCAAACGAGCGTCCGTCCGCTGTGGTCTCGGCCACGGGTTCGAGAGCCAGCAGGTAAAGCGCCTGCATCGCCCTGTCTTTCATGGTCGGGATACCCAGCGGCCGCATCTTCCCATTGGATTTGGGAATATAGACACGCTTCAGCGGTCTGGGACGATACCCGCGCCGCTTGATTGACAACATGGCTTGAGACTTGGCTTCCGGGGTGGACCATGTGATGCCATCCACACCCGGCGTCTTCTTGCCTTGGTTCTCGGTGACTCGTCTGACGGCCAATGCTTTGCCGCTGAACGAGTGGGTCAGAATCCACTGCAAGGCTTTCACCTTGCCGTGTTTCCCTTCCCGAGTCGCCTTTACGATACGCGCTTGGAGCCTTCGCACTTCACGGTGACACCTGGCCCAGTCGATGCTGTGCCAGTTGACCGATTCGTGTGAGGGCGCACCCGCGCAATCAATTTCTTGCGTAGTCATCTGCAATTCCCTCTTGAAGAAGGTTAGACAAACTCTCTCGTAGAGAAAGACCAAGTGGAAGTCTGCCCGCTTTCGCGTGAGGTGATGTTGCCTTGTGGCTCAACCCCTATCCGCCCCATTACAGGACGGCATTCGCTTTCTCCACATTCCTTTACCCGCACCGCCAACAGCATTCCTTACGGTCTGCCTGCCCCAAAGGGGCAGCGATACGGGCTTACCGTGTTTCACCTGAGTAACGAGATGGGTTAGACCCTGCCTTTCCACCGGCGGTCATGATGTCCGTGTGCCCCCAAAGCGAATAAAGGGCAACCGACCGCATACCTTTTGGTTCAAGCCTGTCAGCATCTTTGGCTTGTTGTACATAACGGTGTTTAACAGCAGTTCACTTGCGTTGGTCATACCACCCAGCCTAGCGCCGTACCCGCAGTGATGCTCGCAGGTAACGCCTTTGCCTCACGACATTGGCGCGGCCCGAAGGCCCAGCTACATTGTCCCGGCAGCTTCACACAGGTCTGTTACCAGTCCTGCATGTGCCGGTAGGCTACTGATGACGGAACATCAGGTTCCTCGTCGGGGTTGCCCCCGTTTGAACAATTACTCAGGCGACTTCACGTCGCACCCGCTTCACATACTCGCTGGGTTGGTAGCCACCTTCACCGAAGCCGAACTCCATCGACGCCATGGCCCGCTCCATGCGGTGCGCCTGCCGATCCGAAAACACCAACTTCCCGCTCGCGTCCATCAGGTTAATGAAGTTGTGCAGGTTGTCGCCGAGCATCGAGGCCAGGAAGCTGTCCCCGAAGGTTTTCATCAGGCGTTGCGCGGTGGCTTCGCCGATCGTCGGAATGCGCTTCAAGGCACGCAACACGGCCGAGGACTGATCGCTGCCGGACAGTGACCGCGGACGCATCAGCGTCCACAGTGCGCCGCCGCAGCCATTGCACTTGCGGCGGAATTCCTCCGCCTCCAGCTCCTGAACACTGATCGGCTCGCCGTCGAGATTGGTGATGACCTCCCCGCAGTGCGGGCAGACCCCCACGTCACCGTGACGGGTGCGCTTGCGTGCGAAGGCAGGCTTCCAATGGAAGCCCATTCGCATGCGGACGCGACCGAGGATGAAGAACTCTTGGGCCGCAGAAGGCACGCCAAGCTGCTCGCGCAACTTGATGAGCTTGAGCAGCGTGTCCGGGCCGTTGAGCACCCAAACCTTTGCACCCGCGACGGTTTCGAGGATTTCTCGGCGCCACTTGTAGACCAGATGCGGCGGGCTCAGGACGAGCGTACGGCGATAGCCTTCGGCATGCAGGACCGCGGCCAGCGCAATGCCGATCGTGGTTTTTCCGGTGCCCATTTCGCCATTTACGAAGACAGCCCGCTCGCCCTGATTGACGAGCAGTTCCGAGGCCGCATGTACGACCTCTGCCTGGGCAGGGAACAACTGGCGCTTCAGGCCTGCCAGAACCAGTTGGCGGTGCGGACGCGGCGTACCGCTATAGACGGGTGGGTTGGCGCGATTGAGGGAGTCCAGCAATTCGTCGCCGAACTCGGAAACGAAGTCCTGAAGGCTCAGGGACAGCTCGGACGATTCCTGTTCGAGCACGTTGTCGTCCAGGGACGAAGGATCTACGGTCGGGGCCGCTTCGATGACTTGTGCGTTCATGGTGATGCTCCAAAAAGACGGGGCATGCATCACTCCCCATGGGGCGGTGACATGCCCCAGGGTGGGAAGGAAGAGCCGGCTGGATTCGGGTTCTGGCCGGCGAGGAAGATGATCAGTATTCGCTGGGCAACAGCACCGTGGTGACGCTGCGATCCCATTCGGTGATGACCCAAACCTTCAGATTCGGGCCGACCTCGTAGGCCGAGAACAGGCGATCCTCGCCCGACTTCAGCGCGTCGTCGTTCTGGCGCCAGTCGTTGTCGCTGAGGTCGCCCCAGTCGGCGGCAAAATGCCGCAGTAGATAAGGGCGAGGATTGAACTGGCCTTGTTCGATGAGACTGGCGACCCCCGAGGTCATGACGACCAGGCCGGGGTTGAATCTGGGAAGAACGTGTTGCGCAGAGGTGGACATGGAGAATGCTCCTTCAAAAAAAGGGGCACTTCTCCCCATCGGGGCGAAGTGCCCCGGTGGGTGGATAAACAGCTTTTTCAGATGCTGATTTGCTCGTCGAGTAGCTTGACCAGCGTCAGGTCGCGATGCTCATCAGTCGTAACGGATACCGTCAAACGTGGTGTGATGATGTAGCGCGAGAAGAGGATGCCTTCCTGGGAAAGCGCATCTTCATTCGAGCGTCGTTCGGACTCTCCGATGCTGCCCCAGTCGCCACGGATATGCCGTTGCACCAGATCAATGGGATCGAGCAACCCGTGGTCATCCAGCCAGCGTACCTTCTCGCTGAGCTTGATAGCGCCGACGGAAAATCGGGTTGTCTTCGGACTGTGGATGGGCTTGCTGGATAGAAATTTCTTGAACATTGAAATACTCCTTGGAACATGAGGGGACAGCATTCCGTCCTGTAGATCAGTGGATCGTCAAAACCTGGCCCAGCGTGGCCGAGTCAGGTGTGAGGTCCCAGGCCCGAATCACCGGAACGAACTTGTCCGTGAGGATGCGGGTTTCGGCCAGGGAGCCGTCATCGCGCTCGCGGTATTCGACGGCGGATGACTTCTGCTTGAAGGTGTCGCCCTTGACGGCCAGGGTGCGGCCGCTGGGGGACTGCACGACACCGGAGATCGCGCCGGCCGCGAGGGCCAGTGCCAGGTGCCATTGGGACAAGGCGCGTGCCGGAGCACGCAAGGTCTGCTGCGTCGCGCCCAGATGGGTCTCGAACGCGGGCCACAAACCCTTCAGACGCCGCACTTCGTCGGCGAACTGCTCGGGCTCCATGCTGATCCGGTAGAAATGCTCCGGCTCGGCCTGGGACGTGGGGACCACATACGGCAGCAGCGTCCATTCGGGCGGTAGCTCGCCCGCCTCCAATTCGCTCAGGCCGATTTGCAACAGCCGGGCGCGGGAGGATTTCACGTCATCGCCTGCCTGCTCACGCTGGCGGACACGACGCCCGAAGATCACGACCTGCTTGAATTGCTTGTCCACAGCCTGGAAGACCGACAGATCCGCGAAGTGGCGGGTCAGCCAGCCGACCAGTTCCTGATCAAGCACGTAGGCTGGCAGGATGAAGACCAGGATGCCGCCGTACTGCAAAAGAGGCAGCGTGCGCTGGTAGAAGAGCTTTTCCAGCCGCCCACGGCCCTTGCCTTCGTAGCCCAAGCTGCCGTTGGCATCCCTTGCGAGATCACCATACGGTGGGTTGAGCCACAAGAGGCCGAAGGCCTGCCGCGTGATCATGGTGTCCATCAAGTCACCGTGGATGCAGTGGTCGACCAACAGCCGGGCATGGTTGGCCCGCTCTTGGTCGAATTCGACGGCATAGGCGCTGGTCTGCTCAGGCCCTAGGGCATGGGCGGCTTCGGCGATGGCCACGCCTTCGCCGGCGCAAGGATCGAGAATGCACATCGGCCCATCGCTGGGCGCCAGTGCGCTGAGGGTTCTTTCGAGTGTGGCTTCGTCGGTCGGGTAGTAGTCGGGTAGGGACAGGCCATTGCTGGCCCATCCCCCCCTAAGAACCGTACGTGAGAGTTTCCCCTCATACGGCTCAAGCCTTTCAAAGCTCGCTTTCGCGAACCGGCTTCACTACCTTCAAACCTTGGACATGTAGCTGGTTATGGCAGTTTGGATGAAGCAGAACCAAGTTTTCCAAAGTGTTCTTTCCGCCATCAACCCGACGTTGGATATGGTGGGCATGCCAACCGGTCTCCTTCGTGATGGGCTGCTCGCAGATCAAGCACTTTCCATCCTGCGCAAGCCATAGTTTGACGAGCTTCCTGCGCTCGTGCAGGGACTGGACCATCTTCTGGCTCAAGCGAGCTTCAAAGTAGCTTTCCCATTCGGGATCGAACGGGTTGGCTAGGCCATTGACCTTGACGTGGCGTCGTATCTTGGTATCCGCCGCTATGCGCAGCATCTTCCATTTCACGTTGCCGTCAGGGAACCTCTGACCATCGTCCGCAGCAAACACCCAATTCCTGTTGCCTATCCGGTGGAAGTACCTTTCCTTAACCCAATAGGCCCCTTTCTTTGGATGCCGCCGCCTGCACCAGCGCCATAGGCTGCGCCATATGACTGCATCGACGCGAGTAAACGTCTGGGATGAAGCATCGGCACTGTGAAATTCCGCCCAACCCTTGATGCGTGGATTGAGCATGCCGATGAGGTCGTCTTGTTTCACTGCCTTGTTGGCACGGATCAAACCTCGGATCGAATCTAGAAAAGCCTTCGTGTTCTTCTTCGATGGCTGGGTCAGGCACACCCCGTTGAACTTGCGGATGTTCTTGCCCAGGAAGTCGAACCCTTCCGAGATATGAGTAACGCGAGTCTTCGCTTTCGAGATGTTGAGGCCCCTGGCGGCAAGAAACTTCTCCACCAGTGGCAGCACCTCTATTTCGAGTAGCTCACGCGAGTACCCCGTGACGATGAAGTCATCGGCGTAACGAACGAAGTTCACCTTCGGATCGTAGTGCTTGTTCTGGCGCCTCGTCCTGAAGAACGATTTGCCAAGAACCTCTTGCAATCCATCCAGCGCCATGTTCGCCAGCACCGGGGAGATGATCCCCCCTTGTGGAGTACCTGCCTCCGTCGGGAACAAACTACCGCTCTCGACGTATCCGGCCTTGAGCCAGCTTTTGAGGATCGCCTTGTCCATCGGAATGTTCTCGGCGAGCCAATCGTGGCTGATGTTGTCGAAACACCCTTCGATATCGGCTTCAAGGACCCACTCCGCAGAGCGTTTCCAAGCCAGCACCGTGTGGCATTGCCTGATGGCGTCTGCCACACTTCGGCCGGGGCGGAACCCGTAAGAGTCCTTATCCCCGGTCGTCTCCGCGATGGGTTCGAGAGCCAGCAGGTATAGTGCCTGCATAGCCCTATCCCTCATCGTGGGAATACCGAGAGGCCGCTTCTTGCCATTGGCTTTTGGAATATAGATCCGCCGTAACGGGCGGGGTCGATAGCCATGACGGCGAAGGGACAACACTGCTTCGGATTTGGTCTCCGGCGTTGACCACGTGACGCGATCCACACCAGGAGTCCTCTTTCCTTGGTTTTCAGTAACTCGTTTGACGGCCAATGCTTTGCCGCTGAACGAGTGGGTCAGAATCCACTGCAAGGATTTCGCCTTGCCGTATTTTCCTTCCCGAGTCGCCTTTACGATACGCGCTTGGAGCCTTCGCACTTCACGGTGACACTTGGCCCAGTCGATGCTGTGCCATGTGACCGATTCGTGTGAGGGCGCACCCGCGCAAGCAATTTCTTGCGTAGTCATCTGCAATTCCCTCTTATAGAAGGTTGGACAAGTTTTCTCGTAGAGAAAGACCAAGTGGAAGTCTGCTCGCTTTCGCGCAGGATGATGTTGCCTTGCGGCTCAATCCCTATCCGTCCCATTACAGGACGGCATTCGCCTTTTCCACATTCCTCTACCCGCACCACCAACAGCATTCCTTACGGTCTGCCTGCCCCGAGGGGCGGTGGTACGGGCTTACCGTGTTCCACGTGAGTAACAAGAGCGAGTTAGGTTCTGCCTTTTCACCGGTAGTCGTGATGTCCGCGCAACCCCAAACGGACGAGGGTTGACCGACTACGTTGCCTTTTGGCCCAAGCCTGTCAGCATCTTTGGCTTGTTCGCTATTACAGTGTTTATCAGCAGTTCACTTGCGTTAACCATGTCGCTCAGCCTAGCGACCCATCCGCCTTGATGCTGGCAGATTTGGCCCTCCCTCGCGGAAGGACCTTTCCCTCATGGGAGGTCTACATTGTCCCGACAGCTTCACACCACCTCGTTGCCGAAGTCGCATGTGTCGGTAGGCTACTGATAGCGGAATATCAGGTCTCGCTAACCCCGAGGGGCTGAGACAATTACTCACGTGACTTCACGTCACACTCCGTTCTTGACGAAATTGCGGGCGAGCCGCGGGAACATGAGGGCCATGGAAGTCTCCTGGTTGGCGGGGATGAAACACGGAAGTACGCCAAGGCGTGCCTCCGAGGGTGGGTCAAGCCGCTACCGCTTCCGGCGTCCAAATCTTGGCCGGATACGGATAGGCGGTGAGCGCGTCGCTGCGGATCAGGGAGCCGAGCGCCAGGGTCAGCGCCGGCACGTCGATGGCGAGCCGATGGCCTTCCAGCGGCCCGAGGGCGAACGGAAGGCGGGCCAGCATCTCGCGGGTTTGCAGCAGTTCCAGCACGGTCTCGCGCCAGTGATCGAGCAGCGGCAACGGGCAGGTGTCCCGCACCAGCATCCACAGGCGGTCAAGCCTGTGGGCGCTGTCGCGTGGCAGCAGTGCCAATGCGCTGGCGTTGGCCTTGTCGGGCTTGACGCAGCGCCGGTCGAACAGCCACACGTTGGACAGCGAGCCGAACAGCGTCCGCCGGTACGCGCGCGTGATGCGCTTTTCCAGGCGATCGACGTTGCCGATGAATACCGGGACGCTGCCGCCCTGGTCGGTGATGACGTGGAACTGGTCCAGTCCCTGCTCGTCGCGCCCGAGGGTCAGGCGAGCGAGGAACTGCTGGACGGCGGTGTCCCGCGCCCAGATGGACAGGAAGATCAGGTTGCCCTGGTCATCGCCGACGCAGGCGTCGGCCATCACGTCCGGGCATTCGTCGATGCGGTACAGCGTGGAAGAAGTGTTTGCGGGCATGGTGGTGTCCTCGGATGAACGGGAACAGCACCGCCCGCTGGGGCAAGTACTGCCCCAGGGGGTGGAAGAAAACCGCTCAGTCCGGCTCGAACTGCCGGGTGTGCGGGTTGAAGTGAAGCGGCTCGTCCGCCGAAGTGATCGGCGTGAAGCCTTCCAGGTAGATGTTGTTGAGGTACTGGTCGCGGTAGGTCAGTGCCTGCCGTGCCTGGTCCTCGGTGAGGCCGTTGTCGATGAAGTACGCCAGCATTTCCTCGTCGGAGGACACTTCGTCGTTGGACAAACTCCCTTCAACGAGTGCCAGCAACGAGGGCGGAAGCGTTGCCAGGATCGGGTCCATGTCGGTTCCTCCTGGCTCAGGCCATCGACGCCGCGGCGGATGCCGCGGATGCCGTGGGTGTGCGCCGCCGGGCGTGGTAGGCGCGAACGCCTGCACGCCAGTCGGCGGACTGCTCCGGTGCGAGGTCCAGATAGGACAGCGGGCACGTGTAGTAGTACGGGTGCATGGACTCGTCCAAGGACTTGTAGCCCCACTGGCCGCCGCTTCGTTCAAGCAGATCGCAGCGGATGTAGCGCAGGGACTGGCCCGGTGCGAGATCACGATGCACGCCTTCGACCTTGGCGGTCACTTCGGCGACGGACCACAGCACGTTGCCGCGCAGGGTGTGAGCGATGACCTTGACGCTGGCGCGCTCGGTCTCTTGCGGTGCGATCAGTTCCGCGATCAGTTCGGACCGCGATTGGTTTGAGAAATACCAGCCCATGAGAGGCCTCCTCGAAAAGTTGAGCTGAAGGCCTCCCCGTGGGGAAGAACCCCCAGCGGGTGATGGAATGCCGCATCTGCGGCGAAGGAACCTATGCGTCGCCCTCAATCCCAGTCGTCATCGTCTCGATCACAACCGGCCGGGCAGTAGCCGAACTCGATCCCGTGCGAGCAATAGCCATGCTCCGCATTCCAGTCCTGGGTTTCCTGCCGTTCGGCAGGTGTTGCGTAGTCCCATTCCTGGGCCGCGATTTCGAGAGCCTGAGCACGTTGCTCATCCGGCAAACGATTGGCCTGTGCGTCGATCGCCGAACTGAAGAGCGTCACGTAGTGGTCGTAGGACAAGCCGCAACCGCGCTGGGCGTGTGCGGCGGCCGCTTTGCAAAGGTCCCGCCACGCGGGTTCATCCAGCGTTGAACGCGGGGTATCGCAAGCGATGGTGGACATGATGGAGACCTCCAGAAAATGGCCAGGGCCTCCCCCGCATGGGAAAGGAACCCCGGCGGGTGGATGAAGAACACCGCGCATGCGGCGTCTGCGATCACGCAGGTTTTGGTTCGGCCTGGCGGCTCCACTCCTGCGTCTTGAAGTCCAGCGCGTAGCCCAGCTCGCCCAGGCGGGCGATCTGCGCGCGCAGGGTGCGGCGGTCGATGGTCGAATCCAGTTTCACGGACTCGCCCAGCGGCCACAGCAGGCCGAAGAGCGCGGCGTCACCGTCTTCGGTGCTGCCGGGGGCAGCGGCCGTAGCAGGCGGTGGCGCATCCACGCCGAAGGGCGTGGTATCGACCAGCGGGTCCGCGGACGCCTGCACGGGTGCGGGCTTGGCGGGCCTGGACGCTTTGGTGGGCTTGGCCGGCGTTGCCGCAGGCTGCGCCCCTTGCTCTTCATCGAGCGGATCGACGTCCTGGGTGGCGAAGCTGCGGGCTTCGTCGCGGCTGAGTTTGTCGATGCCGTTGAGCGTCATGCCGTCGAGGCTGGCACGGATCTCGAACCGCATGCCGCCGCCGACCGGATAGGACTTCGGGAAGATGTACCTGATGATGAATTCCCCGTCGTACTTGCCTTCGGGGTACTGCTCCAGCTCCGGGTCTTTGACCTCGAAAGTACCGAGGTGCGTCGCGAGGCGGCCAACCGTGAACGGGCCGTTCTTGCCGCGGATGGTACGCAGCGTGAGCTGGCCGGGGACGACGATGGGCGCAACAGATTTCTCGGAAGCCGATGGGGTTGCCATGATGGTTCTCCTGATGATGAATGACGGGCCGCCGACGGCACCCGGTGGATGAGAGGAAATGGCCTCGCCCGAGGTGGGCGAGGTCCGCGTGGCATCACGCCTTGAGCTGGCGCATGCCTTCGGCCAGCAGCCACAACGCCCGGTTCAGGCGCAGGTTCTGGTCGATGCCTTGCACCGGACGGGTGCGCTGATTGCGGCCGTTGGCCGTGCGTCCGTTCAGGCCCCCTTTGACTAGGTTCTCCTGGACGCGGTTGAAGACGGCCCACAGGTCGTTCTTGCGGTCGTCCCATCGCCGAGGGGCCAGCAGTTGGCTCTCGGTGACAGGCGTGGACTTGGCCGGATCGTCGTACTTGAGTGCGAGCGCAGAGTTCGCAAAGACCTCCGCTTCGCCCTCATCGAGGGTGATGGTGCGCATCGCATCGCGCGCGTTATGCACGCGCTCGAAACCTTCGAGGACTCCGTAGGCACCTTCGATCACCTGGCTGGCCACGTCGCCCTTGTGGGGAACGCGGATGTCTGCGGTGGTGTCACCGCAAACCAGGCCGTTGTGGCAGACGAACCGGAACATGCCGGCGAGCATCTGATAGCTGCTCGTGCCGTCATGGCTGTTGAGCAGGATGATCTCGTTCGCCTCGTCGCCGTTGATCTGGCTTGCATGGCGAAGTCGGATGAGGTGCTTCGTGTACTCGCGCCGGTCTTCGTTGCGCACGCGCGTCTGACACACCATGAAGGGCTCGAAGCCCTCCTGGCGCAGCTTGGTCAGCACGGTCGAGGTCGGTATGTAGGCATACCGATCGGACCGGCTCCCATGTGGAGCGTCGGCGAAGATCGACGGAACGACGGCACGAATGCGGTCGTCCGAGAGTGGGCGATCAGAGCGCAGGATCGGGGATTGCGGAGCAAAGCGGGATACCAGAGACATGGCTGATCTCCTTTGAGAAATTCGACAACCGCGTGGCCGTGAGACCACGCGGAACTCGGGGGATGAAATGCGCAAGCACGCGTCCTGGGGACGCGGCGTACGTGGGGAGGAAAAGCGACAAGGCCCCGTGAGAGGCCGTGCCGGATCAGAACGAAGCAGCCAATGCCGGCTCCTGCTCCTGGACTTGCGCCTCGGGCTCGCGCTCGGCGGGCTCGGTGGCCGTGTCGATGGCATCGTCGGCTTCGGACGCGGATGCGTCTTCGGCCGGCGGCGCCTCGGCTTGCGCCTGGCTCGTCGGATAGACCTGGGTGCCGTCGATCTTGATGAGACCGATGTGGACCAGCGTCGATTCCAGGCTGGCGGCCGGTTCCCCGGCGTGCTCACCCTTGGTGCGGATGTACGGATCGATCTTCATGTCGTTCAGACGGAAGGCGATCAGCACCTTGCGGTCACCCTCGACGGCCTGAACGCACCGGCGAACCAGGTGCTCGGCTTCCGGGGTGGCGACGATGGTGTCGAAGTACCGATACTCCGGTTCATCGACAGGCCCGGCCAGTGCCGCGACGGTGCAAGAGAGGAACGAGTCGCCAGCTTTTGGGGTGACGTCCTTCACACGATTGAGATAGCCGATGCCGCGGGTGATCAACTCGTGCTGCTCGATCGAAGCCAGTTCGGCCCGGTCGATCAGTTCGGCCTTGAGCAGTCGCGCCTTGAGGGACGCGGCGGCCTGACCCTTCTGCTCACCCTTGTCGCGGATGTACACATCGCCCCACAGGTCACCGAGGCGAAAGCGCACCAGCGGGCGCTGCTTGGGATCGTCAACGCCGATGTAGCGCTGAACGAGCTTCTTGGCCTCGGCACCCGAGACCTTGACGTCGAAGTAGCGGTAGCTGGGGTCCCGGGCGGGGCCGACCAGCGCGGCGATGGTGCATGCCAGGAAAGGCTGCGCACGGCGGCCGCCCCGGACGGGCACTTCACGGACACGCTGGATGTAGCCGATGCCCGAGGTGTGGAGGTCGAAATACGATTTCTCGTTGGACGTGGTGTTCATGGTGAATCTCCATTGGGATGAAGCGGAGACACACCGGCCCACGCATGCGGGGAAGGTGCGTGACCCCGCGGTGGGTTGATAAGGCGAAAGCATCCGCCACCAGAGGCTGGTGGCCGCTCGCGGAAGGATGCGGTGCGAGCTGGCTCGGTCACGCAGTGGGAACTGCGCCGCAACCTCGAAGACCGATGGTTGCCTGGCATGTCGCTGACGACGTCAGCAGGCATGGGGCCAGCATGGCGGGGCCTCGCGCGCGCGGCAGCAATCAATCGGCACCCGGGCGCTTCCCTTTGTCCGCGCCACCCGGCGCCTGTCACAGGCACTTGGCGCCGCGCAGGTGCTCGGGGGTATCGGCGCGCGGACGGCCGGGACGGCTCCAGGCGCCGCCACCGCGCGCGCCGATCAGCCGCCAGCCGGCGGCGCGCAGGCTGGCGCCACCTTCGTCGGGCATGGTGTAGGTGAGCAGGCGTATGTAGCCCAGCGCCCTTGCCGCCTGCCAGGCCGCGCCGTAGAGCTTGCTGCAGGCGCTGGGTGTGCCGTCGGTGCACAGCCGCGTGACTTCCAGCGTCCAGGTGCCGCGCGACCGGGCGGCCGACAATGGCCACGCCGTGGATCAGGTCGCTGTCGCTCAGCGTGACGGCCAGGGCGAACTTCGCGCCCTGGACCGGGCGGTGGTGGCGATGGTGCGACAGAACGAATGCATTGGCCGTGCGCAGCGACACCGGTAGGAGGTGCAGCCTCGGCGAGGTCGATGGCGTGTTCATGCGGTTGTCTCCGGTGGCATGCCGGCGTTGTGGCCGGCGGGGCGTGCCTCGGCGGCTGGAGACAAACGCGCACGCGCGGCGATGGCGGCGGTGCGAACAAAAGAAGGCCCCCGATGCGGGGGCTGCGAGGCGGTTGCCGCGTCAGGCGGGAGGCACCACTGCTAAGGACAGGTGCGTGGCGGTGGCGGAAAGCACGAGATCGTCCGCCGAGTGCTGGAGGCGCGTGAACAGGCCGTCCTTCGGGTCGAAATACTCCGCGAAGTCATCGCCGCCCAGCTCGCGGCCGGCGAGGTGCCACCAGTCATCGAACGGGTCGGTGTCCGGGTTGCATCCGACGGCGTAGGCGAGCAGTGCCTGGCGCCCATCCGGGCGACGCTCCCCACGCTCGGCGAGGAAGTACACGCCCTGATCCTTGACCAGGACAATGCGGCACTGATTGGGGACGTCTCAGAAAACGGAAAAAATCGTACGCTAAGCCGGTTGCAGCGGTCGTAGCGGCCTGAACTTGCCCGCGCCGATCTTGGCGCTGCTGCGCCAGAGGTAATCGCCGGTCAGGTTGATGTGCTCCCAGCCCAGCGGCGACAGGTACTGCAACAGGGCGTCATCGACAGTCTGGCCGTGACCGCGTAAGGCGTTTGAGGCCCGTTCCAGATAGACCGTGTTCCACAACACTATGGCCGCCGTCACCAGGTTGAGGCCGCTGGCCCGGTAGCGCTGCTGCTCGAAACTGCGGTCGCGGATTTCGCCCAGCCGGTTGAAGAACACGGCGCGGGCTAGCGCGTTGCGGGCTTCGCCCTTGTTCAGTCCGGCATGCACGCGGCGGCGCAGCTCGACGCTTTGCAGCCAGTCCAGGATGAACAGCGTTCGCTCGATGCGGCCCAGCTCGCGCAGCGCCACGGCCAGGCCGTTCTGGCGCGGGTAGCTGCCGAGTTTCCTGAGCATCAGCGAGGCCGTCACCGTGCCCTGCTTGATCGAGGTGGCCAGCCGCACCTTGGCGTTGATCGCCTTGCCGGACGCCTGGAACTGCTGCTGATGCTTGTGCTTGGCAGCGTTGAACAGCTTGCCCAGGATGCGGTCGTGCAGGTCGATGATTTCGTCGGTGACGGTGGCCATGCCCTCGATGGCGAGCGCACCAGGGTCGCGTAGCGGCGCTGTGCCTCGAACTTGGCCAGATCGGCGGGCGTCATCTGGCCGCCTTCGCGGGCGATCTTGAGCAGGCGGTTCTGGTGCACCGACCGCTCGATGCCGGAAGGCAGGTCGAGCGCCTGCCAGGCTTTGAGGCGCTCGATGTGTTCGAGTATGTGGCGCGAGTTCGGCTTGACGGGCGACTGGCGCAGCCAGGCCAGCCAGGTCGTCTTGCCGTTGTCGTGGCGCTTGAGCAGATCGTCGAGGCGGTGCCGGTGGGTGGCCGACAGGGGATCGGACAAGGCCGCGTAGATGCGGCGGTTGGCGCGGCTGTAGGCGTTCATCGAACACCTCCCTTTTCCTCATCCGGCGCAACAGGACAGTTGCTTCACGTCCTTGTTGAAGGTCTGCGCCGCGAGCTTCAGTCCCTCGACCATGGTCAGGTAGGGGAACAACTGGTCGGCCAGCTCCTGCACGGTCATCCGGTGGCGGATCGCCAGCGCGGCCGTCTGGATCAGTTCGCCCGCTTCCGGCGCGACCGCCTGTACGCCGATCAGCCGCCCTGAGCCAGCTTCCGCCACCAGCTTGATGAAGCCGCGCGTGTCGAAGTTGGCGAGCGCCCTCGGCACGTTGTCGAGCGTCAGCAGCCGGCTGTCGGTCTCGATGCCGTCGTGGTGCGCTTCCGCCTCGCTGTAGCCCACGGTCGCCACCTGCGGATCGGTGAACACCACCGCCGGCATCGCCGTCAGGTCCAGCGCCGCGTCGCCGCCGGTCATGTTGATCGCGGCGCGCGTGCCGGCCGCCGCCGCCACATAGACGAACTGCGGCTGGTCGGTGCAGTCGCCGGCAGCAAAGATGTGCGGTGCGCTCGTGCGCATGGCGCGGTCGATGACGATGGCTCCCTGCGCATTGACTTCGACGCCTGCCGCTTCAAGGTTCAGGCTGCGCGTGTTCGGCGCGCGACCGGTGGCGACCAGCAGCTTGTCGGCGCGCACTTCCCCCTGCCCGGTGGTGAGCACGAATTCCCCGCCCGCATAGGCAACGTGGCTCGCCTGGGTGTGGTCCAGCACCTCGATGCCCTCGGCGCGGAAGGCGTCTGTTACGGCTTCCCCGATGGCCGGGTCTTCTCGGAAGAACAGCGTGCTGCGCGCCAGGATCGTGACCTGGCTGCCCAGCCGGGCGAAGGCTTGCGCCAACTCGACCGCCACCACGGAGGAACCAATCACGGCCAGCCGCTCGGGGAGCGAGCTGCTTTCCAGCGCCTCGGTGGAGGTCCAGTGGGGTGTGTCCGCAAGGCCCGGGATTGGCGGAAGCGCCGGGCTCGCGCCGGTGGCAATCAGGCAGCGGTCGAAGTTCACCTCGTGCGTGCCGCCGTCAGCGGTCGCCACGGTCAGCGTGCGCGTGTCCCTGAACCGGGCCTCGCCGCGCAGCACGGTGATGGCCGGAGTGCTTGCCAGGATGCCTTCGTACTTGGCATGGCGCAGCTCCTCGACGCGGCCTTGTTGCTGGGCCAGCAGCCGCTCGCGCAGTACAGCGGGCGCTGCGGCCGGCAGGCCAGCATCGAACGGGCTTTCGCGGCGCAGGTGGACGATGTGCGCGGCGCGGATCATGATCTTGGACGGCACGCAGCCGACATTGACGCAGGTGCCGCCGATGGTGCCGCGCTCGATCAGCGTGACGCGGGCGCCTTGCTCCACGGCCTTCAAGGCAGCCGCCATCGCCGCGCCGCCGCTGCCTATCACAGCCACGTGCAGCGCTTGTTCACCGCCAACATGCTTCGTTTCGCCACCGAGCCAGCCCAGCGCCTTGTCTAGCAGGCCGGCAGGCTTGTTCGGCGTGTCGGTAAGCCGTGCGCGATAGCCGAGCGTGGCCACTGCGGCAACCAGCGGGGCCACGCTCACGCCTGCATCCGCCTCGATTTCGGCCTGCCGCTGCGGATAGGACACCGAGGCCGCGCGCACGCCGGGCACGTTCGTCAAAGCCTGCTGGACGTGCTCGGCGCACGACGTGCAGGTCATGCCTTCGATGTGGAGGGTGATCGCCTCGGCCATGATTACGCCCTCACTGCTTGACGCTGGACGGGTAACCCGCGTTTGCGGTGGCCTTGGTCAAGGCGTCGGCATTGGTCTTGGCCTCGTCGAAGGTGACGACGGCCTCCCGCTTCTCGAAGCTGACTTCGGCCTTCTCGACGCCGGCGACCTTGGACAGAGCCGTCTTGACCGTGATCGGGCACGCGGCGCAGGTCATGCCGGGCACCGACAGGGTGACGGTCTTGGTGGCAGCCCAGGCGGGCGCGCTTAGAGCGGCGGCCAGGGCGATGAGGGTGGTGAGGGTGGTGAGTTTCTTCATGGTGATCTCCTTTCAGTAGAACAGCGGCAGGACGTAGGGAAACGCGAGGGCAACCAGAACCAGGGCGGCCACGATCCAGAAGATCACCTTGTAGGCAGTCCGCACTTGGGGCACGGCGCAAACGTCGCCGGGCTTGCAGGCATGGGCTGGTCGGAAGATGCTGCGCCAGGCGAAGAACAGCGCGATGAGCGCTGCGCCGATGAAGATCGGCCGATACGGCTCCAGCACGGTCAGGTTGCCGATCCACGCGCCAGAGAAGCCGAGCGCGACCAGGACAAGGGGGCCGAGGCAGCAGGCCGAGGCGAGGACGGCCGCGACGCCGCCGGTCGCCAGTGCGCCGCAGCCGTTCTTGGGTTCCGACATAAGGTTCTCCTTCCGGGACTTCGCTTGATGCTGTAACGTTACTTCCGTAGTCAACTACGGAGTCAAGCGCCATGGAGAACGCTCAAGAGAATCTGACCATCGGGGCCTTCGCCAAGGCAGCCCGGGTCAACGTGGAGACGATCCGCTTCTATCAGCTCAAGGGCTTGCTACCCCAGCCGGAGCGGCCCTACGGTCGCATCCGCCGCTACGGGCAGGCGGACGTGGCGCGGGTGAAGTTCGTGAAGTCAGCCCAGCGCCTGGGATTCAGCCTGGATGAAGTCGGCCAGCTCCTGAAACTGGAGGACGGCACCCATTGCAGCGAGGCGGCCGAACTGGCTGCTCACCGGCTGGCCGATGTGCGCGCACGCATGGCGGACCTCACGCGGATGGAAGAGGCCCTGTCGACGCTAGTGAGAGAGTGCAACGCGCACCATGGCAATGTTTCCTGCCCGTTGATCGCAGCTTTGCATTGCTGCTAAAGGGCCCACTTCGGCTCTTAGCGTACGATTTTTTTCCGTTTTCTGAGACGACCCCTGATTGGCGATGGCTTCGGTCAGCACGGGGCGCAGGTCAGCGCCTTTGAATCGCAGTGACATGGATGAAATCTCCTGTGTGGAAGAATGAGAAAGGCCTCCATCCGATGGGATGAAGGGCCTGTAGTGCACGCGGCCGGAACGGCTGGAACGCCGTGGCGGATGCCTCGGGTCAGCCGCAGGACCGCCCGGTTTCGCTGCGGGGCGTCATGCCGGGACGGCCTGGCGCTTGCGGGCCGCTTTCGCGTCGAGGATGCTCACGTCGATCTGGCGCCAGCGCCCGTCGTCGATGAGCCTCTCCAGCACTTCGCCGAGCATGTCGAAATACACCTCGTCGTGCCGATCGACCAGTTCGACCGATTCACCGTTCTGACGGTGCAGTTCCACCACGTAGGTGTCTCCGCCGCGGTCGTAGAGGATCGTCACCCGGCCCTCGAACTTCGCGGTCGAGACCGTGAAGCTGATCGCCGGCGGGGTCTCGATGATCTTGGAGGGCGTGGGATCGACCCAGGTGAAGTCGCGGGCACCGGCATCCACCAGCATGTGGGTGATGCGCCGGAAGCGATCGGGGGCCGGCATCTCCTCCAACTGCTCGATGAGCTGGCCCAACTCCATGCACTGCGGCGTGGGAATGGGCAGCTTGGCCGGCGCCGAGCCGAGGATGTGCCTCGTGATGGTGTACGGCGTGCCGTCCGAAGTCTCCTCGGTGATGACCTCCGGCGTGTCCGCGCGCAGTCCGTCGAAGCGACGACGGGCATAGGGTTGGACATGCACCTTGGCGCCTTCGGCAGGAACCGTGGTCACCAGGCTGGGATCGAGCACCGCGAACTCGGAAGGCTTGAGCTTGACGACGATGGCATCGTCGGTCGCGGCGACCACCTTGCCGTCGAAGGGTTGGGGGTCGATGGCGAAGCCCAGCGTTGAGGACAGCGGCTGATCATCGAACACGCGGTACTTGAACGACCGCACGTTGCGGGGCACATGGCCTGCGACCAGCGAAGGCATCATGGATTTGATGAGGGAACGATCCATGGGGAAACTCCTTGAGGAAAAACAAGGGATTCCCCGCCCGCAAGGGAGAGGTCCCTTGTGGGTGGCGTGGATGGACGCGGTAGGTCCGTAGGAAGAAACGACCAGCACGGTTTCCCGCGCTTGCAGCCTCGAAGGTCTCGACTGCCTGGGCATGTGCCGGCAACGCCGACGAACATGGGGCAAGCATGGCCCTGGGGCGGTCTGCCTGCCCGCAGGAAACGGCACCGCACCACAACCGTTTTCCTGTGCTGCGGGCAAGAAAAAGCCCCTCGAAAGGGGCTGGAGGAATCAGGCTTGGTACACGAAGTAGTGCTCGCGCTGACGCGGAAAGAACACGTGTTTCCACGTGTCGCCGCTTGTGTTGCCACCGTCGAAGACGACCATTTCGTAGTCGTCCACGTCGGTGTCCACCAGGTCGGCGCTGGCGATATGGCGCATGTGCAGCGTGCCGCTCATGCGCTCGAATACCAGGATCTGGCCGATGGCATCTTCCTGGCTCATGGCGTTGACGCAGGCTCCGAGTTGGTGCTCGAAGTCGGATGCGGGTGTGATGAGGTCGGGGAACATGGGATCGCTCCTGTGAAAGTGCGCCGGCCCGGCTCTCTGGCGGGAGACCGGGCCGGCATGCGGTGAGGACAAGGAAGGCCGGGGATGTGTGTGGCAGCTATTCGCCGGCCAGCGATAGGCCCGGCAACACGGGTGCGTCGGCATCGAGGATGAGGATGCGCACGTCGGCCTGGCCGGCCAGTTCAAGGATCTGTGCCAGCTCGTCCGGCATGCCCTTGCTGCGGTGCTCCTGCCGAAGCTGCTCGGCGGCGATCCCCTCGACGTCCTGCAGGTGCTGGTCCGTCCAGGGCGTGGAGATCAGCTTGACGCCGATCGCCGGGCTGTAGGGAATCCGGAACGCGATGAACAAAAAGGCCTCCGGCGTCGCGAGGTCAGCCAGGTTGGCCAGGTACTGGCCGGTTTCGCGGCTGATGTGCGCGCTGCTGATTTCCCAGCACCGGCTGTAGTAGCCGGTCTCGAAGCTCAACCGCTGCACGACTTCCCGTGCGGCCTCGGCCGAATAGGTGTCGCCAATGTGGACGGGGCGGCCGTCGAAGTCGTCGCCGTGGATCGCGTACACCACGGCACCCACCATGCCTTCGCCGCTGCCCCCTTCAGCCGCGTCGCATTCGGCGATCAGTGCGGCGCCGACAGGTTCGGTGCCAGTCCTGACCACCGCGAAGTCGCTGGTGATGATGCAAGGAGAAGAAACCAGCGCCGCGTCGCAGAGGTGCTGCTGGCTCGGGTGGATGTTTCGCCAAACATGCGGGCTTCCGTCCTCGTAGCTGATGGACAGCGTGCGGACGATTTTCAGATTCCAGTAGCCGCGTAGAAAGGGATTGGGATTCTGGGACATGGGATTTCTCCAACAGAATAATGATGGAGCAAATCCCCGCCACCGGGAATTGACCCCGGTGGGTGGAAAGAAAGGAAACAGCGTCAGGTGACGCTGATCGTTGGCGTTTGGGCCAATCGCTCGGCGACGCGCCGGCGCAAATTCATGCGGAATGGCTCGTCGCTGACGCCCGCCAGCAGATTGATGGTCTCCAGCGCGATCAGGGCCGAAGCCTCTTCGATGTCGGCGGCCACAATGGTCTTGCGCAATTGGTCGCCGAGCTGGAGGGCCTGGGAGGAGGAGCTGATGAAGCGGACCTCGCGGCTCAGGTAGCAGCCGTTGCCGCCGAACTCGAACAGCCGCGGCTTGCTGCAGTACCAGCAGCCCTCGAACTGGATGGCGGTCAGGTGGTGCCCGTCATCGAACCGGGTGGCGATCAGAAACAATGCGTCGAGATCGGCGGTGTCCTCGAACGAATGACGGTCGATCAAGTTCCCCAGCTCTTCGTCCTCATCGGCACGGAAGTGCACGGCGAGCAGTTCGAGCAGCGGCGGGATCGACAGCCCTTCGTCGTCCGGCATCGGAATACCGAGTTGCGTGGCCAGGTCTTCCAGGCCATCGAGCACGTCCGGCCATTGCGGATTGGTGGTCTCGGCGATCTGGGCGATGTAGGCCTGCCCGTTGCCGGGGTGGCTCTCGTCCAGCGCGAAGGCGCCGAACAGCGCCTGGATGACGGGCGTCACACGGTCGAGCACGAGAACGCCGGTGGCTTCGTAGTAGTTGTTGGCCATGAAGGCTCCTTTCGATGAATGAACGGAGCCAGCCCTTGCGGACGATGGCATCCGCAGGGGAAACCGCCTGATGCCGGATGGCGCTGGGCGGGGAGAAAACGCGAGGGACATGGCCTCGAACGAGGCGCATGTCCCTCATGGGGTCCCGTGAACGCAGTGATGAAGGTGTGCCAGGGACCGGCTCACCAACCGCTGTAGTTCAGCAGCAGGTCGGCGATCACCTGGCGACGTTGCAGATCGAGACCATCGAAGTCCGACAGTCCTTGGAAGTGGCAGCGCTTGAGCATGGCACCGCCCTCGCGCGCGTTGTAGAAGCTGAACATGGCGGACAGGAACATGCGTTCCCCGCTGCTCAGGACGCCGAGTGCGTCGTTGGCACGCAGCATGTCGGGACGCAGATCCCACTTGCTCTTTGCCTGGTTCAGGCCTTCGCGCGTGCCGTCGCCAAACCATTGCGGGCCTGCGATCTCGACGCCGCGCTTCCAGACCTCGAAGAAGGCTTGGGGCGCGGCGGCGAAATGCTGCTCTTCCCGCATGATCTGATCGACGACTTCCTGGGGCAAAAGCTGGTTCATGACGTGGTTCCTCCAGTTGGATCAGGGTGTGGCGAGCTGGGACCAGCCGCCTCTTTCGAGGGCACGTTGAGCCGCGGCATAGCTGCGGAAGTACTGGCAGGATTCCCGCGAAACGGGACCTTCTGTATCGCGCGTGCCGATGTAGTGGCCGGCGGCGCTATGCAGGATTTCGAGCGGCAGGAACTTGCCGCAATGGATCAAGGCCAACTGGCCGAAAGAGGCTTGCTGGGACATGGACGGGCTCCTTGGAAAAAGCGGGGCCTCGTCCCTCACGGGATGGCAGCTCCCGCACGCGGTTGAGAAAAAAGCATCGGCGTCACGGGTGACGCGCGTCCGCAGACTCGATGCGATGGCGGACTGGCGGGTAGCGCGGAAAGAATCCGCGGCAGCCTGGAAACTCTGGCTGCTGGCATGGTGCTGACGAATCAGCGACACATGCGGGCAGCTTCATGCGCGAGGCGAGCCGCGTCAGCCGGAAATCGGCATTTGCAACAGCCCCGATTGGCGAACGCGGAAAAAAGAAAGCCCCGCAATAAGTGCGGGGCTGTCAGGAGGATGAGGCGAAACTGGGTCAGCGAGGCCTGTCGCCCAGTACATGCTGCTTCCACAGGGCGAATGCCTCGTCCGGTCCCAGCTCTGCGAGGATGACGATGGGCTGGCCCCGACGGGCACGCAGCGATGCGAAATACGCTGGCCGGTCGGCGATGGCGTTGAGCTTGATGCCCTTTAGGAACAGCAACTGGCGGGGGCGAACTTTGGTGGTAACGCAGGCATGATTGCGCTTGTTTGGGGCAAAAGGGCCAGCGAAGCGGGCGGACACGGCCAGAAAACCGCGACGAACTACTTGTACTTGCCAGGCGAGGCGAACGGGTGACATCAGCATATCGCTATGCGGTAAAGAAGACCGTCCTAAAGCTTGCAGGATCCCGGCATAGCTTCATCATCACCTCTCCGTGACGGCTCATTGGAACGAAAAAGGCCAGCATCGCCGTGATGGACTTTCATAATTGCCAGGTCAACTGGCTTGCGTGCTGTTTATTCACAGCAAGGCATTGCGACGTCGTTGCAGCAATCGCCGCCATCGCAACAGGGCGTTGCAGCAAAAGCGGCGGTGGGCGCTAGCATGAGGGCCAAGCCGCGGCCGCTCATGCTGGGGGCCGTTCTCTTCAGATTGGTGTCCTGCACCGTGTGCATTGCGAATTTCCGGATCGTCCCAATGTCACTGGGACTCCTTTGTGGCGGCCGGGTTCTCCACGCTCATGAACGACTGGGCCACCAGCGCGATCGCCCCGCCCACGATGGCCATGTCAGCGATGTTGAAGGCGGGCCAGTGCCAGCCGTGCAGGTGAAAGTCGATGTAGTCGATAACGTGCCCGCGCGTGGCGCGGTCGAACGCGTTGCCCAATGCGCCGCCCAGAATGAGGCTGTACGAAAGGCCTTCCGTTTTGCGCAGCGGCCGGGAGAGCAGCCATGCGAGCCATGCCGATATTGCGAACGCGATCGCCAGAAAAAACCACCGCTGCCAGCCGCCCGCGCCAGCAAGGAAGCTGAACGCCGCGCCGGGATTGAGAGCGTGAACTAGGTTGAAGAATGACGCCACCTCGTGCGACCAACCCAAGGGAGTTGTCGCGTCAATGTAGCTCTTAGCTGCCTGATCGCCGGCGAATATAACGATCGCGAGTGAGTACCACTGCGTCTTGCGAAGAGATGGTTCATCCATTGTTCATGCCGCCTTGAACTTCAGGAGGCGCAGCCCATTGACGACAACCAAAAGACTTGCCCCCATGTCAGCGAACACAGCCATCCACATGGTGGCATGCCCTGTGAACGTCAACGCAAGGAACACCGCCTTGATGCCAAGGGCCAGAACGATGTTCTGCGTGAGGATCGCCGCAGTGCTACGCGACAGCCGGATGAAGGCGGGGATCTTGCGCAGGTCGTCGTCCATCAGGGCGACGTCGGCTGTTTCGATCGCGGTGTCGGTGCCGGCCGCGCCCATGGCGAAGCCGATGTCGGCACGGGCGAGCGCGGGCGAATCGTTGATGCCGTCGCCCACCATGCCCACCTGGCCCTCGCCGCCGACCAGGCTTTCGATGGTCTTGAGCTTGTCTTCGGGCAGTTGGTCACCACGGGCTTCAGAGATTCCGACCTGGGCAGCGATGGCCGCGGCCGTGTGCTGGTTGTCCCCCGTCAGCATCAGCGTGCGCACACCCAGCGCCTGCAGGTCGGCCACCGCCTCACGGCTGGTTTCCTTCACGGTGTCGGCCACTGCAAAAATGCCGAGCACGGTCGCATCGTCCATCAGCAGGATCGCTGTCTTGCCTTGGCGCTCCAGGGTCTCCAGCCGAGCCTGGAGCGTCGCTTCGCTCAGGCCCAGCTCCTGGGCGAGCCTGTGGTTGCCCATGTGCAACATGCGCCCGGCGACGCGGCCGCGCACGCCGCGGCCAGGCAGCGCCGCGAAGTCGTCGACCTCGTGCAGCGCGATGCCGTCACGGTTCGCCTTGCGGGCGATGGCCTGAGACACAGGATGGTCCGAGCGTGCCGCGAGGCTTGCGGCCCAGGCGGCAACTTCCTGCGCCTCGCCGATCAGCGGCACGAAGTCGGTCTGCTCGGGCTTGCCATGTGTGAGTGTGCCGGTCTTGTCCAGGGCCAACGCCTTGAGCTTGCGCCCGCCCTCCAGGTAGACGCCACCCTTGATCAGGATGCCGCGTCGGGCGGCAGCGGCCAAGCCGCTGACGATGGTGACCGGCGTGGAGATGACCAGAGCGCAGGGGCAGGCGATCACCAGCAGTACCAGGGCCTTGTAGACCCAGTCAAACCATGCGCCGCCGAAGGCGAGCGGCGGCACGACGGCAACCAGCACGGACACCGCGAACACCGCCGGCGTGTAGACGCGGGCGAACTGGTCGACGAAGCGCTGCGTGGGCGCACGGCTGCCCTGCGCGGACTCCACGGCATGGATGATGCGCGCGAGCGTCGAGTCGCTGGCGCCTGCGGTCACCTTGTATTCGAAAGAGCCGGTCTCATTGATGGTTCCGGCGAAGACCTGGTCACCTTCGGCCTTCTCGACGGGCAGGCTCTCGCCGGTGATGGGCGCCTGGTTGATGGCCGATCGACCCGAGGTGATCAGGCCGTCCAGTGCGATGCGCTCGCCAGGACGCACGCGGACCACCGCGCCCTTTGCGACCTCCTTGGCCGGCAGCTCTGTCCATGAGCCATCGGCCTGCCGCACGGTCGCGGTCTCGGGCGCCAAGTCCATCAGCCCCCGAATGGCGTTGCGGGCGCGGTCCAGCGACTTCGCCTCGATCACTTCCGCCAACGCGAACAGGAACATGACCATGGCGGCCTCCGGCCAGTGGCCGATCGCCATGCCGCCGGTGACCGCGATGGCCATCAGGGCGTTCATGTTCAGGTTGAGGTTCTTCAGCGCGATCCAGCCCTTCTTGTAGGTGCTGAGGCCGCCGGTGAAGATCGAAACCAGTGCCAGCACGATCACGGCCCAATGATTGCCGTCGTTGACCCAGTACACGCCTTCGGCGGCCACCGCCGCAACGCCCGAAACCGCCATCGGCCACCAATTGGTCTTGTGCGCGGCCACCGGGGCATCGCGCGGCTCATCAGTCCTCTGGACCTCGGCTTCCATGCCCAGCGATTCGATGGCTTCGACTGCCGGCTTGATCGCGTCGGGTGTGTGCCGAACCGTGAGCGTGCGCTGCATCAGGTTGAAATCCATTCCCTGCACGCCCGGCATGCCTTGCAGCTTGCCGCGGATCAGACTTTCCTCGGTCGGACAGTCCATCTTCGCGATGCGAAGTACCGTGGTGGCTGTCTGCATGTCCTGCCGCGCAGCCTGCATTCCAATGGAAGCAAGCGCCTTCTCGATCGGCGCTGAGGTCGCCAGCGTGTGCTGGACTCCCAGCACACGCTGCATCAGATTGAAGTCGAGCGCGGTCACACCCGGCAGCTTGCCCAGCCGGTCGCGGATCAGCGCTTCTTCCGTCGGGCAATCCATGTTCTCGATCCGGTACGTCACCCGCTCGCCGATCGGCGGCGCGGAAACGGCAGCGGTTGGTTGCTGCTGCAGGGCCGAGGATGGGATCACAGCCGCGGCTTCGATCGGCCCCGTGTGGCCGAAGGTCTGCTCCTTGGCGCGCATGCCGATCGAGGCCAGGACCTGCTCCATCTGCGCGCGTGCCTGAGCGAGGTGTTTCACCGACAGGGTGCGCTCAGCGAGGTCGAAGTCGAGGTCCTGAATTCCCTCGACTGCCCCGAGGTGCGAGCGGATGAGTTTCTCCTCGCTCGGGCAGTCCATGTTCTCGATGCGGTAGGTGGTCGACACGGCGGCGTCTCGGACAGCCTGAGCCTTCATGCCCACCGAATTCAGCGCTTGCTCCAAGGCATCGGCCGAGACTTCGCGGTGCGAAATGGTCAACAAACGCTGCGGAAGATCGAACAGGAGCCGCTCGACACCGGGCATGCCCTCCAGCGTTCGCCGCACCAGTGCTTCCTCATTGCGGCAATCCATGTTGCTCACGTGGAAAACGGTGGTTTCAGTGCTGGCCTGCTCACTGGCGCACGCCGTCTGTTGGCCATTGCCGCCGGAGCAGGCGCATGGGCTGGAAGGTTCTTTGTTCATAGATCGCTCTTCATTGACAAGGTTTTCCCCGGATGCCATCATTAGAAAACCTCTAGTAGATATAGAGTCAAGTTTTTTATAGGAAGCAACCATGATGCGGATCGGTGAACTGGGCAAGAAGGCAGATTGCTTGGTGCAGACCGTGCGCTTTTACGAGTCAGAAGGCTTGCTGCCCGAGCCTGCACGTAGCGAGGGCAACTTCAGGCTCTATGACGAAGTCCATTTGCAGCGCTTGCTGTTCATCCGCCGCTGCCGGGCGAAGGACATGACGCTGGATGAGATCCGTCAACTGCTGAACTTACGGGATCGGCCAGAGTTGGGCTGCGGCGAGGTGAACGCGCTGGTCGACGCTCATATCGCGCAAGTGCGGACCAAGATGAAGGAATTGCGCGCCTTGGAGCGCGAGTTAATGGATCTGCGACGCTCCTGCGATAGCGCCCGAACCTCGCGCGAGTGCGGCATTCTCAACAGCTTGGCCGAGCCCGCCTGAAGCTCGAGCGTGTCATCGGTGCTGGAAGTGATCGGGTCCAGTTCTGAGAGCCACGTGCCGCGCTCCATCATGCGAAAGCGCGCGATTCTGACGTTTTGAGACGGCGTGCGACCGAGGGCGTGGCCCACAGGAGCCAGCGCGAGCCGGACGACCTGCGCGCCGCAATCTCCGCCACCTTACGGGTTCTCCAGGCCAGACCGAGCATCGCGGCGTGGCTGCGCAGGTGCAGGTGCAGGCCAAGGTAGCAGTGCGCCACGACGCGGCCCGACTCATGGGCACGCCACGCAACTCGCGATCGCTTCGCAAGAAGCCGCAAGGCCCGACTCGCGCAAGAATGCGACGTGGGCAAGATCGTATAGCCAGCAGCGCAAGCGTTTGCCGCTGCTGGCCGGCTCCGGAAGGGATAGACAAGCTGCGGGCCGTAGTCCATTGGAAAGTCCATCTTTCTTGAGTGTCACTCTTTGGCGCCCAGCGTGTGCTTTTGCGACCGGAAAGCGCTGAACAAGTGGCCCCCGGGCATCCAGAAATCGCCGTAGTTGACTTGGGCGTCTTCGTGCTCACGCTTGTGATGCCAGCGATGGGCTTCAGCCACCCCGATCAACAATCCCAACGGCCCGACCCGGTATCCCAGATTGGAGTGCTGGAAGGCCAGATGCACGACCAAGAAGCCGAGCCATGCGCCGACGGCCAACCACAGCTTGGAACGCCGCTACTGGCTCAACGGGGAGTGGAAAGGCCGCCCGCCCTCTAGCAAGGCGGCACAAGCGAGCGCGACGATCACTGTGAGTAGCTCCGTCGGAAAAGACGGCCGGCCGGTCGCGAGCTCGCCGAAGAGCACAACCGCAGTGGCGCCACGGATCAGTGGATAGCAGCCATACCGGATGACAGTCGCAATGAAGGGGGCGCATTGGTGCTCATCTGTTCTGTCCTAAAGCTCTGACTGGATTGGAAAACCTTCTAGCTACGGTAGAGTCAAGGGCGTCCGGGAAGACCCTGTGGCAAGTTCGTTGCATCTGCGCCTTGACTCTCCAGCCGCTACAGGCTTCAGCATCCATCGATTTGGAAGGAACAATGCATGGCTGAAAACCACAGAAATCACGAAAACGACGAGTTGGGCCGCCTAGATGCGAGCGATGCGAAGGACCGAAAGATTCTTCTGACTGTGTTGCTGATCAACCTGACGCAGTCCGCCGCCGGCATTGCCCTTGGCATCTGGGCTGGCTCTACGGCGCTGATGGGCGCCGGGTTGGACAACCTCGCCGATGCGTCGGTCTATGCGGTTAGCCTGTATGCCGTCGGTCGTGCGGCAACGGTCAAGGTGGGCGCGGCCCGCTTGTCGGGTTTCTTGCTAATCGGCCTGGCCGCGCTGCTGCTGTTGGAAGTCCTACGCCGCTTCGCTGGAGGGGAAGAGCCTGTCGGCCCAGCCATGATGGCCATGGCCGCGCTGAACGCGGCTTTGAACCTAGTGTGCCTCAGACTACTGCGCCGCCATCGCGGGGAAGATGTGAACTTCAAGGCGTCAGCGATCTTTACCAGCAACGACTCCATCGTCAATGGTGCGATTGTGCTGTCCGGGGTGCTGGTGATGGGGTTCGGGTCGAACATCCCGGATCTGGTGCTGGGCGTCATCGTGGCCGCAATCGCAGCGAATGGGGGGCGGGAAATCCTGCGCGAAGCATCGGAAACAGCTCGCCGTAAGGCGGGCACATAAGGCATGTTTTCGCCCAGTTCATCCCGAGGTTTACCTCTGCAAAAGAGGTAGTCCAGCCTTTGGGCTACGGCCTCGGCTGCAGCCGAGCGTACCATTGGCGATGGCCGCGCGATAGGCGGGCATGCCGTTCTCGACCTCCGTCTGCCGTACAGCAGCGGTGCGCAAGGTTGAGGGTGCATGTCGTCTCTCCTGTTCGTGTGGCCCAGGCCAATGGCCGGGCCGGGACGTTGATGGGCAGGAGAATGGCGCCGAAGGCCCAACGGCCTTCGGCTCGGGAGAAAAGAGGAACCACCCGTGGGCTGATTGGCAGGCCCGGTCGTCGCTAGAACCGTCTGCTCATCAAGCAATCACACCCGGCCCATGTCGTGGCTGGGGCCGGCATCGTCTGGCGCACATCCGCGCACAAAGGGAGCCCGTTTTTGCACCGGCGGGCACCGGCACCGATTACCGCTGACCACGAAGGGTCTCCCGGTGGCTCGTGCAGCCTGGCAAGCCACCGGGAGACCCTTCGCAGAGGGCGGAAGAAACGCAGATCAACAGAACGCGCGTGGTGCGGCTCGCAGAGAAGCTACCTTCAGGTCCCGCGGCCGGGGACGGCTGGGCGGGACGCGCACACGGATCAAGAAGGCGTTGCGCGCTGGGCGTCCCGCAGGGCATGCGGCGGAGTGCGGGACAGGGGCCACGCCGCCGAAGGCGGGCACGGCTCACGGGGAACGGGGGCGGTCAGGAGCCTTTGCGGCCGCTACGGCGCGGGCGCGAGGCGCCGCGCTTGGAGCTGCCGGATTCGACTGGCAGCGTGCCTTTGCAGTCCGGGTAGCGGCTGCACGACCAGAACGGGCCGCTCTTGCCGCTGCGCTGGCGCGTGGGTGCGCCGCACTGCGGGCATGCCGGCCCTTGGGGAACCTTGATGGACAGGGAGGCGCTGCCGTACTGCGCAATCAACTGCGAAATCCACGCGGCCTGCTTGCCGATGAACACGTCCAGGGTGAGCTGTCCGGCCTCGATCATGTCGAGCGCCTGTTCCCAGACGGCGGTGGTGCCAGGGTCGGCAATCGCCGCAGGCACGGCATCGATCAAAGTGAAAGCCGCATCCGAGGCGCGGATGGCGCGCCCCTTCTTCACGAGGTAGCCGCGAGCGATCAGGCCGCCGATGATGTTGGCCCGCGTCGCTTCGGTGCCGATGCCAACCGTATCCTTGAGCTTCTGCTTCAGGCGGGGATCGGACACCAGCTTGGCGACGCCTTTCATGGACTTGACCAACTCGCCTTGCGTGTACGGTTTGGGCGGCAGCGTCTTGAGTGCCTTGAGATCGACGTCGGCCACCTGGCATGCCAGGCCCTCATACAGTTTCGGCAGCGCGGGCAGCACCTGGGCGCGGACCGCAGTATCGCCCTCGCCATCACCGTCTTCGGCCTGCGGCTCGGCGAGCACCTGGCGCCAACCCGGGATGACAACCTGCTTGCCCGTGGCCGCCAGGTTCTGCCCCCCGCACGAAAACTTGGCCACAGTGCGGTCGAACTCGTGGTGAGGGAGGAACTGCGCCAGGTAATGCGACCGGATGAGCCTGTACACGGCCAGTTCCTTCTCGCTCATGGCGGAGAGCTTCGCCGGTTCGAGCGTCGGGATGATGCCGTGGTGCGCCGTGACCTTGCCATCGTTCCAGGCGCGCGAGCGCTGCGAGCGGTCGAGCTGGCCCATGATCGAGCGCAGCGAGGGATCGGTCTTGAGCAGGCTGTCGAGAACGGTGGGCACTTCGGCAAACATGCTCTCGGGCAGGTAGCCGGAGTCCGAGCGGGGGTACGTCGTGGCCTTGTGCGTCTCGTACAGGGCTTGGGCAATCTCCAAGGTTTCCTGCACGTCCAGCCCAAGCTGCTTGGAACACACTTCCTGCAAGGTGCCCAGGTCGAACGGCAGCGGCGGGCCTTCGCGGACACGCTCAGTCTCCACCGACACGACGTGGGCACTGCCCGCAGCGCGGATCTGCTGCATGGTCTGCTGTGCGACCGGCTGCCGCAGGCAGCGGCCTGCGTCGTCGGTGCACGCATCGGGTGGAACCCATTGCGCGGCGAAAGTCGAACCGCCTGCGAACAGGGACACGGCGATGGCCCAGTATGGTACGGACACGAAGCGCGCGATCTCGCGGTCGCGGTCCACAACGAGCTTGAGCGTCGGGGTCTGTACGCGGCCGACCGACAGCACGCCGTCGTAACCCGCCTGTCGCCCCAGCACCGTGAACAGCCGGCTCAGGTTCATGCCCACGAGCCAATCCGCACGGGAGCGCGCCAGCGCCGAGTGGTACATCGAAAGCGTCTCGGCCGAAGGCCGCAGCTTGCCCAGTGCCGCCCGAATGGACGCATCGTTGAGCGCCGACAGCCACAGGCGTTCGATGGGGCCGCGGTAGCCGCAAAGCTCCACGATCTCGCGGGCGATCAATTCGCCCTCGCGGTCGGCATCGGTGGCGATAACCAGGTGAGTCGCCTTCGCCAAGAGCGCCTTGACGACCTTGAATTGCGTGGCGGTCTTCGGTTTGACCTCGACCCGCCAGTGCTGGGGAATGATGGGCAACTGCTCAACGGACCATCGTTTGAGCTGCTCGTCGTAGGCCTCGGGCGGCGCCGCCTCCACGAGATGGCCGATGCACCAGGTGACCGTGACGCCGGAACCGTTGAGGCAGCCTTCACCGCGCTGCGTGGCGCCGAGAATCCGGCCAATGTCTTTGCCCTGGGAGGGCTTCTCGCACAAGAACAGCCGCATATCCGTCCATCCCGATTCCTGTTGTTCATGGAGTTGCTGGGATCGAGGATGCCGAGCGCAGCCCCTGGCAGCAGCAAACAAGCCGCATGCGGCAGCGACCGCTTTCACGCCGATGAAATGGCGAGTGCGGGGAAGGTGCGTGGCCGGAAGTGTGCGGGCCGAGAGCCGCGATTTCCGGGAGCGCGCGTGGAACTCGGTGGACGTTGGTGGAGCTATCCCCTGGGGATAATTCGCAGCGCATGGAGGGCGGCGAAGCACTGCGGCAGCCGCCCTCCATGCCCGATCACTTCCTGCGCTTGGTCTCTTTCGGCGCCGTCGATTCCTGGGTGGCCTGGGGCTTCGGCTCTGCCTCCTGTGGCTTCGGGCTGAGGGCCACAGACTCGATGCGGTACGGCAGGATGCCGACACTGCGCGCGTTGACCTGCCAAGTCTCACGCGGCTGATCTTCGTTGTCCGTCCAGGGGTCGCGCTCCATGCGGCCGACGACCAGCACCCGCATGCCCTTCTGGTAGAGCTGCTGCCAGCGGTCGGCGTCGTGGTGCCAGAGTTCCACCGGCGCCCAGAAGCCGCCGCGGTCCTCGAACTCGCCGCCCTTGGTGGGGACGGGGTTGTCGAAGTACACGTTCAGCCGGAGCAACCGGCGAGGATCGTCGTTGCCATTGGGGAATTCGCGGTACTCGGGAGGCGATCCGATGTTGCCCTCGCCGATGAATTGTGTGCTCATGTTGGAATCTCCGTGGTGGTTGAAATACCCGTGCCTCGTTGGGCTCGGGCGCGTGCTCGGATGGCAGGCGCAATCACCGATCGCGCACTGCGGCAGGAACGGACGCGAGCCGGCGCAGGTAGGTGTTGTCCGCCTGCGCGGCCTTGCTGGCGCATTCCTGTGCTTGCCTGCCCAGGGTGTGCAGCAGGCTGATCTGCATGTTCAGCATGACGCGCTGCAGTTCGATCTCGTGCAGGTCGTGCAGCAGGTTGACCGGCGTGCTGGGGCTCGCCATCAGCTCCTGCCACAACGCCACGCCCATGGCCGATCGATCGTGCTTGCGCCAGCGAAGAAAGGTCGTGCCTGCGCCAGTGGTCTGCTGGGCCAGCTCGACGGGAAGCAGGTGGAAGGGATGCCCGCACGCCTGTGGCAGCACCTGTCGCTGCGCCAGGGCAATCAACTCGTCGCGCATGGCGAAGCACTGGCTGGCCCAGGCCTCGAAGTCCCCTTTACCTTTAAAAGGCTTTAAAAGGCCTTTTAGAGAGGCCGCGTGTTCCAGCCGCATGAAGGCTGGCTGTTCCAGACGACGGAAGTAGCGCGGTTCGCGGTTCGGGTCGCTCATGCCGGTTCGTCCTCGCCGGCGGCTGTGGACTTGGCCTCGGCCGAATCGGCGGCAGCGCCTTCGTCGGTGGGAGATGCGGCTGCGGCAGCGCTATCACCACGCTGTTGCAGACCACGGCGCACGACGGGCGGCGCAAACTTCGAGCGGCGCATGCCTTCGAGCACGTCCTGCGGCAGTTCGCCGAACTTCTCCAATGCTGCCCGAGCTGCGGCGTTCTTGGCCGCGAAGTCGTCGCGGGTGCAGCCCGAGTAGCGGTATTGCTGGGCCAGGCTGAACAGGCTGCGCAGCGCGTGGGCACCTTCGTTGAGCCAGCGCTCCAACGTCGAGCGATCGATCAGCGCGGTGTGGTGGGCGAGGATCAGCTTGCGGGCGATGTCGTCGTAGTCGGCCAGCAGATAGACGGCGGCAAAGCCGAGCTGCGCGTTCACGAACAAGGGGAGCTTCACCGGCTGCACGTTGAGGTTCTCACCCAGGCTCAACGCCGCAGGCACGCCGGCCAGTGCCTGGTCAACCTGCTCGCGCAGCGATTGCAACGTGGTCCTGGTCTGGTCGAGCTTTTCCTCGATGCGCAACATCCACCAGTCGCTGTACGGGTCGTCCTGCTCCGAGCCGCGCTTCATCTTGTTCATCACGGCGATGTAGCCGTTCAGGCCGACGATGCCGGGTCGCCCCTCGGCGGCGGCGCGGCCATGCCAGATGCGCGAGGCGTGGTGGGTGTGCAGCGTCAGCGACATCGCGCTGCGCAGGGAGCCGAGGTTGAGTTGCAATGGTTCGTTGCTGGTTGCCATGGTGATCGCTCGCTGGTGGACAGGGAGCCGCCAGCATCCGCATGCAGCGGAAGGCAGTCAGTCAACAAACCGAAATGAGCCGACCCCCGGTTCTGTGCGCGCTGGCGGCGCAGCGCGCAACGGTCCCCTGGGGACCGCTCCGCAGATGGGCACTCACATCGGCGTTCCCGTCCTCGGTTGTTGACGGTATGCGTGCTGCACCGCACGTCGCGCTGCCGTTCGACACGATCCTTCGCCGCGCAGCCGTCCCCAGGGGACCGTTCCGTTGAGCGCCATGGAGGTCTGCTTCATGGTCTTGCATGCGCTCTACTCAGGTTTTGCGCAGCATGTCGCGCCGTCGCCCGGCGCTTCACCGCACAGCCGTCCCCAGGGGACCGTTTCTGCCGACCGCCATGGAGATCTACTTCACGGCTTTGACAAGCCCTGTGCTCAGGATTTGCGCAGCAGATCGCGCAGGCGCTCGATGTGCTGCCGGGCCACCTCGGGCGGCACGACGTTGCGCGGCGGCTCGGTTGGTGGCGCTCGCGCCGCCGATGGTGTTGGCGGTGCCGGGCCGGTCTGCTTGGCCCAGGCATTGAACTCGCCGCGCATGGCGCGCTGGATGATGCCGAACAGATAACCGGCGGGGTTGCGGATGCCATGCTTGCCGCACCGTGCGGCCCATTCGTCCAGCACGGCCTGCCGCAGGGCAGCGTCCACCTGCTGCAACGCCATCTTGGCTCCGGCCTGCTGTTCCGCCTTCAGTTCCGCGAAGCGCTTGGGCCATTGCAGGTCGCCCAGCGCACGCGCCTGCGCGGTAGTACGTACTTCATCAATACGACTACTACGTACTGTACGGTCCTGCTTCGAATTCCGAAGAGCGCCGTCTGGCGCGGGTTTCGGCCCTGCTTCGGATTCCGAAGATGGGCGATCGCCATTCCGAAGAAGGCTCGCGGGCCCTTCTTCGGAATCGTGGACCGCATCCTCCTGTGGATAACTTTCGGAGGCGGTGATGCCCTGGTCGGCCAGGCGCTCGGCGAGCACTTGCAGCCGCGACGGCAAGGTGCGTCCGGACAGCATCGGGTCGTCCGCGATCTCCTGGAGGGTGTTGAGTCCCACCACCTGGACGGCCTTGGCCGAATGCCCCAGCGACTGGCTGACCAGGGCCAGGTAGTCGGCGTCGAGTTGCATCGCCTCGAACGGCGTCAGCGGTTCGTCGTGCAGGACGTAGAGGTTGCCGAGGATGCGACCGGTCTTGGGGTCGCGCCGTCGTCGCACGAGGCTCAGCCAGCGCGTCAGGCGCAGCAGCGTCAGCGCCCGCGCCACGGTCTCATGGGAGGCCTGGCCTGCGCAGGGCATCGACGCCAGCCAGGGGCGCAACTGCTCATAGGTGGGAAATGCCGTGACGCCATCGTCGTTGAGCATCAATCGGAACACCTGCCAGGCGTTGCGCTCCAGCGGTGTCAGGCGGCGGTCGAGGAACAGCCGCCGCGGCACGCTCTCGTGCCGATTGCCACTGAACAGGAAGGCGTCGCCGGACGTAGGAGGCGTGGGCGTTGGAGCAGGCAGGGACGCGGGAGCGCCAGAGCTGGACTTGGGCGCGAGGTCCTTCAGCGCAGCGTCGAACAGGTCGGCGAGTGCGATGGGGCCAGGGCGCTGGGCTCGTGGGGCGGTGTCGTCCACGGCCATGGCCTAGCCCAATCCCTGATCGACCCAGTTCCTGATCGCGGCCCAGACCACCGAGAGCGGCAGCGACATGCCCTCGGCCAGGTCCATGGCCGCATCGAGAATCGAGGTCTCGTCCTCCAGATCGACGTTCCTGCTGCTGGTCACGGCTTTCCATTGCCGCCACAGTTCGGTGTCCTGGGTCTCGTCCAGGACGGGGTGGCGCCCCTTGCGCTTGGGCAGGCCGAGGATCTCCCGCCGCAGGGCGACTTCCTGATGGGTCAGGCCATAGAAGCGGCTGACCATCTCCGTGCTGGCCCCCAGCCGCAGCATGCGATCGACCGTGGCGATTTCCTTCTCCACGTCCTGTGCCTGGTTGAGCAGGCGCTGCAGCACTTCGCGGTTGACCGTGACCGAGCACCACGAGACGCTGGCGTTGGCCAGCACGCTGATCAGCGCGGGGTGCTTGAGCGCATCCAGCTCGGCCTCGCCGAAGCCCATGGCCTTGCAGCGGCGCAGTTGGCCGTTGCGAAGGTCATACAGCGCCTGGGCAATCACGGCCTGGTTGAGCGGATGCGATGTGGACATGCGGCCTCCCTCGCTCACGTCCCGGGCGCCGTGGTGCCGGCTTCCAGGTCCAGCAGACGCCGGGCGAGGCGCAGCAGCCGAAAGAGCTTGACCAACGCCGTGTCGCTCAAGCGCCTTGCGCCGCTGCCATGGCCTTGGCTCTGGCCGTGCAACAGGGTCGGCAGGTCGGCGGCGAGCTGCGCGCCGTCCAGGCCCGCTTCGGCGACGGGCTGACCCGTCAGGGAAGTGAGCAGCGTCAGCACCGCGCGGCCGAGCGGCGACGGGGCTTGGCCGCGGGCGCGGCACGCAAACCCGATGCCATCGGCGCGATCCTCGATGCACTCGTCCAGGCCTGCCTCCCCGGCGATCTCGCGCGCGAACTGCGCGATGTGGATGCGCAGCCGATCGGGCGTGTCCAGGCCGGCGTCGATGTACCAGACGTCGGAGATCGGATAGAGTCCGCCGGCTTGCACCGGGATGGACTGCAGCACGCTCGCCGAGAAGTCGGGCGGCAGCGCATCGCCCAACTGGTCGGCGACCATGCGCCGGATCGATTGGAGCCGTTCTGTCGTCGGTGCTGGCGAGACGATGTGCTCGCGAAGCAGATCGCCCGGTGCGGCCGGCTGGCTTCCCGTGGCCGCTTCGCCAACCGCCGTGTCGTCGTGGCGCAAGGTGGGCTCGGACGCCGGAGGGCTGGCGGGTGGAGGACCGGCCGCCGCTGCAGGCGTGGCGATGGACGATGCTGCGCCCGGCGGAGTCGGCGTGCCGGCGGTGGGCGAAGGCAACGCCGGCTGCGCCGCAGGTGGCGTCGGGTCACTGACCAGCGCCCGGTGGCGGCTTTCCGATTCGGTCAGGTCCAGCGCCAGCACGTCGTAGCCGATGCCCAGCAGCTCGGACATCTGGCCGATCAGCTCGTCTTGCACGCGCTGCGGCGCGAACTCGTCGCCCTGCGTGTCGAACTGCGCCAGCACCTCCTGAAAGAAACTGTCGAAGTCCAGCGGCAGCGAACGGTCCTTGGCGTAGTGCTCCCAGGTGCGTTTGCAGGCCGTGCGCATGACCGACAGCCGCTCGACCTGGTGGCGCCCCAGGCCGCCATAGAGCACAGTGGGAATGGCGGGCAGCAGGTAGCGCACCGCGTCGGCCATGCGGGTGATGTGCGACCGCTGGACGGGGAAGCCATCGGCCGCCAGGCGGCGGGCCAGTTCCGACTGGCTCAGGGCGGCGCCGCTCTCCTGCTCGTAGAACTCCCGTGCTTTCTCGACGCCGAGCGCGCGCTCGATGAACGTGAGGCCGCCGCGCAGTTCGTTCTCGGCAAGATGCCCGGTCAGCGCGACGATTTCACCGCGCTCCGGCCATGGTCGGAACAGGCACGATATGCGGAAGAAGCGTTCTTCCTTGGTCTCCGACCAGAGTTCGCGCAGGATCGCCAGTCGCGTGTTGCCGCCGTTGCGGATGATGTAGTGGTCCTCGCCGGGCCTGCGCGTGATGGCCGGCGCCGCGTCCAGGCCGCGCTCGCGGATGGATGCCTTGATTTCCTCGTAAGCCGGGTTGCGCTTCATGCGCGGGTCATGGTCGTAGGGCCGCAACTGGTCCAGCGTCACGACCATGGGCGTGTCCGCGATCGGGTCGCTCAAGGCCGTAGCCGCTGGGCCGCTGCGCTCGAAGCCGGCCGCGAGCAGCTTGCCTGCCATGTCCTGCGAGGTCATGTCAGCCATGGCCGCACCCCTCGCAGTCCCCACGACCGCCGGCCGGCGCCATGCGGGCCTCTCGCTCGGCGCGGCGGATCTGCGCACGGGCGTTCAATTCGGCCCGGTGGTCACTCGCTGTCGAACTCGTGTAGATCGCCGCGCAGCCGGCCTTGGTGAACTTGAGGTGCCCGCCCGGCGTGCGCTTGACGTGCCAGCCCTCACCGACCGCGAACTCGATCAGGGCGCGCAGCCGCTTGTGGCCGCGGGCCAGCTCATGTGCGTTCGCCATGGGGCCTCCCAGGATCAAGAGGTCGCTGCGGGCGGCCGGATACTTGAGCCAGTCGGTCCTGCCATTGCGGGAACAACTCGCTGGCGAGCGCGCGCATCGTGTCGAGCGCGGCAGGGGCGACTCTGCCGGGCGGCTGGCGGTGCTCGACCCGATGCACCGGCAGGCCGCGCGTTGCGGCACGTGGATACGCTTCTATGGCCGGCACGTCGGTGGCGAGCACGCGGATGCCGGCGCTGTCCTGGAACAGGTCGCGCAAGGCCTGCTGGATCAGCCGTGCGTTGGCGGACACCGGGTGGACGCGGTTGATGAGCAAGTGCAGCGGCGGCGGTTCGATGCCCAGGTGCCGGTACGGCGCAATGTCTTCGAGCAACTGCATGGTGCCGCGCCGCAGCTCGCGTGCCGCGAGGATCTCCGGCGTGACGGGCGACAGCGCGAGATCGGAGGCGAGCACCGCCATCTCCAGCAGCACGGAACGCGCGCCCTGGGTGTCGATCAGCACCAGGTCGTAGAGGGGAGCAAGTGCTGGCAGCAGATGCCGCAACCGCAGGCGGCCATCCGGCGCATGCAGCAACAACGTGTTCAGCTCGCCCCGGTGGTCGTCGGACAGCACCAGGTCCAGGCCCGCGATGATCGTGCGGGACACGAGCTGGCCAAGGTCGCGCTCGTTGAAGGCCAACAGCTCATAGATGCCGCCCGGCGCGCGCTGGGTCAGTTCGTAGTAGGAGGACAAGGTGGGCTGCACGTCGAGATCGAGCAGCAGCACGCGCAGGCCCGCGTCCGCGGCGAGCCCGCCCAGGTTGGCGGCCGTCGTGGTCTTGCCGACGCCGCCCTTCGTTGAAATGATGGACACGACCTGCATGGCGCTCTCCGGCTGGGAATGGGAAGTCCGCGGGAGAGCGGGTCAGGTCCGGTGGTTGAGGCGCTCGGCGATCCACTGGTCGATTTCGATCGAATCCCAGCCGACAGCGCGCACGCCCAGGCGCAGCGCCTGAGGGAACTGGCGCTTCTTCATCAGGTTGTAGATGTGGGCGCGTTTGAAGCCGGACTTCGCTTCGACTTCATCGAGCCGCAGGATGCGGCGCTCGTTCGGCGGGAGTACAGGGGTCTGCGACATGGCGGTCACTCCTGAACGCTCGGTGGCGTTTGTTGGCGTGACCTCTATTCAATAGACCTGGCTGCGGAAAGACATTGCAAATGCAATCTCCGCGATTGCACATACAAGCTGGATAACCTCATGCGCTTGCGCTACGAACGTACCTCTTAGCGTTGGCGAACTTTCCGTTTAAGGTGCGCTCAGTGATGCCCATGGTGCCGCCGTAGTGGGCGACCAATGCAGAGACAAGGGCCTCCTGCGTTTTGAAGCTGGAATAGGGCACGCCTGAAGGCGACTGGCTCAGCATCAGCGTCAACATCCCTCCAATGATGTTGAGATAGGTCGTTTCCGCCCGTTCGCTGATCTCGCATTGCTTGGATGCCAACAGCACCGAGGATTGCTTGAGTAGCGTGTCGTGCTGCTCCTGCAGTTCTCGCATCTCACGTCGGGCTTGTTCAAGCGCGGCCTGAAGGGCCAGCCGCTCCACGAGGATCGCCTGTCCTGTTTCCATGGTGATGAAAGGATGCGCCATGCGTTCGCCACGGCTGAACAGAAATCCTGGCCGGTGCTCGGGATAGTGGGTGCGCATCCAGCGTTTTAGATCGACATGGCGAACAGTCAGATCCAGAGAATTGAGCAGGTTCGGATCATTGAGCGTGATCCCGTTCTTGCCGTAGGGCAGCTCTCCGTTGAGGATGCCGTCATAGATACGTTCCGAGTGCAGCCGGCACTCATTCCATCGAGGGCAGTTCAGCGACCGAGGCAGGACACGCGGTGACGCGATCGTGGCCAGGATCATCGGGAGATACCGCAGCAACCCAGCCCATCGGATGGCCGCCTCGATGGGACGATAGAACACCTTTGATGTTGAAATGTCCTTGTGCATGTCTTCGTCTCCTTTCGGGTGCGCTACATCACCGGCTCCTTTCTTGCCCAAGGGCTGTTGTGTCGTTATGGCCTGCGACGGACGCTTGAGGCGATGCCCTAAGCGAAGGCGGAGGAGGCCATTGGCGTCCGCCGCAGGTGGCCTTGTCTTGCTTGATATGCAAGAATCGATCAGTTGCCGGCCCATCGAGCGATGAGGACGCAAGCTCGATATTGGCGCTCACGGTACCAGCGTCATAGGTGGCGCAAAGCCCATCAAGACCGATTTGGTATGGTCTGATATCCAGACGGTTCAAGACCAGCGAGTTGAAGCGTTCGACGCCCCTACGTCCAGTTGGGGACTGGAAATCAGCGGTTAGTGATGCATCGCTCCACATGCTGATATATCGACAAAGTATCTGCCGCAGTACCAGTGACCCTGCCAGGTTGCCCCAGCACATAGGAGACGGAGATGGCTGAACATTCCCATGAACATCAACATCACACATCCGGTCAGATGGGTAAGCACGGCCGACCATACGCCAAGTTCTGGGTGAACATGGTGTTGGGCCTCGTCGTCATGTACTTCGTAATGTTCAGCATGATCGACGGCGCCAGGGACTTCAGAAACAATCTCAACATGCTCTACATGGCGGTCACTATGTGGGCGCCAATGGGCATCTTCATGCTAGCGACAATGCCCGGCATGTTTCCAAACCGGCGGCTCAATCTCGTGCTGTACGGCTTGTTTGCCGTTCTCACACTCGGTTCTTTTGCCGCTACCCGTGCTCAAACCGGAATCGGCGATCGACAGTTCATCGCGTCTATGGTCCCGCACCATTCGGGAGCGATCCTCATGTGCCGCGAGGCGCAGCTCTCAGATCCGGAACTCGTCAACCTATGCCAAGCGATTTCCGATGGCCAGCGCGCGGAGATCGAGCAGATGAACCGGATTGCTGCACGCCTTCGTTGAGGCTGGCTGCCACTACACTGGCGCCGCGTTGCGCTCCGGCGAAGTTAGCCGCAGCGATGTAAAGATGAGTACTTGCGGTGTTCCGATGCCGGCGGTTGTGTCCTACAGCCGTCCAGGTGCCAGGTAGTCCACGCGACACCACCCCGCGCTGCCTGCGGAGCGAGCGCAAGTCATGATCGTCGCAAGTTGGAGTTCGATAGCGAACCCGCTCAGCAGCTGGACGCATCAGGCGTAACGACGGGTGGATGGATCATCCTTGGACGCTGGTGGAAGTGGTTGGATGAACTTTGTTGCCGAGGGCGAAAAACAAGGCTATAATTGAGTTCTTCGCTGATCACCACAGTGGAGAAAGTGATTGGGAAACAGAGACTTAGCGCTCTAGTGCATGACTCGTCTCCCGCTCCAAATACAAAAAGGAAGCACCGGCCTATACCGAGCTTCCTTTTTTCTTGCAGTACTGGCGCAATGGCAGAGTGGTTATGCAGCGGATTGCAAATCCGTGTACGTCGGTTCGATTCCGGCTTGCGCCTCCAGTACCTTCCCTGCAATCCCCCCTGCATCTCGTTACCCATCCCTACGCCCGGTCAATCGATTGATTGCTATGGTGACGCCGTTTTCATTTTTTGACGACGCTCCCATGCTCAACAATCAAAAATCCCGCCGCCCCTCCCCTACGTTGTTGGCATTGTCCACCGCCGCCTTGATGACGCTGGCGCCGCTGGCCGCCGAAGCGGATTCCGATCGCCATCACCATCGCCATGGACATGGGCATGGCCGCGGCGAGTATAAAGAGAAGTATTGGGATGGCGCCTGCGAAGTCGAGCGCAAATGGAAACGCAACGGCGACTATCGCGAAAAGCGTAAATGCCGCGACGACTACCGCTATGGCTACGCGCCCCAGCCGGTTCTGGTGCCGGCGATGCCGGCGCCCGCCATCGTCATCAACCCGCCCCCCATCATCATTCGCCCCTGACCATGGACCCCTTGGTGAAAGACGCCATTGCCCGCTGGCCCGACGTGCCGGCGGTATTCGGCTGGCTGTCGCTGGACGCGCGCGGCCGCTGGCGTCTGCATCCCCAGGGACAGGCCGCGCAAGGCGGCGGGGGCGAATCGATCTCCAACCCGCAGATCCTGGGATTCATCAACCGCAATTACGAACGCGACAACGATGGCCGCTGGTATTTCCAGAACGGGCCGCAACGCGTGTTCGTGCGGCTGGACGCGGCGCCATACGTGCTGCGCCTGGGCGATGATGGCGGCAGCCTGGTCACGCATACCGACGCACCGGTCGATACCATCACCGCCTGGTGGCTCGATGACGCCGGACAGTTGTATGCCATGGCGCCGCAAGGGCCCGGCATCGTGCTGGACCGCGATCTGCCCGCGCTGATGGACCGTTTGACCACGTCCGACGGCGTGCCATTGCTGGACGCCGTGGAATCGCTGGCAGGCTCGCATCACTTGCCCGTCACGCTGCCCGGCGTCTATCCCGCCGCGCCATTGCGGCAGGTCGAGCGCGCCGACGTGCCGCTGGTGCTCGGCTTCCAGGCAAATCCCACCGCCTGAATCTCACCCCCCACTGCGGCCGCGCGCCGCGCCGCATGCCGTTCAGAACATGCCATTGCCATTGGCGGACTGCTCGGGGATCGGCTGGACCGCGTCCCAGTGCTCGACGATCCTGCCCTTTTCGAGACGGAAGATGTCGATGATGGCGTTGCCGCGCGTGCCCGGCTCGCGCACCGCGTGCACGTGCAGGATCACGTAGTCGCCATCGGTGAAGACACGCTTGATCTCGCTTCTGGACTGCGGGTACTTGTCGCGCAAGAAGGCGACGAACTTGCGGAATCCCTCGGGCCCGTCGGCGGCGTTGGGGTTGTGCTGCACGTAGCGGTCGCCCAGATAGCGCAAGGCGGCATCCGCGTCCTTCTGGTTCAGGCCCTTCTCGTAGAAGGCCAGCACGGCCGCCTTGTTGGCGGCTTCCTGCTCGGGCGAGGCCTGGGCGGTGGACGACAGGGCGGCCGCGAACAGGACGGCAGCAAGGACTCGCATAACGGGTGACATGGGATCTCCAGGTAAGCCAAGGCGGCCGGCCCATTCTAGGGCCGGCCGCGCCGGGGACGATGCCCAATCCAGTAGACAGTTTGATGCGCGGGGCGATCAGCCGCGGCCGCTCTTGAGCAACGCGAACTTGCCGTCGCCCAGCAGCGCCAGCACCGCGGCAGCCACGGCCAGGAACACCGGGTATTCCCAGCCGCCGCCCGGGTTGCCGAAACCCCAGCCGTTGCCGAAGTGGACGCTGGACGCGACAAACAACTGCACCGCCGCGATCACGGCGATCCAGCGCGGCCACACGCCGAGGATCAACAGCGCGCCAGCGCCAATTTCAAAGAAGGTCACGGGATAGGCCAGCCAACCGGCGAACCCGATCTTGGCGAAGAACTGCGCGGTGCCCGGCAGCGTGAACACCAGCAGCTTGGTCAAGCCGTGGGCCAGGAACATCACGCCCAGCGCGATGCGGAGCAAAAGCGCGGCATACGGCGCGGTACGGGTATCGATCATTGCATTCTCCGGGAGCGAATCGCCCAGGACGGGAAGATTCTTGATGGCCGCTATTCTTGCGATTCCAAAAACAAAGATAAACATGCAAAATCGCAACTTATTGTTCCCCATTAGGAAACAATCATGGACACCCATACCGCCATGCAGACCTATGTCCGGGTCGTCGAACTGGGCTCCTTCGCGGCGGCCGCCGACAAGATGGGCCAGGCGCGCTCGGTGGTGACCCGGCAGATCGCCTTCCTGGAAGAGAAGTACGGCGTGCGCCTGCTCAATCGCACCACCCGCAAGCTC
Organism: Achromobacter xylosoxidans; assembly: GCF_001457475.1. Taxonomy (NCBI): domain Bacteria; kingdom Pseudomonadati; phylum Pseudomonadota; class Betaproteobacteria; order Burkholderiales; family Alcaligenaceae; genus Achromobacter; species Achromobacter xylosoxidans. The sequence continues at coordinate 1,133,010 of NZ_LN831029.1, read as the reverse complement.
AGCATGACCGACGCCGGCCGCGCCTTCTACGAGCGCGTGCGGCCGATATTGGCCGAAGTGACCGACCTGGAGTTGTCGCTGCAGGCCGAAGGCCAGGCTCCGAGCGGCCGCCTGCGCATCAGCGCCCCGGTATCGTTCGGCATCCTGCACCTGGGCCCCGCCATCGCGGAATATCTGCTGCGCTATCCGGACGTGGTGATCGACCTGGACCTGAACGACCGCGTGGTCGATCTGGTCGAGGACGGCTATGACGTCGCGGTGCGCATCGGCCCGCTGCAGGATTCATCCCTGGTGGCGCGGCCGCTGGCCCCGCAGCAACTGTTGGTGTGCGCCGCGCCGGCCTACCTGGAAAGCCATGGCGTGCCCCTCGTCCCCGAAGACCTGAAACAGCACCGCTGCCTGCACTATGCCTACGCCAGCACCGGCAACGAATGGCATTTCGAGAAGGACGGCGTCAGCCACCTGGTGCGGGTCAACGCGGCCTTGCGCGCCAACAACGGCGACGTGCTGCGCACCGCGGCGCTGGCCGGGCACGGCGTGATCCTGCAACCGGAATTCCTGGTGGGCGATGACGTGCGCGCCGGCCGCCTCGTCGCCCTGCTGCAGGACTATGTCCACACCCCGATTTCCATGTACGCGGCCTATCCCCATCGCCGCTTCCTGTCGCCCAAGGTGCGTTCCTTCGTCGAACACCTGGAAACGCGCTTCGGTGGCAACGCGCCGACTCCGCCCGCGCGGCGCGCCAGCCGGCGCCGCAGCCGTTAGAATCGTATCCATGACCGCCAAATCGCCCCTCGAATATTTCCCCGCGCCGCGCCGTGCGAATTTCTGCAGCCAATGCGGCTCGCCCGTGAACCGCCGGGTGCCCGAGGGCGACAACCGCGAACGTGACATCTGCGACCACTGTGGCGCCATCCATTACCAGAATCCGCGCCTGGTGGTCGGCACGGTGCCTGTGCTGGACAACCGCGTGCTGCTGTGCCGCCGCGCGATCGAGCCGCGCTACAACACCTGGACGCTGCCGGCCGGCTTCATGGAACTGGGCGAAAGCACCGCGCAGGGTGCCGGCCGCGAAACGCTGGAGGAATCCGGCGCCCGTATCCGCCTGGGCGACATCTACACCATCATCGACGTGCCGCAGATCGAACAGGTGCACGTCTTCTACCTGGCCGAAGTCCTCGGCCCCGAGCTGGATCCCGGCCCCGAGAGCCTGGAAGCCCGCTTCTACGACGAGGCCGACATTCCCTGGGACGACCTGGCGTTCCGCACCGTGGCGACCACGCTGCAACGCTACTTCGAGGACCGCAAGCGCGGCACGTTCGGCCCTCACCACTACACCTTAGAATCGCACCGTTGAAGCTGCCCTGGCTCGCCGCAGACACGCCGTTCCCGCCAGCTGAATTCGCCCTGACGGATCCGGACGGGCTGCTGGCGGCTGGCGCGGACCTGTCCATCGATCGCCTCGTCCAGGCCTATTCCAACGGCATTTTCCCGTGGTATTCCGAGGGCGAGCCGATCCTCTGGTGGAGCCCCGACCCGCGCATGGTGCTGGCCTGCCAGGACTTCGCCCCCTCGCACTCGCTGCGCAAGCTGCTGCGCCAGGTCGCCAGCCACGAACACGAGGCCGCGCCGCGCATCGAGGTACGGGTGGACACCGCCTTCGCCACCGTCATGGCCGAATGCGCCGCGCCCCGCGAGGGCCAGCCGGGCACCTGGATCACCGCCGCCATGCGCCAGGCATACCGCGCCTGGCACGAAGCCGGCTACGTCCATAGCGTCGAAACCTGGATCGACGGCGAACTGGCGGGCGGCTTGTACGGCATCAGCCTGGGGCGCATGTTCTTCGGCGAATCGATGTTCACGCGCGCGCCCAACGCCTCCAAGATCGCGCTGGCCTACCTGGTGCGCTATGTCAGCGCCCAGGGGGTGCAGTGGATCGACTGCCAGCAGCAGACACGGCACCTGGCCAGCCTGGGCGCCCGGCCGATCCCGCGCTCGCGCTTCCTGGCGCACATCCGCGCGGCGACCTCGCGGCCCGCCATCGCCTGGGCGCCCGGCAGGCTGGACAGCACCGGGCGGCTGATTCCGTTCGCGGCCTCGGCAGGCTAGCCGCGGCACGACGGGCGCCGCCATGGCCGCGGCGTTCATGCGTCCCTGGCCACATCGGATCGCGGGTTAAGCGTTACTATGTAGTCGTCCCCGTCACGGACTTGGCGCCGGACACCGGGATTCCAAATGAGCCAGCTAAAAGAATTACCTTTCTCCACGCTGCAGTTCTACGCGACCGCGCCCTACCCTTGCAGCTACCTGCCGGGACGCCAGGCCCGGTCGCAGGTCGCCGCGCCCGGCCACCTGATCAATGCCGGCACTTATTCGCAACTGGTCGAGCAGGGCTTTCGCCGCAGCGGCCTGTTCACCTATCGCCCGCATTGCGACAACTGTCACGCCTGTGTGCCGGTGCGGGTCGATACCGCCGGCTTCGCGCCAAACCGGAGCCAGCGCCGGGCCTGGCGCGACCACCGCGACCTGCAGTCGTTCGTGGCGGAGCTGGCCTGGTCGCCCGAACACTACCGTCTCTATACCCGCTACCAGCAAGGCCGCCACCCAGGCGGCGGCATGGACGAGGACAGTCGCACCCAGTACGCGCAGTTCCTGCTGACCAGCCGCGTCAATACCCGCCTGGTCGAATTCCGTGACCCGGGCGGCGTGCTGATGATGGTGTCGATCATCGACGTGCTGGACGACGGCCTGTCGTCCGTCTACACCTTCTACGACCCCGACGTGCCTGGCAGCCTGGGCACCTACAGCATCCTGTGGCAGATCGAGCAGTGCCGCACCCTCAACCTGCCCTGGCTCTACCTGGGCTACTGGATCGAGGACAGCCGCAAGATGTCCTACAAGGCAAGCTTCCATCCCGCCCAGTACCTGATCGACGGCGCCTGGGGCGAGCCTCCGGCGCCGGCCGGCGGCGCCGACGATCGCGCCGCCTGATCCGCGGCGGCGGGCGCGCCCAAAGACGTTCTACAATCCCGCTCCATGTCGATCCTCTTCCACGCCTATCCCCTGGCCCGCCCGGCGCTGTTCGCCATGGACGCGGAAACCGCCCACGAAGTCACCCTGTCGGGGCTGCAACGGGCCTATGAATGCGGCGCCACGCGCAAGCTCCTGCATGCGCAGCCCAAGGCGCCATGCACGCTGATGGGCATGCATCTGGCCAACCCCATCGGACTGGCGGCCGGCCTGGACAAGAATGGCGCGTATATCGACGCCCTGGGCAACCTGGGGTTCGGTTTCATCGAAGTGGGCACCGTGACCCCGCGCGCGCAACCCGGCAATCCCAAGCCGCGCATGTTCCGGCTGCCACGCGCCAATGCGCTGATCAATCGCCTGGGGTTCAACAACCAGGGCCTGGACGCATTCCTGGCCAACGTGCAGCGCAGCCAATGGCGCAAGCAGGGCGGTATCCTCGGCCTGAACATCGGCAAGAACGCCGACACGCCGATCGAGCGCGCGGCAGACGACTACCTGATCGGGCTGGCGGGCGTGTACCCGCATGCCGATTACGTGACGGTGAACATTTCGTCGCCCAACACCAAGAACCTGCGGGCACTGCAAGGCGGGGACGAACTCTCGGCGTTGCTGGGGCAATTGGCGGACAAGCGCCGCGCGCTTGAAGACCAGCACCAGCGGCGCGTGCCGATGGCGGTGAAAATCGCCCCCGACCTGACGGTCGAGCAGATCGACGCCATTGCCGACACCCTGCCCCGCCACGGCATCGATGGCGTCATCGCCACCAACACCACGCTGTCGCGCGACGCGGTCAATGGCATGGCGCACGCCGAAGAAGCGGGCGGGCTGTCCGGCGCGCCGGTGCATGAACTGTCGCTGGCGGTGATCCGGCGCCTGAAGGAGCGCCTGGGCGACAGCCTGGCGATCATCGGCGTGGGCGGGGTGCTGTCGGGGCAGCAGGCACGCGAGAAAATGCAGGCCGGCGCCGATGCCGTGCAGCTCTATACGGGACTGATCTATCGCGGCCCCGCCCTGGTGGGCGAGTGCGTGCGGGCCGTCCGCCGCTGAACGGCAGCCTTGCGCGCCAACTACGGCACGCGGACGACAGGCAAAAAAAGAGGCCACCCCGAGGGGTGGCCCTAATTCCAGCTCTGCTCTGTCACTCAACAGTACTACATAACTGCAATTTGCGCAGCACCGCTGCGCCAAATACTTAGGCGCTGCGGCGGCTGCGGCTGGCGACCTTGGTGGCGGCGTCGGCGGCGTCCGTCGCCGCCTTGAAGGTCGCGTTGGCGGCGGCGTTCAGGTTCGACTCGGCGACTTCGGCGGCCTGCTTGGCGGCCTTGGTCAGCGAATCGTAGGCGCTGTTGGCGGTGGCCAGCGAGGACTTGATCAGGGCGACGGCGCTTTCCGAACCCGTGGGGGCGTTCTTGGAGAACTGCTCGACGGCGTCGGTCAGCTGCTGCTGGCCTTCGGCGATCTGTTCTTCGGTCAGCTTGACCAGGTTGCCCTGCACGCCGGCGACGATGTCATACACGTGCTTGGTGTAGGCCAGGGCCTTTTCGGCGCCCGGTTGCAGCAGGCCCGAGGCGAACGCCGCGGCTTCCTGCGGATCCTTGACGTCGGCGGCTTGCTGCGACTTCTGGGCGACTTCGTCCAGGGTGGCGCGCACGACCTTCAGGTTCAGTTCGACCAGCTTTTCGAAGCCGGCGAACACAGCCGACTGGGCGGCCACGAAAGTGTTGATGCTGGCTTTTTGACGGTCCAGGACTTGTTGCGGGATAGCGCTCATAGAATTGCTCCTTTTAGGGGTAGCCGGAGGCTGTCCGGCAGGTAAGGATGGTGTCTGCGACGAAATAAGGAACGTGCGCGGAAACTGGTACTACAAGCTACCGCCGGCCCGTTTGATGCACTGCACAATTGACATTCTACGGGCCAAAAAAACCTTGTCAAGCAATATTGGTGCAACGCAACAACTATTTGCACATTAACAGTGCAGGCGCCGGTGCCGATTTGATCCAGCACAAGGATTTCCCATGATTCGGGAAATACCGGACATGACGGCGTATCAATTCTTTTCTACACTGCTTGCACGCTGATGACAGACAAACACAAACGATAAGTCAGCGGTCAAAAACACATCGCAGCAAGCAAAACCCTGCAATTGGAGACTTCATGACCCTCATCCCCCGCACGCTTTCGGCCCTGCTCGCGGCCAGCGCCATGCTCGCGGCCGGCGCCGCCCACGCGGAATATCCGGAACGCCCCATCAACATGGTGGTGCCTTTCGCCGCAGGCGGCCCGACGGACAACGTCGCGCGTTCGCTGGCTGAAGCCATGCGGCAATCCCTGGGCCAGACTGTCGTGGTCGAAAACAAGGGTGGCGCGGGTGGCACGATCGGCACCACGCAGGTCGCCCGCTCGCAGCCGGACGGCTATTCCGTGCTGCTGATGCACGCCGGCTTCTCGACCGCGCCCTCGCTGTACAAGAATCCGGGGTACGACCCCTACAAGAGCTTCGAGCCCATCGGCCTGGTGGTCGACGTGCCGATGACCATCATCGCGCGCTCGGACTTCCCGCCCAACACCATCCAGGAACTGGCCGACTACGTCAAAAAGAACAAGGACAAGGTCTCGCTGGCCAATGCCGGCATCGGCGCCGCCAGCCACCTGTGCGGCACCATGCTGGTCGAGGCCCTGGGCGTGCAACTGCTGACCATCCCGTACAAGGGCACGGCGCCGGCCATGAACGACCTGCTGGGCAAGCAGGTGGACCTGCTGTGCGACCAGACCACCAACACCACGCAGCAGATCGACGGCGGCAAGGTCAAGGCCTACGCCGTCACCAGCCTGCAGCGCGTGCCCACCCTGCCCAAGCTGCCCACCATGGACGAGTCCGGCTTCAAGGGTTTCGAAGTGGGTATCTGGCATGGCATGTGGGTGCCGAAGGGCACGCCCAAGCCGGTGGTCGACAAGCTGGTCAAGAGCCTGCAGGCCGGCCTGGCCGACCCCAAGTTCCAGGAGCGCATGAAGCAACTGGGCGCGACGGTGCTGACCAAGGAAGCCAACCCGCAGGCGCTGGAGGCCAAGGTCAAGCAGCAGGTCCCGCAATGGGCCGAGCTGTTCAAGAAGGCCGGCGTCGAACAGCAGTAAGCCAGGGGCCCCGCCAGGCGGGGCCTGCGCTGCCTATCGCGCCTGGTGGACATCCTGTCCCCGGCAGTGAAAAAGCCCCTCGGTTGCTGAAACCGCGGGGCTTTTTCGTTGGGGGATGCGGCAGGCGTATCAGGTGCGCATCGCCTCGGCCGCCATGCCCAGGCCATTGAAGCCGCTGGACACCGAGGGCTCGTAGCCCAGCGCCTCGGAAATGCTGGCGGCGGTATCGACCAGCGCCTTGATCCAGTCGTCCTGCAGGCGTTCGGCCGGCGCCGAGATCGACAGCCCGGCCACCAGCTTGCCGGTGTCATCGAAAATGCCCGCGGCGATGCAACGCACGCCCAGTTCCAGTTCCTCGTTGTCGCGCGCATAGCCATGGCGGCGCACCAGCGCCAGCTCGCGTTCGAGACGCTCCAGGTCGGTCAGGCTATTGCGGGTGTGGCCGGCCAGGCCGGTACGGAGCGCATAGGCGCGCACCTGGCGGGTGTCGGCGGTGGACAGGAACAGCTTGCCGGTGGAGGTCAGGTGCAGCGGCGCCCGGCCGCCAATGGCGCGCACCACCTGCATGCCGGAACGCTCGCTCCAGGCGCGGTCGATATAGACGATCTCGTCGCCCTGCTGCACCGACAGGTTGACGGTCTGCCCCGTCAGCTTGTGCAGCGATCGCATGGCGGCGATGGCCGCCTCGCGCACGTTGAGCCGTCCCTTGACCAGCGAGCCCAGTTCAAGCAAACGCATGCCCAGCTGATACAGGCCGTTGTCCACCCGCTCGACGTAGCGCCCCACCACCAGGTCGTTCAAGATGCGGTGCGCGGTGGAGGCGTGCAGGCCGGTGGTCGCGGACAGTTCCTTGAGCGTGACGGGATCGGGCTGCGCGGCCAGCGCGTCGAGCAGGCGCATGGCGCGCTCGATGACCTGGATGGCGATGGGACTGCCCGAGGCGCCGTCGGTTTCGGCATCCAGGGCGTTGCGAGTGGAGGAAGGGCGGGACATAGGCGGGGAAAGGGCTCGCGCCGCGCCACCGGAAGACCAAACTTGCGGCAACGCAGCAAACAGTTCTTTCCCGTATTGTGAAATTTACGGAGCCATTTGGCAACCGTTTTTTGGCCTGCCTATCGGGGACACTCCCCGATTCGGCCAGCATCTGTCCTCAGGCCGCGGGCGGCGCCAGCTTGCCGCCCAGGCGCAACACTTCGGCTCGCAGAAACGCCAATGCCTCGGCCGCCGCCTCGGGCTCGCCCTTCACGCCCAGGTCGATGTGCGGCGTGCCGCCGGCTTCGCCGACGCTGGGCAGACTGAAGGCGCGCACGCCGGGCCAGCGTGTTTCCACCATCTGCATGGCCGGCGTGATGCGGGATTCCGGCATGCTGAACACCAGGAAGGAATGCTCGGCGTGGCGGCGCGTATGTTGCAACGCACGATAGCGCGTGTCGAGCGTCCATTCCAGCATCGGCCACGCCATCACCGGGAAGCCCGGCACGAAGGTGTGGTCACGGATGAAAAAGCCCGGAATGCGGTTGTAGGGGTTGGGCACGATCTCGCAGCCCTCCGGGAACACGCCCATCTGCAGCCGCTGCTGGTTCTCGGGCGCGCTCATGTCGGCCGTGCCCTGCCCCTTGGCCGCCATTTCGGCGGTGCGCAGCGCGATGGCCTGTTCGGCCTCGGGATGCAGGGCCAGTGGCAGATCGAGCGCGGCGGCGGCGGCCTGGCGGGTATGGTCGTCGGGCGTCCCGCCGATGCCGCCGCACGAGAACACCACATCCCCGGTGGCGAAGCTGCGCCGATAGGCTGCCACCAGGGTATCGCGGTCGTCCGGCAGGAATTCCGCCCAGCCCAACTGCATGCCGCGCGCGCCGAGCAGTTCCACGACCTTGGAAAAGTGTTTGTCCTGCCGGCGGCCCGAAAGGATTTCGTCACCGACGATGATGAGGCCGATGCGGCGGGAGGCGGGTTCTGCTGCCATGTCCGGTTCCAGAGAGTGGCGGTTGAGGGAGGCGGACGACGCCGCGTCAGGCGACGTCGATGGTGCGATCCTGACGCAGCCGTTGCACCGCGTCCAGTCCGTAGTGGGCATAGACCAGCGCCGAAAACACCGGCAGGATGATCCAGGCCGGCGGCAGCAGGTTGAGCAGCGCGCAGATCAACCCGATGATCCAGAAGCCGCCATTGTTGCGTTCGAGGATGAGTTTGCGCTCGGCCGGGCTGGCATGCTCGACGATGGCGTCGACCCGCATCATGCGCGAGAAGGCGAAGGTCCACCAGAAGACCGGCAGCACCAGGGCCATCGGCGGCACCAGCCACAACGGCATGGTGAACAGCCAGCCGAGCACGAACGCGCCCGACACCCATACCGCGTTCCAGACGCTGACGGTGGTGGCCAGCTTGCCCTGCCGGCTGAGGCCGGCGTATTCGCGCTGGCTGACGTGGCGCAGCACCAGCGGCATGACGAACACCGCGGCGATCGCCAGGCCCAGCACGCCCGACAGCGGCAGCAGGATCGACACGGCGACCAGCGGCACCAGATAGAGCTTGAGCGAGAACAGCCCCATCGCCAGCAGCCATTCGTCGGTGCGGTTGATGAAGTCCCAGTGCGAGGCCTGGGCGGCGAGCCAGTCGGTCAGGGGCGTCCAGAACAGCCAGAACAACAGCAGCGCGCCGACCAGCGCGATCAGGAAGGGCAGCAGCAGCGCGAACAGCATGGTCGGGTGGCACTGCGACACCAGCGCGCGCTTGAAGGCCTGTGCTACACCCGCCATGCTGCGGGTGTAGCGGCTGGCGCCGGGCATCTCGGTATCAGGGCGCAGGACAGGCATGGCGGGAACAATGGAAGGTGATCATCCCGGGTATGATAGTCAAACACGCTTTCCCGCGCTCGTATGACATTACTGGTTCCCGGCTCCGATCTCACTGCCCTGCGCGCCCAACTGGCGGCCTCGCCCAAGGCCTGGCTGGTGGCGTGCTTCTGCGCCGCCTGGTGCGACACCTGCGAAGAATACAAACCCAAGCTGCGGGCCCTGTCCAGTACCCTGCCGCACCACGTCTTCGCCTGGATCGACATCGAAGACCACGCCGAACTGCTGGGCGAGGTCGACGTCGAGAACTTCCCCACCCTGCTGGTCCAGGTCGGCGGGCGCGTGGTCTTCTACGGCCCCATGCTGCCCCATATCGGCCATCTCGAGCGGCTGCTGGAAAGCCTGGACGAACACAGCGCGCCGGTCACCGCACCGTTGCCCGACCTGCCACGGCTGCTCGCCGCCTGAATCCGCACATATGAAAAAAGCGCCCTGCCAGGGCGCTTTTCCGTTGGGCGCGCAGCGCGGCCGCGACGCCGGGGCGGCGATCGTCGCCCTACTTGCGGCTGCCACCCAGCAACACGGCAAGCTGGCGCTTGGGCGCGGACGAATTGCCATTCTGGCGCGGCGCCTGTTCCTCGGCCGGCGCCGACGGAGCCGACGGTTCGTAGGGCTTGAGGAAGAAGTCGTCCACCGGCTGGCGCGAAGCGCCGCCGCCCGAGCGGCGCTCGGAAGAGCGGCCGCGTTCACGGCCGCCTTCGCGCGACGACGAACCGCGTTCCTCGCGGCGGCCATGGCTGCGCGCGACCAGTTCGGCCGGCACGTCGAGCGTGCCGCGCGGCACTTCGCGCTTGATCAGCTTCTCGATGTCGAGCAGGAAGCGTTCTTCGTCGGCGGTGAACAGGGCGATGGCTTCGCCCGTGGCGCCGGCGCGGCCGGTACGGCCGATGCGGTGCACGTAGTCTTCGGCGTTGTACGGCAGGTCGTAGTTGATGACGCAAGGCACGCCGGCGACGTCGAGGCCGCGCGCGGCCACGTCGGTGGCCACCAGCACTTCGAGTTCGCCGGCCTTGAAGGCCTCGAGCGCCTTCATGCGGTCGGCCTGGGTCTTGTCGCCGTGGATAGATTCGGCCTTGACGCCGTCGCGCTCGAGTTCGCGCGCCAGGCGCGCCGTGCCGATCTTGGTGTTCGAGAACACGATGACCTGCTTGAGGCCTCGCGACTTCACCAGGTGCACCACCGCGGCGCGCTTCTGGTCGCCGCTCATCTTGTAGGCGATCTGCGTGATGGTGTTGGCCGTGGCATTGCGCGCCGCGACTTCGATTTCCACCGGGTGATTCAGGTAGGAACGGCCCAGCTTGCGGATCTCGTTGCTGAAGGTGGCCGAGAACAGCAGGCCCTGGCGCTGCGCGGGCAGCAGCCGGATGATGCGTTCGAGATCGGGCAGGAAGCCCATGTCCAGCATGCGGTCGGCTTCGTCCAGCACCAGGATGCCGACCTGGCTCAGGTTGACGTTCTTCTGCTCGACGTGGTCGAGCAGGCGGCCGGGCGTGGCCACCAGCACTTCGCAACCACGGCGCAGCGCTTCCTTCTGCGGCCCGATGTCGACGCCGCCGAACACCACGGCGGAACGCAGCGGCGTCTGCTTGCTGTAGCGCTTGACGCTTTCGTAGACCTGGTCGGCCAGCTCGCGCGTCGGCGTCAGGATCAGCGCGCGCACCGGATGGCGCGCGGGCGAAGCGCTGGTATTGGCCAGCGGCATCAGGCGGTGCAGGATCGGCAGCGTGAACGCCGCGGTCTTGCCGGTGCCGGTCTGGGCCGCGCCCATGACATCACGCCCTTCGACCACGACGGGAATGGCTTGCGCCTGGATCGGGGTGGGCGTGGTGTAGCCGGTTTCGGCGATCGATTGCAACAGCAGGGGATGCAGCCCGAAATCGGAAAACGTGGGCGTCGGCGCGGGCGCGGCGGCGGGTGCTGCGGATTGAGTGGATTCAGTCATCAGGGTTTGGCAGATACCGGGACCAGTAAAAAAAGAACAAAACGAGAGTGCTGCGAGCACTGCACTGCATATGCATCAGGACAACCAGAACGCGCGCCACGCTCGCGCGGCCACGTGCGAACCACCGCGAGGCGCAAGCGCATCGCAGGCAATCAGCACCCTGCCTTGCAGGCCAGGTGGCGCATTCTGGTTTCGATACTTATGAGGGCAGTACCAGGCCCGGATTGCTGTGGATAACTTGATTTTAGCGCAGCCGGGCGCCGGGGCGGTCAAGCCAGTGCCGGGGGGCGACTCCTTTGGCCTGGCGAAAGCTCTTGCTGAAATGGCTCAGGTTGGCGAATCCGGTGGCCAACGCAGCGTCGGTGACCCGGTATCCGGCCTCCAGCATGGACGCCGCGGCCTCCAGCCGGACCGACTTCAGGTAGGCGTGGACCGAGCGGCCGGCCACCTGACGAAAGCCCGCTTTGAGCTTTTTCTCGCTCAGGCCGACCTCCCGCGCCAGCCGCGGCACCGTCCATTCCTCGCCATAGCGGACTTCGATCAGACGCCGGGCCTGGGCCAGCTGGCGCCGTTCGCGGGCCGCCACCGGCGGTTCGCCGGCCGCGCCGCTCATGGTTTCCAGCACGATGGCCAGGGCTTCGAGCGCCTTGGCGCGCATGTAGAGGCGACGCGCGGTGGCGTTTTCGTGGCGGCAGTCCAGCACGTCGGCGGCCAGCCGTAACAGGCCCGGCGGGGCCGGGAATCCCGCCATCAGCGAGCCGGCCGTCGGCACGCTGTGATCCAGCACGAACGCACCGCGCAAGGCCGCCAGCGGCCTGCCCCCGGCACGCAGCAGCCCGGCGGGCGAATAACGAATGTCCACCAGACGGACGAGCTGCCCGCCCGACATCTGGAAACGGCCGCGCGCCCCACGTTCGCCCGTCTGCACCACCGCCATGCCGGGACCGGCGCGCAGCGGCACGCCGCCGTCGATCGACATGCAGGCCTGGCCCTCAAGGAAGACCGCAATGCAGAACATGGGCGGCCCTTCGGCGGCGACATCCAGGTCAACGCCCGGCGCCCCGCTCCAGACCGACATGGTCAGGTCTTCGTCGAACGCTTCCAGGCGGGACAGCGCCTCCCAGGCGGCCGGGATGACCGCGGCCGGCAGGAGCGGATGGCCGCAATGGTGCCCGGGTCCGTGGGCGGTTTGCACGCGCGTGCCAGTGGCGAAATCCAAATTTAGACCCCGAATTGAATAGTGGCGGCACCGAAAGCGTTAGTCCGCGCCCGAACAAATAACAATAATTCTCATTAATGATTCTACTGAAAACCCGCTTCGACGACCATGACACTTTCGCTCCCTTTCCGCCACACCGCGCTGACGGCCGCGCTCTGCGCACTGACACTTCCCGCCGTCGCGCAGTCCCAATCCGTCAGCGAGCTCGCTCCCATCACCGTCACCGCCAGCAAACAGGAACAAGCGCTGCGGGATATCAACGGCGCCGCCATCGTGGTGCCGGCCGAAACCCTGCACGCCGCGCAGGTGGACAACACCCTGCAGTTGTCGCGCGTGCTGCCGGGCGTGCAGATGTCGGGCAGCGGATCGTTCCTGTTCCCCGTCATTTCCGTGCGCGGCATTACCTCGGCGCAGGATTTCTACAACCCCGCGCTTACGGTTTATGTGGACGGCGTGCCGCAATTGCCCACGTTCGCCTCCCAATTGCTGACCGATGTCGATCGCGTGGAACTGCTCAAAGGCCCGCAGGGCACGCTGTACGGCAAAAGCGCCATGGGCGGCGTGCTCAATATCGTGTCGCGACAGCCGGACGACACGCCTTATTTCCGCGCGACCGCGGGTGTCGCCAGCCGCGATGGCTACCTGTTCAAGGCCAGCGGCGGCGGGCCGCTGGTCGACAACCTGCTGTATGGCTCGGTGGCCGCCGCGGTCAACGACGCCCCCGGCCGGCTCGACAGCCCGGTCACCGGCGCCAGCCATATCGGCGGCACCTCGGCCAACGCGGGAACGGCGCGCCTGCGGCTGGCGCCAGCCGGCAGCCCCTGGGAAATGGGACTGGCCGTCAGCGGCGAATGCACCCGCGGCAGCCAGGATGTCTACGTGCCCTTCGATGCCCCTGGCAGCGGACAAGCGGCGATTTCCCCGGACATGCCCGCAACGCTGGCCGATCCCTACCAGAAGCGCTGCAGCGCAAGCCAGGCACTGACGGGCCGCTACGATCTCGATGGCTGGCGGCTCGATGCGGTGGCCGCCTGGCAACGCCTGCACTACGACCGCCACTTCTCGCTCGGCTCGACCTATACCAGCCAACCCGAGCGCTGGCGCCAGCAGGTGCAGGAGCTGCGCCTGTCCACCACCGGCACGCGTGCGGTCGACGGCGTCCTGGGCCTGTACCGCCAGCGGGTCACGCAGTCGCGTTCCGCGCTCAGCCAGATGCAGATGCCCGGGATGCAGCTCGACGCGTTCTCGGCCGGTTCCCGCAACACCAGCGAGTCAACCGCCTTCTACGGCGACGCCACCTGGCATGCCACCCGCGCGCTCGACCTGTCGGCCGGCCTGCGCTATTCCCGCGACAAGGCGTCCACCCGATACGACGGCTCGACGCTCAATGGCACGACCTACGGTCAGGCCCCCTTCGGCGGCGCGGGCACGGCCTCCGGCAACACGGTGCTCGGCAAGCTGTCCGCCGGCTACCGCCTGTCGCCCGAATGGCGCGCATACGTCAACGCGGCGCAAGCTTACAAGCCCGGCGGCTACAACCTGGCCCCGTCCAACCCCGCCGATGCGCGCCCCTTCGGCAAGGAACGTGGCGTGAGCTACGAAGCCGGCGCGCGCTTTGACGGCGATGCGTTGCGCGCAGGCGCCGCCCTTTACCGCACCGACATCCGCGACGCGCAGCTCTATGTCAGCGACCAGATCGGCTATCAGCACATCGAGAACGTCGGCAACACGCGCTCCACCGGGGTCGAATTCGACCTGAGCTGGGACGTGACCTCGCAATGGACGCTGGGGCTGGATGGCTTTCTCAACCACACCACGTTCCGCAGCTTCAACAGCAGCGCCGTCTGCCCCGGCTGCGATGGCAACCGCGTGCCGTTTTCGCCGGGCTATGGCCTGAACGCCAGCGCCCGCGGCCATTTCGACCCGGGTGTCGGGCGGCTCTCGCCGGCCCTGATCGTGCGCCGGGTCGGCGCGCAGTTCTTCGACATCGGCAACAGCCTGCGCCAGGACGCCTACACACTGGTCGATCTCAGCCTGGCGTGGCGCATTCGGCCACAGGTCGAGGCCACGCTGTACGTCAACAACCTGACCGACCGGCGCTACCGCACCTACGCCTTCGGCGGTGGCGCGCGCGGCAGCTACGCGCAGGTCGATCCCGGCCGCACGGTGGGCCTGAACGTCGCCTTCGAATACTGACCCGGGACCCAACGCGATGCCGAACGCCTCCCTGGCGCGCCTGCCCACCGCGCGGGTCATCGCCGCCATTGGCGGCATCTGCATGGTCCAGAGCCTGGTCAGCGGCATTGCCTTCCAGGGCGTGCCGACGCTGCTGCGCGACAGCGGCACGCCGCTGGACCAGGTTGGCCTGGCCTACCTGGCCTTCCTGCCCTGGTCCCTGAAATTCCTGTGGGCGCCCTGGATCGAGCGCTATCGGCTGCCCCACGGGCAGGCGGGGCGCCGCACCCGCCGCATCGTGCTGCCTGGCCAGTGGCTGCTGGCCGCCCTGCTGTTCCTGCTGGCGGTCCTGGGGCAACCGACGCTGCCCGCGCTGCTGGCCGTGCTCGGCCTGATCTCGCTTACCGCGGCCACCGTCGATATTGCCGGCGACGCCTTCGCGGTCGAGCAATTGGCGGCGCGCCGGCGCGGCTGGGGCAATGCCACCCAGGTCGGCTCCAGCTACGTGGGCATGTTCCTCGGGGCCGGCCTGTTCGTGGTGCTGGCGGGCAGCCATGGCTGGCGCGTGGCGGCCGCCGCCATGGGCCTGCTGGTCCTGTTGTTGACCCTGCCGTTCGCCGGCTTGCGCGAACCGGCCCGCGCGACCGACACGCCACCGCATCGGCCCAGCCTGCCGCACGCGCTGGGTCGGTCCGGCGTGCGGCTGGGCCTGCTCATCACCGTGGTGTTCCAGATCGGTTCGCGGCTCGGCGCCGGCATGACCTCGCCGCTGTTGCTGGACCGCGGCGTGCCGCTGGCCTCGGTGGGCTGGATCAACGGCGCTGGCGCGGTCGTCGCGGGCCTGGCGGGCACATTGCTGGGGGCGCTGGCGCTGCAACGCTGGCGCGCGCCGCGCGCGGTGGTCGCGGCCATGGCCCTGCAGGCGGCCGCGCTGATCCTGTTCGTGGCCGGCGTCGCCGCGCCCGGCCTGGGACTGCCGGCCGCCAGCCCCGGCTGGCTGGTGGCGCTGACGTTGTTCAAGGCAGCCACCGCCGCCACGGGTTTCGTCACGCTGTACGCCTTTCTCATGGGCCTGGCGTCGCCGGCCCAAGCCGGCGTCGATTTCACGCTGTTCCAGTGCGCCGATGCGCTGGTCGCCATGGTTGGCGGCGTGGCCGCCGGTTGGCTGGCGCAGCACCTGGGCTACGGCGCCTGCTTCGGCATCGCCGCCGCACTGGGCGCGGCCGGCCTGCCTGTCCTTTCCGTCCTGATGCGGCGCGCCGCGCCGCTTTCGTCTTCTGGAGAATGAACATGTCTGAACGCACCGTGGTCATCGCGGGCGCCGGCGTCGCCGGACTGGCCTGCGCCTGGTGGCTGGCCCGGCAGGGCTGGCGCGCCGTGATCGCCGAACGCGCGCCGCACCTGCGTGACGGCGGCTACATGATGGGCCTGTCCGGCCCCGGCCTGCTGACCGCCCGCCGCATGGAGCTGGTGCCCGCCCTGCGCGCCGTGGAGCGCGAAATCGGCGAGAACGTCTACCGCGACCGCCGGGGCCGCGAAGTCATGCGGATCCGCTATCGCGAGCTGCTGCGGGAACTGGACTGGATCACCCTGCGGCGCACCGATCTCGTCCAGGTACTGCACGCCGCGGTGCGAGACCGCGCCGAAATCCGGCTGGCCACCACCGTGGCGGACTGTAGCCAGGATGCCCACGGCGTGGACGTGACGCTGTCGGATGGGTCCCAATTGCGCGCGGATCTGCTGATCGGCGCCGATGGCGTGCGCTCGGCGTTGCGCGCCCGGGTCTTCGGCGCCAGCACGGCGGTGCCATCGCCGCTGGGCTACCGATATGCCGCCTATGACGTCGACGACGACACCGGCATGGCGAGCGACTTCGTGTCCTATGCCACGCCGGGCCATCAGGTCGAATACCATGGGCTGGGCGGCGGCCGCAAAGCGGCCCTGCACGTCTGGCGCAGCCATGAGGCCGGATGGGTCGAGGCGCCGCGGCGGCTGGGCCTGCTGCGGGAACTGGCGCGCACGACTCACGCGGAAGTGGGACGGCAGCTGGACACACTGCCCGCCGACGCGCCGATCGTCATGGATGACCTGGCGCTGATCGAGATGCCGCGCTGGCACCAGGGCCGCATCCTGCTGGCCGGCGACGCCGCACATAGCCTGTCCCTGATTTCTGGCCAGGGAGCGGGGATGGCGCTGGCCAGCGCCTACGTGCTGGCCCAGGAACTGGCGTGCGCGCCCCTGCCGGAGGCCCTGGCCGCTCATGAGCGGCGGCTACGGCCGGTAATCGACAGCCTGCAGCAGCGCAGCCGCAGGCTTGCGCCCGTCTACGTGCCCGCCTCGGCATTCGCCTTCGGCCTGCGCAACACGGCCCTGCGGTTACTGCCCAGGTTGATCCTGAAGCGATACTTCCTCAGCGGGCTGAAATCCGAAATGGAGGCTGCCGCCGCGCTTGGCTGAGCGGCCTCAGCCCGCCAGCCAGCGCAGCCCCCACAGCACCAGCATGCCGACCACGATGACCAGCACGGCGCTGCGGGTGCGCAGGAACACCAGGATGGCGATGATGCCTGCCACCAGCTTGTAGTCGAAGATGGGGCCCAGCCCGGCCTTCCAGGGCAGCAGGTCGGGCACCACGATGGCGGTGAGCGCGGCGGCCGGCGCGTAGCGCAGGGCCCGGCGCACGCCATCGGGCAGCGGGATGTAGTCGCCGAACAGCATGAAGCCGGCGCGCGTCAGCACGCTGCACAGCGCCAGCAGCAAAATCGCAGAATAGACGTAGATTTCCGAAGGCCAGAGAGTCATGCCCGCGCCTTGAAGAAGCGTTCGGCCCACATGCCCGCCACCACGCCGGCAATGACCGCGGCCGCCAGGCCCAGGCGCAGCGGCAACACCTGGCCGGTCCAGGCGACCACGCCCGCGGCCAGCATCGACACCAGCATGGGCTTGGAATTGGCCAGCGGCACGGTGATGGCCAGCAACGCCAACACCGCCGCGAAATCCAGCGACCACGCGGCCGGCACCATGGTGCCCAGGTAGATCCCGACGATCGACGAGGTCTGCCACACGAACCAGCCCGGGGCGATGGTGCCGATGAAATACCAGAGCTGTTCACGGGTGCCGCGCTCGGCCGCATCGCCGAAACGCGGCATGAACAGCACGAAGCCCATGTCGGTGGTGAAATAGCCCAGTCCCAGCCGCTTGGGCCACGACAGGTGGCGGAAATAGGGTTGCAATGCCGCGCCGAAGATCAGGAAGCGCAGGTTGACCACGCAGCCGGCGGCGAAGATCAGCCACAGGGGCGCGCCGGTGGCGATCAGGGGCAGCGAAGTGAGCTGGGCCGAACCGGCGTACAGCAGCAGCGTCATGGCCAGGGCCATGGATTCGGTAAGGCCGGACTTGACCATGGCCACGCCGGTCACCAGCCCCCACGTGGCGGTGGCGATGAGCGCGGGCACGATGGCATGCACGCCGGCACGGAAAGCGGCGACACGCTCCTGGCGGACCGCCCGTGGGTCTTCGGTTTCGGGAAACGCGGACTCAGAGGACAACGGCAAGCCCCTGGGGAATCGGACAGGACGACATGGAAACTCTGTGGGAAGGAAACTCACGACAACCTGCTCGCCCGCCGGGGCCGCGGGCGCCGCAAGGCACCGCGCCGGTGCGCGAATAGGCCGCTATTGTAACCTCGCCGCTTGATACAATACGGCCCTCGGGTTTAGAGAGGGAGACAGGCCATGTCGATGGCTGACCGCGATGGCTTCATCTGGTATGACGGCAAGCTCGTGCCCTGGCGCGACGCGACCACGCACGTCCTGACCCACTCCCTGCACTATGGCCTGTCGGTATTCGAGGGCGTGCGCGCCTACCGTTCCGAGATCGGCACGGCGATTTTCCGTCTCGAAGACCACACCAACCGCCTGTTCAACTCGGCGCACATCTACCAGATCCCCATGCCGTTCGATCGCGACACGATCAACGAGGCGCAGCGGACGGTGGTGCGCGAGAACCAGCTCGAATCCTGCTACCTGCGGCCGCTGGTGTTCTACGGTCCTGAAAAGATGGGCGTGTCGCCCAAGGGCGCCAAGGTGCACGTGGCGATCGCCGCCTGGCCCTGGGGCGCCTATCTGGGCGAGGAAGCCCTGTCGCAGGGCATCCGGGTCAAGGTCTCGTCGTTCGCGCGCCAGCACGTCAACGTGACGATGCCGCGCGCCAAGGTCGCCACCACCTACGCCAACTCGATCCTGGCCAACACCGAGGCCCTGCAGGACGGCTACGACGAGGCCCTGTTGCTGGACACCGAAGGCTTCGTGGCCGAGGGCTCCGGCGAGAACCTGTTCCTGGTCAAGGACGGCGTGCTGTGCGAACCCGAGATCGCCTCGGCCCTGACCGGCATCACCCGTTCCACCATCCATGCGCTGGCCGCCGATTTCGGCCTGCGCGTGGTGACCAAGCGCCTGACGCGCGACGACGTCTACATTGCCGATGAAGCCTTCTTCACGGGCACCGCCGCCGAAGTGACGCCGATCCGCGAGGTCGACAACCGCCAGATCGGCTCGGGCCGGCGCGGCCCCATCACCGAGAAGCTGCAGAAAGCCTTTTTTGACATGGTGAATGGCCGCAACCCGAAGTACCATCACTGGCTGAGCAAAGTCTGATTCGCGCCGTCCTGCCTGGCGGGACGGCATTACTGCCCCAACCTACCGTCCTACCGGTATTTTTTATTCAGGAAATTCCATGACCGCCGCTGCCCCGGCCGCCGCCCCCCACGAAGTCATCGAAGTCGGCGCCGAAGACCTGCCTGTGTTCTGTCCGGGTCCCAAGGCCCCGCTGTGGAGCATGCACCCGCGCGTCTTCCTGGACGTCGCCCACACCGGCTCGGCGCGCTGCGCCTATTGCGGCGCCGAGTACAAGCTCAAGCCCGGCACCGTGCTGCACGGCCACCACTGAGAATCGCCGCTCAACAGCCATCCGTCCCGCCATCATGTTCGCCACGCCCGAAGAAGCAGAGCACGCGTTCTACGAAGCCCTTGAGCAGGGGGACGCCGTCCGCCTGATGCAAGTGTGGGCGGACGACGAGGAAGTCGTCTGCATCCATCCGGGAGGCCTGCGCATCGTCGGCCACTCGGCCGTGCACGAATCCTGGCAACACGTGCTGGCGAACGGCCCGCTGCACATCCGGCCGCTGCGCCCGCTGGTCATGCTGAGCATGATGTGCGCGGTGCACGTGCTGGTCGAGCAGGTGGCGGTGCGCACGCGGGAAGGCACGCAGTTCGCCAACTGCTACGCCACCAACATCTATCACAAGGGCCCCACGGGCTGGCGCATGGTCATGCACCACGCCTCCTCGGCGCCCACCGAAGCCGGGGTGCTCGACTTGCACGACGTGCCCGACATGCTGCACTGATCGGGTCGATTTTGGCTGCTGCTCGTTTCGATACCACGCCCTGCCCCGTTCCCTCCTGGCTCCCCGGAGGCGATGCCCAGACGGTCTACGCCGCGCTATTCGCGCAATACCACCGCATCGCTTTCGTGCGCGACCGGGTCGAGACGCCCGACACCGACTTCGTCGACTTCGACTGGACCGGGCCGGGGCTGTTTCCGCACAAGGCCGCCGACGGCGCGCCCGTCAGCGGGCAGCAACCCGTGGCCAACGGCAAGACCGCGGCCGCGCGCTGGATGACCGAGGCCGACTGGAAATCCTTGCCGCAGACGGCCGACACGCCGGCGCTGCTGCTGTTCCACGGCCTGGAGGGCGGCAGCAACAGCCGCTATGCGCAATCCATCGCGCACCACTTCCGGGCGCGCGGCTGGATCGTGGTCATCGCGCACTTCCGCGGCTGCTCGGGCGTGCCAAACCGCCTGGCGCGGGCCTATTATTCGGGCGATTCGGCCGAAGTCGGCTTCCTGCTGAACACGGTGCGCAACCGCATCCCGCACGCGCGCTGGCACGCCGTGGGCGTGTCGCTGGGCGGCAATGCGCTGCTGAAATACCTGGGCGAACACCAGGAGGACACCGGCTGGCTGACCGCCTGCGCGGGCGTCTCGGTGCCGCTGGACCTGGTGGCCTGCGGCAAGACCCTGTCGACCGGATTCTTCAACCGCAAGGTCTACACCAACCACTTCCTCAAGACCCTCAAGCACAAGGTGCTGGAGAAAGCCCATCGCTACCCCGGGGCCATCGACGTGATGCGCATCGCCCACGCGCGCGACCTGCGCGACTTCGACGATGCCTACACCGCGCCCATGCACGGCTTTCGCAATGCCCTCGATTACTGGACGCGCGCCTCCAGCAAGCCCTGGCTGCCGCGCATCTCGGTGCCGACGCTGGTGCTGAACGCGCTGAACGACCCCTTCATTCCCGCCAGCGCGCTGCCCAAGCCCGACGAATGCTCGTCCAGCATCCTGCTGCACCAGCCCACCGATGGCGGCCACGCGGGCTTTCCGACCGGCGCCTTTCCCGCCCACCTGGGCTGGCTGCCGCAGCGCCTGGGCCGCTTTTTCGAAACCGGGCTGTAAACGGCCTCCGTCGGGCGGCTCCCCACGGCGCATCCGGCGAGCGTCAGCCTGACTTGAAGCGCTCCAGCAGCTGGCGCTCTTCGGCCAGCTTGTCCTTGACTTCCTTGATCTGCACGTCGATCTGCGATTGCTCGTAGAAGTCGCTGGACATGCCGCGTGCCTGCTGCAGTTGCGATTCCGCCGCGGCGAAGGCGCCTGTCATCACGTAGTAGCGCGCCAGGTCGCGCCGTGCCTGCACCGGCTTGCCGGTGCGTTCCTCGCTCTGCGCCAGCATCTGGTAGAGGCTGGGCTCATCCGAGCCCCATTGCTTGATCTTGGCGCGCAGGTAGTCCTGCGCTTCGGCGTGGCGGCCGTTGGCCTGCAGGGCCGTGGCGTAGGCGATGCCCAGGGCCCGCTGCTCGGGCCAGCGGCGGGTGGCGGCCTGGGCCAGGTCCTGCGCGCGCCGGTTGTCCTTGCGGGCCAGCGCGATGTCGACGGCAAGCCTGGCCATCTGCGGCGAATCGCGGCCATCGGCCTGGGCCTGCGCGAGCTGGCGCTCGGCCTCGTCCAGGCTGTTGCGCTGGAAGGCCTGCAAGGCCAGTCCGTAGTAGGCCGCCGAGCGGCGCACGCCGGACAGGGCCTGGGCCTCGTCCTGCAGCTGCTGGCCGGCCGTGCGCAGGCTGACCGCGTCACGGCCCTGCACCACGCGCATCTTGGCGCGGATGTACCAGAAGTCATCGCTGTCGACATGGCGCGATACGGGCAGCGATCGCACGCGGTTCTGCACGTCGGACATCCGCTCGATCGACAGCGGGTGGGTGCTGGCCCAGGAACCGCCGCCCGCCCCTTCGTTCAGGCGCGAGGCGTTCATCAGGCGCGAGAACATCTGCGCCATGCCCTGGGCATCGTAGCCGGCCTTGGTCAGCATGGTGAAACCGGCCCGGTCGGCCTCGCGTTCGGCGTCGCGCGAGAAGCCGAGCTGGCGGTTGATGGCGGCGGCCTGGCCGAACGCGGCCACGCCCATCGCCAGGTTGCCGCCGCCGCCGGCCAGGGCCGCCAGCAGCGCGCCCGCCAGGCTCGCCAGCATGACCATGCTGTTCTGGCTCTGCTGCGTCATGCCGCGCGCGATATGGCGCTGCACCACGTGGCCGATTTCGTGCGCCAGCACCGCCGCCAGTTCCGATTCGCTGCCCGAGGAGACGATCAGCCCGGTGTTCACGCCGATGAAGCCGCCCGGCATGGCGAAGGCGTTGATCTCGGGATCGCGCACGCCGAACATCTCGACGTCGGGCACCGCCCCGGGCGAGAACGCCGCCAGCTTGCGCCCCATGGTGGTCAGGTACTGGCTGAGTTCGGGATCGTCGACATAGGTCGGATCGCGGCGCCCCTGCGACATGATGGCTTCGCCGAGGCTGCGCTCCAGCGCGGGCGAGAGATCCGCGGAGGATGCGGCACCCATCGAGGGTAACCCCACCGGCTGGGCCCAGGCCGTCGCCGGCAGGGCCGGCATGGCCAGCGCGGCACAGATTCCGAAGATCGCGCCCCGCTGCGCAATCGAGCAAATGGATGGCATTTTCCTGCGGTTCATGAGCCTATGATAGCGATGCGCTTAAAATGTTTCATCGATACCCCCAACGAGGTTTCAATGCGTCCCGTCCGTAAAGCCGTTTTCCCCGTCGCCGGCATGGGCACGCGCTTCCTGCCCGCCACCAAGGCGATGCCCAAGGAAATGCTGCCCGTCGTCGACAAGCCGTTGATCCAGTACGCCGTCGAAGAAGCCGTGGCCGCCGGCATCACCGACCTGATTTTCGTTACCGGTCGCAACAAGCGGGCCATCGAAGACCATTTCGACTCCGCTCCCGAACTCGAATCCGACCTCGAAAGCAAGGGCAAGCACGAGCTTCTCGCCATGGTGCGGGGCATTCTACCCGCCCACGTCAATTGCCTCTATATCCGTCAATCGGCGCCGCTGGGGCTGGGCCATGCCGTGCTGTCGGCCGCGCCGGCCGTGGGCGACGAGCCGTTCGCCGTGCTGCTGGCCGATGACCTGATCGACGCCGACACGCCGGCCATGAAGCAGCTGGTCGATATCGCCATGGCCCAGAACGCCAGCGTGCTGGGGGTGCAGGACGTGCCGCGCGAAGACACGCGCAAGTACGGCATCGTCGCCACCCGTGATGGCGAAGGCGATGGCCGCACCGAACGCGTCACCCACATCGTTGAAAAGCCCGATCCCGACGCCGCCCCCTCGACCCTCGCGGTGGTGGGACGCTACGTGCTGGAAGCCGCCATCTTCGATCACCTGCGTTCAACCAAGATGGGCGCCGGCAATGAGATCCAGCTGACCGACGGCATCGCCTCGATGATGCGCGAACGCGCTGTCTATGCGCACCGCTACGACGGCACGCGCTACGACTGCGGCAACAAGGCCGGGATGTTCCAGGCCACCGTGGCGCTGGGCAGGAAGTACCACGGCCTGCTGCCGGAATGACGACGAGGCGGCCGCACGGGCCGCCTGATCACTCGCTTGCGTGGGCGCGGCCAATCGGCCGCGCATGACGCGCCCGCGCCAGGGCGTCGCGATCGGCCTTGCGCAGGCGGCCCTTGGCCGACAAACGCATCAGCGTCCCCAGGGCCACCATCAACCCGATCACCTCGACCAGCGCCGCGGGAATCCACATGGTCAGGCCGCCGATGGTCTGGTCGGTCTGCGCCGACATGGCGATGGCCCGGCCGCACAGCTCGAACAAGGGATAGATATCGCTTTCGGTGAAGGCGATGACGGCGCCCGCCACCATCTGCGGCAACATGGTCAGGATCGGCGAAATCACCCGGCCGCCCGGGGTCATCGCGGCCGGCGGGGCGGGCCGGCGGTCCAGGATCAGGTTCCAGTACATGAAGCCGCTGATCACCACCGACCAGTTCATCAGGCGGTAGAGCCGCCAGTCGAGCATCGAATAGAACTGCACCGACGGGATCAGCCAGACCAGCACCAGGAACACGAACAGCGTCGGCACGAAGATCTTGTTGGTCAGCACCGCCACGGTCAGGCGGCCGGCGCCGGTGCGCAGGAAGTCACGCAGCCGGATGCGCCAGGCCATCGGCAGGCCGGCGCGCATGACCTGCCCGGGAAATGCCGCCATCACCAGCAACGGCCCCAGGTGGTGCAGCACCAGATGCTGGATGCGGTGGATGAAGAACATGCGTTCGGCGTAGTAGTCCAGGCGGGTGTGCATGGACAGGTACAGCAGCACCATGCCCGTCCAGAACAGCACGCGGCGCGCGCCCGTGACGTGATGCGCGCGCTGGCCGCGCACGAACAGCACGATGGCCACCAGGAAGGAGGCCACCAGCGTGGGAGAGAACTCCCAGGGTATGAGCCATTCGAGACTGTCCATGCGGGTCATCCGGAAAATGCCGACGGGGGCGTGGCGGGTTCGGGCCGGAACACGCAGCCGGGTCGATTGTAGTAGACCCGGCCGCCCCCGTACGGCTCAGAACCGGTGCGAAATGCCCGTACCGAAGCGCGAGGTGTGGGAATGGCCAGGGTCGAACTGGTTGTCCAGGGTGTAATTGGATGCGTAGCCGGCGAACGCGTAGAGCGTGGTGCGCGGCGACAGGTCATACGTATACCCCAATGTCACCAATTGCGCATTGCGCGCTGTCGAACCGTCATCCCATTTCCAGTCGGGCCGCGCCAGCGACCACTGCGCCACCACGGCGCCGTGGCCCACGGGCACGCTGGCGCCCAGCAGCCAGGCGTTGACGCTGCCGCCGCGCGCAAAGGCCGCCGGCCCCAGGTTCTGCCCCAGGCCGTCCGGATCGCCACCATCCAGCCCGACATAGCCATTGCGCTGGCGCGACCAGGCGACCGACACCTTGACGACTTCGAAATCGTAGGACGCCCCGAGCTGCACCGCCCGCGGCCGCCCCGCCTGGCCCGCCGGCGGCTCGGCCAGGCGCAACTGGTCCCAAGTGGCGACCGCCAGCAAGGGACCGTCCTCGTACTTCAGGCCCAGGCTCAGCGCGCGGTTGTTGGCCGCGGTCTTGAAGCGGTCGCGGCCGTCGGCGTCGAAGGAATAGCCGATGCCCGCCTGCAAGCCCTGCCAGGTGGGCGTGTAATAGTTGACCAGGTTGCTGAACTGGTAGTTGTCGGAGGCCTTGAAGGTGGCGCCCATGCCCATTTCCTTCCATGACGCCAGCTCCAGCGCGTTGCCGTAGGTCTTGCCGACCGTGTACTGGCGCCCCAGGCGCAGGTCGCCATAGTTATCATGGGCCAGCCCCACCCAGGCGCCGTAGTTGAACAGGCGGTCGTCGTCGGCGCGCTTGCCGGTGGACGGATCGAAACCGCTTTCGAGCTGGAAACGGCTGCTCCAGCCGTCGCCCAGGTCCTCGGAACCGCGCAGCCCCCACAGGGAGTCGGTCAGGCCGCCGTTGAGCAGGCCGTTGTGCGTGCCCTGGCCGGAGGTATGGGTGGTGGCCACGCCCGCGTCGACCACGCCGTAAAGCGCTACGCCCGACGCCCCGCCGGCCGCACAGGTGGCCAACGGCCAACTGGCCGCGCCCGCCACCAGGGTGGTGGCAACAGTCGAGATTTTCATGCACATCTCCTGAACCCGGCGGCGGGCCCTCCGCCGCCGGACATATCGAATTGACTATTGCCAGCCGTAGCGACGCACCCAGATACCCTTGAGCATTTGGGTCAATACGCAGTAGCTCAGCAGGATCCCGGCCAGCCAGGGGAAATAGCTCCACGGCAGCGCCTGCAGCTGGAAGTAGCCGGCCAGGGGCGAGAACGGCAGGAACAGCCCCAGCCCGACCACCATCACCGTCATCGCCATCAGCGGCCAGGCGGCGCGGCTCTGCAGGAACGGAATCTTGCGTGTGCGGATCATATGCACGATGAGCGTCTGCGACAACAGGCCTTCGACGAACCAGCCGGACTGGAACAGGGTCTGGTGCTCGGGGGCGTTGGCCTGGAACACGTACCACATGAGCGCGTAGGTGGCGATGTCGAAGATGGAGCTGATCGGGCCGAAGAACACCATGAAGCGCCCGAGTCCGGCCGGGTCCCACTGCTGCGGCTTCTTGAGCAATTCCTCGTCGACATTGTCGAAGGGAATCGCGGTCTGCGAGATGTCGTACATCAGGTTCTGCAGCAGCAGGTGGATCGGCAACATCGGCAGGAACGGCAGGAAGGCGCTGGCCACCAGCACCGAGAAGACGTTGCCGAAATTGGAGCTGGCGGTCATCTTCAGGTACTTGAGCATGTTGCAGAAGGTCTTGCGGCCTTCGATCACGCCATCCTCCAGCACCATCAGGCTCTTTTCCAGCAGGATGATGTCGGCGGCCTCCTTGGAGATATCGACCGCCGAGTCCACCGAGATGCCCACATCCGCGGCGCGCAGGGCCGGCGCGTCGTTGATGCCGTCGCCCACGAAGCCGACGGTGTTGCCCTGGGCGCGCAGCATGCGCACGATGCGCTCCTTGTGCGCCGGGGTCAGGCGGGCGAACACATTGGCCTCGCGCACCGCCGCGGCCAGCCTGGCGTCGTCCATGGCCTCGATCTCGGCGCCCAGGTACACCTTGCGGACTTCGAACCCGACTTCGCGGCACACCTTCTGGGTCACCAGTTCAACGTCCCCGGTCAGGACCTTGACCTCGATCCCGGAATCGCGCAGCGCGGCCAGGGCCGGGCCAGTGGATTCCTTGGGAGGGTCGAGGAAGGCGATGTATCCGACCAGCACCAGGTCGGCCTCGTCCGCCACGCCATAGGCCTGCTGGGTGGGTGGCAGCTCGCGCACGCCCACCGCGATCACGCGCAAGCCGTCGCGGTTCAGTTCGGCCGTCACGCGACGGATATCGGCGCGCCGCGCATCGGTCAGCAGATGCACCTCGCTGCCGACCCGCAGGCGGGTGCAGACGGACAGCATTTCCTCCAGCGCGCCCTTGCAGATCAGTTCATGGTGCTCACGCCCGTTTTCGGTTTCGCTGACCACCACCGACATGCGGCGGCGCGAAAAATCGAACGGAATCTCGTCGATCTTGCGGTAGCGGGCGGCCAGGTCCAGCTTGCGTTCGACCTCGGCGTGGCGCAGCACGGCCACGTCGAGCAGGTTCTTCAGGCCGGTCTGGTAGTAACTGTTGAGATAGGCGTAGGCCAGCACGTCGTCGCTGGTGGCGCCGTACACATCGGTGTGGCGCTCGAGCGCGATGCGGTCCTGCGTCAGCGTGCCGGTCTTGTCGGTGCACAGCACGTTCATCGCGCCCAGGTTCTGGATCGCGTCGAGCCGCTTGACCACGACCTTGCGCCGGGACATCCTGACCGCGCCCTTGGCCAGCGTGGCGGTGACGATCATCGGCAGCATCTCCGGCGTCAGGCCGACGGCGATGGCCAGCGCGAACAGCAGCGCCTCGAGCCAGTCGCCCTTGGTGAAGCCATTGATCAGCAGCACGATCGGCGCCATCACCAGCATGAAGCGGATCAGCACCCAGCTCACCCGGTTGATGCCCTGCTGGAACTGCGTCGGCACGCGCGAAGCCTGGGTCACGCGCCCGGCCAGTTGGCCGAAGTAGGTGCCGGAGCCGGTCGCCACCACCAGCGCGCTGCCGGAGCCGCTGACCACGTTGGTTCCCATGAAGGCCATGTTCTCCAACTCCAGGGCGTTGCCCGTCGCGGTGCGTTGCACTGCGTACTTTTCCACCGGCAGCGACTCGCCGGTCAGGGCTGCCTGGGCCACGAACAGGTCCTTGGCGCCCAGGATGCGGCAATCGGCCGGGATCATATCGCCGGCGGAAAGCAGCACCACATCGCCGGGCACCAGTTCCGCCAGCGGCACCTCGATCTGGCGCGAACCGCAGGCGTGCAGCGTGGCGCCGAAGAAACGGCGGGCATCGCCCTCGGCCATGCCCGCGGGGTCGCTGCGCAGCACGGTGGCGGTGTTCTGCACCATCGCCTTGAGCGCTTCCGCGGCGCGGTTGGAACGGCGTTCCTGCACGAAACGCAGCAGCGTCGAAATCGCCACCATCGAGCCGATGATGATGACGCCCTTCCACGACTGGTCGTCGGGCTCGGCCATGTACACGTCCGTGACCCAGGACAGCGAAGCCAGGCCGGTCAGCAGCAGGTTGAAGGGATTGCGGAACGATTGCCAGAGATGGGCATACCAGGTCAGCGGCTTTTCGTGGTCGACCTCATTGGCGCCGTAGCGCGCGCGGGCCTCTTCGGCCTGGACCTGGGAAAGGCCGCCGCGGCCGCTGCGGAACAGGGCGAACAGCGCATCGAAATCCTGTTGCGCCACATCCAGCATGCGGCGGTTGGCGCGGCGCGCTGCATCGGAAGTGTCGGCCGCGGCCTGCCCGCCGCCCTGCTCCAGCATGGGCGAACGCCGGAAGTGCCGGCCAGAGCGCCGCAGCCCGGCCGCGGACGAGAAAAAAGTCTTGAGGAATTTGAACATCGTAGTGTTCCCGTTATTGGTGTTGTTATGGAAGACACGGACGACAGGCGCCAGGCGCCGCGCGCGGGCAGCACGGGGCCGCGACCCGGGCGGGTCGTGGTCGCCCCGTACGGGCGTGCGCAGGCACCGGAGCGATGTTGCCGGTGTCCGGATCGCGTCGAGGCGCGCCGGGTGCGTGAAAGCGGAACGGGAAACTAGCGGGAGAACCGGGGCCGGCGGCAGTGGCGCGCGAGGAGCGGGCCTGGCCGGAGGTTCGGGGCTGCGGATTCCGTACTAGACCGGGTGACTATCCGGCCAGTCGGCTCGCAAGGGAGAAGACGGGTCAGACAGGCATGCCGGCGCCGCGCACGTGGCGCAATCGAGGCTCGGGGTCTAAGGCACTGGGCATGGTCTCTCCTGGGGGTGACGGGCGGCTTCAGGCCGCCAGCGGTTGCGCGCCGAAATGCACGTGGCGCACGGCGGGATTGGCGCTGAGCCGACGGGCTTGCGACATCAGTTCGCCACGCAGTTCGGGCGGGCAATTGACGGTGATGCAGGCCGAAGCCAGGCCGGGGTCGCGCCCCTGGTCGATCTGCACTTGCGACACATCGAGCCCGGCGGCGCTGAAGTCCAGGCAGATCTGCTTGCGCAGGGCGCCCAGTTCATCGCGCGGGCAGATGACCGTCAGGCGCGACGTGCCGCGGCGGCGGCCCATGGCGGTGGCACGATCGACGCCGGCGCGGCGCAGGAACAAGTCGAAGAAACGCATAGCGACCTCCATTGCGTAATGGGAGCGGCTTTCGCGCATACGCGCGCACGCGAGGCACACGGCGCCAGGCGAACGGGCACGGAAAGACGTGCGCGCGCGTTGACGCTGCGACTAGCGGCGGTTCTGGCGGTTTATGTTGGGAAGAATCCCCGCAAGCCGTGGGCTTGCGCTGCTGCCCGGCACGAGACCCGGGGCGGGGGATACAACCGCAACCTGTTCAACAGGTTGCGGCAGACGGAGTTCTGCGTGGACCTGTCAAACAGCGGCGTCGATGCAAGATCGACTACTTTCGCCGGAATCGGTATTCACGAAGACTGCTCCTGGGATGGATAACGGGCAGAATTTTACGCGGGTTTCCACTGATGGACAAGGTTTGCCGGCATAAAAATTGCTTTTGCGCGCAAAAAAAGGCGCGAGGCCGCGGTGCCTCGCGCCCTTGCCCGGTCACGCGTAGAAATGCCAGCCCAGATAGGCCGCGAACAGGGCATAGAAGCCGCCCACCGCCGACAAGGCCGGCACGCTCATGCCGGCGCGACGGAAACGCAGCCACAGCAGGCTGATGGACAGCATGGTGAACAGGCCGGCGGCCAGCAGCGGGCCATCGAGCAGCCAGGGCGTCAGGAAGATGCCGAGCGCGCTGGGAATGGTGGCCTGGATCATCATGGCGCCCGAGATGTTGGCCAGCGCCAGGCGTTCCTTGCCCTGGCGCACCCAGATCAGCGCGTTCATGATTTCCGGCAGTTCGGTGGCCACGGGCGCCAGCAGCAGCGCGGCCACGTGCGGCGAGGCGCCCATGGCGATGCCCAGCAGTTCGATCTGGTTGACGAACACGTGCGAGGCGCCGGCAATCACGACCAGGGCCAGCAGCGTCTGGGTCGCGGCCCAGAACATCGACGGATTGTCGTCGCGCGGGCGCAGCTTGAGCGGTTCCAGGTCCTCGCAATCGATGCAGTCCTCGTCGTTGCTCAGTTCGCGCTTGATGTACAGGCCGTAGGTGGCCAGGAACAGGATGCCGAGCCAGGGTTTCCAGGCGAAGGCCAGCAGGCCCAGGCCGACCTTGAAGACGAAGATGCCCATGAACCAGGCCTGGTCGCGGGCCAGCCGGCGCTGGTCCGCGTTGATACAGTTGGCTTGCGCGGGCTGGCCGCGGCGCGCGCGCCACAAGGCCAGGCCGACCACGGCATAGGCCAGCGTCGCCAGCACCAGCGGGCCGCCCATGGCCGCGCCGACGCCGATGTCCTTCTGTTCGGGCGTGTCGCCGAACACCACGGCCATGAAGGTCACGGCGCTTTCCGGCAAGGCGGTGCCGAAGGCGGCCAGCACCGTGCCGGTCGCGGTGGCGCCGAGCTGGAAGCGATGTCCGACCCATTCAACGCCATTGACGAAGAATTCGCAGGCGAGATAGATGACTGCCGCGGACAGGAAAAACAGGAACAGGGTGAGCAACATATAGGCGAGCCGGACGAGCAGAAACCAATTGGCGCGACGCAGCGGCTCGCCCGGCCAGGGTGAACGCTACGCGGCCAAAGGTCTCGCCTGGCTGATCCATGCGCGGGCGGACCGCGGCATGGAGACCGTTAGCGCCATGGAGTCCTGGAAACCGCGGTGCGGCACCGAACCACCAAGTCTGTTGACGCTAACTCCTTTGGGGACAAAGGATGGCTACTCCCCAATGACAGAGCCGCGATTGTAGCAGTCCGCCGGTGACAGTCCAGTGAATCCGCACGCCGCGCGCGGGAATGGCGCCGGACTGTCGCATCGGCGGCACGACGGGTAAAGTAAGTGGCACCACAGCTTCCCGCCGGGCCTTGCGCCCCTTTGCCCATGAGCCTGCCTCCCACCGATATCGCCCCCTTCGCCGCCCGCCGCCAGCGCTTGATGGACCGGATGCGCGCCGATGGCGGCGGCATCGCGATCCTGGCCACCGCGCCCGAAGCGATCCGCAACCGCGACGCCGAATACCCGTACCGGCACGACAGCGACTTTTTCTACCTGACCGGCTTCACCGAGCCCGGCGCCTGGCTGGTGCTGATCGCCGGCGCCACCGACCGCGCCCTGCTGTTCTGCCGCCCGCGCCACATCGAACACGAGATCTGGGAAGGCCGGCGTTTCGGCCCGGAAGCCGCGGCCGAGCATTTCGGCTTCGACGACGCGCACGCGCTGGACGCCCTGGACGAACTGGTGCCGCAGTTGCTGCAGGACCAGCCGACCCTGTATGCGCCGCTGGCGGGCGACAAGCGCGGCGACGGCCGCCTGCACCGCTGGCTGGCGGCCGCGCGCGAAGCCAGCCGCGGCGGCCACCAGCCGCCCGCGCGCCAGCAGGACATCCGGCCAATCCTGGCCGAGATGCGGCTGGTCAAGGACGCCAGCGAAATCGCCGCGATGCGGCGGGCCGCCAAGATCTCCGCCGGCGCCCATGCGCGCGCCATGCGGGCCACGCGCGCCGGCATGCGCGAATACGAACTGGAAGCGGAACTGCTGTACGAGTTCCGCCGGCATGGCGCTCAGGCGGTGGCCTACAACAGCATCGTGGCGGCCGGCGCCAATGCCTGCGTGCTGCACTACCCCGCCGGCGAAGCGGTGCTGCGCGACGGCGACCTGGTGCTGATCGACGCCGGCTGCGAGGTCGACAGCTATGCCAGCGACATCACCCGCACCTTTCCGGTCAACGGCCGCTACAGCGGCCCGCAGCGCGCCCTGTACGATCTGACGGTGGCGGCCCAGGAAGCGGCGGCGCAGGCCACCGCGCCCGGCCGCGGCTGGAACGACGGCCACGAAGCCGCCGTCCGCGTGCTGGCGCAGGGCATGCTGGACCTGAAACTGCTCAAGGGTTCGCTGGACGGGGTGATCGAGTCGGGCGACTACAGCCGCTTCTACATGCACCGCACCGGCCATTGGCTGGGGCTGGACGTGCACGACGTGGGCGACTACCGCCAACCGGGCGCGGCGCCCGGCGCCGAACGCCCGTGGCGCACGCTGGAGACCGGCATGATGCTGACGATCGAGCCCGGCATCTATGTGCGCCCGGCCGACGACGTGCCCGAGGCCTACTGGAATATCGGCATCCGCACCGAGGACGACGCGCTGGTGACGGACGAAGGCTGCGAGCTGATCACGCGCGGCGTGCCGGTGCAGGCTGGCGAGATCGAGGCGCTGATGCGCGAATGATGGCGCGGGCGGGCGCCGCGCCAGGCCCGCCCGCGGGGGGCCGGGGGGATCTGCCCACTACGGGGGACCTGCCTACAGGTGTCTACAGGGTCAGGCCGTCCAGCCAGCCCATCGCCACCCAGACGTAGACCACCACCATCGCGATGGCGAACATGGACACGGTGGCGCCGACCAGGCAGGCCAGGATGGCGACCAGCACCGGCCCCCAGCCGGTCTTGCGGGATGGCGGCAGCCCGGGGTTGTAGAGGCGGTCGAACTTCTCGTCGGACATCAGCGAGAACACCGCGCTCTCGATGAAACCGTCGATCATGGGAATGAACAGCAGGAAGAAGGCCGGGTTGTCGTACCAGACCGGGAAATAGCGGAACGCACAGAACAGGCTGAGCAGCGCCAGCACGGTCACCAGCCAGGCATGGCGCCGGCCCAGGTACCACCAGTGCGCCCCGAGCCAGCCGAACAGGCAGGCCAGCAGGCCGACGGCGACCTTGCCGCGCGGACGGCGCGGGATTGCGGCGGACAGCGAAGATGAAGCCTGGAGCTGCGTCATGTCAATCAACCTGTGCAGGGGGCGCGCACGCCAAGCCGCGCCGGCAGACCCGGATTGTAGTGGACGGGTAAAATCCCGGCATGACTATCTCCGCCTTCGACATTGCGATTCTCGGCGCCGGCCCCGTGGGGCGTGTCCTGGCGTTGATGCTGGCGCGCGTGGCGCCGGACCCGTCCCGCATCGCCCTGCTGCAGGGCGCGTCGCCGGCGCCCGTCACGCCGGCCGCCGCCGTGCCCGCGGCCGATCCGCGCGTGCTGGCCATGAACCACGGCAGCCGCGTGCTGCTGGAATCGCTGCACGCCTGGCCCGCCAAGGCGGCGGACATCCTCAACATCCACGTCTCGCAGCGCGGCCGGCTCGGCCGCAGCGTGATCCGCAATACCGATTTCGACGTGCCGCAGCTGGGCTGCGTGGTCGCCTACTCGGCGCTGCACGCCCGCCTCGAAGAATGCGTGGCCGCCAGCGGCGTCACGCTGCTGTCCGGGCCGCCGGCCGTGGTGGACGGCCAGGATGCCGACGGCGTGCGCATCAGCCAGGGCGATGCCGCGCTGAGCTGCCGCATCGCCGTGCAGTCCGACGGCGCCGGGGGCAGCGACGTGCGCCGCGAGTACGGCCAGCACGCCCTGCTGACCACCGCCCACGCCAGCCTGCCGCGCCGCGGCTGGGCCTGGGAGCGCTTCACCACCGAAGGACCGCTGGCGTTGCTGCCGCACCCGCAGACGCCGGACGCCTATTCGGTGGTCTGGTGCAGCGCGCCCGAGCGCGCGGCCGAGCTGGCGGCGCTGGACAACACCGCCTTCTCGCAGGCGCTGAGCGCGGCCTTTGGCGACCGCCTGGGCCGCCTGACGTGCCAGGCGCCGCGCCATGTCTTCCCGCTGGCGCTGAGCGCGCGCCGCGCCCTGGTGCAGGGCCGCGTGGCCGTGATCGGCAATGCGGCGCAGACCCTGCACCCCGTGGCGGGACAGGGGCTCAACCTGGGGCTGCGGGACGCCGCCAGGCTGGCCCAGTCCCTGGGCGGCTGGCTGGCCCAGCCAAACGCCACCCCCCACCCCGCGCTGCACGACTTCGCCCGCGCGCGCCAGGTCGACCGGGTCATCACCGCCGGAGTCACCGACCTGATGCCACGCATCTTCGCCACCGGCCTGGCGCCGGTCGAACACGCCTGTGGCCTGGCATTGCTGGGCCTGGACCTGGCCGCGCCCCTGCGCGCGCCGCTGGCGCGCCATCTGCTGCAGGGTTTCCGGGCCTGATCTCGCCCTTTTTTTGCCCGCCTGTTACCAAGCGGTTGCGGAGCAAAAAATGGGGGTTCGATCGAGCCGGTTAAAATGTGACCATGCGCATAGGCCCGTGGACTCTTCCCAACAACGTTCTGGTCGCGCCCATGGCGGGCGTGACGGATCGTCCTTTCCGACAGCTCTGCAAGAAATTGGGGGCCGGTTACGCCGTGTCGGAAATGGCCGCCAGCAACCCCAAGCTGTGGGACAGCGTCAAGACCTCGCGCCGCCTGAACCACGACGGCGAGATCGCGCCCATTTCGGTGCAGATCGCCGGCGCCGACCCGGCCATGATGGCCGAAGCGGCCGTGTTCAATGCCAACAAAGGCGCGCGCATCATCGACATCAACATGGGCTGCCCCGTGAAGAAGGTCTGCAATGTGGCCTCGGGTTCGGCCCTGCTGCGCCACGAAGACCTGATCGCCCGCATCCTGGACGCCGTGGTCGAGGCCTGCGCGCCGCTGGGGGTCCCCGTGACCCTCAAGACCCGCACCGGCTGGGACCGCGACAGCCGCAACGCGCTGCGGGTGGCCAGGCTGGCCGAAAATGCCGGCATCGCCGCCCTGACGCTGCACGGGCGCACCCGCGCCGACCTCTATACGGGCGAGGCGGAATATGACACTATCCGCGCCGTCCGCGCCGAGCTGAAAATCCCGCTGATCGCCAATGGCGATATCGACTCGCCCGAAAAAGCCAAACGCGTCCTGGATTACACTGGCGCCGATGCGGTCATGATCGGCCGGGCGGCCCAGGGCCGTCCCTGGATTTTCCGCGAAGTCGACCACTACCTGCGCACGGGCGAAACACTGGCCCCTCCCGGCTATGGGGAAATGCGCGAACTGCTGCTCGAACATCTCGACGACCACTACCGCTTCTATGGCGAACACACCGGCGTACGCACGGCGCGCAAGCACATAGGGTGGTATCTGGACGGCCTGCCGGACGCGGACTCGTTCCGCGACCGCATGAACCTGATCGACAACACCCGCGACCAGTGGCGGGCGGTGTCGGATTGGTTCCTCAATCTTTCCCGCGACGGCAACCCCAACCCGGCGCCTGTCGCGAAAGCCCTGCTGGCGGCATGACCGCCTCAACACCAACATAAAAATATCTGTACTCCGATGAGCAAGAAAGATGTCCTGGAAGAATGCGTGCGCGCCAGCCTGGAGCGCTATTTCGAAGACTTGGGCGAATCCGAGCCCCACGACATGTGGGACATGGTGATGCGCTGCGTGGAGCGCCCGGTCCTCGAAGTGGCGTTGGAACGGTCCGGCGGCAACCAGTCGCGGGCGTCCGAAATGCTGGGCATCACGCGCAACACCCTGCGCAAGAAGCTGCTGGCCCACAACATCCAGGTATAGCGCATTGCCGCGCGGGCGGGCCGGCTGGCGCGCCCCGCATGACAGATTTCCCATCCCGACCTGAAGCGAGACAGGCGCACGCGCCCCACTCCCGTCCCTCACCATGAAAATCGAAACCGCCCTGCTTTCGGTGTCCGACAAGACCGGCATCGTTGAATTTGCCCGCGCCCTGGCCGCGCGCGGCGTGCGCCTGCTGTCGACCGGCGGCACCGCCAAGCTGCTGGCCGAATCCGGCCTGACCGTCACCGAAGTGGCCGCCCACACCGGCTCGCCCGAGATCCTGGACGGCCGCGTCAAGACGCTGCACCCCAAGATCCACGGCGGCCTGCTGGCCCGTCGCGACAGCGCCGAGCACATGGACACCATCAAGGCGGCCGGTATCGATCGCATCGACATGCTGGTGGTCAACCTGTATCCGTTCCGCGAAACCGTGGCCAAGCCGGATTGCACCTTCGCCGACGCGGTCGAGAACATCGACATCGGCGGCCCGGCCATGCTGCGCGCCGCCGCCAAGAACCACGGCACCGAAGCCGGTGGCGTGACCGTGGTGATCGACCCGGTCGACTACTCGCGCGTGCTGTCCGAAATGGACCAGGGCGGCGGCACTTCCTACGGCCTGCGCCTGGCGCTGGCCGCCAAGGTCTACGCCCACACCGCGGCCTACGACGGCGCCATCGCCGCCTACCTGACCAGCCTGACCGAAGCCGAACCGGCGCAGGACGCCGTGCCGGCCCGCCAGGAATGGCCCGGCACCCTGACCCTGCAGGTCAGACAGGAACAGGCCCTGCGCTACGGCGAGAACCCGCACCAGACCGCCGCGTTCTACGTCGACGCGCAGCGTCCGGCCGGCCTGCTGGGCAACTACCGCCAGCTGCAGGGCAAGGAACTGTCGTACAACAACATCGCCGACGCCGATGCCGCCTGGGAATGCGCGCGCAGCTTCGAGGCGCCCGCCTGCGTCATCGTCAAGCACGCCAACCCCTGCGGCGTGGCCGTGGCGGCCGACACGCTGGGCGCCTACCAGCAGGCCTTCAAGACCGACCCGACCTCGGCCTTTGGCGGCATCATCGCCTTCAACCGCCCGGTCGACGCCGCCACCGCCGAAGCCGTCAGCGCCCAGTTCCTGGAAGTGCTGCTGGCGCCGGCCTATGACGGCGCCGCGCTGGCCATCCTGGCCGCCAAGAAGAACGTGCGCGTGCTGGAAGTGCCGATGGGCACGGGCCAGAACGCCTTCGACGTCAAGCGCGTCGGCGGCGGCTGGCTGGTGCAGAGCCCGGACGCCTACAACGTGCCGCGCGACGCCCTGAAGGTCGTCACCAAGCGCCAGCCCACCGAGCAGGAAATGAACGACCTGGCGTTCGCCTGGAAGGTCGCCAAGTACGTCAAGTCCAACGCCATCGTGTTCGTCGGCGGCGGCATGACGCTGGGCGTCGGCGCCGGCCAGATGAGCCGCATCGACTCGGCCCGCATCGCCTCGATCAAGGCCGAAAACGCCGGCCTGACGCTGAAGGGCTCGGCGGTGGCGTCGGATGCCTTCTTCCCGTTCCGCGACGGCCTGGACGTGGTGGTGGCCGCGGGCGCGACCTGCGTGATCCAGCCCGGCGGCAGCGTGCGCGATGACGAAGTCATCGCCGCGGCCGACGAGCATGGCATCGCCATGGTGCTGACCGGCACCCGCCACTTCCGCCACTGATGCGCGTCCTCGGCATCGATCCCGGCCTGCGCCGCACCGGCTTCGGAGTGATCGATGCCGACGGCCCGCGCCTGCGTTATGTCGCCAGCGGCACCATCGTGGTGCCGCCGGCGCTGACGCTATCCGAACGCCTCAAGGTCATCCTGGACAACCTGCGCCAGGTGGCGCGCGACACGCAACCCGACGTGGCCGCGCTGGAAATCGTCTTCCTGAACACCAATCCGGCCTCGACCCTGCTGCTGGGCCAGGCCCGCGGCGCGGCGCTGTGCGCGCTGGCCGACAGTTCGCTGGCGGTGCACGAGTACACCGCGCTGCAGATCAAGAAAGCGGTGGTGGGCACCGGCCGCGCGGCCAAGGAACAGGTCCAGATGATGGTGCAGCACCTCCTGGCGCTGGACGGCACCCCCGCGCCCGACTCGGCCGACGCGCTGGCCTGCGCCATCTGCCACGCCCACGTCGGGCCCTTGCAGGATCGGCTGACGGAATTGGGCACGCGCCTGAGCCTGAGCGGCAAGACCCGCATCCGCAACGGCCGCCTGCTGGGCTGAAAACGCCGCGGCCCGCGCCACGCGGCGCGCGGACCCGTATAGAATCCCCGCATTCGCCGCGACTGACGCGGCCTCTTCTTCTGCCAGGCCACTGCCACCATGATCGGACGCATCACCGGAACCCTGATCGAGAAACTGCCGCCCACCGTCTGCGTGGACGTCAACGGTCTGGGCTATGACATCGACGTGCCCATGAGCACGCTGTACTCGCTGCCGGAAACCGGCGCCCGCGTCACGCTGTACACGCACCTGACCGTGCGCGAAGACGCCCACATCCTCTACGGTTTCGCCACCGCCGGCGAACGCAGCGCCTTCCGCGAACTGATCAAGGTCAGCGGCATCGGCGCGCGCACTGCCCTGTCGGTGCTGTCGGGCCTGTCGGTGGCAGATCTGGCGCAGGCCATCACGCTGCAGGAATCGGGTCGCCTGACGCGGGTGCCCGGCATCGGCAAGAAAACCGCCGAACGCCTGCTGCTGGAAATGCGCGGCAAGCTGGGCGCGGACATCGGCGCCACCGCGCACGCGGTGCACGACAACCAGTCCGACATCCTGAACGCGTTGCTGGCGCTGGGATACTCCGAGAAGGAATCGCTGTCGGCCCTGAAGACGTTGCCCGAGGGAGTGGGCGTCTCCGACGGCATCAAGCAGGCATTGAAAGCCCTGGTGCGCTGAAGGGGCGCCACCTGGGCCGCGCCGCCCGCAGATCATTGCGACCAGGGCTGGTCGCGGCAACAGGCGCGATACGCCCCAGGGCTGCCCCCGTCGACGCAGGCTTCGCGCACTAGCGCGCCGGCGCCAGGTAGCCGGGCGCCACCGCCTCCAGGCCGGTCGGCACCACATTCAGTTCGGGGGCCATCGGCGCCCCGCAGATGTTGTCGCTGCGCAGGGAATCGAGGTTGTCGCGCGACATCAGCGGCCGCCCCGGCAAGCATTCGAACAGCAACGCCTGCATCCGGCCCACGCCCATCGGCACGCTCATCACCGGACGCGGATGGCCGCTCCAGCCCGCGCACAGGCGCGCGATCTCGCCCAGGGTGTAGACCTGCGGTCCGCCCAGCTCGTAGGTCTTGCCGCAGGCATGCGTGTTGGCCAACGCCGACAGCATCGCCGACACCACGTCGCCCACGTACACCGGCTGCATGCGCGCGTGCGCGCCGGCCAGCGGCAGCACCGGCAGCCAGCGCGCCAGGCGCGCGAACATGTTGGTGAAATTGTCGTCCGGCCCGAACACCACCGAGGGGCGGAACATCGTCCACCCCCCTTCGCGCCAATCGGCCAGCTCCTGCCGGATGGCGGCCTCGCCATCGCCCTTGGAACGCTGGTACATGCTGCCGCCATTGGAATCCGCCCCCAGCGCGCTGACATGCAGCAGCCGGCGCACGCCCTGGCGGCGGCAGGCCCGGGCGATGCGTTGCGGCAGGTGCACGTGCGCCTGCGCGAAATCGGAGCCATAGGGGCGGCCCGCATTGCCGTGCAGGATGCCGACGAGATTGACGACCACGTCGCAGTCGCGCGCCAGGCGGTCGAGCGCGTCGTCGTCGTGCACGTCGCTGGCGAGCAGGGTGACGGTGGGCAGGATCTGGAGTTCTCGTCCCTGGCCGTAGCGGCGGGTGGGCACCAGGATCTGGTGCTGTCCACCCGAAAGCCGGGCGACGAGATGACGGCCGATGAAGCCAGTGCCGCCGATGACAAGGATACGCATGGAGCAGCCCCTGTTCTTCAGGATTCAGGCCCGATTCTGCCCTGCACGGGCCGCATCCGCAAGCGCGCGGCCAAAGCGCCGGACGATATCCCGCCGACGCCCGGCGCCGACCCTCAGCTTGCCAGCAACTTGCCGTAGGCCGGAAGGTCGACGTTGCCGCCGCTGATGATCACGCCGACGCGCGCGCCGCGCACCGGCACCACGCCCTGCAGCACGGCCGCGGACGACAGGCAGCCGGTCGGTTCCACCACCATCTTCATGCGCTCGGCGAAGAACTTCATGGTCGAGACCAGCTGGTCATCCGTCACCGTGACGATGTCGCGCACGTGCTTCTGGATGAGCGGGAAGGTCAGGTGGCCCAGGTGGGTGGTGGCGGCGCCGTCGGCCAGGGTCTTGGGCGCGGGGATGCGAACGACTTCGCCCTTGCGCAGCGATTGCTGGCCGTCGTTGCCGGCCTCGGGCTCGACGCCGTAGACCAGGCAGCGCGGGCTGAGCGCGTACGCCGACAGCGCCGACCCCGACAGCAGGCCGCCGCCGCCCAGGCACACGAACAGGTAATCCAATTCGCCGACGTCCTCGAACAGTTCCTTGGCCGCGGTGCCCTGCCCCGCGATCACGTCCTCGTGGTCGTAGGGCGGGATCAGCGTGGCGCCGGTCTCGGCCTGAATGCGGCGCGCGATCTCTTCGCGATCTTCGGTGTAGCGGTCGTAGGTGACGATCTGGCCGCCATAGCCTTCGGTAGCGGCGCGCTTGGCCGCCGGCGCGTCCAGCGGCATGATGATGGTGGCCTTGACGCCCTGCAGCTTGGAGGCCAGCGCGATCGCCTGCGCGTGGTTGCCCGACGAGAACGTGACCACGCCGGCGGCGCGCTGCTCGGGCGTCAGGCGCGCGATGGCGTTGAAGCCGCCGCGGAACTTGAACGCCCCCATGCGCTGGAAGTTCTCGCACTTGAAGAACAGCGAGGCGCCGGCGATGGCATCGGCCGTGGTCGAGGTCAGCACCGGCGTGCGGTGCGCGTGGCCGGCCAGGCGCTCGCTGGCGCGCGCGACATCGTCGAAAGTGGGCAGTTCGGGCAACATGGAAACAGTCCTTTGAACGCGGAAAGAGTCGGAAGCGAAACCTCCGGATCATAAACCCGTGGCGGCGTTCCCGCCGCCGCCACGCCCGGACGGTTTACTTGCCGAACAGCTCGCCGCTGGTGCTGGCGGCGCCGGCGGGCGGCGTCAGGCCCAGGTGGCGCCAGGTGGTCAGGGTGGCCGTGCGGCCACGCGGCGTGCGCTGCAGGTAGCCGTGCTGGATCAGGTAGGGCTCGATCACGTCCTCGATGGTGTCGCGCTCTTCGCCAATGGCCGCGGCCAGGCTGTCGACGCCGACCGGGCCGCCGTCGAACTTGTGGATGATGGCCTCGAGCAGCTTGCGGTCCATCAGGTCCAGGCCTTGCGGATCGACTTCCAGCATGGCCAGCGCGCGGCCGGCGACATCGGCGTCGATGGTGCCGCCGGCCTTGACCTCGGCGTAATCGCGCACGCGCCGCAGCAGGCGGTTGGCGATACGCGGCGTGCCGCGGGCGCGGCGCGCCACTTCGGCAGCGCCATCCGGCGTGATGACCGCATTGAGCAGGCCGGCGCTGCGGGTGACGATGCGGCCGAGGTCGTCGGCGTTGTAGAACTCCAGCCGCGACACGATGCCGAAGCGGTCGCGCAGCGGGTTGGTCAGCATGCCGGCGCGGGTGGTGGCGCCGACCAGCGTGAACGGTTGCAGGTCGAGCTTGACGCTGCGCGCGGCCGGACCTTCGCCGATCAGGATGTCGATCTGGAAGTCCTCCAGCGCCGGGTAGAGGATTTCCTCGACCACGGGCGACAGGCGGTGGATTTCGTCGATGAACAGGACGTCGTTCTTTTCCAGGTTGGTCAGCAGCGCCGCCAGGTCGCCCGGGCGTTCCAGGACGGGGCCGGAAGTCTGGCGCAATTGCACGCCCATTTCGTGGGCGATGATGTGGGCCAGGGTGGTCTTGCCCAATCCGGGCGGACCGAACAGCAGCACGTGGTCGAGCGCTTCGCCGCGCTTGCGGGCGGCGGCGATGAAGATCTCGAGTTGTTCACGGGCGCGCTGCTGGCCGACATATTCCTCCAGCGCCTTGGGGCGCAGGGCGCGTTCGATCGACTCCTCGTTGGGCGACGCCGGCTGGGGCGCCACGATGCGAGGCGCGTCGGGACGGGAGGAAAGCGAATCGGACTGGATGGCCATGGTGCGGAAAACGACTGGATACTGAGCGGGATGCTGCATCGTACCGTAACCACCGCCCCCCCGGGACCGGATTCCGCCCCGCCACGCCCTGGCGGGGGCGGGGTCAGGCGCCTTCCGCCACCGGCAGCTTGACCCGCACGCACAGGCCTCCGGACTCGGCCTGCAGCAACTCCAGCGAGCCGCCATGGGCGCGGGCGATGGCTTCGGCCAGCGCCAGCCCCAGGCCGACGCTGCCGGTACGGGTCCGGGCATCGTCCAGGCGGCTGAACGGACGCAGCGCTTCCTGGCGGCGTTCCGGCACGATGCCGGGGCCGTGGTCCGCCACGTCCAGCACCGCCTGGCGGCCTTCGCGCCGCAGGCTGACGTCAACCGGCGGCGCGCCGTGGTTGAGGGCATTGCCGATCAGGTTGTCGAGCAGGCGGCCCAGCGCGACGGCATCGCCCTGCACCACCAGGGCGTCGTCGCTGTCGGCCGTCTTGAGGTGGATGTCGGTGCCCGCGCCGCGCCAGGCGTTGACGCGCTCGGTGAGCCAATCGGGCAGCACCATCGACGCGTAGCGGTAGGCCGCGGGATCGGTGCCGCGCACGAAGCCGATGAACTGGTCGACCATGTGCTGCATGTCCTGCAGGTCGGTGCGCAGGCCCTCCTTCAGGGCCGAATCGTCGGCCAGCTCAATGCGCAGCCACATGCGCGATAGCGGCCCCTTCAGGTCGTGCGGCAGGCCCGACAGCAGCGTGCGGCGCACCGAGTCGGATTCGGCCAGCGCATCCAGCATGGCGTTGAAGCGCTCGCCCAGCACACGGGTTTCGTGCGGACCTGAAGGTTCGACCCGTTGCGGCTGGCCGGCGGCCAGGCGGTCGGCGGCGTCGGCCAGGCGGGTGATGGGACGCGTGATGTGCCAGGAGAACCCCACCGCCAGCAACAGCAGCAGCCCCAGCCCGCCCAGCCAGGCGGCGATCAGCGGCGTGGCCACGGGCGGGTCGAGGCGGTCCAGCGGGATCACCAGCCATTCGCGCAGGCGCGGCGCGTCCTCGCTGGCCGGATTGGGCGCCAGCGAGATGAAGATCTCGGGCGTGGGGCCGCGCGACAGCGCCACCCGGGTGCCGTCGTTCAGGCGTTCGTTCAGCTGCTGCACCAGCCCCTTCAGATCGCGCCGGATATCGTCGGGTTCGGGCTTGTAGCGGCGCATGTGTTCTTCATGCTCGCGCTGGCGTTCGCGCTCGGCCCGCTCCTGTTCGACTTCGTGTTCGTCGCGCATCTCCGGCGGCAGTGGCGGGCCCTGGATCTGCGCGCTCGGCGGTGGCGGCGGCGGCGGTGGCCGTTGCGTGCCGCGCGGCGGCGGGCGGCGGCCGTTGAAACGCTGCAGCTTGGCTTCGGCCGGCAGCACCCGCGACCACAGGCGCCATTGGTTCTGCGAGGCCGCGCGCAC
Organism: Achromobacter xylosoxidans; assembly: GCF_001457475.1. Classification (NCBI taxonomy): domain Bacteria; kingdom Pseudomonadati; phylum Pseudomonadota; class Betaproteobacteria; order Burkholderiales; family Alcaligenaceae; genus Achromobacter; species Achromobacter xylosoxidans. Next base: position 1,089,994 of record NZ_LN831029.1, on the reverse strand, counting down.
GAAATCGGCGCGGTCTTCGGCGGGGACCTGCGACACGGCGGCGCGCAGGGTGCGGATGGTGGTGGTGATGTAGCCGATGGCCACGTCTTCCATGAACTTGTGGCGGAAGTACGAAACCGTGACCAGCGTGGCCGCCTGCGTCAGCAGCACCGACCCGAGGATCAGCAGGATCAGCCGCGCCCGCAGCGAGCGCGGCACCAGGGAACTGGCGGAGAAGCGCATCAGGGCGAGAACCGGTAGCCGATGCCCCAGACGGTCTGGATCCAGCGGGGTTGCTTGGGATCGTCCTCGATGACGCGGCGCAGGCGCAGGATGGCGATGTCGATGGCGCGGTCGTTACGTTCGCCGGCGTCATCGTCGCGCGCCAGCGCCAGCAGGCGTTCACGCGACAGCGGCTTGCCGGCGTTGCGCACCAGCGCTTCGAGCAGGTTGATTTCGCCGCCCGTGAGCTTGACCACCGTGCCGTCGCGCGACAGCTGGCGGGTGGACGGATCGAACAGGAACGGGCCGAACGCGACCGGCGCGTCCTTGGTGAGGGCCGAGGGGCCGCGCTTGCGGCGCAGCACGGCTTCGATGCGGGCCAGCAGCTCGCGGGGATCGAAGGGCTTGCCGACGTAGTCGTCGGCGCCGGCCTCCAGGCCGATGATGCGGTCGACGGCCTCGTCGCGGGCGGTCAGCAGGATGACGGGGATGTCCTCGCCCTGCTCGCGCAGGCGGCGACAGGCATCGGCGCCGTCCCCGCCCGGCAGCATGCGGTCCAGCACCAGCAGGTCGGGCGCGTAGCGGGTGATGCGCGACGGCAGGTCGCTGGCGTCGGGCGCCAGCAGCGTGTCATAGCCGTGACGGTTCAGGTAGTCGGCCAGCAACTGGCGCAAGGCCGGATCGTCGTCGACGACCAGCAGCTTGGTGTGGTGATTGTCCATGGATGCCATAGTGGAGCCGTCCGCCCGCGGCGGCAAGAGCCGGGAAATCATCTGAAATATACCTGTTGCACGATGTTTGCCGGCGATGCCGGCCCGTTGGCGCCAGCGTCACCCGCCGGACAGGACTGGCCCTAAAATATCGCCATTGCCCCGCATACGCTGGTGCGGTTTGCTAAAGATCGTTTACAGCAGGGGCAACGCCCCCTTTTTACACTGTCGGTTATGGTCGCCCCTGCATCCTGGCGCAGGCGGCTGCTGCACTCGGCGTTGACGGCTGGCCTGGCCTGCCCGTTGATGCCGGCGTTTGGCGGCACGCCCGCTGCGCCCTCTTCCTCCCCGTCGGCTCCGGCCTACGTCGCGCGCGGTATCGGCGTGCTGGCGCCGGTGCAGCCGATACCGGTGCGGCCGGCGCCGTCGATGGCGTCACGGGCGGTGCCGCTGGATCCGACGCCCTGCGACCTGCAGACCAGCGAACCGGCCATGGACACCAGCGTGGCCGGAGGCGGCGCCGAAGCCATACCGGGGACGGGTTCGACCCTGTCCGGAGACGCCGCCACGGGCCCGCTGGCTTGCGAAGACACCCAGGCCGCCACGGCGTCGACCGACGCCCCCAGCTACTCGTTTGACCTGGAAAACGGGGACATACCAAGAGTGCCGGTGGTGGTGATCTCCGGCGTGTCGCGGCCAAGCCGCCCCTGGTTCGCCTCGGTCAGCGGCCAGGACGGCCTGCGCTATGGCGGCGACCGCAACTGGATCTACCGCAATACCGGCGGTCCGTCGTTCGCGGTGGGCAACATCAGCGCCAATGCCCCCACCTGGGGCAGCAGCGCGCCGGTGGGCGGGTTGCAGATATCCAACCTGCAAAGCACCACGGCGCCGCTGGCGGAAGGCACTTTTGGCTATTCGTCGTCGCTCGGGCGGCTCAACCGCATGGACCCATCCGCCACTTCCGGCGCGGTCGACTACGGCGCCTCGGTCGGCAACAGCACCGTGCGCTACGGGCTGACGCCGGTGCTGACGCTGGAGGGCCAGATGCAGAGCGCGCCATCCCTGACCACCCGGGGCATGGGCACCACCTACACCGCGGGCGAGTACGGCACGTTCCAGGCGGGAGCCACCCAGAGCTCGTTCGATGCGGCCAGCGCCTGGCGCTACCGCTTCGGCTACAGCGTGGACGTGGCCGACGCGGTCAACCTGGGCTACACCAACGAACAGATCGGCGCCGGCTTCGGCGACCTGTCCACCTATTCCGGTGGCGTGGCCGCGGCGCCGCAGACCCGCAACACCCTGACCGCCGGCGTGCCGATCACCGGCTGGGGCACGCTCAGTGGCACCTATTCCGGCCTGCATGAAGGGTCGGCGCTGGCCGAGCAGCGGCTCGGCCTGTCGCACAGCATGTTCGTGGCGCCCAAGGTCAAGCTGGCGGTGGGGGCCGACCGCGACATCATCTCCGGCAATTATGAATGGCGCGCCAATCTCAGCATGCCGGTCGACACCTTCATGCGCGGCACCTGGCTGAGCTGGTGAGCCGGCCCGCCCACGGACGGAAATGTCCGCCCGCGCCCGGGCGGTCCGATTTGCGGCTTAAAATCCCTGCCATGATGCTCACCGCCTACCCCCATGTCTGACGCGCGCGCCCTCGGAGTCCTGCAGCGCGTTTTCGGTTACGAATCCTTCCGCGGCGACCAGCAAGCCATCGTCCAGCAGGTCATCGACGGCGGCGACGCGCTGGTCCTGATGCCCACCGGCGGCGGCAAGTCGCTCTGCTACCAGATCCCGTCGCTGGTGCGCGAAGGCACCGGCATCGTCGTTTCGCCCCTGATCGCGCTGATGCAGGACCAGGTCGACGCGCTGACCGAACTGGGCGTGCGCGCCGCCTTCCTGAATTCGACCCAGGACTGGCGCGTGGCGCGCGACGTCGAACAGGCCTTCCTGGCCGGCGAGCTCGACCTGCTCTACGTCGCGCCCGAGCGCCTGCTGACCGACCGCTGCCTGCAACTGCTGGAGCGCGGCAACATCGCCCTGTTCGCCATCGACGAAGCCCACTGCGTTTCGCAATGGGGCCACGACTTCCGCCCCGAATACCTGGGCCTGTCGATGCTGCACGAGCGCTGGCCGGACGTGCCGCGCATCGCGCTGACCGCCACCGCCACCGCCGAAACCCGCAACGAGATCGCCCAGCGCCTGTCGCTGACCGACGCGCACCACTTCGTCTCCAGTTTCGACCGCCCCAACATCCGCTACCGCATCGTCGAAAAGAACGAGGTGCGCAAGCAGTTGCTGGACATGATCCGCACCGAACACGAAGGCGAATCCGGCGTGGTCTACGCGCTGTCGCGGGCGCGCGTCGAGGAAACCGCCGAATTCCTCTGCAACCAGGGCATCGACGCCATGCCGTACCACGCCGGGCTCAGCCCGCAGGTGCGCGCCGCCAACCAGGCGCGCTTCCTGCGCGAGGACGGCGTGGTCATGGTCGCCACCATCGCCTTCGGCATGGGCATCGACAAGCCCGACGTGCGCTTCGTGGCCCACATCGACCTGCCCAAATCGGTCGAGGGCTATTACCAGGAAACCGGCCGCGCCGGCCGCGACGGCCTGCCCGCCACCGCCTGGCTGGCCTACGGCCTGCAGGACGTGGTGCAGCAGCGCCGCATGATCGATGAATCCCCGGGCGACGACGCCTACCGCCGCCGCCTCGGCCAGCAGCTGGACGCGATGCTGGGCCTGTGCGAAACCGTGGAATGCCGCCGCGTGCGCCTGCTGGCGTATTTCGGCCAGCAGATCAGCGCCTGCGGCAATTGCGACGTCTGTCTCGATCCGCCCCAGGCCTGGGACGGCACCGTGGCGGCGCAGAAGGTGCTGTCGGCCGTGTACCGGCTGTGGAAGGAACGCGGCCAGCGCTATGGCGCCGGTCACATCATCGACATCCTGCGCGGCAAGGTCACCGACCGCACCAAACAGCACGGCCACGAAACCCTGAGCGTGTTCGGCGTGGGCGAAGACCTGAGCGACACGGCCTGGCGCGGCGTGCTGCGCCAGTTGCTGGCGCAGGGCCTGCTCACCGTCGACAACGAAGGCTACGGCACGCTGGCCCTGACCGAAGGCAGCCGCGCCGTGCTCAAGGGCGAGCGCCAGCTGATGCTGCGGCGCGAATCCGAAAAGAAGGCCCGCTCCGGCAAGAGCGGCGGCAGCCGCGCCAAGGCCGCGGCGATCGACCTGCCCGCCGAACTGCAACCGGTATTCGAGGCGCTGCGCGCCTGGCGCGGCGAAGTGGCCAAGAGCCACGGCGTGCCGGCCTACGTGATCTTCCACGACGCCACGCTGCGCGAGATCGCGCTGGCCCAGCCCGAGTCGATGGACGCGCTCAGCCACATCAGCGGGGTCGGCGCGCGCAAGCTGGAAGCTTACGGCGAGGAAATCCTGCAACGGGTGGCGCGGCCGGTGCTGTAGCGCCGGGCCCCCGCTCCCGGGAGCCGCGACCGGAGCGGCCGGGGTGGCCGACCAGGGCGGCCCGGCACGGCGGATGACATGGCCATCCGCCGGCGCCTGCCGCCTCGGACCTCAGGGCGACGGCGGCGGCAACAGCGGCACGGGCGCGCGCTCCTTGCCGAACACCGAGCGGTAGGCCAGGATGTTGAACACCAGCACCACCGGTATCCCCACCACCGCTCCGGCCATCACCAGCCGCATCGAGCCCAGCGCGCCGGCGCCGTCCCAGAGCGTCATGTCGTCCAGGATCAGGAAGGGGAACAGGCTGTAGGCCAGCCCGCTCAGCATCAGCAGGAACAGCGCCACGCACAGCACGAACGGCAGCCAGCTGAAGCGGTCGGCGCGGCCCGGCAGTCGCGCCAGCAGCATTTCGGCGGCCACGAAGCCCGCCAGCATCAGCACCCATACCGTGGCCGCCAGGCTCAGGTGGGCGATGTTGCTCCACTTGTAGAAGATGCCGGCGTTGGCCAGGCCCAGCGTGACGGCAATGGCCACCATGCCGACCGCGGTCCAGCGGATCGCATGGCGCGCCCAGTTGGCGGCGCGGCGCTGCAGGTCGCCGTCGACCCGCATCACCAGCCAGGACGCGCCCAGCAGCACATAGGCGGCCACGGCGCACAGGCCGACGAACAGCGCGAACCAGCCATAGCCGGCGTCGGATTGGTAGCCGGTGGCGATGCGACCGAGCAGCATGCCCTGGCCGAAAGCGGTCATCAGCGACCCGGCCCAGAAGGCGAAGATCCAGCGCGGCTTGGCCTCGTTGCGGGCGCGGATGCGGAACTCGAAGGCCACGCTGCGCAACACCACGCCCAACACCATGAAGGTGAGCGGCCCGTACAGCTTGCCCAGCACCGCGCCCCAGGCGAACGGAAACGCGGAAGCGAACAGGCCCATGCCCAGCAACAGCCAGAACTCGTTGGCGTCGCGCCAGGGACTCAGCAGGCTCATCATGCGGCCGCGCTCCTGTTCGGGCGCCAGCTGCAGCAGGATGCCCACGCCCAGGTCGAAGCCGTCCAGCACCACGCCGGCGGCGATGACGACGAACAGCAGGCCCATGAACGCCAGCGGCATCCAGAAGGAAGGATCATCGGGGCTCAACCCCTGCGAAGCGGCCAGCATGGCGATCATGGCGTGCCTCCGCCCAGTTTGCGCACCGGCACCACGCCGTAGCGGGCCGCGTGGAACAGCATGCCGGCAAACGCCGCCAGCAGCAGCGCATACAACACGCCATAGCCGACCAGCCCATACAGCACGGTGCTGGAGGACATGGTGCCCAGCACCTCGGTTTGGGTGACGGTGCCGTTGACGACGAAGGGCTGCAGGCCGATCACCGAGACCCACCAGCTGGCCACCACGGCGATACCGCCCGAGAACATCATGCCGCAGAGCACGCGCTGCCACCATTGCGGCAGCACCGAGACGTCCAGGCCGCGGCGCCAGGTCCAGAGGAAGGTGATCCAGGAGACGGCCAGCATCAACAGGCCCAGCCCGGCCGCGACCCGCAGCGACCAGAAGGTCAGCGCGACCGGCGGCAGCATGCCCGAATACTTGTCCAGGCCGAGATAGGTGCCGTCGTCATTGCGATGCAGCCACATGCCGCCGGCGTTGTTCCAGGTCCAGTCGGCCACGTTGGCATGGGCGCGGGCGTCCGGCCAGCCGAACAGAACCAGGCGCGGTTCGCTGCCGCTTTCCCAATAGCCCGCGGCGGCCGCGGCCTTGGCGGGCTGGTACTTGGCCACCATCTGGCCGGCGCCGGTCGCCACCGGCACCTGCAGCACCGCGGCCAGGGCGGCAATCACCAGGCCGGTCTTGAAGGTGGCGCGTTCGCCATCGCCCAGCGGGCGGCGTAATGCCTGCAGCGCGGTCACGCCCATCATCAGGAAGGCGGCGGCGAGGGCCGATCCCACCACCACCACGGCCATGCGCCAGCCGACGGAGGGGTTCAATACCACTGCGGTCCAGTCGTAGACCTGGTAGCGGCCATCGACCAGCACCGCGCCATCAGGCGTCTGCATCCAGGATTGCAGCGCCAGCACCCAGAACAGCGCCACCAGTTGCCCCACCGCCACCATCAGCACCGCCAGGGTATGGGCGCCGTCGGACACGCGGCGCTGGCCGAACAGCATGACGCCCAGGAAGCACGACTTGAGGATGAAGACCGACAGGATGCCGTAGCCCAGCAGGGGACCGGCAACGTTGCCGATCTTGTCCATCAGGCCGGACCACAGGCTGCCAAGCTGGATCAGCACCGGTACACAGGCGGCCAGGGTCAGCACGAACGACAGGGCGAAGATGCGGACCCAGAAGCGGTAGGCGGCGGTCCAGCCGCCCAGGCCCGAGAACCGGGCCCGGAGTTTGAAGAACAGCAGGACCCACGCAAGCGCCAGGGCCACGGCGAGAAACAACGCCAGGAAGCTCAGGCTGGCCACGAATTGCGCGCGGGCCAATGAAAGAGTGGAAATATCCATGATGGCCCGTAGTGTAGAGCCAGTTACATGACAATGGGGGCCAGTTTGAAACCGCTTGCAGCGAGCCAAAAATGGCTTGTCCCGGGAACGTGGCAAAATTGACGCTTTGTCGCTGCTTTTTCCTATTCTTTCAAGAATGACCTCCGCCACGACGCCGACCCCCGCCGCATCCAATTTCCTGCTCAACATCGTCGAGGACGACCTGCAAGCCAACCGCTTCCAGGGCAAGCGTTGGGCCGGCAAGCCTGGCCCGGCCGCCGTGCAGCAGCAGGGCGAGCCCGACCCGGCGAAGATCCGCACCCGTTTTCCGCCGGAGCCCAACGGCTACCTGCACATCGGCCACGCCAAGAGCATCTGCGTGAACTTCGGCCTGGCGCGCGACTTCGGCGGCGTCTGTCACCTGCGCTTCGACGACACCAACCCCGAGAAGGAAGACCAGGAATACGTCGACGCCATCATCGAGGCCGTGCACTGGCTGGGCTTCGACTGGAAGGCCGACGGCCGCGACAACCTGTACTTCGCCAGCGACTACTTCGGCTATATGTATGAGTTCGCCGAGGCGCTGGTCGAGGCCGGCCATGCCTACGTCGACGAACAGAGCCCCGACGAGATCCGCGCCAACCGCGGCACCCTGACCGAACCCGGCACCGACTCGCCCTGGCGCAACCGCCCGGCCGCGGAGTCCATCGCGCTGCTGCGCGAGATGCGCGACGGCAAGCATCCGGATGGCAGCCTGGTGCTGCGCGCCAAGATCAACATGGCGTCGCCCAACATCAACCTGCGCGATCCGGTCATGTACCGCGTGCGCCACGCCACCCACCACCGCACCGGCAACCAGTGGTGCATCTACCCGATGTACAGCTGGGCGCACCCGGTGGAGGATGCGCTGGAAGGCATCACCCACAGCGTCTGCACGCTGGAGTTCGAAGACCAGCGGCCGTTCTACGACTGGATCCTGGAACGCCTGGCGGAGCTGGGCAAGCTGGCCAAGCCGCTGCCGCACCAGTACGAGTTTTCGCGCCTGAACGTGAGCTACGTGGTCACCAGCAAGCGCAAGCTGCTGCAACTGGTGCGCGAAGGCCACGTGGATGGCTGGGACGATCCGCGCATGCCGACCATTTTCGGCCTGCGCCGCCGCGGCTACACGCCGGCCTCGATCCGCCTGTTCTGCGACCGCACGGCGGTGTCGAAGTCGGATTCGCGCATCGACTACAGCCTGCTGGAACAGGCCGTGCGCGACGACCTGGACCCGATTGCGCCGCGTTCGGTGGCGGTGCTGGACCCGCTCAAGCTGGTCATCACCAACTATCCGGAAGGCCAGACCGAAATCTGCACGGCGCCGCGCAATCCGCACGATCCGGAGGCCGGCTTGCGCGAGTTCCCGCTGTCGCGCGAGCTGTGGATCGAGCGTGACGATTTCCGCGAGGAAGCGCCGAAGAAATACTTCCGCCTGTTCCCGGGCAACCTGGTGCGCCTGAAATACGGCTACGTGGTGCGTTGCACCGGCTTCACCAAGAACGAGGCCGGCGAAGTGGTCGAGGTGCAGGCCGAATACCTGCCGGAAACGCGCAGTGGCACGCCGGGCGCGGACAGCGTCAAGGTCAAGGGCAATATCACCTGGGTCAGCGCGGCGCATGCGGTGCCGGCGCAGATCCATCTGTACGACCGCCTGTTCGCGGATCCGCGGCCCGATGGCGGCGACAAGGATTTCCTGGCCTGCCTGAATCCGAATTCGAAGGAAACGGTGACGGCCTGGCTGGAACCGGGCACGGTGGCGACGCCGGGCGCGACCTGGCAGTTCGAGCGGCTGGGGTACTTCACGGCCGACATCAAGGAATCGACGGCGGAAAAGCCGGTGCTGAACCGCATCGTGACCTTGCGCGACTCCTGGGTGCAGGGCTGATCGTCGGCGGGACCGGCTGCCAGGGCCGGGACCCGCATGAAAGACCCGCCGGATGGCGCCGCGTCCGGCGGCGCCTGCGCCATCCGCCGCGATTCCGGTTTTTTTCCCCCTTGCCGAATCGATTGAACGGGCCCGGGGCGGGTTATCATGCCCGACATTCCGCAGCCGGTTGCGCGCGCCCCTTCCAGGCGCCCGGAACCGCCAGCCCCCGATCAAGATGAACACTGAATCCCTAGCCCTGGACTTCAAGAGCGCCACCCTGTATGCCATCCGGGTGGTCCTGCACAGTGCCGATCCCGAACGCCTGAACGCCGCGCTGGCCAAGCGCATGGCGGACGCGGGCAGCTTCTTCGAGAACGAGCCCGTGGTGATCGACGCCAGCCGTGTCGAGGACACCATCGACTGGCCCGCCCTGGTCGCGGCCTTGCGCGGGCACAACCTGCCCCCCATCGGCGTCGTGGCCGAGGGCGCCAACCTGGCCGCGGCCCGCGCCGCCGGCCTGACGCCGGTGGAGCTGTCCACCCCCGCGGCCCGGCCGGCGCAGGTCATCGATACGGCGCCGCCCAACGATGTCGCCACGCCGGTGCCGTCGGTGCCGGCCGCCGCCGTCGAGATCGCCCCCGCCCCCACGCCCGCCGCTGAAGCGCAGGTCGACAAGGCTGCCGACAAGACCGCCGATAAATCCGCGGACAAGGCCACCGACAAGCCCGCCGACAAGGCGGCCGCCGAGCCGCTGCCCGAGCGCGCCGCCGCCAGCACCACATCGGCGCCCAGCCCCACGCCGGCCGCGCCGCAATCGTCATCGGCCCTGGTCATCACCAAGCCGCTGCGTTCGGGCCAGCGCGTCTACGCGCGCCATACCGACCTGGTCGTGATCGGCATGGTAAGCCAGGGCGCCGAGGTCATCGCCGACGGCAACGTGCACGTGTACGGTCCGCTGCGCGGCAAGGCCATGGCCGGCGCGCGCGGCGACACGTCGGCGCGCATCTTCACCACGCACCTGGACGCGGAGCTGCTGGCCGTGGCCGGCGTGTACCGCGTGGTGGAAGACAAGCTCGACCGCTCGCTGCACAACCAGCCCGCGCTGGTCCGGCTGGACGGCGACACCCTGCGCATCGAGGCCTTGAAAGCCTGAGATGCCCTTCCGCGGTCCATGCCGTCGGGGCTGGCGCGAGACGGCGCCGGACGCGGAATGGTCCTGCAACGCAATACTCTGTCAGTCTCGAACGGGCCGTGCCCGTTCAACACATTCTGTAAGAAGCCTTACACGGGCTTTTTGCTTTACGATAACGCGATTTATTCGAACATAAGGGTTTGATCGTCATGACACGCATTGTTGTGGTGACTTCCGGCAAAGGCGGCGTGGGCAAGACCACGACGAGCGCCAGTTTTTCCGCGGGCCTCGCGATGCGGGGCCACAAGACCGCTGTCATCGACTTCGATGTCGGCCTGCGCAACCTCGACCTCATCATGGGTTGCGAGCGGCGCGTGGTGTACGACTTCGTCAATGTGATCCAGGGCGAAGCCACGCTGAACCAGGCGCTGATCAAGGACAAGCAGCTTGAAAACCTGTTCATCCTGCCCGCCTCGCAGACGCGCGACAAGGACGCGCTGACGCAGGAAGGCGTGGAAAAGGTCATCAACGACCTGAAGGAAATGGGCTTCGACTACATCGTCTGCGACTCGCCCGCCGGCATCGAGACGGGCGCGCTGATGGCGGCCTATTTCGCCGACGACGCGCTGGTCGTGACCAACCCGGAAGTCTCGTCGGTGCGCGATTCCGACCGCATCCTGGGCATCCTGGCGGCCAAGTCCAAACGCGCCGTCGAGGGCGGCGAGCCGGTCAAGGAATTCCTGCTGCTGACGCGCTACAACCCCAAGCGCGTGGTCGACGGCGAAATGCTGTCGCTGGGCGACATCGAGGACATCCTGCGCATCAAGCTGATCGGCGTCATTCCCGAGTCCGAAGCCGTGCTGCAAGCCTCCAACCAGGGCCTGCCCGCCATCCACCTGAAAGATACCGACGTCTCCGAGGCCTACAAGGACGTCGTGGCCCGCTACCTGGGCGAAGACAAGGCCCTGCGCTTTACCGACTACGAAAAGCCGGGTTTCCTGAAACGCCTGTTCGGAGGCAAGTAAGCAATGTCCTTCCTGTCGTTTCTGCTTGGTCAAAAGAAAACCTCCGCTTCCGTCGCCAAGGAACGGTTGCAGATCATCCTGGCCCACGAGCGGGGCCGTGGCGATTCGCCCGACTACCTGCCGCAATTGCAGCAGGAACTGATCGCGGTGATCTCGAAGTACGTGAAGATCAATCCCGAGGACATCAAGGTGCACCTGGAACGCCAGGACACGCTCGAAGTGCTCGAGGTCAAGATCGAGATGCCGCAAAGCGAAACCTGATGTCCGCGCGCGCCGCCCGCCGGCGCGCGCCTCGTTCTGCGCCACAAAGCAAAAACGCCCGGCAATGCCGGGCGTTTTTGCGTTTGGCACGGTACGCCAGCGCATGCTGGCGACTGCCTGGTTCGCGGCTTAGTGCTTGCCCACCTGATCACCGATGACGCCGCCGATCGCCGCGCCGCCCACCGTGCCGAGGATGCCGCCGTTGGTGATGACGGCACCCGCCACACCGCCGAGCGCCGCACCGCCCACCGTGCTTTTCTGGCGGTGGCTCATGCTGTCCCACGACGAGCAACCGGCCATGGCGGCGGCCATGGCGACAGCGACACAGATTTTGGAAAGAGATGCGATTTTCATGATGAGGCTCCTATTCTTGTACCCGGGGCCGCACCTAGATCCAGACGCGAGCGCACGATACCCCTTATGGGTTTAGAGCCTTCAGGATCGCAAAATATCCCGTCCCGCGGTGTTAGGTTTGCCCAGGAATTGTGTCAAAGGGCGAGGGAATCTTTGCGACTCCCAGGGACGATGTTGCAGGCGCGGCCGGCTATTTGACCAGACGTAACACGTCGCGGAAGCGCGGATGCTCGCAGGTCTCCATCCACTCGAAAATGGCCATTTCCGTGGTGACGATCTCGGCGCCGTGGGCGCGCGCGCGGCGCAACGCGGCATGGTGGTCGGACGATTTGCGCGAACCGGCCGCATCGGCCACCAGCACCGCCTTGTAACCCAGCCCGGTCAAACCGATGACGGTCTGCAACACGCAGATGTGGGCTTCGCAGCCGGTCACCAGCACCGTTTTTCGCGCCGCCGGCAGCCAGGCATCGAAGCCTTGTTCGCGCGCGGCCGAAAAGTGCATCTTCTGGAAAGTGGACTGCACCAGCTCGGCGAGCGGCGCCACGGTGACGCCCAGCATCTTGCTGTGATGCTCGGTGGCGACCACGGGGACATCCAGCAGCCGCGCGGCCCGCGCCAGCTTGGCGTTGGCCGCCACCACCGCGTCGCCGTCGTGGATCGCAGGCATCAGGCGGCCCTGCATGTCGACGATGAGCAGCGTGGAATCGGAGGCTTGCAACAACATGGGAGGTCTCCTGAGGTTGAAGGCGGTATCGACGATACGGTACGACCATCACGCCAAACCGCTTCATTCAATGATATCTCGGGGGATCAACCGCCAGGCTCAAGGTGGTGGCGAGTGCCTGCAGCCGTTTTTCCCTGGTCCATAGCGCCGCGCCAGGTGTCAGTCGCGTGGACGCCAACAAGTGTAAATCCACATAACCAATGCCCTTTCCAAACAATCTCTCGCTATGAAGAAAGTGCATGACTTCGTCATGACTCGCACGCACGACTTGAGGCAATAGCGACATCGTACCCAATACAACGTCACGCCGGCCCAACGAACCCAGCGCCAATTCACCCGCGATGAACGGGTGCATCAATACACTTTCTTCCTCCAGCAAGCGCACCAGACATGGCTCGCCGTCGGATAAATGATCTATCCAGATGGAAGTGTCAACCAGGATCATTGCAGGTTTCCGTCTGCCGCCGCGGGATAGGCTTCAACTTGGGCGAACTACCACCAAGCTTGGCCAGCCGCTTCGCGGCCTCTTTCTGCACGAGCTGGGTCAGCGCTCGCGTTACGAGCGCCGATGTCTCCTGGACGCCCGTATAGGTACGGGCCAATTCGAGCAGGTCGTCATCGAGCGTCACAGTCGTACGCACACTGGCCTCCTTGAAATGATTGGAGCAAAAATTCGCATCAAATGATGAACTTTTTGATTCTATCATCCGAAAAAAAATCCCGGCGCGCAATGGCCGGGATTTTCGCACCGCCTGACAGGCCGGCTTACTTCAGCGCCTTGTAGCGCAGGCGCTTGGGCTTGGCGCCCTCTTCGCCCAGGCGGCGCTTCTTGTCGGCTTCGTACTCCTGGTAGTTGCCGTCGAAGAACACCACCTGCGAATCGCCCTCGAAAGCCAGGATGTGCGTGGCGATACGGTCCAGGAACCAGCGGTCGTGGCTGATGACCATGACGCTGCCGGGGAACTCCAGCAGCGCGTCTTCCAGCGCGCGCAGCGTTTCGACGTCGAGGTCGTTGGACGGTTCGTCCAGCAGCAGCACGTTGCCGCCGGCGATCAGCGTCTTGGCCATGTGCAGGCGGCCGCGTTCACCGCCCGACAACTGGCCGACCACCTTGTTCTGGTCGCCGCCCTTGAAGTTGAAGCGGCCCAGGTAGGCGCGCGAGGACATTTCGAACTTGCCCACGGTGAGCAGGTCGGCGCCGTCGGCGACCGCGTCGAACACGGTCTTCTTGTCTTCGAGCGCGTCGCGCGACTGGTCGACGTAGGCCAGCTTGACGGTCTGGCCGATCTTCACTTCGCCCGAATCCGGCTGCTCGCGGCCCGCGATCATGCGGAACAGCGTCGATTTACCGGCGCCGTTGGCGCCGATGATGCCGACGATGGCGCCGGCCGGGATCTTGAAGCTGAGGTTGTCGATCAGCAGGCGGTCGCCGTAGGCCTTGCTGACGTTGTTGAATTCGATGACCTCGTTGCCCAGGCGCTCACCCACCGGAATGAAGATTTCCTGGGTCTCGTTGCGCTTCTGGTATTCGTAGGACGACAGTTCCTCGAAGCGGGCCAGGCGCGCCTTGGCCTTGGCCTGGCGGCCCTTCGGGTTCTGGCGCACCCACTCCAGTTCCTTCTTGATGGTCTTCTGGCGGGCCGATTCGGACGCCTCTTCCTGCTTGAGGCGATCTTCCTTCTGCTCCAGCCAGGAGCTGTAGTTGCCCTTCCAGGGAATGCCGTAGCCGCGGTCCAGTTCGAGGATCCATTCGGCGGCGTTGTCCAGGAAGTACCGATCGTGGGTCACGCCGACGACGGTGCCCGGGAACTTGTGCAGGAACTGTTCCAGCCATTCGACGCTTTCGGCATCCAGGTGGTTGGTGGGCTCATCCAGCAGCAGCATGTCGGGCTTGGACAGCAGCAGGCGGCACAGCGCCACGCGGCGCTTTTCACCGCCGGACAGGTTGCCGACGATGGCGTCCCAGGGCGGCAGGCGCAGCGCGTCGGCGGCGATTTCCATCTGGTGTTCGATGTCGTCGGCGCCGCTGGAGGCGGCGGCCGCGATGATCGCTTCCAGCTCGGCCTGCTCGGCGGCCAGCGCGTCGAAGTCGGCGTCCGGCTCGGCGTAGGCGGCGTAGACCTCGTCCAGGCGCTTCTTGGCGGTGACCACCGCGCCCAGGCCTTCCTCAACCGCCTGGCGCACCGTGTGCTCGGGGTTGAGCTGCGGTTCCTGCGGCAGGTAGCCGATGTTCAGGCCCGGCATGGGGATGGCTTCGCCTTCGATCTCGCGATCCACGCCCGCCATGATCTTCAGCAGCGTCGACTTGCCCGAGCCGTTCAGGCCCAGCACGCCGATCTTGGCGCCAGGAAAAAACGAAAGCGAGATGTCACGCAGGATCTGCCGCTTGGGCGGCACGATCTTGCCGACGCGGTTCATGGTGTAGACGTATTGGGCCATGGGCTCGTATAGGGAAAGAAAGCTGATGAATCGCTGATTGTAGGCCGGAACCCGGGCAGGCGTGCGGGCGGGGTCCGCGCGCGGGTGGCAAGGCTATATTTACGGCTTGTGTCCGTTCCATGACGCCTTTCGCGGCGCCCCGCCCACCCCGATGACCGAAGCCGACCTGCTGGCCCGTACCCCGTTTCCCGCCACCCGCGACAGCCTCGCGGCGCAATTGCGCGAGGGCGGCCTGCGCCCCGGCGCCACGGTGCTCGTGCACACCTCGCTGCGCGCCCTGGGCTGGATCGCGGGCGGTCCCGTGGCGCTGATCCACGCCTTGCTCGATTGCGTCGGTTCCGACGGCCTGGTGGCGATGCCGGCGCACTCCTCCGACCTGACCGATCCCGCGCAATGGCAGGCGCCGCCGGTGCCGGCCGCCTGGCTGGACACCCTGTACGAGCACATGCCGGCCTACGATCCCGCCATCACGCCCACGCGTGGCATGGGCGCGGTGGCCGAACTGTTCCGCACCTGGCCCGGCGCCGTGCGCAGCCTGCATCCCACCTGTTCGTTCGCGGCCGTCGGCGCCGGCGCCCAAACGCTGACCGCCGGCCACCAACTGGAGGACCCGCTGGGCGAAACCTCGCCGCTGGCCAAGCTGTTGCGCGCCGACGCCGAGATCCTGTTGCTGGGCGTCGGCTTCGATGTCTGCACCATGCTGCACCTGGCCGAACAACGCGCCTGGCCGGCGCGGCCGCGCCAGCCCGAAGCCTCGCCCATCATCGAGCACGGCCGGCGTGTCTGGAAGCGATATGATCAGCCCGCCTTGCTCGACTCCGATCATTTCCTGCCGGTCGGCCAGTCGTTGATCGACGCCGGACTGGCGCGGCGCTTCCCGCTCGGCGCGGGCCACGGCCTGCGCGTGTCAGCGCGGGTCGCCGTCGAACACGCCGCGCGCTACTGGCAAGGCCAGCCCGCGCCGGGCTGAAGCGGAAAGCCCCTACGAGGCAACCCGCGCGCGGCGCGCGCCGGCGAATGGCGCGCGCATCTGCGCCAGCATCACGCCGGCCAGCGCCATCGCGCCGCCAACGATGTGGAACAGGTGCGGTTTCTCGTCCAGGAACAACGCCGCGATCGCCACCGTGGCCACCGGCATCAGGTTCAGGAACACGCTGGCGCGGGCCGGCCCCAGGTGGCGCACGCCCTGCATCCACAGGAACGGCGCGAACAGCGACGGGAACAGGCCCGCATACAGCACCAGCGGCAGGTTCTCGGCATTGAGCGGCGAGGCCGGCGCCATCAGGAAGGTGGGCAACTGGAACAGCACGCCGAACGCCACCTGCACGTACAGCGACACCCACGGTCCGGCCGGCAGGCCCCAGCGCCGCAGCAGCACGCCGTACAACGCATAGGCCAGCGCGGCCACGCCCATCAGCACGTCGCCATGGTTCGCGCCCACCGACAGCAGGCGCGCCGGATCGCCTTCGCCGATCAGCAACGCCAGCCCCGCCAGCGACAGCAGGCCGCCCAGCAGCGCCATCAGGGAGGGACGCTCGCGCAACACCACGGCGCCGACCGCGATCGTCAGCAACGGAATCATCGCGGTGATGATGCCCATGTTGGTGGCGGTGGTGCTGCTGGCCGCCACATAGGCCAGGCCCTGGTACAGCGCCATGCCCAGGCCGCCCAGCACCGCGAACTTGGGCAGGTAAGGCCACAGCGCGCGCCGCTGGCGCCAGGCGGCCGGCAGCGCGAACGGCGTCAGCAGCAGCCCGGCCAGCGCCCAGCGGTAAAAGCCGATGGCGGCCGGCGCGATCACGCCGGCCGCCATCTTGGTCACGATCATGTTGACCGACCAGATCAAAGCCGCCAGCAGCGGGAACAACAAATAGCGAGCCGGGGTGGGCGAAGCATCTGCGCGCGTCATGGAACAACTGCCAAAACAGGATTACGGCTGGCCAGTGTAGGATTTGTCCGACTTGATGTATATAATGAAAAACCGACAAACGCCAGTGAACTTCGGACATGGACCTCGCCGTATCGCCGCCCAGCCTTGGCCCGGGCCGGCCCTATCCGCTGGCCTGCCGTATCCTGCACTTCCTGCCGCACTCGCGCGTCCAGCGCCACAGCTCGCCCTGGGGCGAACTGAATTTCGCCCTGTCCGGCATCATGGAAATCGGCATCGAGGACAGCACCTACCTGTCGCCGCCCCAATACGCCATCTGGATACCGCCGCGCGTCTCGCACTGCTGCCAGAACCAGGGGGAAGTGCACTACGCCTGCATCGACATTCCGGCCGCCGCCTGCGCCGACCTGCCCGCCAGGCCTTGCACGCTGGGGATCAGTCCCGTCATGCGCGCCATTCTGGCCGACTTCGAACGGCGCGGCATCGCCTATCCAGATACGCCGGAAGACCGGCGCCTGGCGCAAGTGGTCATCGACCAGATCCGCGTCGCCCCCGCCTACGCCAGCTACCTGCCGTCCGCGACCGAACCCGTGCTGGCCCCCATCCTGACCGCCCTGCAACGCCAGCCTGGCGACAAGCGCGGCGCCGCCTACTGGGCCGCCACCGCCGGCATCACCGAACGCACCCTGCTGCGCCACTGCCAGCAACACCTGGGCATGTCGTTCAACGAATGGCGCCAACGCTTGCGCGTGGTCAGTGCGCTGGAAATGCTCGACGCCGGCCAACCGGTACAGGCCGTATCGCGCGAACTCGGCTACAGCACGCCGTCCGCCTTCATCGCCATGTTCCAGCGCCTGACCGGCCAGTCCCCCGACAGCGCCCGCAAGCGCGCCGCCGCGCCCGCCTGAAACGCGCGTAATCCAAGCGCCCGATGCACGCCGCGCGCGATCGCGAGACAATAGCGTCTGCATTTTTTTCGTAACGCCGTCCCCGCGGCATCATCGCGCCAGGAACCCCCATGTCCGCCTCCGCCACGCCCCCGCCTTCCCTGACCCACTTCAGCGCGACCGAACTGGACATGCTCGCCAAGACCGCCGACGCCCTCAGCGCCTACCTGGGCAAGCCCGTCCTGGCCGAAGTCGTGCTGGGCGAAGAAGGCACCGAATGGGTCACCTACGGCGTGCCCATCGACGAAAACGCCGAACCCGACGAAGACCAGACCCACGTCCAGCTGGGCGGCCCCGGCGCCCGCCTGCTCGGCAACCGCGGCGGCCTGCCCCAGAGCGGCGACGACACCTACGACTGCCTCTACCTCTGGGCCATCCAGATCTCGCTGAACGAAGGCGAACGCTTCATCAAGCTCGACCACGACGGCGAGGAATCCGCCTGGTCCGACAACCTGGAAGATGTCCTGCCCTTCGCCCTGACCGAGGAACCCCTGCCCGACCCGGATGAGGAAGACGAGGAAGAAGACGACGAGGACGAGGACGACGCCCACGACCACGCTCACGACCACAACGATCCGGGTCATCGCCACTGAACCAGCAGGCGGGCGGCAGGCCCCAATGAGCCGCCCGCCACCAAGCAAAAAGGGCTTCCCAAAAGAAGCCCTTTGCCAAAACCACTCTCCCGCGACACCGCCCCGCCAAAAAAGCGGGCAAGCGAGCAAGCCAGCACCACCTCGACGCCCCACCCCTCAGACGCTGCAACGGGCCGCCCGCGCGGCCCCGTTGCAGCAGCCCCGCAAGACGCTCCTCCCTCACGACAGTGTCGGCAAAAACGCCAAGCACACCACTCTCCCAAGCGCCCGTCATGAGTCGCCGACGCGAGTCTGTCGCGGCGCGGGGCGGGGTGCGCGGGGCGTGTAGATGCGCCCGACGGAATCTGAAGGGAAGGCCGAAGGCCTGGACGAAGATGAGGAAGGGGTAGTCCGGAGCGAAGGCTCCGGACCGCAATCGTAGCCCCGCGCACCCCGCCCCGCGCCGCGGCAGACGCCTCAAGAACCCCTTACAAGGCCAGCAAGCAAAAGATCACCCCGCAATCCGCCCCTCCTCCACCGCATGGCAAGCCACCACCGCCACTCCCGCCACCCGAGCCACAGGCGCCTCCCCCCTGCACCGCTCATTCGCATGCGGACACCGAGGATGAAACGTGCACCCCGACGGCGGATTCAACGGATTCGGCACTTCCCCCGCCACCGCAGTGCGCGGCTTCCCGGTCCCATCGATATCCGGAATCGCCGCCAGCAGCATCCGCGTATACGGATGCCGCGGCCGCGCGAACAGCTCGTCGCGCGGCGCCACCTCCACCATCCGCCCCAGATACATCACCCCGACCCGATCGGCCACGTGATGCACCACCGCCAGATTGTGCGAAATGAACAGATAGGTCAGCCCCAGCTCGCGCTGCAGGTCCTTCATCAGGTTCAGCACCTGCGCCTGCACCGACACATCCAGCGCCGAGGTCGGCTCATCGCACACCAGGAACTCCGGATTCACCGCCAGCGCCCGCGCGATCGAAATGCGCTGGCGCTGCCCGCCCGAGAACTGGTGCGGATAACGGCTCTGGTCGGCCGGATCCAGCCCCACCTGCCTGAGCAGATCGCCGACCCGCGCCGTGCGCTCGGCCGGCGTCATTTTCGTATGCGTCAGCATCGGCTCGGCAATGATGCGGCCGACGCGCCAGCGCGGATTCAGGCTCGCGTACGGATCCTGGAAAATCATCTGCAGCCGCTTGCGCAGCTCGCGCCCGCCCGGCTCCGACATGCGCGACAGCGGCTGGCCGTCGAAACGGATGTCGCCACGCGTCAGCCCATACAGCCCCACCAGCATGCGCGCCACCGTCGACTTGCCGCAGCCCGACTCGCCCACCAGCGCCAGTGTCTCGCCCCGATTGATCTCGAACGACACGCCGTCCACCGCGCGCAGCATCACCCGCGGCTTGCCCGCCAGCTTGCGCTCCAGCCAGGGCGGCGACACATCGAACCAGCGCGCCGCGTCCTTCACTTCCACCAACGGCGTGCTCATGGCGTCACCTCGACTTCGTTTTCATGCAACCAACAGGCCGCGCGGGACGTGCCCGCCGGCATCAGTTCGGGCCGGTCCTGGCCGCAGCGCGGCAGGCGCCGGCCGCAACGCGGATTGAAGGCACAGCCCGGCGGAATCGCGTTCAGGCGCGGCATGCTGCCATCGATCTGCACCAGCCGCTCGGCATGCCCTTGCAGCGACGGGATCGATCCCATCAGCCCCATCGTGTACGGATGGCGCGGCTGGTGGATGACGTCGCGCACGGGGCCGATCTCGGCCACGCGTCCCGCGTACATCACCGCCACCCGGTCCGCCGTTTCCGCGATCACGCCCATGTCGTGCGTGATCAGCATCACCGCCGTGCCCTGCTCGCGGCACAGGCGCTTGAGCAGCTCGATGATCTGCGCCTGGATCGACACGTCCAGCGCCGTGGTCGGCTCGTCCGCCACCACCAATTTCGGCTCGGCCGCCAGCGCCAGCGCGATCACCACACGCTGCCGCATGCCGCCCGAGAACTGGTGCGGGTAATGATCGATACGCTCGCGCGCCGCCGGGATGCCGGTGGCCGCCAGCAGCTCGACCGCGCGGTTGCGCGCCTGCGACCAGCTCATGTCCAGATGCGTCACGATGGTCTCGGCCAGTTGCCGGCCCACCGTGTACAGCGGATTCAGGGAGGTCAGCGGATCCTGGAACACCGCGCCGATCTCGCGGCCGCGCACGCGGCGCATCTGCTCGTCGGGCAGGTTGTCGATACGCCGGCCCGCCAGCAGGATCTCGCCGGCCGCGATGCGGCCAGGCGGTTCCAGCAGGCCGATGATCGACGCGCCGGTCAGCGACTTGCCGGCGCCCGATTCCCCCACCACGCCCAGGACTTCGCCCGCCTGGATCGAAAAGGACACGTCGTCCAGGGCGCGTAGCGTGCCGCGGCGCGTCGGAAACTCGACGCGCAGATTGCGGACTTCAAGTAATGCGCTCATGGGTATATCTCTAATTCAGGCGTGGATTCAATGCGTCGCGCAGCCAGTCGCCCAGCAGGTTGACCGACAGCACCAGCAGCACCAGCGCCGCGCCCGGGAAGATGGTGATCCACCATTCGCCGGAAAACAGGAAATCGTTGCCGATGCGGATCAGCGTGCCCAGCGACGGCGCCGTCGGCGGCACCCCAACCCCCAGGAACGACAGCGTCGCCTCGGTGATGATGGCGGTCGCCAGGTGCACGGTGGCCAGCACCAGCACCGGCCCCAGCACGTTGGGCAGCACGTGGCGGAACATGATGACGGGCGAAGCCACGCCGATCACGCGCGCCGCCTGCACGTATTCGCGGTTCTTTTCCACCAGGGTCGAACCGCGCACCGTGCGCGCGTACTGCGGCCAGCCGGCCAGCGCGATGGCGCCGATCAGCACCGGGAACGCGATGATCTCGTGCAGCTCGCGCGGCACCGCCGCGCGCGCCACGCCATCGATCAGCAGCGCGATCAGGATCGCCGGGAACGACAGTTGCACGTCGGCGATGCGCATGATGAAGGCATCGATGCGTCCGCCGGCGTAGCCCGAGATCAGCCCCAGCACGATGCCGATCAGCATCGACAGCAGCACCGAGGCCAGGCCGATCAGCAGCGACACGCGGGTGCCGTACAGGATCGCCGAATACAGGTCGCGGCCCTGGCTGTCGGTGCCCAGCAGATAGGTCGACTGGCCGTTGGGCGACCAGGCCGGCGGCAACAACGCGTCCAGCAGCTCGACCTTGGTCAGGTCGAACGGATTGTGCGGCGCCACCCAGCCGGCGCCGAAGGAACCGATCAGCAGCAGCGCCAGCATGACGGTGGCGACGATAGCCACGGGCGCCCGGCGCCAGGCCCAGGCAATGTCGCTGTCCCACCAGCGTTTCAGAACGGCGCGCATCAGTGGCCACCTCCGCCGCGGGTCAGCCCGGAGCGCAGGCGCGGGTCCACGACAAAATACAGAAGATCGACGATCAGGTTGATCACCACGAACACCAGCGCGATCAGGCACAGGTACGCGGCCATCACCGGCACGTCGGCGAATTGCACCGCCTGGATGAACAGCAGCCCCATGCCGGGCCACTGGAACACCGTCTCGGTCACGATGGCGAAGGCGATGATGCCGCCCAGCTGCAGGCCGGTGATGGTGATGACGGGCACCATGGTGTTCTTGAGCGCGTGGCCGAAATGGATGGCGCGCCGCTTCAGGCCGCGGGCGCGGGCGAACTTGATGTAGTCCGAACGCAGCACCTCCAGCATTTCGGAGCGCACCAGCCGCAGCACCAGCGTCATCTGGAACAGCGACAGCGTGATCGACGGCAGGATCAGGTGCTTCCAGCCATTGGCGGTGAACAGGCCCGAGGTCCACCAGCCCAGCGCCACGGTGTCGCCACGGCCGTAACTGGGCAGCCAGCCCAGTTGCACCGAGAACACCAGGATCAGCAGGATGCCGATCAGGAAGGTCGGCAACGACACGCCCAGCAGCGAACCGGCCAGCAGCAGCTGCGACAGCAGGCTGTTGCGCTTGAGCGCGGTGTACACGCCCAGCGGCACGCCCACCACCAGCGCCAGCAGGGCCGCCACCAGGGACAGCTCCAGCGTGGCCGGCAGGCGCGACTTGAGCAGGCTCGAGACCGGTTCGCTCTGGCGCAGGGAAATGCCGAAATTGCCCTGCGCGGCGTTGGCCACGAAATGGCCGAACTGGACGATGGCGGGCTCGTTCAGCCCCAGGCGCTCACGCAGCTCGATGCGCTCGGCATCGGTGGCGTCCTGCCCCAGCATGATGGTGACAGGGTCGCCGACGTATTGGAAAAGCACGAAGGCCAGTAGCGCGACGGTGAGCATCACCGCTACGGCCTGCAACAGGCGACGCAGTATGAAAGCAAACATAGGCGGGAAAGGCAAAACGGCGAAGCCCCGCGGGGCTTCGCTGTCTGGTTAGCCGGGGCGGGGTCAGTCGACCTTGACCCAGTCGGCAACGAGGCGGTTGTCCGCGCGGTGGATCACCGACACGTTCTTGCGCATGGCCCAGGGAATGACCTGGTCGTGCAGCGGGATGTGGCCGAATTCCTTGGCATGCACTTCCAGCACCTTGTGGATGTCGGCGTCGCGCTTGGCCGCGTCGGTTTCGGTCTTGATGCGGTCGATGATCGCGTCCAGTTCCTTGTTGCTGTAGTTGCCCAGGTTGTACATGCCGTCCGCGCCCTCGCCCTTGGTGCGGATCAGGTTCTGCAGCGTGTACATGGCGTCGAACGTGGGCACGCCCCAGCCGAACAGGTAGGCGCTGGTGTCGGAGCTCTGCACCTTGGGGAAGTAGGTCGAACGCGGCATGGCGTTCATGGTCGCCTTCACGCCCACCTTGGCCCACATGCCGACCACGGCCTGGCAGATGGCTTCGTCGTTGATGTAGCGGTTGTTGGGACAGTCGAGCGTGAAGTTCAGGGTGCCGTCGTAGCCGGCTTCCTTGAGCAGGGCGCGGGCCTTTTCGGGATCGTAGGGCACGCGCTTGTGCAGCGACTCGGTCCAGCCGTGGACCTGCGGCGCGATCATGGTGCCGGTGGGCGCCGACAGGCCGCGCATCACGGCGCGCTTGATGGCGTCGACGTCGATGGCGCGGTACAGCGCCTCGCGCACGCGGATGTCCTGGAACGGGTTCTTGCCCTTGATGTTGGAATACTGCAGCTCGGGACGCTTCTGGTCCAGGCCCAGGTAGATGGTGCGGTACTCGTTGCCCTCGACCACCTTGGCCGACTGGCGCAGGCGGTCCAGATCCTGCGCGGCCGGGTCGAGCACGAAGTCGATCTCGCCGGACAGCAGCGCCGCGGTGCGCGTGGCGTTCTGCTTGATCGGCGTGAACACCACTTCGGTCACGTTGCCGACCTTGCCGGCCTTGTTCCACCAGTCCTTGTTTTCTTCGAACACGGTGCGCACGTCGACTTCGCGCGACTTCAGCTTGTACGGGCCGGTGCCGTTGGTGTTGCGCGCGCCGTAGGTCTCTTCCTTGTTGACGAAGTCCTGCGGCTTGGCGATGTTGTTCTTCTCCGACCAGGCCTTGTTCATGATGAACACGTTGGGCAGCTGGCGCAGCAGCACCGGGTTGGGCGCCGTGGTCTCGATCTCGACCGTCAGGTCGTCGATCTTGCGCGCTTCCTTGATGCCGGTGGTGTAGGCCTTGTAGTTCGAGGTGGGCGCCATGGCGCGATGCACCGAGAACACCACGTCGTCGGCCGTGAAGGCGGCGCCGTCGTGGAACTTGACGCCGGGACGCAGCTTGAAGCGGTACAGCGTGGGCGAAACCTGCTGCCATTCGGTTGCCAGGCGCGGCACCACCTTGAAGTCCTTGTCGTAGTCCACCAGCGGTTCATAGACATAGCTGTTGGCGGCGATCGTCATGCCTTCGTTCTGCGAGTGCGGATCGAAGGTGAGGATGTCGCCCTGGGCGGCCCAACGGAAGGTCTTGGCCTGCCCGATCGAGGGCACGGCCACGGCGGCGGCGATCGCGATGGCAATCAAAGTGCGGCGCATGGTTCAACTCCTGACTGTAGTCTGAATACCGGCGCGATATTGCCTAGCGCCAAGACCCGCGTCAATTAAGGGTTTATGCGTACCGGAGGGGGTTTTCCCAGGGAGAACCTATTTAGGGACGTATAAAAATATGACAAAAAAATCGCTGTTCTCTTGATGTAAACGGTGTTCACCCGACCGCAACGCGCCTCATCAAGGGCTCGGCCCCTGGCGGCCGGTGCCGCCCTACTCGTCGGCCTCCAGCGGCAGGTCGAGCGGCACATGCTCGGTCATCAGCACCCGCAGCATGTCAATCAGCAGGGCGGCCTTTTCTTCGCCGAAAGGGGCCAGCACCGCCTTCTGGTGCTGCTTCGCCTGCTCGCACAGCGCGGCAATGAGGTTACGGCCCTTGGTGGTGATGCAGACCCGGGTCTGGCGCCGGTCGGCGCGCACCCCGTTGCGCGCCACCAGCCCTTCGGCCTCCATGCGCTGCACCACCTTGCTCAGCGTCGGCTGCTTGGTGATGGCCAGCACCGCCAGGTCGCCGATGGTCTCGCCCGCGCTGCCTTCCAGGCTGGCCAGCACCCGCCATTCGGTGACCGACAGGCCGGCCGCCTTCACCTGCTGGTGGAACTCCGCCGAAATGCGCTGGCTGGCCTGCGCCAGCAGGTAGGCCAGGTAGTCGTCGACGAACCGCGCGCCGCCGGCCAGGGTATCGCCGTGCTTGTCCGACCGCATGTTGTTCTGCTCCCACGCATCAATATTGAATAGGCGACCCGAGGCCGGCAGGCGCATTGCACCACGTTGGCGCCGGCCTGCGCCATGACGCGGCGCAATGCTGTTGCGCAGCACAGGGTATACCCCGAATCGCAACCCGTTTTTGCACCATCAAAGCGCCTTTTCCCGGCCCTTCGGATAGAGAACAACCAGTATATACACCCTTGTTTTAGCGTGATATTTTTTTGATTCCATGAAATTTCATCTTTTTTGTTGACAGCTAAAACGTTGACTCCTAAAGTATTTTTCAGAGCGAAATTTCGTGACATGGGCGTGCTGCGCAGCAGCATGGCTTCGGGACCCGGATGCCGGTCCGCGTGGAGGAGTTCGAGATGGCTGAAAGGTCTTTCAAGAAAGAAGTCCAGCAGTTGCGCATCGGCGCTGGCGAAGAGTTCCGCGGCGAGGGCATCCTCGCGGTCACCAAGGCGCTGCTGCAATCCGGGGTGGGCTACGTCGCGGGCTACCAGGGCTCGCCCATCTCGCACCTGATGGACGTGCTGGCCGACGCCAACGACATCCTGCAGGAACTCGGCGTGCACTTCGAGGCCAGCGCCTCCGAGGCCACTGCCGCCGCCACGCTGGCCGCCTCGGTCATGTACCCGATCCGCGGCGCGGTCACCTGGAAATCCACCGTCGGCACCAACGTCGCCTCCGACGCGCTGGCCAACCTGGCATCGGGCGGCGTCACCGGCGGCGCGCTGGTCATCGTCGGCGAGGACTACGGCGAAGGCTCGTCCATCATGCAGGAACGCTCGCACGCGTTCGCCATGAAGTCGCAGATCTGGCTGCTCGATCCGCGTCCCAACCTGGAAAGCATGGTCAAGGCGGTGGAAGACGGCTTCGCGCTGTCGGAAGCCAGCAAGACGCCGGTGATGCTGCAACTGCGCATCCGCGGCTGCCACGTGCACGGCCGCTTCATCGCCAAGGACAACCAGCGGCCGGCGTTCTCGCTGGCCCAGGCGCTGGAAAGCCCGGCGCGCGACACCAGCCGCATCGTGCTGCCGCCGGCCTCGTTCCTGCACGAGCAGGAAAAGATCAAGGAGCGCTGGCCCGCCGCCATCCGCTATATCAAGGAACACAAGCTCAACGAGCACTTCGACGGCGACCAGGACGACATCGGCCTGATCCTGCAGGGCGGCCTGTACAACGGCGTGATCCGCGCCCTGCAACTGCTGGGCCTGGCGGACAACTTCGGCAACAGCCGCATTCCGCTGTATGTGATGAACGTGGCCTACCCTGTCATCGAAGACGAGGTCATCGACTTTTGCCGCGGCAAGCGCGCCGTGCTGCTGCTCGAGGAAGGCCAGCCCGATTACCTGGAACAGGCCCTGCACGCGGTGCTGCGCAAGGCCGGCGTCGATACGAAGCTGTCCGGCAAGGACGTGCTGCCGATGGCCGGCGAATACACCACCCAGGTGATGCGCGACGGCCTGCGCGAATTCCTCAAGCGCGAGCGCCCCGAATCGCTGCAGACCCATCCCGCCGTGGCCGCCGACAGCGCCGCGGCGGAAACGACGTTGCAGGTCACCGAGATCACGCGGCCCAAGCCCGCGCCGCGGCCGGCCGAACAGCCCATCACCTTCCACAAGCACGTCGCCGAACTCGCCGCGGTGGTGCCGCCGCGCCCGGCCGGCTTCTGTACCGGCTGTCCGGAACGGCCGATCTTCTCGGCCCTGACGCTGGCGCAGGAAACGCTGGGCCAGCACCACATTTCCTGCGACATCGGCTGCCACCTGTTCTCGATTTTGCCGCCGTTCAACCTGGGCGCGACCACCATGGGCTACGGCCTGGGCGCATCGAGCGCCGCGGCCTTCAACGTGCCGGCGGCCAAGCGGCCCATCTCGATCATGGGCGACGGCGGCTTCTGGCACAACGGCCTGGCCTCGGGCATCGGCAACGCGGTGTTCAACAAGTACGACGGCGTCATCGTCATCGTCGACAACTTCTACGCCTCGGCCACCGGCGGCCAGGACATCCTGTCCTCGCGCGCCGAGAATCCGGACCGCTCCACCAACAATCCCATCGACCAGGCCGTGCGCGGCGTGGGCGTGAAGTGGGTGCGCACGCTGGACCGCACCTATGACGTCGCCAAGGTGCGCGCCACCATCGAGGAAGCGCTGACCACCGACGTCAAGGGCCCCAAGGTCATCATCGCCCAGTCGGAATGCATGCTGAACAAGCAGCGCCGCATCAAGCCGCTGTTCAACCAGGCGGTCAAGGCGGGCAAGCGCGTGGTCAAGGAACGCTTCGGCGTCGACCCCGACGTCTGTACCGGCGACCATGCCTGTATCCGGCTGTCCGGCTGCCCGTCGCTGACGGTCAAAGACAGCGGCGATCCGCTCAAGGAAGATCCGGTGGCCCACGTGGAGAGCAGCTGCGTCGGCTGCGGCAACTGCGGCGAAGTGGCGCACGCCGCCGTGCTGTGCCCGTCGTTCTACCGCGCCGACATCGTCCACAACCCCAGCGGCCGCGACCGTTTCCTGGCGCGCCTGCGCCAGGGCGTGATCGGCTACCTGCAGCGCCGCCGCGAAGCGCGCCTGGCCAAATTCGCCCTGTGAGGACCCGCCCCATGAACCCGGTGGCATTGCAGCAAGGCACTCCCATCAAGATCGCCATCCTGGCCATGGGCGGCCAGGGCGGCGGCGTGCTGGCCGACTGGATCGTCGACATGGCCGAGCACGCCGGCTGGTGGGCCCAGACCACCTCGGTGCCAGGCGTGGCGCAGCGCACCGGCGCCACCATCTATTACCTGGAACTGCTGCCCGAGTCCGACGTGACGCGCGCCGGCCGCCCGCCGGCGCTGGCGCTGATGCCCACCCCGGGCGACGTCGACCTGGTGGTGGCGGCCGAGCTGATGGAAGGCGGCCGCGCCATCCAGCGCGGGCTGGTGACGCCCGACCGCAGCGTGCTGATCGCCTCGTCGCACCGCAGCTACGCGGTCAGCGAAAAATCGGCCCCCGGCAACGGCATCGCCGATCCCAACAAGGTGCTGGAGGCCGGCCGCGCGGCGGCCCGCCGCTTCCTCTGCTTCGACCTGCAGGACCTGGCCGACCGCGCCGGCAGCGTCATCAGCGCCAGCCTGTTCGGCGCCGTGGCCGGCAGCGGCGCGCTGCCGTTCTCGCGCGACGACTTCGAGGCCACCGTGCGCCGCGCCGGCGTCGGCGTGGACGCCAGCCTGCGCGCCTTCGCGCTGGGCTTCGAGGCCGCCGACCAGGCGCCCGCGCAACCGGCCGCGATCGATCTGGCGCGCCCGGTCCCTGTCGTGCCCGAGCGCGCCGCCAGCCCGAGAGCGCAAGCCTTGCTCGACCGCATCACCCGCGACTTTCCCGCCTGTGCGCAGCCGATGCTGACGGCCGGCGCGCGCCGCCAGATCGAATTCCAGGACCTGGCATACGCCGAGGACTACCTGGCCCGCATGGCCGCGATCCGCGAACTGGACGCGCGCCACGGTGGCGAATCGAAGCAATGGGCGCTGACCTGTGCCGCCGCGCGCTACCTGGCCACCGCCATGGCCTATGACGACGTGATCCGCGTGGCCGACCTGAAGACGCGAGGCAGCCGCTTCGAGCGGGTGCGCGCCGAAGTCGGCGCCAAGCCGGATCAGCTGGTCTACACCACCGAATTCATGCACCCGCGGCTGGAAGAGATCTGCGGCACGTTGCCGGCCGGGCTGGGCCGCTGGCTGGAACGGTCGAAGGCCTTCGGCGGCTTCGTCGAACGCCGCCTGGGCAAGGGCCGCCGCATGCAGAGCGGCACGCTGGGCGGCTTTCTGATGCTGTATGCGCTGGCCGGCATGCGCCGCTTTCGGCGCCGCACGCTGCGCCACCAGATCGAATCCGAAGGCCTGACGCAATGGCTGGACCTGATCGCCGACCTGGCGCCACGCGACTACGACCTGGCGGTCGAGACGGTGAACTGCCGCCGCCTGGTCAAGGGCTACAGCGACACCCACGCGCGCGGCGGCGGCAAGTACCGCCAGCTGATCGCGGCCGCCGCCAAGCTGGCCGGCCGGCCCGACGCGGCGGCTTCGCTGCGCGCCTTGCGCCAGGCCGCGCTGGCCGACGAGAAATGCGGCCCCATGGAACGCCAACTGGCCGAGAAACTGGCCGCCTGACATCGAGATAGAGACGAACGCCGTGCAAACCCTGAAACTCATCGTCCGTGAAGTCCGGCAGGAATCGCCGCTGATCCGCTCGCTGCGCCTGGCGCGCGAAGACGGCGGCGCCCTGCCCGCCTTCGGCCCCGGCGCCCACCTGAAGGTCAGCGTGCCGGGCCTGCGCGAACCGCGCTGCTACTCGCTGGTGCAACTGGCGCCGGAAGCCGGCCGCTTCGCCGAACCCGTCGAATACCGCCTGGGCGTGCGGCTGGAAGAAGCCAGCGCGGGCGGCTCGCGCCACATGCATGGCCTGGCAGTGGGCGACACGCTCAGCGTCGAAGGGCCAAAGAACGATTTCCCGCTGCACGAGGGCCCGGCCGGCGACGAGCCGGTGGTGCTGATCGCCGGCGGCATCGGCATCACGCCGGTGGCGTCGATGGCGGCGGCGCTCAAGTCCGCCAACCGCGCCTTCGAACTGCACTACAGCGGCCGCAGCCGCGACCAACTGGCCTTCCTGCCGGAACTGCAGGCGCTGGCCGGCGACGCGCTGGTGCTGCACGCCGACGATGATCCCTCCTGCCGCTTCGACCTGAAGGCGCTGCTGGACGCCGCCAGTCCACGCCAGCATCTGTACGTCTGCGGTCCCAAGGGCCTGATAGACGCCGTCATCCAGGAAGCGCGCGCGCGCCACTGGCCCGACGCCCACATCCATTTCGAACTGTTCACCAGCGCCGCGCCGCAGGCCGGCGACCAGCCCTTCGAGGTCGAGCTGCGCCAGTCCGGCCGGGTGCTGACCATTCCCGCCGACAAGACCATCGTCGAGGTGATGGAAGAAGAAGGCTGCGACCCGATGTACGACTGCAAGCGCGGCGAATGCGGCGTTTGCCAAGCCACCGTGCTGGAAGGCGAGCCGGACCACCGCGATTACTACCTGTCGGATACCGAGAAAGCCAGCGGCAAGATCATCCAGATCTGTATCTCGCGCGCCAAGTCGGCGCGCCTGGTGCTGGACCTGTAGGCCGGGCGCGAGAAGAGGAGACCACGATGGTCAAATACCGCGACAACCCCGATGCCATCCGCGCCTTGCTGCGCGAGACCGAGGTGCACAAGGACCTGTTCATCGACGATGAACTGTTCGACCTGGAGATGGAACGGCTGTACGCCAACACCTGGGTCTACGTCGGCCACGACAGCCAGGTGCCCAACCCCGGCGACTACATCACCACCACCGTCGGCAACCAGCCGGTGGTGATGGTGCGCCACAGCGACCGCTCGGTGCGCGTGCTGCACAACCGCTGTCCGCACAAGGGCACCATGGTGGCGGGCGACGCCTGCGGCAACACCGGCAAGTTCTTCCGCTGTCCCTATCACGCCTGGACCTTCAAGACCGACGGCAGCCTGCTGTCGATCCCGCTGAAAAAGGGCTATGAGAACACCGGCCTGGAGCAGTGCGAGGCCAGCCAGGGCATGGCGGCGGTGAAAGACGTGCGCAACCACCGCGGCTTCGTGTTCTGCCGCCTGAATCCCGTCGGCCAGTCGTTCGAGGACTTCTTCGGCGACGCGCTGTCGACGCTGGACAACATGGTCGACCGCTCGCCCGAGGGCCGGCTGGAAGTTGCCGGCGGCGTGCTGCGCTACATGCACCGCTGCAACTGGAAGATGCTGGTCGACAACCAGACCGACACCTGCCACCCGATGGTGGCGCACGAATCATCGGCCGGCACGGCGGTGAAGGTGTGGGAACAGGCCCCGGCCGGCACGCCCAAGCCGATGGCGGTGGAACTGTTCGCGCCGTTCATCTCGCCCTATGAGTTCTTCGAGAACATGGGCATCCGCGTCTGGGAAAACGGCCACGGACACACCGGCGTGTCCGATTCGATCCACGCCGCCTATTCGGGCATTCCGGGTTACTGGGAGTCGATGGTCGCCGCCTACGGCGAGGAGCGCGCCCGCCAGATCCTGGGCGACGTGCGCCACAACACCGTGTACTTCCCCAACATCATGGTCAAGGGCCCGATCCAGACCCTGCGCGTGTTCAAGCCGATCGCCGCCGACCGCACCCTGGTGGAGTCGTGGACCTTCCGCCTGGTCGGCGCGCCCGACCTGCTGCTGGAACGCACCCTCATGTACAACCGCCTGATCAACGCGCCCACCTCGGTGGTCGGCCATGACGACCTGGAGATGTACGAGCGCGCCCAGGACGGCCTGCAATCGCGCGCCCGCGACTGGGTCAACGTCGGCCGCCTGTACGACCCGGCCGAGCTCGGCCAGAAGAACGTCACCACCAACGGCACCAACGAATGGCAGATGCGCAACCAGTACCGCGCATGGGGCCGCTACATGACGGAGCAGGCATGAGCTTGAGCGACCGCGACCTGATCGATTTCGTCTACGCCGAGGCGCGCCTGCTCGACGAGCTGCGCTTCGAGGACTGGCTGGATCTGTACACCGAGGACGGCCACTACTGGATGCCGCTGGCCCACGGCCAGACCGACGCCCGCCTGCACGCCTCGCTGATGTACGAGGACAAGCTGCTGCTGCGCGTGCGGGTCGAGCGCCTGGCGGGCCAGCGCACCTTCTCGCAGCAACCCAAGAGCCGTTGCCATCACCTGCTACAGGCGCCCACGGTCGAACGCGACCATCCCGACTCGGCGCCCGGGCAGGGTCGCCATGTGGTGCGCACCGCCTTCCACTACGTCGAAACGCGCCAGGACGCGCAGACCCTGTACGCCGGCTGGGCCACGCATCATCTGGTCGAGCAGGACGGCGCGCTGCGCATCCGCCTCAAGCGCGTCGACCTGGTGAACTGCGACGCCGCATTCGGCAACATCCAATTGTTCATGTAGGAGCGGCTTGTGAGCCCCACCGTCCACCAGGCTTTTCTGGACACCGCGGCCCGGCATGGCGCCCGGCCCTTCCTGTGCATCCTGCCGGAAACCGCCGCCATCTATGGCATCGGCGCCGGCGAGCTGACCTACGCCCAGGCGGCCAGCGCCATCGAGACGCTGCGCGCGGCCTATGCCCGCGCCGGTTACGGCCACGGCCACCGCGCCGGCCTGCTGCTGGAAAACCGTCCCGCCTTCTTCCTGCACTGGTTCGCGCTCAACGCGCTGGGCGTGTCGGTGGTGCCGATCAATCCCGACCTGCGCGCGGCCGAACTGGAGTACCTGACCGGCCATTCCGAAATCGCGCTGGCGGTGGCCCTGCCCGAGCGCCACGCCGACCTGCTAGCCGCCGCCGAGCGCGCCGGCCGGCCGCTGCGCGTGATGGGGCCGGACGACGCCCCGCCCGCCGCGCCCTTCCCCGCGCCGCTGGCGGGCGAGCCGGATGAACTGACCGAGTGCGCGCTGCTGTACACGTCCGGCACGACCGGCCGTCCCAAGGGCTGCATCCTGCCGAACCGCTATTTTCTGCACGCGGGCGGCTGGTACGCCCGCATCGGCGGCCTGGCCGCGCTGCGCCCCGGCGAGGAACGCATGCTGACGCCGCTGCCGCTGGTGCACATGAACGCCATGGCCTATTCCGCCATGGCCATGGTGCTCACCGGCGGCTGCCTGATTCCGCTGGACCGCTTCCATCCCAAGACCTGGTGGGACAGCGTGCGCGACTCGGGCGCCACCGTGCTGCACTACCTGGGCGTGATGCCGGCGATCCTGATGAAGGCCGAACCCTCGGCCCGGGACAGGCAGCCGGCGATCCGCTTCGGCTTCGGCGCCGGCGTCGACCGCAAGCTGCATGAACCGTTCGAGGAACGCTTCGGCTTCCCGCTGCTGGAAGCCTGGGCCATGACCGAGACCGGCGCCGGGGCCGTCATCATCGCCAACCAGGAGCCGCGCCACATCGGCAGCAGCTGCTTCGGCCGCGAAGAGGACGACGTAGAGGTGCGCATCGTCGCCGACCACGGCGGCGAGGCCGCGGCCGGCGAGCCGGGCGAGCTGCTGGTGCGCCATGCCGGCGATGACCCGCGCTACGGCTTCTTCGCCGGGTACCTGAAGGACGCCGAGGCCACTTCGCAGGCGTGGGAGGACGGCTGGTTCCACACCGGCGACATCGTGCGCCGCGAGGCCGACGGCGCGCTGCGCTTCGTCGACCGCAAGAAGAACGTGATCCGCCGCAGCGGCGAGAACATCTCGGCCGTGGAAGTCGAAAGCGTGCTGCTGCAGCATCCGCTGGTCAAGGCCGTAGCAGTGGCCGCCGTGCCCGACCCGGTGCGCGGCGACGAGGTGCTGGCCTGCGTGGTGGCGGAAACCGCGCCCGCCGACGCCGCCGCCCGCGCCGACGCGGCCCGCGACATCGTGCAGTGGAGCCTGCAACAGCTGGCCTATTACAAGGCGCCCGGCTACGTCGCCTTCGTCGACAGCCTGCCGCTCACCACCACCAACAAGATCCAGCGCGGCGAAATGAAGGCGCTGGCGCCGACCCTGCCAGGCACGGCCAGCTGCGTCGACACCACCGCCATGAAGAAGCGCCAGGAGCCCGCCCGATGAGCACGCCGCGCGCCCGCTACGACGGCGTGGTGGCGGCCCTGCCCGTCAGCATTCCGTATGAGCGCTACTCCACCCATGCCGCGCATTGGTGGCTGGGCCGCGCGCTGGGCGCGCTGATCCGCCAGGCCGGCATCGCCAAGACCGACGTCGACGGCCTGTGCGTGTCCAGCTTCACGCTGGCGCCGGACACCGCCGTGGGCCTGACGCAGCACCTGGGCATGAGCCCGCGCTGGCTCGACCACATCCCCATGGGCGGCGCCAGCGGCGTGGCCGCGCTGCGCCGCGCCGCGCGCGCGGTGCAGGCGGGCGACGCCGGCATCGTCGCCTGCATCGCGGGCGACACCAACCAGGTCGACTCGTTCCGCAACACCGTCAGCCAGTTCTCGCGCTTCGCCCAGGATGCCGTCTACCCCTATGGCGCCGGCGGCCCCAACGCCAGCTTCGCGCTGCTGACCGCGCACTACATGCGCAGCACCGGCGCCACCCGCGAGGACTTCGGCAAGGTCTGCGTGGCGCAGCGCGCCAACGCCCTGCGCTATCCGCACGCGCTGATGAAAAAGCCGCTGACCCTCAAGCAATACCTGGACGCGCGCGTCATCACCGACCCGATCCACCTGTTCGACTGCGTCATGCCCTGCGCCGGCGCCGACGGCTTCCTGGTGATGAGCGAAGACCGGGCCCGGGCGCTGAAGCTACCCTACGCCCGCATCCTGTCCACCATCGAGCGCCACAACGCCTGGATCGAAGATCCGATCCAGACCCGCGGCGGCTGGACCATGGACGTCGACGAACTCTACGGCATGGCGGATGCGGCCCCGGCCGACATGGACTTTCTGCAAGCCTACGACGACTACCCGGTCATCAACCTGATGCAGATGGAAGACCTGGGCTTCTGCGCCAAGGGCGAGGCGCCGCAATTCGTGCGCGCCAACACCTTCACCGTCGACGGCAGCTTCCCGTTCAACACCAACGGCGGCCAGCTGTCGGTGGGCCAGGCCGGCGCCGCCGGCGGCTACCTCGGCATGGTCGAGGCGCTGCGCCAGCTGACCGGCACCGCCGGCGGCACGCAGGTGGCCGACGCGCGCCTGGGCCTGGTCAGCGGCTTCGGCATGATCAACTACGACCGTGGGCTGTGCACCGCCGCGGCCATCCTGGCCAGGAGCGACGCATGACCGAGCCGCTAGCCAAGCCGCCGCGCAAGAATCCGGTGGCGCGCACGCGCCAGCCGACCCTGCCGCCGGGCGCCCGCAGCCGCGCCGCCCTGGGCCTGACGGCCGCGGCCGCCGAAGGCCGCTTCGAACTGCAGACCTGCGCCGATTGCGGCGCGGTGCAGTACCCGCCGCGCGAAGTCTGCGGCCATTGCCTGTCGGAACGCCTGCCGTGGCGGCCGGTGGATCCCAACGGCGTGCTGCTGGTCAGCACCACGCTGCACCACAGCAACGACCTCTATTTCCGTGAACGCCTGCCGTGGCGGGTGGGCACGGTGCGCATGGACGCCGGCCCGTCGGTGGTGGCGCACGTGCACCAGGATTGCGCCGACGGCGCCCGCGTGCGGCTGGCGCTCAAGCTCGACCGCGGCGGCCAGGCCGTGATGATCGCCCTGCCCGAAAGGAATACACCCAATATGGAAGACGACAAGACCCTGCGCGAGACCTCGTGCGATCCGAAATTCCGCCGGGCGCTGGTCACCGACGGCAAGTCGGCGGTGGGCCAGGCGGTGGCGCGCGCCCTGCTCGACGCCGGCTGCCCGACCGTGTTCCTGGGCGATCCGCAGGCCTGGCGCCGCGACGCCGGCTTCGACGCGCTGGCGGCCGATCCGCGGGTGCAGGCGCTGGCGCTGGACGTGACCGACAGCGACTCGGTCGAGCGCGCCGCGGCGTCGATCGGCGGCAAGGTCGAGATCCTGGTCAACACCGCCGACCTGGAACGCGAAGGCGGCCTGCTCGGCCGCAAGGACGTCAACACCGCGCGCGACGCCCTGGACGTCAACGTGCTGGGCCTGATGCGGCTGGCGCAGGGCTTCGGCCCGGCGCTGTGCGGCCGCGCCGCCGACGGCGTCAACAACGCCACGGCCTGGGTCAACGTGCTGTCGATCTACGCCCACCTCAACCTGCCGGCGCGCGGCATGTGGTCGGCCTCCAAGGCCGCCGCGCTGTCGCTGGCGCAATGCCTGCGCGCCGAAATGCGGCCGGCCGGCGTGCGCGTGGTGAACGTGTTCCCCGGCCCGGTCGACCATGAATGGGAGCAGCGCACGCCGCCCCCGCGCGTGGCGCCCGCGGCCATCGCGAGCGCCATCGTGCGCGCGCTGAAGGATGGCGTCGAGGACGTGTACGTCGGCGACGTGGCACAGGAATTCCGCGCGCGGCTGGCGGAGAACCCCAAGGGACTGGAACGGGAACTGGGCGCCTGACGCCCCGACACGAAAACCAAAGGAGCAACAGATGAGCCAACCCATACTTGCCCAATTCATGACCGAACTGGTGTCGGGCCGCATCCGCCTGGTGGACCTGACCGAGACGCTGACGCCGGAATTCCCGACCATCGTGCTGCCGCCGGAATTCGGCCAGGCCTGGCCGTTCCGCATCGAGGAGATCTCGCGCTATGACGAGCGCGGCCCGGCCTGGTACTGGAACAACTTCTCCTGCTCCGAGCACACCGGCACCCACTTCGATGCGCCGGTGCACTGGGTCACCGGCAAGGACCAGCCCGACAACACCGTCGACACCATCCCGGTCGAGGCTTTCATCGCCGGCGCCAGCGTCATCGACTGTTCGGCCGAGGCGCGCGACAACCCCGACTTCCTGCTGACCATCGACTTCGTCAAGAAGTGGGAGGAAAAGCATGGCCGCATCCCGGCCCGTTCCTGGGTGCTGATGCGCACCGACTGGTCCAAGCGCGCCAAGCCGGCCGAATACCTGAACATGCAGGAAGACGGCGCCCACTCGCCCGGCCCCGACGCCGAGGTGGTGCCGTGGCTGATCAAGGAACGCGACGTGCACGGCTTCGGCACCGAGTCGGTAGGCACCGACGCCGGCCAGGCCCATCACCTGAATCCGCCCTACCCCTGCCACTACTTCATGCACGGCAACAACCGCTACGGCCTGCAGTGCCTGACCAACCTGGACCAGTTGCCGCCCACCGGCGCGGTGATCTTCTCGGCGCCGCTCAAGATCCGCAGCGGCTCGGGCAGCCCGCTGCGGGTGCTGGCGCTGGCGCCGCGCGCCTGAGCGGCCGCCAAGAACAACAGAACACAGGGGGATTCACCATGACGCAAACCAACGTCGCCATCGTCACCGGCGGCAGCGCCGGCATCGGCGCCGAAATCTGCCGCAGCATGCTCGACGCGGGCTACGAGGTGATCTCGATGGCGCGCCGCGCCGCCGACTTCAGCCACCCGCGCCTGCACAACGTGCAGGTGGACCTGCTGGACGCCGACGCCACCGCCCAGGCGGGCGCCGAGATCGCGGCGCGCTTTCCGGTCAGCCACGTCATCCACAACGCCGGCGTCATCTGGCCCAACCTGCTGCCGCAGGTGACCCAGGAGGAACTGCACGGCCTGACCCAGATCCACCTGGGCGCGGCCATCAGCCTGGTGCAGGCGGCCTTGCCCGGCATGCAGGAACGCCATTTCGGCCGCATCGTCATGATGTCCTCGCGCGGCGCGCTGGGCCTGCCCACCCGCACCGCCTACTCGGCCACCAAGGCCGGCATGGTCGGCATGGCGCGCACCTGGTCGCTGGAACTGGCGCCCTACGGCATCACCGTCAACGTGGTGGCGCCCGGCCCGATCCAGACCGACATGTTCTACGAAGTGATCGAACCCGGCAGCGAACGCGAAAAGCAGCTTGCCAACGGCATCCCGGTCAAGCGCCTGGGACGCTCGGACGACGTGGCGCGGGCGGTGATGTTCTTCGCCGACCCGGCCAACAGCTTTGTCACCGGCCAGACGCTGTTCGTCTGCGGCGGCGCCAGCGTCAGTTCCATCACCATCTGACCGGCGTCCCACGCATCCGCTTCGGGTTTTGACGGATAGGTAAGCACGCAGACCGCGTCTACAGTGCAGTGCCAGAAAGTTGAAACCAAAAGCAATTTCCGCGGTATCCGTTTTCTCCGTTTTCCAGCCGCACCCACTCTGCCCCCTATCCGGAGGTTTTGCCATGCTGTCGAAGAAACTCCCCCTGGCCGCCGCCGTGCTGGCCACGCTGGTCTCCCTGCCCGTCCTGGCCCAGGTCAAGGTCGGCGTGGTCACCTCGTCCACCGGCCCCACCGCGCTGGTCGGCATCCCGCAAAAGAACACCGTGCCGCTGCTGCCCAAGAAGATCGGCGACCTGACCGTGGAATACATCTCGCTGGACGACGCCAGCGATTCCACCAACTCGGTCACGGCCTTCAAGAAGCTCATCACCGAACAGAACGTGGACGCCCTGATCGGGCCGTCGGGCTCGCCCAACGCCATGGGCGTGATCCAGTTCGCCGCCGAGGCCGGCGTGCCGATGCTGGCGCCGGTCGGCACCGCCGCCGTGGTGCTGCCGATGAACGAGCAGAAAAAATGGGTCTTCAAGACCACCCAGAACGACGACATCATCGCCCGCGCGCTGGTCGACCACATGGCCAAGAGCGGCATCAAGACGGTCGGCTTCATCGGCCTGAACGATCCGTATGGCGAGAACTGGTACAAGGTGTTCTCCGGCCTGGCGGCCGAAAAGGGCATCAAACTCACCGCCAACGAGCGCTACCTGCGCTTTGACAGCTCGGTCACCGGCCAGGCGCTGAAGATCCTGGCGGCCAAGCCCGACGCCGTGCTGGTGGCCGCCCCCGGCGCCGCCAGCGTGCTGCCGCAGACGACGCTGTTCGACCAGGGCTACAAGGGCAAGTTCTACCAGACCCACGGCGCCGCGCTGCCCGACTTCCTCAAGCTCGGCGGCAAGAAGGTCGAAGGCACCGTGCTGGCCGCCAGCCTGATGCTGGTGCTGCCGGAAATGCCCGACAGCAACCCGTCCAAGAAGGTCGCCAGCGACTACATCGCCGCCTACGAAAAACTCAACGGTTCCAAGCCCGCCACCTTCGGCGCCAACGTCTACGACGCCGGCCTGCTGCTGGAAAAGGCCATTCCGCTGGCCGAGAAGGCCGGCAAGCCGGGCACCAAGGAGTTCCGCAGCGCGCTGCGCGACGCGCTGGAACAGACCCGCGAGCTGGTCGGCACCCAGGGCGTCTACAACATGAGCGCCGCCGACCACAGCGGCTTCGACGACCGCGGCCGCGAACTCATCACCGTCAAAGACGGAAACTGGACGCTAGTGAAGTAAGCCGGAGCAGGCCCCCCCCGAAGCGCTGCGCGCCTCCCCCCAGGGGGCATGCCTGCGGACCGGCAGAGCCGGCTCCGCGGCATCCCGATGGGCAACGTTCAAGCGGAGATGAAGTCGCTCCAATGTTTTTCCGTTCTATCCGGAAGTACCGATGAATGCTCAGATCGCCCTGATACTCGGGCAGGATGGCATCACCAACGGCGCCATCTACGCGCTGCTGGCCTTGTCCATCCTGCTGGTCTTTACCGTTACCCGCGTGCTGTTCATCCCCCAGGGCGAGTTCGTCGCCTTCGGCGCGCTCACCATGGCCGCGCTGCAGGCCGGCAAGCCGGTGCTGCTGGTGTGGCTGCTGCTGGCGTTCGCGCTGGCCGAGGCCGTGGCCGACCTGATGGCGCGCGCCAGGCGGCCGGGACGCCGCGCGCCGCTGTGGCGCATCGGCGCCAAGGTGGCGTATCCGCTGCTGCTGGCCGCGCTGTTCTACCGCCTGCCGCTGGCGCAGCTGCCGATGGCCGTGCAGGCGCTGCTGACGCTGCTGCTGGTGGTGCCGATGGGCCCGCAGCTGTACCGCCTGTTCTACCAGCCGATCGCCTCGGCCTCGACGCTGGTGCTGCTGATCGTGTCGATCGCCGTACACCTGGCGCTGGTCGGCCTGGGCCTGCTGGCCTTCGGCGCCGAGGGCGCGCGCACCGCGCCGTTCAGCGACGCCAGCCTGGCGCTGGGCCCGGTCAACGTCAACAGCCAGGCGCTGTGGGTGGTGGCCGTGTCGGCGCTGCTGATCGTGGTGCTGTACCAGTTCTTCGAGCGCTCGATGTACGGCAAGGCCTTGCGCGCGGCCGCCTTCAACCGGCTCGGCGCGCGCCTGATGGGCATTTCGCCGGTGTTCGCCGGCAAGGCCACGTTTTTCCTGGCGGCGCTGATCGGCACCGTCTCGGGCATCCTGATCGCGCCCATCACCACCATGTATTTCGATTCCGGCTTCATGGTCAGCCTGAAGGGCTTCGTCGGCGCCATCATCGGCGGCCTGGTGAGCTACCCGCTGGCCGCCGCCGGCGCCGTGCTGGTCGGCCTGATCGAGGCTTTCTCCTCGTTCTGGGCCAGCGCCTACAAGGAGATCATCGTCTTCACGCTGATCATTCCCGTGCTGCTCTGGCGTTCCCTGAAAAGCCACCACGTCGAGGAAGAAGAAGAATGACCCCGCGCCACCTCGTCCTCGTGTTCCTGGCGCTGCTGGCGGCCGCGCCGCTGGCGTTGCCGCCGTTCTACGTCACGCTGCTGAACTACATCGGCCTGTACGCCATGGTGGCGCTGGGGCTGGTGCTGCTGACCGGCGTGGGCGGCCTGACCAGCTTCGGCCAGGCCGCCTTCGTCGGCGTCGGCGCCTACACCACCGCGTTGCTCACCACCCGCGCCGACGCCCTGCCCGCCTGGCTGGCGTGGTTGGGCGCCTCGCCCTGGCTGACGCTGCTGGCAGGCCTGCTGCTGACCCTGGTGGTGGCCTACCTGCTGGGCGCCATCACGCTCAAGCTGTCCGGCCACTTCCTGCCGCTGGGCACCATCGCCTGGGGCCTGTCGCTGTACTTCGCCTTCGGCTCGGTCGAGGGCCTGGGCGGCCACACCGGCATCCCGGACGTGCCCGCCATCAACCTGTTCGGCTGGTCGCTGACGCAGGGCGATGAGATCTACTACCTGATCTGGGCCTTCCTGCTGGTGGCCATGTGGTCGACCAGCAACCTGCTCGATTCGCGCGAGGGCCGCGCCATCCGCGCCCTCAAGGGCGGCCGCGTCATGGCCGAGTCCATGGGTGTGGACACGGCCCGCTCGCGCATGGTGATCTTCATCATCGCCGCGCTGCAGGCCTGCGCCTCGGGCTGGCTGTACGCGCACATGCAGCGCTTCGTCAATCCCAACCCGTTCGGCCTGCAGATGGGCATCGAATACCTGTTCATGACCGTCATCGGCGGCGCCGGCCAGGTGTGGGGCGCGCTGGTGGGCGCGGGCGTGTTCACGGTGCTCAAGCAGTGGCTGCAGGACTGGCTGCCCAAGCTGCTGGGCCAGACCGGCAACTTCGAGGTGATCGTGTTCGGCTTCGGCATGGTACTGCTGCTGCACCGCTTCCGCGGCGGCCTGTGGCCGGTGCTGGCGCGCTGCGTGCCGGTGCGCAAGCGCCAGCGCCAGATCGACAGCCAGGCCGAACTGCTGCCGCGCAAGCCCATGCCGCCGCGCGGCGAGGTGGTGCTGAAGGCGGTCGACGTGACCCGCAAGTTCGGCGGCCTGGTCGCCAACAACGCCATGAACCTGGAGATCCGCGCCGGCGAGATCCTGGCGCTGATCGGCCCCAACGGCGCCGGCAAGAGCACCATGTTCAACCAGATCTCGGGCGTGGACACGCCCACCTCCGGCCAGGTCACGCTGCTGGGCCAGCCAGTGGCCGGCGCCGGCGCGCGCCGCATCGCCCGCCTGGGCCTGTCGCGCACCTTCCAGCACGTGCGGCTGCTGGGCCGCATGAGCGTGCTGGAGAACGTCGCCATCGGCGCCCACCTGCGCGGCCATCGCGGCGTGCTGCCGGCCGCCTGGCGGCTGGACCGCGCCGAGGAGGCCCGCCTGCTGGCCGAGGCCGCGCGCCAGGTCAAGCGCGTCGGCCTGGGCAAACACCTGCACGACGAGGCCGGCTCGCTGGCGCTGGGCCAGCAGCGCATCCTGGAGATCGCGCGGGCGCTGGCGTCGGATCCCTGCATCCTGCTGCTGGACGAACCGGCCGCCGGCCTGCGCTACCAGGAAAAATGCGAACTGGCCGAGCTGCTGAAAAAGCTGCGGGCCGAGGGCATGGCGATCCTGCTGGTCGAGCACGACATGGATTTCGTGATGGGCCTGGTGGATCGCGTGGTGGTGATGGACTTCGGCGAAAAGATCGCCGAGGGCCTGCCGGCGGAGATCCAGCACAACCCCGCGGTGCTGGAAGCCTATCTGGGCGGAGTGGAATGATGAGCGCGAAACTGCTGGAAGTGCGCGACCTGCGCGTGGCCTACGACAAGGTCGAGGCCGTCTCGGGCGTCAGCCTGTCGGTGGACGAAGGCAAGATCGTGACCGTGATCGGCCCCAACGGCGCCGGCAAGACCACGCTGCTGTCGGCCATCATGGGCGTGCTGCCCTCGCGCGGCGAGATCGTGTTCGGCGGCAAGCGCCAGGAGCACGCCGAGATCGAGGAAATGGTGGCGGCCGGCATGAACCTGGTGCCGGAAAAACGCGAGCTGTTCGCAGAGATGTCGGTGGAGGACAACCTGATGCTGGGCGCCTTCGACCGCTTCCGCCGCGGCCTGCGCGACCAGGACCAGACGCTGGCCGAAGTCTACGACCTGTTCCCGCGCCTGCGCGAACGCCGGGCGCAACTGTCGGGCACGCTGTCCGGCGGCGAACGCCAGATGCTGGCGGTGGGCCGCGCGCTGATGGCCAAGCCGCGCCTGCTGATGCTGGACGAGCCCAGCCTGGGCCTGGCGCCGCGCATTGTGCGCGAGGTGTTCCGCATCGTCGAGCAGTTGCGCGGCATGGGCGTGTCGATCCTGCTGATCGAACAGAACGCGCGCGCCGCGCTGCAGGTGGCCGATTACGCCTACGTGCTGGAAACCGGCGCGGTCACCCTGGAAGGCCCGGCCGCGCAGGTGGCGGAGGACCCGCGCGTGGTCGAGGTGTACCTGGGGTTGGGGCACGCCACGGCGGCGTCGGCGTAGCCGCGGCCAAGCGGACGGGCGCGGGCCCGCCCCGCGCCGGCATTTCCCGGGTGCTCAGGCAACGCCGCGCCGCCGGTCGCGGCGGTACAGCGCATAGCCCAACGGCCACATCACGCCCACCATCAACCGCGCCCACGGGTTTGTCAGGCGGTAGGCCTGCAACGCCGTCGGCACGCCCGAGTGCTTCAGGTGCAGCCGGAAGCGCGTGTAGCGCGCGGCGGCCATGATGAATTCGCGTGGCCGGAAGCGGAAGAATTCCAGGTGGTGCTGCAACATGTCCCAGGCCAGCAGGTACAGGCCCTGGGCGTTGTTGTGCACCGAGACCGCCCCCTGGCTGAGCCCGCCCGGGGTGTCGTGGTAAGTGCGCACGACCTGGTTGATGAAGCGGCTGAGATAGCCAGCCCGCGCGATCGCCCACCACACCAGGCTCTCGGGCACGAACCCGGCCACGTCTTCGGGGAACGGAAACTTGCGCAGGATGTCGGTGCGCATACAGCCGAACTTCTCGCCCTTGATGCGATAGCGGAAATACACGTCGACCGCGGTGCTGTCGAACACGTCCTGCGGATAGCGGTCGCCGACGATGCTGCCGTCCGGCCGCGCGCACAGGCCGGTGATGGCCACGTACGAATCGCGCCGCGCCGGCGGAATGGCGTCCCAGGCGGCCTTGAACGTGGCCAGCGCCTCGGGCGGCATTTCGTCGTCGCTGTCCAGCGCCACGACCAGTTCGCCGCGCGCCTCGCGCACGCCGCGATTGAAGGCGGTTTTCTTGTGCTGGTTGTTCTGCCAGACGTAACGGATGGGGAAGGCGGCGCGCTGCTGCCAGTCGAGCACGGCTTCGTGGGTGTTGTCGGTGGAACCGTCGTCCACGATCACCCACTCGAAATCCCGGTAGGTCTGGCGGGAAAGCGATTCATACACCCGATGCAGCGTGCCCGCCCGGTTGTAAGTGGGGGTGAGGACGGTGAAAAACGTCGGCGTAGCGGTCATGCGAACTGTGCCCCTTTGCGATTTCCGGCAAACCGCTGCGGTCTTGGTCTGTGTGTTGTTTTCGCCTGAAGTTTAGGGGATATGCCTGTGCCAACTGATGCCATGGCATGCAAATTTGCAATCAAATCTGACAATGTGCGGATTTCCAGACGCTTCCTAGCTTCCGCTCCGGCCGTTGGGCACCTGCCCGGAGTGGCGTAAACTCGGGCGGCCCACACCGGAACGCCTATGGAAGCTTCGACCGTCCAGCTCAATGACATCGCCTTGTTCGTAGAGGTTGCCAAGCGCAAGAGCTTCAGCCTGGCCGCCCGGGCCCTGAACATGCCCACATCGACGTTGTCACGCCGTATCAACGAGCTGGAACGGGCGATCGGGCTGCGCCTGATCAACCGCAATACCCGCCGGCTGGACCTGACCGAGGCGGGCGCGGCCTACATGAGCCGCTGCCAGGGCCTGATCGACGAGGCGCGCCTGGCGCACGAGCAATTGCAGGCGTTGTCGGGCGGCCCGTCCGGCAATCTGCGGGTGTCGATGCCCTATAGCCTGGCGATCTGGCTGCTGCCGGAGACGATCAAGGATTTCACCGACCGCTATCCGGAGGTGGAGTGCGAGTTCGACCTGAGCATGATGACGGCATCGGACGCGCAGGGTACGCCGTTCGACATCGTGCTGCGCTTCGGGCGCGACGGCGACTATCCTTCGGCCGCCGCGGACAACGGCAATGGCGCCGCGCCGGTGCCGCGCAGCGATGGCGCGGTGGTGCAGGAGCTGGTGTCGCTGGACAATTACCTGTATGCATCGGACCGCTATCTGGAGCGCTTTGGCGAGCCCAAAACGCCGAGCGACCTGATGCAGCACCAGTGCCTGCGCACCACCATCGACGACGCCCATTCCTATTGGACGCTGCACAACGGCAAGGTGACCGAGCAGGTGCCGGTGAGCGGCCATCTGGCCGCGAACAACATGAGCATCGCGGGGACTTTCGCGGGGCTGGACCTGGCGATCACGCGCATGCCGCACTGCCAGGCGCTGGATCCGATCATCAAGCGCAATTCGCTGCGGCGGGTGTTGCCCGGGTGGTCGGTGGATCCCATTTCGATCTACGTGGTGTATCCGTCGAGTATTCAGCCGGCCAAGACGCGGGCGTTCATGGATTTCATTCGGCCTAAGTTGGGGCCGGCTGAGTAGTCTTCGTTTTTGGGCGATGCGGGTTCTTGAGCCGCGCGTGGCGGGATCGGCGGGGGATGGCGTCGGGCGTTGGGGCGGTCGGCTTGCTTGGCGTGCTGGTGACCGTCAGGAGTGGAGCGGAGGATCTTGCGGGGCCCGCCTCAAACCGGCCGCGCGGGCGGCCTTTTGAGGCTTACGCGGTGTCTTGCGTCGGGATGATGGCGCTCTCGCGTGTGCGAAGGGGCCAATCAGCTGGCCTGTTGATGCATGTCCTGCACACGGAGCGGACCG
Organism: Achromobacter xylosoxidans; assembly: GCF_001457475.1. NCBI lineage: Bacteria > Pseudomonadati > Pseudomonadota > Betaproteobacteria > Burkholderiales > Alcaligenaceae > Achromobacter > Achromobacter xylosoxidans. Next base: position 1,045,036 of record NZ_LN831029.1, on the reverse strand, counting down.
AAAGAGGGCTTACCAAGCCAAATACGTCCCTATTTTTTGGCGTTCCCGGCTCTCCAGGCAAGCCCCCCAAATTGGCACCCTCGCCACTTTCAGGCTAGAATGCCGAGTTACCCAATTTCCCCGCCAGCCCGATTTCCGGTTGTGCGGCCGGGTCGAAGACGCCCGCAAGCCAAGCTTGAAGGCGGCTTCGCCCCGCTAATTCGATTTCCGCAAATTCAACAGGAGAATCAACATGGCTGAACGCAAACGCGTGCGTCGCAACACCCTGGAACGCCGTTGCCTGGGCAAGGCCTTCAAGCGCTTGTTCGTCAAGTCGCCCAAGGGTGTGTTCAAGATGCTGGAAAAGATCAAGCGCGTCTAAAATGACACGCGGGCCGCGCCAGGTTCCTGGCGTGCCGCCTGATCGAAAAAAAATCCCCGCTGGTGCGAACCGGCGGGGATTTTTGTTTGGGCCGGCGGTTGGGGCCGGCTGTTGAGACGCCCCTGCCTCAGGTCCGCAGCCTGGCCAGCACCTGCTCCGCCCGCGGCAGGGGGTCGACGGCGCCATAGCCCAGCGTCGACAGCGCCGCCGCCACGTTGGCGTAGCGCACCGCGTCGGCCCAGCCGTCGCCCTGGCAGCGGCGCGCCAGCAGGCTGCCGGCGAAGCAGTCGCCGGCGCCGGTGGCGTCCACCGCATCCACGCGCAATGCCGCGACCGGTGTGCGGGTCTTGCCGTCGTCGATGATGGAGCCGTCCTTGCCCAGTTTCAGCACCACCACGCCGGTCGCGCCGGCGTCGCGGATCCAGTCGAGGGTGCGCTCGGGGTCGTCGTTGCCGGTCAGGTGCTGCATGTCGTCCATGCTTGGCAGGAACAGGTCGGCGTGGCGCAGCGCCTCGCGCAGTACGGCGCGGGCCCGGTCCAGCGGCCACAGGCGCAGCCGCAAGTTCGAATCCAGGCTGACCTGCACGCCGGCGGCGCGGGCGCGGGCGATGGCGGCGAAGACCGTGTCGCAGGCGCTGGTGCTGATCGCCAGGCTGATGCCGGAGACGTGCAGGAAATGGGCGCGTTCGATCAGGCCGCCGTCGAGGCTGGCGGGAGTCATGAGGCTGGCGGCCGAGCCACGTCGCAGGTAGCTGAAGGCGTGGCCGTCGGGGCCGTGCTGCACGAAGTACAGGCCGGTGTGCGCATTGGCGTCGACCTCGACGCCCGAGGTGTCCACGCCCTCGTCGCGCCACAACGCCAGGAACTGCGCGCCGAAGGCGTCGTCGCCCACGCGGGTCAGGTAGGCGCAGCGCGCGCCCTGGCGGGCCGCGGCGATGACGGCGTTGGAGGTGTCGCCGCCGAAGCCTTGCAGGTATTGGCGCTGGTCCTGGCTGGTCTGGTTCAGTTCGACCAGCGGCTCGCCCAGCGCGACGATGTCGAAATCAGCCATGGGCGGCCTCGCGGGTGCGGGTGATCTGGGCCACCAGCGCGGCGGTGTCGCGCGCGGCGAAGGCGGCCTTGTCGTAAAGGTTGCTGCCGATGCCGACCAGGCCGGCGCCGGCGGCGAAATAGGAAGCCATGTTCTCGGCGGTAACGCCGCCGGTGGGGCAGAACACCGTGTCCGGGTAGACCGACTTCAACGCCGCCAGGTGCTTGGGGCCGCCCGTGTCGGCGGGGAACACCTTGACCACGTCGACGCCGGCGCGGCGCGCGGCCAGCACTTCGGTGGGCGTGAAGGCGCCCAACAGGCACAGGGCGTCGGCGGCGTGCGCCAGGTCGACGATCTCGCAGGCCAGGGCCGGCGACACCAGGAAATCGGCGCCGGCCACCAGCGCCTCGCGCGCCTGGGTTTCATCCAGCACCGTGCCCACCCCCAGCAGCAGCGCGGGGCCATGCTTGTCGCGCAGCGCGCGCACCAGATCGGTCACGCCGGGAATGGTCCAGGTCAGTTCGAGGGTGGCGCAGCCGGCGGCCACGGCCACCTCGGCGGCATAGGCCGCGGTGGCGGCGTCCTGGTAGCGCAGCACAGGCACCACCCGCGCGGCGAGCAAGGCGTCGAGTTTCGAGGCAAGAGGAGCAGCGGTCATGGCATTCCTTTCGGGGCGGATCGTTCAGGCGCCGCCGGATGGCAGCACGGCAAGTTTGGCCGTGGCCGCATCACGCAGCCGCAGCAGGGGTTCGATATAGGCGGACTGCGGATCGTCGCGGCGCCGGAACAGCAAGGTGCTGATGCTGACGCAGGCCACCGGGTGGCCCGCGGCATCGCGCAGCGCCACGCCGTAGCAGACGATGCCGGGCTCGTTTTCCTCGTTGTCCATGGCGTAGCCGCGCGCCGCCGTTTCGGCCAGGGCCGCGCGCAACGCGGGCAGGCTCGCCAGCGTGCCGGGCATGCGCGATTCCAAGGGCAGATCGCGCAGCAGGGGTTCGCGCGCGGCATCGCCCAGCGCCGCCAGATAGGCCTTGCCCACCGCGCTCGAATGCAGCGCCACCGCCGCGCCCACGCGCGAGGCCATGCGCACCGGGCCGGGGCTTTCAAGCTTGTCGATATAGACCATTTCCGTGCCGGCCGGCACCGCCAGGTGCACGGTTTCGCCGGTGGCGTCGCGCAGCGCCCGCAGGTCGGCCGCCAGCGTGGCGCGCAGGTCGAACTGCGACCAGGCGCGGCTGGCCAGCGACAGCAGGCGGGGTCCGAGGCGGTAAACGCCGTCGGTCTCGGCCACCATGCCCTGCTCGGCCAGCGCCGCCACGATGCGGTAGACCGTGGGCCGCGGGTAACCGCAGCCGCGCGCCAGCGCCGCCGCCGTAGGCGGACTGGGCGCGTCCGCCACCGCCTGCAGCACCGTCATGAATTTGGCGAACGCCGCGGCGCCCGCCACCTTGGATTCCGACACCATCACCCCCATCTCGGGAAGATGCCCAGCGTTAACAATGCCCGTGCAGAATGCGGGCCGCTCGAAGCAAATCGCGCCAATTTCAGATGAATCTGCGATACTGTTTATTTGTACAGCAGCGGAGCGCATGATTGACCACATTATGGACACATGCCTCACGATATAGGCAATTATTCCACATCGCCGCGCCCGGAACCAGCCACAGGCCGCCGTCCGGGGCCGCCTCCTCCCTCAGGCTACGATACCGTCCATGAGCTCCCAAATCCGCATCGTTGGCGCCCGCCAGAACAATCTCAAGAACCTGGACCTGACCATCGCCACCGGCGAACTGGTGGTCGTGACCGGCGTGTCGGGGTCCGGCAAAAGTTCGCTGGCCTTCGACACGCTCTACGCCGAGGGCCAGCGCCGCTACGTGGAAACCTTCTCGCCCTATGCGCGCCAGTTCCTGGACCGCATGGACAAGCCGCAGGTGGATCGCATCGAAGGCATCCTGCCTGCCATCGCCATCGACCAGACCAACCCGGTGCGCAGTTCGCGCAGCACGGTCGGCACGATGACCGAGCTCAATGACCACATCAAGCTGCTGTTCGCGCGCGGCGCGCGCCTGCACTGCCGCGGCTGTGGCAAGGTGGTGCAGCGCGACACGCCGGAATCGATCCACCGCTCGCTGGCCGAACGCTCGGCCGCGGCCGGCGATCCGCGGCTGGTGGTGACCTTCCCCATCGCCGTGCCGGCCAACTTCACCGAAGACGAAGTGCGCGGCTTCCTCGAACAGCAGGGCTATACCCGCGTGCACGCCGAGGAAACCGCCGTGCCGAACGCCACCGCGCCGGCCAAGGGCGCCAAGAAGGAAAAGGGCAAGGCCAAGGCCGCCACCGAGGAACGCCGCATCCTGCACGTCATCCAGGATCGCTTCCGCTTCGCCGGCACCGAACGCGAACGCGTGATGGAAGCGCTGGATACGGCACTGCGCATGGGCGCCGGCCACCTGGCCGTGTACGTCATGGACGCCGAGGGCGCCGACGCGCACATCTGGAAGTACAGCGACCGCCTGCACTGCGCCGACTGCAACATCGAATACACCGACCCGCTGCCCAGCAGCTTCTCGTTCAACTCGCCGCTGGGCGCCTGCGAGGCCTGCCGCGGCTTCGGTCGCGTGATCGGCATCGACTTCGGCCTGGTCATCCCCGACGAGAACAAGACCCTGCTGGAAGGCGCCATCAAGCCCTGGACCACGCCCTCGTACAAGGAATGCCAGGACGACCTGCAGAAATACGCGCCGCGCGCCGGCATCCCGCTGGGCGTGCCGTGGAAGAGCATGAGCGAGGAGCACAAGCGCTGGGTGCTGTACGGCACGCCCGACTGGAAGGGCGGCAACGACGCCTGGAAGCACCAGTGGTACGGCGTGCAGCGTTTCTTCGACTGGCTCGAGACCAAGTCGTACAAGATGCACGTGCGCGTGCTGCTGTCCAAGTACCGCAGCTACACCCCCTGCCCCACCTGCAACGGCGCGCGCCTCAAGCCCGATGCGCTGCTGTGGCGCCTGGGCACCAAGGCCGAGGCCGACAGCGTGCTGCCGCCGGAAGACGGCCGCTACAAGCGCTTCATGCCGGTCGGCGCCAACTGGAGCCGCGAGCAGCTCGACAAGCTGGACGGCCTGTCGATCCATGACGTGATGCTGCTGCCGATCGAACGGGTGCGCGCGTTCTTCGACAAGCTGTCGTTCGAAGGCGCGCTGGACGCCGCCACCGACCTGCTCATGACCGAGGTGCGCGCGCGCCTGAAATTCCTGTGCGACGTCGGCCTGGGCTACCTGACGCTGGACCGCCAGAGCCGCACGCTGTCCGGCGGCGAGGTGCAGCGCATCAACCTGACCACCGCGCTCGGCACCTCGCTGGTGAACACGCTGTTCGTGCTGGACGAGCCGTCCATCGGCCTGCACCCGCGCGACATGCACCGCGTGGTCGAGGTCATGCACCGGCTGCGCAACGCCGGCAATACGCTGGTGGTGGTGGAGCACGACCCGCAGGTCATGGTGGCCGCCGACCGCATCATCGACATCGGCCCCGGCCCCGGCGAACGCGGCGGCCAGATCGTGTTCGACGGCACGCCGGCGCAGTTGCGCGCGGCCCGCACGCTGACCGGCGACTATCTCGGCGGACGCCAGCGCGTCGAAGCGCCGCGCCCCATGCCGGTGGCGGCCAACACGCCGCGCCTGCTGCTCGAAGGCGTCAGCGCGCACAACCTCAAGAATGTCTCGGTCGAGCTGCCGCTGGGCCGACTGGTGTGCGTCACCGGCGTGTCCGGCTCGGGCAAGTCGACGCTGGTGCAGGACGTGCTGTTCCCCGCCCTGCTCAAGCAGAAGGGCAAGCCGTCGGAGGCGCCGGGCGCCTTCGAGCGCCTGCTGGGCGCCGAGCAGATCGCCGACGTCGTCATGGTCGACCAGACCCCGATCGGCAAGACCGCGCGTTCCAACCCGGCCAGTTACGTGGGCGCGTTCGACGCGATCCGCAAGCTGTTCGCGCAGGCGCCGCTGGCGCGTGAACGCGCCTACACCGCCGGCACCTTCAGCTTCAACGGCGGCGACGGCCGCTGCCCCACCTGCGGCGGCACCGGCTTCGAACACGTCGAGATGCAGTTCCTGTCCGACGTCTACCTGCGCTGCCCCGATTGCGACGGCAAGCGCTTCCGCCCCGAAGTGCTGGAAGTGCGCGTCGAGCACCTGGGCAAGAGCGCCTCGATCGACGAGGTGCTGGAAATGACCGTGAGCGAGGCGCTGGAGTTCTTCAAGGGCCTGCGCGACGTGCAGACGGGCCTGGCGCCGCTGGCCGACGTCGGCCTGGAATACGTGCGGCTGGGCCAGCCGGTGCCGACCCTGTCGGGCGGCGAGGCGCAGCGCCTGAAGCTGGCCGGTCACCTGGCCGAGGCGGCGCGCAGCGGCATCTCCACCGCCAAGGTCGCCAAGAAAGGCAGCCTGTTCCTGTTCGACGAACCCACCACCGGCCTGCACTTCGATGACGTCGCGCGCCTGATGCGCGCCTTCCGCAAGCTGCTGGCCGCGGGCCACACGTTGCTGGTCATCGAGCACAACCTGGACGTGATCCGCGCGGCCGACTGGCTGATCGACCTGGGCCCCGAAGGCGGCGACGCCGGCGGCCTGGTGATCGGCGTCGGCACGCCGCAGGACCTGATGGCCAACCCCGCCTCGCACACCGGCGCGGCGCTGCGCGACTACGAAGTCAGCATCCTGCCGGCCGACGTGGTGGTCAGCAGCGACATCGACGCGCAGGAAGCCGAGCAGGCCGGCCTGACGGCCCGCATCGCCGAGCCCACTGCCGCCTATGGCGCCGGCGAAGGCACGCCGCTGCAATCCGTCATGCGCAAGCGCCGCCAGGACAACATGGCGATCGAGATCCGCAACGCGCGCGAACACAACCTGAAGAACGTCAGCGTCGAGATCCCGCGCGACAAGTTCACGGTGATCACCGGCGTGTCCGGCTCGGGCAAGTCGACCCTGGCCTTCGACATCCTGTTCAACGAAGGCCAGCGCCGCTATCTCGAATCGCTCAACGCCTACGCCCGCGCCATCGTGCAGCCTGCCGGCAAGCCGGATGTGGACGCCATTTTCGGCATCCCGCCCACCGTGGCCATCGAGCAGCGCACCAGCCGCGGCGGCCGCAAGTCGACCGTGGCCACGATGACCGAGATCCACCACTTCCTGCGGCTGCTGTACGTGAAGCTGGGCACGCAGTACTGCCCGGACTGCAACGTCGCGGTCGAACCGCAGAACACCGACCAGATCGTGGCGCGCCTGCTGCGCGAGCGCAAGGGCGAGCACATCGGCCTGCTGGCGCCGCTGGTCACCGCGCGCAAGGGCTACTACACCGACCTGGCAAAGTGGGCCGGCTCCAAGGGCCACACGCACCTGCGGGTCGACGGCGAATTCATCCCGGTGGCGCCGTGGCCGCGCCTGGACCGCTACAAGGAACACACCATCGAACTGCCCGTGGCCGACGTGGTGGTCGACCCGGCCAACGAGGCCGACCTGCGCGCCGCGGTCAAGAGCGCGCTGGAAAACGGCCAGGGCGTGATGTCGGTGGTGTGGCCGGTGGACAAGCTGCACGAGGCGCTGAACAGCGAACTGCAGCAGCAGCACTTCTCGGTCAAGCGCGCCTGCCCCTCGTGCGGCACCAGCTTCCCCGAGCCCGATCCGCGCCTGTTCTCGTACAACTCCAAGCATGGCTGGTGCACCGGCTGCTTCGGCACCGGCCTGCAACTGCAGGGCTTCGACGAAGAACAGACCGGCGAGGAAACCGCCTGGAACGCCTGGTACGAGGGCGAGGCCAAGGTCTGCACACAGTGCGACGGCCAGCGCCTGAACCGCGTCGCGCGCGCCGTGCGCTGGCGCGACAAGTCGATCGCCGAGCTGGCCTCGCTGCCGGTATCGGACGCGCATACTTTCTTCACCGGACTGGTGGCGCGCGGCCGCGAAGGCGAGATCGCCCGCGACATCCTCACCGAGATCCGCGGCCGCCTGAACTTCATGCAGGAAGTCGGCCTGAACTACCTGGCGCTGGACCGCGCCGCCCCCACCCTGTCGGGCGGCGAGGCGCAGCGCATCCGGCTGGCGGCGCAGCTGGGCTCGAACCTGCAAGGCGTCTGCTACGTGCTGGACGAGCCCACCATCGGCCTGCACCCGCGCGACAACCGCATCCTGCTGGACGCGCTGGCGCGCCTGGAAGGCAACGGCAACACGCTGGTGGTGGTCGAGCATGACGACGACACCATCCGCCGCGCCTCGCACATCATCGACATCGGCCCCGGCGCCGGCATCCGCGGCGGCCGCGTGGTGGCGCAGGGCAGCGCGCAGGACCTGATCGACGCGCCCGAATCCGTCACCGGCCGCTACCTGGCCAAGCCGCTGCAGCACCCGCTGCAAGGCCGCCGTCCGGTCGAGGCCGACACGCCCATGATCGAGATCAAGGGCGCGCGCCTGCACAACCTGCGCAGCGTCGACGCCAAGATCCCGGTCGGCCGCCTGAGCGTGGTCACGGGCGTGTCCGGTTCCGGCAAATCGACGCTGGCGCGCGAAGTGCTGCTGGACAACCTGATGCAGGCCGTCTCGCAGGGCAAGGCGCCCGGCTGGGCCGGCTGCGAAAGCATCAAGGGCTGGGAAGCGATCGACCGCGTGCTGGAAGTGGACCAGACCCCGATCGGCAAGACGCCGCGTTCGTGCCCGGCGACCTACGTCGGCTTCTGGGACGACGTGCGCAAGCAGTTCGCCGACACGCGCGAAGCGCGCATGCGCGGCTGGACCTCGGCGCGCTTCTCGTTCAACACCGGCGACGGCCGCTGCCCGATCTGCGAAGGCCAGGGCATGCGCACCATCGAAATGAACTTCCTGCCCGACGTGAAGGTGCCGTGCGACGCCTGCAACGGCGCGCGTTTCAACAGCGACACGCTGAGCGTGCAGATGCGTGGCAAGAACGCCGGCGAGCTGCTGGCCATGGAAGTCGATGACGCCATCGAATACTTCGCCGCCCATCCCAAGATCCATCGCCCGCTGCAACTGATGCAGGACGTCGGCCTGGGCTACCTGACGCTGGGCCAGCCGTCGCCGACGCTATCCGGCGGCGAGGCGCAGCGCATCAAGCTCGTGACCGAGCTGTCCAAGGCGCGCCTGACCGACGGCCTGATCAAGACCGGCCGCGCCTCGCGCATCCCGCACACGCTGTACGTGCTGGACGAGCCGACCGTGGGCCTGTCGATGGCCGACGTGGAAAAGCTGATCCACGTGCTGCACCGCCTGGTGGAAGCCGGCAATACGGTGGTGGTGATCGAGCATAATCTCGACGTCATCGCCGAGGCCGACTGGCTGCTGGACCTGGGCCCCGAGGGCGGCACCGGCGGCGGCAAGCTGGTGGCGCAGGGGTCGCCGGAACACGTCATGACCTTGCGCGACCACTCCCACACGGGCCGGGTGCTGACGGAGTTCCTGGCACAACAATAAAGAGCGTCATGCATTGTCGTTTTGAAGACCGGCTGGCCGGCCGCGCCCTGCGGCTGGACGGCTTCCTGGCCCGTATCGAGGCGCGCGCGGCGGCCGAGGTCGGCCCCGCGCTGGCCGCCATCGACGCGGCGCGCCAGCGCGGACACTGGGTCGCACTGCTGCTGGACTACGAGCTCGGCGAATGGCTGTTGCCCGAAGCCACCCGGCCCGCGCCCGCCGGTCCCTGGACGCCGCCGCATGATGACGGCCGGGCGCGCCTGACGGCGTTGGTGTTCGAGCGCCAGATCGACGAAACGCCATGGGACGCGCCCGACGCCGACAGCCCGCCGGCCGCCCTCAGCATCCCCACGCCGCGCATGACCGAGGCCGGCTACGTGCGCCAGATCGACGCCATCCGCGAACTGATCGGCGCCGGCGAGCTGTACCAGGTCAACTACACCCAGCCGCTGGACGTGCAGTACCAGGGCGACGCGGCCACGCTGTATCGCCGCATCGCCGCCCGCAATCCGGTGGCGCACGGCGCCTACATCGAGGACGGCGCGCGCACGGTGCTGTCGTTCTCGCCCGAACTGTTCGTGGCCCGTCGCGGCCCGCGACTGACCACCCGGCCGATGAAGGGCACGGCGCCGCGCCACCCCGATCCGGCCGAGGACCAGCGCCTGGGCCAGGCGCTGCTGGCCAGCGACAAGAACCGCGCCGAGAACCTGATGATCGTCGACCTGCTGCGCAACGACCTGGGCCGGCTGGCCGAGCCCGGCTCGGTCAAGGTCGAGGCGCTGTTCTCGCTGGAACGCTATCCCACCGTCTGGACCATGACCTCGACCGTGTCCGCGCAGGCGCCGCACGCCACGCTCGAGGACGTGCTGCGCGCGCTGTTCCCGTGCGGCTCCATCACCGGCGCGCCCAAGGTCGCCGCCATGCGCCGCATCCGGCAAATGGAGGCCGCGCCGCGCGGTCTGTATTGCGGCAGCATCGGCTGGCTGGCGCCGGACGGCGACTTCTCGCTCAACGTGGCGATCCGCACGCTGGTGCTGGATGCGGCCGGCCATGGCGTTTACAGCGTCGGCGGCGGCATCGTGCACGACTCCGAACCGGCCGAGGAATGGCAGGAATGCCACTGGAAGGCCCGCATCCTGCGCGCCTGAGTGCGCAATCCGTGTCCACGGGGTAGGATAGACCCCGGCCCCGCCCTCCTTCGCCCGCCGTTTACCAGGAGCCCGCATGCAACCCGAACTGATCGAGACCATCCTGGTCGACGCCGAGCGCCGCGTGCCGCTGCTGGCGCGCCACCTGCACCGCCTGGAGCATTCCTGCAAGGCGCTGGGCTACACCTGGGGCGGCAATGCGGTGCAAAGCGACATCATGATCGCCGCGCTCAGCCTGAACACCCCCGGCTCGCACCGCCTGCGCCTGTTGGTCGCGCGCGACGGCAGCCGCCACATCCAGACTGCCATGCTGCCGCCGTTGCCGGCGGCGCAGGAAATCATGCTGGCTCCCGAGGCGCTGCGCTCCTCCGAACCGCTGCTGCGCTACAAGACCACCTACCGGCCCTGGTACACCAAGACCATCGAATGGCTGCCGGCCCATCCGCACATCTTCGACCTGGTCTACCTGAACGAACGCGGCGAGCTGTGCGAAGGCAGCCGCAGCAACGTCTACCTGCGCCTGGATGGCGACTGGTACACGCCGCCGGTCGACAGCGGCTGCCTGCCCGGCGTGCAGCGCGCCGAACTGCTCGATACCGGCAACGTCAGCGAACGCGTGCTGACCCTGGCCGACCTGCACGCGGCCGACGAGATCCGGCTGTCCAACGCCCTGCGCGGCTGGTTCAAGGTCACGCTGCGCGAAACCTGAATCCCGCCGCGCCGGGCGGTGAGTACGCGGTCCCCTAATCCGCGAACTGCTCCACCACCACCTGCCGCAGCCACTGGTTGGCCGGCTCGCGGTGGTTGCGGGCGTGCCAGAACACGTTGATGACGGACTCGGGGATCTTCACCGGACAGGGCGCGGTGGCCAGGCCGAAGGGCTTGCAGGCGCAATCGGCGAAGCGCCGCGGCACCACCGCGATCATGTCGGTGGCCTGCAGCACCGGCCCCACCGCCATGAAATGCGGCACCGTCAGGCGCAGGCGCCGGCGGATGCCGGCCTGCTCGATCACCTGGTCCACCACCCCGTGGCCGGTGCCCTCCGACACGATGGCGACATGCTCGGCGGCGCGGAACTGCCGCGCCGACACGCCGGTGCGCGCCAGCGGATGATCCTCGCGAAAGATGCACACATAGGGCTGGCGGAACAGCCGGCGCTGGAAGAAACCGTGCTTCAGGCCCGGCAAAAAGCCCATCGCCAGGTCGATGCGACCGCGCTCCATCTCGTCCTTCACGTCGATCGAGGTGGTGCGCACCGTGCGGATGGTGACGCCGGGCGCGGCATCGTCCAGCGCCCGCATCAGGCGCGGCAGGAAGTAGGTCTCGCCGACGTCGTTGACGCCGATGACGAAGGCGCGCTCGCTGCGCGCAGGATCGAAGCTGGCGCGCGCATTGAGCGTGCCGTGCAGCGCCGCCAGCGCGTCGGCGATCGGCTGCGCCAGCGCCTCGGCATAGGGCGTGGGCACCATGCCGCGCGAGGTGCGCAGGAACAGCTCGTCGCCCAGCAGTTTGCGCAACCGCCCCAGCGCGTTGCTGACCCCCGGCTGCGAGATGCCCAGGTTCTGCGCCACCGCCGACACCCGGCCGTGCTTGCACAGCTCGTTGAACACGACCAGCAGGTTCAAGTCCATGTCTTGCAGGTTCATGCTTGTCTCCACCAATATTTATTTTGGTGATTGTTGTCATCATCCAGATTCTATTTATTTATTTCACACCCTGGCCGATGATGCAACAAACGCCTGCGCCGATGTCGCGCAGGCTCCGATGGATGAAGGAGACAACCATGCGCCATCCCCCCGTCACGCCCTGTAGGCGCGGCCGCCTCGCCGGAGGCCGCCGATGAACACTCCCCTGGATAGCGCGCCGGACGCGATCGCCGGCGCCGCCGCCAACTCTGCCTGCCCCGCCAGCGCCGCCCGCGAACAGCCGCTGTCGTTCATGCCCCCCTGGCAGGGCGACGGCAGCCACCGCATTCCCTTCGGCGTCTACACCGACGCCGCCCTGCACCAGCGCGAGCTGGAGCGTTTCTTCTACCGCGGCCACTGGAGCTACGTCGGCCTGGAAGCGGAAATCCCCAATCCCGGCGACTTCAAGCGCACCGCCGTGGGCGAGCGTTCCGTCATCCTGCTGCGCGACAACGACGGTCAGGTGCGCGTGGTGGAGAACGTCTGCGCCCATCGCGGCGTGCAGTTCTGCCGCGAACGTTCCGGCAACCGCAGCGAGTTCGTCTGCCCCTACCACCAGTGGAACTACGACCTGCAGGGCAACCTGATCGGCGTGCCGTTCCGCCGCGGCGTCAAGCAGGACGGCCGCGTCAATGGCGGCATGCCGCCCGATTTCAAGCCGGAGGATCACGGCCTGACCAAGCTGGCCGTGGCCTGCCGCAACGGCGTGGTGTTCGCCTCGTTCGACCACGACGTCGAGCCGCTGGAAGACTACCTGGGCCCGGACATCCTGCACTACTTCGACCGCGTCTTCGACGGCCGCCAACTGGTCATCCACGGCTACAGCCGCCAGCGCATCCCGGGCAACTGGAAGCTGATGCAGGAGAACATCAAGGACCCGTACCACCCCGGCCTGCTTCACACCTGGTTCGTCACCTTCGGCCTGTGGCGCGCCGACAACCGCTCGGAACTGAAGATGGACCGCCATTTCCGCCACGCGGCCATGATCTCGACCCGCGGCCAGGGCGGCAAGGGCAGCGTCACCAGCGGCGTGTCCAGCTTCAAGGAACAGATGACGCTGAACGATGACCGCTTCCTGGACATCGTGCCGGAACCCTGGTGGAACGGCCCCACCGCCGTGCTGATGACGCTGTTCCCCAGCGTCATCATCCAGCAGCAGGTCAACTCGCTGTCCACGCGCCACATCCAGCCGGTCGGCCACGACGCCTTCGACTTCGTCTGGACCCACTTCGGCTTCGCCGACGACACCCCCGAGATGACACAGCGCCGCCTGCGCCAGGCCAACCTGTTCGGCCCGGCCGGCTTCGTCTCGGCGGACGATGGCGAAGTGATCGAATTCTCGCAATCGGGCTTCGCGCAGAAGCCCTGGCACCGCAGCGTGGCCGAACTGGGCGGCAAGACCGCCGAGAACACCGACCACATGGTGACCGAAACCCTGATCCGCGGGATGTACGCCTACTGGCGCCGCGTGATGGAAGCGGAGGCGTGAACATGCTGGACTTTCCCCTCTACTACCAGTTGACCCGGCTGTACGCCGACTACGCCGCCGCGCTCGACGCCGAGCAATGGGAGCAATGGCCGGAGTTCTTCCTGGAGGACTGCGTCTACAAGGTGCTGCCGCGCGAGAACCACGAGCGCGGCTATCCGCTGGCGACCATGTCGTTCGAGAGCCGCGGCATGCTCAAGGATCGCATCTACGGCGCCACCGACACCATCTTCCACGACCCCTACTACCAGCGCCACGTGGTCGGCGCGCCGCGCGTGCTGTCGGTGCAGGGCGACCGCATCGAATCGGAAGCCAACTACGCGGTGTTCCGCACCAAGCCGAACCAGCTGACCACGGTCTACAACGTCGGCCGCTACCTGGACGTGATCCGGCAGACGCCCGACGGGCTGAAGTTCGAGTCGCGCCTGTGCATCTTCGACAGCGAGCTGATCCCGAATTCGCTGATCTACCCCATCTGACCAGGACACCAAGACATGAGTACGAACTGGATCAAGGCCATCGCGCTGGCCGACGTGCCGGACGAAGACGTGATCGCCGTGCAGGCGGGCGACCGCGAGATCGCGCTGTACGGCGTGGAAGGCAACGTCTACGCCACCGACAACCTCTGTACGCACGGCAATGCGCGCCTGTGCGACGGCTTCCTGACGGGCCACGAGATCGAGTGCCCGCTGCACCAGGGCCGCTTCGACGTGCGCGACGGCCGCGCGCTCTGTTCGCCGCTGCGCGACAACCTGGCGACCTATCCGGTCAGGATCGAGGACGGCGTGGTGTTCGTGGCGCTGTGACCCGGGCGCGGCGGCGTTCCGTGACGGGCCCGTCGCCGCCCAGCTAGCCTTGCAACGCCAGCCGCAAGGCCTCGTTGGCGGCCGCCATGCCCATGGCCGCGGTCACGGTGACCACCGAGCCATAGCCTGCGCAGGACAACCCCTGCGGCGCCACGGCCTGCGCCGAGGCGCCCATATCGTCCTCGGCCTCGGCCTGCCGCGTCCATTCATCGGGCAGGATGGCGGGCTGATCGAACCACAGGGCATGAATCCCCATCTTCGGCACGCGCTTAAGCGCCTTGCCATTCTTGTCCGATGCGCGCGGAAACCCGTGTTCGCGCCGCAGCTTGTTGCGCAGCTTGGACAGCAAGGCGTCATTGACCGCGGCCGACAGGTCGCCGGCGCGCAACGCCAGCGGATCGGTCTTGCCGCCGGCGCCGCCGCACAGCAGCATCGGAGTCCCCAGGGCCCGCGCATGCAGGATCATGGCGATCTTGGCGGCGGCCTGGTCGGTGCAGTCGATGATGGCGCTGTAGGGGCCGGGCAGCACTTGCGCGACGTTTTCCGGAGAAACGAAGTCGTCCACACGGGTCAGGCGACATTCGGGATTGATGGCCAGGATGCGTTCGGCCATGGCATCCACCTTGGATTGTCCCAGGGTCTGCGTCAGGGCGTGGATCTGCCGGTTGACGTTGGATTCGGCGATGTGGTCCAGGTCGATCAGCGTCAGGGCGCCGACGCCGCAGCGGGCCAGCGCTTCGACCGTCCACGAGCCTACGCCGCCCAGGCCGGCGACGGCGATGTGGGCGTTCTGGAGGCGGGCGGGAGCGTCGGGGCCGTAGAGGCGGGACAGGCTGCCGAAGCGGCGGGCGATGTCGGCTTTTTCTTCTGGAGCGGTCATGGGGGGTATTTTATATGGGCGCGCGTCGGGCGATCCCCCCGTGTCTTTTCAGGGCGAAGGTTGCCATTCATCCCGGACATAACCCGGTGCAAGGCCCGTCACGACCACCCCGTCCGGCGTGGCCGGCCCGGCCGAGACCACGACCGACCGCTCGGGGGAGCTTGCCGATTCGCGAAACCGGACAAGGCTCTTTCCCGCGTCGGTACGAATCGCCGTGGCCGGCACCACCATCGCCTGCTCATCATGAAATATCACGATCGAGGCGCTCGCCGTCATTCCCAGCCGCACCACCGCCTGTTGCGCCGCCGTCAGCGGCGGCAATGCAATCACTACCGGATACATCGTGCCCGCCTGCGAGTCTCCTTCGAGTCCCTGCACCCCGATCGATTTCAATTCGCCGGAAAGCGCCAGGTCCCTGAATCCTTCGCCACGTATTTCCACCGGCTGGCCTGGACGCAGCTGATTCAGATCCGTCTCGTCGACCTTGGCCACGACATGGACCCGCGCGACGTTGGCGATGGCCAAGAGCCCCTGGCCCTGCCCTACCTTCGTACCCGCCTGCAATGGCGCTCCCGCGGCATCCTGCCTGCCATCGACGTTGCCCGGAACTCGGACCACAACGCCGGAAAACGGCGCCACCACCCCGCCCGAGGCCTCATCGGCCAGCGCATTGAGCCTGGCCGTGGCATTGGCCAGTTCCATTTCCGCGAGTTGCCGCGCTTGCCCCTTGCCGCGTTCCCGGGCGTTGGCGAGTTCCGCCTCTGCCGAGGCCACCGACAGGGATTGCATCTTTTCCTGCTGGATCAAAGCATCCAGCTCCATGCGGGGCACGATTCCGCGCTCATAGAGCTGCCTGGTCTCAACCAGCTTCTGATGCGTGTCGCTCACGCTGAGACGCGCGCTCGACAGGGTTTGACGAGCGCGGGCGACGTCAGGGCCCGACTCCCAGTGATCGATGTCGCTCAGGACCTTGCGCGCCTTGATCTGTTCGCTCAGCGCCTGGCGTCGCTGTATGTCGAGTTGGGTCACATCCATCTCGAGCAGGCGCTGGCCCGCCTCCACCCGCTGCCCTTCCGACACCTCAAGCGACTTGATATTGCCATCGAAAGGTGCCGTGATTGTGACGATCTGCGCCGAAACGATCTTTCCCGCCACGCCCAGACGAATCTCGACCGGCCGAGGAGAAACCAATGTCCAGGGCGAGGGTTTATCTTGCGCCCTGCCGCCAGGCGGCCGATGCCATGCAAAGGCGATCGCCGCGACGGCAAGCAGGGCCACGCCCGCCGCCATCAGGCCGGATTTATAGGCAAAGAGCTTAGTCATTCAGCGAGATACCCCAACTTTGCAATGTCATGCCAAGCTTCAGGTCCAGCTGCGCCTGTGCATCCAGATAGCCGATCAAGGCATTGAGTCGGGCGTTCTCCGCCCCGCGTAGATCGGTTTCAAAGGCCAGCACCTGAAAATTGCTCGATCGTCCTGCCTGCAGTTTCTGGTGTTCGATCTCGAGCTTCTTGCGTGAAAGATCGCGGACGCGCCCCGCGATTTCGTACTGGCGCCATCGCGAGGCCACTTCCCGCACCGCGTTGTTCACGTCCAGCGTCAACTGCTGTTCGGCGTCCTCGAGCAGCAGCGCCTGGTTGTCCGCGTCGGCTTTTGCATGGACGGCAGCCTGTCGCGCGCTCAGGTCCCCGATCGGTATCTGGACCTGGACACCCACATACCCGTCCCAATGGCGATCGGACACCGGCTCCGAATGGCTCGATCGCCTTGTCCGCCCTTGGCTGGCGCCGCCCATCAGGGAAACATCCCACAGGCGGTTGTCGCGCGCGACCACAAGATTGATATCGGCCTGTTCCCGGGCGATCACCTGCTGCAAATAGCGCGGTTGGTGCGTCAACGCGATGCGCTGGGCATCCTGCACGCCGAGCGTCGAGGGCTTTTTCCCAGGCGTGTCGCTGGCCCGGATCCGGCTGCGCAGATCCAGGGCCAGCAGTTGCAGCAACATCAATCGGCTGGCGTTGAGATCGTTATCGGCATTCTCGACATTGAACTCCTGGGCGGCCACATCGGCCTCCGTCTGCACCAGGTCGACCCGCGCCATGCGTCCGGCGGCGATCAGCGCCTGGTTGATCTCCAGAAGCGCTTGGGAACGCTGCAATGCCGCCTTGGCGAGGGTGACTTGCTCCTGCGCCCGCATCAATTGCCAGTAGGCCTGGACGATCTGCGTGACGGTCTGGGAAACCGAATCCTGCAAGGCCAGCCGATTGCTTTGCTCGATCAAGCGCGCCATGCGCAAGGGCGCGGTTGCCACCTCGCGGCCCGCGCCGCGCAGCAAGGGTTGGATGATCGCGAGCGTGACGCCGTCGTCCCGGAACCCGCCCGCCCGGTTGGCCTTGCTCAATTGGCTGGTCCAACCCAGGCTGAAACGCGTGCCGAATTCCCCCACCATCGTCGCCGCGGGCGAAAGCACCCCCTGCCGCGAACGGTCGTCCTGATTGCGGTTGCCGGTGATCTGTCCGGTAACGAGAAGCTTGGGCGAAAAGAAATCCTCGGCCACGCGCAGGTCGAACTTCTGCGCCACGCGGGTCAGGTAGGCGCTGCGTATGCCGCGATTGGCGCGCAAGCCGAGAAAGACGGCATCGGTCAAGGTCAGATCGACGACGCCCTGGCCCACCACGGCCGGCGCCTGATACGGCATGGTCGGGCGAGACGGCAACGGCTCATCACCCGCGCGTGCCACGGGTGACAGCGCCGCCAACCCAAGCGCCACGATGAGCATCCGCGCCGCACTACGCATCGCGCAAGGCCTGGACAGGCTCCAGCCGCGAAGCCGCGACGGCCGGATACCAACCGAAGAACAACCCCGTCAGCAGCGCCGTGCCCATCCCCAAGGGCAAGGATGCGGGCGCCAGCACGAAATCCCAACCGGAGTAGCGCGCAAAAGCGTAGGCCGCGCCAACGCCGAACACTGCGCCCAGCGCCGCGCCCACCATGGCCAACAGACCCGCCTCGGCGAGGAACAACAGGCGGATGTCGCGCCGGGTCGCCCCGAGCGCCAGGCGAACGCCGATCTCGCGCCGCCTTTCGGAGACACTCATCAGCATCACGTTCATCACGCCCACGCCGCCCACCAGCAATGAGATCGCGCCCAGCCCCGCGAGCAGATATGAAAAGGTTCGGGATTGGCGCTCGAGACCGTCGATCAACTGCCGGGGAATATCCACCTGGACCTCCCTGCCGGGCACCTGCGTGCCGACATACTCGCGCAGCGCGCTGGCCGTTTCCACAAGGTCGGCCATAGGCGTCGCCTTGGCCAGGATGGCGCCGAGTTCAGGCTTGGGAAACAATCGGTGCAGCCCTTCAATGGAAACGATCACCGATCGGTCCGCATCGACCGGAATCAGCGGATTCCCCTTCATGCTGCGCGCGACGCCGATGACCTGATAGAAGTAGCCGCCAATTTGCAGCGAGGCACCCAGGGCGAGCGGATGCGCCGGACTGCCCAGTTCACGCGCGATTTCCGCACCCACGACGGCAAACGTGGCATGACGATCGAACGGCGACAGGAAACGGCCGCGATCCATGCGCAGATTCATCGCGGCGGCAAGATCCGGCGTCGTGCCTACGATCCTGGGAACCATCGTACGCCCCGGGAAACGCAGCGGCACGTTGTAGACCGACAGGGGCGCCGCATGGCGGATGCCCGGCACGGCTTGCGCCAACGCGCCGGCATCCAGCGTGCGGGGCAGCGCGCGCGGCTTGGCGCCCGTCACCGGGAAAGTCACCACCAGGACGTCCGTACCCATGTCCTTGAACATGCGCATCACCTGTTCGGCGGCGCTATGCCCGATGTTCAGGAGCGCGATGATGGCGGTGCTGCCGACCACGATGCCGAGCAAAGCCAACAAGGCCCTGCGACCCATCTGGCGCAGGCTGTCAGCCGCTTGCAGCGCAGTTTGCGTCAGCGATGGACCGCGCATGCACCGGAACACCGGAAATCAACGCCTTTCGTCGCAATGGCAGGGTTCATGCAATACACCGTCGCGCACATGAATCTGGCGCGAGAAGCGAGCGGCCAGGTTGGCGTCATGCGTCACCATCACGATCGTGACCGCCCGCTCGCGGTTCAGCCCCATGAGCAAGGCCATGATGCTCTCGGCTGAAGCCTGATCCAGATTACCGGTCGGTTCGTCCGCAAGAATGACGGAGGGATTGCCAACCAAGGCACGGGCAATGGCGACCCGCTGGCGCTGCCCGCCGGAGAGATCGGCAGGGAGATGCCCGCCGCGATCGGCCAATCCAACTTGACGAAGCCAATCCGTGGCCGTGGCCCGCGCCTGGGCTCGCGGGATACCACGATAGAACAGTGGCAAGGCAACGTTATCGAGGGCGTTCATACGGGGCAACAGGTTGAAGGACTGAAAAACAAACCCGATCTCTCGATTGCGAACCCAGGCGCGGGCGTTCTCGTCGATACCCAGCATGTCGCGTCCGCGAAACAGGAACTGGCCGGCCGACGGCCGGTCGAGCAAGCCCAGGATATTGAGCAAGGTGCTCTTGCCGGAACCGGACGCCCCAAGCAGCGCGCAGGTTTCGCCAGGATGGATCCCGAGCGTCACGTCCCGTAGCACGGATACGGATTGGCTGCTCATGCGATAGGCATGGCTGACATGTGTGACGTGAATGAGCGGATGGTGCAGCATCTTGCAAGCCGCATCAGTCAAAAGGTCCAAATCGATTCAAATGTATTCGATAGCGGGTTATAGCCAAACCGGCAATGACCCACTATCGATCGGAACTTGCTTAGTCGTTGTAATACACCACCATCGAGGAAATTATGTACCTGGGGTACGGCCCGGCACCCGTACCGGTATATTTGACATAGAACGTATTATCGGCAGGACTGCCAACAAAATATTGGTAAATCCTCCCATCGTAGGATATCGGAAGGCAATTAACTGTATTACCGTAGCAAACCTGCATCGATACATCCGCCTGGGCGCTATCTCGAAGCTGCACTTGCACACCCTTTATTTTTTTACCCGAGGGTGAGACGAGAAAATTAGCCGGCCGATACATAACAATTGTTGTCGCCCCCTTCCTTGACACGGAGTCGCTACCATTATCAGCGGACCAAACATAATCCCCGGCGAATGCGCTACCGGAGAACAGCAGCGAAGCAGCCATCAACGCATTCAGCAATCCATTCTTCATAAAATCTCTTCCAAAAAAAAGTGAACTTCGTATCGATCATCGGCTGATGCTGAACTTCCCCGGCTTTTGCTGGCGAGGCCCGATCAACATACAGGACGACAGGTTGATAACCTGCAACTCAATTTGAGCACCACAATGGGATTGCATATTGTTATTTTTGGAACACGCGCGACCGAATTGGTCAGACCATGAAAAATCCCATCATTGCTTAGCGGACCGTCGCTACATCAAAGAGAAAAATCAGATTGAGTCACGATCATAAAAAAACCCGACGGAACGCATCGGGTTTTTTTCGGAAAGGCACATAAGAGCGTGCCACTCTGAAATTAATAATCTATACCGAGCGATTGGATGCCTTCGACGTATGACCCAATTTTCCATAAAGCAAATCCATCAGCAGGTATTGCCTGTCCCGTTCCATAGCATGCACTTTGTGCTGCAACACGCTTCGGGAAATTTCATCCTTTGTCTGCGTAGGCGTCCCAGCGTCTGATTCATCTGGTGGGACATACGTGATGGACGTAATACCATTAACGAACGGATTCCCGTGACCTCCCCACGGATCCATTGACTCTACCGCTTCACGATACTTGACACTCAATCCGAATCTGTAGGCGAAATCGTTCGGCTGAGACAAAATCACATGCCCCATTTTTTTATAGATATCCATTGCTGAACTGCCCTTTGCCTTCTCGGCGGCATACATGGCTTTCAATTCGGCATTGCACGCATCGGCTTGTCGTTTATCGATCATTTTACTTTCAGGAGTGATCGGAATTCTCGTAGTCGCGTAGTAATCCGGCCCCCCATAAATTGCGTCGCTGCAGTCACATGCGGCCCCATCGCCGAAGAAAGCCCAAGTCTCGAGCCGTTGATACCGTTCCTCCTCGGTATAGTTGTTAGCAAAGCGAGCCAACTCTTCAGGTGTCCAGGCCGTCAACAAGCTGAGGTCTGCATCCTTATCTTCCGACTCCTTATTTGACAGCGCCACCGCCTTATCAGACAGGGTCACGGCCTTCGATGCGGGGGAGCTTTCGATATATTTTTGCTTCGCAGAACCCATGACTTCGGTGAAGCGGGCTTCCCCATTCGCGTCAGTAGTGAACCGCGTCGACGAATAGTTGAAGCCGAGCGGGCCGCTCGGACCTGACAGCGTTGAATTGGATACTTGCACAAGTAGCTCCTGATTGATTCAAGCCATTGATGCCATTGGCTGTTCTCCAAATGGGCGCAAGGGCAAGGAATTGGATCTTTCAATCTAGAACGGCGAGTGGCCCTTGACGTTGCCTTATAAGAAACGCGCCAGACCGAAAA
This sequence comes from Achromobacter xylosoxidans, assembly GCF_001457475.1. NCBI lineage: Bacteria > Pseudomonadati > Pseudomonadota > Betaproteobacteria > Burkholderiales > Alcaligenaceae > Achromobacter > Achromobacter xylosoxidans. The sequence goes on along the minus strand of NZ_LN831029.1, from coordinate 1,023,643 downwards.
GGTAACGTACGGGCAACCCACCCGAAGGCGGTACTCACTGCACACATAGGGAGCAATTCGCCCGGCAATGGCTAGTCAACCTGATGAGGTTTTTCTGTTGCCGGGAGTTGCCCCCTAGCGGGGTTTCCCAGGTAGGAACCGGTCCGCCGAAAGCCGGTCGAGCAAGCCCGGGATATTGAGCAAGGTGCTCTTGCCGGAACCGGACGCCCAAGCAGCGCGCAGGTTTCGCCGGGGTGAATCTCAAATGTCACATCGCGCAGCACGCTCACTGATTGGCTGCCTTTGCGATAGGCATGGCTGACATGGGTGATTTGAATAAACGGACGGTGCGACATCTTTGCGCCCTGAACAAGAACAACCTCAATAGCCACGTCAATAGAATAGATTCAACGGCCAGATGCCAATTTCGACTTATGCCCCGCGTTTCCGTAAAGCAAATCCATCAGAAAATACTGCCTATCCCGTTCCATGTCATGGGCTTTCTGCATTATGGTTTTTTGGGATATCCCCCCTTTTATTTTTACCAACGTATCGACGCCCGATTCATCAGGGGGGGGTCATACCTGAGCGAAAAGGAATCATCACACCCTTCGAACGGATTGCCACGAGCCCCCCACTGAGGCATCGACTCCACCGTCTCTCGAAACTTGACACTAAATCCGAATCTATAAGCGAAATCATCGGGTTGAGACAAAATCAATTTACCAATCTTCTTGTAAATATCCATTGCCGAACTACCCTTCCCCACTTCTGCTCTATACATGGATTGCAACTGGGCAACGAACGCCTCGGACTGTCGCCTATCGATAACTTCACTTTCAGGCGTTACAAGTACCCTCGTGGTCGTATAATAAGTCGGCCCTCCATAGATGGCCTCTGTGCAATCATGCGCAGGAGAGTATCCGCTATTAAAAACCATAGTCTCAAGGCGCTGAAACCGCTCTTCCTCAGTATAGTTTCTATCAAATCGAGCCAACTCAGTTGGTGTCCAGCACGCTAACAAACTGAGATCAGCGTCCTCGTCCGCTTCTTTATTTGCCAGGACCAATGCTTCATCGGACAGAATCACGGCTTTCGATTCCGACGGGCTTTCAAGATGATTCTCTTTAACCGAACCCATGACTTCGGCGAAAGTAGATTCATCAGTCACATCCGTAGCGAGGCGCGTCGACGGATCTTTTACTCCGAGCAGAGCGCGAGGGCCAACTAGCGTTGAAGTAGATATCTGCATTGAAAACTCCTGCGAGAAATTTTATCTTCCAATTTAAAACAGCGAGCAGTCCTCGCGTTGCTTTATGAGAAAGGCGTGATACCAAAAGGGCAACACACGAGTGGATCTCCAGGTATTGGCGGCTTTAATGCGCGGATCATGGCTCACACAAAAGTTGACGATGCCGATCTGCCAACGTGGGTTCCGAGCAACCAGCAAATAGATGAATACCTGGGCCTAGCACCACACAGAGCACAAGGTGGGCCGCCCATGCTATAGGCACCGCTGGCATGCGTAATATGAAAGTTGGGTGCTGAGCGCGTTGCACATGCGATTTGCATCGGCTCACAATACCCATATTGCACCCAACATGCTCGATAGCGATTTATCGCGAGATCTCGATAAGTCGCTATCGCTGAGGCTTACTTAATCGTTGTAATACACCACCATCGTGGCGAGGATGTAACGGGGATATGGACCGAGGCCGGTACCGGTATATTTCACAGTAAACGGCTTATCTGCTAACTTGCCATTAAACATTGTGAAGACTCTCCCGTCATAGGCTATCGGATAGCATTCGAACGATCCGTTATAGCAAAGGCTCATCGATACATTTGCCTGCGAGCTATCTTGAAGCTGGACTTGCACACCAGTGATAGTCTTTCCCACTGGCGAAACCATGAAGTTGCTGGGTTGATACACAACCGTGGCGGTTCCTCCTCTTCTCGACACATAGTCGCCACTCTTATAGGTGGACCATACATAATCACCGGCAAACGCGCTGCCGGAGAAAAAAAGGCGAAGTAATAACCAATGCACGCAGCAATGGGGTTTTCATGATATCTCTCCAGGGCTAGGTATGAAACTACGCATCAATCAGCGATTGATGCCCCCCCTTAGATGACTTGCTTTCAGCTTGACAACATACGGGGTGGACAGGTTGACAACCTGCACATCAATTTGAACGCAGCAACGGCGTCGTTTATTGCTATTTTGGGAACACGCGTTACCGTATCGGTCAGAAAAATATGGTTTTGCCCCTAGCCATAAAAAGCTATGGTCAGCCCGTTCCCCGCGAAGCGCTACGCCTAGCGGGGTTCTGTCTGACCATCTTTATTAGGCCCGGCGAATCCAATATGCCGACGCCTTTCCGAAAAATGCGACATGCGCATTTTTCGGAGGAACCTAATTTACGCTTGGCGACCTGCGGGTTTCGACTTACGGTTCACTTTCCCATACAGCAGGTCCATCAGTTGGTGCTGCCTGTCTCGCTCCATATCATGTACCCTCTGTTGCAGCTTGTTGTGCGAAAACCCATCTTTCATTTTTTTCAACATCGCGACATTCGATTCGTCTGAAGCGGCGTGACTGAGGGTAGAAAAATCACCGCGCTGCCGTTCAACCGGGTTAGCACGTCCCCCCCATTGCATGGACTCCACCCTGTCGCGAAACGTGACACTGAATCCGAACCTATAAGCAAAATCATCCGGTTGGGACAGAATCAATTTTCCGATCTTCTTGTAGATATCCAGCGCTGAGCTGCCTTTGTTCCTTTCGGCCTTATACATGGATTTCAACTGCGCAACGAACGTATCTGACTGCCGCCTGTCGACAATTTCACTTTCTGGGGTAACCGGAATCCTCGTGGTCGCATAGTAAATCTGACCACCATCTTCAGTAAGCTCACTGCAATCGCACCCCGGTGAATATTGACTGTTAAAAACCATAATATCCAGTTCCTCGAGCCGCTCGCTTTCCGTATAGTTCCTGGTGAAGCGCGCCAGCTCAGCCGGTGTCCAGCACGCCAACAAGCTGAGATCCGCATCCTCATCTTCGGTCTCCTGGCTTGACAGCGCCACCGCCTTATCAGACAGGGTCACGGCCTTCGATGCGGGGGGGCTTTCGATATATTTTTGCTTCGCAGAACCCATGACTTCGGTAAAGCGGGCCTCCCCATTCGCGTCCGTAGTGAACCGCGTGGACGAATAGTTGAATCCGAGCGGGCCGCTCGGACCTGACAGCGTTGAATTGGATACGTGCACAAGCAGCTCCTGATTGATTCAAGCCATTGATGCCATTGGCTGTTCTCCAAATGGGCACAAGGGCAGGGAATTGGATTTTTCAATCTAGAACGGCGAGTGGCCCATGACGTTGCCTTATGAGAAACGCGCCAGACCGAAAAGGTAACGTACGGGCAAGGAACCGGTCCGCCGAAAGCTGGTCGAGCAAGCCCAGGAGGTTGAGCAACGTGCTCTCGCCGGAACCGGAAGCCCCGAGCATCGCGCATGTTTTACCGGAATGGATCTCGAATGCCACGTCACGCAGCACGGGTATGGACTGGCTACCCATGCGATAGGTATGGCCGACACGTGTGATTTGAATGAGCGGAAGGCCGGGAGTGTCAGTAATTCGCATCGATCACATAGTCCGAAATCGACGCGAATAGCTTCGACAACAACTCAACGCCAGATCTACGAGTCGCCACTCAAGGAGTTAGTTAATCGCCGTAATAGACCACCATCGTGGCGATAACGTAGCGTGGATACGGACCAAGACCAGTACCGGTATACCTTACCGTGAACGGCTTATCGGCCGGCCTGCCATTAAACATTTTATAGATTTGTCCATTGTAGGTTATGGGATAGCAATCGATCGGGCCGTTATAGCAAACCTCCATTGATACGTTTGCCTGAGAACTATCTTGAAGCTGAACTTGCACACCAGTGACGGTCTTTCCCAGTGGCGAGGCAAGAAAATTGCTGGGTTGATACACAACCGTGGCGGTTCCCCCTCTTCTCGACACATAGTCACCACTCTTATAGGTGGACCACACATAATCACCGGCAAACGCGCTGCCGGAGAACAAAAGAGAAGTAACAACCGAAACATGCAACAATCGATTTTTCATAAAATCTCTCCATGGGGTACGTTGACTATGCACCAATCATCGACTGATGCCGAACTCACCCTTGGGATGACTTATGCTTCAAAAACTTGGTCAACATGCAGGGTGAAGCAGGTTGACGACCTGCCACCTCAATTTGAACGCGGCCGCGAACTCGCATATTGCTATTTTTGGAACACGCGTGACCTTATAAATCAGGCAAAACCGGCCAGATTACGAAATAAAAAATGCCCGATGAAAATCATCGAGCACCACTTCTGCCAGGAATTTTTTCTAAAAACAGCCCGGGCGCAGGACTTTTAAATTTACAACCTACACTCGGTGGCGGGATGCAGATTTAGACCTAAAACCTGCTTTCCCATGAAGCAGGTCCATTAATATTTGTTGCCGCTGCCGCTCTAGATCACTCGCTTTTTGCAATACGGAATTATGCGCAAGGCCAGTCTTCGCTTTCACCAATGCGTCAACCTTCGACTCATTCGAGAGTGGCATACTAGATGAGGAATGATCGACATGCCTGCCAAACTGGCTATTATGCGCACTGTTATAAGCCGCGGTAAGAGCATCCATTCTTTCGCGATATTTGACACTAATCCCAAATTTATAGGCAAAATCATCCGGCTGCGCCAAAATCAGCTTCCCGATCTTCTTGTAGATATCCATAGCCGAGCTCCCCTTACTCATTTCGGTGACATACAAGGCTTCCTGTTGAGCTGCAAATGTATCGTGCTGCCGCTTTAACGCGGCCTCCCTTTCGGGCGTGACCAGAATTCTCGTGGTCCCATAATATATGGGCCCGCCCTCCGACGTGAGTTCGCTGCAATCGTGCCCTGGCGTATATGCGCTATTGAAAACCATAATCTCGAGCTTCTGATACCGTTCGGCCTCTGTATAGTTATTTGCGAAACGCGCCAGAGCTTCCGGTGTCCAGCACGCCAACAAGCTGAGATCTGCATCCTCATCTTCGGTCTCCTGGCTTGACAGCGCCACCGCCTTATCAGACAGGGTCACGGCCTTCGATGCGGGGGAACTTTCGATATATTTTTGCTTCGCAGAACCCATGACTTCGGTAAAGCGAGCTTCCCCATTCGCGTCGGTGGTGAACCGCGTGGACGAATAGTTGAATCCGAGCGGGCCGCTCGGACCTGACAGCGTTGAATTGGATACTTGCACAAGCAGCTCCTGATTGATTCCAGCAATTGACACCCCTGACTTCTTTTCCAAAAGCGCCACAAAGACAGGGAATTGGACCTTTCAATCTAGAACGGCGAAAGGCCTATCACGTTGCCTTATGGGCAACGTGATAGGCCCAAAAGGTAACGTGGGGATGTGATCGAGCCGGGCTCACGCGCCGATAGTGGCCGTTTACCGCGCGCGGGAAGGTGGAGAGGTGTCTTCGCGCATGGCAATCACCCGCTCAACGAAGCGCGCCACGTTCTGGCGTGCGACACGGGTTGAGCGCAGGAGCCAAGTCGTCAACGCCGCCGGCTCGGCCAGCGGGCGGCTGAGGATGCCGAGTTCCCAGTTTGAAAGGGCCTGGGAAGCGCCCACCAGTGCGAGGCCGACGCCAGCGGCCACCATCGAAAGCATGAGATAGGTCGACTGCACCTGCGCCGCCACGAGAGGTTGGGCCGAACCCTTACTGATCAAGCGGTCGATTTGCTGGCGGCATCCCTCGCAATACTTCGGATCGCCAAGTACCAGGGGATGCCTGAGAACCTCGCTCAAGGGAATCACTTCCATCGCCAGCAACGGGTGGCCGGTGGGGAGGACCACATGGATCGGATCTTGCCAGGCTCGTTCAGCCACGATGCCGCGGCCCACGTGGTCGGATGGCGCGAAACCCAGGTCGTAAAGGCCTTGGTCCAGGCCTGCGAGCTGCTGGGCGAACGGCACCTCCGAAAAATGGATGACCACGCGCGGCTCGTCCGCGCGGCAACCGGCCATCAACGCGGCCAATCGCGTCGGGTTCATTCCTTCTGACAGGGCAATATGTAGCGCGCCGCGATTGCCAACGGCCACGCCTAGGACGCTGTCGCGTGCATGGCCGATTGCACTGAATATGGCCGGGATGTGTTCCCGTAGCGCCTCCCCCTCCGGCGTGAGCAGGGTGCCGCGGTTGGAGCGCACAAAAAGAGACACCCCCAAGGTGGTTTCCAGCGATTGAATCGCCCGAGACAACGGCGAGATTTCAATATGCAGCCGTTCGGCGGCGCGGCGATAGTTCAACTCGTCGGCCAACACAGCGAAGTACTTCAGCAGTCGCAAGTTCATTCTGAGTATTTCGGTGACGGTGATCCTACGTTGCGGTGAACGTGATCAGTCTGGCGGGGTATTGCGCGGTCAATCGATTGTAGCGACGGCCTTCATGATTCAGCGTCGGCTGACGCTGCTTTCCGTCTTCTATTGCATCAGGTGAAACCGTCCGAATCTGACGGCATGGGCGACGATTCGGGAACAGGCCGAAGCGCTGCGGGTCAGCTTGCGAACTGCCCGAGCCAATATCGAAGTTGACGCGGCCAGGAGGATCGGACGCGATCGGATTTCAGCGCTGGCGCCGGCGATATCGCGCGCCGACGCCGGGGCTTTTTTCAACGCGCTATGGGCGCGATCCGCTCATCGGCCGTCCACCGCGCCAGCACCGGCCATGACGACGGCATCGTCTCCTCCCAGCGCCTGATAGACCTTCACCTGATTCACCAACCGATTCAGGGCATTCTCGTCCCGCGCGATCTCGGCTGCGCGCCGCTTCTCTTGCGCATCCAACCAGAACCGCAACGACACCGATCCTGCTCGGTAGCGCACCTCGTACAGGCGCTCCGCCTCGCGCGCCGCCTTCAGCGACGCGTCCAACTGCTCCGCCTGCAGGCGCAACTGCGTCCGGTTCGACAACGCGTTTTCCACATCCGCCATGGCCTGGTACAGCGCCTGGCGGAAGCTCACCACCCGTTCGTCGAAATCCGCGCGCGAGACCTTCAGGTTCAGGTTCAGGCGGTTGAATTGAAGGAACGGCAGCGTCAGCGCCCCCGTCAGCGTGCCCACGGGGTTCTGCAGCACATTCGACAGCGTCGGGCTGGAGCTGCCCAGCGCGCCGGTCAGGTTCAGCGTCGGGTAGAAACTGGCGCGGGCCGCGTCAATGTTCGACAGCGACTCCCGCAGGCGCAGTTCGGCGGCGCGCAGGTCGGGACGGCGGCCCAGCAGTTCGGCCGGCACGCCTTCGCGCGCCTGCGGCAGCGGGTACTGCGGCAGGCGTTGCGGGTCGGCCATGGTGCGGTCGGGCGGGCCGTCGAACAGGATCGCCAGCGCGTTCACGTATTCCACGCGCTGCTGCACCAGCAGCGCATGCGCCGCCTGCTGGCTGGCCACGGTCTGCTCGGCCTCGGCCACTTCCAGCGCCGAGGCGCCGCCGGCGGCATATTGCGCGCGCACCAGTTCCTGCGTCTTGCGGGCGTAGGCGATGCTCTCCAGGCTGCTGGCGATGCGCTGGTTGATGAAGGCGGTCTGCCAATACAGCGTGGCGGTAGTGCCCACCAGCGACAGCGCGGAGCTCTGGCGGTCCTGCTCGCTGGCGAGCGCCTCCCATTCGGCGGCGTCGAGCTGGCGCGACAGTTTGCCCCACAGGTCGACCTCGTAGCCGATCGACAGTTCGGCGCTGTTGGTGCGCGTGATTTCGCGTTCGCCGCGCAGGTTGCGCGCGCGCGTCACGTTGCCGGTGCCGGACAGTTGCGGGATCAGTTGGTCCTGCGCCAGCCCGGCCTGCAATTGCGCGCGGCGCACGCGGATGGCGGCGGCGGCCAGGTCGTTGTTGCGCGCCAGCGCGCCATCGACCAGGCCGTCCAGCACCGGGTCGTTGAAATTGCGCCACCAGGCGCCGCCAGCGGCCAGCGCGTTGGCGGGCGCGTCGGCGCCCGCGCCGTGGCGCCAGGCGGCCGGCGACTGCGTCCGCGGCGTTTCGTATTCGCTCTTGAGCAGGCCGCCGCAGCCGGTCAGGGCCAGCGCCAGGGCCAGGGCGGCGGGTTTGCGGATCAGGGAAACAGCTTTCATCGTTCTCATTCCCGGGCCAGGGCCTCGACGGGATCCAGGCGCGCCGCGTTGCGCGCCGGGAGATAACCAAACAGCACACCGATCAGGGTCGAGCAGGTGAATGCCGCCACCATCGACGCGGTGGAATAGATCATGCGGAAGGACCCGCCGGTCGCTTTCGAGACCAGCACGCCCAGGCCCAGCGACAGTGCGATGCCCACGGCGCCGCCGATCAGGCAGACCAGCACGGCTTCGATCAGGAACTGCTGCATGATGTCGCTGCGACGCGCGCCCACCGCCATGCGCACGCCGATCTCGCGGGTACGCTCGGTCACCGACACCAGCATGATGTTCATGACGCCGATGCCGCCGACCATCAGCGAGATCAGCGCGATCAGCGATACCAGCAGCGTCATGGTGGCCGTGGTGCGCTCGATGGTCTTGCGGATCGCATCAGTGTTGAACACGAAGAAATCCTTCACCACGTGGCGCCGCAGCAGCACCTTGGTGATGGCCTGCTCGGCCGCCGCCGGCGGCGCGGCGTCGTTGACGCGCACGGTGATGCTCTTGAGGTGCTGCTGCCCCAGCACGCGCGACAGCGCCGTGGTGTAGGGAATCCACACGTTCAAGGTCTCGTTGTTGCCGAACACCGTGTCGTTCTTCTTGGTGACGCCGATCACCCGCGCCGGCATCGATCCCAGGAACACCACCTGACCGATCGGGTCGGTGTGCGAACCGAACAGGGTCTTGCGGGTGCTCTCGTCGATCACCACTTCCTGGGCGCGCCGCGCCACGCTGGTGGCATCGAAGAACTTGCCCTGCGCCAGCTTGACCGCGCGCACCCGGAAGTACTGCTCGCCCACGCCCTGGATCGAGCCATTCACCGCCACGTTGCGATAGCGCAGCGTGTTGCTGGTGGAAACCTCGGGCGTGACGCTGTCCACGTAGGACTCGCGTGACAGGGCCTCGGCATCGGCCGGCACCAGGGTGCGGATGGTCAGGGCCTTTTCGTCGCCGAAGTCCTTGCCGGGAAACACTTCGACGGTATTGGTACCGATCTCGCTGATGTCTTCCAGGATCTTCTGGCGCGAGCCCTCGCCCAGCGCCACCACCGACACCACGGCGGCGATGCCGATGATGATGCCCAGCATGGTCAGCGAGGTGCGCAGGCGGTGCGCGTTCATGGCCAGCAGCGCCATGCGCAGCGCCTCGCCGCAGCGGTCCAGGTAAGCCTGCCAGGCCGGCCGCGGCGGCAGCGGCGTCGCCTCTTCGCGCACGGCCTCGATGCGCGGCGCGTCGGGGTTGCGCTGGTCCGAGACGATCTCGCCGTCGCTGATCTCGATGATGCGCTGCGCGTGCCGCGCCACGTTCATGTCGTGGGTGACCAGGATGATGGTGTGGCCGGCGGCGTTAAGTTCCTCCAGGATGCGCAGCACTTCCTGGCCGGTGTGCGTGTCCAGCGCGCCGGTCGGCTCGTCGGCCAGGATGATGTCGCCGCCATTCATCAGCGCGCGGGCGATGCTCACGCGCTGCTGCTGGCCGCCGGACAGCTGGCCCGGGCGGTGGCCGGTGCGTTCGCCCAGCCCCAGGCGCTCGAGCAGGTCGGCGGCGCGTTCCAGCCGGGCCTCGCGGCGCTTGCCGGCGTAGACGGCCGGCACCTCGACGTTGCCCTGCGCCGTCAGGTCGGACAGCAGGTGATAGCGCTGGAAGATGAAGCCGAAATGCTCGCGCCGCAATTCGGCCAGTTCGTCCGGATCCAGTTCGCCCGTGCTGCGGCCGCTGACACGGTAGTCGCCGCTGGTGGCGCGGTCCAGGCAGCCCAGGATGTTCATCAGGGTCGACTTGCCCGAACCGGACGCGCCGACGATGGCCACCATTTCCCCGGCCTCGATGGTCAGGTTGATGTCCTTGAGAACGGCGATGGTCTGCTCGCCAGCGGGGAATTCGCGCCGGACGCCGGACAGCGAAATCAACGGTTCGGCCATATCAGCGTCCCGCCGCGGCGGCCACCGGCGCGGCGTCGGCCGACACCACGCGCTCGCCCACCTCCAGGCCTTCCAGCACCTGCGCCTGCACGTTGTTGTTCATGCCGATCTTGACCTTGCGGGTCTCGGTCTGGTTGTCCTTGCCGACCACCCGCACCTCGTAGCGCCCGTCCTCGCCGCGCTTGCCCAGGGCCGAGGCCGGCACCACCACGGCGTCGCGCGCCTCGCCCAGCACGATGGAAACCTGCGCCGTCATGGAAATGCGCAGCTTCTCGTCCGGGTTGGGCACGTCGAACAGCCCGTTGTAATAGACGGCCGCGCTGGTGGATGTGGAGCTGGACGAGGTCAGCGACGTGGCGGCGTCGTCCTTCTGGATCGAATCCGGCGCCGGCTCCACCGCGCGCAGCGTGGCGTGATAGCGGTGGTCCGGCTCGCCCAGGATGGTGAAGTACACGGGCAGGCCCGGCTTGACGCGGGTCACGTCGGCTTCGGAGATTTGCGCCTTGATGGTCATGGTGGCCACCTGGGCCACCTTGATGATGGTGGGCGCGCTCTGGATCGCGTTGACGGTCTGGCCTTCCTTGGTCACCACCGCCACCACCACGCCGTCGATCGGCGACACGATACGGGTGTAGCCCAGGTTGACCTTGGCCTTGTCGACCTCGATTTCGGCCTGGACGATCTGGGCGTCGAGCGCGGCGATATCGGCCCGGGTCACGCCCAGCGTGGCCTCGGCCGATTCAAAGGCCTCGCGCGAACTGGCGTCGGCCGCCAGCATCTGGCGCTGCCGGCGGAAAGCCAGCTCGGCCTGCTTCAGGGTGGCGACCTTGGCGGCGCGCTCGGCGCGGCGTGTCTGCAGGGCGGCCTGGGTATTACGCAGTTCGTTCTGCTGCGTCAGGTCGTCGATCTCGGCGACCAGTTGGCCGCGCGTCACGCGGTCACCCAACGCCACCTTCAGCGACTTTAACTGACCGGTGGCCTGCGCGCCGACACTGACGCGCTCGATGGCGTCCATGGTGCCGCTGGCCAGCACACTGTCTTCGAGATTGCCGCGGACGACCTCGGCCACGGCGAAGGTGGGCGGCGGCGGCGACGAGAAAAAGGCGGCGCGGACGCCAAAGGCGATGATCAGGAGAACGACGGCGATCAGGACGTAACGCTGGACTTTGCTACGAGGCTTTTTCATTGAACCAGTTCGGAGGAGGCGGCGGAGGCATCGTCCACCACTCGAATAACTCGATACGGATCGGGCCGGCTGTACGTACCCATACTGCCCGCTCATCCTAAACGGGGGGCTGCGTCAAAGCATGGCCAATCTGTGGCGAAAGGGTGAAAAACGGTAAAGCACCCGGCATTGGGTCGTGGGCAGGCAATATTGTTCCGTTGCACGAACGATACATCTGTTGCGGCGCATTAGCGTTTCCATTCTATGGAACCTTGCCGGCAACGTGATGCCATCTTGCCGCATCCCCATCTCAGTTGGACCATAGATGGCGCCTATCTTGTCACCATTGGCAATCGAGAATTGCGGCGGCGCAAAAAATCCACGCCTCGACATAGGGCGACGATAGGGACAGAATGAATGCAGTTAAGCCGTATCCGTGTCCAATTCGCCCCCTCCCCCCTCTTCACACAGCGCCGCCCCGGAGTTTTCCGGGGCGGCGCTGTTGTGCCTGCTGGCCATGTTGAACCATGTGGCGCTGACAGGGGGACGGATCACCGTATCCCTGACGGCGCTGCAAATGGGGCTGTCGACCTTCAAGGTGGGCACCCTGGTGGCGGTGTTCGCGGTTTTGCCGATGCTGTTCTCGGTGCGCGCCGGACGCTGGGTGGACCGGGTCGGCATCGTCCGGCCGCTGGTCACCGGCACCACGCTGGTGGCGGTTGGCACGGCCTTGCCGTTCCTGTCGCAGACCCAGTTCGCGCTGCTGGTGGCGTCCTGTTGCATCGGCATCGGCTTCATGCTGCACCAAGTGGCCACGCAGGACCTGTTGGGCCACGCCGAGCCGGCCCAGCGGCTGCGCAATTTCTCGCTGATGTCGCTGGCGCTGGCGGGCTCGGGCTTCTCGGGACCGCTGATCGCCGGCCTGGCGATCGACCATCTGGGCACCCGGCTGGCCTTCGGCCTGCTGACGCTCGGTCCGCTACTGTCGGCCGGCGGCCTGTATGCGCTGCGGCACCAATTGAAGGCGGTGGATTCGCAGCTGGCCGGCACGAAGGAAGCGCAGCGCCGCCGCGTGACGGAACTGCTGGCGGTGCCGGCGCTGCGCCGCATCCTGATGGTCAACACCATCCTGTCGGGCGCCTGGGACACGCACTTGTTCGTGGTGCCGATCTTCGGTGTCGCCATCGGCCTGTCAGCCACCACCATCGGCGTCATTCTCGCGTCCTTCGCGGCGGCAACGTTCATCATCCGCCTGGTACTGCCCCTGATCCAGCGCCGGGTGCGGTCCTGGACACTGGTGCGGGTGGCCATGGCCACCGCCGCCATCGATTTCATGCTTTATCCGCTGTTCACCGACGTTGGCGTCCTGATCGTGCTGTCCTTCATCCTGGGGCTTGCGCTGGGTTGCTGCCAACCGAGTATGCTTTCATTGCTGCACCAGCATTCGCCGCCGGGCCGCGCCGCCGAAGCCGTGGGGTTGCGGATGGCGCTGATCAACGGCTCCCAGGTTTCCCTGCCGCTGACCTTCGGCGCGCTGGGTGCGGTCATTGGCGTCGCCCCGCTGTTCTGGGCCTATTCCGTGGCCCTGATGGCTGGCGGCTGGGCCAATCGCAACCCCCCGCTCGAATCTGACCGGAAACCGTAGTCGTGAACATGCAGTCTTCTCCTCCCGTGGCCGGCGCCAGCCTGCCTTTTCGCCTGTGGACCCCCGAAGAGCGGCAGGCATCGCTGCAGGCGGCCTTGCAGCATTGGCGGGACGGGGAAGACGTCTGGGTATATGGGTACGGATCACTGATCTGGCGTCCCGACTTCGACTTCGAGGAACGCCGCCTGGCCACCCTGCGCGGCCATCACCGCGCGCTGTGCCTGTGGTCGCGGGTCAACCGCGGCACGCCGGAATGCCCCGGCCTGGTGTTCGGGCTGGACCGTGGCGGCTCCTGCCGCGGCGTGGTCTACCGCCTGGCCGGCAACCAGGTGCCGACCTATTTCCCCGCCCTGTGGGACCGCGAGATGTCCACCGGCGCCTACCTGCCCCGCTGGATCAATTGCAGCACCGAGGCCGGCCCGGTCCGCGCCCTGGTCTTCATCATGAACCGGGACAACCCGGCCTACATCCGCGCCCTGCCCGAGGCCGAGCTGCTGGCCATCGTGCGCCGCGCCGCCGGCCGCTATGGCCCCTGCACCGACTACGTGGTGCAGACCGCCCAGGCCCTGCGCGCCGCCGGCATCCACGATGCCCGCCTGGACGCCATCGCCCGGCGCCTGGAACAGGACAGCCACGCGCTGCCCGAAGGCGCCTGAGGCGCCCCCGGCGCAAAAACTTGCCCGGGCCCTGCGCGGGGTCAATGAGGGGAGCGTTTCTTCGGCGGTATAAACTGCTTGTTATCAACGCTGAATCAAACGTCCCATGTCTGTCTCCGATCTGCGTCAAAGCTACGAAAAGAACGTGCTGCTGGAAAGCGACGCCGCCGCGTCCCCGTTCGAGCAGTTCACCCGCTGGTTCGACGAGGCCCTGGCCGCCAAGGTGCCCGAGCCCAACGCCATGACCCTGGCCACGGTCGACGCCAACGGCCAGCCCAGTGCCCGCATCGTCCTGATCAAGGGCTTCGACGAGCAGGGTTTCACGTTCTTCACCAATTACGAGTCGCGCAAGGGCACCGACCTGCTGGCCGAGCCGCGCGCCTGCCTGCTGTTCTTCTGGCAGCCGCTCGAGCGCCAGGTGCGCATCGAGGGCGTGGTGGAAAAAGTGCCGGCCGAAGAGTCGGACGCCTACTACCACAGCCGCCCGGCCGGTTCGCGCATCGGCGCCTGGGCCTCGCGCCAGAGCCAGCCCATCACCCGCGCCGAACTCGAAGCCCGCGAGCAGGAGTTCCGCGCCCGCTACGGCGACCAGCCGCCGCGCCCGCCGCACTGGGGCGGCTACCGCCTCAAGCCCACCGCGATGGAATTCTGGCAAGGCCGGCCCTCGCGCCTGCACGACCGCCTGCGCTACGTCGCCGACGGCCAGGGCTGGAAGATCGAACGCCTGTCGCCCTGACGCCGCCGGGCGCCGCTCCCGCGGCGCCCGCCCCATCTATCAATTGCATGCCAGCCTCCTCCCCTGATTTCGACGCAGCCTTCTTCCGCACCGCACTCGGCCGCTACGCCACCGGCGTCACGGTCGTGACCACCGCCGACCTCGATGGCGCCCCCATCGGCCTGACGGTCAGCTCGTTCAACTCGGTGTCCCTGAATCCGCCGCTGGTGCTGTGGAGCCTGTCGCGCAATTCCTCGTCGCTGGCCGCCTTCGAGCAGTGCCAGCGCTACGTGGTCAATGTATTGAGCGCCGACCAGATCGCGCTGGCGCGGCGCTTCGCTACCGGCAAGACGCCGGACCGCTATGCCGGCCTGACCGTGCACCACGCGCCCGGCGGCACGCCGATGCTGGACGGCCATTGCGCCGCCTGGTTCGAATGCCACAACCGCAGCCGCTATGTCGAGGGAGATCACGTCATCATGGTGGGAGAAGTCGAACGATGCGGACATAGCGGCGAGCCGCCGCTGGTCTTCCACGCCGGCGGTTTCGACCTGACGCCCGCCGGCGCCCGTGCAGAGGGCAGGAAGTCATGAGCGCCGACATCGATTGCGTCGTCATCGGCGCGGGCGTGGTCGGCCTAGCCATCGCCCGCGCCCTGGCCCAGTCGGGCCGCGAGGTGCTGGTGGCCGAGGCCACCGAGGCCATCGGCACCGGCACCAGCTCGCGCAATTCCGAAGTGATCCACGCCGGCATCTATTACCCCGCGGGCAGCCTCAAGGCCCGCCTGTGCGTGCGCGGCAAGCACCTGCTGTACGCCTATTGCGCCGAACGCGGCATTCCGCACAAGCGGCTGGGCAAGCTGATCGTGGCCACCAGCACCGAGCAGGCCGCGCAGCTCGAAGGCATCGCGCAGCGCGCCCGCGCCAACGGCGTGGACGATCTGCAGTTCATTTCCGGCGAAGACGCCATGCGGCTGGAACCGGCGCTGCGCTGCACGGCGGCGCTGGTGTCGCCGTCCACCGGCATCGTCGACAGCCACGCGTTGATGCTGGCCTACCAGGGCGATGCCGAGAACGCCGGCGCCCAGTGCGTGTTCCACACCCCGCTGGTGTCCGGCCGGGTGCGCCCCGAAGGCGGCTTCGACCTGCAGTTCGGCGGCGACGAGGCCATGAGCCTGAGCTGCAACGTGCTGATCAATTCCGCCGGCCTGCAGGCGCCGGCGCTGGCGCGCCGCATCGACGGCGTGCCGGCCGCCAGCATCCCCACCGATTACCTGTGCAAGGGCAGCTATTTCACGCTGTCCGGCCGCGCGCCGTTCTCGCGCCTGATTTACCCCGTGCCGCAACACGCCGGCCTGGGCGTGCACCTGACGCTCGACATGGGCGGCCAGGCCAAGTTCGGCCCCGACACCGAATGGGTCGGCACCGAGGACTACACCATCGACCCGGCCCGCGCCGAGGTCTTCTACGCCGCCGTGCGCAGCTACTGGCCGGCCCTGCCGGACAACGCCCTGGCCCCGGGCTATACCGGCATCCGCCCCAAGATCTCCGGTCCGCACGAGCCGGCCGCCGATTTCGTCATCGCCGGCCCGACCGCCCATGGCGTGCCCGGCCTGGTGAACCTGTTTGGCATAGAATCGCCCGGGCTGACTTCCAGCCTGGCGCTGGCGGAAGAAACCCTGGCGCGCCTGGCCGACGACGCTTCCTCTCCTTCCTTTCCCTGAACAATGCAGCACAACGACTACATCCTGACCCTGTCCTGCCCCGACCGCACCGGCATCGTCTTCCGCGTCAGCGGCCTGTTGTTCGAATCGGGTTGCAACATCCTCGATTCGCAGCAATTTGGCGACGAGGAGACCGGCCGCTTCTTCCTGCGGGTGCACTTCGACCTGCCGGCCGGCGCGGCTCCGGACGCGCTGCGCGCCCGCCTGGACGAGATGGCGGCCGAGTACGGCATGGAGTTGCAGCTGCATGACGCCCGCCGCAAGGAACGCCTGCTGATCATGGTCAGCAAGCAGGGCCATTGCCTGAACGACCTGCTGTTCCGCGTGCACAGCGGCCAGCTGCATGCCGAAGTGGCCGCCATCGTCTCGAACCACAACGACTACGCCAGCCTGGCCGCGTCCTATGGCATCCCGTTCCACCACCTGCCCGTCACGCCCGACACCAAGGCCGAACAGGAACGCCAGGTGCTGGCGCTGGTGGACCGCTACGAGATCGACCTGGTGGTGCTGGCGCGCTACATGCAGATCCTGTCGGCCGACATGTGCCGCGCGCTGAACGGCCGCGCCATCAACATCCACCACAGCTTCCTGCCCAGCTTCAAGGGCGCCCGCCCGTACCACCAGGCGCATGCGCGCGGCGTGAAGATCATCGGCGCCACCGCCCACTTCGTCACCTCGGACCTGGACGAAGGCCCGATCATCGACCAGGATATCGAGCGCGTCGACCACACCATGACGGCGCAGGACCTGACCCAGGTCGGCAGCGACATCGAGTCGCTGGTGCTGTCGCGCGCCGTGCGCAGCCACGTCGAGCACCGCATCCTGCTGAACCGCAACAAGACCGTGGTGTTCCGCTAGGACAGCACCGGCGTCCGCTGGCGCGCGCTCAGCGCTTCCAGTCGGCGTCCTTGAACCAGTTGCGCAGGTGTTCCACGACCAGCCTGACCTTGTCGGGCTGGTTGCGGCGGGTCTGCACGACCGCGTGGATGTCCAGCCCCTGCGGCTCGTAGCCCGGCAGCAGCACTTCCAGCGCGCCATCGGCAATGTCCTGTTCGACCATGTAGCGCGGGTGCATCGACACCCCGCCGCCGCGCTTGGTCATGTTCATCAGCGCTTCCCCGAGGTTCGAATTGAACGAGCCCGCCACCCGCACCACGTGGGTGTTCGACTGGGCGTCGGTGAAGCTCCATTGCCCGGTGGGCGCCTTCAGGTTGTGCACCAGGCAGTTGTGCCGTTCCAGGTCCTGCGGCTTCCCGGGCCGACCGTGGCGGGCCAGATAGTCGCGCGTCGCCACCACCACTTGCGGCACCAGCGTGATCTTGTAGGCGATCTGGTTGGAATCCTTCAGCCGCGGCGCGATGCGCACGGACAGGTCCAGATTTTCGGCGATCAGGTCGCCACGGCCGTCATCGATCAGCAGCGACACCTTGATCGCGGGATAGCGCGCCAGGAAGTCCTGGATCGCCGGCACCATGTGCACGGTGCCGAACGACGGCGGCGTGCCGATGCGGATGCGGCCGCTGGCGGTCAGCACCGGCCCCTGCACCAGCTCCTTCAGGTTCATCAGGCTCAGCGCCAGTGTATCGGCGTTTTCCAGCAGCAGGCGGCCGCTCTCGGTCAGGCTGACGTGCTTGGTATTGCGGTTGAGCAGTTGCACTTCGAAGTGCGCTTCGAGCCAGGCGATCTTCTTGGTGACCGCCGAGCGGCTCGACGCCAGGCTTTCCGCCGCCTTGGAGAAACTCAGGCTCTTGCCGACTTCGACGAAGACTTCCAGGCAATCGATGACGTTCATTTCCAACTCGTGTGTTTCCAAAAAGGAAAAAACGATTTCCTTGTTTGGTGATTTTTCAGGGCGATCGGTCTCTCTATACTGGCCGCATGAGCCAAGAACGTCCCCCCGCTGCCGCCGCCAGCGCCGCCGCTTTCGACTACCACCTGTTCGGCACCCATGTGTGTTTCGGTGATGGCGTATCGGCCTTGATATTAAAGGAACTGGACGCGCTAGGCTGTTTCCGGCCGGCGATTCTGGCACAGGACGCGATGGCGCGATCCGCCGCTTTCGAGACCCTGTCCGCCTGTTGGAGCGGACTCGATCACCTGCGGCTTCCGGCGGTCCCGCGGCACTCCAGTGTCGATTTTGTGGAAACAATGGCCGAAAAAGTGCGGACATTCGGCGCGGACAGCCTGATCGCCATCGGCGGCGGCAGCGTGGCCGACAGCGCCAAGGCCCTGGCGCTGCTCCTGGCCGAAGGCGGCCGGCTGGCCGACCACGTCACCACCTTCGAACCGCCCGCCACGGCGCGCATTCCGCGCCGTGTCCGGCCGCAGCTGCCGATCATCGGCATCCCCACGACCGCCTCGGGCGCGGAAACCACGTCGTCGTTCGGCGTGCGCCGGCAAGACGGCCACAAGCTGATGTTCTGGAACCGCGGGGTGGCCGCGGCGACCCTGCTGATCGATCCGCGCCTGAGCGCGGGCCAACCCGTCGCGCTGCTGCGCGACAGTGCCATGAACGGCATCGCCCACGCACTGGAGGCCCTGTATTCGCGGGGACGATCGCCCGTGTCCGATTGCATCGCCGTGCAGGCGATCCGGCTGTTCGACAGCGCCCTCGACGGCGACAGCCTCGCCGCTGGCGACGCGCGCGGCGCGATCCTGCAAGCGGCGCATCTGGCCGGGCTGGCCCTGTCGATGGCGCGCAGCTGCCTGCATCACGCCATCTGCCATGTCGTGGCGTCGCGCCAGCGGTTGTCGCACGGCGCGGTCAACAGCGTGATCCTGCCGCATGCGCTGGCGTTCAACGAAGCGGCAGCGGCCGACGCGCTGCGGCCGGCGCTCGACGCAATCAACCAGCGGGCGCGCCGGCCGCACGTCACGCTGTCGGCCTGGGTGCGGGACATCCAGCGGCGCCACGCCATGCCCGCGCGGCTGTCGGAACTTGGCGTGGCACGCGAGGCGCTCGGCGCCATGGCCCGCGACGTCCTGACCGAACGAGGGCTGGCGCTCAATCCCCGGCCGGTATCCGAAGCCGAGGCCTCAGGAATTCTGCGGGCCGCTTTCTAGCCCTGGCATCCCCGCAAGGCCGTCCCTGGCCTTGCCCATCCCGAAAACGGAGAGATCATGAAAATCGTTGCTGGCGAAGGCCCGTTGGGCGCCCGCATCCTGGATATCGACCTGGCCCGCCCCCTGGCCGACGCCGACTATCGCGCCATCGAGGCGGCGCTGGGCCAGCATGGCGTGGTCAGCTTCCCGAAACAGGCGCTGGAGGCGCGGCACCTGAAGGCGTTCGCCGAGCGCTTCGGCACGCTGGAAGTGAACGTCGCCAACATGTACTTCGAGCCCGGCCTGCCGGAAGTGATGATCCTGTCGAACATGGTGGAGAACGGCAAGCCGGTGGGCCTGAGCGACGCCGGCCAGGACTGGCACACCGACATGTCCTACAGCCGAACCATCGCCTTCAGCAACGTGCTGTACGGCATCCACATCCCGATGCGCGACGGCAAGTCGCTGGGCAACACCGAGTTCTGCAACATGCACGCCGCCTATGACGACCTGCCGCAGGCATTGAAGGACGAGCTGGACGGCATGACCATCACCCACGACTTCAACAAGTTCTGGGAAATGATGCGGCGGGAAAAAGGCAGCACCCGGCCCCCGTTGACCGAGGAGCAGAAGCGCCGCAAGCCACCGGTGTCGCACCCCGTTTTCCTGACGCATCCGATCACGGGCCGCAAGGTGCTGTACGCCAACCCCGGCTATTCCGTCAGGATCAACGAATTGCCCGAGGCGCGCAGCGCCGAGGTGCTGGACTTCCTGTTCAGGCACCAGCTGCAGGAGAAGTACCGCTATCGCCACCAGTGGCAGGAAGGCGATGTGCTGATGTGGGACAACATGGGGACCATCCATAACGCCGTGGCCGACTACCGGCCGGACGAGCCGCGCCTGATCAAGCGCTGCCAGGTCATGGCGGACCGGTACTTCCCCGACCAATACTGATACCAACACAAGGAGGAGACATCATGAACACAAAAAAATGGACCACGCTGCTGTGCGCCGCGCTGATCGGCGCGGGCGTTGCCGCGCCCGCCCTGGCCGACGACTACCCGTCGCGGCCGATCCGCATGGAAGTCGGCTACGCTGCCGGCGGGCCGACCGACGTGATCGCGCGCATTCTCGCCAAGCGCATGTCCGAGAGCCTGAATACCTCGATCGTGGTGGAGAACAAGCCGGGGGCCAGCGCGTCCATCGCCGCCAACGACGTGATGCGCGCCGAACCCGACGGCTACAAGGTGCTGGTGACCTCGCTCACGCTGAACGTGAATCCGTTGCTGTACCCCGAGCGCTACAACTATGACGCGGTCAAGGATTTCACGCCCGTCGGCAACTTCGCCAAGCTGCCCATGGTGGTGGTGACCAGCTATGGCTCGCCCTACAAGACCATGCAGGAGCTGGTGGCCGCGGCCAAGGCCAGTCCGGACAAGCTCACCTTCGGCTCGTCGGGCATCGGCGGGTCGGCGCACCTGACGGCCGAGATGCTGGCCAACATGACCGGCGCGCGCATGATGCACGTGCCCTTCAAGGGCAACGGGCCGGCCCTCCAGGAAATGCTGGCGGGCCGCATTTCGTTCATGTTCTATCCCAGCGTCGGCATCGCCAACTACGTGGCGCAGAAGCAATTGCGCGTGCTGGCCATCGGCACGCGCGAGCCGCAGCCCGACTTCCCCGGCGTGCCGACGCTCGAAAGCCTGGGCTATCCCGGCTTCGACGAAGCCGCCACCTGGGTGGGCATGCTGGCGCCGCCCGCCACGCCCAAGGCCATCGTCGACAAGCTGAACCGGGCCGCCAACGAGGCCCTGGCCGATCCGGCGGTGCGGCAACAGCTCGCCTCGCTCGGCGCCCTGGCCGACGGCGGCACGCCGCAACAGTTCAGCCAATTCCTGGTGCAGGACCGCAAGCGCTGGGCCGACGTGATCAAGAAAGGCAATGTCAAAGGCGAATGATGGTCCATCGGAGCAGCATGCAATGACCGCCCGGCTGGACGATTGCTATTCCATCGAGCGCCTGCGGCTCGCGGCCCGGGCGCGCCTGCCGCGGCCGGTGTTCGACTTCTTCGACGGCGGCGCCGAGGACGAGATCACGCTGCGCGAGAACGCCGGCGCGTTCCAGCGCCTGCGACTGGCGCCGCGGGTGCTGCGCGATGTCTCGCGGGTGGATGCCACGGCGATGCTTGTCGGCGCCCCCGCCGCCCTGCCCTGCGCCATCGCGCCCACCGGCGCGGTGGGCTTCGGCTGGCGCGGCGGCGACGTGGCGCTGGCGCGCGCCGCCGCCCAGGCCGGCATTCCCTACACCCTGTCCACGTCCGCCACCGCGTCGATCGAGGAGATCGCCGACCGGGCGCCCGGACGGCTCTGGTTCCAGGCCTACATCCTGCAGGACAAGGGCCGGCTCGCCGACCTGATCCGGCGTGCCGGGGCCGCCGGCTACGAGGCGCTGATGATCACGGTGGATCTGCCGGTAGGCGGCAAGCGCGAACGCGACCTGGCGCACGGCCTGGCGTTTCCCATGAAGATCAACCCGCGCAACTTCTTCCAGTTCGCGCGCAAGCCCGCCTGGTCGCTGGACATGCTGCTGCGGCGGCCGCCGGCCATGCCCAGCCTGGCGGGGCTGGCGCGGGTCGCAACGGACCGCAAGGCCATGAAATCCGTCGCCGGCCGCAACTACGATCCGGCGTTCAAGCTCGACGACCTGGCGCGGCTGCGCGAAGGCTGGCAGGGCAAGCTCATCGTCAAGGGCGTGGTCAATGCCCTGGACGTGGACGCCATCGTCGCTATCGGCGCCGACGCGCTGGTCGTCTCCAACCACGGCGGGCGGCAGCTCGACACCGGCATCGCGACGCTGGCCGCCTTGCCGGAAGTGATCGCCGCCGCGCGCGGCCGGGTGCCGGTGCTGCTGGACGGCGGCGTGCGGCGCGGCAGCGACATCTTCAAGGCGCTGGCGCTGGGCGCGGCCGGTGTGTTGACCGGCCGCGCCACGCTCTACGGCGTGCTGGCGGGCGGTCACCCCGGCGCCTGCAAGGCGCTGGAGATATTGCGCGACGAGCTGGCGCGCACCATGCAACTGTGCGGCGCGGACACGCTGGCCGCCATCGATGAAACCATGCTGAGGATGACATCCCCATGAGCGACACCCTGTCCCTCTGCCACAACCAGGTCATGGCGTGCTTTCGCGACCTGGATGAAAGCCGCTACGACGACCTGGTGCGGCGCCTCGCTCCCGACGGCGTCTGGCTGCGCCAGGGCCAGACGCTGGCGGGCCGCGACGCCGTGCTGGCGGCGCTGGCGCGCCGCTCCGCGACCCAGCGCATCCATCACCTGATCTGCAACCTGGCGGCGCACGCCTGGAGCGCGGACCACTGCGCGCTGCGCGGCTACATGCTGGTGGTGCGGCATGACAGCGGCAGCCCGCTGTCCGGCCCGGCGCCGCTGGCGGGCGTGGACACCATCCGCACCCTGCGCGTCGAACTGGCGCGCCGCGACGGCGAATGGCTCATCGCCCGCATGGCCAATGACGAACCCAGTTTTTCCGCCCAGGCGGCCTGAAGGAACCCACCATGAAATGGATACGCTGCACCCACGACGGCGAAACGTTCTACGGCATCCTCGATGAAGACCGCATCACGCCGGTGCGCGGCGACCCGTTCAACGGCCATGAAAAGCGCAACGAATCGCTGCGCCTGGCCGACGTGCGGATCGAAGTGCCGGTGATTCCACCGACCTTCTATTGCGTCGGCCTGAACTATGTCCAGCACATCGGCACCGAGGGCAAGAACATTCCCACCCAGCCCGACGTCGGCTACCGCGCCAACAACGCGCTGCTGGCGCATGGACAGGACGTGCTGATGCCGGCCGACGCCAACCGCGTGCACTACGAGGGCGAACTGGTGGTGGTGATCGGCAAGCGCATGAAGCACGTGCGGCCCGACGAGGTGCGCGCCGGCATCCTCGGCTACACCATCGGCAACGACGTCAGCGCGCGCGATTGGCAGGCGTCCGACCGCACTTTCTGGCGCTCCAAGAACACCGACACCTTCAAGCCGATGGGGCCCTGGATCGAGACCGACCCGGACCTGGCGCGCATGGAGACGGTGGTCAGCGTCAACGGCCGCGAGAGCACCCGCTTCGGCACCGGCGACATGCTGTTCGGCGTGGATACCTTCATCAGCACGATGAGCCGCTACCTCACCTTGCAGCCCGGCGACATCCTGTGGATGGGCACCGACGGCCATTCGCCCGACCTGCGCGACGGCGACGTAGTCGACGTGACGCTGACGGGTTTGGGCACGCTCACCAACCGCTTCGCTCGGCTGCCGGACTGATTTCAGGCGGGCCGGTCAGGTGACAACACCCGGACGCCCGTTCAGCCCGCGGGGAACTGGCGCTCGACCAGCGCCAGCGCCTTTTCCTGCAGCGGCGACCGGCCCTCTTGCGGCCAGATCACCTGGCTGACCGAGCGCGCCTGGTGCTCGAACGCGATGAACCGGGTGCCCGCCAGGCCGCTGCGCGACAGGCACGACGGCACGATCGACACGCCCAGGCCCTGCGACACCAGCGAAGCCACGCTGAGCCAGTGGCGCACCTCGTGGCGGACCACGGGCATGAAGCCCGCCCCCACGCACAGCGACAGCACAGTCTCGTAATAGCTCGGCGAGGCGGCGCGGGCGAAGAACACGAAATCATCGCCGGCCAGGTCCGCCAACGCCAACGAACGCCGCCCGGCCAGCGCATGGCTTTGCGGCAGGCACACCACGAAGGGTTCGGCCAACAGATCGCGCGCCGCCACGCCGGCCGGCACCGGGTTGGCATGGATGAAGCCCAGGTCCTGTTCGCCGCGCCGCACCGCCTCGATCTGGTCGTGCGAATTCAATTCGGTCAGCACGTGCTCGACGTCCGGCAGTTCGGCCCGCATGGACTCCAGCAGCGCCGGCAGGCCGCGGTACAGCATCGACCCCACGAAGCCGATGCGCAACCGGCCGCGCAGGCCGGCGTCGACCCGCTGCACCAGCATGCGCACGTCCTCGGCCTGGCGCAGCAGCGTCAGGGCCTCGCGGTACAGCACCTGGCCGGCGGCGGTCAGTTCGACGTGGCGGCTGGTGCGCGCCAGCAGGCGCGCGCCGACGTTGTCCTCGAGCTGGCGGATGGCGTAGCTCAAGGGCGGCTGGGAAATGTGCAGGCGCGCGGCGGCGCGGCTGAAATGGCGTTCTTCGGCCACGGCGATGAAATAGCGCAGCAGGCGCGGGTCCAGGTCCATTGGTCTCCTCCCTGGGCGGGCACGAAGGCAGCGCCCGATATCCATATTTTTTTTGGATAGGTCTACACCAAAACGGTATTTGTATAGATTAATCCATCGCCGCAACATGCCAACGATTCCCCTTCTTGCGCAGGATGCCGCCATGGATAGCCCCGCCCAGCCCGCCGTCGCCACCGCCACGCCCGTCCCGGACGCGCGCGGCCTGAACCTGTTCCGCGCCGATCCGTACGCCGCGCCCCTGGCCCGGCGCTATCTGCCCGCGGCGCTGCACGCGCACCTGCTGCCGCACCTGGACCGCCTGGGCGAACTGGCGGGCGGCGTGATGGACGAACTGGCGGCCACCGCCGACAAGCATCCGCCCACCCTGTCGGTGCGCAGCCGGGCCGGCGCCGACGAGTCACGCATCGACAAGCATCCCGCCTATGTCGAGCTGGAACGCCTGGCCTACAGCGAATTCGGCCTGGCGGCGCTGTCGCATCGCGGCGGCGTGCTGGGCTGGCCCGAGCCGATGCCCGCCGCCGCCAAGTACGCGCTCAGCCACCTGTTCGTACAGGCTGAATTCGGCCTGTGCTGCCCGGTCAGCATGACCGACTCGCTGGCGCGCACGCTGCGCAAGTTCGGCGACCCGGCGCTGGTCGAACGGGTGCTGCCGCAGGTCACCAGCCAGGATTTCGATGCCCTGCGCCAGGGCGCCATGTTCATGACCGAACAGGGCGCCGGCTCGGACGTCAGCGCCACCGAGGTCACGGCCACGCGCCAGGATGACGACAGCTGGCGCATCCACGGCGACAAATGGTTCTGCTCCAACCCCGACGCCGGCTTCGCCATGGTGCTGGCGCGCAGCGAAAGCGAGCCCGGCCTGAAGGGCGTGTCGCTGTTCCTGCTGCCGCGCGACCTGGCGGACGGCACGCACAACCACTACCGCATCCTGCGCCTGAAGGACAAGCTCGGCACCCGTTCCATGGCCAGCGGCGAAATCCGCCTGGAAGGCGCGGTGGCGTGGCTGGTGGGCGAGCGCGGCAAGGGCTTCAAGCACATGGCCGACATGATCAACAACTCGCGCCTGTCCAACGGCATGCGGGCGGCCGGCCTGATGCGCCGCGCCGTCACCGAGGCCACCTACGTCTCGCAACACCGCCGCGCGTTCGGCAAGCGCCTGATCGACATGCCGCTGATGCAGCGCCAGCTGGTGAAGATGACGGTATGGGCCGAGCAGGCCCGCAGCGTCATGTTCCAGACCGCCCGCGCCCTGGCCGACGCCGACCAGGGCCGGGGCGATCCGGCGCTGGCGCGCATCCTGACGCCGCTGATCAAGTTCCGCGCCTGCCGCGATGCGCGCAAGGTCACCGGCGACGCCATGGAAGTGCGCGGCGGCTGCGGCTACATCGAGGAATGGACCGAGCCGCGCCTGGTGCGCGACGCGCACCTGGGCTCGATCTGGGAAGGCACCAGCAACATCGTGGCGCTGGACGTGCTGCGCGCCATCAGGAAAGAGGGCTCGCTGCCCGCGCTGCGCCGGCATGTCGACCAGTTGCTGGCCGAAGGCCTGCCCTGCCCGCCGGCGCTCGCCGCCACCCAGGCCGACGCGCTGGAACGGACCTATGCGCTGGCCGAACATGCCGCGCAGGGCGACCACGCCGAACTGGCGCGGCAGGCCGCCTCGCTGCTGTACCACGCGGTATCGATGGCGGCGCTGCGCTGGGAAGCCGCCGGCGACGGGCTGGCCAGCCGCGCCCTACTGGCCGACCAGGTGCTGCAACATCGCCTGGCCCCGCGCGACCCGTGCGCGATTCCCGCCGACGAAAGCGCCGCCTGTCGCGGCATCCTGCAACACGCGCTGTAGCCTGGCGCAGCACGACGCCGGCGGCACAGCCGGCGCGTCCATCACTGGAGACAACCATGAAACGCCTGTTCACCCCTTTGCTGCTGGCGGTCGCCGCCATCGCCGCCATCGCCGCCGCGCCCGCCGCGCTGGCCGCCGACGCCTATCCGTCGCGGCCGGTCACGCTGGTGGTGCCGTTCCCGCCCGGCGGCCCGACCGACGCCCTGGCGCGCCGCCTGGCCGAAAAGCTCAAGCAGCCGCTAGGCCAGACCGTCATCGTCGAGAACCGCGCCGGCGCCGGCGGCAACATCGGCTCCGAATACGTGGCCACGGCCAAGCCGGACGGCTACACCATCCTGTTCGGCACCTCGGGACCGCTGGCCATCAACGTCAGCCTGTACAAGAACCAGGGCTACAACCCCGAGACCAGCTTCGCCCCCATCATCCGCATCGGCCACCTGCCCAACATCCTGGTGGTGAACCCTTCCGTGCCGGCCAACAATGCGCAGGAACTGATTGCCTACGCCAGGAAGAACCCGGACAAGCTCAGCTACGCCTCGTCCGGCAACGGCGCGTCGTCGCACCTGGCCGGCATCCTGTTCAACCAGATGGCCGGCACGCGCATCATGCACATTCCCTACAAGGGCACCGGGCCGGCGCTCAACGACCTGCTGGGCGGCCAGGTGTCGATGTCGTTCACCGACATCCTGACGGCGCTGCCGTACATCAAGGCCGGCAAGCTGCGCGCCATCGGCCTGGCCAGCGCGCAGCGCTCCGAGGCCCTGCCCGACCTGCCGACGCTGTCCGAACAAGGGCTGTCCGGCTACGACGTCAGCGTGTTCTTCGGCATCGTCGCGCCCAAGGCCACGCCGGCCGAGACCGTGGCCAGGCTGAACCAGGCATTCCAGGCCGCGCTGTCGGACCCCGCGATCGAACAGACCCTGCGCAACCAGGGCATCGTGCGCGCCCAGGACCAGACGCCGCAGGGGCTGTCCCGCTTCATCACGACCGAAGTGCCCAAGTGGCGCACGCTCATCAAGAGCGCCAACGTTTCCATCGACTGACCGCAGAGGCTTCATGGCTCCCAAGCTCCCCGACGCCGGCGCCCTGGCCGGCTGCAAAGTGATCGACCTGTCGCGCGTGCTGGGCGGTCCTTACTGCACCCAGATCCTGGCCGACCACGGCGCCGACGTGCTCAAGATCGAACCGCCGGGCGGCGACGAAACGCGCGGCTGGGGTCCGCCGTTCCTGGGCGATACCGCGTCGTACTTCGTCGGCGTCAACCGCAACAAGCGCGGCATGACGCTGGACCTGTCGCAAGCGGCCGGCCAGGAACTGCTGCGCCACCTGCTGGCCGATGCCGACGTGCTGGTCGAGAACTTCAAGCCCGGCACGCTGGAGAAGTGGGGGCTGGGCTACGACACCTTGAAAGAACGCTTCCCGAAACTGATCCACTGCCGCGTCAGCGGCTTCGGCGCCGACGGCCCGCTGGGCGGCCTGCCCGGCTATGACGCCTGCGCGCAAGCCATGTGCGGGCTGATGAGCGTGAACGGCGAAGCCGACGGCGACGCCACCCGCGTCGGCCTGCCGGTGGTGGACATGGTGACGGGCCTGAACGCGGCGGTGGCGATCCTGCTGGCGCTGAACGAGCGCGCGCGCAGCGGGCTGGGCCAGTTCCTCGACATCACGCTGTACGACTGCGCGCTGTCGCTGCTGCATCCGCACGCGCCCAATTACTTCTACAGCGGCAAGACGCCGGGCCGCAGCGGCAACGCGCATCCCAACATCGCGCCCTACGAGACCCTGCCCACCGCCAGCGGCCCGATCTTCCTGGCGGTCGGCAACAACCGCCAGTTCGCGCAGCTGGCGCAAGTGCTGGAAGCGCCAGCGCTGGCCGCGGACCCGCGCTATGCCGCCAACGCCGACCGGCTGGCGCATCGCCAGGCCCTGCGCGACGACCTCTCCGCCCTGCTTGCGCATCACGAGGCGGCGGCCCTGGCCGACCGCCTGCTGCGCGCCGGCGTGCCGGCCGCGGCCGTGCAGACGGTGGACCAGGCGCTGGCGCATCCGCACACGCGCCATCGCGGCATGGTGCTGGAACAGGGCGACTACCGCGGCGTCGGCTCGCCCATCAAACTGTCGCGCACGCCCGCCACGCTGCGCCGCCTGCCGCCCGATCTGGCGCCGCCCCAGCCATAGCGGCCGCGGCATCAGCGCTCGCTCCATGCGCCGCACTGCCCGCCTTGCGCGGGCTTTTTCATGCCTGCCTAACCAGAGCCGCGCCAGCGATTGCCGTCATTCCCTACACCCGCTTGCATGTCTTGCATGCACAGACAATTCGTTGCATGACTGTTGCATTGCCCGCCTCCCGGCCGATTTAGACTTTTCCCATCACACCGGCCCGCCCTTCATGGCGGGCACCGAGGGAGCGATGCGCGGCGATACCCGCGCTGCATGCCCGCTCCCTCGACGTTGCCCTGGCGCGACTCCCCATCGAACGAGAACAAGGAGAAAGACTATGGCTACGAACGCCCCCAGCGGCGATCCGCAACAGAACGCCCCGCTCAAGCGGGTGATGGGGCCCAAGCTGCTGCTGCTCTTCATCGTCGGCGACATCCTCGGCACCGGCGTCTACGCCCTGACCGGACAGGTCGCCAAGGAAGTCGGCGGCGCGGCCTGGCTGCCGTTCCTGGTGGCCTTCGCCGTGGCGCTGCTGACCGCGCTGTCCTACCTGGAACTGGTGACCAAGTATCCGAAAGCGGCGGGCGCCGCGCTCTACGTGCACAAGGCGTTCGGCCTGCACTTCCTGACCTTTATCGTCTGCTTCACGGTGATGTGCTCGGGCCTGACGTCGGCCGCGACCGCGTCGCAGGCCTTCGCGGCCAATCTGTTCGCCGCCTTCGGCATCGAGGCCAGCAAGACCTGGATCACCATGGGCGCGCTGGGATTCATGGCGCTGGTGATGCTGGTGAACCTGCGCGGCGCGTCCGAAAGCGTGCGCGCCAACGTGGTGCTGACGCTGATCGAACTGTCCGGCCTGCTGATGGTGATCCTGCTGGGCTTTTACGCCATGTCGGAAGGCCAGGCCGACTTCTCGCGCGTCATCGCCTTCGACACGCCGGAAGACAAGAGCGTGTTCCTGGCCGTCACCTCGGCCACCGCGTTGGCTTTCTTTGCCATGGTCGGCTTCGAGGACTCCGTCAACATGGCCGAGGAAACCCACAACCCCAGCCGCATCTTTCCCAAGGTGATGCTGACCGGCCTGGGGCTGACGGCGGTGATCTACGTGCTGGTGTCGATCTGCGCGGTGGCGCTGGTGCCGGTGGGCGAACTGGCCGGCAGCAGCACGCCGCTGGTGCTGGTGGTCAAGCGCGCCGCGCCCGGCCTGCCGGTGGAATACATCATGCCGGTGATCTCTATGTTCGCCGTCGCCAACTCGGCGCTCATCAACATGATGATGGCCAGCCGCCTGCTGTACGGCATGTCGCGCCAGGGCGTGCTGCCGGCCTTCCTGGCCCACGTGCATCGCCGTAACCAGACGCCGTGGACCGCCATCCTGTTCACCACCGCGCTGGCCTTCGGCCTGATCATCCTGGTGGCGCTGGCCGATTCCGAGGCCATTCGCGCGCTGGGCGGCACCACCGCCCTGCTGCTGCTGGGCGTGTTCGCCTTCGTCAACGTGGCGGTGCTGGTGCTGCGCCGCGACCAGGTCAAGCACGAGCATTTCCGCATCAACCGCATCGTGCCGTGGCTGGGCGCGGCCGCCTGCCTGTTCCTGGTGACGCCGCTGACCGGCCGCGACGTGATCCAGTACCAGGTGGCCGGCTGGCTGCTGCTGCTGGGCGTGGTGATGTGGGGCGTCACCTACCTGGCACGCAGCCGCGAGGAAAAGATGCGGCTGGATCCGTCGGCGCTGGAATAGGAAGGCGCGCCAAGCCCTGCCTGGCGCGGGGCCTGCCCCGGCCCATGCGGGAACGGCGGATGGCGCGCCGGGAATCCTCCTCAGCCGCCTTGCGCCAAACCCTCGCGGCGCGGATCGACCCCGCCCTGCAGGCCGTCGGCGTCGATCACGATGCCATGGATGCCGCTGGGGAAATCGGTGACCTTGACCGGATGCCCCATGCGCTCCAGGGCCGGCGCCAGCGCCTCCAGCGCGGTGCCCTTTTCCAGTTCGGTCTCCTTGTTGCGGCTGCCCAGGTTCGGCAAGGCCGCGGCGGCCTGGATGTCGAGCTTCCAGTCGAGCACCGCCACGATGGTCTTGGCGACGTAGTTGATGATGGCGCTGCCGCCCGGCGACCCCACCAGCAGGTAGGGCTTGCCGTCGCGCAGCACGATCATCGGCGCCATCGCGCTGCGCGGGCGCTTGCCAGGTTCGACGCGATTGGCCACCAGCCGCCCTTCGGGATCCTTGAACGAGGACGAAAAGTCCGTCATCTCGTTGTTCAGCAGGAAGCCGCGCACGAAGATCTTGCTGCCGAATTCGTTCTCGATGGTGGTGGTCATCGACAGCGCATTGCCGTCGGCGTCCACCGCCACCAGATGGCTGGTCGAAGGTTGCTCCAGGGCGTTGTCGCGGCCCAGCGACAGCAGCTTGCCTTCGGGGTCGCCGGGCAGCGCCACCTTCATGCTGCGGTCGGGCTGGATCAGCGCGCCGCGCGCGCGCAAATACGCCGGATCAAGCATCGCGCGCACCGGCACGCGGACGAAATCCGGGTCGGCCACGTAGAAGTCGCGGTCGGCAAACGCCAGCCGGCCGGCCTCGGCGAAATAATGCACCGCTTCGACGCTGCCAGGCGCGAAATCGCCGATCGGATATTGCTCCAGTTCACCCAGCATCTGCAGCACCGCGATCGGGCCGCTGCTGGGCGGCCCCATGCCGCACAGCTCGTAGCCGCGATAGGCGCCGCACACCGGTTCACGCTGGCGCGCCTGGTAGCCCGCCAGGTCGGCCAGCGTCAGGTCGCCCGGCTTGGGATGCGCATGCACTGCCGCCACGATGTCGCGGGCGATATCGCCCTGGTAGAAAGCGTCCGCGCCGCCCTGCGCCACGGCCCGCAGCGTGGCCGCGAAGGCGGGATTCTTCAGCACGTGGCCGACGGGCCAGGCGCTACCATCGGGCGCGTAGAAATAGGCCGCGGCGGCCGGCTGGCGCGGCAATTCCTTGTTGCCCGCCAGCAGCTTGTGCAAGCGCGGCGACACGGCGAAACCCTGCTCGGCCAGCCGGATCGCGGGCTGGAACAGGTCGGCCCACGGCAGCTTTCCCTGGCGCTGGTGCGCCATTTCCAGGCCGCGCAGCAGGCCCGGGACGCCCACCGCCATGCCGTTGTTGACCGCCTGCGCGAACGGCAGCGGCTTGCCGTCGGCATCCAGGAAGCGGTCGGGACGCGCCGCGGCGGGCGCCGTCTCGCGGCTATCGTAGGTCACGATGGCGCGATCCTTGGCCGAATACACCACCATGAAGGCGCCGCCGCCGATGCCCGACGATTGCGGTTCGACCAGATTGAGCACCAGCTGAGTGGCGATGGCGGCATCCACCACGCTGCCGCCGCGCCGCAGCATCTCGTCGCCGGCGGCGGTGGCCAGGGGGTTGGCCGCGACCATCATGAAATGCGGAGCGCGCACCAGCTTGCGGGCCTGGCTGCCGGTGGCGGCCTCGGGATTCAGGTCGTCGGCGGCCACCGGCGAACGGGCCCAGGCGGACGGCGCCGCGGCCAGCGCGGCGGCGAGCAAAAGAGCGGCGGTGGAACGACACACGCGCATGGAAAGGGCTCCAGGATGGCGCCGGATGGCCGGCATGGACGTCCATGATAGACAAGACCCGCGCCGCTGTCGCAGTGCCCCGTCGCGCCGTAGAATGCGGGATTGCGCCGACCCACCCTTCGCATCATGCGCCTGCGCCACATCGAGATCTTCGAAGCGATCCGCCGCACCGGCTCCCTGACCCAGGCCGCGGCGGCGCTGCACATCACCCAGCCGGCCGCCAGCAAGCTGCTGGCCAGCGCCGAGTCGCAACTGGGCTTCAAGCTGTTCGAGCGCGTCAAGGGCCGTCTGGTGGCCACGCGCGAAGCCGACATCCTCACGCCCGAAGTGGCGCGCCTGAACCAGGACCTGGACAGCGTGCGCAGGCTGGCCGCCAGCCTGCGCGACCGGCCCCACGCGCACCTGCGGCTGGGCTGCGCGCCGGCGCTGGGCCTGGGCCTGCTGCCCGGCGTGGTGCGCGACAGCCGCGAGGCGCAGCCCGGCCTGACCTTCGATATCCACACCTACCACAGCAGCGAGCTGGTGCGCGGCATGCTGACGCGCGAGCTGGACCTGGCGGTGACCTTCGACACCAGCGAGACGCCCGGCCTGACGCGCACCGAACTGGGCCAGACCGAACTGGTGCACCTGGGCCGCGGCCCCGCCGGCGGCCCGCTTGCGCTCGCCGACGTCGCGGGCGACAACCTGATCCTGCTGGACGCCAGCGACGCCGCCGGCGCCCTGCTCCAAATGGCGCTGGACGCGCAGGGCGTGGACCCGCACGCCGCGATCCGGGTGCAGACCCACTACGTCGCCTGCGCGCTGGCGCAGGCCGGGGCCGGCGACGCCATCGTCGACGCCATCACGGCCCAGGCCATGCTGCGACCCGACATGCGCCTGCGGCGATTGTCGCCCACGCTGGGCGTGCCGATCAGCGTGTTGACGCGCAGCCAGGATCCGCTGACGGCCGTGCATCGAGACCTGATCGACCGGTTGCGCGCGGCCTGCGACGCAAGCCAGGCGGCGCTGGAACGCTGACGCCCCTTGGGCGCGGGCCCCGCGCGCAAAGAAAAAAAAGCGCCCCGCGGGGCGCCTTCTCTGCCAGGCCGGCGGCGGGCCGGAGCCCGCGCCGTCAGGCCATCAATCCAGCTTGATGTTCTGCTTCTTCACGACGTCCTTCGCCCAGTCGTACTGTTCCTTGATTTCCTTGGCGAACTCTTCCGGCGTGTTGCCCGAGGGCGCCGAGCCCTGGTCGTCCAGCGCCTTGATGACCTTGGGGTCCTTCAGGGCCACGACGGCGGCGTCGCGCAGCTTGTTCACGACTTCCATCGGGGTGCCCTTGGGCGCCAGCAGGCCGTACCAGACCGGCTGGTTCAGCACGGGGAAGCCGGCTTGCTTGAAGTTCGGCACGCCCTTGAGCGAAGCGATGTCTTCCGGCCAGGCGATCGCCATGGCGTTCAACTTGCCCGCCTGGATCTGCGGCATCGAGGACGGCAGGTTGTCGAAGATGATTTCGATCTGGCCGCCGACGGCGTCGGCCACGGCCGGGCCCGAGCCCTTGTAGGGCACGTGCACGATGTCGGTGCCGGTGGCCATCTTGAACGATTCGCCCATCAGGTGCAGCACGCCGCAAGTGCCCGAGCTGCCGTACGAGTACTTGCCCGGGTTCTTCTTCAGTTCCTCGACGAAGCCCTTGAAGTCCTTGGCCGGGAACTTCGGATTCACGGCGACCACGTTGGCGGTGTTGGCGAAGTTGGTGACCGGCTGGAAGTCCTTGATCGGATCGTAGGGCAGGTCGTTGGGGCGGCACGCAGGGTTGACGGCCATGGTCGAGACCGTGGCGATCGACAGCGTGTAGCCGTCCGGCGCGGCGCGCGCGGCTTCGGCCGCGCCGATGGCCCCGCCGGCGCCGCCCTTGTTCTCGACGACCATGGGCTGGCCCAGTTCCTGGCTCATGCGCTGCGTCACCAGGCGCGCGATGATGTCGGTGGAGCCGCCGGGCGCGAACGGGACGATGACGCGGATCGGCTTGTCGGGATACTTGTCGGCGGCATGGGCAACCGAGGCGCCGACCGTGCCGGCAGCCAGCGCGATGGCGATGGCCAGGGAGCGAACTTTAATCATTGGTGTGTTTCCTCCAAATATGCGAGCCCGGGTGTGAACGGACCGTCTTGTGGCGCACTCGTCTGTGGACGAGTCAGCAGTTAGCGTTGGCGGGGCATCGCTTGTTGTGCAGGGCTGAAAGCCGTGCTGTTATGGGTTGCTTGTGGCACACGCGCCCGCCAGAATGACGGAGAATAGCAGCAAATGCTTACAGTCGCATAGCGAGCCGATCCCCCGCGCCCGCGCCAGAAAAAATAGCTTATCCATGTCGGTTGCACTGCTCGTTTTCCCTGATTTCATGCTGGTCGCGCTGGGTTGGGCGCTGCGCCATAAACTCAATTTCTCGCGCGAGTTTTTCGCCGGCACCGAGCGCCTGGTGTACTTCGTGCTGTTCCCCGCCCTGTTGTTCCAATCCATCCTGCGCACGCCGATCAGCGCCGGCAACGCCGCAATACTGTTGCAGGCGACGGCGGCGGTGATCGTCTCGGGAGTGGCCTTGTCGTGGCTGGCGGGGCTGGCGCTCAGGCCCACATCGCTGGGGCTGGCGTCATCGGCGCAATGCGGCTTCCGTTTCAACACCTATATCGGACTGGCTTTATCCGCCAGCCTGGGCGGCGCGCAGGGCCAGACGGTGATGGCGCTGATCATCGGTTTCGCCGTGCCGATGGCGAACGTGGCGGCGGTGTACGGCCTGGCGCGCCACAACGGCGGCAACCTGCTGCGCGAGCTGGCGCGCAATCCGCTGGTGGTGTCGACGCTGGCGGGGTTGGCGTGCAACCTCGCGGGACTGCACCTGCCGGGGCCGGTGGACACGGTGCTGGCCCGCCTGGGCGCGGCGGCGATCGCGTTGGGGATCCTGTGCGTGGGCGCCAGCCTGGCGTGGGAAGGCGGCAAGGGCTATGGCGGGTTGATCGCGTGGATGCTGGCGGTGAAGCTGGTGGCGTTGCCGCTGGTGGCGCTCGGCGTGGCCAGGTTGCTGGGGCTGGCGCCGCTGGAGGCGCGCATGCTGCTGCTGTTCGCGGCGTTGCCCACGGCTTCGGCGGCTTATGTGTTGGCGATGCGGATGGGGGGCGATGGGAGGATGGTGGCGGTGCTCATTTCCCTGGGGACGTTGTTTTCCGCGGTGACGATTCCGGGGTGGTTGGTGTTGACGGGGAACGCTTAGCGGGTTTCGAGGCGTGGTGCGCTGCTGGACCTGAAAAAAAAGCCGCCCTACTGGGCGGCTTCGTGTTTGGCGACGGCAGCGTTACTTGCCGGCGTTGGTCATGCTGCCGGGCACGACCCATTCGGCGAACTGGGCTTCGGTGACGTAGCCCAGGGCCAGGGCCGATTCCTTCAGCGACAGGCCTTCCTTGTGCGCCTTCTTGGCGATCTGGGCGGCCTTGTCGTAGCCGATGTGCGGGTTCAGGGCGGTGACCAGCATCAGCGAGCGGTCGACCAGTTCGGCGATGCGCTCGCGGTTGGGCTGGATGCCGGCGGCGCAGTGCTGGTCGAAGCTGGCCATGCCGTCGGTCAGCAGGCGCACCGACTGCAGGAAGTTGTGGATCACCAGGGGCTTGTAGACGTTCAACTCGAAGTTGCCGCTGGCGCCGCCGATGTTGATGGCGACGTCGTTGCCCATGACCTGGGCGGCCAGCATGGTGATGGCTTCGCACTGGGTCGGGTTGACCTTGCCCGGCATGATGGAACTGCCGGGTTCGTTTTCGGGGATGCTGATTTCACCCAGGCCGGACCGCGGGCCGCTGGACAGCCAGCGCACGTCGTTGGCGATCTTCATGAGGCCGGCGGCGAGCGACTTGAGGGCGCCGTGGGCGAACAGCAGGGCTTCGTGCGAGGCCAGGGCCTGGAACTTGTTGGGCGCGGAGACGAAGGCGGTTTCGGTGGCGTGGGCCAGTTCGGCCGAGACCTTGGCGGAAAATTGCGGATGGGCGTTCAGGCCGGTGCCGACGGCGGTGCCGCCGATGGCCAGCTGGTGCAGGCCCGGCAGCGTGGCGCGGATCTGCTGTTCGGCCAGGTCGAGCTGGGCGACGTAGCCGGACAGTTCCTGGCCCAGCGTCAGCGGGGTCGCGTCCTGCAAGTGGGTGCGGCCGATCTTGACGATATCGTAGAACTCGGCGCTCTTGGCGGCGAAGGTGGCGCGCAGGGTCTTCAGGGCCGGCAGCAGGTGGTGCTCGACCTGCACGGCGGCAGCCACGTGCATGGCGGTGGGGAAGGTATCGTTGGACGACTGGCCGCGGTTGACGTGGTCGTTGGGGTGCACCTTGCGTTCTTCGCCGCGCACGCCGCCCAGCAGTTCGGAGGCGCGGTTGGCCAGCACCTCGTTCATGTTCATGTTGCTCTGCGTGCCCGAGCCGGTCTGCCACACGGACAGCGGGAATTCGTTGGGCCACTTGCCGGCGATGACTTCATCGGCGGCGCGGATGATGCCGTCGGCGATCTTGGGATCGAGCTCACCCAGGTCGGCGTTGACCTTGGCGGCCGCACGCTTCAGGCGCGCCATCGCGATGACCAGCGGCTCGGGCATCTTTTCGGTGGAGATCGCGAAAAAATGCAGCGAACGCTGCGTCTGCGCGCCCCAGAGATGATCCTCCGGGACTTCGATGGGGCCAAAGGTGTCTTTTTCGATGCGGGTCTTCATGGCGCTTACTGCTCCGTGGCGGCGTCCGTCGCGGCCGGCGGATTCCGCCTGGCCGGACTTATTTGAGAATAGCAATCACTTATAAGATTAGCAGAAACCCGAATTCCTATAATTGCGTTCGATCCGTGTTCCCATCCAGACCTTTTACCACTCGCCCCCGACCCGCGCCATGTCCGCTCCCCTCAGCAGCCTGACCCTGCACCTGCCCGATGAAGCCGCCACGGAAGCGCTGGCACGCCAGCTCGCGCCTCTTGTCTCGGGCCGTGAAACCGGCCTGGCAGGCGCATGTATCCACCTTCAAGGAGACCTGGGGGCAGGAAAAACGGCCTTCTCCAGGGCATTGTTGCGGGAATGCGGCATCACAGGCCGAATCAAGAGTCCGAGCTACGCGCTGCTTGAATCCTATAAAGTTTCTAACTTATACTTCTATCACCTTGATTTTTATAGATTTAGTGATTCGCGCGAATGGTTGGACGCCGGATTCCGGGATTTGCTGCGTGAGGATGCGGTCGTTTTGATTGAATGGCCGGAACGGGCCGAGGGCCTTTTGCCCCCTCCCGACCTGCAGATTTCCCTGGCATACGCCGGCCAAGGACGCGATGTCACGCTGACCGCGCACACCGCTCGAGGACAAACATGGTTGAACGCGATTGTCCCCCCGCCCGACACGGCGCCCTCCCAGCGGCAGGCGCCACCCGACGTCGCCTGATCAGCGTCGCCGCCACCCTGCTCGTCCTGCCGGTGGTGCCGCGGCTGGCGCAGGCCGCCACCATCCTGGCCGTGCGCACCTGGCCGGCCGACGAATACACCCGCGTCACGCTGGAACTGGACAGCGAGCTCAAGGCCGAACAGTTCACCCTGGAAAATCCGCACCGCCTGGTGGTGGATATCGAGGGACTGACCCTCAGCGCCGCGCTCAACGACCTGGTGTCCAAGGTCCGCCCGGACGATCCCTACATCCAGAGCCTGCGCGTGGCGCAGAACCGTCCCAACGTGGTACGGCTGGTGTTCGACCTGAAGCAGGCCGTGGCGCCGCAGGTGTTCACGCTCAAGCCGGTGGCCGACTACCAGTACCGTTTGGTGCTGGACCTGTATCCCAAGATCGCGCAGGATCCGCTGGTCGCCATCCTCAACAAGACCGGTCCCGACGCCGACGATCCGCTGGCGCGCATCCTCGAAGACATCCAGCGCAACCCGGCCACTCGCGCCGACCCGCCTGAACCGCCGCGCGTGCGCGGCCAGCAGCCCGCCGCGCCGCTGCCGGTGCCGAAGTCGCCGCCCGCCTCCGCCGGCCGTGGCAAGCAACGCATGCTGACCATCGCGCTGGATCCCGGCCACGGCGGCGAGGACCCCGGCGCCATCGGCGGCAGCGGCCTGCGTGAAAAAGACGTGGTGCTGCGCATCGCGCGGCGCCTGAAGGCGCTGATCGACGCCCAACCCTACATGCGCGCCTACCTGACGCGCGACGACGACTTCTTCGTGCCGCTGCACGTGCGCGTGCAGAAGGCGCGCCGGGTGCACGCCGACCTGTTCGTGTCGATCCACGCCGACGCCTGGATCAAGCCGTCGGCCAACGGCTCGTCGGTGTTCGCGCTGTCGCAGCGCGGCGCCAGCAGCGCCCAGGCGCGCTGGATGGCCGACAAGGAAAACGCGGCCGACCTGATCGGCGGCGTCAACCTGGGCAGCCACGACCGCCAGGTGGCCAAGGTGCTGCTGGACCTGTCCACTACCGCGCAGATCAACGACTCGCTCAAGGTCGGCAATGCCTTCCTGGACGAGATCAAGAAGATCAACCGGCTGCACAAGAACAGCGTCGAGCAGGCCGGCTTTGCCGTGCTGAAGGCGCCGGACATCCCTTCGGTGCTGGTGGAAACCGCCTTCATCAGCAACCCGCAGGAAGAGGCGCTGCTCAAGACCTCGGCGCACCAGGAGAAACTGGCGCAGGCCATGCTGACCGGCATCCAGCGCTACTTCACCGCCAACCCGCCGCTGGCGCGGCTCGGCGACGTCAGCTGAGACTACGCCGGATACGAATAGGGCCATGCCTGCGCATGGCCCTTTTCTTTTGCGCCCGCGCCGTCAATGCCTTCGGACGATCTGGCTGCGGCTTGCATACGGTGCGGCTATCACAAGCGCCGGGTTACGCCATCCTATATGCCGGCAGGTGCGAGACTTGTCTCCGGATTTTCAGACGGATCCATACAGATACCGGAAGGCGACCCCGGTAGATTAGCGGCCATCTTTTGGAAAGATCCATGGCCGTCCGCCTGCTATCCGCTCCGCCTTGCGTTCCAGCGCAATCCTGTATTCATCATGCAGGGATTCTGGAACATGAAACGCACGAAAATATCGCTGGCGGCAGCCCTCCTGTTGTCCACAACCTCTTATGGCCAGACCGTCCCGAACGAGGCCACGCCCGGCGAGGCCAGGCACGACGCTCGTGATGGGCTGAAGGTTTTTTCGCCGATCACTGTTAGCGCAACCATCAAGCCGGAAGATGTCACCACGCAATCCATTTCCGCCGATGAGCTGAAAAGGACGGGTGGCAACAACTTCGGCACCATCATGCGCTACCAACCGCTGATCAGCGCATCGGGCGTGAACAGCGGGTCCCGCAACGGCAAATCGGGTTTTGACCGTGGCGGTTACAGCAGCTACAACATTCGCGGCCTGGACGGCAACCGGGTGGCGCTGGATGTCAACGGCATCCCCTTGCCGGACGCCACCGGGCGCAGTTACGCGGTCTCCAGCGGTGAAGATACTTTTGGCATTGGCCGCGATTACATCGATCCCTATCTGTACGGCCAGGTGAACATCGCTTCCGGATCACGCCAGAACACGGTCAAGAACGTGGTCGGCGGCTCCGTGTCATTCGTCAGCAAATCACCGGACGCCTATCTCACGGACGGTAAACGCAGCTACCTGGAATACACCGGCGAGTTCGACACGACCGATCATGGCTGGCACAACGGCGTGACCACCGCGTTCGGCAATGACAGCGCCCGGGCATTGTTCGCCTACAGCCGCCGTGATGGCAGGCAGACGCAAAACAACAGCGGCTACCTGGATACTTACCCGATGCGCTGGCATTCCGATGCGGCGCTGATCAACGGCGTGATCGATACCGGCGGCAGCGGCCGGATCATAGGCACGCTGGATTTCTACCGTAAATCCAGCAGGGAGAGCGCGCCCATGTATAAAAAGCTGAACAGCAGCGCCCCCCGCGAGAGCATCGTGGGCTCACACGGGCAGAAGAACTCCACGCAACGCGATTCAATCAG
This sequence comes from Achromobacter xylosoxidans, assembly GCF_001457475.1. Taxonomy (NCBI): domain Bacteria; kingdom Pseudomonadati; phylum Pseudomonadota; class Betaproteobacteria; order Burkholderiales; family Alcaligenaceae; genus Achromobacter; species Achromobacter xylosoxidans. The sequence goes on along the minus strand of NZ_LN831029.1, from coordinate 983,726 downwards.
CCTGGCGCACGTATTCACGCCAGGAAACAACACCCTGATAGACACGATGGAAAGCAAGGTCTTCTATCAGCGCACGCGCGTTGGCGACGACACGGTGTCAGCGCAGGATATCGTCACTTCATCCAGGTGGAGGTCGACCGGCATGGAGACGGAGAACCCCTTGGAGAATGTTTCGACCTTCTCCAACATGAACACCAAGACTTATGGCCTGCAAAGCGAAATCACCAAGGACTATGGCGCCCAGGCCTTGAATTACGGCGTGAATTTCTCGATAACGGATTTTTCCCGGCCGTTTGAACAAGTCGGCGCGGACCATCCCACCTTGCAGCCACAGGGCAACAACAGAACCTATGACACGAATGTGTGGCTGAGCGACACCATCACCATCGGCGCGCTTTCGGTAATGCCGGGCCTGAAATACTCGTGGCACAAAATCAACCCGCAGGGCTTTGAGGCGCCCTCCGACGACAAGGCGCTGGGCGCATTGACGCTGGCGGAAATCAACGAGATACATGGCAAGACGTTTACGGACGGGAAGCTATTGCCTTCGTTGACCGTCATGTATGCGTCCAAGCAGGGGTTCAATACCTACCTGCAATACAAACGCGGAGTCTCCTACCCCACCAGCAGCCAGATAGCGGGAATCTGGCTGCACCCCAGGATCGGGCGCGCCTCGCCCGCCATGGTGGGCAATTCCGACCTCAAGTCCGAAACCAGCAACCAGTTTGAATTAGGGGTGGTTGGCAAGGCAGCCCGTGGCCTTACGGTGCGCGGCAATGTCTTCTACAACAGCTACGACAATTTCATCTATAACCGGAAATACGCCTTGAGGGACTACCAGACAGGCGCGCCGAAACCGGGCGTGCAAAGCCTGCTGGCCAGGCTTCCGGCCTCGATCTCCAGCCTCACCATCGCGGAGAACCGCGACAAGGCATACATCTATGGCGCCGAGGTCGTCACCCGGATCGATTATGGCGCGCTGTTCGGCGCCGCCCACGGATTGAGCAGCACTTTTGCCGTGGGATACAACCAGGGCAAATCGAAATCATCGTATTCGGGTGATGGCTGGGTGGAGCTGGACAGCGTGTTGCCTGTCAAGGCCATTGCATCATTGGCGTGGGATGACCCCCAGAACCGCTATGGCGCGAGCCTTACCGCCACCTTCGTCAAGGGCAAGCAAGCCGTCGATCCTGTCCGCCAGAATTTCCCGAACAATGGCAGCCTCTCATTCGAAGAATATTCCGGGAAGTACGAAAAGAACTACCTGCGCGTCCCCGGATACAGCATTTTCGATCTGACGGCCTACTACAACGTGAAGAAACACCTGACAGTGGCGATGGGAGTCTACAACCTCACCAACCGCAGATACTGGGAATACGCCAGCAATAGAAAAATGACGACGACCTCGGAGCAGGATCTGCGTGATATCGCCCTGGGCGCCGCGCCCGGCAGGACCTACCAGCTAAGCCTCACCGCGATGTTCTGATTCCGTCGTTATCCCATTTCCGGGGTGGCCAGGCTCGCATCGCCGCGGTCAGCCGCCCCGGCGCGCGCGCAGCAGCTTGAACAACGCCGCGCCCACCACCGGCACGATGGCCGCGGCCAGGCCGATCAGCACGATGGTGTTCAGGTGTTCCTTCACCAGCGGGATGTTGCCGAAGAAATAACCCGCCGCCACCAGGCTCACCACCCACAGCAGGGCTCCCAGGATATTGAACAGCTGGAAGCGCGACAACGGCATGTCGGCCACGCCGGCCACAAACGGCGCGAACGTGCGCACCACGGGGATGAAACGCGACATGACGATGGTCTTGCCGCCGTGCTTTTCGTAGAACGCGTGCGTGCGCATCAGGGCGCCGCGATCCAGGAAGCGCAGGTTCATCGAGAACACGCGCGGCCCGATGTAGCGGCCGATGGCGTAGTTCACGCTGTTGCCGGTGATGGCGGCCACGATCAGCAGCGCCCCCAGCAGCACCGGATCCAGGCTGCCGGTGGCGCCGAAGGCGCCGGCGATAAACAGCAGCGAATCGCCCGGCAGGAACGGCAGCACCACCAGCCCGGTTTCCGCGAAAACGATCAGGAACAGCACCAGATAGACCCACACGCCATACTGCTGGACCCAGACGCCGAGGGTCTGGTCGATGTGGAGCACCATTTGGAAAAAATCGAGCATCAATACGTCCCTGGAAGCGGAAGGGGAATAAGGCCACGACTATAGCCCAGCCCATCCAGAGGCTAAAATCCTCCCTATGGCTATACCGGAACACCCCATGACAGAACGCCGCTCCATTCTTGCGCTGCCCGATCTGCTGATCAGCCAGATCGCCGCGGGCGAAGTGATCGAGAGACCCGCCTCGGTGCTCAAGGAAATCCTCGAGAACGCCATCGACGCCGGCGGGCGCGCGATCGAGGTGCGCCTGGAGGGCGGCGGCATCCGCCGCATCGCCGTGACCGACGACGGCGGCGGCATTCCCCCCGAGGAACTGCCGCTGGCGCTGGCGCGCCACGCCACCAGCAAGATCCGCAACCTCCACGAGCTGGAATCGGTCGCGTCCATGGGGTTCCGCGGCGAGGCCCTGGCCTCGATTGCCTCGGTGGCGCAGGTTTCCATCATTTCGCGCACCCGTGACGGCGAGCATGCCTGGCAGATCCATGCCGGCAGCATGCAGGTCACCCCCGCCTCGGGTCCGCCGGGCACCACCGTGGACGTGCGCCAGCTGTTCGACGCGGTGCCGGCGCGGCGCAAGTTCCTGCGCTCGGAAGCCACCGAGTTCGGCCACTGCGTCGACGCCATGGAGCGCATCGCGCTGGCCCATCCGCAGATCGCCTTCCGCCTGTTTCACCACGACCGCGCGCAACGCCAATGGCTGCCGGCCGAACCGCCGCAGCGCATCCGCGACGTGCTGGGCGCGGAGTTCGCCGAGCACGGCCTACTGCTGTCGCACAGCGTCGGCACGGTCAGCCTGGCAGGCATGATCACCCGCCCCACCGCGGCCCGCGCCCGCGCCGACCGCCAGTACCTGTACGTCAACGGCCGCTACGTGCGCGACCGCACCGTCAGCCACGCGCTGCGCGCCGCCTACGCCGACGTGCTGCATGGCGACCGCCAGCCGGCCTATGTGCTGTTCCTGGACATCGACCCGGCCGCGGTCGACGTCAACGTGCATCCGGCCAAGCACGAGGTGCGCTTTCGCGACAGCGGCGCGGTGCACCGCTTCGTCAACCACGCGGTCAGCCAGACGCTGGCGCAGACCGGCGGATCGTCGGCGGTGGCGCCGGCCGCGGCGACGCGCGATGACGATGATGGATTCGAGACCGTGGCGCCGTCAGCGCCCGCGGCAGCCGACGGCTTGCCCGCCTCCGCGCCGGCCGACACGCCTCGCCCCGGCTATACCGGCGCCAGCCCGGGCGCCGCGCCCGCCTACGGCCTGCGGCCCACGCCGGCGCCGCAGCGCCCGCATACACAGGTGCCGTTCCGCCTGCACGCCGAGCCGGCCGGGATTCCCGCCGCCGACTGGCAATCGCTGTATCGCCCGCTGACCGAAGACACCGCCGCGCGCGTCGAGCCGCTGCGCGACGTGGCGGCGCTGGCGCCGCAGGCAGCGCCGGCGCCGACGCTGCCGGCCGACGAGGAACACCCGCTCGGCATGGCGCTGGGCCAGTTGCACGGCATCTACATCCTGGCGCAGAACCGCCGCGGCATGGTGCTGGTGGACATGCACGCCGCCCATGAACGGGTGGTCTACGAACAGCTCAAGCAGGCGCTGGACGCGCGCAGCCTGCCGCGCCAGGACCTGCTGGTGCCGGTGGTGTTCCACGCCCAGGAAAAGGATGTGGCGGTGGTCGAGGAATTCGAGGAACAGCTGGAAGATCTCGGCTTCCAGATGCGACCGTCCGGCCCCACCTCGATCGCGGTGCGCTCGGTGCCGGCGATCCTGGCGCGCGGCGACATCGAGACGCTGGCGCGCGCCGTGCTGCGCGACCTGGCCGGCGTGGGCGTGTCGCGCCTGCTGACCGAACAGCGCAACGAACTGCTCTCGACCATGGCCTGCCACGGTTCGGTGCGCGCCAACCGCAAGCTCACGATCGAAGAGATGAACGGCCTGCTGCGGCAGATGGAAGCCACCGAGCGCGCCGACCAGTGCAACCACGGCCGGCCCACCTGGGTGCAGTGGTCGGTGTCCGACCTGGACAAGCTGTTCCTGCGCGGGCAATAGGTCTTGCCGGTGTCCACCCCTCCCCTCGTCATCTGCCTGGCCGGCCCCACCGCGGCCGGCAAGAGCGCATCCACCCTGGCGCTGGCCGAACGCTGGCCGCTGGAGATCGTCAACGTCGATTCGGCCACCATCTACCGCGGCATGGACATCGGCACCGCCAAGCCGTCGCCGGCCGAACAAGCGCAGGTGCCCCAGCATCTGCTGGATATCCGGGATCCGGCGCAGTCGTATTCGGCGGCCGAATTCCGCGCCGACGCGCTGCGCCTGATCGACGAGATCCGCGCGCGCGGCCGCATTCCGCTTCTGGCCGGCGGCACCATGATGTACTACAAGGCGCTGCGCGACGGCCTGGACGACCTGCCGCAGGCCGACCCCGCGCTGCGCGCAGAACTGGAAGCGCGCGCCGCCCGCGACGGCTGGCCGGCGCTGCACGCCGAGCTGGCGCGGCTCGACCCCGTCACCGCCGCGCGCCTGGCGCCCAACGACAGCCAGCGGATCCAGCGCGCGCTGGAGATCTGCCAGTTATCGGGCCAGCCCATGTCGGCGCTGCTCGGCCGCCAGCGCGCCGCCGCCGGCGACGACGACAACCGCTACCTGACCATCAGCCTGGAACCCTCGGAGCGCGCCGCGCTGCACGCGCGCATCGAACAGCGCTTCGACGCGATGCTGGCCAACGGCCTGTTGGAAGAAGTGCGCGGCCTGCATGCGCGCGCCGACCTGCACCCGGGCCTGCCGTCGGTGCGCTGCGTGGGCTACCGCCAGATGTGGGCCCATCTCGACGGCGAGATCAGCCTGGAGGAAGCCCGCGAACAGGGCATCGCCGCCACCCGCCAGCTGGCCAAGCGCCAGATCACCTGGCTGCGGGCCCAGCCCGAGCGCGTGATCGTCGACTGCCTGGCGGCCGACGCGGTGGCGCAGACCATCGACGCGGTGGCCGCGGCACTGGCCGACGCATCCTGACGCAAGAGGCTGCCTGCTTTCGCGCCTGACCTTTTCGCCGCAGCCGGCCCTTGCGGCAGCGCCTGACCACGGGATATCGAACGGATGGAAATCAACGAAGCGAACCAGTCTTTTGCCGCTGGACTGCGCAAGCAGGGCCAGGCCCTGATCAGTGAAATCCAGCGGTTGCTGCGGGAACGTCCGTTCACGCTGGAGGAGGGAGTTTCCAGGGAAACCGTGGACGCCATCCACTTCGAGTACGACTGGGAGTCGTTCACTCCCGTCGCGATTCCCCTGAACACACGCTCCGGCTACTGTGGACGGGGCCTGCGGCTGGCATTGCAGTACCCGTTGATTGCGCCCGATGTCGACGCCGCGTTGACCGAAGCCATGGACAACGAGGACGACGATTTCGGCGACGAACTGCGCGAAATAATGACGGAGACCTACCTCGCCTGGTTCCAGGCGGCCTGGCGCGACGCGCGGGACGCCAACCGGGAGGTGCGTGGCTTTCTGTCCGTTCACGACACCATCTGGCGCACGGACCTGGATACGGGAGAAGCATTCCGCGAGGACGCGGGCCGGGTCAAGTTCTTCTAGCCGGACTGCGAAAGAAAAACCCGCCACCAGGGCGGGTTGTTGATTGCGAGGCCGGCCGGCTCAGACCACCACGGTCTGGGGCATGCCTTCGGTCTGCGCGACGATCTCGCCCAGCTTGCTGACGGTTTCGCCCTGCTCGCGCAGCGTGGCGGCGATGGCGTCGGCCTGGGCCGGATCCACCACCAACACCATGCCGATGCCGCAGTTGAAGACGCGGTACATCTCGGTGTCCTCGACGCCGCCCTGCTCCTGCAGCCACTGGAACAGCTTGGGCATTTCCCAGCTGTCGCGCCGCAGGCGGGCCGACAGGCCGTCCTGCAGGATGCGCGGCACGTTGTCGAGCAGGCCGCCGCCGGTGATGTGGGCCAGACCCTTGATGGCGGTGCCGTGCTTGGCCAGCGCGGCCAGCACCTGCTTGACATAGATGCGGGTCGGGGCCATGACCACGTCGACCAGCGGCTGGCCGTGGAAATCGTCGTCGGGCTTGGCGCCGGCGCGTTCCAGGATCTTGCGCAGCAGCGAATAGCCGTTGGAGTGCGCGCCGCTGGACGCCAGGCCCAGCACCACGTCGCCGACCTTGATCGACTTGCCGTCGATGATGGCCGACTTCTCGACCGCGCCCACCGCGAACCCGGCCAGGTCGTATTCGCCGTCGGGGTACATACCCGGCATTTCGGCGGTTTCTCCGCCGATCAGGGCGCAGCCCGACAGTTCGCAGCCCTTGGCGATGCCGCCCACCACCGACGCCGCCGTGTCCACCGAAAGCTTGCCGCAACCGAAGTAATCCAGGAAGAACAGCGGCTCGGCGCCCTGCACCAGGATGTCGTTGACGCTCATTGCCACCAGGTCGATGCCGACGGTGTCGTGGCGGTTCCAGTCGAACGCCAGGCGCAGCTTGGTGCCGACGCCGTCGGTGCCCGAGACCAGCACGGGCTCCTTGTAGTTCTTGGGCACTTCGAACAGGCCGCCAAAGCCGCCGATACCGGCCAGCACCCCGGGGCGCATGGTGCGCGCCGCAAGCGGTTTGATACGGTCGACCAGGGCGTCGCCCGCGTCGATGTCGACACCGGCGTCACGGTAGGTCAGGGGAGCTTTGGGTTGATTCGTCATGAGAAATGCCGTGGGATATGTAACAATTGCTGGGAATTGGGGTGGAACGCCCTGCATTTTACGATGTTGCGGCCCGGTCCTGGCCAGCGCCCGGCGAAAGCCGCCAGCGGCGGGCGGGACGGCTCCGGCCCGGCGCGGCGCCATTTTGGCGCAAACCCAAGCCAGGCAAAGGGCTTGGACGCGACACCGGCGCCCCGGGTGGTTTAAAGTGTAGGGTTGGCCGATAGCGATTTTGCCAGTTTCTGGCGGGCAACGCCGCCGCCGGCCATGGGCTCACCCCGGAGCCTGGCTCTACCCGCCTGATCGATAACCTCTCATGAACCGCCAGCTGCTGCTCGACGTTCTTCCCGCGCCAGCGCCCTCGCTGAACAATTTCATCGCCGGTCCCAACGGAGAGGCGCTGGCGGCCGTGCGCACGCTCGCTCCCGGTCGCGCGCTGTACATCTGGGGCTCGGCCGGCTGCGGCCGCAGCCACCTGCTGCGCGCGCTGACCGCGCGCCCCGACGCCGTCTACATCGAAGCGGCCAACAGCGCCAACATCCTGCGCGTGCTGGCCGAGGCCGACTCCAAGTCGCCCATGCCCAAGTTCGTGGCGGTGGACGACGTGCACCTCATGGACGAGCACCGCCAGGCAGGCCTCTTTGCCCTGTACAACCGCTGGCGCGAATCGGCCGCCACCGGCCGCGCCTTCGCGCTGGCCGTGGCCGGCGACCGCTCGACGCTGTCGATGCCGCTGCGCGAAGACCTGCGCACCCGGCTGGGCTGGGACCTGGTGTTCCGCCTCGATCCCCTTTCCGACGCCGACAAGCTGGCGGCGCTGGCGGCCCAGGCGGCCGAACGCGGCCTGCACCTGGCGCCCGAAATCATCAACTGGATGTTGACGCACCACGAGCGCGACATCCGCAAGCTGGCGGCGTTGCTGGACGCGCTGGACCGCTACTCCCTGGCCACCGGCCGTCCCATCACCCTGCCCCTGCTGCGCGCCATGCTCGCAGACCCCGATTCGCAACGCACATGACCTCCCGACGTCTCGCCCTGTTCGACCTGGATCACACCCTGCTGCCGCTGGACAGCGACTACCAATGGGCCGACTACCTGGCGCGCACCGGCCGCGCCGGCGATCCCGCCGAGGCCCGCCGCCAGAACGACGACCTGATGGACCGCTACAACCGCGGCGAGCTCACCGCCGAGCAGGCAGCCGAGTTCATGCTGGGGCTGCTGGCGGCGCACGCGCCGTTCGAGCTGGCCGCCTGGCACGAGGATTTCATGGCCGAGGTCATCCGCCCGTCGATCACGCCCGCCGCGCGCGCGCTGGTCGAATCGCACCTGATGGCGGGTGATCTGTGCGCCGTGGTCACCGCCACCAACAGTTTCGTCACCGCCCCCATCGCCCGCGCCTTCGGCATCCCCCACCTGGTGGCCACCGACGCCGAAGTCCAGCGCGGCCGCTACACCGGCCGCATCCTCGGCACCCCCAGCTTCAAGGAAGGCAAGGTCGTGCGCGTCCACGACTGGCTGGCGGCCATGGGCCTGGGGCTTGCGGATTTCCCCGAATCGTTTTTCTATAGTGATTCGGTCAACGATGTCCCGCTGCTCGAAAAGGTGACCCGCCCGATCGCCGCCAACCCCAGCCCCGCCCTGCGCGCCATCGCGCAGGAACGCGGCTGGCAAGTGATCGATCTGTTCGACCACGTCATGGATGCCAAGTCCTAAATGATCACCGAAACCATAAAAAAATTCGTCGGCCGACTGTTCGCGCCGGCAGCCCGGGGGCCTTTGCGCATCGGACGCGACAAGCACGGCATCGACCGCCGCAACGTCTCGCGCCACGCCATCAAGGTATGCGAGGTGCTGCGCCAGCACGGCTATGAAGCCTATATCGTCGGCGGCGCGGTACGCGACCTGATCGTCGGCCTGGAACCCAAGGACTTCGACGTCGCCACCAACGCCACGCCCGAGCAGATCCGCCCGCTGTTCCGCCGCGCCCGCATCATCGGCCGCCGCTTCCAGCTGGTGCACGTGGTGTTCGGCCAGGAAATCATCGAGACCTCCACCTTCCGCGCGCCCGCCTCGGAAGACCAGGAAACCGACGCGCACGGCCGCATCCTGCGCGACAACGTGTTCGGCACGCACGAGGAAGACGCGGCGCGCCGCGACTTCACCATGAACGCGCTGTACTACGACCCGCACAACGAGGAAGTCATCGACTTCCACAACGGCGTGGCCGACCTGAAAAAGCGCCAGATCCGCATGATCGGCGACCCGGCCAAGCGCTACCGCGAAGATCCGGTGCGCATGCTGCGCGCGGTGCGTTTCGCCGCCAAGCTGAACGGCACGATCGACCCGGCCACGCGCCAGCCGATCCGCACCATGGCCGACCTGATCGAGAACGTGCCGGCTTCGCGCCTGTTCGACGAGATGCTCAAGCTGCTGACCTGCGGCCACGCCATGGACTGCCTGCGCCAGCTGCGCGCCGACGGCCTGCACAACGGCCTGCTGCCGCTGCTGGACGTGGTGCTGGAACAGCCGGGCGGCGAGCACTTCGTGGAACTGGCGCTGGAACGCACCGACGCCCGCGTGCGCGCCGGCAAGACCATCAGCCCCAGCTTCCTGTTCGCCGCGCTGCTGTGGCAACAGGTGGAGGTGCGCTGGAAGCAGCTGCGCGCCCAGGGCGAACACACCATCCCGGCGCTGTCGCAGGCCGCCGACTCGGTGCTCGACGAGCAGACCGAGAAGCTCGCGATCCAGCGCCGCTTCTCGTCGGACATGCGCGAGATCTGGTTCATGCAGCCGCGCTTCGAGCGCCGCATGGGCAAGACCATCTTCCGCATGATCGAGCAGCCGCGCTTCCGAGCCGCCTGCGACTTCCTGCAACTGCGGGCCGCCGCCGGCGAGTTCGACAGCGTGCTGGCGCAGTGGTGGATGGACCTGGCCAACGCCGACGACGCCACCCGCGCCGACATGATCGAGGAAGTCTCGCGCCTGCCGCGCGACGCCAGCGACGGCCCGGCGCCATCGGCGCGCAAGCGCCGGCCGCGCCGCCGCTCGTCCTCGCGTGGCGCGGGCAGCGCCGCGGGCAGTGCCGGCGGCGCCGAATAAAGCCATGGCCGCCCCCGTGCGCGCCTACATCGGGCTGGGCGCCAACCTGGGCGACAGCGCGGCAACGTTGCGCAGCGTGCTGGCCGAGCTGGCCGCCACCGACGGCATCATCGCGGTGACGGCCTCGCCGTTCTACCGCACGGCGCCGGTGGACGCCACCGGCCCGGACTTCGTCAACGCGGTCGCCGCGCTCGACACCACGCTGGCGCCTCTCGACCTGCTGGATCTGCTGCAGGCGCTGGAATTGCGCCATGGCCGTGAGCGGCCCTATCGCAACGCGCCGCGTACCCTCGACCTGGACCTGCTGCTGCATGGCGACGCCGCCATGGCGCATGAGCGCCTAGTCCTGCCTCACCCGCGCATGCAGTTGCGCGCTTTCGTGCTGCGTCCGCTGCGCGACCTGGCGCCGACGCTGACGCTGGCCGGCCGCGGCCTCGACGCCTGGCTCGGCGACATCACCGACCAGCCGATCGAACGGCTGGACTGAACAGCGCCTGGCGGCACGGTTGCCGCCGCCTTCCTGATTACCTTGAAGATCGGCCCTGCGGCCGCGTCACGCCTTGGGCGCGAACGCCAGCATGGCGCGTTCGACGTCGTCCACGCCGGGCAGTCCGGCCTCGTTGCCCAGGTGCTGGATCTTGTGCGCCGAGGCGGCGCGGGCGAAGGTGAAGTGTTCCTGCCAGGCCAGCTCGGGCCGGTTGACGTACGACCAGACATAGGCGCCGTGGAACACGTCGCCTGCGCCGGAGGTATCGATGATGCGGTCGGCCGGCACGTCCAGCGACGGCAGCGTGTCGACCGCGCCGGTTTCGTCGTACCAGAGCATGCCGCGCTCGCCCAGCGTCACCGCCCCGATGCGGCAGCCTCGCTGTTTCAGCAGGTCCAGCAAGCCATGCGGCGACAGGTCCAGCTGCTCGCACATGCGTTCGGCGCAGACGGCCACGTCGATGTGGCGCAGCAGTTCGTCGGTGTTCTCGCGCACGCCGCCGCCATCGAGCGAGGTCAGGATGCCGGCCTGGCGGCAGGCGCGCGCATAGTGCAGCGCGGCGTCGGGCTGGTGGCCGTCCAGGTGCAGCGCGCGGTAGCCGCTGACGTCCAGGCGCGGGAAATCGTTCAGGTAGTCGGCATCGCGCGCCCGCACGATGGCGCGCTTGCCATGGTTGGGCATGATGAACGACAGCGACGAGCGCCGCACCTGGCGCCCGTGCAGCGTGACGCCGTGCGCGGCCGCCATGTCGGTGTACATGTGGCCGAGCCAGTCCGGCGCCAGCGAGCAGATCAGGTCGGGCTTCGTGCCCAGCCTGCCGCAGGCGAACGCCGCGGTGACGGCATTGCCGCCGAACGACACGGCGTAGTCGCGCGCCACGCTTTTCTCGTCGCCGGTGGGCCATTCGTCGGCCAGCACGGTGACGTCGATGTAGGTATGCCCGATGAAAAGCGCTGCACTCATGAGACCGTCCGCGGAAAGGGTTGCCGGATTGTAGGCCGGACAACGCCGGACGGGATCAACCGGCGCTGGCTTCGCCGGCCTGCGCCAGCACGCGGCGGGCGCGGGTGATGACGGGCGCGTCCACCATCTTGCCGTCGAGCATGAAGGTGCCGGTGGCCTTGTCGCGATGCGCGTCGACCACGCGGCGGGCCCAGGCCAACTCGGCCGGATCGGGCGCGAAGGCGGCGTGGATCACCGGCACCTGCGCGGGATGGATGCACAGCATGCCGCCGAATCCCATCTGCAGCGCGCGCGCGGCGGCGGCGGACAGGCCGTCCTGATCCTCCACGCCCGGGAACACGCCGTCCAGCGCCGGCGCCAGGCCGGCGGACCGGGTATGCAGCAGCACCTGCACGCGGGCCTGGTCCAGCACGGTCTCGGCGCCGGCCGTGTCCGGCGCCACGCCCAGGTCCAGGCCATAGTCGAGGCTGCCGAACGCCAGCCGCGCCACGCCGGGCGTGCCCGCGACCTCGGCGGCGTTGAGGATGCCGCGCGCGGTTTCCAGGATGGGAATGACCGGCAGCCCGGTCTGCGCCACGTGGCGCACCTGCGCCAGGCTTTCGGCCTTGGGCAGCAGGATGCCGGCCACCGCGGGCTTGCCGCGGCAGGCCTTCAGGTCGTCGTCGTGCCACGAGGTGGAGGCGTCGTTGATGCGCACCCAGACCCGCGCCTGCGGCTGGGTGCCCAGGAAGTCACAGAGCGCTTCGCGCGCCGAGGCCTTGGCCAGGTGCTCGACCGCGTCTTCCAGGTCGACGATGACGGCGTCGGCGCCGCTGGCCAGGGCCTTGGGGATGCGTTCGGCACGGGAGGCCGGCACGAACAGCGCGGTACGAACGACGGAATGCATCACACCACCTCCGAAGCATGGAATCGCGCCACCTGTTCGGGCGCGTATCCCAATGATGCTAGCACCGCATCCGTGTTCTCGCCCACGGCGGGCACCGCCGCCATGCGCGGCGCGAAGGCGTTGCTGCTGGCCGGCGGCAGCAGCGCCGGCAGCGTGCCGGCCGGGCTGTCGACCTGGCTCCAGCGATCGCGCGCCCGCAATTGCGGGTGGGCCCAGACCCCGGCCATGTCGTTGACGCGGGCGTTGGCGATCTGCGCGTCCTCCAGCCGGTCGGTGACCTGCTGCACGCTGAGGTCGGCGAAGGCCGCCACGATCAGCGCGCGCAGGGCCTCGCGGTTGGCGGTGCGCAGCGAATTGGTGGCAAAGCGCGGGTCCTCGGCCAGTTCGGCCTGGCGCAGCACCTGGGCGCAGAACACGCGCCATTCGCGTTCGTTCTGCAAGCCCAGCATGATGGTGTTGCCGTCGCCGGTGGGGAACGGGCCGTACGGGTAGATCGAGGCGTGGGCCGCGCCGGCGCGCACCGGCGGCTTGGCGCCCTCGAACGCGTAGTACATCGGGAAGCCCATCCACTCGACCATGCTTTCGAGCATGGAGACGTCCAGGCGGCTGCCCAGGCCGGTCTTCTGGCGCAGCAGCAGCGCGTTGAGGATGGCGGAATAGGCGTACATGCCGGCCGAGATGTCGGCGATGGAGCAGCCGGCCTTGACCGGGTCGTCGGCGGTGCCGGTGACCGACAGGAAGCCGCTTTCGCTCTGGATCAGCAGGTCGTAGGCCTTCTTGTCCTGGTAGGGACCGCCTTCGCCATAGCCGGAGATGTCGCAGACGATCAGGCGCGGATACTTGGCGTGCAGCGCCTCGAACGACAGCCCCAGGCGCGCCGCGGCGCCGGGGGCCAGGTTCTGCACCAGCACGTCGGCCTGTTGCAGCAGGCGTTCCATGATGTCGCCGGCTTCGTCGCGCTTGAGGTCCAGCGTCAGGCTTTCCTTGGAACGGTTGGTCCAGACGAAGTGCGACGACAGGCCACGCACGCGCTCGTCGTAGCCGCGGGCGAAGTCGCCCGCGCCGGGGCGTTCGATCTTGATGACGCGCGCGCCCATGTCCGCCAGCTGGCGGGTGCAGAACGGCGCGGCGATGGCGTGCTCGAGGCTGACGACGGTGATGCCGTCCAGCGGGCGGGGGGCTGGCGTGCTCATGCGGTGAACCTCAGTTCGGCCTGGTGGGCCAGCGTGCCGTCCTGCTCGGCCCAGAGCCGGGCCAGGCCCGGTTCCTCGACCCGGCCGGCCACCTGGAAAGGCGTGGGTGAAATCAGCGGCCGCAGGCCGCGGTACGACAGGTGCGTGGGACGCGCGCCGGGGTGGGCGCGCAGGAAGGCGGCGACCATCTCGGTGGCGATCAACGGGCCGTGCACCACCAGGCCCGGATAGCCTTCGGTGCCGGTGACGTAGGGATGGTCGTAGTGGATGCGATGGCCGTTGAAGGTCACGGCGGAATAGCGGAACAGCAGCACCGAGGTGGGTTCGATGGTGTCGCGCCACTGGGCCTGCGGCGCCGGCTCGGTGCCGGTGAGCTTGGGCGGCGTGGGCTGGCGGTAGACGATGTCCTGCTCTTCCAGGATGGCCACCTCGCCGTCCTGGCGGTATTCGTGGCGCACCGTCACGAACAGCAGCGCGCCGGTGCGGCCGGCCTTTTCCTTGACGTCGGCCACCACCGAGACCCGTTCGGCCGGCACGCCCACCCGAAGCGGCTGGCGGAATTCGACGCGGCCGCCGGCCCACATGCGGTTGCGGTCCTGCGCCGGCGGCAGGAAGCCGCCGCGAGCCGGGTGCCCATCCGTCCCCAATCCGTCGGCCGCGACCGTGCTGATGAAGAACGCCCACTGCCACAAGGGGGGCAAGGGATCGCCCACGGCGGGCGCGGGGCCGCCCAGCGTGGCGGCGATGCGCGCCGCATGGCCAGGGTCCAGCGCGTCCGCCTGGCGCTCGCCGCTGCCGATCCAGCCGGCCGGGTCTGTCGATGTCATGCCGATATTCCTTTGGTAAATGTCCTGGCGGCTAGCATCCCGCATGGCGCGGGCGCTGTGAATTCATTTTTACTCAAGGCCGGGTTTGGGGCGCCTGAATCGTGCGCCCGGCGCCGGCCGCCGTAATATAGGCGCCATGCACTTCGATCTCGCCGACCTCCGCCTTTTCATCCACATCGCCGAATCCCCCAGCCTGACGCAGGCCGCCAAGCGGGCGCACCTGTCGCTGGCCGCCGTCAGCGTGCGGATCAAGGCGCTGGAGAACCAGCTCAATACCCGCCTGTTGTACCGCGACAGCCGCGGCGTGGAAATCACCCCGGCCGGCCAGCGGCTGTTGCAGCACGCGCGGGTCATCATGCGCCAGGTCGATCACCTGAAGCACGACTTCCAGGAACAGGCCGACGGCGACGCCGGCCACATCCGCATTTTCGCCAATACCACGGCAGTGACGGAATTCATGCCCGACATCCTGGCGCGCTTCCTGGCGGGCCACCCCGGCGTCACGGTCGACCTGCAGGAACGCCTGACCCGTGACATCGTGCGCGGCGTGCTGGACGGCACCACCGACCTGGGCATCGTCGCCGGCCCGGTCGACGCCCCTGAATTGCAGACCATCCACTTCAGCACCGACCGGCTGGTGCTGGTGGTGCCCAACGGCCACCCCCTGCAGGACCAGGACAAGGTCAAGCTGGCCGACGCGGTGCGCTATCCGTTCATCACCATGCATGAGGGCTCGACCCTGGTGGCGTTCCTGCGCGACCAGCTCGAGCGCATCGGCCAGCGCCTGCCGCAACGCATCCAGCTTTACAGCTTCGATTCCATCTGCCGGATGGTGCAGGCGGGCGTCGGCGTCGGCGTGATCCCGGATTCGGCCGCGCGCCGCTACGGCGCGGAGATGAAGCTGCGCGTGGTGGAGCTGGACGAGCCCTGGGTGGTGCGCGAACGCAAGCTGCTGGTGCGCGATATCGACGCCCTGCCCGGCTGCGCCCGCGAACTGATCGAACAGATCCGGCAGCCGGCGGCCGCGTGACGCGCTGGCGGCGGGAGGCGCCCCAGCCGTCCCGCGCGCCGCGATGCCACGTCCAGCAGGCTGTTCACACGACAAGGAGCCTCGCGCCGCGGGCCCTAGCGTCCGGTGAACGCCGGCGCGCGCTTCTGCGCAAAGGCGCGCATGCCTTCCAGGTAATCGTCGGTGTAGCCCAGTTCGCGCTGCAAGGCGCATTCCAGATCGAACTGCTGCGCCAGCGTGTTGCCGCTGGAGGCATGCAGGGCGGCCTTGGTGGCGGCATAGGCGCGGGTGGGTCCGGCCGCCAGCGTGGCGCGCACGTCGGCCAGGGTTGCCGCCAGCGCCGCGTCCGGCACGACGCGCCAGATCAGCCCCCACGCCTCGGCCTGGCGCGCGCTGACGGCCTCGCCGAACAGAGCCGCGCCCATGGCCCGCGCCGTGCCCACCAGGCGCGGCAGGAACCAGGTGCCGCCCGCGTCCGGCAACAGGCCGATCTTGCTGAAGGCCTGGATGAAGCGAGCCGACTCCACCGCGAACACCACGTCGCACGCCAGCACCAGGCTGGCGCCTGCGCCGGCCGCGACGCCGTTCATCACGCACACCACCGGCGCCGGCAGCGCGCGCAGCCGCATGATGAGCGGCTTGTACAGCTTTTCCAGGTTCTCGCTCAGGTCGCGGCGCGAGCCGTCCTCTGCCGGCTTGCGCTCGCCCAGGTCCTGGCCGGCGCAGAAGCCGCGGCCGGCGCCGGTCAGGATCACGCCGCGCAATCCGGCGTGCGCTTGCAGCGCGTCCAGCGCCCGCGCCAGTTCGGCGTGCATGACCGCGGTGAAGCTGTTCAGGCGCTCGGGGCGGTTGAGCGTGATGACGCCCACGCCCTGCTCCAGGGTGAACGTGATATGGGTATAGTCGGCGGCGCTCATGCCAGTTCCTCCAGCACCGCCAGTTGCTCGGCGCTGTCGCCCAGCAGCAGGTCCGCGACCGTCAGGCGCTTGAAGTAATCGCCGACCTCCAGTTCGTCCGTCATGCCCATGCCGCCGTGCAGCTGCACCGCCATCTGCGCCACCAGCCGGCCGGCGCGCGCGGTTTCGAGCTTGGCCGAGGCCAGCATGCGGCGGCGCTGCGCCGTGTCCGCTTCGGTCAGCGCGGCCACGGCCACATAGGCCATGGACAGCGCCAGTTCCTTGGCCACCAGCATCTCGGCCAGGCGATGCTGCAGCGCCTGGAACGCGGCCAGCGGCTGGCCGAACTGCTTGCGCGTCTTGAGATAGTCGACGGTGATCTCCAGCAACCGTTCCATCGCGCCCGCCGCATGGGCGCACAGCGCCGCCGTGCCCCATTGCAACGCCTGCGCCAAGGCCGCGTCGGCCGCCTCGCCTTGCGCCAGCAGGGCATCGGCGCCCAGCGATACGGCATCGAAATCGAGCCGGGCGCAGCGCGCGCCGTCCAGCGTTGGCGTATCGGTGACGCGCACCCCGGCGGCGTCCGCCGGCACCGCCAGCAGCAGCGTGACGCCGTCTTCCCCGCGCGCGCTCACCAGCCAGGCGTGGGCCGCCGCGCCGTGCCACACCAGGTGCTTGGCGCCATCCAGCCGCCAGCCGTCGCCGCTGCGCGTCGCGCGGCAGCCCTCGGGATCGGCCTGATAGCGGCGCCCGGGTTCCTGGTAGGCCACGCTGACCACCTTGTCGCCCGACGCGATGTCCGGCAGCCAGCGGTCACGCGCCTTGTCGTCGCAGGCGCCGATCAGGGCCGCGCCCATCACCGCGCTGGGAATCACCGGCTCGGCCACCAGTCCGCGCCCCAGCTCCAGGTGTACCGGCAGCAGGCTGGCCGGCACTTCGCCAAAGCCGCCCGCTTCTTGCGGGATGTTCAGGCCCAGCACGCCCAGCTCGGCCAGCGCGCTCCAGGCCGCCGGATCGAGCCGGCCCGCGGCCTCGCGGGCGCGGCGCTGCGGGCGGGTCCATGCCTGGTCCACCAGGCGGCGCAGGCTGTCGGCCAGCATGCGCTGTTCTTCGGTATAGAGGAAATCCATGCGTCGTGTTCCTTGCGGATGCGGGCCGGGCCTACAGGCCCAGCACCAGGCGGGCGATGATGCCCTTCTGCACTTCGGTGGTGCCGCCGTAGATCGAGGTCTTGCGCATGTCGGCATAGCCCGCACCCGAGGCCGCCGCCATCTCCGGGCCGGGGCCGTGATAGGCGGCATCGGCCAGCATCCATTCGGGATCGTAGGGCCAGGCGTCGGGACCGGCGATTTCCATCTGCAGCATGGCCAGGTCCTGCTGGATCTCGGAACCCCGGATCTTGAGCACCGAGGCCTCCGGGCCGGGCGTGCCGCCGTTGCTTGCCGCCACGCGCAGCAGCAGCATTTCCAGCGCCATGATGTCGACCTCGATGCGCGAGATGCGGTCGCGCATGCGGCTGTCGGCCAGCAGCGGCCGGCCGCGCGAAGTGGCGCGCGCGGCCATGTCCTTGAGGATGCCGAGTTCGCGATGGCAATGGCCCAGGCCGGCGATGCCAGTGCGCTCGTGGCCCAGCAGGTACTTGGCGTACGTCCAGCCCTGGTTCTCCTCGCCCACCAGGTTGGCCACGGGCACCCGCACGTTCTCCAGCCAGACCTCGTTGACATCATGGCCGCCGTCGAGCGTGCGGATCGGGCGCACGGTCACGCCCGGCGCGCGCATGTCCAGCAGCAGCATCGAGATGCCGCGCTGGGCGCGCGCGTCGGGATCGGTGCGCGCCAGGCAGAACATCCAGTCGGCGTACTGCGCCAGCGTGGTCCAGGTCTTCTGGCCGTTGACCACGTATTCATCCCCATCGCGCACCGCGCGGGTCTTGAGCGAGGCCAGGTCCGACCCCGAGCCGGGCTCGGAATAGCCCTGGCACCACCAGTCCTGCACCCGCGGCATGCGCGGCAGGAAGCGCGCCTGCTGCTCGGCGCTGCCGTACTTCATCAGCACCGGGCCGATCATGGACAGGCCGAACGGCAGCAGGCGCGGCGCGCCGGCCTTGAAGCATTCCACTTCGAAGATCAGCCGTTCCAGCGCGTTCCAGCCGGTGCCGCCGTGTTCGACCGGCCAGTTCGGCGCGCCCCAGCCCTGGTCGGCCAGGATGTTGTGCCAGCGCACGTAGTCGTCGCGCTCCAGCCGCTGATGCCGGCGCACCTTGTCGCGGATGTCCCGCGGCAGCCGATCGGCGGCGAACGCGCGCACCATTTCGCGGAACCGGATCTCCTCCGGCGTCCAGGTCAGATTCATGGCCTACCTCCTTTGGCGGCTATCTAGCCATGCCGACCCGGCGCCGGACAATCTGCGGTTGCGGAAGACCGCCTTTTGCCTCGGTGTAGGGCACGGGCACTACGGGCCGGCAAAAGGCCTGCTTCAGCAATGAAGAATGGCTCCTGCCGGCGCCAGCCCCGACACTGGCGGCTCATCCATCCGAAACCGTATGCCATGACCGCAACCGACCCATCCGCCACCGAAGGCGTCGAGGCGCAATACCGCCAGGCGCTCGACCAGGGACGCTTCCAGATCCAGCACTGCGACGCCTGCGACCGCGCCGTGTTCTATCCCCGCATGATCTGCCCGCATTGCGGCGCGGACCAGTTGTCCTGGCGCACGCCGGACGGGCGCGGCACGGTCTATTCCACCACCACCGTGCGGCGCAAGCCCGAGGCGGGCGGCGACTACAACGTGGCGCTGGTCGACCTGGCCGAGGGCGTGCGCCTGATGAGCCGGGTCGAGGGCGTGGCGCCCGACGCCGTGCGCATCGGCATGGCGGTGCGGGCCCAGGTGGCCGTGACGGAAGGCCGCGGCCTGCTGGTCTTTGTTCCCAACAAGGAGGCGCAATGACGCTGAACGATCTGCGCGGCGCCGTCGCGGTGGCGGGCGTCGGCCATGCCGGCCTGGGCCAGGCCAACGGCTACACCGAAATGGAAATCCTGGTGCAGGCAGCGCAGCGCGCCGTGGCCGACGCCGGCCTGTCGATGCGCGACATCGACGGCATCTGCACCGCCAGCGTGGCCGCGCCGATGTGGGCGATGCCGGTCATCGAGCACCTGGGCATCCGCCCCAGCTTCATCGACAGCACCATGCTGGGCGGTTCCAGCTTCGTGGCGCACCTGCTGCCGGCGCTGCACGCGCTGGCCTCGGGCCAATGCAACGCGGTGCTGGTCTGCTATGGCAGCACCCAGCGCACCTCGACGCTGAGCCGCGCCGAGATCGGCCGCGTGCGCAAGCAGTTCGATCCGCAGCCCTACGAGACGCCGTACGAACCGTTGAGCCCGCTGTCGTCGTATGCGCTGGCCGCGGCGCGCCACATGCACCAGTACGGCACCCGCCGCGAACACCTGGCGCAGGTCGCGCTGGCCGCCAACCAGTGGGCCCAGCTCAATCCCGAGGCGCAGTTGCGCGAGCCGGCCACGCTGGAGCAGATCCTGGCCGCGCGCATGGTGTCCGATCCCTTGAGCGTGCGCGATTGCTGCCTGGTCACCGACGGCGCCGGCGCCTACGTGCTGGTGCGCGCCGACCGCGCCCGCGACCTGCCGCGCCCGCCGGTCTACGTGCTGGGCAACGCCACCGCCGTCTGGAACCGGCAGATCTCGTCGATGGAAGACCTGACCGTCACCGCCGCCAGCGTATCGGGCCGCCGCGCCTATGCCATGGCGGGCGTCTCGGCCCAGGACATCGACGTGGTCGAGCTGTACGACGCCTTCACCATCAACACCCTGCTGTTCCTGGAGGACCTGGGCTTCTGCGCCAAGGGCGAGAGCAAGGACTTCATCGCCGGCGGCGCCATCGCGCCCGGCGGGCGGCTGCCGGTCAACACCAACGGCGGCGGCCTGTGCTGCGTGCATCCGGGCATGTACGGCGTCTTCATCATGATCGAGGCCGTGCGGCAGCTGCGTGGCGAGGCCGGCGCGCGCCAGGTGGCCAACGCCGAACTGGCGCTGGTGCACGGCAACGGCGGCACGCTGTCCAGCCAGGCCACCGCCATCCTCGGCACCGCCGCCACGCTTTGATTCCGACCGCAGCAACCATGTCGCACGCCGAACCGCTCACCCGCATCCACCAACTGCTGGCCCGCCAGGCCGGCAGCCAGCCCGACGCCATCTGCCTGTACGAGGAAGGCGGCGGCATCCTGACCTATGCGCAACTGTGGCAGCGCGCCCGCGATGCGGCCGACTGGCTGGCAGCGGCGGGCGTACGGCCGGGGCATCGCGTGCTGATGGTCGGCGAGAACTGCGCCGCCATGATCGCCGCGTTGTTCGGCTGCGGCATCATCGGGGCCTGGCCGGTTGGCGTGAACGCGCGCTTGTCGGCGCGGGAAATCGCCGCCATCAGCGCCCACGCCCAACCCGAGATCACGCTCTACACCAGCGGGGTTTCCGGCGCCGCCGCCGCCCATGCCGACGCGGCCGGAGCGCAACCCGCCGATGCCGCCGCCTGGGGGCCTGGCATACGGGCACGGCGCGCGGATTCTCCGACCCAACCCGAAACCGGCGCCCCGGCCGCCGAGGTCGCCACCGTGATCTACACATCCGGCACCACCGGCGCGCCCAAGGGCGTCATGGTGCCGCACCGCGGCCTGCTGCACTTCGCCGGCGTCTCCGCGGCGTCGCGCCGCCTGACGCCCCGGGACATCGGCTACGCCGCCCTGCCGCTGTCGCACATCTTCGGCATCGCCACCGTGCTGATGGCGACGCTGCATGCCGGCGCCAGCCTGGTGCTGCGCAGCCGTTTCGATCCCGAGGATGCCTTCAAGGCGCTGGCCCACCCCGGCGTCAGCATCCTGCAGGGCGTGCCGACCATGTTCAACCGCATGCTGGCGGCCGCGCCGCCTCGCGCTGAATTGCGCGCCCCGGCGCTGCGCTATCTCTACACCGGCGGCGCGGCGCTCGACCCCACGCTCAAGCGCGACGCCGAACGCTACTTCGGTATCGCCATGCACCACGGCTATGGCATCACCGAGTACGCCGGCTCCATGTTCATCACCGACATCGATGCGCCGCCGACCGATTGCAGCGCCGGCTACGCGGTGGATGGCGTGCAATTGCGCATCGGCCGTCCCGACGCCGACGCGCCGCGCCCGGGCGAACGCGGCGACATCCTGATCCGCGGCCCCGGCGTGATGCTGGGCTACTACCGCGACCCGGCGCAGACCGCGCAGGCGCTGCTGCCTGGCGGCTGGCTCAACACCGGCGACATCGGCTACCTGGACGACCGCGGCGCGCTCTACATCGCCGGCCGCTCCAAGGACCTGATCATCCGTTCCGGCTTCAACGTCTACCCGATCGAGGTGGAGGCGGTCATCAACGCCTTTCCCGGCGTGCGCCTGTCGGCGGTGGTGGGCCGCCCCACCGAGGACCACAACGAGGAAGTCATCGCCTTCGTCGAACCCCTGGCCGGCGCGCGCCTGGACACCCATCTGCTGATGCTGCACCTGCGCGCCCAGCTGGCGCCGTACAAGCGGCCGGCGCAGATCCACTGCATCGACACGATTCCCACCACCGTCAGCGGCAAGATCCTCAAGCAGCCGCTGAAAGAAAGGCTGGCGTAGGCGCGGCCCCGCTGTTCCGCTCCGCGACCGGCTCATTCCACAAGGAGACATGAGCGTGAACATCAAGACCCTGCTCGCCGCGGCCGCCGCCGTGGCGGCCATGGCGACCGGCGCCAGCGCCGCCGCCGACAGCGCCTACCCCGACCGTCCCATCCGCCTGCTGGTGGGCTACGCCCCCGGCGGCCCCGTGGACACCACCGCGCGCGTCTTCGCCAAGTACCTGGGCGACAAGCTGGGCCAGGCGGTCGTGGTCGAGAACCGCGCCGGCGCCAGCGGCATGATCGCTTCCGACGCCACCGCCAAGGCGCCGCCCGACGGCTACCTGCTGGGCTTTGCCGCCAGCCCCACGCTGACCATGTCGCCACTGGTCCAGCGCAGCACCCTGTTCGATCCACGCAAGGATTTCTCGCTGATCGGCCTGGTGGTCGACTACGCCAACGTGCTGCTGATCGGCCCGCAGGCCCCGGCAAAGAGCGTGGGCGAGCTGGTCGACTACGCCCGCGCCCATCCCGATGCCGTGTCGTTCGGCTCGGCCGGCATCGGGGCGTCGAACCACCTTTCGGCCGAACTGCTGAAGAAGCAGGCCGGCGTGCCGATGCTGCACGTGCCCTATCGCGGCAACTCGCCGGCGATGATGGACGTGGTCAGCGGCAAGATCACCTTCATGTTCGACATCACCAGCACCGCGATTCCGTTCATCAAGAGCGGCAAGGCGCGCGCGCTGGCGGTCACCTCGCGCACCCGCAACCCCGAGCTGCCCGACGTGCCCACCATGATCGAGGCCGGCATGAAGGACTACGAGGTGGTCGGCTGGTATGCGCTGGTCGGCCCGCGCAAGCTGCCCGACGCGGTGCAGGCGCGCCTGAAACTCGCGCTATCCGAGGTATCGAAGGACCCCGCCTTCCGCCGCGCCATGACCGACGGCGGCTACACCATCAACAGCGGCGACGCCGCCGCCCTGCAACAGCGCATCGACCGCGAATATGCCCTGTGGGCCGATGTGATCAAGAGCGCCAACATCCAGGCCAACTGACCCCGACCGGAACCCGCCCATGACGCCATCCGCACTGCGCGCGCAGACCCGACTGCCCATCATCGGCGCTCCCATGTTCCTGGTCTCCGGCCCGGACCTGGTGGCGGCGCAATGCGGCGCCGGCATCATCGGCACCTTCCCCTCGCTCAACGCCAGGCCGCAGGAACAATTGCACGACTGGATCAACCGCATCGAAGAACGCCTGGCCGCCGCCCGCCGCGCGGATCCGCGCGCGCGGGTGGCGCCCTACGGCGTCAACCTCATCGTCCACCCCAGCAACGCCCGCTGGCAGGGCGACCTTGCCATCTGCGCCGAGCGCCGCGTGCCCCTGGTGATCACCTCGCTGCATCCGCCCGAAGCCGTGGTGCGCGCCGTCCATGCCTACGGCGGCCAGGTCTACCACGACGTCACCACGGTACGCCACGCCCGCCGCGCCCTGGATGCCGGCGTCGACGGCCTGATCCTGGTCTCCGCCGGCGCCGGCGGCCATGCCGGCCGGCTCAACCCGATCGCCCTGGTCAACGAAATCCGTGCCTTTTACGACGGCCCCCTGGCCCTGTCCGGCTGCATCAGCCACGGCAAGGACGTCCTCGCAGCCCAGGCCCTGGGCTGCGACTTCGCCTACATGGGCACCCGCTTCATCGCCACCCGCGAATCCCTGGCCAACGACGCCTACCGCGAAATGATCCTGCGCGCCCAGGCCGCCGACGTCACCTACACCCCGTACTTCTCGGGCGTGCCCGCCAACTACCTGAGCGAGAGCATCCGCGCCGTGGGCCTCGACCCCGCCCGACTTCCCGATTACGATGCCCCCCCGCCCAACCTCGACAAGAACACCCGGCCCAAAGCCTGGAAAGACGTCTGGAGCGCCGGCCAAGGCGTGGGCGCCGCGCAGGAAGTCCTGTCGGTGGCCGAACTAGTGAACCAACTGGAAACGGAATACCAGGAAGCCAAGACCGCGCTGCTGCGCTGACGCGCTGACGCGCACTCACCCCCCAGCGCGCCGCGTCATCCCAAACCGCAAGACACCACGTAGGCCTCAAAAGGCCGCCCGCGCGGCCGCCTTGACGCGGGCCCCGCAAGCTACTCCAACCCCACGCCGAAGATGGCCAAAATGCCAAGAACACCCCCCTCCCCAACCCGCGTCGCTGAGTCACATCGCGAGCGTGTGCGGGGGCAGGCGGGGGACGGCGGGGCGTGTAGATGCGCCCGGCGGAAACCGTAGGGAGCCGAAGGCGTACGAGGTTGAGCCCGGGGCAGTCCGGAGCGAACGCTCCGGACCGCAATCGTAGCCCCGCCGTCCCCCGCCTGCCCCCGCACACGCGTCTAAAGAACCCAAAAGCCCTACTCCAATTTGACCCCCGCCTTCTTGATCACATCCCGCCACTTGGCCACCTCGCCGCGCACGAACGCCCCAAACGCCTCCGGGCTGCCGGGCTTGGGTTCCGCCCCCGCCGCCACCATCGCCTTGGCCGTCGCGGGATCCGACAACACCTTCACCATGTCCGCATTGACCCGCGCCACGATGTCGGCGGGCGTCCCCTTCGGCGCCAGCACCCCGCTCCACGAGTACGCCTCGTAGCCTGGCAACCCAGACTCGGCGATCGTAGGCACGTCCGGCAACATGCTCGACCGCGTCGGATTCCCCACCCCCAACGCGCGCACCTTGCCCGTCTTCAGATGCGGCACCGCCGACGGCCCGTCCGCGAACATCACCTGCACCTGCCCTCCCAGCAGATCCTGCATCGCCGGCGCGCTGCCCCGGTAAGGAATGTGCTGGATCTTCACGCCCGCCATCGCATTGAACAGCTCGCCCGCCAGATGCGTGCCGCCGCCCGTTCCGGAGGAACTGAACGACAGCTTGCCCGGATTCGCCTTGGCATAGGCGATCAGTTCGCTCACCGAAGTCACCGGCAACGACGGGTTCACCACCAGCACGATCGGAAACACCGCCGCCATGCCCACCGGCACGAAATCACGGTTGATGTCGTAGGTCAGGTTGTCCCGCAGGCTCGGCAGCACCGCGTGATGGATGGAGGCGAAGAAGAAGTTGTAGCCGTCCGGCTCGGCCTTGGCGGCGAACTGCGCGCCAACGATGCCGCCGGCGCCCGAGCGGTTGTCCACCACAGTAGGCACCGACCACAGGTGGCCCAGCGGCTGCGCGGTGAACCGCGCGGTGGTGTCGACCGGACCGCCGGCCGGAAACGGCACGATGAAGGTGACGGCGTGGCCGGGCCAGGCAGCGGCGCGGGCGAAAGTGGGCAGCAGAGTCGTGGCGCACGCAGCGCCCAGCCCCGCGATGACGCGGCGGCGTTGGGGATTTAGCAAGGCAGTCTCCTGAGTCGTTCTTGTCGGTGGCGCGGCCGCAAACCACACCGGAACAACGCGGTGCTTGCCGCCTGCCGGCCCCATTTTTCTACTGTCCGCGCATCAGGCGCGGCCGGGGCTTTTTTTATTATTTGCCGCGCGGCCGCTTTTGCCGCTACATATTTTCAAAAGCCCCTCTTTCGCCGCGATGCCGTGTTCGCTGATCGGACACTATCGCAGGTCCGATGTGGCGCCACGGCGACGGCCATGCGGACCGTCAAGCCGTCAGGACGGGCGGAACACCGCGTTCGCCGCGGCATGACACCGCGCCCGCCGCGGCTACTGTCCCCGCGCCGCGCGCTGCACGTGCTCGATGAAGCACTCGGCGAAGCTCGGCAGGTCGCGGCCGCGCTGGCGGCACAGCAGGCGGTCGCGCAGGGCCCAGGGATCTTCCAGTTTCAACACGTGCAAGGCATCGGGCCGGCTGTAGCGCGCCGCGCAGGCGCGCGGCACCACGGCGATGCCGGCGCCGGCCTCGACCATGCGGCACACGGCCTCGAAACTGCCCACGTGCACGCGCTGGCAGATGCGCTTGCCCAGGCCGCTGGCGATGTCCTCCAGGAAGGTCTGGATGGCGCTGTCGGGATGGATGCCGACGAACTGGTAGGCATCGATCAGGTCGGCGAAATGGGCCGACTTCGACGCCGCCAGCGGATGGTCCAGCGCCGTGACCACGGTGAGCTCATCGCGGAACAGCGGCGTCACATCCAGGCCCTCGACGTCGATGTTGCCGGCCACCAGCCCCAGGTCGCCGGCGCCCGCGCGGATCGCGATGACGATGTCGCCCGAGATCTTCTCTTCCAGCTCGACGTCCACGTCGGGATTCTCGGCCAGGAAGGTCGACAGCGCGTCCGCCAGGAAGGAATTGGTGGCGGTGGTGTTGGCCAGCAGGCGCAGCCGCCCCTTCAGGCCGCTGGCGTAGGGCTGCAGGTCGGCGTTCAGGCATTCGAGCTGGCGGAACACCGCGTTGGCGTGCTTGAGCAGCACCTCGCCGGCCGGGGTCAGCGCCACGCCCGTGGCCATGCGCACCAGCAGCCGCGCCTTGAAGGCCTCTTCCATGTGCTTGACGCGCGCGCTGGCGGCGGGCAGCGACAGGAAGGTGCGTTCGGCCGCGCGGGTCAGATTGAGCGTTTCCCCCACGTTCACGAATAGCCGCAGGTCAGTCAGATCATGTCTCATGTTCCACCACACAGAAGGGGGGCATTTCTAATTTTGAATTCTTCGAATGCCGTGACGACCATACCATGGGGCAACCCCGTAAACCATACGGTTTGACGCGGAACTGTTTCCCACGCGGCGCGCGCCGCGGCATCTGGAGTAAGCCCCAATGAGCGGTATTGTTTCCGGCAAGGTAGTGGTCGTTACAGGCGCGGGCGGCGGCAT
Organism: Achromobacter xylosoxidans; assembly: GCF_001457475.1. Classification (NCBI taxonomy): domain Bacteria; kingdom Pseudomonadati; phylum Pseudomonadota; class Betaproteobacteria; order Burkholderiales; family Alcaligenaceae; genus Achromobacter; species Achromobacter xylosoxidans. Next base: position 957,064 of record NZ_LN831029.1, on the reverse strand, counting down.
CGGCCGCGGCATCGCGCTGGCCATGGCGCAGGCGGGCGCCAAGGTGGTGGTCAACGACATCGGCGTCTCGCTCACCGGCGAGGGCGGCGGCGAAGGCCCCGCGCAGGCCGTGGTGCGCGAGATCGTGGCGGCGGGCGGGCAGGCCGTCGCCAACACCGACAGCGTGGCAGCCTACGACAGCGCCAGCCGCGTCATCCAGACCGCCATCGACGCCTTCGGCCGCATCGACGCGGTGGTCAACAACGCCGGCAACCTGCGCGACCGCGTGTTCCACAAGATGAGCGAGGAGGAATGGCGCCAGGTCATCGACGTGCACCTGAACGGCTCGTTCTTCATGAGCCGCGCCGCCGCGCCGTATTTCCGTGAACAGGAGTCGGGCGCCTTCGTGCACATGACTTCCACGTCCGGCCTGATCGGCAATTTCGGCCAGGCCAACTACGCCGCCGCCAAGCTCGGCATCGTGGCGCTGTCCAAGTCGATCGCGCTGGACATGGCGCGCTACAACGTGCGCTCGAACTGCATCGCGCCGTTCGCCTGGAGCCGCATGACCAGCTCCATTCCCGCCGAGACCGACGAGGAGAAGGCGCGCGTCGAGAAGCTCAAGAAAATGGAGGCCAACAAGGTCGCGCCGATGGCCGTGTACCTGGCCAGCGACGCGGCCAGCGCCATCACCGCGCAGGTGTTCGCGGTGCGCGCCAACGAGATCATGCTGATGAGCCAGCCGCGGCCGCTACGCACCGTGCACTACAGCGAGGGCTGGACGCCCGAACTGATCGGCGAGATCGCCGTGCCCGCCATGCGCAAGCACTTCTACGCGCTGGAGCGTTCGCCCGACGTGATCGACTGGGACCCCATCTGAGACCGCCATGCCGCTCGACTACGCAACCGTGAAGCACTGGCGCTTCGACGACGTGCGCCAGCACTACGACGACAAGGACACCATGCTGTATGCGCTGGGCATCGGCCTGGGACAGGATCCCGAGGACACCCGGCAACTGCGCTACGTGTACGAAAAGGACCTGCGCGCCTTTCCCACCATGAGCGTGGTGCTGGGCTATCCGGGCTTCTGGATGAGCGACCCGCGCGCCGGCATCGACTGGGTCCGGCTGGTGCATGGCGAACAGCGACTGGCGGTGCACGCGCCGCTGCCCACGTCCGGCACCGTGATCGGCAGGAGCCGCGTTACCCACGTGATCGACAAGGGCGCGGACAAGGGCGCCATCGTGGTCACCGAACGCACGCTGCACGACAGCGCCGGCACGCGCCTGGCCACCTTGCGGCAAAGCACCTTCTGCCGCGGCGATGGCGGCTTCGGCCAGGGCGACGCCAGCCCCGAGCCGCTGCCCGCCGCGCCGCAGGGCGAGCCGGAGCACCGCTGCGAACTGCGCATTCCGCCGCAGGCGGCGCTCCTGTATCGCCTGAACGCCGACCGCAATCCGCTGCACGCCGACCCCGAGGTCGCGCACCAGGCCGGCTATCCCAAGCCGATCCTGCATGGACTGTGTTCCTACGGCGTGGCCGCGCACGCGCTGGTGAAGACCTGGTGCGACTACGACGCCTCCCGCCTGACCCGGCTGGATGCGCGATTCTCCGCGCCGGTCTACCCGGGCGAAACCTTGCAATGCGATATGTGGCGCATGCCGGACGGCCAGATCCGCTTCATCGCCCGCGCCGTCGAACGCGACATCATCGTCATGAGCCATGGCGCCGCCGAGGTGCAATCATGACGCGCCCGCCCGCATTGGACGGCATCCGCGTGCTGGACCTGTCGCGCATCCTGGCAGGCCCGTGGTGCACGCAGAACCTGGCCGACCTGGGCGCCGACGTCATCAAGATCGAGCGCCCCGGCGTCGGCGACGACACCCGCGCCTGGGGCCCGCCCTTCCTGAAGGACGGCAATGGCGTCGACACCAACGAATCCGCCTATTACCTCAGCGCCAACCGCAACAAGCGCTCGGTCGAGGCCGACATGGCCACGCCGCATGGCGCGGCGCTGATCCGCGAACTGGCGGCGGTCAGCGATATCCTGGTCGAGAACTTCAAGGTCGGCGGGCTGGCCAAGTACGGCCTGGACTATGCCAGCCTGAAGGCCATCAATCCGCGCCTGATCTACTGCTCGGTCACCGGCTTCGGCCAGGACGGGCCGTTCGCGCGCCGCCCCGGCTACGACTTCATGATCCAGGGCATGGGCGGCCTGATGAGCATCACCGGCGAACGCGACGACCTGCCCGGCGGTGGACCGCAGAAGGCCGGCGTGGCGGTGACCGACATCGTCACCGGCATGTACGCCACCGTGGCGATCCTGGCGGCCTTGCAGGAACGCCACCGCAGCGGCCTCGGCCAGCACCTGGACATCGCGCTGCTCGACAGCCACGTGGCGCTGCTGGCCAACCAGAATTCCAACTACTTCAATTCCGGCGTGGCGCCGACGCGCGCCGGCAACGCGCACCAGAACGTGGTGCCCTACCAGGTCTTCGCCGCCAGCGACGGCCACCTGATCGTGGCCACCGGCAATGAATCGCAGTACCGCGCCTATTGCGCGGCGATCGGCGCGCCGGAGCTGGGCGACGATCCGCGCTTTGCCACCAACCGGCTGCGCGTGACCAACCGCGACGAACTGGTGGGGATGCTGGCCGCCATCATGCGCCAGGGCCGGCGCGACGACTGGATCGCCAAGCTGGAAGCCGTGGGCGTGCCCTGCGGCCCGATCAACAACATCGCCCAGGCTTTCGCTCACCCACAGGCGCAGGCGCGGCAGCTGCGCCGCGACCTGCCGCATCCGGGCGGCGGCGTGGCGCCGGTGACGGCCAGTCCGTTGCGCTTTTCGGATTCGCCGGTGGTGTACCGGCGCGCGCCGCCGCTGCTGGGGCAGCATACGGAGGAAGTGCTGCGCGAGGTGCTGGGGAAGTCGCCGCAGGCGATTGCCGCGTTTTTCAAAAATCAGGCCGGCTAGCTGTCTGATTTTCTCCAGACCGATTTTTACTTTTCCTCCGGCAATCCTTAGAGTCCTCCCAATCAATAGGGATCTTCATATGCGTTGACCAATCTTCTTTTCATTGACTGCCGGTTGGCGATGAAGCGTCGCCTTCGGCTACCTACACTTACCGCCGAGTTCTTCAACCTCCCGGTAATTGTGGATGTAGCCATGCAAGTCCTCCCGTCCAGACAAACCGTCTTCTCACACCGCCTGACTTACGCCGCATGCCTTGTGCTTGCCTTGCACATGGGCGTGACCCTGCCGGCTACCGCCGTTGCGGCCGCCGGCAAGGGAGGCGGTGGCGCCGGAGGCCTTGGCCAGAACTTCTGGACGGCCAATCCTGCCACTCAGGGCGGCGACGGCGGCGGACTGGACCCGATCACTTCCGATGGCAAGGCCGGCGCGGGCGCCAATGCCGCCCATAGCCCCGGCACCGGCGGCGCCGCTCCCAAGGCCGCCAGTTCCAATGACGTCGTGACGACCGACGTGTCGGGCAGCCGCGGGACTTGCGCCGCGCCTTGCGATAACAATCACGGCGGGGGTGGCGGCGGAGTCGCCATTCTCGGCGGCGAGAACATCAACCTGGTCATCGCCACCAACGTGAGCGTGACGGGTGGGAACGGGGCGGCGGGAAGCCCCGGCGGAGCGGATGCCCTGCAAAATATGGCTTACGTGGGCGGCGGCGGTGGCGGCGGCGCGGGAATCGCCGCCGTATCCGGTGTCCTGACGTTGAATGGCCCTGTCTCCGGAGGCATGGGAGGCGCATCGAGGGGGCACCCCGGCGCTGGTGGCGACGCCGTCGTGCTTACGCGGGGCGACATCATCATCAACGCCCTGGTCTCCGGCGGCCAGGGCGGCACCCGCGATCTCTATCTGGCCCCCCGCACGTTCTCGGGAGATGGCGGCGTCGGCATCTCCATCGGCTCGGGCACGGTGGTCAACAACAACGTCGTGCTGGGCGGTTTTCCCGGCACCGTGCAGTACCCAAACAAAGGAAGTGTCGGCAAGAGAGGCACCGCGCTACGAGCGGGCAGCGATACGACCGTCACCAACAAAGGCAGCTTCAACAGCAACGGCGCGACTGCCGTTCTCTTCGAAGGCGACAACAACACATTCATCATGTGGTCGGGTTCCGACATCATCGGTGACCTGTATTTCAAGGGCAAGGACAACCAGCTGGCCTTTGGCAGCGACGATGGCGCGCCGATCACCCAGTACATCTGGGGCGATGGGGACCTCGATTTCGGCATCGCAGGCACCTACACCGTGCGCGTCACGCCAACCGCCGCCGACCGGCTCGATGTGGCCAAGACGGCCAGGCTCACCGGTGCGGTGCTGCGGGTCAACGCGATGGCGTCGGACCTGTATGCGGAAACGCAGCGCTACACCGTCCTGCATGCCGGAGAGAAATTCAACGGCACGCGCTTTGCCGGCGTCACGTCCAACCTGGCCTATCTCACGCCCACGTTGAGCTACTCGGACGACGACCAGGACGCCTTCCTGACGCTGGTGCGCAAAGCCGCCCCCGCTCCCGTTCCCGTACCCCCTGTGATCGAGCCGGTTCCCCCGGCGACAAATCCGGCTCCGCCGGTGACTGACCCGGTGCCGCCCACAACCGAGCCCGTTCCCCCTGCCTCCGACCCGGCGTCACCGCCAGCAACCGATGCAGCAACACCCGGTGACGACGGCGCGGCGCCGTCGTCACCCATCCGATTCGCGGACCTCCTCAGCAACCGCAACACCATCGCGACCGCCAATGCGATCGAAAGCCTGCCCGCCGACCACGAACTCTATCGTCGAGCATTGAGCCTGCCCGAAGGCGCCCCCCAGGCCTACTTTTCAGCGCTCGCCGGAGAAATCCACGCCAGCGTCCGCCATGCGTTGCCCGGCCTGGACACGACCATTCGCGATGTGCCGCTGAAACATCTGCGCGCCAACTTGAATGCGGGCCGGCATGCTGGCTCGCCCACGGCGGCCGCGGGAGTGAGCGATGCGCCGCCCGCCGCCTCGACCCTGCCCGGGTCCGACGCCCACCCCGTCTGGGCGCAGTTGGTCGGAAGCTGGCAAGACCAGGGTGCGACAGACGACAGCAACGCCGTCCGCCTGCGCACCGGAGGTATCTTCATCGGTGTGGATCACGCCATCGGAGCCGGCTGGCGCCTGGGCGGCGCGCTGGGCTACACCGACAGCCAGCTGCGCACCGATGGCGCGAACGCCAAGAGCAATATCTCGAGCTATAGCGCGATCGCCTACGGCGGCAAGGCATTCGAGACGCGCGGCGGCAGGCTCAACGTCCTGCTGGGAACGGCCTACACCTGGCACAACGTCGGCACTCGCCGTGGCGTCGTGGCCGGCGCACTGGACCAGACCTTGCGCGCCGACTATCGCGCCAGCGCCACCCAGCTATTCGCCGAACTGGGTTACGCCCTGGCCGCAAGCGGTGCGTTGTCAGTGGAACCCTACGCCGGCCTGGCATGGGCCAGCCAACGCAGCTCCGCGTTCCAGGAACGCGGCGGCAGCGGCGCGCTCTCGGGCGTCGGCCAGTCTGCGCGGACAACGACAACAACGTTGGGCGCCCGCCTCCGCCACGCGCTGCAATCGGACAGTTTCGACGGCGCCCTCACAGTCGGCGCGGGTTGGCGTCGCGCCTTCGGCGACCTGTCCACGACGTCGACGCAGTCGTTCGATGCCGGCGACGCCTTCACCATCGTCGGCGCGCCCATCGCCCGCGACACCTTGCTGCTGGAAACCGGATTACAGGCACGCACAGGCCGCAACGCAATGGCCGGCTTTCACTATGCCGGACAGTTCAGCTCGCGCAATCGGAACCACGGCGCCACGCTGACTTGGCGCTGGGCGTTCTGATCGTGTTCGCCCCGATTCATTCGGGGCGTCCAAGACCTTTATCAGACTGCCTAACAGAGCCCATCCGGCAATTCACGGCCTTCCGAACCTTATGATCCAGGTCACCCACACATAGAGACTTTGTTGACCGATACCGGCCGGCATCTTCGTTCGAGTTCAACATGCATTGGTTTCCCTTCAAGCGCCTGTTCCGTCGCAAGCGCGACACACGGAATGCGGATCTGTACGGCCAGATCGCGGCCATCCACAAGGCGCAGGCGGTCATCGAGTTCGACCTGGACGGCCATGTGCTCATGGCCAACCAGAATTTCCTCGATGCCATGGGCTACACGCTCGACGAACTGCGGGGGCAGCACCACCGCATCTTCGTGGCGCCCGACCGGCGCGGCTCTCCTGAATACCAGGCGTTCTGGGACAAGCTCAAGCGCGGCGAGTACGACGCGGGCCGCTATCGCCGCATCCACAAGGACGGCAGCGACGTCTGGCTGCAGGCCAGCTACAACCCGATCCTCGACGAGTGCGGCCAGCCCTTCAAGGTGGTCAAGTACGCCACCGACGTCACCGAGCAGCAGCGCCGCCAGGCCGACACCGAGGGCCAGCTTGCCGCCATCTCCAAGGTGCAGGGCATCATCGAGTTCGAACTGGACGGCACCATCATTCGCGCCAACGACCTGTTCCTGGACGCCATGGGCTACCGCGAAGACGAACTGCGCGGCCGCCACCACAGCATGCTGGTGCTGCCCGAGGAAGTCCGCAGCCCCGCCTACAAGGAATTCTGGCGCAAGCTGCGCGGCGGCGAATACGACACCGGCCAATACCTGCGCATCGGCAAGAACGGGCGCCGCGTCTGGATCGAGGCCAGCTACAACCCGATCTTCGATGCCGAGGGCCGGCCATTCAAGGTGGTGAAGTTCGCCACCGACATCACCCGCCGCTTCACCGCCGCGCAGACGCTACGGGTGGCGGTGCAGGGCCTGACCGAGAACGCCGAACGCGCCAGCCAGGCCAATACGCTGGCCCGCGACGCCTGCCAGGTGGCCGAGGAAGGCGGCAAGACCGTGGCCGGCGTGGTAGCCACCATGGGCACCATCACCGAAAGCTCGCGGCGCATCTCGGAGATCATCGGCGTGATGGATGGCATCGCGTTCCAGACAAACATCCTGGCGCTCAATGCCGCGGTCGAGGCGGCGCGCGCGGGCCCGCACGGCAAAGGCTTCGCGGTGGTGGCGGCCGAGGTGCGCAGCCTGGCCCAGAACAGCGCATCCGCGGCCAAGGAGATCAAGGACCTGATCACCACCTCGGTCCAGCAGATCGGCAGCGGCGCCGAGCAGGTGCAATCCGCCGGCGCCACCATGGAGAACATCGTCACTTCGTCGCGCCGGGTCACGGAGATCATGGGCGAGGTGGTCGAAGTGTCGTTGGCGCAGTCGGCCAAGCTGGGCGAGGTCACCGAGGACATCACCCAGATGACGGCCGAGGCGGCGCACGAACTGCAGAGCGCCTATGAGGCCCAGGACCGCCCCGAGGCGGCGCGGGAGACAGCATCGGCGCGAGCCGTGGCGCCCCGCGCGCCGGCGTCCTCGCAATCGGCGCTGGAGTACGTGCGCTACTGACCGGCCCTGATCGGGCGGCCACGGGCGCCCGTGCCGACGGCAGGCCGCGAAACGTCCCGGGGATAAAAAAAGGGCGCCGTCACCGGCGCCCTTCTCGCGTTCATGTCGCCCGTTTACGCGGTGGCGACCGGGATCTTGCCGATCCTGGCCTGCCATTCCTTCGGGCCGGTGGTGTGGACCGAAGTGCCCTGGGCGTCAACCGCCACAGTCACCGGCATGTCCTTCACGTCGAACTCGTAGATGGCTTCCATGCCCAGGTCGGCGAAACCCAGCACCTTGGCGCCGCGGATTGCCTTGGACACCAGGTAGGCCGCGCCGCCCACGGCCATCAGGTAGGCCGAGCCGTGCTTCTTGATCGACTCGATCGCGACCGGGCCGCGCTCGGACTTGCCGATCATGGCGATCAGGCCGGTCTGCTCCAGCATCATGTCGGTGAACTTGTCCATGCGGGTGGCGGTGGTCGGGCCAGCCGGGCCCACCACTTCGTCGCGCACCGGATCGACCGGGCCGACGTAGTAGATGACGCGGTTGGTGAAGTCCACGGGCAGCGGCTCGCCCTTGGCCAGCATGTCCTGGATGCGCTTGTGCGCGGCGTCGCGGCCGGTCAGCATCTTGCCCGACAGCAGCAGGGTCTGGCCCGGCTTCCAGCTGGCGACTTCTTCCTTGGTCAGCGTGTTCAGGTCGACCTGCTTGGACTTGTTGTAGTCCGGCGCCCAGTGCACTTCCGGCCATTCCGACAGCGACGGCGGGTCCAGGCGCGCCGGGCCCGAGCCGTCCAGCTCGAAGTGGGCATGGCGGGTGGCCGCGCAGTTCGGGATCATGGCGACGGGCTTGGAGGCCGCGTGCGTCGGGAAGGTGTTGATCTTGACGTCCAGCACGGTGGTCAGGCCGCCCAGGCCCTGGGCGCCGATGCCCAGCGCGTTGACCTTTTCGTACAGCTCGATGCGCAGTTCTTCGAGCTTGTTCTGCGGGCCGCGGGCCAGCAGTTCGTACATGTCGATGTCTTCCATCAGCGACTGCTTGGCCATCAGCATGGCCTTTTCGGCGGTGCCGCCGACGCCGATGCCCAGCATGCCCGGCGGACACCAGCCGGCGCCCATGGTCGGGACCGTCTTGAGCACCCAGTCCACCAGCGAATCGCTAGGGTTGAGCATGGCGAACTTGGACTTGTTTTCCGAACCGCCGCCCTTCGAAGCCAGCTGCACGTCGACCTTGTCACCCGGGACAAGCTCGACGTGCAGGATACAGGGCGTGTTGTCGCGGGTGTTCTTGCGGGCGAACAGCGGATCGTCCAGCACCGAGGCGCGCAGGGGATTGTCCGGGTTCAGGTAGCCGCGGCGCACGCCTTCGTCGCACAGTTCCTGCAGGGTGCGCTTGGTGTCGAAACGCACGCCCATGCCGACCTTCAGGAACACGTTGACGATGCCGGTGTCCTGGCACAGCGGGCGCTTGCCCTCGGCGCACATGCGCGAGTTGGTCAGGATCTGCGCCATCGCGTCGCGCGCGGCCGGGCTTTCCTCGCGCTCGTAGGCGCGGGCCAGGTGGCGGATGTAGTCGACGGGGTGGTAATAGCTGATGAACTGGATGCCATCGGCTATCGACTGGATGAAGTCTTCTTCTTTGATGAGGACGGACATGGCGATATGCGGGTTACGGAGGGAAACGTGAAAACGCGGCCGGCGAACCGGCCGCGCGCGATGGGGTGCAGCTTATTTTATTTTCCTTGCCAGACAGGCTTGCGCTTTTCGGCGAAAGCCGTGGCGCCTTCCTTGGCGTCGGCCGACGAGAAGATGTGGGCGATCAGCGGACGCTGGCGGTTGAACATCTCTTCCTGGGTCCAGTCGCCGGACTGCGCCACGATGCTCTTGGCGGCCTGCACCGACAGCGGGCCGTTCTCGACGATGGCGCGGGCCAGTTCCAGCGCGCCGGCCAGGGCGCCGCCCGGCTCGGTCAGGCGGTTCACCAGGCCGAAGCCGTAGGCGCGCTCAGCGCCCAGCATGTCGCCGGTCAGGATCACTTCCATGGCGATGTGGTACGGCAGGCGGCGCGGCAGGCGCAGCATGCCGCCGGCGCCGGCCACCAGGCCGCGCTTGACTTCGGGCAGGCCGAACTTGGCATTGCTGGCGGCCACGATCAGGTCGGACGCCAGGGCCATCTCGCAACCGCCGGCCAGCGCATAACCTTCGACCGCGGCGATCAGCGGCTTTTTCGGTGGCGCTTCGTTCAGGCCGGCGAAACCGCGGCCTTCCACGTACGGACGCTGGCCCGACTTGGCGAAGGCTTTCAGGTCCATGCCCGACGAGAACGTGCCACCCGCGCCCGTCAGGATGCCGATGCGCACGTCGTCGCGGCTGTCCAGCTGGTCCAGCGCGGCGGCCATGGCCTGGGCGGTTTCCAGGTTGATGGCGTTCTTGGCCTCGGGACGGTTGATGGTGATGATCTGGATGCCGTCGGCGACTTCCACCTTGATCAGGTCAGACATGCGGATGCTCCTTCCGGGGTTTTGGATATTGGTTTTATATAAGACTGGTCAACCTGGAATGATACGACCAATGCCCGGCCGCCGCAGGGCGCCGGCGGAGCAACGTCCGCCTGGAGCACGCCTCGCCCGATATGTAACCGCGAGGATGTAACCGCCTGGATGCGACCCCAATCCCGGGGTCCGGCCCCGGGGCCGCCCCGGGCCAGTTAAAATGCCCGGTTTCCCACGCCCACGGCAGACGTCGCCCGGCGACCGAATTCCAAGAATCCTATGCTCACCTTTCAGCAAATCATCCTTACGCTCCAGGAATACTGGGACAAGCAGGGTTGCGCCCTGCTGCAGCCCTACGACATGGAAGTCGGCGCCGGCACCTCGCACACCGCCACTTTCCTGCGGGCGATCGGCCCGGAGCCCTGGCGCGCGGCCTACGTGCAGCCCTCGCGCCGCCCCAAGGATGGCCGCTACGGCGAGAACCCCAACCGCCTGCAGCACTACTACCAGTACCAGGTGGTGCTGAAACCCGCGCCCCCGGAAATCCTGGACCTGTACATCGGCTCGCTCAAGGCGCTGGGCATCGACCCCACGCAGCACGACATCCGTTTCGTCGAGGACGACTGGGAAAACCCGACGCTGGGCGCCTGGGGCCTGGGCTGGGAAGTGTGGCTGAACGGCATGGAAGTGACCCAGTTCACCTACTTCCAGCAGGTCGGCGGCCTGGATTGCACCCCGACCACGGGCGAGATCACCTACGGCCTGGAGCGCCTGGCCATGTACCTGCAGGACGTGCAGAGCGTGTACGACCTGGTCTGGACCGAAGGCGCCAACGGCCGCCGCGTGCTGTACCGCGACGTGTTCCACCAGAACGAAGTGGAACAGTCCACCTACAACTTCGAATATTCGTCGGCCGAGATGCTGTTCGCGCACTTCAACGACTACGAAGCCGAGGCCAAGCGCCTGATGGACGTGCCGCTGGCCCTGCCGGCCTATGAAGCCACGCTCAAGGCCGCGCACACCTTCAACATGCTGGACGCGCGCGGCGCGATCAGCGTCACCGAGCGCGCCGCCTACATCGGCCGCATCCGCAACCTGTCGCGCGCCGTCGCGCAGGCCTACTACGATTCCCGCGAACGACTGGGCTTTCCCATGCTGGGCCGCGACAAGGCCGCCGGGGAGGCTGCATAAATGACGACGAACATCCGCCCCCTGCTGGTCGAGCTGCTGACCGAAGAACTCCCGCCCAAGGCCCTGCAGAAGCTGGGCCAGGCTTTCGCCGAAGGCGTGCGCGCCACGCTGGCGCGCCACGGCCTGCTGGCCGACGGCTGCGCCGTCGAGCCGTACGCCACGCCGCGCCGCCTGGCGGTGCGCCTGTCGGCCGTGCTGGCGCAGGCGCCCGATCAGGCCTACGCCGAAAAGCTGATGCCGGTGAAGATCGGCCTGACCGAAGACGGCAAGGCCACCCCGGCGCTGCAGAAGAAGCTGGCCGCCAAGGGCCTGGAAAACATCGACCTGGCCACCCTGGAACGTGAATCCGACGGCAAGCAGGATTACCTGGTCGCCCGCGGCACCGCCCCCGGCGCCGCGCTGGCCGTCGGCCTGCAGGAAGGCATCGACGCGGCCATCGACGGCCTGCCGATCCCCAAGGTCATGCGCTACCAGCTGGCCGACGGCGAGACCACCGTCAAGTTCGTGCGCCCGGCGCACGGCCTGATCGCGCTGTTCGGCGCCGACGTGGTTCCCGTCAGCGCCCTCGGCCTGACCGCCGGCCGCGACACGCTGGGCCACCGCTACATGAGCAGCGGCGCCATCGCCATCGCCGATGCCGACGCCTACGCCGCCACCCTGGCCGAGAAGGGCCGCGTGGTGGCCTCGTTCGAAGGCCGCCGCGACGAGATCCAGCGCCAGCTGCTGGACCACGCCGGTCGTCTGTCGGCCACGCTGGGCGACGACCCCGAAGTGGCCGCCCTGCTCGATGAAGTCACCGCCCTGGTCGAACACCCCACCGTCTACGTCGGCGAGTTCGAGGAACAGTTCCTGCAAGTGCCGCAGGAATGCCTGATCCTGACGATGCGCCTGAACCAGAAGTACTTCCCGCTGTTCGACCCGGCCAGCGGACGCCTGACGCACCGCTTCCTGATCGTGAGCAACATGCGCACGGACAACCCGGTGAACATCGTCGAAGGCAATCAGCGCGTGGTGCGTCCGCGCCTGGCCGACGCCCAGTTCTTCTTCGAGACCGACCGCAAGACGCCGCTGGCCGCGCGCGTCGAGCAACTGGGCTCGATCGTCTACCACAACAAGCTGGGCACCCAGCTCGAACGCGTCGAGCGCGTGCGCGCCATCGCCCGCGACGTGGCTGGCAAGCTGGGCGGCGATGTCGCCGCCGCCGACCGCGCCGCGCTGCTGGCCAAGGCCGACCTGGGCTCGAACATGGTGGGCGAGTTCCCCGAGCTGCAAGGCATCATGGGCGCCTACTACGCCGCCGGCGACGGCGAGCCGGACAGCGTCGTGCAGGCGCTGCGCACCCAGTACCGCAACCGTTACGACACGCCGGTTTCGCAGGACGACCTGACCGCCGCCACGCTGTTCATCGCCGAACGCGCCGAGACCCTGGTCGGCATCTGGGCCATCGGCCTGGCGCCCACCGGCGAACGCGACCCCTTCGGCCTGCGCCGCGCCGCGCTGGGCCTGATCAGCGCCTTCGAGCAACTGGCCGCCGGCGGCTGGCTCAAGCTCAACCAGGACGGCCCGCTGTCGCTGGACGGCCTGCTGGCCGCCACCGCCGCCACCTTCCCGGCCGGCAAGATCCCCGCCGACACGCTGGCGGAAGTGCGCGCCTTCATCTACGAACGCTACCGCAACCAGCTGATCAACGAACACGACCGCAACGCGGTCGAGGCCGTCATCGCCCTGACGCCGCCGCTGCACCAGGTGGCCGAGCGCGTGCGCGCCGCCGCCGCCTTCGCGCAGATGCCCGAGGCCGCCAGCCTGGCGGCCGCCAACAAGCGCATCGGCAACCTGCTCAAGAAGGCCGAAGGCGAGATCGGCGCGGTCAATGACGCCGCGCTGGTCGAGCCCGCCGAAAAGGCGCTGGCCGCCGCCATCGCCGCGCTGCGCCCGCAGGCCGAGGCGCAACTGGCCGCCGGCGACTTCGCCGCCAACCTGCGCACGCTGGCCCAGGCCCGCGAACCGGTGGACGCCTTCTTCGCCGACGTCATGGTCATGGCCGAGGACCCGGCGGTGCGCGCCAACCGGCTGGCGCTGCTGGGCCAGCTGCACACCCTGATGAACCAGGTCGCTGACATTTCCAGGCTGGCACAGTGAAGCTCATCATCCTCGACCGCGACGGCGTCATCAACCAGGACAGCGATGCGTTCGTCAAGAATCCCGACGAATGGATCGCCCTGCCCGGCAGCCTGCAGGCCATCGCCCGCCTGACGCAGGCGGACTGGACGGTGGTGGTCGCCACCAACCAGTCCGGCCTGGCGCGCGGCCTGTTCGACATGGACACGCTGACCGCCATCCACGCCAAGATGCGGCGCGAGCTGGCCGCCGTCGGCGGCAGCGTGGACGCCGTCTTCATGTGCCCGCACGGCCCGGACGACGACTGCACCTGCCGCAAGCCGCGTCCCGGCATGTTCGAGCAGATCGGCCATCGCTACGACGTCAACCTGGCCGGCGTGCCGGCCGTGGGCGACTCGCTGCGCGACCTGCAGGCCTCCAGCGCCGCGGGCTGCTCGCCCTGGCTGGTGCTGACCGGCAACGGCAAGAAGACGCTGGCCAAGGGCGGCCTGCCCGAGAACACCCGGGTCTGCGACGACCTGTCGGCCGTGGCCGACGCCCTGCTGCAGGACAACTGATGGCCCGGCTGCGCTCGCTCCTGTATTTCCTGTTCCTGGCCATCACGGTCATCCCCTATGCCTTCGCTTGCGTGCTGTGGGCGCCGCTGCCGCTGCACCTGCGCTACAAGCTCACGGTGGGCTGGCCGCGCCTGGCCATCTGGGGCGCCAAGGTGTTCTGCGGCATCCGCTGGCAGGTCAAGGGCTGGGAAAACCTGCCCGACGGCCCGGCGGTGCTGCTGTCCAAGCACCAGTCGGCCTGGGAAACGCTGTTCTTCCCGGCCTACATGCCGCGCGAAGTGTGCTTCGTCTACAAGAAGGAACTGCACATGGTGCCGTTCTTCGGCTGGGGCCTGGCGTTGCTGCGCATGATCGCCATCGACCGCTCCAAGGGCCGCGACGCCTTCGAACAGGTGGTCAAGCAGGGACAGGTCCGGCTGGACGAAGGCCGCTGGCCGCTGCTGTTCCCGGAAGGCACCCGCGTGCCGCCCGGCAAGACCGCGCGCTTCAAGATGGGCGGCGCGTTGCTGGCCTCGCGCACCGGCGCGGTGGTCATCCCGGTGGCGCACAACGCCGGCGAATGCTGGCGCCGCAATGCCTTCGTCAAATATCCAGGCCTGGTTACGCTGTCCATCGGTCCCGCGATAGAATCGAAGGGAATCTCCCCCGAGGAACTGAACCAGAAAGTGCAGGACTGGATCGAAGGGGAAATGCGGCGTCTCAATCCAGAAAGGTATGCCCAGCACTGACCAGCTCGAACTCCTGTTCGACGTGCAAGACTCCGACGCGTCCACGGACGCGTCGCCGCTGACCGCGTCCCCCGCGGCGCGCCCGGCACCCGTGGCCACGCCGCCCGCCCCGCTGTTCCCTCCCCCCGCGCCATCCGCGCCCAAGCCGGCCGGCGAACCGCTGCTGACGCTGTCGCCCAATGCGGCGGCGCGCGTGCCCACCCCCTGCCCCGATCCGCTGCCACCCGGCGCGCGCTGGCGCGAGGTGGACACCGATCCGCAGCCCATCGGCTTCGTGCTGCTGCGCTCGCGCCGCCGCAGCATCGGCTTCGTCATCACCGACGACGGCCTGCGCGTCACGGCGCCCAACTGGGTCACGCTGGCACAGATCGACGACGCGGTGCGCGAGAAATCCCGCTGGATCGTCGCCAAGCTGCGCGAATGGCACACCCGCAAGCAGCAGCTGGCCATGGCGCACACGCGTTGGCAGGCCGGCGGCGAACTGCCTTACCTGGGCAGGCGCATCGTCCTGGGCGTGGGCGGCGACAGCCGCCAGACCCGCCTGTCCGGCGATGCCGAAGCCCCGGCCGACGGCGACACGCTGTGGCTGGCGCTGCCGGCCGACGCCGACCAGGGCCGCATCCGCGACGCCGCCCAGGCCTGGCTGCAACAGCGCGCCGGCGCCTGGTTCGGCGCCCGGCTGGCGCACTTCCTGCAGATCAGCGGCCTGAAGATCCGCCGCTGGCGCCTGTCGTCCGCCGCCACGCGCTGGGGCTCGTGCACCAGCGACGGCAACATCATGCTGAACTGGCGCCTGATCCATTTCGCGCCGGCCATCATCGACTACGTCATCGCGCACGAACTGGCGCACCTGCGCGAAATGAACCACAGCCAGGATTTCTGGCGCGAGGTCGGCCAGATCCTGCCCGATTTCGAGGAAGCCAAGAACGTGCTGCGGCGCCACGACCCGGCCTCGCTGCCGCAATTCTAGGGTCGGTGCGAGACGCTCCCGCAATCGGCCCAGCCCCCACGGAGACAACCCCATGCTTCTGCTGATTCCCGGCCCGGTCACGACCGATGCGCGGGTCAAGGCCGCCATGGCGCAGGACTACGCGCCCTGGGACAACGAATTCCGCGCGCTGTACCGCCAGGTCTGCGCCGACGTGCTGCGCGTGGCCGAGGCCGATGCGGCTGAGCACGTGGCGCTGGCGCTGCCGGGCTGCGGCCATTTCGCGGTGGAAGCCGCCATCCGCACCCTGGTGCCGCCCGGCGGCCGCCTGCTGGTGCCCTCCACCGGCGCCTACGCCGGCCGCCTGCAGAAACTGGCCGCCGAGGCCGGCCGCGTCGCCGTGCCGCTGTACGTGGGCGCGCGCGACCGCGTCGATCCCCTGGCCGTGGCGCAGGCGCTGGAGCAGAACCCGAGCCTGACGCACGTGGCGCTGGTCTACAGCGAGACCGGCAGCGGCATCTGCCATGACGTGCCGGAACTGGCCCGCATCGCCCATTCTCTGGGCCGCCGCGTCATCGTTGACGCGGTCTCGGCGTTCGGCGCATTGCCGCTCGACATGCGCGCCCTGCCCGCCGTGGACGCCGTGGTGCTGACCGCCAACAAATGCCTGGAGGGCTTGCCCGGCGCCGCCTTCGTGGTGGGCCGCCGCGACAGCCTGGAAGCGGCGCGCGGCAACGCCGGCAGCTGGTCGCTGGACCTGGCCGACATCTACCAGCACACCCTGGCGCCCAACGCCGGCCCGCGCTTCACGCCGCCGGCGCCGACACTGGCGGCGCTGGCCGTGGCGCTGGAGCTGTATCATCAGGAAGGCCGCGAAGCCCGCCTGGCGCGCTACACCGCCAACATGCGCGCCCTCTACGACGGCGTGGCCGGCCTGGGGCTCAGCCCCTACCTGCCGCCCGCGCTGCAAGGCCCCATCGTCGTCAACGTGCACGCGCCCGACGCGCCGACCTGGAACCTGCAGCTGTTCGTGGACGCGGTCAAGCAACGTGGCTTCGTGCTCAGCAATTTCACCAACACCGAACCGCCCACTTTCCGGGTCGGTTGCATCGGCGCCTTCGGGCCCGACCAGATGCGGCTTGCGGTCGACGCCATGGGCGGCGCGCTGCAAGACCTCGGCATAACCGGGGAACCCCACGTGCAGGGTTTCCCGCCACCTCTCATCGCTTAAGGAATTCCACCATGCGTATGCTCCACACCATGCTGCGAGTCGGCAACCTCGACAAGTCCATCGACTTCTACACCAACGTGCTCGGCATGCGCGTCCTGCGCCGCAACGACTACCCCGATGGCAAGTTCACGCTGGCGTTCGTCGGCTACCAGGATGAATCCGAAGGCGCCGTGATCGAGCTGACCCACAACTGGGACACCGACAAGTACGACCTGGGCACCGGCTACGGCCACATCGCCCTGGAAGTCGACAACGCCTACGAAGCCTGTGACAAGGTCAAGGAACGCGGCGGCAAGGTCACCCGCGAGGCCGGCCCGATGAAGCACGGCACCACCGTGATCGCCTTCGTCGAGGACCCGGACGGCTACAAGATCGAATTCATCCAGAAAAAAGGACGAGTGGACTGAACCCCACCCGCCATCGCCATGATCCACTCCATCCTCAAAATGGGCGATCCCCGGCTGCTGCGCGTCGCGCCGCCGGTCGAGCGCTTCGATACCCCCGAGCTGCACGCCCTGATCGAAGACATGTTCGAGACCATGGCGGCGGCGCAAGGGGTGGGCCTGGCCGCGCCGCAGATCGGCGTGGACCTGCAACTGGTCATCTTCGGCTTTGACCGCAACGAGCGCTATCCCGACGCGCCGGCGGTGCCGCAGACCATCCTGTGCAACCCGGTCATCACGCCGCTGTCCGACGACATGGAAGACGGCTGGGAAGGCTGCCTGTCGGTGCCGGGGCTGCGCGGCCTGGTGCGGCGCTACCGCCACATCCGCTACCAGGGCAAGGATCCCTACGGTCGCGACATCGACCGCGAGGCCGAGGGCTTCCACGCCCGCGTGGTGCAGCACGAATGCGACCACCTGATCGGCCGGCTCTATCCTTCCCGGATCCAGGATTTCTCGAAATTCGGCTTCACCGAAATCCTGTTCCCCGGCATGGACCCGAATCAGGACGACTGATCGTCCTTCGGGACGGGAGCCGGGCTCGGCTCCTGCCCCGGAGCCAGTTCCTCCGGCGCGAAATCGTCCACCTGCAGCACCCGCGAGACGATCGCCTCGGCCTCCTCCAACTGCGCCGCCTGCGTCGCCGTGATGGCGCCGTGCCGGTGCGCCTCGCGCCAATCGCGCACGCCCGACTGCCGCAGCCGGTCACGGATCGGCTGCACCGCATCGACCACGGCGAAGGCGCGGGTCAACAGCGCCAACGGATCGTCATCGCCCTGGCCACCGCCCGCTGAACGTTGCAGGTCGGCCGCCAGCCGCGCATGGGTGGGCGACGGCTTGAGCAGCAGTTCCGCGCATTCGCGGGTCAGCGCATCGCCCGGCCCCCGCGCCAGTCGCAGCGGCAGGATGGCCGCGCGCAGCGCCCAGGCCAACGGCCGGCCAGGCAGGTTCGACAACACCTGGTCCATGCGTTTTTCGATCTCGGCGTAGCCCTGCTCCATGCACCAGCGCACCAGCGGCAGGTCGTCGTGCTTGCGCCCTTCGTCCTCCCAGCGCTTGAGCACGGCCGACAGCAGGTACAGTTCGGCCAGGATGTCGCCCAACCGAGCCGAGAGCAGCTCGCGGCGCTTGAGACCGCCGCCCAGCCGCGCCAGCGCGGCGTCGGCCAGCAGCGCGAAGCCGGCCGCATAGCGTCCCAGCCGGCGGTAGTGGCCGGCGGTGGGGCCGGACACCGGTGACGGCGCCAGCAGGCCGCCGGTCCAGGCGCGGCCGATGGCGCGCAGCGTGTTCATGCCGGTGTGGCGCAGGTGGCGCCAGAACACGTCGTGGAACACCTCCATGCCGCGCTCTTCGTCGGGATTGCCCAGCGCCAGGATCTCCGGCATCAGGTAGGGGTGGGCGCGGATCGCGCCCTGGCCGAAGATGATCAGGTTGCGCGTCAGGATGTTGGCGCCCTCGACCGTGATGGCGATGGGCACCGCCCGGTACAGCGCGCCCAGGTAGTTGCTGGGACCGTCGATCACGGCGCGGCCGGCATGCACGTCCATGGCGTCGTTGACCGATATCCGCATGCGCTCGGTGGCGTGGTATTTCATGATGCCGGACACCACCGCCGGCTTCACGCCCTGGTTCAGCGCCGCGCAGGTCAGGCGCCGGGCCGCTTCCACCAGGTACGCGTTGCCCGCCAGGCTGGCGAGCTTTTCCTGCACGCCCTCGAACTTGCCGACCGGGATGCCGAACTGTTCCCGCACCCGCGCGTACATGCCGGTGGCGTGCGCGCTCATCACGCACGCCGCCGCCGACAGCGACGGCAAGGAAATGCCACGCCCCGCCGCCAGCGCGCTCATCAGCATCTGCCAGCCATGGCCGGCGCGCTCGACGCCGCCGATCAGCGCGTCCAGCGGCACGAACACGTCACGGCCGCGGTTGGGGCCGTTCTGGAACACCTGCATCGCCGGCAGGTGGCGGCGGCCGATCTCGACGCCGGGCGCGTCGGTCGGCACCAGCGCCACCGAAATGCCGATGTCGCGCGGACCGCCGCCCAGGATGCCGTCGGGATCCGACATCTTGAACGCCAACCCCAGCACCGTGGCCACCGGCCCCAGCGTGATGTAGCGCTTGTGCCAGTTCAAGCGCACGCCGATCAGCTCGCGGCCGTCCACCACCTGGCGGCAGACCACGCCGGTATCGACCATGGAGGCAGCGTCGGAGCCGGCCTCGGGGCTGGTCAGGCCGAAGCACGGCACCTCGCGGCCGTCGGCCAGGCGCGGCAGCCAGTAGTCGCGCTGGGCTTGCGTGCCGAACTGCATCAACAGTTCGCCCGGCCCGAGCGAGTTGGGCACCATGACCGTGACGCCGGCGGTGATCGAATAGGCGGAGATGCGCCGCACCACCTCGGAATGGGCGTAGGGCGAGAAGCCCAGGCCGCCGTGGCGCTTGGGGATGATCATCCCGAAGAAGCGCTGCGCCTTCAGGAAACTCCAGACTTCCCGCGGCAGGTCGCGCCGGTGCCAGGTGATATCCCATTCGTCCAGCATGGCGCACAGCTGCGCCACCGGGCCGTCGATGAAGCGTTGCTCATCCGGCGTCAGGGCCGCGGCGGGCACGTCCAGCAGCTTGCGCCAATCGGGGTTGCCGGTGAACAGGTCGGCCTCCCACCAGGTGTCGCCGGCCTCGATGGCCTCGCGTTCGGTGGCCGACAGCGGCGGCATCGCGTTGCGGGCCCAACGGTACGCGGGTTCGGAGATGCGGCGCCGGCGCCATGCGTTGAAATCCATGTGACCCCCTGTCGTTCGATGCCACTGGGCATATCGGGGCAAAGTACCAGAATTGCGCCATCGGGGCCAAACCGCGATGGTCCGACTCTGCGACAATGGGCCTCCCCGCGCTGGTGCGCAATCCAATCGTTATCCGGGCACACACCGCATGCTGAACAAACTCTGGCTGGGCTTCTTCCTGACCGCCGCCGCGGCCGCGCTGTACCGCTGGCTCGCCATCGGCGACCCGGACGTGTTCCGCGCCATGGTCGCCAGCCTGTTCGACATGGCGCGCGTATCCGTCGAGGTGATGGTGCTGCTGTTCGGCACGCTGACGCTGTGGCTGGGGTTCCTGCGCATCGCCGAAGGCGCCGGGCTGGTGGAAAAACTGGCGCGGCTGCTGGGGCCGCTGTTCGCGCGCCTGATGCCCGAGGTGCCGCGCAACCACCCCGCGATCGGCTTGATCACGCTCAACTTCGCCGCCAATGGCCTGGGGCTGGACAACGCCGCCACGCCAATCGGCCTGCGCGCCATGCGCGAACTGCAATCGCTCAATCCCAAACCCGACACCGCCAGCAACGCCCAGATCCTGTTCCTGGTGCTCAACGCCTCGTCGCTGACGCTGCTGCCGGTGACGCTGTTCATGTTCCGCGCGCAGCAGGGCGCGCCCGATCCCACTCTGGTGTTCCTGCCGATCCTGCTGGCCACCAGCGCGTCGACGCTGGCGGGTTTCCTGGCGGTGGCGGCGTGCCAGCGCCTGCGGCTGGTCGATCCCGTCGTGATGCTGTGGCTGGGCGGCGCGGCGCTGCTGCTGGGCGGCTTCATGGCGCTGCTGGCCAGCATGTCGGCCAGCGCCATCGCCGCGCTGTCGTCGCTGATGGGCAACCTGGCGCTGTTCGGCATCCTGCTGGCCTTTCTCATCGTCGGCGCCTGCAAGAAGGTGCCGGTGTACGAGGCCTTCATCGAAGGCGCCAAGGAAGGCTTCGACATCGCCAAGAGCCTGCTGCCGTACCTGGTGGCAATGCTGTGCGCGGTCGGCGTGCTGCGGGCCTCGGGCGCGCTGGATTTCCTGCTCGACGGCATCCGCTGGCTGGCCGCCAATGCCGGCTGGGACACGCGCTTCGTCGACGCGCTGCCCACCGCGCTGGTCAAGCCGTTCTCGGGCAGCGCGGCCCGCGCCATGATGCTCGAAACCATGACGCACTTCGGCGTCGATAGCTTCCCCGCGCTGCTGGCGGCGGTGGTGCAAGGCAGCACCGAGACCACCTTCTACGTGCTGGCGGTGTATTTCGGCTCGGTCGGCATCCTGCGCGCGCGCCATGCGGTGGGTTGCGCGCTGGTCGCCGACCTGGCCGGGGTGCTGGCGGCCATCGGCGTGTGCTACTGGTTCTTCGGTTGAACGGCGCCGGCCGCCAGCCACGCTGCCTCGACGGCGCGCCAGGCCTGCCTACAGGCACCGCGCGCCGCGAAACCGCTCAATCCACCAGCAGGATCTTCATGCCGTTGGTGCCGCCGCTGTCGCGGTAGAAGTCGCCCTTGGTCAGGATGACCCAGTCGCCCTCTTTCACCAGATTGCGCTTCTTCAGCTCGTCGATGGCGGCGTTGCTGAGATCCGCCGGCTCGTAGTCCGACGGCGCGAACGGGATGGTGTAGACGCCGCGGAACATGGTCACGCGGTTCTGCGTGACGCTGTGCGGGCTGTAGCAGTAGATCGGCACGCCCGAGCGGATGCGCGACATGATCAGCGGCGTGTGGCCGCTTTCGGTCAGCGCGATGATGGCCTTGACGCCGGGGAAGTGGTTGGCCGCGTACATGGCCGCGAGCGCGATGGTTTCGTCGCAGCGCGTGAAGGTCTCGCCCAGGCGGTGATGCGACTGCGTGCTGGTGGGATGCTTTTCCGCGCCCAGGCAGACGCGCGCCATGGCCTGCACCGTCTCGACCGGATACGAACCCGAGGCGCTCTCGGCCGACAACATTACCGCGTCGGTGTAGTCCAGCACCGCGTTGGCCACGTCCGAGACTTCGGCCCGGGTGGGCATCGGGCTGGAGATCATCGACTCCATCATCTGGGTCGCGGTGATCACCACCTTGTTCAGGGTTCGGGCATGCTGGATGATGCGCTTCTGGATGCCGACCAGTTCGGCGTCGCCCACTTCCACGCCCAGGTCGCCGCGCGCCACCATCACGCCGTCGCTGGCGCGGATCAGCGCGTCCAGCGCCTCGTCGTCGGCCACGGCCTCGGCGCGCTCGATCTTGGCGATGATCCAGGCCTCGCTGCCGGCGGCGCGCAGCAGTTCGCGCGCCTCGTCGATATCGCTGCCGTAGCGCGGGAACGACACCGCCACGTAGTCCAGCTGCATTTCGGCGGCCAGCTTGATGTCGACGCGGTCCTTGTCGGTCAGGCTCGGCGCCGACAGGCCGCCGCCGCGGCGGTTGATGCCCTTGTTGTTGGACAGCGGGCCGCCCACCGTGACGGTGGTGTGGACCTCGTCGCCCGCGACGCTGTCGACCACCAGCACCACGCGGCCGTCATCGAGCAGCAGCTCGTCGCCGACGCGGCAGTCCGTCACCAGCTCGGGATAGTCGATGCCGACGATGCTGGCCGTGCCGGCGTCCTTCGGATGCACCCGCGACAGCGTGAACGGCTGCCCGACCTGCATCTGCACCAGCTTGTCGGTGAAGCGCGCGATGCGGATCTTGGGGCCCTGCAGGTCGCCCATGATGGCGACGAAGCGGCCCTGCCGCGCGGCGCTCTCGCGCACCAGGCGGGCGCGTTCGCGGTGGTCGTCGGCGCTGCCGTGCGAGAAGTTCAGCCGCGCCACGTCCAGGCCGGCCTTGATCATGGCGTCGATGCGTTCCGGCGTCGACGTCGAGGGGCCCAGGGTGGCGACAATTTTGGTGCGGCGCAATACAGGCATGGCGATCCACTCTCACGTGAACAACGAAAGCGCTATGGTACGACGGCGGCGGACACGCGGGTATCATGATCGACATCCCGTCCCTCAACGCACCGTGGCCGACCTCGTGAAAATCGTCATCGCACCCGACTCCTTCAAGGAAAGCGTCTCCGCCCCCGACGCGGCCGCGGCCATCGCGCGCGGCGTCAAGGCCGCCTGTCCCGGCGCGCACACGGTCTGCATCCCGATGGCGGACGGCGGCGAAGGCACGGTCGAGGCGGTGCTCGCGGCGGCGGGAGGCCAGGCGCGCCAACACACGGTCAACGATGCGCTGGGCCACAAGGTCGATGCCGTGTGGGGTTTGCTGGAAGATGGCACCGCCGTCATCGAAATGGCGGCGGCCGCCGGCCTGGAACTGATCGCGCCGTCCAGGCGCGACCCGCTGCGCGCCAGCAGTCACGGCGTGGGCGAATTGATCCTGGCGGCGCTGGACGCCGGCGCCGTGCGCATCATCCTCGGCCTGGGCGGCTCCGCCACCAACGACGGCGGCGCCGGCATGCTGACCGCGCTGGGCCTGCGCCTGCTCGACAAGGACGGCCGCAGCCTGCCTCCCGGCGGCGGCGCGCTGGGCCAGTTGGCCAGCATCGACCCACGCGGCCTCGACTCCCGGTTGGCGAACACGCGCATCATCATCGCATCCGACGTCGACAATCCACTGTGCGGCCCACAAGGCGCCTCGCATGTCTTTGGCCCGCAGAAGGGGGCCACGCCCGAACAGGTGCAGACGCTGGACGCCATGCTCGGCCACTTTGCCGACATCTGCGCGCGCCAGCTGGGCAGCGACCGCCGCCATGACGCTGGCGCGGGCGCGGCCGGCGGCCTGGGTTTCGCCGCCAAGACCTTCCTGAACGCCGACTTCCGGCCCGGTGTCGAGATCGTCGCCGAGCTGGGCGGGCTGGCCCAGGCCATGGAAGGCGCCACGCTGGCCTTCACCGGCGAGGGCCGCATGGACGCGCAGACCCTGCGCGGCAAGACGCCCGCGGGCGTGGCCCGCATCGCGCAACAAGCCGGCGTGCCGGTGGTGGCGCTGGCCGGCTCGCTGGGCGAGGGCTACGAGGCCCTGCATGCAGGCGGCATCAGCGCCGCCTTCAGCCTGGCGCCCGGTCCGATCACCCTGCAACAGGCCCTGGCCGATGCCGAACGCCTGCTGCATGACCGCGCGCGCGACGTCATGCAATTGTGGATGGCGGCGCAGAAGCGCATGCTGTAGTGGTCACCGCGTCATGACGAAAAAAAGCCCGCTGATCGCGGGCTTTTGCTTGCCTGTGGCGGCGCGGCATCAACCGCCCTGCAACACGCCGGCCTCGACCAGCGCATCCGACAGGCGGATGTAGCGGTCCACCGAGATATCCTCGGCGCGCGCGGTGGGCGCGATGTCCAGCGCCTCCCAGGGCACCTGCGGCGCCCAGTCGGCCAGCACCCGGCGCAGCATCTTGCGGCGCTGCGAGAAGGCGCGCGCCACCACGGTCTCGAAGGCGCGCGCGCTGACCGGGCGCAGGCGCTCGGCCGGCAGCGGCACCATCCGCACGATGGCCGACACCACCTTGGGCGGCGGATCGAACGCCTCCGGCGGCACGTCGAACAGCTTGTGCATGCGATAGCGCGATTGCAGCATCACGGACAGGCGGCTGAAATCGCCGCTGCCGGGCTGCGCGACCATGCGGTCGATCACTTCCCGCTGCAGCATGAAATGCTGGTCGCGCACGTGATCGGCCCAGGCCATCAGGTGGAACAGCAGCGGGCTGGAGATGTTGTAAGGCAGGTTGCCGACCACCCGCAGGCCCGCGCCGAACTGCGAGAAATCCACCGTCAGCGCGTCGGCCTCGACCACCGTCAGGCGGCCTTCCTCGAACTGCTTGCGCAGGCGCGCCGCCAGGTCGCGGTCGATCTCGACCGCGGTCAGGTGATCGAGCCGCTCGAGCAAGGGCCGCGTCAGCGCCGACAGGCCGGGGCCGATCTCGACCACGGTATCGCCGCGGGCGGGATTGACCGCCCGCACGATCGACTCGACCACGCTTTCGTCGGTCAGGAAGTTCTGGCCAAAGCGCTTGCGCGCCTGGTGTTGAGACATGAAAAACTCGGGCTGCGATCAGCGGTTGTTCTGGTTGATACGGTCCTGCTTTTCAAGCCGGTTGTCGATGTACGCCTGGGCGCGCAACTGATCCAGCCAGTCTTCGAAAGCGGGTTGGGCGCGGCGCTCGAACAAGGTCTGGCGCGCCTTCATGCGGGCCAGGTCATCGGTGGCGTCGTGCTGGCGGCGCTCTTCGACCTGGATCAGGTGCCAGCCAAACGGCGTCTGGATGGGCTGGCTGATCTCGCCGGGCTTGAGCGCGTTCATGGCGGCCTCGAAGGGCGGCACGGTCTCGCCGGGGTTGAGCCAGCCCAGGTCGCCGCCCTGCGGCGCGGTCGCGTCCTGCGAATACTGGCGCGCCATGTCGTCGAACTTGGCATCGCCGGCCACCAGGCGCTGGCGCACTTGCTCCAGGCGTTGGCGCGCCTGCTCGTCGCTCATGACCGTCGAGGTCTTGATCAGGATGTGGCGCGCATGCGTCTGCATCACTTCCACCGGGCCTTGCGGCGCCTGGGCCTGCGGCTGCGGACGGGGCTGCGGCGCCGGCGTGGGAACCGGGGCGCGGGCGGTGCGGCTGGGCGCCGGCTGGGCCGTGCCACGATCCATCACCTTGAGGATATGGAAGCCGTTGCCGCTCTGGAGCAGGCCGCTGACCTGGCCCTTCTGCAGATTGGCGATGGCCTTGGCGAACAGGTCGGGCCAACCGTCCAGCGGACGTACGCCCATGACGCCGCCCTGCAGCGCTTCGGGACCGTCCGAACTGGCGGCGGCCAGGCTGGCGAAGTCGTCGCCGCGCTTGACGCGCGCCAGCAGGTCTTCGGCCTTCTTGCGCAGCGCGGCCAGTTGCTCTGGTGACGAGCCTTCCGGCACCCGCACCAGGATCTGGGCCACGGCATAGAGCATCGGGCCGGCCGGCGCGGCGGCCTGCTCGGGCGCGGCTTCCGGTTGCGGCTGCGGCTGGGCCTGCTGCGGCGCGGCCGCGAAGGCCGGATTGCGGCGCTGGTCCTTCAGGAAGGCGTCGACCTCGGCATCGGAAATGACGATGGTGGAATCCACCGCGCGCTGACGCAGGCGGTCCGACCGGATCTCGTCCATCAACGACTTGCGGTAGCTGTCCCAGGAGACGCCGGATTTCTCGATCTCAGCGCGCAATTGCGCCACGCTGATCTTGTTGCGACCCGCGATCGTGGTGATGGCCTGATCGACCTGGGCGTCAGTGACGCGGATGCCGAGCCGGTCGGCTTCATGACGTTGCACGCGTTCCATGATCAGGCGCTGCAACACCTGATGCTGCAACGCCTTGTCGTCGGGCACCTGGATGCCACGGGTCTTCAATTCAGCGGCAATGCGCAGCGAGGCGTCGCGTAGTTCACGCAGGGTGATCACGTCTTTGTCGACCACGGCCGCGATGCCGTCGACGAACTGCTCCCCGGCGGGCGCCGGTGCGCTTTTCTGCGTGGCGGCGGGCGCGTTCTTGGTCCCCTTGCCATTCGGCTCCGCCGCATGCGCGGCGGAAAAGGCGGCGCAAACAGCCAGCAACAGCGCATTGCCGGAGAAGCGGCGCAAAGAGTGCAACCTACGCATCATTCATACCTTTCAAATGTGGTCCCGGTCGGCGCGGGCGGGGTGATGCGCGAGTAACCGGGGATACTTCTGTTCAGCAGGTTCATCGGATCGGTTCCCAGGGAACCCAGGCCGGTCAACTCGAGCTGGAAGAACAGTGCCGTATTGGCGTCGGTGGCCGACACGGCGTAGCGCTGGAAGACCATGCGGCCGACCCAGCAGCAGTCGCCCTTGTATTCGAGGCCGGCGATGGCCTGCGTGACACGGGGCGAATCGGTGGTGCCATTGACCGTGCTGGACGGGCCGTCGCGCAAGGAATAGTCGACCCGACCCACACCGTACCAGCGCTTGGTGAACGGCCATTGCACCGCCAGACTGATCTGGTTCTGCCCTTGCGGCTGGTAGAGCACGCCGGGCTGCGGATCGCGCTGATAACGATAGGCCAGCGCCACCGTCGTCAAGCGCTGCGGCGACCAGCGGGCGCTAAGCAGCCCGCGCGACCATTGGTTGTCATAGGGGTTGTACTGCGCGGCCACGTCGGTGGTGAGGGTATCGGTCAGCGCCGCGCTGGCGCCCACGAGGAAGTCCGACCGGACATTCTCGCGCGGCGTTTCTCCCGGCAAGGTGACCTTCTGGTCGGCGAAGTACAGGCGCTGCGCCACGGCCACCGAGGCGCGCTCGAAACCGGTCGACGCATCGAGCCAGCGCGTGGTCAAGGCGGCAGTGAGCTGATTGGCGTTGGAAATGCGGTCCCAGCCGCCCGAGTAGATGTTCTCGTCGAAGGCCTGCGAAAAGCTGAAATCGGACAGCGACGTGTCGTAGACCGGAATCTTGGATTGGTCGCGGTACGGCACACGCAGGTAGTACAACCGCGGCTCCAGGGTCTGGATCGAATCCTTGCCGAACAGCGTGGTGTCGCGCTCGAAAATCAGGCCGGCATCCAGCGACATGATGGGCACGGTACGCGACTGCGAGCGCGGGTAGCCGAACGAGGTGCCGGCATTGGCCGTGCCCGAGTTCAAGCCGAGCCAGTCGCCGTGATACCAATCGGTCTGGTACTGGGTGTAATTGACCCCGGCCTTGGGAATCACGAACCAGCCCGGACGGACGATCGGATACGATACCGTCGGGTAGGTCTGCAGCCGGTCGCCGTTGGGACCGTTGCGATTGCCCAGGAACAGTGGCTTGCTGAAGCGCACCGCGGTCGAGGTCCAGTCCACGTCGAAGCCGCCCCAGTCGTAGCGGGCGCCGCGCAGGTACAGCTCGGGCTGCTTGTCATAGGGCGGCGTCAACAGCGCATCCGGATCCTGCAGGGTCTGGTACTTGTAGACCTGCGCATAGGCGCTCCAGTACGTCGAGGACCAGCCCACCCGCGCGCGCTGCGGCAGGTAGGTGGTGGACGCCTGGTTCAAACCCAGCTGCGAAATATCGCGGAAGTAATCGTTGTCCGAGACCTTGGCCACGTCCCAGTCGGCGTAGAAGCCGTTGCCGAGCAATTGCTGGTGACGCCACCAGTACATCCAGCGGTCTTCGCCACTTACGTTGTCATGCGGCAGATAGGCGCCGTAGACACTGCCCGCGTAGCTCGCCCCCAGGTAACGGAATTCCCCCCCCAGTTGCAACCCGCGCTTGGAGAAGTAGCGCGGCTGGAGGGTTGCGTCGTAATTCGGCGCGATGTTCAGGTAATACGGCAGCGAGAAGTCGAAACCGCCTTTGCTGGTGGTGCCGTAGGTCGGCATCAGGAAACCCGACTTGCGCTCCTTCTTGACCGGGAAGGTCATGTAGGGCGAAGCCAGGATCGGCACGTCCTTGAAGTACAGCACGCCATTGCGCGCCACGCCTTCGTTTTCGTCGAAGTCGATGTCGACCATGTTGGCCTTGATGTACCACGACGGCGTCTCGCACGAGCAGCCGCTGTAGGTCACCGTATGCAGCCGCATCTGCGACTTGCTGAAGATGTCGGCTTTGTCGGCCACGGCGAAGCCGCCGGTGGCGCCGAGCCAGAAATTCGGCTTTTCGACTTCGCCCGAATACTTGTCGACGTTGAACTTGGCGTTGGGCCCGGTGACCAGCGTGCCATCGCGCATCATGCGGGCGTTGCCCTGCACGTCGACCTCGCCGGTGTCCTTGCGGTAGTTGATGCGGTCGCCCTTGATCACGCCGTCGATGCGGCGCACCTGCGCCGCGCCGGTCAGGGTCAGGTCGGAGTCCGGATCACCCTCGATGGTGTCCGCTTCCATATAGGCGGGGATGTTGCCGTCCGGCAGGCGGTGCATCCGCAGTCCGGGGGACGTGCGCAGCTCGGGGGCCGCGGTGATCGACGTCGCCGAGGAAGCCGAACCTTGGCTGCCCTGGGCCTGAACGGCCCCGGCGACGCTGATAGCAGATAGGATCAACCACCGAACCTTGCGCACGAGTGAAAACAGCCCTTTTTTACGATGGGGGAACCAGGCAAAGGCGCCCGGGAAGGGCCAATGCTAACGGAAACGAGCCGGTATTATAGAGAAGCCGCGCCAGACGCCCAGCCTTATGTGCGCGCAACCCATTTTTCCGCAATATTGCACTTCTGACACGGATCTTCCTTGAAAAACGATCATGACCCCCGCCTGGAGCAGATCCGCGCCTGGCTGCAGGGCCTGCCCGCCGCGTTGGGACTGGCGGTGGATACCCTGCGCCCCGCCTCCGCCGACGCCAGCTTCCGCCGCTATTTCCGCCTGGACGCCGCCGGTCGTACCCTGATTGTGATGGACGCCCCGCCCCAGCATGAAGATTGCCGCCCCTTCCTGCATGTGGACCAGCTTCTGAGCGACGCCGGCCTGAACGTGCCCGCCGTCATCGAACAGGACCTCGCCCAGGGACTGCTGCTGTTGTCCGACCTGGGCGAGCAGACCTATTACCAGCGCATCCAGGACGGCGTGGACGACGCCAGCCTGCAATCGATGTACCGCGACGCCCTGGCGGCGCTGGTGCGCCTGCAGCAGGCCAGGACCACCGGCCTGGCCCACTACGACAGCGCGCGACTGGCCGATGAACTCAAGCTGTTTCCCGAGTGGTACGTACAGAAGCACCACGGCGCCACGCTCGACGACAAGACCGCCCAGGCCCTGGAAAAGATCTTCGCCCTGCTCTCGGCCAGCAATGGCAACCAGCCCACGGTGCTGGTGCATCGCGACTACCATTCGCCCAACCTGATGGTCTGCGACCAGCCGCAATACGGCCCCAACCCCGGCGTCATCGACTTCCAGGACGCCCTGGCCGGCCCCATCACCTATGACCTGGCGTCGCTGGTGACGGATGCCCGGACCACCTGGGAAGAGCCCCAGCAGCTCGACTGGGCCATCCGCTACTGGGAAATGGCGCGCGCGGCCGGGCTGCCGGTCGACGCCGATTTCGCCGAGTTCCACCGCGCCTACGAATGGATGGGCCTGCAGCGCAACCTGCGCATCCTGGGCGTGTTCGCGCGCCTGAACCACCGCGACGGCAAGGCCCACTACCTGGCCCATATGCCGCGGGTGAACGGCTACGTGCGCCAGGTGGCGCAGCGCTACGGCGTTTTCACGCCCCTGCTGCGCCTGCTGGACAGGCTCGACGACCGCCAGGTCAGCGTCGGATACACCTTCTGATGCGCGCCATGATCCTCGCCGCGGGCCGCGGCGAACGCATGCGTCCGCTGACCGACCGGCTGCCCAAGCCGCTGCTGCCGGTCGGCGGCAAGCCGCTGATCGCCTGGCACCTGGAACGGCTGGCCGCGGCCGGCTTCCGGGACGTTGTCATCAACCACGCCTGGCTCGGCCACGAGATCGAGCGCGCCCTGGCCGACGGCGCCGCCTTCGGCCTGCGGATCCGGTATTCCCCCGAGGCCGCCGCCCTGGAAACCGCCGGCGGCATTGCCCAGGCGCTGCCGCTGCTGGGACCGGATCCGTTCCTCGTCATCAACGGCGACATCTGGTGCGACTGGAACCCGGCCGCCGCCCCCGCCCTGGCAACCGCGCTGCCCACGGGCGGCGCCTGGCTGCTGATGGTCGACAATCCGCCGCAACATCCCCTCGGCGATTTCGCGCTGGACCGCGACGGCCGCGTCCGCGCTGACGGCGAACCCCGTTTGACCTTCTCCGGCATCGGCGTCTACCATCCCATGCTATTCGCGGGCGTGGCCCGCGGCACGGCCGCGCGGCTCGCACCGCTGCTGCGGCAGGCCATGGAGCACGATCACGTCCGCGGCGCGCGCCACACCGGCCGCTGGGTCGACGTCGGCACCCCCCAACGACTGGCAGACCTCGATGCCGAGCTCGGTTCCAGTCCGGTCTGAGGTCCGCTCGATGCCCACATATTTCACAATATCAAGGTGCGCAACCAGGCTTGTCCGCGTACCCATCGCGCCCGGTTAACCGGGTATTCTCTGACGCTTTGGCCAGTGCGCGCGGCGCGCGGCCAGGCACAACACACAGGACGTTTTCTAGGAATGGGGATGTTTGGAAGATCGCAACGGGCCGTATTCAAGCCCTCCGTATACCAACCCGGCCAACGCACGCGCCGCATGCCGCGCTGGCTGGTCCTGCTGCTGGTGGGCATCGCCCTCGGCGCGGGCGGCGTGCTCTTCCTGCAGACCAACTACGGCCCGCAGCGGCTGACCGTCGAGCAATCCGAACAACTGCACACCGAACTCAGCGCCTCCAAGCTGGAAAACCAGCGCCTGCAAAGCCAGCTCGAAGAAGCCACGCAGCAGCGTGACGCCAACAAATCCGGCCATGAAAAGCTCACCGCGGACCTGGCCGACGCCCGCGCCAAGCTGGACACGCTGAACAAGGAACTGGTGCTGTTCCAGGACGCCATGCCGCCCGATCCGCGCGGCGGCAACCTGGGCATCCGCTCGGCCACCTTCAAGCGCCAGCCCGGCCTGCTCGACTACCAGGTGCTGGTGATGCGCGAAGAGCGCACCGGCGCGCCCTTCAAGGGCACGCTCACCTTCTCGATCGATGGCAGCTACTCCAATGGCCGCGCCGCCACCGTCACGCCGGAAGGCCCCGCCCTCAACGTCGACCGTTACGACTACGCCCTGGGCCAGTTGAAGTTGCCGGACGGCTTCACGCCCAAGGTCGTGGTGCTGCGCGTCATGGACGGCAACCAGAAACAGCAGGCGATGCGCATCTATTACGTGCGCAACTGAAGTGCGCAACTGAACGCCATCGCGCCACACGGAACCCGCCCTCGCCGGCGGGTTTTTTTTGGTCCAGTCGAAATGGTTGCGCACTCAACTATTTCGATTATATAGTTGCGCAAACAACCAACTATCGGAGACCTGATGACACTGCCTGCCCACGTGCCCGTCCTGATCGTCGGCGGCGGTCCGGTGGGGCTCACCCTGGCCGCCCTGCTCGCGCACTACGGCATCGCCTCGCTCACGCTGGAAGCCGACGACGGCTATTGCGACGGCAGCCGCGCCATCTGCATCTCGCGCCGCTCGCAGGAAATACTCGGCTGGATCGGCGCCGACGCGGCGCTCAATGCCACCGGACTGCCGTGGACCGGCGGCCGCAGCTACTACCGCGACCGCGAAGTGCTGCACTTCGAAATGCCGCACGACCCGCTGCAGCGCTTCGCGCCCATGGTCAACATCCAGCAGTACTTCGTCGAGGAATACGCCCATCAGGCCTTGCAGCGCCAGCCAGGCCCGGCGGCACTGCATTGGTCCGCCCGCGCCGTCGGCGTGCGCTCGACGGCGGACGGCGTGCAGGTCGATGTGGACATCGCCGGACACCGCCATGCCTTGCGGGCCGACTGGCTGGTGGCCTGCGATGGCGGGCGCAGCAGCGTGCGCGAAGCGCTCGGCCTGAAGCTGGAGGGCATGCAATACGAAGGCCGCTACGTCATCGTCGATATCGAACAGGCGTCCCACCGGCCGGTGGAACGCCTGGCCTGGTTCGATCCGCCCTCCAATCCCGGCTCGACGCTGTTGATGCACCGCCAACCCGGCAATGTCTGGCGGGTGGACTACCAGATCCGCGACGACGAAGACGCGGCCGACGCCGTCGCCCCCGGCAACGTGCTGCCCCGCGTGCAGAGCCATCTGGACATGATTGGCGAAACAGCGCCATGGAAGCCGCTCTGGATCTCGCTCTACAACGCCAAATGCCTGACGCTGGAGCGCTACCGCCATGGCCGCGTGCTGTTCGCGGGCGACGCCGCCCACCTGGTGCCGATCTTCGGCGTGCGCGGCCTGAATTCGGGCCTGGACGATGCCGGCAACCTGGCCTGGAAGCTGGCCTGGGTCCTGCGCGGCCAGGCGCCCGACAGCCTGCTCGACAGCTACAGCGACGAACGCGTCCACGCCACCCGCCAGAACCTGGCCTACGGCGCCAAGAGCACCGAATTCATGGCGCCCCCCGACTTCGGCTTTCGGCTGATGCGCGAGGCCGCGCTGCGGCTGGCCTTGAGCGACGAGCGGGCGCGGCCGCTGATCAATCCGCGCCAGTCCGCCCCCATCTCCTACGAGGGCTCGCCGCTGAACCTGGCGGACGATGCCGCCGCGCAGCCCCTGGCCGCCGCGCCCGGCCAGCCGGCTCCCGACCTGCTGCTGGCCGATGCCGACGCCGTGCCACGCTACCTCAGCGCTTGTTTCGGCCAGGGCTTCGTGCTGCTGGCCTGCGCGCCGGATGCGGCGATGGCCGCTGGCCTGCAAAGACTGGCCGCCGCCACCCGCCAGGCGCCCTGCCCGCTGGTCACGATCGTGGTGGGCGGGCCCGCGCCGGGCGCCTGGAGCGATCCGCACGGGCATCTGCACGAGCGGTTTGGCGCGCAACCCGGCACGGTCTGGCTGCTGCGCCCGGACGGCTACGTGATGGGCCGCTGGGCCATGCTCGACGCAACGGCCCTGCGCGCCGCACTGGCGCCCTACTACCCCATGCTCGAATCGTCCCGCCAGGAGACACAACCATGAACGACGACCAACTGGACCAGGTCTACACCCGGATGGCGCAGGCCCTGACACGGGTGGGCGAAGCGCGGGCGCCGCTGTTCCTGTCGATCCTGGGCCTGTCGGCGCTGGCGCGCCTGCCCGACGCCCAGGCGGCCTGCGCCTTGCTGGCGCAGGCCGAGGCCGCCTGCGCCGCCCCTGTGGCAAACTATCCCGCCGCCACCGCCGACAGCCCGACGTGACCACGCCCGCCCTCGAACGATTCCTGACCTATCGCCTCCACGTGATCAACAAGATCACCGACCGGGACACGAATCGCGCCTACCTGGAAGATTGCGGCATCCCGCTGGGGGAAGCGCGCTGCCTGGCGGCCATCGGCCGCTACGCGCCGCTATCGGTCAACGACCTGGCCCGGGCCGCCAACCTGAACAAGGGCCAGGCCAGCCGTTCGGCCCAGGCCCTGGCCGGGCGCGGGCTGATCGAGAAAAAGGATTCGGCCGCGGACGGCCGCGGCGTCGTGCTGTCCCTGACCCCCACCGGCCAGGCGCAGTATCGGCGCATCATCGACCTGATCGCGCGCCGCAACCAGGATATCTTCGGCTGCCTGAGCGCCGAAGAGCAGCGCCAATTGGGCGACATGCTCGACCGCCTGATCGCGCACCAGCGCGAGCGCCCCGAGGCGCCGCAAGACTGAGCGCCGCCGGCTCGTCCGCCCGCCGGTGGGCGGGCGGACTGCCTTCCCGCCGCCTCCTAGAGGCCCGCTTTCGGCGCGGTCGCGCCCATCTGCGCGGCGGCCTCGTCCATGAATTGCGCCATGCGCACATCCAGCTCGGTCACGCCGCCCGCGTCATGCGTGGTCAACATGACGTCCACCCGGTTGTAGACGTTGGTCCATTCGGGGTGGTGATTGAGCTTCTCGGCGAACATGGCCACGCGCGCCATGAAGCCGAAAGCGGCGTTGAAATTGGGGAACCGGAAGCGCTTTTCGATGGCGTCGCGCATCGCGACCGCCTGCCAACCGGACAGGGCGGCGACCGCGGTGTCGGTGCCAATGCGAGCTGGGGGGAACATGCTCATGGTGAACTCCGCTACGACTTGACCGCGTACAGATAGACTTCGACCCGGCGATTCAGCGCCCGGCCTTCGGCGGTGGCATTGTCGCCGATCGGATCGCTGGGTCCGCGTCCCTCGACCGAAAGCCGTGTCGCCGCCACGCCCTGGCGCGACAGATAATCCGTCACGCTGCGCGCCCGGTTCACCGACAGGGTCTGGTTGTGCGCCAACGCACCCGTGCTGTCGGTATGGCCCACCACCTTGGCGCGCAACTCGGGATGCTGGTTGAGCGAACGCGCCACGCTGTCCAGCACCGGCAGCAACGCCGGCTTGAGATCGGTCTTGTCGGTGTCGAAGGACACATTGCTGGGAATATTGACCTTCAGGCTGCCATCCGGCATTTCGACCACATCGATGCCCAGCGAAGTCGCGCCCGACCGCTGCACATCGTCCTTCACCACCTTCCAGTTGTAGCCGATCAGGCCGCCGGCCACCGCGCCGATGCCGGCGCCCACGGCCGCGCCGGTGCCATGGCCGATCAGGGCGCCGATGCCGGCCCCCACGGCGGCGCCGGCCCCGGTCCCCACGGCGGTATTGGTTTGCTGCTGGGTGGCGCAACCCGCCAGCAGGGCGCCCGATGCCGCGACTACAGCGATACGCTTGAGCATTGTTCTTGAGTGCATGACAACCTCCACGATCCTGTCGGTGCGCCGGCACCATGCCGGCAGGATCATGTTAAGCCCAGGTCCGTCCCCCGTGTCAGCCGGCTACGCGCAACAGTTTGTACCGTCGCGGCCGGCCCCGCCGAACCGGGCCAGCCACGGCAACGCATCTTCCAGTCGCGCCGACTGCGCGGCGGGCGCCGGCGCGCCCGCCGGCAATGCCAGACCGACACGATTGTGCCAGTAGGTGGCCAGCCCCACCTTGCTGGTGCCGAACAGGTCATATCCGGAACCCGCCACGAACGCCGCCTGCGATGCCGGCGTTTCCAGGCGCGCCAGCGCCAGCTGGTAGGGCCGCGGGTCCGGCTTGTAGTAGCCCGCCTCTTCCGAGGTCACCACCACGTCCCAATCCACGCCCAGCAGGGCGGCCGCGCGGTGTCCCAGGCGCCGCGAACAATTGGTCACCACGCCCAGCCGGCAGTGCGGCCGCAAGGCAGCCAGCAACTCCCGCGCTCCATCCCACGCCGCAAGCTGATCCCAACCCGCCTCCAACGCCGCCGGCGCGCTGGCCGGCAATCCGACCGCCACGGCCGCCGCCTCGACCAGTTGCTCATACGGCTGGTAGGCGCCGCAGCCATAGGTCAGGCGCAGATATTCCGCGCGCCAGGCCCGGCCCCGCGCCTCGGACCCCGCGGCGGCATTCCACACCGTCCAGGAATCCAGCAACGCGGTCAACAGATCGAACAGCACGACACGGGGATAGGCGGCGGGCGCGGCAACGGCGGACATGGCAATACTCCTTGGAATTCGATGGCACCACTATAGAGACATGGCCGCTGGCCGTGATTTAGCCTGGATGCAAGCACCTTTAAGTTGAACCTTAATGCTGGCAGGCCTGCGCGAAGTCGGCACGGCAGGCGTGCGCGGCGCGATCCAGGGCAGTGCGGGCGATCGCCACGATCACGAAAACGTGCCGTCCGGCGGCGCGCGAACGCGTGGAGCGGCCGGGCTTGCAATTGAATCGGGTCACGATAAAATTGCCTTCTAAACAATTGCAATTGCAATTATATTGCCCGGCGTGGCGTGATTGGCCGCGGCCGGCCCTTCCCGCCCTTCTCCGGATCACGCAGCATGCGTCTCTTGAACATCGAATCCTCCCCGCGCGGCCGCCGCTCCGCGTCGATCTCCATCGCCAACGCCTTCATCGATGCCTACGGCAAGGCCTGCCCCGCGCTGCAGGTCGATACGCTGAATGTCTGGGAGGAAGACCTGCCGGAATTCGACGGCAAGGCGATAGGCGCCAAGTACAAAGGCGTGTCGAAAGAACCGCTGGACCCTGCCGAAGCGTCGATCTGGACACGCATCGGCGCGCTCGCGCGGCGCTTCCAGCAAGCGGACCGGATCGTCCTGGGGGTGCCGATGTGGAATTTCGACTACCCCTACAAGCTCAAGCAGCTGATCGACCTGGTCAGCCAGCGCGGAATGTTGTTCGGCTTCGACGGCAAGGCCTACGAACCGCTGCTCGGCATCCCGCGCGCCTTGGTCATCCACGTGCGCGGACAGAGCCACGATCCATCCACGTACGCGGCCAGCCCCGGCTTCGCGCACCAGGCCGACTATCTCGACTTCTGGCTCCGCTTCATCGGCGTCAAGGAGATCCGGCGCCTGATGGTGGAACACACCTGGGATGGCAGGGCGACGGAGACCATTGCGCGCGGCCGGGCTGACGCCGCGACGATGGCGGCGGATTTCTAGCC
This sequence comes from Achromobacter xylosoxidans, assembly GCF_001457475.1. NCBI lineage: Bacteria > Pseudomonadati > Pseudomonadota > Betaproteobacteria > Burkholderiales > Alcaligenaceae > Achromobacter > Achromobacter xylosoxidans. Next base: position 920,208 of record NZ_LN831029.1, on the reverse strand, counting down.
GGGTCCGCCCCGCGCCCGCTGGTTCCGGCGGCAGTGTCGTCCGGCGGAGTACTGCCAGGCGTCCATGGCTACCCTGCCTGTCGGTACTTCCTGCTGGCGAGTGCCGGTGACTCCGTGGCGGCGCTATGCCCGTTCCCAGACCAGCTTTTCATTGGACAGCGTGTCTTCTCCGTCCCAACGGTACGCCACGAGGGGACCGCCCGCCGCGGCCGACCAATCCAGGCATGCGAGCTTCCCGCTCTCGATCCTGGGCTGCCCCTTGAACCAATGATGGCCGATGAAAATGGGCGCGCCGGTGGTGGGAGTCCGGTTGAAGCCCTCGGGCAATGCCAAACCGTGAATCTGTGCTTCCTGGCCAGCCGGCACCAAGGCGACCTCATGCAAAGCGCTCGCCCAATCGCGCCAATTGGCCAGCCGCACCTCGTAATGACGGTGCCCCTCCTTGTCCTCTATGTAGCGGCCGTCAGGCAAAGCCAACTCCGCGCCTGAAGTGAGCAGCTTTCTCGCTCGCTCCAGATCCGAGCCCTTTTCATGAGTGGCCACCAGCATGGCGTCATCCAGCGGCTGGCCAGGCAGCCAGCCCGCATCGGCCAACGCCTTGACGGCGCCGTCGTCCCAGCATGCATGGGCAACGCGAATGCCGCCCAAGTCCATGTAGGGCGGCAACTGGCGGAACCAGGCAACCCAGGCGGCATGCTCCGGGCTGCCTTCACCTATCTGATTGATGAAGGCACTGTGCTGCTTGCGGTTCTTTCGGCTCTTCTCCGAATCGCCACGATTGGGACGCAGGAACTCGCCCGGATTGTGCGGGTCTGCGGTGACATAGCCGATGGCGTTGAATTCATGGTTACCCATGATGCACAAAGCCTGGCCGTCATCCATCATGGCGCGGACGATTTCCAGGACACGGCGCTGCCCCGCGCCTCGATCCACCAGATCACCAAGGAATATCGCCTGATGGCCTTGGGGGGCCTTGTAGCCCCTGCCCGCCGGCACGTATCCGAGGCAGCGCAGCAACCCCTCGAGTTTCAGGTCCTCTCCGTGGATGTCGCCAATGATGTCGTACATGCATCCTCCTGTATGGCTTCCCCCTCTGCCGATCTGCGGGAAGCGCCTGACAGGCTGGGGAGATGACGCCAATCCAACAGCCGCTGCAGCCTTGTCGAGGACGATGATACACACGCGAAAAGGTCGGCGTTGTTCCAGACAACCAGGGGGTGCAAGGCCAAAACATGTGAGGCCAGAAGATGTATAGCCAAAACTGCGCGGTCGAAATACGCGCGGCGAAACTCCCGCGGCCAAAATTCCCGAAAAGCAAAAAGCAAAAAGCAAAAAGCAAAAAGCCCACCGTTTCCGGTGGGCTAAGCGCTTGGTACTACTAGAGAATTCTGGTGGGCTGTGAGTGGCTCGAACACTCGACCTACGGATTAAGAGTCCGCTGCTCTACCAACTGAGCTAACAGCCCTGCATGCTCATCCACATCTGCTTGGGACCCGGCGCTTTCGCGTCGTTGCCGCTGCGTTTCGTTGTGTTTGAACTGCGAAGAAGCGAGATTATAGGGAGCTTTTTTTAAATGTGCAAGTCGGTTGTCGATCCGCCGCAAAAAGTTGCCAGCCGGGGACAACTGAAGCGCCGCGATCAGGCCGCGTAGCCGCCATCCACCGCCAGGCTGGCTCCCGTCACGTAGCGCCCGTCCGGCCCGGCCAGGAAGGCGACCATGCCCGCGATGTCGCGCGTCTCACCGTAATGTGGCAGTGACAGCACCGCCACCAGGTCGCCGGCGCGTTCGCCGTCGGCCGGGTTCATGTCGGTGTCGATGGGCCCCGGGTGCACCACGTTGGCGGTGATGCCGCGCGCGCCAAGGTCGCGCGCCAGTCCACGCGTCATTCCCAGCAACGCCGACTTGCTGGCCGAGTACAGCGTCACGCCCGCGCGGCCCGAGCGTTCCGCCAGGCAACTGCCGATATTGATGATGCGCCCGCCATCCGGCATCGACGCCTGCGCCGCCTGGATGGCCACGAATGGCGCGCGCACGTTGATGTTCATGGTGCGCTCGTAGTCGTCCAGCGTGACCTCGCCCAGCGGGCCGGCGAGGAAGATGCCCGCGTTGTTCACCAGCACGTCCACCGGCCCCAGTTCGTCGATGGCCTGCTCCACCGCCTGGCGCACCTGCGCCGGATCGGCCGAATCCGCCTGGATGGCCCGCGCGCGGCGGCCGCCGGCTTCCAGTTCGCGTGCCAGCGCGGCGGCGCTGTCGCGCGACGACGCGCTGACATAGGTGAAGGCGACGTCGGCGCCATCCGCCGCCAGGCGCCGCACGATCGCCGCGCCGATGCCGCGGCTGCCGCCGGTTACGAAAGCCACTTTTCCGTTCAGATTCTGCATGGTTCAACCTTAATTTGTAGTGATCAGTACAAATATGATCCGACGCCCACGAACGGACGTCAATGATTTTTTTATCGATCAACACAAAATATCTGTCCCGAGTAAAATCATGCGCATATGGCAGAACGTGGGCGCCCCCGGAACTTCGACCGAGCCCAGGCCTTGCGCAAGGCCATGGAAGTCTTCTGGTCGAAGGGATACGAAGGAGCATCGCTAACCGATCTGACGGCCGCGATGGGCATCAACTCGCCCAGCCTCTACGGCGCATTCGGCTCAAAAGAAGGACTATTTCGCGAGGCCGTGCAGCTTTATCGCGACACCGATGGCGCCGCTTCGCGCCGCGCGCTGGCCGCGGGCGCCACCGCCCGCGAAGGGGTCTGCGGCATGCTGCTGGCGGCGGCCGAGCGCTTCACCGCCCCCGGCGCCCCGCCCGGTTGCCTGATCGTGCTGGGCGCGCCGTCCGGCGCGGAAAGCCACGACGGCGTGGGCGTCTTCCTGGGCGACAACCGCCGCGAAATGCAAAGCCGCATCCTCGCCCGCCTGACCGCTGCCGCCAGCGCCGGCGAGCTGCCCGCGGGGGCCGACCTGAAAGGCCTCGCGGCGTTCTACACCACGATCCTTCACGGAATGTCGATCCAGGCGCGCGACGGCGCCAGCCGCAAGACCCTGCAAGCCGTGGCGCGCCAGGCAATGTGCGCCTGGGATGCGCTCACGGGCAGCGCGCCCCAATCCGACCCGCCCTCCGGCCGGGCCCACGCCTGACGCCCCCTTCCATGCTCCGCATCGACCTACGGCGCCTCATCCTCTGGATCAGCCTGCTGTCGATCTTCCTGGTACTGGCGGCGGGCCTGCATGCCAGCTACCTGGTGCAGCGCGACCTGCTGCTGCATAACGCGCTCGAGAGCAACCGGGTCTACGCGGCCAAGCTGGCGGCCACCACCGAATATTTCCTGGGCGACCTGCGCCGGCACCTGGCCTATAGCGCCGATGTGCTGGCGGACATGGAGACCCATCCCGGACTCATGGCGTCGGAAACCCGCCGCCAGGAAGAGCAGCTGGGCCATTTCAACTCCAGCTTCGTGGTATCGGCGCAAGGCGAGGTGCTGGCGGTGTCGACCTCGTATCCGCAGCTGCGGGGCCAGCACATGACCAGCGATGCCGCCAAGACGGCGCTGACCACGCGGCGGCCATTCATCAGCGAACCGTTTCGCGCCAGCAACGGGCGCTGGCTGATCCTGTACACCCATCCCATCTTCTCGCGCGACTACCGCTATCTCGGCTATATCGCCGGCACGCTCTACCTGCACGAGGACAACGTGCTGGACCGCCTGCTGGGCCAGCATTTCAACCGCGACGATTCCCTGTTGTACGTGCTGTCGCGCGATGGCACCCTGATCTACCATCCGGACCGCAGCCGCCTCGGCCAGGCGTCCGCCGACAAGGCCGCGCTGGCCGCGGCGTTGCGCGGCGAGACCGGCGAAATCCGTTTCACCGACGCCTCCCGCAACGCGATCCTGGCAGGCTATGCGCCCGTGCCCAGCACCGGCTGGACCATCATCGCGCAACGGCCGGTCGCCAGCACCTTGCTGCCGCTGAACGATCTGCTGATGGCGACGGCGCGCAACACCCTGCCGTTGCTGGTGATGTCGATCGTGCTGATCTGGTTGCTGTCGCGCTGGATCGCCCGCCCGCTCGGCGAGCTGGCCGGCATTGCCAAGCGCATGCAGGACCCCGATTCCGCCGAGCGCATCCGCAAGGTGCGCTCCTGGTATTTCGAGGCCTCGCAGCTCAAGCGCGCGCTGTTGATGGGACTGACGTCGATCCAGCACAAGATCCGCGACCTGCGCCGCGCGTCCACCACCGACACCCTGACCAGCCTGCTGAACCGGCGTGGCCTGAACGAGGCCATGGCGTTGCTGCAGGCGGCCGAGACGCCGCTGGCCATCGTGGCGCTGGACATCGATCACTTCAAGAACATCAACGACCGCTACGGCCACGCCGCCGGCGACCGCGCCCTGCAGATTCTGGCGGCGTTGCTGACCGAAGGTTCACGCGGCGGCGACACCGTCGCCCGCAGCGGCGGCGAGGAATTCGTGATGCTGATGCCCGGCGCGTCGCTGGCGGCCGCGGTGGGCGCCGCCGAGCGCCTGCGCCTGAAACTCGAACGGCTGGGGACCGACACGGGCCTGCCCGCGCCCATCACCCTGTCGGCTGGCGTGGCCTGCTACCCCGCCCATGGCGCGACGCTGGACGAAGTCATGCAACGCGCCGACCGCGCCCTCTACTACGCCAAGAACCACGGCCGCAACGCGGTCTGCGTGGCGGACAACCATGCCGCGGACGGCGCGCGCATGGCGCTGCCGCGCTGACCGCGCCTACTTGCCCTTGGGCGCGGGCGCCTTGGGCGGTGTCCGCATCTGCTTGAGCAGCGTGCCGCAAGAATTGTCGTCGGTCGTGCTGGGCGCGATCAGGGCCAGCAGGCCGGCGGCGGGCGTCAGGATCACGCCCAACGCCACCATGCCCGCGCCGCGCGCCGCCAGCGGTCCCACGTGCACGCCCACGTCCGGCGATCCGAAGGTGCCGCGCACGTACAGCGGCGAACGCAGCGAGAAGATGCGAAAACCCTTGCTGTCCGGCGTGATGTCCAGATCCAGTTTCTCGTTCTTGAAATCGGTGGTGCCTGTGATGTTGATCAGCGCGTTCTCGGTGTCGAACACGAATACGCGCGGTGTCATCACGCCGTTCTTCATCGACAGATCGGCGGCGCCGCAGTTGATCTTCACCTCGTCGTCACCGAACAGTTTGGAGACCACATAATTGCCGACATTGAGTCCGGCGATCTCCATCAGGCTGCGACTGATCACGCCATCGTTGACCAGCATCTTCACATCACCGCTGGCCGATCCCAGCAGCGCGGCCACCGAATTGCCGGTGCCGGACAACGCCAGGTCGCCATTGAGTTCGCCCAGCGTCTTCTGCATGGCCTGCGCGGAGGGAAACAACTGCTTCAGGCGCAGCCGCCGCGCATGCATGTCGACGCGTCCCGTAAGCGTCTGCTGGGAACCGTCCAGCCGCACCGTCGCGGCCATGCTGCCGCCCGCCATGCCGAAGCGCAGCGGGTCCAGCGTCAGCTGGCCGTCCTGCAGCACCAGATGGACCGACAGATCGGACAGGGGCAGCTTGGCGTCATGCACGATGCGGCCGGCCTCCAGCGCCACGTCGGCGTCCATGTCGCGCCAGCGATCGGTACGAAACGCCTGGGTCGGCAGGACCTTGCCGCCGGCCCGCTTGGCCGGCGCATCCTTGGGCTTGTCCTGGGCCGGCGCCTGCTTGCCCGAGGGCACGCCGATCAGCGGCCCCAGGTCTTCCATGCGCAACTGCCTGGACGTCAGCTTGCCGGTCAGCTTGGGACGCGGCGCGCTCAACGCGAACGACACGTCGCCGTGCAGGTCGCTGCCGCCGACCCGGCCGTTGAAGTCGCGGTAATCGAAGACGGCGCCGCCGGCGTTGCGCAGCTTGGCCACCAGATGGCCGTCGGTCGAATACGGCGGCGTGTCCGGCAGGGTCACGCCAGTCAGCGGGTACAGTTGCGCCATCGACCCCCCGGAGAGTTTCAGCCGCAGGTCCAGCGCGCCCAGGTTCACCGGGTCGGTCAGCGTGCCGGCGACCGCTGCCTTGGTGCCGCCGATTGTCACATCGGCCTGCACCGGGAAGGGCTGCCTGGGGTCCTGCAAGGCGAGCATGCCGCCCACCTTGCCTTCGCCCTTGGTCGCCAGGCCCTTGTATTTGCCCTCGGCCTTCCAGCCGAAAACGTAGTCGCGCGGCGCCGTGGCGGCCGCATCCTCCGGCACGAAGGAAGCGCCCGCGACATCGGCGAAAGGCACCGGTTTGCCCAAGGGGTCGACCACCACGGTCAGGTCGGCCTGCAGGATCGCGTCCGACAGGCCGACCCGCCCCTTGTCGAAGCCGATTTCATTGATATCCAGCACCCAGGGCGACGGCTCGCCCGACTCGGGCAGCGTGAAAACCCAATTGGCGCGGCCATCCGCCAGCCGCTCCAGGTCGGCGGCGGGCTCGGTCAGCTGGATCCGGCGTATCACCACCCGCTGGCTCAGCAACGGCAGCGGCGACAGGCTGAACTCGCCGCGTTTCAGGGTGGCGAACTGCGGCGCCTTGCCCCATTCGGTGTTGGCGACGCTGATGTCATTGGCCACGACGCGCGGCCATGGCACCCAGGCACGCCAGCCGCCTTCGTCCGATTCCCGCGACCATTCCACGCTGAGATCGCCATTGATGGCGAAGGGACGGCCGATGGCCGCGCTGACCCGCTCGTTGATCATCGGCCGGGCACGGTTCCAGTCGAAGGTCGCGACCACCACCACCAGCACCGCCACCAGGAGGACAATGCCCCCCACGATTCCGCCCGCTATTTTTGTTTTGCGTGTCATCGTTATGATCCTTGCCGTTGCCGCCGGAACGCCGATACCGGCCCTATTTACCCTCAAGGGTAGCGCGCCCGGCCAGGCGGGTTAAGCTTGCCGGCCCCATAATGTGTACGGATTTTTCCATGTCATAGAGAGCCCGGTCGGCAAAAGTTACAAAGCGGCCGGGCGAAAGCGGAGGTTTCGCTGGCATGGCAGGAATAATCCATACCGAATTTTTGACGCCGGCCCTGTTCAAATGCGCGGGGCGATCGACCCGCCGCGCGTTCGGCGCGGAACCGCGGCACTACCTGGAGGCCCGATGCGGCATTCAAGCTTGATTTTCGTGGTGGCGGCCTTTGCGCTGCTCACCCTCAGCCGCCTGGCCCTGGCCGCATGGCAATGGCAGCGCGTACGCAACGCGGGCGGCCTGCTGCCGCTGCTGCTGGGCGGCCTGCGCATCGACGCCCACCAGATCGGCGTCATGGCGGCGCTGCCGGCGGTGTTGTCGCCATGGTTCGGGCATTTGCCATTTGCCGCCACGGCCGCCGGCATCTGGTATCTGGTGGCTTTCATCCTGATGGCGTTCCTCGAGGTGGCCACGCCGCCTTTCATCCTGGAATACGACACCCGTCCCAACCGGCTGTTCGTCGAATACCTGAAGCACCCGCGCGAAGTCTCCGGCATGCTGTGGCGTGGCTACAAGGGTGCGCTGCTGGGCGGCTTCGGCGCCCTGGGGTTGATCGGCTGGGGCGCGTATGAGCTGTTCGGCCACGCCGTGCCCGATGCGCCGCTGGCCTGGTGGCAGATGCCGCTGGCCAGCCTGGCGATCCTGGCCGTGGTGATCCTGGCGATCCGCGGCACGCTGGGCCACCGTCCCATCAATCCGTCATCGGTCGCCTACAGTTCGGACGGCATGCTCAACACCCTGGCGCTGAACTCGCTGTACAACGTGTTCTACGCCGTCTACAGCATGAAGAACGAGAAGTCGGCCTCGGCCGTGTATGGCGGCATGGACGACGACGACATGCATCGCCGCGTGCTGGCGCAAGCCGGCCTGCCTTACCCGCCGGCCAATGCCGACCACCCCAGCCTGCATCGCCAGCCCGCCAGCCGTAAAACCGCCCGCCCCCTCAACCTGGTCATCATCCTGGAAGAGAGCCTGGGCGCCCAATACAGCGCCGGCCTGGGCGGCATGGACCTGACGCCCGAACTGGACGCGCTGGCGCGCCAGGCCTGGACCTTCACCCGCGCCTACGCCACCGGCACGCGCTCCGTGCGCGGCCTGGAGGCCGTGGTGACGGGTTTCCTGCCGACTCCGGCGCAGGCGGTGCTGAAGCTGCCGCGATCGCAGCGCGGCTTCTTCTCGCTGGCCGACCTGCTGGGCCGCCACGGCTACCACTCGCGCTTCATCTACGGCGGCGAATCGCACTTCGACAACATGAAAGGCTTCTTCCTGGGCAACGGTTTCAAGCAGATCGTCGACCGCGAGGACTTCGTCGATCCCGCCTTCGTCGGCACCTGGGGCGCGTCGGACGAGGACATGTTCAACCAGCTCGACCGCCTGCTGCGCGAAGATGGCGACCAGCCCACCTTCACCCTGGCCTTCAGCGTGTCGAACCATTCGCCGTGGGAATATCCGGCGGGCCGCATCCAGACCGACGGCAATCCGGCCACGGTGGAAAACACCGTGCGCTATGCCGACTGGGCGCTGGGCCGCTTCTTCGAGCGCGCCAAGGACGCGCCGTATTGGGAAAACACCGTATTCCTGATTGCCGCCGACCATGACTCGCGCGTGTTCGGCGCCAGCCTGGTGCCGGTGCGCCATTTCCATATACCGGCGGTGATCCTGGGCGCGGGTATCGAAGCGCGGCGCGACGATCGCCTGATCAGCCAGATCGACCTGGCGCCGACGCTGCTGTCGCTGATCGGCGTCGACACCGAGCACCCCATGCTGGGCCACGACCTGACCCGCAGCACCCCGGGCCGCGCCATCATGCAGTACGACAACACCTATGGCTACCTGAAGGAAAACGACCTGCTGGTGATGGCGCCAAACAAGACGCCCGTGCAATACCGCTACACCGCGCCCGAAGACTACGCGCCGGTGGCGCTGGACCCGGAACTGGCCGAGGAAGCGCTGGCACACGCGCTGTGGCCCAGCTGGGCCTACCGCGAGGGCCGCTACTGCATCCCCGCCGCGGCCGCGCCCGCGCAAACCGCGTCCGCGCCGCTGACTGCCACGCGCTGAGCCACGCGGCGGCCGATCACGGGCCGGCGGCCCCGCCCTTGTCCGCGGCAGCCTGGGCCGGCCGCCGGAACACCTTGCGGGCCCGCTCACTCGGAGCGTGGCAATGGCAGTCGGGATGGTGGTCGTTGACCATGCCCACCGACTGCATGAACGCATAGACGGTGGTCGGCCCCACGAACTTCCAGCCCAGCTTCTTGAGCGCCTTGGACAAGGCCTCGGATTGCGCCGAGGTCGATGCGCCGCGCGTGGACGAGGCCCCGGCCGGGGCCTCGAAGCGCCACAGGAACGCCCCCAGCGAGCCCTCGCGCTCGATCATTTCGAGCGCGCGTTGCGCGTTGTTGATGACGGCCTCGATCTTGCCGCGATGGCGCACGATGCCGGCATCGGCCAGCAGCGCCTGGATCTGCGCTTCGCCGAAGCGCGCGACCTTGGCCGGATCGAAGCCGGCAAAGCCGCGGCGGAACGCCTCGCGCTTGCTCAGGATGGTGCGCCAGCTCAGGCCCGACTGGAAGCCTTCTAGGCACAATTGCTCGAACAGGGCGCGGTCGTCGCCTTGCGGGAAGCCCCATTCGGTATCGTGGTACGCCATGTATTCGGCGGATGTGTCGACCCAGCCGCAGCGGGCAAGGCCGTCGGAGAAGTCGGAATTGGCGTTCATGGAAGCGTCCTGGCGGCTGTCGGGTTTCCGATGCTACCGCAGCAACGTCCCCGAAAAAAGTCGTAGCGGCCGCAAGCCGAATCCAGCTACTATTTCCCACCCTGATCCCGCGCCGGCCGTGTCCGCGCGCCGTCCCGGATCGGCCTGGCGGGCTTGCGGCATGCAAGCCCGTTTTGCGTCCATGCCGGGGCCCGGACGGGGCTTTCGGATCCTCCGCCATGTCCCTGCTCGAGACAGCCGCCCTGACCCTGATGTCGCCCGCCCTGCTGGCCGGCGACAACAACCCCGCCACCAATCCCTGCCTGGACTGCGGCGCCTGTTGCTCGCATTTCCGGGTGTCGTTCTATATCGGCGAACTGGCCGGTGAAAATGGCGGCCAGGTGCCTCTGGATCTGGTCACCCAGATGAGCCCGCTGCGCGCCTGCATGAAAGGCACCGAAATGGGCGGCGGCCGCTGCATCTCGCTGCGCGGCGAACTGGGCCGGCCGGGCATCCATTGCGCCATCTACGAAAACCGCCCGACACCCTGCCGCGAATTCGACATCTGGCAGCCCGACGGCTCGCCCAACCCCGATTGCCAGCGCCTGAGGCTGGCCCTGGGCCTGCCGGCAGTGCCGCCGCGCCCCGATGCCGAAAACGACCCGCAGGGCCCTTCGCATCCCAATCAGCCCGACCAGCCCGCGGCCGCCTGAGCCCCCGCGCAAGGCGTCCCGGCCCTGCGCAGACAAGCGCCGCTAGCGGGCGGCCACCAGCAGGCCTTGCGCCTCGTCCGGCGCGGTTGCGCCGCGGGTTCGCCGCGATTCTGCGGCGCGCCGCCGCACACGCACGATGCCCGGATCCTTGCCCAGGAATGCCAGCACGTTCTGCATCACGCGCTCGCGCTCGTGATCCACGCAGATCATGTGGTAACTGTCCTGCAGCAACACCACCGACGCGCCGGGAATCCGCGCGCCCAGCAGGCGCGCCGAACGCGGGCTGGTCAGCTCGTCCTCGACCGCGTGCATCACCAGCGTCGGGCAGCGCATCTGCTCCAGCCCGCGCTTGACCATGCCGCGCAACCGGTCGACCTGGCGCACGCAGGCCAGCGGCACCCATTGGTAATGGAAGCCGTCGCCCCGCGCGAAGCCGGCCTTGATGAAGGCCCGCACCAGTTCGCTCTTGACGCCGTAGGGGTCTTCTTCCTCGACCCGGATGCGGCGCGGCACCCCCGGCACGTGGTAAAGCAGGTAGCGCAGGCCGCGATACCACGGCGTGCTCCAGCCATCCAGGAACACGGGCGCGGACAGCGACACCAGCGCGCCCCGGGTATGCGATTCGCGTTTGCACAGCTCCACGGCCAGCAGCGCGCCCAGGCACATGCCGATGACGTGCACGACTTCGTACTGCTCGCACAACTCGCGGTAGCGGCGCGTCACCACGTCCATCCAGTCCTCGACCCGCACGTCCAGCAGGTCCTCGGGCCGGCCGGCGTGGCCGGGCAACGTCACGCCATGGGTTTCCACTCCCGCGCGCGCCAGCACCTTGTGCAGCGAGCCCATGTCGAATTCGGTGCCGCCCAGGCCATGGATCAGCAGCGCTCCGGTGCGAGGCGTCGTCACGGCGCGCTCCCGGCCACGGCGTCGAGCTGCCAGGCGTTGCGCGTGGCGGCCAGCAGGCGCGCCAGGACGGGGGCGAAGGCGATAACCGGGGCCGGCGCCGCGGCGCCGCCGGCGCTCCCGGCCGGCGGGAAAGCGAAGATTGGTTGGCAAGTCATGGAACACCCTTGATGCATGGAGGGCGGGACGAGAAGACCTGTCCTACCCTGGCGCCATGGTAGGCAAGGGGCGCGCGGGAAGATCCGCAAATCTGTCGGGAAAAAGTGAAGATGCGTAAAGGCTGGACGGCCACCGCGTCCGGGCGTGGCCGGGGCAACCGGCTCGGCGGCCGGACGCGGCCGGCGGGAAATGCAGGCGGCCTATTCCCGGCCGGCCAGGTAGCGCGTGGGCGTCATGCCAAAAGCGCTGCGGAAACTGCCGATGAAGGCGCTGGTGCTTTCGTAGCCCACAGACAGCGCCGCCTCGGTCACCGACCCGCCGCGGCAGAGCATTTCCAGCGCGCGCAACAGCCGCGCCTGCTGGCGCCATTGGCCCAGCGTGACGCCGGTCTCCTGGCGGAAACGGCGCATCAGGGTGCGCGACGACATGTTCAACCGTTGCGCCCATTCGTCGATGCCGGAGGTGTCGTCGGGCGTGCCCAGCAGGGAATTGGCCAGGTCCTGCAGGCGCGGATCATGCGGCATCGGCAGCAACACCGGCGCGTGCTCGCGTTGCGTGATCTCGGCCAGCAGCACGTCGAACAGCTGTTCCAGGTAGACGTCGGACAGCTCGCCCGACTGGCTGGTGGTGAAGCGCTCGATCAACGCGTCGATCAGTCGCGACGACGGCCAGGAGCGGCAATGATCCGGCAGCCGGGCGCAGGCATCGGCCCGCACGTACAGGAACGAACCGCGCGCCTCGCCGAACCAGCGCGCGGCATGCTGCACCCCAGGTGGAATCCAGCCCAGGCTGCCGGGCAGCACCGTCCAGACCTGGGTGCCGGCCTGCACCAGCACCAGACCCGCATGCACGAGCACCAGCATGCCCTCGTTGTGGGAATGGTCGGGCACGGAGATGCCCTTGGACGCCCGGGGGTGCTGGATGCTGAAGGGCGTCAACAAGACATCGGGGATGGCGTGGTGGACCACGACCAGGTCGGACATGGTTGGCAGATTTGAGCTACAGGTTGACGGGTTCCCGTTAGCGGGACTTTTTGAAAATGTACATCATTCTCATCATTCGGGCAGCAACCCCGGAATGGAGAATCATCATGGACCATACCCGCCTGCGGGTGGCCGGCATCAAAGCCACCTTCCCGCGCCTGAAGATCCTGGACATCTTCCACCAGCACGCGGACCAGCACCTGAGCGCGGCGGACATCTACCGCAGCCTCATCTCGGAACACAGCAGCATCGGCCTGGCCACGGTTTATCGCGTCATCACGCAACTCGAGGACGCCGGACTGCTCAAACGTACTCAGCTCGACTCGCACTCCACCGTGTACGAACTGAACGACAAGGGACACCACGACCACCTCGTCTGCCGCCATTGCGGCCGGATCCAGGAGTCCAGCGACAGCGCAATGACGCAACTGGTGCGCAAGATCGCCAGGCAAAGCGGCTTCGCGCTGGACTCCTACAGCCTGGTGCTTTACGGCGGCTGCGGCTGCCACAAGGGCGGTCCCGCCCTTTCCATCGGAGAATTCGAATGAACCGCGACCAGTTTTTCTTCCACGACCTATCCCAGTTCCCCATCGTCACCGCCAAGCACGGCAGCGCCCCGGCGGGCTATTCCGCCAGCTGGATCCGCGAGATGGAGATGCTGGTGAACAACCCGCAGACCTTCGTCATGGTGGTGCCCGACATGCGCAACGAAGCCAGCCACGACGATCGCAAGGCCATGATCGAATGGCAGACCAGCAACATGTCGCGGCTGAAGGCGCGCTGCCGCGCCTTCATCGCCGTCGAACGCGACGCCGGCGCGCTGGACAAGATCCGCAAACGCGGCGAGAAAATGGCGCGCGCCTTCGGCATGCCGTTCCTGGCCGTGGCGACGGCCCACGAGGCGGTGCAATGCGCCCGTGAACTGCTGGGCCAGGCCGGCTCCGGCGGCTTCGTGCTGGACTGATCCTCCCTCCGCCACGGTCCACTTTGCAGGCGCGCCCTCCGGCGCGCTTTTTTTCGTCTTCCGCCCGCGCCCGGCCGCAACTCCAGCCACAGCGTCTTATTGCCGAAATTAGAATGCAATATTGATAAATTTGCGATTGTGGCAAAAGGTGTTGCTGGAATAAATTCCACCTCTGGCCCAATCGCCTGTCCCGCAGGCCCCGGGACTGGCATCCCCGCGCACCGGGCTCCCCGGACGGCGCACCCGTCCCGCCGGCCGCGCAACCCGCCATCGCTTCCGTGGTCCGACGCCGTTGGCCGCGGCGTTCACAAGACGCCACGGCGCGCGGCCGCCCCCGACGGGTATCGGTACGCTTTGCTTACCGGTATGTCAGGGGCCACCGTCTCGCGCGCTGCTTTTACGGTTGCCAGCCGCCCGGACTCGACACTGCGATTTACGGCACTCATATCAATGAAGCGATTCCAATTCGACAGCACCGCGCTTCGTTACTTTCTCGCCGTCGTCGACACAGGATCCGTCAATGGCGCCGCCGCGCGGCTCAATGTCGTCAGTTCGGCGGTCAGCCGCCAGATCGCCGGCCTGGAACAACGCCTGCACAACCAGTTGTTCGAACGCCATCCCAAGGGCATGCGGGTGACCGAAGCCGGCCGCATCCTGGCGGATCATGCGCGCCGGGTGGAAGCCGACGCCGCCCGCACCTATGCGGAGATCGACGGCCAGAACGGCCGCTATACCCAGACCGTGAAAGTCGCCGGCGCTCCCGGCTTTGCCACCTATGCGCTGCCACGCAAATTCGCCGCTTTCCAGGCCGAGCACCCCTCGGTCCGCTTCAACCTGCATATCCTGGACGCCGGCCAGGTCTCCGAGAGCGTCCGCTCGGCACAGGCCGACATTGGCGTCACCTATAGCCACATCGCGGAAAAGGACATTGCCGTCTTCTACGCGCATCCGGCGGAGATCGTCGCCGTGATGCGGCCCGACCACCCGCTGGCCGCCTGCGAATCCCTGCACCTCACCCAGCTCTCCGCGTATCCGCTGGCATTGCCCGACGGCGGCAGCGCCCTGCGCCAGATCCTGGACACGGCCTGCAGCCTGTACAACATCACGCTGTCGGCGGCATTCACCTCCAATCTGCCGGAAGCGGCCTATCACTATGTCCTGACGGGCGACGCGATCACCCTGTGCGCCCGCCTGACGGCCGCCGATCACCTGGCAAGCGGCCGGCTCATCTGCCGCCCGCTCAACGATGCCCTGCTCAACGCCGGCCAGCTGCAGTTCCAGACGCATGCCTCGCGTCCCTTGTCCGATGCCGCGCACCGGTTCCTGCGCTTCATCCGCAACGACACGCACCGGTTTTTCTAGCCGGCCGGCTGGCATTGCCGAAACCAGAATGCCCCGATGAAAAATGATCAATTGTTAAATATGTAATTCAAATTTACAGTCAGTCCGGATTTTTCCGACACCGCGCTTTGACGGGTCAGCACCAAGACATACATAGGAGCCTGCGAGCATGCTGAAGAACCTGAAGATACGCACCGGCCTGCTGGCCGTCCTGGCCATCTTCGTCCTGGCGCTGGCGGTCGCCACCGGCATGGGCTGGCTGTATGCGCTCGACGCCGACACGGCGGTGGACGACCTGAACTCGGTCGCCACCGAACAGACCCGCCCGCTCTATGACACCCAGACGTTGCTGCTGCGCAGCCGGCTGACGCTGGTGGCCGCCTACCTGGACATCGTGTCCGGCAAGGGCAGCCAGGCGCAAGGCAGCATCGACCAGGCCACGCAATACCTGCGCGAGGCGCGCAAGCGCTTCGCCGTGTACCAGCAGGTGCCCAAGAACACCGAGGCCGGCGCCAAGCTTGCCAGCGAACTGGACAGCGTCTTCAACGGCTACGTGCGCAGCATCGAAACCCTGGAGCAGGCGCTGCAGAAGCAGTCGGCGGAAGGCTACGCGGCCGCGGTCGCCGACACGCGCGGCGCCGACGCCCGCTTCGTCGAGCGGGTCAATGGCTTCCTGGAGCACACCGAACGCCGCAGTGCCGCCATCAACACGGCTTCCGACCAGCGTTACGACCGGGCGGAACTGTCCACCATCATCATGTTGGCCCTGGCCGCCGTCCTGGCGCTGGGCTGCTGGCGCTTCATCAGCCGCCAGGTGCTGCAACCGCTGAAAGACGCCGCCCTGCATTTCGACCGCATCGCGTCGGGCGACCTGACCCAGCGCGTCGCGGTGAACTCGGACAACGAAATCGGCGTCCTGTTCATGGCGCTCAAGCGCATGCAGGAGAGCCTGACCCGTACTGTCGCCGAGGTGCGCCGCAGCGTCACCGAAATCAATACCGGCGCCGCCGAGATCGCCTCGGGCAACACCAATCTGTCGTCCCGCACCGAGGAACAGGCCGCCTCGCTGGAGGAAACCGCCGCCTCCATGGAAGAGCTCGCCACCGCGGTCAAGCAGAACACCGAGCATGCGCACCAGGCCAACGGTCTCGCGGCCGAAAGCCGCGGGGTCGCGCTGCGCGGCGGAGTAGCGGTCGGCCAGGTGGTGGAAACCATGGCCCGGATCTCGGAAAGCTCGCGCCGCATCGCCGAGATCGTCTCGGTGATCGACGGCATCGCCTTCCAGACCAATATCCTGGCCTTGAACGCCGCGGTCGAGGCGGCCCGCGCCGGCGAGCAGGGCAAGGGTTTCGCCGTGGTCGCCGGCGAAGTGCGCACGCTGGCCCAGCGCAGCGCCCAGGCCGCCCGGGAAGTGAAAGACCTGATCGAGCAATCCTCCAGCAATGTCGACAACGGCGCGCAGCAAGTGCGCGTGGCGGGCGACACCATGCAGGAAATCGTCGCCTCGGTGCAGCGCGTCACCCACATCATGGCGGAGATCACCGAAGCCTCGACCGAACAGTCCCTCGGCATCGACCAGATCAACCGCGCCGTCACCCAGATGGACGACGTCACCCAGCAGAATGCGGCGCTGGTCGAGGAAGCCGCGGCCGCGGCCGCATCGCTGGAAGAGCAGGCCAAGCGCCTGGCGGCCACCGCGGCGTTCTTCAAGCTGCCGGCCGAGACCGTCATCGACGTGACGCCGCAGGCCATCGCCGCGCCGCTGCGCGCGGCCTACGTCGCCTGAAACACGCCTGGGGAGACGGCGATTTAAGACTTCGCCGAATCGGCCGTTGTCCTGTAGGTCAGGCCCGCCGCAGCCCTTGCCGCGGCGGGCCTCCACCCGACCACGAGCCCCGACGCATGAACCGCGCCCTCGCCTGCCATTTCTGCCTATCGACGCTGGCCCAAGGCGCGCCGCTGCTGGAAAGAAATGGCTCGTCCATCTGCAAATCCTGTGTCGACGCCTTCTCGGCCGAATTCGCCGAGCGGGCCTGGGCCATGGCGTCGTCGCTGGACGAGCAGCTCGACGTACTGCTGATCGAAAGCAAACGGGCGCTGGAACAAAGCGCCACCCTGGCCGAACGCGCGCGCGGCTGTGGCCTGAGCCTGGCCGACCTGTCGGCCATGCCGCCCCGCACCCTGTCCTGATCCTTGGGGCCCGCCGACGATTGCGGGCGATCGCTTGACCTCAACCGCGGTTTAGGTTCGATACTCCGGCTTCACCAATACGGTTGTTCCCGGAGTCCCGCATGTCGTCCCGCATCACCCCCGCCTTGTCCTCGCTCGCCTTCATCAACCCACCGGGCCTGTACGACCCCCGCCCCAATGGCTACTCGCATGTGGCCGTGGCCGACACGCCCGCCCGGCTGGTGTTCGCGGCCGGCCAGGGTGGCGAAAACAGCCGGGGCGAACTATCCCCTGACTTCCTCGTCCAGGTGCGCCAGGCGCTGGACAACGTGCAGACCGCCCTGCACGCGGCCGGCGCCACCCTGTTCGATGTGGCCAAGCTGACGGTGCTGGTGGTCGACCACACCCAGGAACGCCTGGCGCTGTTCTCCAACGAGATCAAGTCGCGCTGGGGCATCCACCTGGCGCCCGCCTGCACCCTGATCCCGGTGCCGCGGCTGGCGCTCGACGGCATGCTGGTCGAGATCGAGGCGACGGCGCTGCTGCCGCTCTGATCCCCCTGCCTCAGAAAGTGTATTTGGCGGTCAGCAGGAACGACCGCGGCGCGCCGAAATGGTTGTTGTCCTGGGTGCTGCCGATCGCCTGGTAGTAGTACTTGTCGAAGATGTTGTACACGTTCAGGCGCAGATCCAGGTTGCGGCTCGCCTGGTACGACACGACCGTATCGACAATGCCATAGCCCGCCTGCCGCACGTTGTAGCGCGGCAGGCTGATCGGACTTTGCAGGCGGACCGCGCCGCCCACGCGCCATGCGTTCAGCGCGCCGGGCAGCGTGACCATGGTGGACAGCTTGAACAGGTGGCGCGGCGTCTGCGTGTCATAGCGCGTGCCGGCCGGACCGTTCTCCGAATCCTTGAGGTACGTGGACTGGTTGTAGGTGTAGCCGGCCATGACCTGCCAACCCGGCGTCAAGGTGCCGGCCAGTTCCAGCTCCACCCCCCGGCTCCGCACCTCGCCCGCTTGCGAATAGCACGACTGGGTCGGATTCGCGCAGGTGGACTGCAACTGCGTGATCGGCAGGTTGCGCTGGTTGATCTGGAAAATCGCGGCGCTGGCATTGAGCCTGCCATCGAAGTACTCACCCTTGACCCCGGCCTCCAGATTGGTGCCCGTCACCGGATCCAGCAACGCGCCCGTCGCCGTCTGGTAGTTCTGTGGTTGGAAAATCGAGGTCCAGCTGGCATACACCGAGTGGTGGGCGTCCAGGTCGTAGACCAGCCCGGCGTAGGGCGTGATCTCATTGCTCACCTTGTAGCCGGCCGGATCGACGTAGTCGCCGGACTTCAGCGTCATGCGGTATTCATACGAATCGACCCGCGCCCCCAGCATCAGCGTCAGGGGATCGGCCAGGCTGAGCCGGGTGGTGGCGTACGCGCTGGACAAGCGCTGGTGGCCCTTGCGCGACCACGGGTAGGTGAACGCGGGCTTGGGCACCGCGCTGGAATCCCAGTTCATGGGATCGACGATCACGTTGTAATCCGTGGGCCAGCCGCCCGGGCCGTCATCGTCCTTGTTGCGGCGAAAGCTGCCGCCCAGCACCAGTTCGTGGGTGCGGCCCAGCAGCTGGAACGGACCGCTCAGGTAGCCGTCGATGCTGTGCTGCGTCTTGTCGTAGGCGTATTGGCCCGCGCCCTGGCCGAAGTCCTCGGAATCCTCCAGGGGATAGAGATATGTGCCCAGCATGTCCAGCTTCGAGCGCAGCACGCGGGCCGTCACCCGGCCTTTCCAGCCGTTCGCGAAACGGTGGTCCAGCTCGGCGAACAGGCTGGAGTTCTCCTTGTTCCAGTAGGCCCAGTCGGGGGTCAGGCGGGTCGACCGATTGAAGTCATAGAACGAGCCATCACGCCGCGTCGGCAGGCCGTTCCAGTCGGCGCCCGGGTTGTCCTCGCGGTTGTAGTAGCCGCCCACGCTCAGCGTGGTGTTCGCGCCCAGGTCGGCCTCGATCGTGCCGTAGTACAGCTGCCGCTGATGCTCGTACGCCTTCTTGAAGGTGCGCGAATCCTGGTAGGCGACCACGCCACGCGCGCGCACGCTGCCGCTGGCGTTCAGGGGCCCCGACCCATCGACCTCGCCACGGTAGTTGTCCCAGCTGCCCGCGCTGGTCGTCACCGAGAATTGCGGCGTGGAGGTCGGCCGCTTGCGCACCAGATTGATCGTGCCCGACGGATTGCCCACGCCGGTCATCAGCCCGGACGCGCCTCGCAGCACCTCCACGTGGTCATACATCGCCAGGGTGGCGACGCCCTGCGTGTCGTAGTCATAGGCCAGCGGCACGCCATCGGCCAGGAAGGAGCTGATCTCGAACCCGCGCGAGAAGAACTGGGTCCGCTCGCCGCCGCCGATCTGGCGCGTGGTCAGGCCCGTGGTATCGCGCGCCACCTCATCCAATGACTGGAAGCCCCGGTCATCCATCTGCTGCCGCGTCACCACGCTGATCGACTGCGGCGTCTCGCGCTGGGACAACTGGAACTTGGTCGCGGTGCTCATCGAACCGATCGTGTACGCGCCCGAGCCCTCGGTGACCGGCCCCAGCGTGGCGCCTTCGACATTCACCGGCGCCAGCGTGGCAACGCCTGCCGCGCTCCGCCGCAGCGTCAGGGTGCCATCCGCCGCCGTGGACAGCTCCAGGCCCGAGTCGGCCAGCGCGCGCCCGGCGGCCTGCCGCAGCGTCAGGTCGCCAGCGACCGCTGGCGCCATCTTGCCGGCCACCAGTTCGGGCGAATACGAGATCACCGCGCCCGCGGTCCGCGCGATCTGGGTCAGCGCGACGTCGAGCGGGCCGGCCGCGATGCGATACGACCGGACCTCCTGGGCGACTTGCGCCTGGACCGGGACGGCGCTGGCGAAGGCGAGCGCGGCCAGCGCGCGGGAAGCCGGGGACCTGAAGCAGAACATGGAACACTCCGTGATTGCGTGAAGACGCGTTCCATGTATGTGCAATGGCATCGCCAAAAAAACACCCGGCGCGAAAAATTTTCTGTGGCGCGGCAATCGCGCCTCAGGCCTGCCGCGCCGCGACGTCGATCATCACCAGCCAGGCGCCGAAGCGGCGCAGGGTGATCGGCTGCGTGTGGCGCAGGGCCTCGAGGGCGCGCTCGGTATCGTCCAGCGGGAACAGGCCGGACACCCGCAGGCGGCTGGCGGCGGCGGACACCCGGATCCAGCCGGGGCGATAGCGCGCCAGCGCATCGACCACCCGTTGCAGCGGCTCGTCGTGGACCTCGATCCGCCCTTCCTGCCAGGCGGCCGCATGGGTCTGCGCCGCCTGGACCGGGTCGATCCTGTGCGCGTCGAACCACGCGCCCTCCCCCTCGGCCAGCAGGCGCTGCTGGCCGCCCACGGTGACGATCCCGGCCTGTCCGGTCAGCGCCACGCACTGGCTGCGATCCTCGGCGCATCGCACCAGCACGCTGCCGCTGCGCGGCAGCACCGTGCCTTGCGCGGTCTGGATGCGCAGCGGTGACGCTCCGCCAACCGCGTCGGCGCCGTCGGCCAACCTCACGACGATGGCGCCCGCTTCCAGTCGCACCCGCCGCCGCCCGCCCGAAAAATCGACGCTGGCCGCGGTGCGCGCGTCCAGTTCCATGATGGCGCCATCGGGCAAGGCCACGGTACGGCGCTGTCCGGTGGCGGTCAGGTAGTCCGCCGCCACGTGGGTCAGCGGCAGGAACCGGTCCAGGCAGACGGCGCCGCCGACCAGTCCGCCAGCGGTCAGGAGCAGCTTGTTCAGCCGACGCCGCTGGGCCTCCTGCGGCCGCAGCAAGGAGCGCCGCAACGCGCCGGAAGCGCTCAACAGACGGGGATCGATGGCGTGCAGCGCGCTGCCGAGCGCCGCCTCCAGGTGGTGCCAGGCCGCTTGGTGCGACGGACTGGCGGCCAACCAGGCCTCGAATGCGCGCTGGTCGGCCTCCGTGGCCGCGCCCCCGGACAGACAGAGCCGCCAGGCAATGGCGGCTTCGCGCGCCGCGGCGGCGGGCGTGGCGCTCATGCGTCGAACACCGCGCAGCAGCGCTGCAAGGCCTGGGCGATGTACTTGCGCACCATCGTGGGAGACACATCCAGGCGGCCGGCGATATCGACGTGCGTCATGCCGTCGAGCTGGCTGTAGAGAAACGCCATGCGGGCCTTGGAGGACAGGCCATCGAGCACGGCGTCCAGGGCCTGCAATGCCTGCAAGGTCTGGTAGCGGCTCTCCGCCGAGGGTTCCACCAGTTCGGGCTGGATGCGCAGCATGTCGAGCCAGGCCCGCTCCAGTTCACGCCTGCGCCAGAGCCGCCAGGTGATGCGCCGCGCGATCGTGACCAGCATCGCGCGCGGCTCGTGCAACTGGTGCAGCGCCGGCGCCTGCAGCAGCTGGGTGAAGGTCTCGCTGGCGACGTCCTGCGCATCTTCCCGGTTGCGCAGGCCATCGCGCAAGCGCCGCTCGAGCCACGGATGATCGTCTTTGTAGATGCTGGCGAAGCGGGCGTTTCTGGCCAGATGGGAGTCCACGGCGCACAAAATAGGGAAATAGGAATCGTTATTGATTATGACACGATTCCCCCGCCGGGATGCGATGCTGGCCCTGCCAGAAGAAAACCGCGGCAAGGCCTGCGTCGCAAAAAAAAAACGCCGCTATGAAAGCGGCGTCTTTTCGATGCGGCGGCGCCAGAGGCAATCTGGCCGCCAGGAACAAAGACCTGAACAACCTCGCAGGCACTTGGCTCCAACAAATTTGGGGTGGTGGGCTGAGCGAGACTCGAACTCGCGACCAACGGATTAAAAGTCCGCTGCTCTACCGACTGAGCTATCAGCCCGACCGAAGCCAGAAATTATGGCTGATTTCGCAGACCTTGTCAAAAAATGGAGACGAGGCGCCTCAATGACGCAACATCCGTTCGCGCCCCGCCCAACGCGCCAGTGCACACGTCCCCGCGGTCGCGCCGGTGGGACCATGAAAAATGGCCGTCCCGCGCGCGCCAACGAAAAACGGCCGCTTGCGCGGCCGTTCTGCATCGGAGAGGCGATCCTGGCTTACCAGGCGGCGACCACCGCGCCCTTGAACTTGGTCTCGATGAACTGCTTCACGGCCGGGCTGTGATAGATGCTGACCAGCTTGGCGAACTCGGGACGGTCCTTGTCCTTTTCACGCACCACCAGCACGTTGGCGTACGGCGAGTTGGGCGATTCCTGGGCGATGGCGTCGGTGGCCGGGTTCAGGCCCGCTTCCAACGCGAAGTTGGTGTTCACGGCCGAGGCGTCGGTATCGTCCAGCGAACGCGGCAGCTGGGCGGCGTCCAGTTCGATGAAGCGCAGCTTCTTCGGGTTCTCGATGACGTCGATCGGGGTGGCCTTCAGGCCCGCTTCCGGACGCAGCTTGATCAGGCCATTGGCCTGCAGCAGCAACAGGGCGCGGCCGCCGTTGGTCGGGTCGTTCGGCAGCGCGATGCGGGCGCCGTCCTTCAGCTCGGACAGCGACTTGATCTTCTTACTGTAGATGCCGATCGGGAAGATCACGGTCTTGGCGATGCTGACCAGCTTGTAGCCGCGATCGGCGTTGGCGTTGTCCAGGTACGGCTGGTGCTGGTAGCTGTTCAGATCCAGGTCGCCCGAGGCCAGCGCGACGTTCGGCTGCACGTAGTCGGTGAACTCGATCACCTGGATGTTCAGGCCCTGCTTGGCGGCTTCCTGCTTGACCACGTCGAAGATCTGGGCGTGCGGGCCGGCCGTGACGCCGACCTTCAGCGGCTTGTCCTGGGCCAGCGCGGGCTGGGCGAATACGGCGGCGCCGAGGGCGAACGCGGCCAGCGACTTCAAAACCTTGATGCTCATGTTGCGAATTTCCCGAATGTCGGAAGGAGGAGAAGAATGTTCGGTGTGCTCAACGGTGCGAGATGCGGCGCACGTAGCGATCGCCCAGGCTCTGGATCAGCTGCACCAGCACGATCAGCACGATGACCACGGCGGCCATCACGTCGGACTGGAAGCGCTGGTAGCCGTAGCGGATCGCCAGGTCGCCGAGGCCACCGCCGCCGATGGCGCCCGCCATGGCCGAGTAGCCGATCAGGCTGACCACGGTGACGATGGTGGCGGCGATCAGGCCGGGCAGCGCCTCGGGCAACAGCACCTTCATGATGATCTGCATCGGCGAGGCGCCCATGGCGCGCGCGGCGGTGATCAGGCCCGGATCGACTTCGCGCATGGCGTTCTCGGCGATGCGCGCCATGAACGGGATCGCGGCCACCGACAGCGGCACGATGGCGGCGGTGGTGCCGATCGAGGTCTGCGCCACCAGGCGCGTGAACGGGATGATGGCGACCATCAGGATCACGAACGGCACCGAGCGGGTGGCGTTGATGACCGCGCCCAGCGCGTGGTTGACGGCCTGGTTCTCCAGCATGTTGCCGCGCGCGGTGACGGTCAGGATCACGCCCAGCGGAATGCCGACCAGCACCGCGATGGCGCTGGCCACGCCCACCATCAGCAGGGTGTCAAGCAGCGACGTAATAAGCAGGTCGATCAGTTGCGGACTCATGGGCAATTTCTTCAACGGTGATGTCACGGGCGGTCAACGCGGCGATGGCGTCCCTGACCGCGGCGGGCGTGCCTTGGGCCAGCACGAACATCGTGCCGACGGCCACGCCCTGGATGTCTTCGACGCGCGCCTGCACCAGGCCCACGTCCAGCGAATACTGCGTCGACAGGTCGGACAGGAACGAACCCGACGCGTCGGTGCCGGTCAGCGACAGGCGCAGCAGGCGCACGGCCTGGCCCGGCTTGGCGGCGGCCAGCGTCTCGATGCGTTGCTTGACGGCGGCCAGCGTGGCGTCGGTCAGGTCCGACGCGGTCGCGGCCGACACCATGGCGCGGGTCACTTCGTGGCGCGGCTGCGCGAACACTTCGCGCGTGCTGCCCATCTCGACCACTTCGCCCTGGGACAGCACGGCCACGCGGTCGCAGACCTCGCGCACCACTTCCATCTGGTGCGTGATCATGACCACGGTGACACCGGTCTTGCGATTGATGTCGCGCAGCAGCGCCAGGATGTTGTGCGTGGTCTCGGGGTCGAGCGCGGAGGTGGCTTCGTCGCTGAGCAGCACGTCCGGATTGTTGGCCAGGGCGCGCGCGATGCCGACACGCTGCTTCTGGCCGCCGCTGATCTGGCTGGGATAACGGTCGCGCAGGTGCTCCAGGCCCACCAGCGCCAAGAGGCGCTCGACGCGGGCCGGGATCTCGCTCTTGGCGACGCCGGCGATTTCCAGCGGCAACGCCACGTTGCCATACACCGTGCGGCGCGACAGCAGGTTGAAGCCCTGGAACACCATGCCGATGCGGCGGCGCTGGGCGCGCAACTGCGCCTCGCTCAGCCCGGTCAGGGCCTGGCCGCCGATGGCGATGGAACCTTCGTTCGGGCGCTCCAGCAGGTTGATGCACTGGACCAGCGTGCTTTTACCGGCCCCGCTGGGGCCGATGATGCCGAAGACCTCGCCCTGCTGGATATGCAGGTTGATGCCACGCAGCGCCTGGAACTGGCCGTGCGGCGTGGCGTAGGTCTTGGATAGGTTCTCGATCTGAATCATGGCAAGCGATTTTGTATCTTTTCTCTTCTAAAGAGAACGACCGTTTTTTCCATTTTTAATAACTGACAGTAATATAAAAGACGTCCGCGCAAAGACGTAAAGGGCAGTCGGGAAGGAAAGCCTTCCTGACTGCCCTTTTTTTATCGGCGGCCGGCGCGCCGGCCTCGCCTGGCTTCAGCGAGCGCGCGAGATGCGGACTTCCGCGCCGCGGCGCTTGACCTCCAGCCCCTCGGACGGCGAAATGCGCAGGCCTTCCAGCCCCTTGATGTAGCTGGAGCCCTGCATCTGCATGACGCGGATCTTGTTGCGCATGACCACCGGGTTGTGCACCGGCATGCCGAACATCCAGACTTCGTCCAGGATGCGGGCCGAATTGAATTCGCCGGTATGCTGCGCCGCCGGGCCGAGACAGAGCATGTGCCCTTCGCGCCCGAACACCGGGTATTGTCCCGGCTCGCAGTCGATGGTCCAGGTGGTGCCGCCTTCATAGCGATGGCCGGTGTTCAGGTCCCACCACGCTTCGCCCTTGGGCAGATACACCCGCACCTGCTTGCCCGGCGCGGTGATCGGCGCCACCAGCAAGGCCGGCCCCAGCAGGTATTGCAGGTCCCATTCGTGGGCATGCGGATCATTCGGGAACGACAGCGCCATGGAACGCTGCACCGGCAGGCCGGTGCGCGCGGCATCCTCGATGGCGCCCAGCACGTAGGGCACCAGGCGGTAACGCCACTGCATCCAGGTCTTGACGTGGGCCAGGGTCTCGTCACCGAAGTCCCACGGCAGCAGGCCGGCCACGCCCTGGAACGAGAAATTCGCCGAGAACACGCCGGCGGTCAGCCAGCGCAGGTACAACTCGGGCGTCATGTCGGCGGTGCCGCGCCCGCCCGTGCCGATGCCGTGCACCTGGACCGGCAGGCCCGAGGCGCCGATCGACAGCGCGGTACGCAGGGTGTGGCGCAGGCCTTCCCAGGTGTTGTCGACCTGCGGCCCCACCTGCCACGGCAGGCGCTGCGCGGCCGGGAACAGGTCGGTGCTGGGCACCACGCCTTCGGGCGGCACCTTCAGGCCGGCGACGGCGTCGAACAGCGCGCGGCGCACCAGCAGCGGATACATGCTGCGCAGCGCCGGGCCGGTCTCGCCATTGCGGGCGGATACGCCGT
Source organism: Achromobacter xylosoxidans (assembly GCF_001457475.1). NCBI lineage: Bacteria > Pseudomonadati > Pseudomonadota > Betaproteobacteria > Burkholderiales > Alcaligenaceae > Achromobacter > Achromobacter xylosoxidans. Next base: position 894,503 of record NZ_LN831029.1, on the reverse strand, counting down.
CGGGGATGGCGATCTGGGCGTCGCAGGCCGGCGCGTCCAGGCCGTCCTCGACCAGTTGGCGATGGCGCTCGACCCACAGATTGTAGATGTCGCGATAGGTCAGGTCCAGCAGGCCATAGGGCTGGCCCGAGGTGGCGGCATTGCCGTCGAACACCTGCGCCGAACCGTCTTCGCGCGTCAGCAGCCAGCCACGGTCCTCGAGTTCCTCGAACAGCGGACTGGTCTTGATGACACCCGGGAAACCCGAGGCCGCCACGTGCACGTTGTGCTTGTGGAACAGCGCCAGCATCTGCTTGGCGTCGGGGAAGCGCTGGGCGTCCCATTCGAACACGGTCTTGTCGGCCTGGAAGCCCCAGGCCGCCGGCTGCGCCAGCGTCACGGCGTCGACCGGGATCTGGTTCTCGCGCATGCGGCCCAGCAGCGCCACGGTCTGCGTCGGCATCTCGCCGCTGGCCTGCTGCAGCCAGGCGCCCATGGCCCACAGCACCGGCTGGCCGGCGCGGCCGGTCAGCGCGGTGTACTGGTTCAGGATTTCGGCGGGTTCGCCGGCGAACAGGAACACGTCCAGCACCACGTCGTCGACACTGACGACATAGGCAGAATCGGCCGGCGCCACGCCGACCGAGTGTTCGACCCGGCGCATCGTGTTGACGTACAGGCCCCAGCCGCGCGGACTCCATGCCAGCGGCAGGGCGCGATGCTCGGGGTCGTCGGACACGACGGATTCTTCGCGGCGATTCAGGTCGCCCGGGGTTTCGCCCAGGCCGTAGACGCGTTCGTCCGGCAGCAGGGTGAAACCGGCGGTCCAGGCCGCGGCGTCGGCCTGGTCCAGCGCGTTGTGCCCGAATGCGGGCGTATGCGCGGAAACCTCGGACTCGAACACCCGCTCTTCGTTGCGGTAGAGCGCGAAGCGGACGGGATTGGATTGGATTTCCAGGGCCACGTCGCCCTGGGTGATGCGCCAACCGTCGCCGCCGTCGCGCGGGGCGATGGCGGCCTCGCCCACCGCCTCCTGGCGCGCGAGCAACATCTCGGCCACGGCGCGCGCGCGCGCGCCGGGTTTGTCATCGGTAAGGTGGTTCGCCTCGCCGCAGCGCAGGCGGAACACACCAGGCGCATGCGCCTCGACTACCAGGTGCAACCCATCGCCCGCGTCGAAATCGATGCGACTGGGGCGGGACGTCAGCAGCTCGATGTTGTCGAGCTGGGTAGTATGGGCAAAGTCGAACTTGGGCGGCACAGAGCATCCCCCGGCTTAAGCCAAAAACCATCAAAAGACGCTATTTTGACGGATTTGAGCTTTGAAATAAACTCGGTCCCTCTTTTGGACGGCGATATCATCCAAAAAAGGGGTCACAAAGCCCCGGCGGGCCGGCATCCAGAGCGTTGCCGACGCGCCGCCGAAACGCCTGGTTTGTCCGCAACGCGAACCCATTTGGCGCCAAATCCTGGCATTTGCCACAATTCTACGCTAGCGGACGCAGCGCCCCGCGCCAGCCCGAAGTTTTTTTCAGCGGGGCGCGATCAGGCCAGCCAGATCCGTTTCAAGAGGTGACGGCTCGCCGCAGAGGCGGGCCGCGATCAGGTCGCCCATCAGCGCCGACCACGACAGGCCGCGCGAGGCATAGCCGACGGCCAGCCACAGGCCTGGCGCATGCGGCAATTCGCCCACCGCCGGCAGGCGCCCCGGCAACACCGCGCGCCACCCCGCCCAGCCCGGCAGGCTGCCCGGCGCCAGGGCATGGAAGGCGGCAAAACCTTCGCCCAGCAGGCCGGCCGCCTTATCCAAGGTAACGCGCTGGCCCTCGGCGCCGATGCGCGCCTCGCTGGCGCCATGCACGTAGGTGCTGCCCGCCACACAGCCGCGACCGGTGTCCGGCAGCAGATAGCCTTCGCCTCCCACCACGCAACGCGGGCCGCCGCCCAGCGCGGCCGCCGGCACCAGCGTGACTTCACCCGCCAGCGCATGCATCTGCGCCACCCGCGGCAAGGGCGCCAGCAGATTGCTGGCGGCCAGCACCTGTTGCGCGCCAAAAGCGTTGGCGAGGATCACATGATCGGCCCGCGCCAGCGTTGCCCCCACCGCATCCAGCGCGCGCCAGCCATCGGCGCCGCGCTCCACCCGGGCCACACTGCCCGGCACCGCCCGCACGCCCGGCGTTGCCAGCAAGGCCGGAATCAATTCGCTGGGCTGCACCAACATGCCCTGCCCAAAAAACACGCCGCCGCGCGCCAGCGGCAGGCCCGCCAGCGCGCTGGCTTCGTCGCGGCTCACCGCGCGCGCCCAGTCGGCGGGGAAGGCCAGGGTTGCCAAGGTGTCCGCCAATGCCGCCGCGCGGCCCGCATCACGCTCGAGCTGGACCGTGCCGCAGACCCGCGGCGCCGCGCCACCCGGCAGGCCGGCCCAACGCGCCAGGGCGCGGCCGCTGCCGGCGCGCGACAATCGCGCGCGGGCATTGTCGTCACGCGCCAGCACCGGCGTCAGCGCCGCCGCCACATGGCCGGCATGGGCCGGCACGCCCCGCGCCAAGCCGGCGTCCAGCACGGTCACGCCCCAGCCGCGCAGGGCCAGCGCTTGCGCGATGCCCGCGCCTGCCAATCCGCCGCCCACCACCAGCGCATGCCGGGCGTTTTCGCCGACCGCGGCCGGCGCGGCGTCCGCGCCCGCTGTCGCCGTGCCCACCGTCATGTGCCATTTGCCGCCGTAGCCCGGCGCGCGCCGCACCGCGAAACCCGCCTCCTGCAAGGCCCGCCGCAGCTCTCCAGTGCAGGCCCAGGTGGCGACCGTGGCGTCCGGCGCAGCCAGCCGCGCCAGGTCTTTGAGCAAGGGCGCTTCCCACATGCGCGGGTTGCGCTCGGGCGCAAAGCCGTCCAGGAAATACGCGTCCACGCGCGCCGACAGGCGCGGCGCCAGCGCCTGCGCGTCGCCGAACCCGAGCGTCAGCGTCACCGCGCCCCCCTCGAATTCGAGCCGGTGCAGCCCGGGCAGCAAGGGCGGCCATTGCGCCGCCAGCTGCGCCGCCAGCGGCGCCAGGGCCTCGCGCGCATGCCGCGCCAGCAGCGCCGCCAGGTCTTCACGACCGAAAGGATGCGCCTCCAGCGATACGACGTGCAGGCGATGCGCGCGTTGCGGGTCGTCGCGCCACGCGCGCCACAGCGCCAGGAAGTTCAGGCCCAGGCCAAAGCCGGTTTCGCACACCGTGAACGCATCGCGCCCGCGCCATCGCTCCGGCAGGCCGTTGCCGCGCAGGAATACATGCTCGGCCTGCCCCAGGGCGCCGGACGGCGAATGGTAGACATCGCCATACGCGGGACTGTAGAGCCGGCCCTGCTCGTCGAATCCGGCAACGGCGGGGGTCAGGGGCACATAGGACGAGGACATGGGACGGCGGCTCAAGTAAAAATCGGGAATATCGGCAAGGCGGGATTATCTGACGACGTGGCCGCGTGCGTTGGATGCGCACCACGCGCGGCGCGGCTTTTGCCCCGCCGCAACGGTCCTGACGCATACCTGGGCTTACACTGGTTTCATGGAAACCTACGACACGCCCCGCTCGCTGACCTCGCCCATCGACCTGTGCGCGGCACTGGACGCCGCGGTCACAGCGGCCCATGCCGGCGCGGCCATCCTGCAATCCTACGCGCACCACCGCGCCGACCTCGTGATCGATCGCAAGGCGCGCAACGATCTCGTCTCGCAAGCCGATCGCGAGGCCGAGGCGGCCATCATCGACGAACTGCGGGCGCGCACGCCCCGGTTCGGCATCGTCGCCGAGGAAACCGGCGGCCAGGCGCAGGGCGCCGCCACCTGGTACATCGACCCGCTCGACGGCACCACCAACTTCCTGCACGACATTCCCCACTACGCGGTCTCGATTGCCCTGATCGCGCACGCCGGCACCGCCATCTCGGCCAATGAACGCCTGGCGCAGGACATGCCGGTGGCCGGCGTGGTCTACGATCCCAGCCGCGAGGAACTCTTCACCGCGGTGTATGGCCTGGGCGCCTGGCTCAATGGCCGCCGCATCAGCTGCTCGCGCACCCGCACGATCGAAGACTCGGTGCTGGCCACGGGCTTCCCTTTCCGCGATTTCTCCTTCGCCAGCCAGTACATGCCCATGCTGCACGACGCCATCAACCGCGCCCGCGGCGTGCGGCGCATGGGCGCGGCGGCGCTCGACCTGGCCTGGACCGCCTGCGGCCGCTACGACGGCTATTGGGAAATGGGCCTGGCGCCGTGGGACGTGGCCGCCGGCACCCTGATCGTGCGCGAGGCGGGCGGCGCCTGCAGCGATATGCACCAGCGGGATTCCTGGCCCATCGGCGGACGCGTCGTGGCCGGCAACCCTGACATCGAACGCGCCCTGCACGCGATGATCGCCCCGCACCTGGACCCGCCGGACTGACGCCCGGCAGCCCACAGGGTCAAGCCGCCTGGCCCTGTCCGGCAGCGGCTTCGGCATCCGGACGCAACTCGCGCCGCAGGATCTTGCCGACATTGCTCTTGGGCAGCTCGTCACGGAACTCCACGAAGCGCGGCCGCTTGTAGCCGGTCAGCTTGTCCTTGCACCACTGCTGCACCTGGGCCTCGGTCAGCGCGGGATCCTTCTTCACCACGAACACCTTGACCGCCTCGCCCGAGTGCTCGTCCGGCACGCCGATGGCCGCGCATTCGAGCACGCCGGGCATCTGCGACACCGCCGCCTCCACCTCGTTCGGATAGACCTTGAAGCCCGACACGGTGATCATGTCCTTCTTGCGATCGACGATGCGCGTGTAGCCCTTGTCGTCCATGATGCCGATATCGCCGGTGCGGAAATAGCCGTCCGCCGTCATGACATGACGGGTCTCTTCGGGCTTCTGCCAGTAGCCGGCCATGACCTGCGGCCCGCGGATGCAGACTTCGCCGCGCTCGCCCAGCGGCACCTCGTTGCCCGCATCGTCCAGGATGGCGACATAGGTGGACGGCAACGGCAGGCCGATGGAACCGGAATACGCCGTGGCATCGCAGGGATTGACCGTGGCCACCGGCGAGGTTTCCGACAGGCCATAGCCTTCGATCAGGGGCCGCCCGGTGATCTTCAGCCAGCGTTCGGCCACCGCCTGCTGCACCGCCATGCCGCCCCCCAGCGCCAGGCGCAATCCCGAAAAATCCAGCCTGGCGAAATCCTCGTTGTGCACCAGCGCGTTGAACAGCGTATTGACGCCGGGGAACACGTTGATGGGCGTCTTGCGCCAGGCGTTGATCAGCGACGGCTGGTCGCGCGGATTGATGATGAGCACGTTGCGCATGCCCGCGTACATGCCATACAGGCCGCAGACCGTCATGGCGAACACGTGGTAAAGCGGCAGCGCGCTCAGCACGGTGATCTGCCGATCCGCCATGTCGCGCAGCGCCGGCGCCGCCACCGCCTCCATCTGCTTCACGTTGGCGGTCAGGTTGCGATGCGTCAGCATGGCGCCCTTGGGCACCCCGGTGGTGCCGCCGGTATATTGCAGCACCGCCAGGTCGTCCATCGAGATGGTCGGCGCGGTGAACGGCAGGCCGGCTCCCTTGGCCAGCACCTTCGGCAGCGTCAGCGCGCCATCGATCCGCCAGGGCGGCACCATCTTCTTGATGTAGCGCGCCGCCAGGTTCACCAGCGGCGCCTTCAGCCCGCCCAGCAGATCGCCCGGTCCGGTCACCACGATGTGCCTGAGCTGGCCGCGGTCGGCCACGCTCTGCAGCGTGTGGGCGAAATTCTCGAGAATGACGATGACCGCCGCGCCGCTGTCGAGCAACTGCCGCTGCAATTCGTCGGCCGTGTACAGCGGGTTGACGTTGACCACCGCATGACCGGTGCGCAAGGTGCCCAGCAGGGCCACCAGGTAGGCCGGCACGTTGGGCATCATCAGCGCGACCCGCGACCCCTTCGGCAGCCCCAGGCCCTGCAACCAGCCTGCGAATCCGCGGGCGTGCGCATCCAGCTGCGCATAGGTGATGTCGCTGCCCATGGCGGTGCAGGCGACGCGTCCCGCGTACTGCTTGCAGGCCCGGTCCAGCAGGTCGGTCAGCGATGCATAGCCGTCGATGGAGATGTCGGCGGGAACCCCTTGCGGGTAATGGGCAAGCCACGGGCGAGTCATGGTGTTTGTCTCCATTAAATTGGTTTTTGAATGATGATAACCTTGTTGCGTTCCCAAATTCCGCCTGGTTCTTCCCATGAAACTGCTCGATCCCATCGTTGCCTGGCGCGACGATATCTCCCAGATCCGGCGCGACATCCACGCGCATCCCGAATTGGCGTTCGAGGAATTCCGCACCGCCGACGTGGTGGCGGCCAAGCTCGAGGAATGGGGCATTGAAATCCATCGCGGCCTCGGCGGCACCGGCGTGGTCGGCATCATCCGCGGCGACCGTCCCGGCGAGCGCGCCGTCGGCCTGCGCGCCGACATGGACGCCCTGCCCATGCAGGAAGCCAACACCTTCGCCCACGCCAGCAAGCACGCCGGCAAGATGCACGCCTGCGGCCACGACGGCCACACCGCCATGCTGCTGGCCGCCGCGCGCTACCTGGCGCAGCACCGCGACTTCGCCGGCACGGTCTACGTCATCTTCCAACCCGCCGAGGAAGGCGGCGGCGGCGCCAAGCGCATGATCGACGACGGCCTGTTCACGCGCTTCCCCATGGAAGCGGTGTTCGGCATGCACAACTGGCCCGGCATGGCGCCCGGCCAGTTCGGCGTGACCGCCGGCCCCATCATGGCTTCCAGCAACGAGTTCTCCATCGTCATCAAGGGCAAGGGCACCCACGCCGGCATGCCCAACCTGGGCATCGACCCGGTCATGGCGGCGGTGCAGCTGGCGCAATCGCTGCAGACCATCATCACGCGCAACCGCAACCCGCTCGACGCGGCGGTGCTGAGCATCACGCAGATCCACGCCGGCAGCGCCGACAACGTGGTGCCCAACCACGCCGAACTGCGCGGCACGGTGCGCACCTTCACGCTGGAGGTGCTGGACCTGATCGAACGCCGTATGGAAGAGATCGCGCGCCACACCTGCGCGGCGATGGACTGCGAAGTGGAATTCACCTTCCAGCGCAACTACCCGCCCACCATCAACCATCCGGAAGAAGCGGCTTTCTGTGCCGAAGTCATGCGCGACATCGTCGGCGACGACAAGGTCAACGACCACGTGCAGCCCACCATGGGCGCCGAGGACTTCGCCTTCATGCTGCAGGAATTGCCGGGCTGCTACGTCTGGATCGGCAACGGCGTTGGCGATCACCGCGCCGCCGGCCATGGCCTGGGCCCGTGCATGCTGCACAACGGCAGCTATGACTTCAACGACGAACTGCTGCCACTGGGCGGCACCTACTGGGTACAGCTGGCGCTCAAGCGCCTGGCCAAGGCCTGACGCGGCGCCGGGAAAGGCGCCTGCCTCACGAAGAAGGCAACGGCTTCCCCACGCTAGATGACTCCCTGCCCCGCCCGCACTGCCTGGCACATCGCCAGGAAGCGCTGGGCGGCGCGCGCGGCCGCGTCGGCATGCGGCACCAGGATGCTCAAGGTGCGCGTCAATGGCCGCGGCAACAGCCGCAGCGCCGCCAGCGCGCCATCCTCGTGCCGCATCGACATGGCCGACACGAACCCCACGCCGAGGCCGGCGCGCACGGCCTGCTTCACGCCTTCCACCCCGGCCAGCTCCAAGCCGACCGAGGGCGCCAGGCCGGCATCGGTGAAAGCGCGCTCGACCAGCCGCCGCACGCCCGAACCGGGTTCGCGCATCACCAGCGGCGAAGCCGCCAGATCCCGCAGCGTGACCGCGCCCTTGCCCGCCAGGGCATGGTCGGCGCGCACGATGGCCACCACCTCGTCCTGCCGCCAGGCATGCACGGCGGTGTCGGCCGGGAGGCCCGCGGGCACGTCGCCTTCGATGAAGGCCAGGTCCAGCGCCGGCAGGCGTTCGACGATTTCCCGGGTATTGCCATCGGACAGGTGCAGGCTGACGGCCGGAAAGGCATGGCGGAAATCGGCCACCAGGCCTGGCAGCAGGTAGCTGGCCGGCGTGGTACTGGCCCCCAACCGCAGCACGCCGGTTTCCAGGCCGCGCCACGATTCGCGCACGGCCTGCGCCTGGCGGTACACCTGGCGCAGCTGGCGCGCCTGCTCGGCCAGGCGCTCGCCTGCCTCGGTCAAGGCGATGCCGTGGCCGCTGCGGCGATACAGCGGTTCGCCGAACCATTCCTGCAAGGCCCGCAACTGGCCCGAAACCGCCGGCTGCGACAGATGCAGCTGCTGGGCGGCGCGGCTGATATTGCCGGCGTCGGCCACGGTGGCGAAGGTGAGCAATTGATCGGGAGTCATGAGTTCCTGGCGAGCCGGCGGCCATGGCGGCATTGATATCAAAATTCCTGATATTTCATATCAAAAATGAAAATTTTCCAAATAACAGCGTCGAAATTAATATTTCGCCTAGTTATTTAGATATGCAGAAAGGCCCGCCATGAGCACCGCCACCACGACCGCCCCGCCACCCGCCGCCGCGCCTGCCGCAACTCCCGGCGCGTCGGCCGCCACCGCCACGCCCTGGCGCGACAAGCTCAACGGCGTCCTGTTCGTCGGCCTCATGTCGGCCGCGGTCATGCAGCTGGCGGACTTCCCCGCCATCCGCCAGCTGGGCTTTTCGCCGCTGGTGGTCGGCATCGTCTGCGGCATGCTGTACGGCAACTTCCTGCGCGGCACCATGCCGGTCGACTGGGGCGTGGGCGTCAACTTCACCGCGCGCCGCCTGCTGCGCATCGCGGTGGCCTTCTACGGCCTGAACATCAGCATCCAGCAGATCGCCGCCGTCGGCCTGCCCGGCCTGGCGGTGTCGGTGGCGGTGGTGGTGGGCACGCTGCTGCTGGGCACCTGGGTCGGCCAGCGCATGCTGGGGCTGGACCGCGACACCGCCATGCTGACCGCCGCCGGCAGCGCCATCTGCGGCGCGGCCGCCGTGCTGGCCTTCGAGCCGACCCTGCGCGCGCAGCCGCACAAGAGCGCCGTCGCGGTGGCCACCGTGGTGCTGTTCGGCACGCTGTCGATGTTCCTGTATCCGGTGCTTTACCACGCCGGCTGGCTGCCTTTCGACACCCAGGCGCTGGGCATCTACATCGGCGGCACCATCCACGAAGTGGCGCAGGTGGTCGGCGCGGCCAGCAACATCGACCCCGCCACCACGGAAGTGGCCACCATCGTCAAGATGACCCGCGTCGCCCTGCTGGTGCCGGTGCTGCTGATCCTCGGCCTGTACCTGCGCAGCGCCGCCAGCCACGCCGGCGGCAACGCCAAGGGCGCCAAGCTGCCGATCCCCTGGTTCGCGGTCGGCTTCCTGGTCCTGGCCATCGTCAACTCGCTCAACATCATCCCGGCCGACGTCGTCGCCGCCATCCGCCGCCTGGACGTCTTCGCCCTGACCATGGCCATGACGGCGCTGGGCATCGAGACCCGCTTCGCCAACATCCGCAAGGCCGGTCCGCGCGTGATGGCGCTGGGCCTGATCCTGTACGCCTGGCTGCTGGTCGGCGGCTACGGCATCGTCAAGCTTGCGTCCTGATCCGCGCCGGCTTCGATAAAGCGCCTCGGCGGGGCGCCGGCCCGCGCCGGCGCCCCGTTTTTCCTGCATAATCGGCTGGTTGCCTTGCATTGGAGCCGGCCGCATGACCTCCAGCACCAAAACTCCCTTCACGACCTTGCCCGCCAATCGCGACGCCGTATTGCGCGTCATGCCGATGCCGGCGGATGCCAACATCCACGGGGACGTTTTCGGCGGCTGGATCATGTCCCAGGTCGACATCGCCGGGTCCATCCCCGCCGCCCGCCGCGCGGCGGGCCGCGTGGCCACCGTCGCCGTCAACGCCTTCCAGTTCAAGCAACCCGTGTTCGTGGGCGACCTGCTCAGTTTCTACGCGTCCATCGTCAAGACCGGCAAGACCTCCATCACCGTGTCGGTCGAGGTCTACGCGGAACGCCAGCGCCTGGACGCCGAAGTCGTCAAGGTCACCGAGGCCACGCTGACCTACGTCGCCACCGACGAAGCGCGGCGCAGCCGCCCTCTTCCCATTCTTTGAGTCGTAACGCATGACGCAGTCCGCCGCCGCGCAGAAACCGCCCGCGACGCCCCGCCGCCTCGACCCGGAAGACGCGCAGCACGCCCTGGCCGAAGTCCAGGAACGCCTGCGCCGCCAGCAATTGGTCGCCGACCTGGTGCATCGCCAGGAAGAAGGCGACGCCAAGGCCAACCTGGTCGAGGACCTGGTGCACCGCCAGCACGAGGCGGAACTCAAGACCCTGCTGGACGGCCTGCATCCCGCGGATATCGCGTTCATCCTGGAGTCGCTGCCCAAGGACGAACGCCAGTCCATCTGGAAGCTGGTGAGCCCCGAGCACGACGCCGACGTGCTGCTCGAGGTCGAGGACTGGGTCCGTGAATCGCTGATCGAAGCGATGGACCGCCAGGACCTGGTGGCCGCCACCGGCAACATGGATGCCGACGAGCTGGCCGACCTGGCGCCCGACCTGCCGCCGGACGTGGTGGCCGAAGTGCAGAAGGGCCTGACCGAGGAAGAACGGGCCCAGTTGCTGGAAGCCATGGGCTATCCGGAAGACAGCGTCGGCGCCATCATGGACTTCGAAATGGTCCGGGTGCGCGAGGATGTCACGCTCGAAGTGGTGCTGCGCTACCTGCGCCGCCTGCACGAACTGCCCGACCACACCGACCAGATCTTCGTGGTCGACCGCCAGGACAAGCTGCAAGGCATCCTGCCGCTGTCGCGCCTGCTGGTCAGCGAACCCGAGACCGAAGTGCGCGCGGTCATGAACTCGGACTTCCTGACGCTCAACCCGCTCGACTCCGACGCCGACGCCGCCGGCGCATTCGAGCGCTACGACCTGGTTTCGGCCCCCGTGATGGACGACCAGGGCCGCCTGATCGGCCGCGTCACCATCGCCGACGTGGTCGACGTGATGCGCGAAGACTCCCAGGAACAGGCGCTGTCGCGCGCCGGCCTGCAGGAAGAGGACATCTTCGCGCCGGTCAGCACGGCGCTGCGCAACCGCGCGCCCTGGCTGCTGTTCAACCTCTGTACCGCCGCCACGGCCTCGTTCGTGGCCTCGCAATTCGAGGGCACGGTCAGCCAGATCGTGATCCTGGCGTTCCTGATGTCCATCGTCGCCGGCATCGGCGGCAATTCGGGCAACCAGACCATGACGCTGATCATCCGCGCCCTGGCCATGGGCCGCATCACCGGCCGCAACCTGTGGCAATTGGTCAAGCGCGAACTGTTCGTGACCCTGATGGTGGGCCTGTGCGGCAGCCTGGTGGCGGCCTTGTTCGCCTGGGCGATCTCGCACTCGATCTCGATCGCGCTGGTGATGATGGCCGCCATGGTCTGCAACATGCTGGTGGGCGCCTCGGTCGGCGTGCTGGTGCCGATGGTGCGGGCCCGCTTCGGCAAGGATCCCGCCATGGGTTCGTCGGTGCTGTTGACCTTCGCCACGGACTCGCTGGGCTTTTTCATCTTCCTGGGACTGGCCACCATTTTCCTGCTGTAGCGCGTCCACAACGGACCTGCACGTGATTGTTTCACGGCATGTCCCAGGCCCGCATTTGACAGCTGCGTGACAGTAAAGATGACAGGCGCTCCGTTACAGTAACGGGGTTGTCATCATCTTTCGTGTTTCCGCAATGACCGCCAGACTCCGGGCAGTGCTTTTTTGCCTGCTGCTCTCGACCTTCAGCGCCGCCGCGCATGCCTGCGAAAACCTGCCCTCGTGGGCCCAATCCGCCTGCAACCGCCTGGACCAGATCTGGACGGAAGGCGGCAATGACCTCTATTTCAGCGGCTACGCCTGGCACAACCGCGCCATGTACAGCCGCGACAAGATCAACAGCTTCAACGAACTGGCGTGGGGCGGCGGCTACGGACGCAGCATCTACGACGAAGACGGCGACTGGCAGGGCCTGTACGCCATGGCGTTCCTGGATTCGCACAGCAAGGTCGAACCGATCGCCGGCTACGGCTTCCTGAAGATCGGACGGGTCAGCGAGAATTTCCGGCTCGGCGCCGGCTACACCGTGTTCCTGACGGCACGCCACGACATCATGAGCTACGTGCCGTTCCCCGGCGTGCTGCCACTGGTCTCGGCCGGCTACAAGGACACCATGCTGTACGCCACCTACATCCCCGGCTCGCGTGGCGCCGGCAACGTGCTGTTCATGTTCGGCCGCTGGTCCTTCTGACGGCCAGGCACCGCCGCGCCGGCGGCGGCCCGCGCGTTCAGCAGGGCTGCATGCCCAGGCGGCGCACCAGCTCGCCCAGGCGCCAATCGTCGATGCCGTGTGCGCGCAGCGCCTTCTCGGTCTCCACCACGTAGTCCAGGCACGGACCCGAATGTCCCACCGCATTGCGCACCGACGCCAGCAGGCGGTCATCGGTGAGGTCGGCGGCGTATTCCTGGCAGGCGCGATTGAGCAGGAACACCAGCCCGCGCACTGGCGCCTGGTCGGTATGGCAGGTCAGCCAGCGAGGCGTGTAGGCGCCGGTCACCATCTCGCGGCGCCACAGCGCCGCGAACACCGTGGGGACATCGCAGGCCGCGATCTGGAAGGCCACGCCGCGGCAGCAGCCGCCGCGGTCCAGCCCGAACACCAGGCCGGGATTGTCGGGCGAGCCGCGATGGTCGTGCGACCACAGGCAGAGCGAACGATGGTAGCCACGCACGGTGGCCAGGCGGCGTTCGCGCCACGCGAAGCCGGGATGCCAGATCAGGGAACCATAGGCGAACACCCACAGGTCGTCGGTGCCATTCCATCCAACCAAAAGATCTTCCACCGACGCGGGTAGCGTCTTCGCCAGTCCGGCGCAGCCGGCGGGTACTGCCAACGACATAGGGTCCTCTGATATCCCGGGTTCATTCCCATGGCGGGAACGATGGATATGCTACGCCGCCTGCCGCGCAAAAGAATTGCGAGATGGGGCGCCTGCAACACGCGGAAAGAAATTTGTATTCGCGGCGGCCGCGCGCCGGAGAAAAAAATTGCGTCCGGGCGCCAGGCCGCCGCCACGGGCCCGCGCGGCGCCGCGGCGCGGGGACACGCCGCCCGCGGGCCGGCAGCCGGTCAGAGCGCGTCCAGCGGCAGCTCGGTGGTGCTCTTGATCACTTCCATGGAAAAGCTGGCGCTCACGTCCAGCAGGTCCACGGCGGCGATCAGGCGGCGGTAGAAGCGGTCATAGGCCGCCATGTCCTCGACCACCACCTTGAGCAGGTAATCGATATCCCCGGCCATGCGATGGAATTCGACCACGTTGGGCAGCGCCATGACCGCGTTGATCAGGCTCTGGGTCCACTTCTCGTTGTGCTGGCTGGTCTTGATGGACACGAACACGGTCAGGTTCAGGCCCAGCGCGCGGGGATCCAGCAGGATCGCATTGCGCGCAATGACCCCGTCGTCCTTGAGTTTCTGGATGCGGCGCCAGCACGGCGTGACGGACAGGTTGACCTGCTCGGCGATTTCGGCGACCGAACAGGTGGCATCCTTCTGCAACAACGCCAGGATCTTGATGTCGGTCTGGTCCATGGAGGCTCCTCAAGCGGTATCGGCGCATCTTGCCTTGGCGCCTGCGCGCCGTCCACCCGAGGAACACCCTAGGCGGCCCTTGGCGCGGCGTCAGTACGTGCCCGGGTAGCCGCCGCCATCGAGCAGGATGTTCTGCGCTGTCATGTAGCCGGCCTGCGCCGAACAGACGTAGGCGCACAGCGCGCCCAGCTCCTCGGGCTGGCCATAGCGGCCGGCCGGGCTGGCGCGGCCGCGCTCGTCCCACAGCTGCTCGAAGGTCTTGCCGCCCTCTTCCAGCATGCCGCGGATGTGGCGAGCCTGCGCATCAGTGGCGAAGGCGCCCGGCAACAGGTTGTTGATGGTGACGTTGTGCCTGACGGTCTGCCGCGCCAGGCCGCTGACAAAGCCGATCAGCCCCGCCCGCGCGCCATTGGAGAGCCCCAGTTCGGCATGCGGCGCCTTGACGCTGCGCGACACGATGTTGACGATGCGGCCGAAGCGCCGCTCGATCATGCCGTCGACCACGCGGCGGATCATGTCGATCGGGCCCAGCATCATCGCGTCCAGCGCCGCGATCCAGTCGTCGTGCGACCAATCGCGGAAATCGCCCGGCATGGGACCGTCGGCGTTGTTCACCAGGATGTCCGGACGCGGGCAGGCGGCCAACGCGGCATCGCGCCCTTCGGGACGGGTCAGGTCGGCCGAGACCCAGCCCACGCCGATGCCCGCCACGCGCGAGATCTCGGCCGCCGCCTGCTCCAGCGTCTGCGGATTGCGGGCGGCGATCGTCACCGCCACGCCCTCGCGCGCCAATTGCAGGGCGCAGGCGCGGCCCATGCCGCGGCTGCCGCCGAATACCAGTGCCGTCTTGCCGCTGATCCCGAGATCCATGCCAACCCCCTCCAGAGTGGTACCAAGAAGCGAACCAGTATAGGAGCCGGGGCGGCGCGCGGGGGTGGAATTTTTTTCTAAACATCGGTTCGACACGGGCCAATTTGGCAAAGGCATTCCAACCCGAATCCCTAAGATGAAGGCTTGTCCTTCAGGCGTGCCACCATGCCCAACCTTCCACTCGCCACCGCCGACCTGCGTACGCTGTGTGAATCGGTGCAGGCCGCCCAGATGAACGCGGCGCGCGCCTTCCTGCGCGAGCTTGCCGCCAGCGTCGCCAATGCGGGCGACATGCTGCGCGCGCTGCCACCAGACCTGCGCGACGGCCGGCCCGAGCACTACACCCGCCACATCGCCTATGCCGATCCGCACGGCGCCTTCACCGTCGCCTACCTGATCTGGCGCCCGGGGCAATTCAGCCCGGTGCACGGCCACAAGACCTGGTGCACCTACCAGGTGCTGCAAGGCGAGCTGGTCGAAACCCATTACCGCTGGGATCCGGCGGCGGGCGCGGCCCGGCCCTGCGGCCAGGTCAGCCGCCGCCCGGGCGACATCGTCACCGCCACCCAGGGCCTGCATCAGATCCACCGCCTCGGCAACGCCGGCCCGGGCGTCGCCGTGTCGCTGCACATCTACGGAGTCGACCAGGCCGACCTCTGCACCGGCGTCAACCATCTGGTGCCCACGCCGGCGCCCCACTGAACGCGCGCCACGGCGCCCGTCCCACGGCATCGAGCCCATGAAAAAAGCGGGGCCAACCCTGGCCCCGCTTCGCATTCCCTGCCTGGCCTTCAGCCCATCCACTGGCTGACCGGCGCCGCCGCATCCTGCAACGGCTGCGCCACCACGTCGATCAACGCCGGACCGTCATGCTCCATGGCCGCCTTGATCGCCGCGTCCAGCTTGGCCGGGTCCTCGACCCGCCAGGCCTTCACGCCATAGGCCTCGGCGATGCGGGCGTGGTCGGTGCGGTCGAAGTCCACGCTGTAATAGCGCTTGTCGTAGCCGGCCTTCTGGCTGGCCTTGATCCAGCCATAGACCGAGTTCGAAAACACCACCATCAGCAGCGGCGCCTTGTGGCGCACGATGGTCTCGAGCTCGCCGACCGTGAAGCCGAAGCTGCCGTCGCCCATCACCGACACGCACTTGGCATTCGGCCGCCCGACCCAGGCGCCCAGCGCCGCCGACATCGAGAACCCCAATGCGCCATGGGCGCGGTTGGTGATGAAATGGCGGCCGGGCCGCGACACATCGTAGTAGGCCGAGAAGTACGGGCATGGCGTGCCGGGGTCGGCGCACACCACCGCGTCGTCGGGCAGCAGGCGATTGAGCGATTGCACCACGCGTTCCGGACGGATCGGCGCGTCCAGGCTGCTCGCCAGCGGCTCCAGCTGCGCGCGCCGCGCGGCCTTGGCGCGACCCGCCAGCACCGCGCCATCGGCCGCGTCGGATGGCCGGTGCGCGAGGCGCTCGCGCACCTCGGCGCCCAGCGCCTGCAAGGCCAGCCTGGCATCGCCCACCATGCCGACCTCGGTCAGGTAGTTGGCGCCGATCACCATCGGGTCGATATCGATGTGCAGGATCGGCACGTCGCGGTTCGGGAAGCGCCAGTGCTCGGTCGAGGTCGAACCCGCGCGGCAACCGACGAACAGCACCACGTCGGCGGCGGCCACCACGTCGCGCGTGGCCATCACGCCTCCGTTCGACCCCACCACGCCCGCATTCAGCGGATGCGTGTCGGCCAGGCTGCCCTGGCCGCTGACGGTCACGCACACCGCCGCCTTCAGGCTCTCGGCCAGTTCCTGCAGCGCGCCGCTGGCGCCGGCGATCACCACGCCGCCGCCGCAGATGATGACAGGCGAACGCGCGCCCACCAGGCGCTGCGCCGCGCGCGCCACGTCCGCCGGATCCGGCGCGTAGCGCAGCGACGGGAATTGCGCGTGTTCCGGTTGGGCCCAGACGTCGGCGGCATCGACCTGCTGCTTCATCACGTCATAGGGAAAGCACAGGTGCGCCGAGCCGGGCTTGCCGGTGGTCATGGCGCGGAACGCGGCGCGCACCATGCCGGGAATCTGATCGGCGCGATCGATGGTGCGGTTCCATTTGGTCAGCGGTCGGTACAACGCCTCCTGGTCCAGCTCGGTCAGCGGGTACTTGCCGCGCGAGCCCACCGCCACATCGGACGTAATGCCCAGCACCGGAATGGACGACTCGTTGGCCTCCACCAGCCCCGGCAGCAGATAGGTCGCGCCGCCGCCGCTCGGCCCTTCGCACACGCCGACCTTGCCGGTCACGCGAGCGTAGGCGTCGGCCATGTAGCCGGCGCTGCGTTCGTCGCGGGTCAGAATGTGCTGCATGCCGTGATCGAGCCGGTAGAGCGCGTCGTAGAACGGCAGGCTGGTATCGCCGCACAGGCCGAAAATATGTTTGACGCCGTTGTGTTGCAGCATCCGCACCATTGCTTCGGCGCCAGTCAATGTATCCATGTCTTCTCCACGCGATGCGCGGACCGGGCGGCGCGCCATCGCGCCCCGCCCCGGCCGCTCAGTTATCCAGATTGATGTTGCTGCTCTTGATGAACTTGCTCCAGCGGTCGTACTCCGCCTTCACGTAGGCATCCAGCGCCGGGCCGTTCGACGCCACGATCTCGAAGCCCGCCTCTTCCAGCTTCTTCTTGACGTCCGCATCGGCCAACACCGTGTTGAATGCCTGCGTCAGCTTCTTGATGGTCGCCTCGGGCGTGCCCTTGGGCGCGAACATGCCGCTCCACGAATAGGCCACGAACCCTGGGAAGCCAGACTCGGCCACCGTCGGCACGTTGGGCAGGTCCGGCAGGCGCTTTTCGCCGGCCACCGCCAGCGGCTTGATCTTGCCGGCCTGGATCTGGCCGCGCAGCGCGGCAAAGCTCAGCCAGGTCATGTTGGCCTGGCCGCCCACCACGGCCTGGATGGCCGGCCCGCCGCCGCCATACGGCACGTGCAGCAGCTCCACCTTGGACAGGCGCTTGAGTTCTTCGGGCGCCAGGTGGTTCAGCGACCCCACGCCGGTGGAGGCATAGTTGAACTTGTTGGGCGGCTGCTTGGCCGCGGCCGCCAGGAATTCCTTCAGGTTGTCGCCCGGCACGCCCGGGTTGGCGCCCAGCACCAGCGGAAAGCGCACGGTCTGGGTGATGGCGACGAAGTCCTTGAAGGTGTCGTACGGCAGCTTGGGTTTCACCGCCGGATTGATGCCGTGGTTGTCGAAGCTGACCAGCAGCGTGCTGCCGTCAGACTCGGCCCGCGCCACGAAGGCGGTGGCGATCTGGCTGGCCGCGCCCGGGCGGTTTTCCACCACCACGGCGCGGCCGCCCAGCTCCTTGGACAGCCGTGGCTGCAGGATGCGCGCCAGGATGTCGGTGCTGCCGCCCGGCGGATACGGCACCACCAGGATCAGCGGCTTTTCTTCCGCCCGGGCGGGCGCGGCGGCCAGGCCGCCCCCCAGCGCGGCGAGCGCGCAGACGGCCGCCAAGGCGCGCCGCATGGTTGTGTAGGTCATGTGTTTTCCCCTGCTGTTGTGGTGTTGGCCGGCGCTGCGATAGCGGGTTCGGCCTGGTCCCGCATGTAAATCGTGGAAAAGCCGGTGCGGATGACATCGGTGATCTGGTCCAGCCGCCGGCCGATGTGGCTGCGCATCATGTCCGGCAAGGCGTCGACGTCGCGCCGCTCCAGCGCCTGGACGATGCGCATGTGTTCGGCCTGGGTATGGCTGCGGCGCCCCTGCTGCATGTCGATCCAGCGCACGAAATGGATGCGGGCATTGACGCTTTCCAGCGCCCGCACGAATTCGTCGTTGCGCGAGTAGCGCGCCAGGGTCAGGTGAAACGCCTCGTCCAGTTCCAGCAGGCGGGTCGCATCGCTGTCTTCGGGCACGTCGCGGGACCGTTCGACAAAGGCGCGCAAGGCTGCCAGTTCCTCGTCGGTGGCGCGCTCGCAGGCAGCGCGCACGATGCCGGCTTCGAGCACCGCGCGGTATTCATAGAGACTGTGAATCTGCTTGGCATCCAGCAGGCGGGCGATGAACCCCCGGTTGACCGAGCGGGTCAGGAACCCCTCCACCATCAACTGGTTGAGCACCTCGCGCAGGGGCGTGCGGCTCACGTTGAGCCGCCGGGCCAGTTCGACTTCGTTGATGCGTTCGCCCGGCTTGAACTCGAAACTCACCGCCATCGCCTTGACGGCGTTGTACAGCTCGGCCTGGCCGGCCATGGTGCGGGCTGCGGGTCGGGATGAGGTCATGAGCGTGCGGGCCGCCAGGGCGCTCCGGGGTGGGGATGAAGTGCATACTAAAGTGCATACACTTCGCCTCACAACCCGGGTTTGCCCGCAACGCGCACGGCCGCGATCCGTCCCCCAGGAAGGGTGAGCGGGAAGATTTCAGGAAGGGGAAGGCGCCCGCCCGGCGATCGCGGGCGGGACAGGATCAGACGCCGGTATCGAGCGTGTAATGGGCGCCGTCGCGATTTTCCAGCGTCAGCGTGGACAACACCGGCGTCGCCGCCATGGCGTCTTCCCGCACGTGGATGCGCAGGTTGGCCAGCGGCACGTCCCAGCCGCCCGCGGCGGCCTCGGCCGTCACGCCTGCCACCAGGGCCAGCCGCTCGGCCACCTGGCGTGGCTGCGCGGCGCGGGCGTCGATGCGAAGCAGACTACGGGCGCCGTTGGGATGCGCCATCAGTTCGGGCGACCAGACGCACTCGGGCGTCAGGTGGCGGCAGAAATACATGCGGATGCCGGGCAGCGGCTGCTCGGCGAAACGCACGGTATGGAAACGGGCCTCGACTTCCTGGCCGTCCAGCATCGCCGGACGGGACAGTTCCTGCATCGGATTGACGGCGAAACCGGCCGCGAGCAGGCGCTCGCGGGTGGCCTCGGCGTCGTAGGTGCGGAACACCAGCGCTTCGAGCCCGAAGGGCGAATCGGCGATTTCCTTGCGCGCCGGCGGCGCGCCGGGCGGCCAGCCCAGCAGTTCGACGTAGGTGCCTTCGAGCACGATCAGGCGGTTGCACGAACCCAGGTTGTGCACCGCCTTTTCGCTCAGGTGAAAGCCCTGGCGCTCGAAGTGCGGCGCCAGCGCATCCAGCCGGTCGCGCACCATGACCACGGCGTGGTCGAACTCGGTCTGGCCGACGGCATGCAGCATGGCGTTATCCGCTCAGACCAGCTTGCCGTGGCACTGCTTGTACTTCTTGCCGCTGCCGCACGGGCACGGATCGTTGCGGCCCACCTTGGGCAGCGCGTTGCGCACCGGCTGGGCGCCCGTGTCGTCGGCCGACTGGGCCAGCGCCTCGTCGTAGTCGGAGTGGTGGTACTGCACGTTCTGCACGTGCGACTGGGCCGCTTCGGCCTCGGCCTGCTCGACCTGCTCGGACGACTGCACGCGCACCGTCATCAGCACGCGCACCACGTCGTCGCGGATGCGGTCCAGCATGCCCGAAAACAGTTCGAAGGCCTCGCGCTTGTATTCCTGCTTGGGGTTCTTCTGCGCATAGCCGCGCAGATGGATGCCCTGGCGCAGGTAGTCCAGCGCCGACAGGTGCTCGCGCCAGTGCGTGTCGATCGCCTGCAGCATGATCGAACGCTCGAACTGCGACCACGATTCGGTGCCGACCTGGTCGACCTTGGCCTGGTAGACGTCGCGGGCCGCGGCGACCACGCGTTCGCGCAGGTCTTCGTCGGTCAGGGAAGCTTCTTTCTCGAGCATCTCGGTCAACGGCAGATGGATCTGCCAGTCGGCCTCCAGCGCCTTCTGCAGCGCCGGGATGTCCCACTGCTCTTCCACCGATTCCGGCGGCACGTAGGTATTGAACAGGTCGACCACGGCGGCATCGCGCAGGTTCTCGACCATTGCGCCGACGCTGGCCGCTTCCAGCACTTCATTGCGCTGCGAGTACAGCACCTTGCGCTGGTCGTTGGCGACGTCGTCGTATTCCAGCAGCTGCTTGCGGATGTCGAAGTTGCGGCCCTCGACCTTGCGCTGCGCGGTCTCGATGGAGCGCGTCACCATGCCGGCCTCGATCGGCTCGCCCTCGGGCAGCTTGAGGCGTTCCATGATGGCGCGCACGCGGTCGCCCGCGAAGATGCGCATCAGCGAATCTTCCAGCGACAGGTAGAAGCGCGACGAACCCGGGTCGCCCTGGCGGCCGGCGCGGCCGCGCAGCTGGTTGTCGATACGGCGCGATTCGTGGCGTTCGGTGCCGATGATGCGCAGGCCGCCGGCGGCCTTGACCTGCTCGTTCTGCGGCTTCCAGTCGGCGCGCACCTTTTCGATGCGGGCGGTCTTTTCGGCTTCGGACAGCGATTCGTCGGCGCGGATCAGGTCGACCTGCTTGTCGACGCTGCCGCCCAGCACGATGTCGGTGCCGCGGCCCGCCATGTTGGTGGCGATGGTGATGTGGCCCGGCTTGCCGGCTTCGGCGACGATCTCGGCTTCACGCGCGTGCTGCTTGGCGTTCAGCACTTCGTGGGGCAGCTTGGCCTTTTTCAGCAGGCCCGACAGCAGCTCGGAGTTCTCGATGCTGGTGGTGCCCACCAGCACCGGCTGGCCGCGCTCGTGGCAATCGCGGATGTCTTCGAGAATGGCGTTGTACTTTTCCGTGTCCGTCTTGAAGACCTGGTCGTTCTGGTCCTTGCGGATCATGGGCTTGTTGGTCGGGATGATGACCGTCTCGAGCCCGTAGATTTCCTGGAATTCGTACGCTTCCGTGTCGGCCGTGCCGGTCATGCCGGACAGCTTCTCGTACATGCGGAAGTAGTTCTGGAAGGTGATCGAGGCCAGCGTCTGGTTCTCGTGCTGGATCTTCACCCCTTCCTTGGCCTCGACCGCTTGGTGCAGGCCGTCGGACCAGCGGCGGCCCACCATCAGGCGGCCCGTGAATTCGTCGACGATGATGACTTCGCCGTCCTGCACCACGTACTGCTGGTCGCGGAAGAACAGCGTGTTGGCGCGCAGCGCCACCATCAGGTGGTGCATCAGCGCGATGTGGCGCGGGTCGTACAGCGATTCGCCTTCGGGCAGGATGCCCAGGCGCGCCAGGATGCCTTCGGCGTTGACGTGGCCGGCTTCCGACAGGTAGACCTGCTGGCTCTTTTCGTCGACCCAGTAGTCGCCCTCGGGTTCCGGCTCCTGCGGCTTGGGCTCGCTGGCCATGCGGGTCAGCAGCGGCGGCACCGCGTTCATGCGGATGTAGAGTTCGGTGTGGTCTTCGGCCTGGCCGGAGATGATCAGCGGCGTGCGCGCCTCGTCGATCAGGATCGAGTCCACTTCGTCGACGATCGCATAGAACAGCGCGCGCTGGCGCCGGTCCTCAACACGGTATTCCATGTTGTCGCGCAGGTAGTCGAAACCGAATTCGTTATTGGTGCCGTAAGTGATGTCGGCGGCGTAGGCGGCCTTCTTTTCCTCGTTCGGCTGCTGCGGCACCACCACGCCCGTGGTCAGGCCCAGGAACTGGTACAGGCGCCCCATCCACTCGGCGTCGCGGCGGGCCAGGTAGTCGTTCACCGTCACCACGTGCACGCCCTTGCCCGCGATCGCGTTCAGGTAGACCGGCAGCGTCGCCATCAGCGTCTTGCCTTCACCGGTGCGCATTTCGGCGATCTTGCCGCTGTGCAGGGCAATGCCGCCCAACAGCTGCGCATCGAAGTGGCGCATGCCGAACACCCGCTTGCCCGCCTCGCGCACGACGGCGAAGGCTTCGGGCAGCAGGTCGTCGAGCGACGTGCCCTGCGCATGACGGGAGCGGAACTCCTCGGTCTTGGCCGCCAGCTCCGCATCGGAGAGCGCGGAGATCTTGGGCTCCAGCCCATTGATCTGGGTTACCAGCTTGCGATACTGCTTAAGCAGCCGGTCGTTGCGGCTGCCTATGAGTTTTTTGAGCAGAGAAACCATGCGTATGTCGGCCGCACGGGCCCCGCCGCGCCCGCGATGGGCAGAGGGCGGCGTCGCCCGTGACTTGATGTTATTGGTTGAGCGGGGGTCCGCTGGGAAACGAACCAGTTTAACGCACCTGGCGCGTAATAGCCTGGCACTATGGCCAGGCAGGCACTGTAGCCCGTATCGGGATTCAGCGCGCGGCCGTGCCGGCGCCGGCCTGGGCCACCGTCGGCGGCGCGTTCTGCTGCGGCCCCAGGAACAGGCGCGGATCCAGCGGCTGCCCCGCCAGCCGGACCTCGAAATGCAGGTGCGGCCCGGTGGAACGGCCCGAGGATCCGACGCGCGCCACTTGCTGGCCGCGCTCGACCAACTGGCCCTGCTTGACCATCAGCGACGAGGCGTGGGCGTAACGCGTAATCAGACCATCGCCATGGTCGATTTCGACCATATTGCCGTAGCCGGGATGGAATTTGGCTTCCAGCACCACCCCTCCCGAGGCGGCCAGGATGGGCGTGCCCGGCGGCGCGGCGAAATCCAGCCCTTCATGCATGGCGGAACGTCCGGTCACCGGATTGCGGCGCCAACCGTAGGAAGAACTCAGGTAGGGATAGTCGGTGATCGGCATCGCCGTCGGCATGCGGGCCTGATCGGCCGAGCGCCGGGTCAGCGCCGCATCCAGCAGCTTGAGGTTGTCGGTCTGCAGGGCCAGCCGTTCCTGGATCTCGTCCAGCTGGCGTCCCAGCTCCTCGGCCGAGGCCGCGGAAGGCGGCGTGCCCTCGGTGAAAAGATCATCCATGACCTGGGTGGCTTCGGGCGCATGGGGCGCCTCGGCTGGCGCGGAGGCCAGTTGCTTGGCCACCTCAGGATCGGTGTAGGCCACCCCGGCGACCTGGGCCACCCGCTGGCCCAGCCCGTCGATGCTGGCCAGCTTGGCCTGCAGCGCGCCCACCTTGGCGGCCAGCAGGTTCATGTTGCCGCGCAGGAAATCGGCGTCGCGCCCCGGCTGTTCGGACAAAGGCCATCCCACCGTATGTACGGCGGGCAGGATGGGAGTAATGTAGCGCTGTAGCGCGGCGCCGAAGATGGCGGCCGTCACCAGGGCGCCCCCCAGAAACAACGCCAAGCGCGCGCCTCCCAGGGTGAAATGCCCGTCCTGCCCGTCGCGGGCGTGCATAATCACGATTTTCAAGGTTTGCTTCCTAATTCTCAGAGCCGGGATGAATAGACCCACTTCATACCGTCAACGTTCCAGTTCCAGCCGGCGAGGGGAAAATACCGCCCTGGGATGGCTGGGTCATGACATGCGGGGCGCCGGGGTACTGGCGACCGCCCGCAAGCACTTGCAAATCCAATATGCGGTGGCGGCGATCCTGCCCGCCCCGTTGGGCTCCGTCTGCCAGGTAGGCAAGCTGGAAAACCAGCGCCTTCAACTGGTGGTGCCCAGTGCCGCGCACGCGGCGAAGATGCGTCAATTGGCCCCGCGCATCGCGCAGGCCTTGGCCGACCAAGGCTGGAACCTTAACGAAATTGCCGTGAAGGTACAAGCCGGCCTGCCCAAGCCCGGCGCCCGCAAGCCGCTGCCTCCCAAAGAGGCGCAACCGCTGGGAGACGCGGCGCTGGGCGCCTTTGAAACCCTGCATGACAACCTGCGTCCCGGCCCGCTGGCCGACGCGGTCGCCAGGCTATTGAAGCACCACAAGAGTAGCTGAGATAGCCGGGCTTGTCCGGATGCCAGTCTTTCGGATGGCCGCAATGGCCGGATGGCGCGACAGGATGAGCCCACGGCCTGCACCCGCAGGGTGTGGGCGCGACGGTCGGATGGCAACCATCGGCGCCATCCAAATGAAAATGGCCGGTAGTCAGCCGGGGACGACCCCGGCGCACCGACCATCAGCGGCAAGCCGGCCTCAGGCCAGCTGCCATTCGTGCCGGAACGCCTGGGGCGCCTCGGCCTGCGATTCGTAGCTCACCAGTTCCCAGGCATCGCGCTGCGCCAGCAGCGCGCGCGCCAGCTGGTTGTTCAGGCCGTGGCCCGACTTGCAGGCCACGTAGCGCGCCACCAGGGGCTTGCCCAGCAGATACAGGTCGCCGATGGCGTCCAGGATCTTGTGCTTGACGAATTCGTCGTCGTAGCGCAGCCCATCACTGTTCAGCACCCGGTACTCGTCCATCACGATGGCGTTGTCCAGGCTGCCGCCGCGGGCCAGGCCCATGGAGCGCAGCGCCTCGACTTCGTTGACGAAGCCGAAGGTGCGGGCGCGCGCGATCTCGCGCACGTACGAATGGGTGGCGAAGTCGATTTCGGCGAAATTGGCGGTTGAGTCGATGGCGGGGTGGCGGAAGTCGATCGAGAAGGCCAGCGCGTACCCTTCATGGGGTTCGAGCCGGGCCCATTTCTCGTTGCGGCCTTCGCCCTCGCGCACTTCCACCGTTTTCAACACACGGATGAACTGCTTCGGCGCGTTCTGCTCGACGATGCCCGCCGAGCGCAACAGGTACACGAAGGTTGCCGCACTGCCGTCCATGATGGGGACTTCTTCGGCAGTGAGGTCGATATGCAGGTTGTCGATGCCCAGGCCGGCCAGCGCCGACATGAGATGTTCCACCGTGGACACGCGCACGTTGCCCTGCTGCAGCACCGAGGCCATGCGCGTATCGCCCACGCCAGTGGCCTGCGCGGGCAGGTCGACGACTTCGGGCAGATCGACGCGGTGGAACACGATGCCCGTATTGGGCGCCGCCGGACGCAGAGTGAGCTCGACCCGCCGTCCGGAGTGGACGCCGACGCCTGTCGTGCGGACGAGATTCTGAATGCTGCGCTGTCGGAACATGAGACTAAGGTATTTTGAGCCAGGAAGCCGGCAAGATGACAAGAGATTGCCGGCGTAACTGACGTATTGTAACTCTGTCCGGTTCTCAACGCCATCAAAGCGTCAGGACCGACCGATAAAACCGTCCCCGATTCACATCATACAAACGAAAAACGGACCGCTCCGCCTCCGGCCTGCCCGCGGGGACAGGCAGGCCGGAGATGAGGGAGTGCATAGGAGCCTGAAACCAGGCTCCAGGTTCAATCCGCCTGCTTGCGCAGGAATGCCGGGATGTCGAAATGATCCATGCCCGAGCTTTCCAGCGCGCGCACCTGGGCCGACGCCTGGCTGCGCGGGTTGCGCATGACAGACGGCATGTCCAGATTGCGGTAGTCGCCCTGACCGGCGGCCGGCATCGTGCCCATGGGCAGGTTGTCGGTACCGGTGCGCAGCGCCTCGGCGGTGTTCTGCACCAGCTGCGGACGCGCCTGCGCACGGCCCAGGCCGGTCGCAACCACGGTCACGCGCAGGTTTTCACCCATCGATTCGTCGTAGGCGGTGCCGAAGATCACGGTGGCGTCGTCCGAAGCGTAGCTGCGGATCGTTTCCATGATTTCGCGCGTTTCGCGCATCTTCAGCGAGCGGCTGGCGGTGATGTTGACCAGCACGCCGCGGGCGCCGTTCAGGTCCACGCCTTCCAGCAGCGGGCAGGCGATGGCGTGCTCGGCGGCGACGCGGGCGCGGTCAGCGCCCGAAGCCGATGCCGTGCCCATCATGGCCTGGCCCTGCTCGCCCATGATCGTCTTGACGTCTTCGAAGTCGACGTTGACGTTGCCTTCGACGTTGATGATTTCGGCGATACCCGCGCAGGCGTTGTGCAGGATGTCGTCGGCCGAACGGAAGCAGTCTTCCTGCGTCGCGTCCTCGTCCATCAGTTCATACAGGTTCTCGTTGAGCACCACGATGAGCGAATGCACGTGCTTGGCCAGTTCGGCGATGCCGTCCTCGGCCATCTTCAGGCGCTTGTTGCCTTCGAACGAGAAGGGCTTGGTGACCACGCCCACCGTCAGAATGCCCAGCTCCTTGGCGACTTCGGCCACGACCGGGCCTGCGCCCGTGCCAGTGCCGCCGCCCATGCCCGCGGTGATGAAGACCATGTGCGCGCCGTTCAGGGCGGCACGGATCTCTTCACGCGCGGTTTCGGCCGACGCGCGGCCTTGCTCGGGCTTGGCGCCCGCGCCCAGGCCGGTGCGGCCCAGGCGGATCTGCACCGGGGCGTTGGTCGCCGCCAGTGCCTGCGCATCGGTGTTGGCGCAGATGAAGTCCACGCCGTGCACGCCGCTGCGAATCATGTGCGCGACGGCATTGCCGCCCGCACCGCCCACACCAACGACCTTGATTACGGTCCCTTTGGTGTTGTTCTCAAGCATCTCAAAGTTCATCATGATGACTCCCTCACAAGTCCGATTTTGCAAATCACAAAAATTCCCCAACAACCTATATTTTGTGAATCGCCTCAAAGCCGAAGCCGACTGCTTTGGTCCGCAACGGGTTTGAGACGCCTCCCCTTTCTGGCCCGGCCCGCCCTACCGCCGCGGATCGTGCCAAGGAGCAGGCCCCAACCTGCCCCCCTCTTCAATTCATGAACCATTCCTTCATGCGCGCCAGCAGGCTCTTGAAATTGCCGGTCTGCGCGGCCACCTTGCGGCCGCGCACGCGCTGCATGCGCGCTTCCTGCAGCAAGCCCATCACCGTCGAGAAGCGCGGATTGCGCATCACGTCGGCCAGGCTGCCTTCGTATTCGGGCACCGCCACGCGCACCGGCTTGAGGAACACGTCCTCGGCCAGTTCGATCATGCCGGGCAATTGCGCCGAGCCGCCGGTCAGCACCACGCCGGAAGCCAGCAGGTCCTCGTAGCCGGAGTCGCGCACCACCTGCTGCACCAGCGTGAACAGTTCTTCAACGCGCGGCTCGATCACGGCGCCCAGCGCCTGGCGCTTGACCTGGCGCGGGCCGCGGTCGCCCAGGCCCGGCACTTCCACGGACTCGTCGGGGCTGGCCAGCACCTGCTTGGCCACGCCGTAGCGCAGCTTGATTTCCTCGGCATCGGGCGTCGGCGTGCGCAGCATGGCCGCGATGTCGTTGGTGATCTGGTCGCCGGCGATCGGCAGCACGGCGGTGTGGCGGATCGCGCCGCCAGTGAAGATCGCCACGTCGGTGGTGCCGCCGCCGATGTCCACCAGGACGACGCCCAGCTCCTTTTCGTCGGCGGTCAGCACGGCCAGGCTGGAGGCCAGCGGCTGCAGGATCAGGTCCTGCACTTCCAGGCCGCAGCGGCGCACGCACTTGACGATGTTCTGCGCGGCGCTGACGGCGCCGGTCACGATGTGCACGCGCACTTCCAGGCGCAGGCCGCTCATGCCGATCGGCTCGCGGATGTCTTCCTGGCCGTCGACGATGAACTCCTGGGTCAGCACGTGCAGCACCTGCTGATCGGTCGGGATGTTCACCGCCTTGGCGGTCTCGATGACGCGGGCGACGTCGGTGGCGGTGACTTCCTTGTCCTTGACGGCGACCATGCCGCTGGAATTGAAGCTGCGGATATGGCTGCCGGCGATGCCGGTGTAGACGTCTCGGATCTTGCAATCTGCCATCAGCTCGGCTTCTTCAAGCGCGCGCTGAATCGAATTCACAGTGGTCTCGATATTGACGACCACGCCCTTGCGCATGCCGCGCGACTCGTGCTGGCCCAGGCCGAGCACTTCGAATCGCCCTTCGGGCAGGATTTCAGCCACCACAGCCACCACCTTGCTGGTGCCGATATCGAGGGCGACGATGAGGTCCTTGATGTCACGGGTCATGGCGTTAGCGTTTCTTGGGAGGTTTCGGTGTGGATTTGGGTTTGTTTGCCGACGCGGGCAACGGGGCCAGCGCCAGGGCGAAACCATTGGGATAGCGCAGGTCGGCCTGCGTGATGGTGCGCCCTTCCAGGCGCCCCGCCACGGCGGGCCAAGCCTGCACAAAACGTTGAATGCGCGCCGCGAAAGGCAGCGCGCCGGGCAGGCCGTGCGGGTCCGGCGCATCGGCGCCCGGATCGCGGCCCAGGTCCAGCAGCATGCCGTTGGACAGCACCACGCGCCAGGCGTAGCGCGGACTCAGCTCCAGCTGCTTGACGTGCATATCGAGTGGCGCGAACCAGCGCGCCAGCTCGGCGTAGCGTTGCACCACCAGCGACTCGGTGCCCTCGGGCCCGGAGAACTGCGGCAGCACCGTCTCGTCGTCCACTTCGCCCGTGTTGGCCGTGAACGCCTCGCCCCAGGTGTTGATCATCTGGTTCTCGTTCCACAGCGCCAGCGGCTGCTGCTCCTCGATGCGCACGCGCAGCACATTGGGCCAGATCCGCCGCACCGTGGCGTGGCGCACCCATGGCACCGACTCGAAGATCTCGCGCGCGTCGTCCAGGTCCACCGTGAAGAAGTTGCCCTTGAAGCGCCCCGCGATCGCCGCGCGCACCGCGCCCGGCGAGACATAGTGCAGCTCGGTGTCCGGCGTGGACTCCAGCTCGATGGCCGACAGCGTGAAGTACGGACGCTGCGCCACCCACACCACGCCCGCCAGGAGCATGGCGCAGACCGCCAGCACGGCAAGCGTGTTGGCGATCAGGTTGGTAGTGCGAGCGTCGTTCCACACAGAATGTCCGGGTCAAGTATTGCGAGCGGCGCTGTGCAACTTGCACGAGGCGTCGGCCAGGATCGTCACGCACAGCTCGGCATAGCTCATGCCGGTGGCGCGGGCCGCCATCGGCACCAGCGAATGGCTGGTCATGCCGGGCGAGGTATTCATTTCAAGCAGCCAGGGGCGGTTGTCGGCGTCCAGCATGAAGTCGGCGCGACCCCAGCCTTCGCAGCCCAGCGCGCGATAGGCGCGCACCGCGATGTCGGCGACCTCCTCGGCAACGGCAGGCGGCAGCGCCGCCGGGCAGAAGTACTGCGTGTCGTCGGAGAAGTACTTGTGTTCGTAGTCGTAGTTGCCGCCGGGCGCGGCGATCTCGATCACCGGCAGCGCGCGCGCGCTCTTGCCGCCGCCCAGGATCGCCACGGTCAGCTCGCGGCCCTGGATGAACTGCTCGGCCAGCACCTCGGCGTCGAACTTGGCAGCCAGGGCATAGGCTTCCTTCATGTCGGAATAGCCCACCACCTTGGTGATGCCCACGGTCGAACCTTCGTGCGGCGGCTTGATGATCAGCGGCAGGCTCAGGCGGTCCGGCACCAGGCGCAGTTCGGTGTCGGCATCCAGCAACTCGAATTCCGGCGTGGGCAGGCCATGCTGCAGCCACACGCGCTTGGTCATGGTCTTGTCCATGGCCAGGGCCGAGGCCAGCGGGCCGCTGCCGGTATAGGGGATGCCCAGCAGTTCCAGCGCGCCCTGGATCGAGCCGTCCTCGCCGAAGCGGCCATGCAGCGCGATGAACACGCGCTCAAAGCCCTCGGCGGCCAATTCAGCCAGGCTGCGTTCACCGGTGTCGAACAGGTGCGCGTCGACGCCGGCGCTCAGCAGCGCCTGGTGCACGCCGGCCCCGGACATCAGCGACACCTCGCGTTCGGCGGAACGGCCGCCGTACAACACACCTACTTTGCCGAATTTCGCGCTCATGCCAATTCTCCAACTTGGGCCGGGACCTTGCTGATCGAGCCCGCCCCCATGACGATCACCACGTCGCCATCGCGCACGAAATCGACCACCGCCTGCGGCAGGTCGGCCACGTCCTCGACGAACACCGGCTCGACCTTGCCGGCCACGCGCAGGGCGCGCGACAGGGCGCGGCCGTCGGCGGCCACCAGCGGCGGCTCGCCGGCGGCATAGACCTCGGTCAGCAGCACCGCGTCGGCCGTGCCCAGCACGCGCACGAAATCCTCGAAGCAGTCGCGGGTACGCGTGTAGCGGTGCGGCTGGAACGCCAGCACGATGCGGCGGTCGGGCCAGGCGCCGCGGGCCGCGGCCAGCGTGGCGGCCATTTCCACCGGATGGTGGCCGTAGTCGTCGATCACCGTGAAGGTGCCGCCGCCATGCGCGGCCGGCACCGGGAATTCGCCCGTCTGCGTAAAGCGGCGGCCCACGCCCTTGAACGACGCCAGCGCGTCGCGAATGGCTTCATCGGACACGCCCAGCTCGGTCGCCACGGCGATCGCCGCCAGCGCGTTGCGCACGTTGTGCAGGCCCGGCAGGTTCAGCTCCACCTGCAGCGGCGGCAGCAGCGTGTCGCGGTGGCTGCGCTGCACGTTGAAGCGCATGCGCGTGCCGTCCGCCTGCACTTCGTAGCCGCGCACCATCGCGTCTTCGTTCAGGCCATACGAGGTAATGGGGCGCGACACGAACGGCATGATCTCGCGCACGTTGGCGTCATCGGTGCACAGCACCGCGCTGCCGTAGAACGGCAGGCGCTGGGTGAATTCGATGAACGCGCTCTTGAGGCGGGCCACGTCGTGGCCATAGGTGTCCATGTGATCCGCGTCGATGTTGGTCACGATGGCCATCACCGGCAGCAGGTTCAGGAACGAGGCGTCGGATTCGTCGGCCTCGACCACGATGTAGTCGCCCTGTCCCAGCCGCGCATTGGCGCCGGCGGAATTCAGGCGCCCGCCGATCACGAAGGTCGGGTCCAGGTCGCCGGCGGCCAGGATGCTGGCCACCAGGCTGGTGGTGGTGGTCTTGCCGTGCGTGCCCGCCACCGCGATGCCGCGCTTCAGGCGCATCAGCTCGGCCAGCATGATGGCGCGCGGCACCACCGGAATGCGCGCGGCGCGGGCCGCGATGACCTCGGGGTTGTCGCCCGCCACCGCGGTCGACGTGACGATGGCGTCGGCGCCGGTGACATTGCTGGCGACGTGGCCGATGGCGATGTTCACGCCCAGCGCGGCCAGGCGACGCGTCACGGCCGACTCGTTCAGGTCGGAGCCGCTGACGGTGTAGCCCAGGTTGAGCAATACCTCGGCAATGCCGCTCATGCCGGAGCCGCCGATGCCTACGAAATGGATATGTTGGATTCTGTGTTTCATGATGAACGCCCCGCTGCTTGTTCACAGACGTCGGCGATATGCGCCGCCGCTTGCGGGTGCGCATGCGCGCGGGCCCGTTCTGCGACGGCTTGCAGTTCTTGTCGATTGCGCTGGCCCAGCCAGTCCGCCAGCCACTCGGGGCTCAAGGCGCTCTGCGGCTGCAGCCAGGCGGCCTGCGCGTCGCTCAGGAAGCGCGCGTTGGCGGTCTGGTGATCGTCGATGGCATGGGGGAACGGCACGAACAGCGCCGCCACGCCCGCCGCGGCCACTTCGGACACCGTCATGGCGCCCGCGCGGCAGATCAGCAGGTCGGCGTCGCCCATGGCGCCGGCCATGTCGTCGATGAAGGCGCGGCAGTCGGCCGCCACACCCGCCTGGGCGTAGGCCTGCTGCAGCGCCGGCAGATGTTGTTCGCCGGCCTGGTGCACCACCACCGGACGACGCTCCTGCGGCAGCCGCGCCAGCGCCTGCGGCACGGCGGTGTTCAGCGCCTGGGCGCCCAGGCTGCCGCCCACCACCAACAGCCGCAGCGGGCCGTCGCGGCCGGCGTAGCGCCGCGCCGGATCGGGCAAGGCGCACAGGTCGGCGCGCACCGGGTTACCCATGGCCTCGCCCTTGGGCAGCACGCCGGGAAAACCACTCAAGACGCGACGGGCCATGCGCGCCAGCCACTTGTTGGCGGTGCCGGCCACGGCGTTCTGTTCGTGCACCACCAGCGGCGTGCCGCGTAGCGCCGCGATGACGCCGCCGGGAAAGGCGACATAGCCGCCCATGCCCAGCACTACGTCCGGCCGCACCGCCGACAACCGCGACCAGGCCTGCGCAAAGGCGCGCACCAGCAGGAACGGCAGCTTCAGCAGTGCAGCCGCGCCCTTGCCGCGCACGCCGGCGAAACGCAGCGGCACCAGCTCGATGCCGCGCGGCGGCACCAGCTTGCCTTCCATCTTGTCGGGATTGCCCAGCCACAGCACGCGCCAGCCGCGCTGGCGCAGCACATCGGCCACGGCCAGGCCGGGCATGATGTGGCCGCCGGTGCCGCCGGCCATGATGAGGATGGTGCGCGACGACGCGGTCATACCCGTCCCCCGCGCATCATGATGCGGTTTTCCACATCCACCCGTATCAGCATGGCCAGGGCGCACAGGTTCATCACCACGCCCGAACCGCCATAGCTCATCAGCGGCAACGTCAGGCCCTTGGTTGGCAGCAGCCCCAGGCACACGCCCATGTTGATGAAGGCCTGCACGCCGAACCACATCGCCACGCCATGCGCCACCAGGCCCGCGAAAGTGCGTTCCATGGCGATGGCCTGGCGGCCGATGTCGAAGCCGCGGTAGACGATGATGGCGAACAGCGAGATCACCAGCATCACGCCGGCGAAGCCGAGTTCCTCGCCCACCACCGCCATCAGGAAGTCGGTATGGGCTTCCGGCAGGTAGTGCAATTTCTCGACGCTGGCGCCCAGGCCCACGCCCAGCCACTCCCCGCGCCCCAGGGCGATGAGCGAATGCGACAGCTGGTAGGCGCTGCCGTAGGCGTTGTCTTCGTTCCAGGGATCCAGATAGGCGAACAGGCGCGCGCGGCGCCACGGCGACAGCCAGATCAGCATCAGGAAAGTGCCCACCAGCACCGCCAGCAGGCTGCTGAAATACTTGCCGTTGATACCACCCAGGAACAGGATGCCGATGGCGATCGCCACGATCACCATGAATGCGCCCAGGTCGGGCTCGAGCAGCAGCAGCATGCCGACGCCGGCCAGCGCGAACGCCATCGGCAGGAAGCCGCGGGCGAAGGCCTGCATGTGTTCCTGCTTGCGCACGGTGTAGTCGGCGGCATAGAGCAGCGCGGCCAGCTTCATCAGTTCCGACGGCTGGAAATTCAGCGGACCCAGCGGGATCCAGCGATGCGCGCCGTTGACCTCGCGGCCGATGCCCGGAATCAGCACGGCCACCAGCAGCACCATCGCCACCACGAACAGCGGCACCGCCAGGCGCTGCCAGACACGGATCGGCACCGCCAGCACAACCGCGGCCGCCACCAGGCCGGCGCTGATGAACAGGCCGTGGCGGATCACGAAGTAGTAGCGGCCATAGGAGGCATAGCGCGGACCGTCGGCCAGCGCGATCGATGCCGAATACACCATCAGCAGGCCGAGCAGCAGCAAGGTCGACGCCGCAATCGCGAGCGGCATGTCGAAATTGCGCATGCGGGTACGGCCGGGCCGTACGGCATTGACGCTGGCGGTGAGATCGGCGATCAGGCTCATGCCACCTCTCCCCGGTCGCGGGCCAGGTCTTCGACCTCTTCCACGAACACTTGCCCGCGGTGCGGGTAATTGCGGAACATGTCCAGGCTGGCGCAGGCGGGCGAGAGCAGCACCACGTCGCCGGCCTGGGCCAGTTCGGCGGCGCGGCGCACGGCGTCGCGCAGCGATTCCACGGCGATGCAGTCGACGCCGGTGGCGGCCAGCACGCGGCCGATCTCGGGGCCATCCTGGCCGATCAGCAGCACGGCGCGCGCATGGCGCGACACGACGGGGATCAGCGGCGAAAAATCCTGGCCCTTGCCCTGGCCGCCGGCGATAAGCACCACCGGCTGGCCCATGCCTTCGAGCGCGGCCACGGTGGCGCCGACGTTGGTGCCCTTGCTGTCGTTGATGTAGTCCACGCCGCCGATACTGCGCACGAAGGCGGCGCGATGCGGCTCGCCCGCGTATTCGCGCAGGGCGCGCAGCATGGGGCCCCAACCGAGGTCGAGGCAGCGCGCCAGCTGCAATGCGGCCAGCGCGTTCAAGGCATTGTGGATGCCGCGGATGCGCAAGGCATCGACCGGCATCAGGCGGCTCATGCGGCCCTTGGCGCGGGTCGGCTCCGGCGCGTCCTTCTTGCGGCGCACCGGCGCCACCGGTTCGTCGAAATCGAGCGGCTCGGCCGCCACCAGCCAGGCCACGCCCTGGCCCAATTCCAGCCCCATGTCGCCGACCAGCTCAGGCACCTCGCGGCCAAAGCTGCGCACCGGCATGGCGCCCAGCGACGGCACCATGTCGACGGTGTACGGATCGTCGCGGTTGACGATGGCGATGCGCGTCATCTTCAGCAGGCGCGCCTTGGTCCGCGCGTAGGCGTCCATGCCGCCGTGCCAGTCCAGGTGATCCTGCGTCACGTTGAGCACGACGGCCGCGTCGGCCATCAGCGTGTGCGTGGTCTCGAGCTGGAAGCTCGACAGTTCCAGCACCCACACCTGCGGCAGGTCGTCGGCATCCAGCGCCTGCATCAAGGCGGTCAGCGCGGCCGGGCTGATGTTGCCGGCGGCCAGCACCGACAGGCCGCTGGCTGCCACCAGGTCGCGCGTCAGCGCGGTGACGGTGGTCTTGCCATTGGTGCCGGTCACGGCCAGCACGCGCGGGCGGTACTCGCGGGTCTCGGCCAGTTCGGCCAGCGCCCGCGCAAACAACTCGATCTCGCCGATGACCTCGATGCCACGGGCCTTGGCCTCGCGCAGCAGGTCGCCGGCCGGCGCGCCGTCCGGAGCGAGGCCCGGGCTGACGACGACCTGGCTCACGCCTTCCAGCAACGCGACATCGAAAGACGTATCGCAACCCAGGCGGTATTCGACCTCGGCCTGCGCCAGCGCGTCACGCAATGCGGACAGCCCACCCGGCTCCGCGCGCGTGTCGGCCACGCGCAGGCGGGCGCCCTGGCGGGCGCTCCAGCGTGCGGCGGCCACGCCCGACTCGCCCAATCCGAGGATCAGGACGAGCGGCGCATCGGCGCGGGAGGTTTCCATCGTGTTCATCGCAACTTCAGGGTAGAGAGGCCAATCAGCACCAGCATCATGCTGATGATCCAGAAACGCACGACCACCTGGGTTTCCTTCCAGCCGCCAACTTCGAAGTGATGATGCAGCGGAGCCATGCGGAATATGCGTCTACCTGTTCCATAACGTCGCTTGGTGTACTTGAACCACGTCACCTGGATCATCACCGACAGGGTCTCGACCACGAACACGCCGCCCATGATGAACAGCACGATCTCCTGGCGCACGATGACCGCGATGGTGCCCAGCGCGCCACCCAGCGCCAGCGCGCCGACGTCACCCATGAAGACCTGCGCCGGATACGCGTTGAACCACAAAAATGCCAGCCCCGCGCCGCCGATCGCCGCGCACAGCACCATCAATTCCGATGCCCCGGGGATGTACGGGAACAGCAGGTACTTCGAATAGTCGACACGGCCGACCACGTAGGCAAAGATGCCGAGCGCGCTGCCGACCATCACGGTGGGCATGATCGCCAGGCCATCCAGGCCGTCGGTCAGGTTGACGGCGTTGCTGGTGCCGACGATCACGGCCCACGTCAACGCCACGAAACCAAGCACGCCCAGCGGGTAGCTGACGGTCTTGAAGAACGGCACGATCAGGTCGGCGCGCGTCGGCAGCGACATCGTGAAGCCGCTGCCCACCCAGGCCTTGAACAGCGGCCACAGCTCGGTGTTGGCGGGCGCCGACACGGCGAACGCCAGATAGACCGCGGCCACCAGGCCGA
The DNA here is from genome assembly GCF_001457475.1 of Achromobacter xylosoxidans. Lineage (NCBI taxonomy): Bacteria > Pseudomonadati > Pseudomonadota > Betaproteobacteria > Burkholderiales > Alcaligenaceae > Achromobacter > Achromobacter xylosoxidans. The sequence continues at coordinate 858,709 of NZ_LN831029.1, read as the reverse complement.
TGGACGCCTGCCAGAAGAACTTCTGGCGCGCCGGCATGCCTTCCGGATCGCGATAGACCACCTTGCGGTAATCGTCCATCCAGCCGATCCAGCCAAAGCCGAACGTCACCAGCAGCACCACCCAGACGAAGCGGTTGGTCCAGTCGGCCCAGAGCAGCGTGCTGATGGCGATGGAAATCAGGATCAGCACGCCGCCCATGGTCGGGGTGCCGGTCTTGACCAGGTGGCTTTCCGGGCCATACGAACGCACGGCCTGGCCGATCTTCATCTCGGTCAGCTTGCGGATCACGCGCGGGCCGGCCACCAGGCCGATCAGCAGCGCGGTGGCGCACGCCAGCACCGCGCGCAGCGTGATGTACTCGAACACGCCCAAGGCGCGCACATCATCGGAAAGCAGGCGGGCGATCTCAAGCAGCATGGTTGTCCCCCTGCCCCTTGGACGCCTGTCCGTCATTCGAAATAAAAGCCGTCACTACCCGCTCCATGCGCATAAAGCGCGATCCCTTTATCAATACGCAGGACGCGCGCAGGCCGCGCAATGCGGCAACGACTTCGTCTACCGATGCGCAGGCGTGCGCGCCCGTGCCGAACGCGGCCGCGGCCGCCCGGCTGGCATCGCCTAGCGTGATGAGCGCGTCGAGGCCAAGCTCGCGCGCGTAATTGCCCACCTCTTCATGCATGGCGGGGCCGTTGTCCCCGACCTCGCCCATGTCGCCCAGTACCAGGACGCGGGTTCCGGCGATACGTGCCAGCACGTCGATGGCCGCGCGAACCGAGTCGGGGTTGGCATTGTAGGTGTCATCGATGAGCAACGTTCCGTCACTCAATTTCTTGTATTGCATGCGGCCCGCCACGGGGCTGAAACCGGCCAGCGCCCGTACCGCCACGTCCAACGGCGCCCCCGCGGCGATGGCACTGGCGATCGCCGCCAGCGCATTGCGCAGGTTATGCACGCCGGGCACCGGCAGCGTCAGGTCGGCGCTGCCCACCGGCGTCACCACGCGGCAGCGCGTCGAATCGACGTCCGCCAGGATCTGCTCGGCGTAGACATCCAGGCCGGGCTGCAGGCCGAAACGCAGCGCGCGGCGCGGCGCGGCCAGCCTGTCCCAGATGGCCGCGTAAGGCTCGTCGCCCGGATAGACCGCCACGCCGTCCGCCGGCAGCGCCGCGATGGCGGCGCCATTTTCCAGCGCCACCGCTTCCACGGTATGCATGAACTCCTGGTGCTCGCGCTGGGCATTGGTCACCAGCGCCACGCTCGGCGCCGCGATGGCCGCCAATTGGGCGATCTCGCCCGGATGATTCATGCCCAGCTCGAAAACGGCGGCGCGATGTTCCGGGCGCAGGCGCAGCACGGTCAACGGCACGCCGATGTCGTTGTTCAGGTTGCCGGCCGTGGCCAGGCGGCCGGCCTCGCCGCGCCAGCCGGCCAACATGGCCGAGATCATTTCCTTGGTGGTGGTCTTGCCGTTGCTGCCCGTCACCGCCACCACCGGCAGCTTGAAACGGGCGCGCCAGGCCGCGCCGATGCGCATCAGCGCCACGCGCGTATCGCCCAGCACCAGCTGCGGCAGGCTCGATTCCGGCACCGCGTGCGCCACCACCGCGGCGCAAGCGCCGCGCTCTGCGGCCTGGTCCAGATAGTTGTGCGCGTCGAAGTTCTCGCCCACCAGCGCCACGAACAACTCGCCGGCGCCAATGCGTCGCGTATCCGTGGAAACGCCCTTGACCAGCGGCAGCAGCAGCGCCAGGCGCGCCCACTCGCGATCGTCGAAGGGCAGCTTCTCGCCGGCGATTTCCTGATAGGTCTCGTGGCCCTTGCCTGCCAGCAGCACCACGTCCTCGGGCGCGCTGGCCCAGATGGCCTGCATGATGGCGCGGGCGCGGTCGACCTGCACTTCGACCGCCACCGACGCCGGAATGCCGGCCAGGATCTGCGCCACGATGGCGTCGGGCGACTCGCTGCGCGGGTTGTCGTTGGACACCACCACGTGATCCGCCAATTCGGCGGCGATGCGGCCCATCTCCGGGCGCTTGCCGGCATCGCGATCACCGCCGCAACCGAACACGCACACCAGGCGGCCCGCCCGCGCGTGGGCCACGGGGCGCAATGCCATCAGCGCGCGCGCCAGCGAATCGGGGGTATGGGAGTAGTCCACCACCACCAGCGCGCCCCGGCCCGCATGGGCCTGCGTGCTGGCGGCAACCGGCTCCACGGTCTGCAGGCGGCCGTCGACCGGATCGGTCGCGGCCAGTTCGCGCGCGATCTGCGCGAACGGCAGGCCCAGTTTGTACAGCACGCCCGCCACCAGCAACAGGTTGGAGACGTTGTGCGCCCCCAGCAGGCGCGTCACGATCTGGGCCTCGCCATGCGGCGACACCAGCGTGAAGATCTGGCCTTGCGCGGTGGCCTGCAAGTCGCGCGCGCGCATCGCCGCGGGAATCGCGGGATCCGCGCTCAGGCTGTAGCCCATCACCGACAGGTCCGCCGGCAGCGAAGCGATCAGGCGGCGCCCGGCTTCGTCATCGGCATTGACCACCGCAGCGCTCAGGCCGGGCCAGCGGAACAGGCTGGCCTTGGCCGCCTCGTAGCGTTCCATGGTGCCGTGATAGTCGAGGTGATCGCGGGTCAGGTTGGTGTAGGCAGCCAGCGCCACCCGCACGCCGTCCATGCGACCCTGCTCGATGCCGATCGACGATGCCTCCATCGCCACCGCCTTGGCGCCGGCATCGCGCATGGCGGCCAGCAGGCGATGCACGGTCAGCACATCCGGGGTCGTAAGATGGCCGCCCAGCGTCTGCCCGTCGGGCAGCACGGCGCCCAGGGTGCCGATGGTGCCGCAGGGCTTGTCGTTGCGGCCCAGCGCGTGGGCGATCCATTGCACCGACGAGGTCTTGCCGTTGGTGCCGGTCACGGCCACCACGGCCAGCGTGGACGACGGCCGGCCGTACCAGGTGTCGCCCAGCTCGCCCAGCAGGGCGCGCAGGCCGGTCACCGGCAGCATCGGCGTATCGCCGGCGGCGGCCGCGGCCTCGATGGCCGCGGTCGCGGGCGCTTCGAACAGCACCGCGCTGGCGCCCAGCGCCAGCGCCTTCTCTATATATAGACGGCCGTCGCTGGACAAGCCCGGGCAGGCGACGAACACGTCGCCCGGCTCGATCTCGCGCGAGTCCAGCTTCAGGTGCGCGGTCAACGACACGCGCGAATGCAACCACGCCACGGCTTGTTCGACCGTGGCGGCGGGGGATGAGAGGAAGCCCTTGGCGCTCATCTGCCTGGCTCCTTGATACCAGCAACAATTGTCGATTCGAAGGGCGCGTCCGGCCGCACCCCCATCAACCGCAGACTCCCACCGACGATATGGGAGAACACGGGCGCGGCGATCGCGCCGCCGTAATAACCGCCGACCGTGGGCTCGTCGATCGAGACGGCCACCACGATCTTGGGGTCGGACACCGGCGCAAAGCCGACGTACGAGCTGCGATAGCGCTGCATGCTGTACTTGCCGTCGACGATCTTGCGCGCGGTGCCGCTCTTGCCAGCCACGCGGTAGCCCTGGACCTGGGCGGCCTTGGTGCCTTCCGGGCCGGCAGCCGCTTCCAGCATGCCGCGCACCAGCGCGGTGGTCTTGGGCGTGTAGATCTTGACGCTGGTCGGATCGCTGTCGCGCTTGACCAGGGTCAGCGACACCATGTCGCCGTTGCGGGCGAACACCGTGTAGGCGCGCGCCACCTGCAGCAGCGACACCGACAGGCCGTAGCCGTAGGCCATGGTGGCCTTCTCGATCAGGCGCCAGCGATCCCACGGACGCAGGCGGCCGGGCGCCGCGCCGGGGAATCCCACCTGGGGCGCCTGGCCCAGGCCCAGTTCTGTGAAGCGATCCCACATTTCACGGGATTCCAGCTTCTCGGAGATCATCGTCATGCCGATGTTGCTGGACTTGCGCAGCACGCCGGCCACGTCCAGCGTGCCATTGCGGCTGACGTCGCTGATGGTGCTGCCCTGGTAGGTGAAGCGGCCATTGCCGGTCTCGAACAGGGTCGAGGTGGTGATGCGGCCCAGGTCCAGCGCCAGCGCGGCGGTGAACGGCTTCATGATCGAGCCGGGCTCGAACGTGTCGGTGATGGCCTGGTTGCGCAGGTTGGCGCCGTGAAAGGTCTCGCGCTTGTTCGGATCGAAGGTCGGCACGTTGGCCAGCGCCAGGATCTCGCCGGTATGCACGTCGACGACCACGGCGGTGGCGCCCTTGGCCTGGTGCTTGTCCATGGCGTCCTTCAGTTCCTTGAACACCAGGTACTGAAGACGCGTATCGATCGACAGGCGCAGGTCGCGGCCGTCCACCGGCAGCGTCACCGCCTGCACGTCCTCGATGACGCGGCCCAACCGGTCCTTGATGACGCGGCGGCTGCCCGGCCGGCCCGACAGCTGCTGGTTGAAGGTCAGCTCGACGCCTTCCTGTCCCTGGTCCTCGACGCTGTTGAAACCCACCACGTGGGCCATCACGTCGCCGTCCGGGTAATAGCGGCGGGTCTCGGGCTGCTGGTGCACGCCCGGCAGGCCGAGCTGCTTGATCTTGTCGGCCACGTCCATCGCCACCTGACGCTTCAGGTAGACGAAATTCTTGTCTTCTTCCACCCGGCGGCGCAGGTCTGCCACCGGGGTTTCCAGCAGTTTGGCCAACGTATCCAGCTGGGCGGGCGTGGCCTGCTTGAGGTCTTCCGGGATCGCCCAGATGGCTCGCGCCGGCACGCTGGAAGCCAGCACGGCGCCGTTGCGATCCATGATCTTGCCGCGCGTCGCGGCCAGCGTCAGCGTGCGCTCGTAGCGGCGCTCGCCCTGCTGCTGCAGGAATTCCGTGGACAGCCCTTGCAGGAACAGCGCGCGGCCGGCCAGCACGGTGAATCCGCCGAACAGCAGGATCAGCACCAGGCGCGCGCGCCAGGTCGGCAGCTGCCCGCGCAGCACCGGATTGTCGAAGAACGGAACGCGCTTCATTGGGCACCTCCGCTGGCCGGGACCGGCGCCTGATTCAGATACAGCGTGCGGTCAGGCACGATGGGAATCATCTTCAGGTTGTCGCGGGCGATCACGTCGACCCGGGCATTGCGCGCCAGTTCGGCGCGTTCCAGCTGCAACCGCCGCCAGTTGGTTTCCAGATCGCGCTCCTGCGCCTGATCGCGGCCCAGCTCCACGAAAAGCTGGCGCGACTGATACCGGCTGGTGACCAGGGAAATGGCCGACAGCATCAGCAAAGCCGCAACGATCAGGTTGACGCGACCCATCAGCGGCGCCCTCCCTTGCCGCCGCGGCGCGGCGGCGGAGCCAGGTCGCTGCCGGGCAGCGAACCGATTTTCACGAAGGCCATGCCGCCCTCGGCGGACAAGGGCGTGGCGGTGCGTTCGGCAACGCGCAGCACCGCCGAGCGGGCGCGCGCATTGGCCGCAACCTCTTCGTCCTCGGCCAGCACGCGCCCCAGGGAACGCAATACGGGTTGGGGCATTTCGCTTTCGCGCAGGGGCAGGCGCGCATGCGCGGCAGCCGGACGAGCCGCCGCCGCGATGCACTGCTTGACCATGCGGTCTTCAAGCGAATGAAAGCTGATCACCGCCAACCTCCCCCCCGGGGCGAGCAGGTCTAGAGCTGACGCGAGGGTGCGCGCGAGCTCTTCGAGTTCCCGATTGATGTAAATCCGTAGAGCTTGAAAGGTGCGTGTGGCCGGATGCTGCCCCTTTTCGCGCGTGCGGACGGCGCTGGCGACGCACTCGGCAAGCTCGAGCGTGGTGCGCAGCGGCCTTGTTGCGCGGCGAGCAGCAATCGCCTTTGCAACCTGAAAAGCAAACCGTTCTTCGCCATAATCCGCTATGACCTCCCGCATCTCATCCACACTGGCTTGCGCCAGCCAATCCGCCACCGTGGGTCCACGAGTGGTGTCCATCCGCATGTCGAGCGGGCCATCCCGCATGAACGAGAAGCCGCGCTCGGCATCATCGATCTGAGGCGACGACACGCCCAGATCCAGCATCACGCCATCGACCTTGTCGATGCCGAGCTGCCGCAACTCTTCGGCCATGGTGGCAAAGCCGCCATGCACCACCGTCACCCGGGAATCCGCCGCCGCCAACGCATTGGCCACCGCGATCGCCTCGGGATCCTTGTCGAACACCACCAGGCGGGCCGTCGGTCCCAGGCGGCCGAGCAGCTCGCGGCTGTGGCCGCCGCGACCGAAGGTGCCGTCGACGAAGACACCCCGTTCCGCTCGCGTAGCCGCAGCCGGCTCGTCGCCGGGCTGCGACCGTGCCGCGCCCTTGCCGCCGAAATCGGCCAGCAACAGCGCGTCCACCGTCGGCTCCAGCAGGACGGGCCGATGTTCGAATTCCATAACTCTTTCAGAACGAAAACTGATTCAACACATCCGGCATACCCTTGGCCAGGTCCTCAGCCTCGCGGCTCGCCAGGGTAGCGGCATCCCACAGCTCGAAATGAGCGCCCAGACCGAGCAGCATCACATCGCGCGTCATACCGGAAGCGTTGCGCAGTTCAGGCGCGATCAGGACGCGGCCGGAGCCGTCCAGTTCCACGTCCTGAGCGTTGCCCAGCAACAGCCGCTGCAACGCGCGCGCCGTCATGGGAAAGGCGGCAATCTGCTCGCGCTTCTTTTCCCACTCGGGCCGCGGGTACACCAGCAGGCAGCCGTCTGGATGGCGGGTCAGGGTCAGGCGGCCTTCGGCCTGCGCCATCAGCGCGTCACGATGCCGGGTCGGAATCGAGATCCGTCCCTTGGCATCCAGCGTGAGCGCGCTGCTTCCCTGAAACACCACTTTTACCCCACTTAATTGCACAATTTCCTACTATTTCCCACTCTACGGTATGGCAATGGGGCGGTCAAGCGCGCGGTTGCAATTTTTTCAATCACAACAAGGACTTAGAGCAACTTGTAAATACGCAAAAAGAAAAACCTCCCAATAAATCAGGAGGTTGCGTCACTATCTAAAAGTGCTTCTTAAGAAGTGGCGGCTAACAATGCCTTTGCATTGTTTTACCCAGCCCGCTTGCCGAAGACTGGCGGGCGTTGCGCGCCAGGTGGCGGATGTCGGGGCGAAAAAAAAGCCCCGTGGCGCCGCGCGCCGGTTGAAATCCAATGCAGGACGGATCTATAGGCCGGATTCTGTACACCAGGTTTCCCTGGCGGACGATCATTCCTCTGCGCGGATCATTGCTGAGCCGCTGTAGCCACCTACCCGCATGCTCGGACGGAGCCGCCCTTCGCGGCCCGAAAGCCGCACGCATGCCTATTTGATGTTGCTCCGGGTAGAGGTTGCCGCGTTTCACCCTGCGATGCCGCCGACCGTTGCCGGCCGGCGCGATACGGAGATGGCCGTATCTGTGCGCGACTGGCGCGCCCGCCCCGCAGACTCGTCTCTGTGGCCCTATTCCTCGGCCGCGCCCGAAAACGCGGCCGGACGGCCGTTAGCCGCTACCCTGCCCTGTGGAGTCCGGACCTTCCTCGATGGACTTGCATCCACCGCGATCGCCCGATCCGCCCTGCGGTGCGTATTCTAGTACAGCTCTCCGCTCCGTCCCCGAACACCATCCCGGGTTCCTGCGACAATACGGCCTGATCCGCTTATCCGCCGCAAGAACGACCTCACTACATGGCCCTCGCAACGCTCATCACCCTGACCGACATCCAGCTGGCCTATGGCCACCATCCGCTGCTGGACCACGCCGACTTCGCCATCCAGGCCGGCGAGCGCATCGGCCTCATCGGCCGCAACGGCGCCGGCAAGTCCTCGCTGCTGCGGCTGCTGGATGGCCGCACCGTTCCCGACGACGGCGACATCGCCCGCAGTTCGGGGCTGCGCGTGGCCACGGTCGAACAGGAGCCGGAGCTGGACGAAAACGCCACTGTCTTCGACGTGGTCTGCAACGTCGAAGGCGACCACGAAGACTGGCAACGCCCGTCGCGCGTACGCGCCATGCTGGAAAAGCTCGGCCTGCCCGCGGACGCCCAGATCGCCGGCCTGTCGGGCGGTACGCGCAAGCGCGTCGCGCTGGCCCGCGCCCTGGTCGAGGAGCCCGACCTGCTGCTGCTCGACGAGCCCACCAACCACCTCGACTTCGACGGCATTGCCTGGCTCGAAGAAATGCTGCGCGCCTGGAAGGGCGCCGCGGTCATCATCACCCACGACCGCCGCTTCCTTGATTCGGTGGCCACTCGCATCGTCGAACTCGACCGCGGCCGGCTGCTCAGCTTCCCCGGCAACTTCTCGCAGTGGCAGGAGCGCAAGGCCCAGTGGCTGGAATCCGAGCGCCTCGAACAGGCGCGCTTCGACAAGCTGCTGGCCCAGGAAGAAGTCTGGATCCGCAAGGGCGTGGAAGCCCGCCGCACCCGCAACGAAGGCCGCGTGCGGCGCCTGGAACGCCTGCGGGTGGAACGCGCCGAGCGCCGCGAACGCGTCGGCGACGTATCGCTGGCCTTGGCCGAAGGCCAGCGCTCCGGCAAGCTGGTGGCCGAACTGGAGCACGTCGGCAAACGCTTCGGCGACAAGATCGTGGTGGACGACTACTCCACCACCATCCTGCGCGGCGACCGCATCGGCATCATCGGCCCCAACGGCGCCGGCAAGACCACGCTGCTCAAGCTGATCCTGGGCGAAATGCAGCCCGACAGCGGCAAGACCCGCACCGGCACCAACGTGTCGGTGGCCTATTTCGACCAGATGCGCGCCCAGCTCGATGAGAACGCAACGCTGGTCGACATCATCAGCCCGGGCAGCGAATGGGTCGAGATCGGCGGCACCCGCAAGCACGTCATGAGCTACCTGGGCGACTTCCTGTTCTCGCCCGCCCGCGCCGGCTCTCCGGTGCGCAGCCTGTCAGGCGGCGAACGCGCCCGCCTGCTGCTGGCCCGCCTGTTCGCGCGTCCCGCCAACGTGCTGGTGCTGGACGAGCCCACCAACGACCTCGATATCGAAACGCTGGAACTGCTCGAGGAACTGCTGCAGGAATATTCGGGCACCGTCCTGCTGGTCAGCCACGATCGCGCATTCCTGAACAACGTCGTCACCCAGACCATCGCCTACGAAGGCAACGGCCACTGGCGCGACTATGTCGGCGGATACGACGAATGGGTTGCCCAGCGCCCCGCCCCGGCGCCCGCCTCCAGCGCGGACGACGATGCCGCCAAGGCGGCGCGCGCGGCGGACGAAGCCGCGGCCCGCGCCAAGGCCGCCAAGCCGAAACCGGCGCGCGCGGCGAAGATGAATTCGTGGGAATTGCGCGAACTCGAAGGCCTGCCCGATGCCATCGCCGCACTTGAGGCGCAGCAGGCCGAACTGGCCGGCAAACTGGCGGACGGCAGCCTGTACCGCGATGCGCCCGCCGAAGTCGAACGCATCAACGCCGAGCTGTCCAAGCTGGAAAGCGAACTCGAGGAAAGATTCGCGCGCTGGGAATTGCTCGAGGCGCGCCGCGAAGGCGCCCTCTGAGATGACTCGGCCGCCCTCTTATATATAGAGGGCGGCGGCCGGCGCGATCAGATGGCCGCGCGCCAGGTCAGCGTCTCGCCCGCCGCCAAGGGCACCAGCGCGGTATTGCCGAACGGCAGCTCTTCGGGAATCTGGAAGCTTTCGCGCACCAGCGTCAGGGTTCCGGTATTGCGCGGCAGGCCGTAGAAATCCGGACCATGGAAGCTGGCGAAACCCTCCAGCTTGTCGAGCTTGCCGACGGCGTCGAACGCGGTGGCGTAAAGTTCCATCGCGTGCAGCGCGGTATAGCAGCCCGCACAGCCGCATGCATGCTCCTTCAGGCCGCGCGCATGCGGCGCGCTGTCCGTGCCCAGGAAGAAGCGCGGACTGCCGCTGGTCGCCGCTTCCACCAGCGCCAGCCGATGGGTTTCGCGCTTGAGGATCGGCAGGCAATACCAATGAGGCCGCACGCCGCCCTGGAAAATCGCGTTGCGGTTGTACAGCATGTGCTGCGGCGTGATCGTGGCCGCGATCGGGCCTTCGGCATCGCGCACGTACTCGGCGCCTTCCTTGGTGGTGATGTGTTCGAACACCACCTTCAGGGCCGGGAACGCACGGCGCAGCGGCTTCATCACGCGCTCGACGAAGATCGCTTCGCGGTCGAACACATCGATCGACGGGTCGGTCACTTCGCCATGGACCAGCAGCGGCATGCCGCATTTTTCCAGCGCTTCCAGGGCCTTGGCGCACTTGCCCAGCAGGTCGGTCACGCCGGCGTCGGAGTTGGTGGTGGCGCCGGCCGGATACAGCTTGACCGCATAGACCTGGCCCGATTCGTGCGCACGAAAGATTTCTTCAGCCGAGGTATTGTCCGTCAGGTACAGCGTCATCAGCGGCGTGAAGGCGTCGACCTTGCCACCGGCCTTGGCCAGCGCCGCCAGGATGCGGCCGCGGTAGGCCAGCGCCTGCTCGGTGGTGGTCACCGGCGGCTTCAGGTTGGGCATGATGATGGCGCGCGCGAATTGCCGCGCCGTATCCGCCACCACCGCTTCCAGCGCCGCGCCGTCGCGCAGGTGCAGGTGCCAGTCGTCGGGGCGGGTAATCGTCAGTTGGGTCGTGTTTTGCGTAGACATATGGAAGCTTCTTAATCTGCCAGCGGCATGCCCCGTTCGGCCAGCGCGCAGAACATCGCGCTCCCCAGGGGAATGACGGCATCGTTGAAATCGAAATGCGAGTTGTGCAGTACGCAGCCGGACTCGGCTCCGCCCTGGCCCAGCCGGAAGTAGGCGCCAGGCTTGCTTTGCAGCATGAAGGAAAAATCCTCCGATCCCATCGAAGGCACCAGATCGCGCACCACGTTTTCCTTGCCGATCATCTCGGTCGCGATATCCGCGACCAGATTGGCATGCTGCGGCGTATTCAGCGTGGCGGGATAGATGCGTTCGTAGGTGAGTTCGGCGGTGCCGCCGAACGCGCCGGCGATGGCCGTGACCAACTCGCGCATGCGTGTCTCGACCATCTCCTGCACCGACTTGCGGAAAGTGCGTACCGTGCCCACCAGGCGGGCCTCGCGCGGGATCACGCTCATCGCGCCCGGGTGCCCGGCCTGCAGCGATCCGATGGACACCACCGCGGAATCCAGCGGATTGACGTTGCGCGACACGATCGTCTGCAATGCCGTGATGACCTGGCCGGCGATGGTGACCGGGTCAATGGTCTGATAAGGATGCGCGCCGTGTCCGCCGCGACCGGTGATCAGGATCTCGAACCGGTCGGCCGCCGCCATCATGGGGCCTGGATTGATGCCGATGGTGCCGGGCCGCAGGCCCGGCCAATTGTGCAACGCATAGATCGCGTCACAGGGGAAGGTATCGAATAACCCGTCCTCCATCATGGCTTTCGCCCCGCCTCGACCTTCCTCGGCCGGCTGGAAGATGAGCACGGCTGTCCCATCGAAATTGCGGGTCTGCGCCAGGTACTTGGCCGCGCCGATCAGGACCGCCGTGTGGCCGTCATGACCACAGCCATGCATCAGACCCGGCTTGGTCGACTTGTGGCCGAACTCGTTGTCTTCGGTCATCGGCAAGGCATCCATGTCGGCACGCAGGCCGATCATGCGCCCGCTATCACAGCGTCTGCCGCGGATCACGCCCACCACGCCGGTCTTGCCAATGCCCCGGTGCACCTCGATTCCCAGCGCTTCCAGCGCTCCCGCGACGATCCCGGAGGTCCGGACTTCTTCGAAGCCCAATTCAGGATGGGCATGCAAGTCGCGCCTCAGCGCCGTCAATTCGTCATGAAACAGGCGAATTGATTCCAAAGGAGAACGTGCGTACATAGGAGGTTACAGAATGACGTGGGAAGGGGGACGGTTGGGATATTTTAGTTGCTACAGAGGATAAATGCCTTTGTCTTTACGGGAGAGACACGTTATGCTCCGGCCGCAGGACAATTTTTCCAACAGCCAGAGAAGGAGCGCCGCATTATGGCCACAACCTCCAAACCCGCGACCGCGCGCAAGCCGAACGCTGCATTCATGAAGCCCCTGACTCCCAGCGCCGAACTGGCTGCTGTGATCGGTTCGGAAGCCGTGCCGCGCACCGAGGTCACCAAGAAGATCTGGGAATACATCAAGAAGCACAACCTGCAAGATGCGAGCAACAAGCGCAACATCAACGCCGATGCCAAGCTGCGCCCGATCTTCGGCAAGGATCAGGTCACGATGTTCGAACTGACCAAGCTGGTCAACGCACATCTGAAGTAAGCAGGCAAAGGGCGTACCCCGTACGTCCCTGCCTCGATACTGTCGCGACGCCCTGGCTTGAACGCCGGGCGGAACCGACTTCCTGTGGCACCTCCACGCCACAGCCAGGCAAGCATCCCCGCTTTGCCGCGCCAGTGCCATACACGCAATGGGTACATGGCCAAACTCCCCAACTTTTCCGCCCACCACGCATCATCATGCGTAATTGCAGCGCGCGAGCCGTGTCATCAGTGCGCCATTGCACACCCGCAATGACTTCGCCACGCTCCGCAAGCAATCGCACGAATTGCCGCAAAGCCGCGCCACGCCTGGCTCATGCAACTTTCCCTGGATGTGGCGGCAAACGCGCTTGCTGCGCCTCTTGCAGCAACCAGTTCCGGAATGCCATGGCTTGCGGCCGTTGCAAGGCCGCGCGCGGATAGACCAGCCAGTAGCTGTAGTCATTGGCCAGCACCGTGTCGAACAACTGGACCAGGCGGCCCGCGCGCAGATCGTCGGCAGCCAGCAGCAGGCGTCCCAGCGCCACGCCTGCGCCATCGGCGGCGGCCTGCAACACCAGCGCGGCATCGCTGAATTGCACTCCCTGCTCCAGATCGAGCGACACGCCAGCCAGTTCGCACCATAGACGCCAGGCTGCACGCGGTTCGTCATGCAGCAGCATGACCTTCGCAAGATCGGCCGGTTCGGTCAAAGCAGGCGGTCCTTGCGCCAGGTCCGGATGACATACCGGACTGAGATATTCCCGTGCGACCAAATCGGCTTTCAAACCTGGCCAGCGCCCCAGGCCGGACCGTATCCCCAGATCGAATTCATCGTTGCCCTCCCACAATCGCGTCGCACTGGAAACACGGAATTCAATCTCGGGGTGACGTTCGCGAAACGCCGGCAACCGCGGCAGCAACCAGCGCGACGCAAAAGATGGCAACACCGTGATCCGCAAAGGCCCGTCACGGCGCTCCCGCACCCGCTCGGTCGCCGCCGCCATCCGATCAAACGCGAGCGATAGCTCATCCAGGTAGGTCTCGCCCTTGCGGGTCAGTGCCAATACATGGCCACGCCTTTCGAACAGCGGCCTGCCCAGCCATTGTTCGAGCTGTCGGACCTGGTGGCTGATGGCGGCCTGGGTCACGCAGAGTTCCATTGCCGCGCGCGTGAAACTCAGGTGCCGCGCAGCGGCTTCAAAAGCGCGTAACGCACCCAACGGAGGCAGGCGTCGCATGGTCGATTAGCTGGAGTTATCGAAGGCATGAGAATAGATCGTTTGGCCACGCCGGATAAGCCTCTTCTAATAACGGCTCCGCCGGCAATCGAATCCCCGCGTGCCGGCTCATACACGAAAAAGGAGCGGCAATGGCGGGTTGGGAAACATGGGCGGCATTCCTGGGTTACGCGGTACCCATGATCATCAGCCCGGGACCCGGCAATACCTTGCTGGCCACTGCGGGAGGCCGCCACGGCGTCGGCGGCTCGGTGCCATTCTGGGCTGGTTTCGAGGCAGCCAACCTGGCGTTGTGCCTGATTTACGGCCTGGGCCTGGGTGGCGCCCTGCATGAGCATCCGGAGATACACGCGGCCCTGAAATGGGCCGGCATCGTCTACCTTCTCTACCTGGCGTGGGGGTTCTTCCGCGCCTCCGCCAAACCGTCCAGCCAGGCAGCCGGCGGCAAGCGGCTCGGCTTCATCGACGGCTTCATCTGCGTGATCTTCAACCCGAAGATCCATTCGATGATCGCGGTCATGTTCGCGCAGTTCCTGGCGCCCGACGCCAACCTGTCATCGCAGGTCGGCCAGCTCAGCGCCGCTTTCGTCGTACTGGGCCTGTTCTGCCATTTCCCGTGGATCTACGGCGGCAAGGTGATACTTGGACGCTTTGAATCGCCCCGCGCATTACGGATTCAGGCTGCGGTGTTTGGCACCTCCATGCTGCTGGTGGCGCTGTATGTCGTCTTGAACTGAGCCAGGCGTTCCTGCCGGGACGGCGGGCGACATGCCCTGGCTTGCGCAAACATGATTCCCCGGGCTCGCTGTAAATGAAAAGGCCGACGGTGACGTCGGCCTTTCTAACGGAAATCGCCCGGGATCAGGCGTAGCTGGTCGGCGCGGTACCTTCCAGCAGGGCCAGCCAACCCTTGATCAGGCGATACAGGCCCCAGACCACCGTCGCGACCACGCCGATCCATCCAATATAGATGACCAGGGCCAGGCCGCTGATGGCGAGCCACAACAGCGCCCACCAGAAAGTGCGCAGCAGCCAGTCGAAATGGGCGGCGTAGACGGTGCCGGCGGCATCCGAGCGCTTCAGATACATCAGCACGACGGCCGCCAGCGTGGCAATGCCCAGGAAACCACTGGTCAGAAAGCCCAGGGCAAACAAGCCATAGGCCACATGGGTCAGCGTGCGCAGGTCTAATGCCGTACCGGGCGCGGGGGTCTGGGTATCACTCACGATTACGCTCCAACAATTGACTCGGTCAATCTTACCGCACAAAGCCAGCCGGCCCACGAGCGTTGTTATTTAGGCACATTCAATGCTGGCGCGGCTTGCAGGCTTGCTCGAGGAGATTTTGGCTGTCCATTTTCAGCGCCGGGAAGATCACCGGAACGTCGATTGCGCGAGCTGTCGGGCCGCCTTGAAGGGAGCATCGCCGAGGTGAAACCGGCTCCGCAAGTCATCGACCCAACAAACAAGAACCCCCATGCGGCGCCAGCCGCACGGGGGTTCTTTTTTCACACGCCACAAAAACAAAACCCCACAGGCGCGAGCCTGTGGGGTTTTGAGCAATAAAAGCCTGACGATGACCTACTTTCACAGACGTCCGTCCACTATCATCGGCGCAAAGGCGTTTCACTGTCCTGTTCGGGATGGGAAGGAGTGGTACCACCTTGCTATGGTCGTCAGGCGTAACGGGTTGAGAGATTGTCTTTGGGGACAACCGCTCCAATCTTGGAAGAAGCGCAACGTGTGGGGATCAGAGAGTGTCTCGATGATCCCGCACAGTGGGTGTAATTGGTGTTGGCTGGCTGCTGACGGGGCAGCCAGATTTTGTATTGAACGACACTTGGAACGCTATACCACCAGGTCATAACCATCAGTGTTATAGGATCAAGCCTCACGAGCAATTAGTATCGGTTAGCTTAACGCATTACTGCGCTTCCACACCCGACCTATCAACGTCCTGGTCTCGAACGACTCTTCAGGGGGATCAAGTCCCCGGGATACCTAATCTTCAGACGAGTTTCCCGCTTAGATGCCTTCAGCGGTTATCTCTTCCGTACTTAGCTACCCGGCAATGCCATTGGCATGACAACCGGTACACCAGAGGTACGTCCACTCCGGTCCTCTCGTACTAGGAGCAGGCTCCGTCAAGTATCCAACGCCCACGGCAGATAGGGACCAAACTGTCTCACGACGTTTTAAACCCAGCTCACGTACCTCTTTAAATGGCGAACAGCCATACCCTTGGGACCGGCTACAGCCCCAGGATGAGATGAGCCGACATCGAGGTGCCAAACACCGCCGTCGATATGAACTCTTGGGCGGTATCAGCCTGTTATCCCCAGAGTACCTTTTATCCGTTGAGCGATGGCCCTTCCATTCAGAACCACCGGATCACTATGTCCTGCTTTCGCACCTGTTCGACTTGTCAGTCTCACAGTCAAGCACGCTTATGCCATTGCACTATCAGCACGATTTCCGACCGTACCTAGCGTACCTTCGAACTCCTCCGTTACACTTTGGGAGGAGACCGCCCCAGTCAAACTGCCCACCATGCACTGTCCCCGATCCGGATAACGGACCAAGGTTAGAACCGCAAACAAACCAGGGTGGTATTTCAAGGATGGCTCCACGTGATCTAGCGACCACGCTTCAAAGCCTCCCACCTATCCTACACAGGCCGGTTCACAGTCCAATGCAAAGCTACAGTAAAGGTTCATGGGGTCTTTCCGTCTAGCCGCGGGTAGATTGCATCATCACAAACACTTCAACTTCGCTGAGTCTCAGGAGGAGACAGTGTGGCCATCGTTACGCCATTCGTGCAGGTCGGAACTTACCCGACAAGGAATTTCGCTACCTTAGGACCGTTATAGTTACGGCCGCCGTTTACCGGGGCTTCGATCAAGAGCTTGCACCCCATCACTTAACCTTCCGGCACCGGGCAGGCGTCACACCCTATACGTCGACTTTCGTCTTTGCAGAGTGCTGTGTTTTTAATAAACAGTCGCAGCCACCGATTCTCTGCGACCCCATCATGCTAAGCGCGCAGGCGCTTCACACTACCGGGGTATACCTTCTCCCGAAGTTACGGTATCAATTTGCCGAGTTCCTTCTCCTGAGTTCTCTCAAGCGCCTTGGAATATTCATCCCGTCCACCTGTGTCGGTTTGCGGTACGGTCTCGTACAGCTGAAGCTTAGAGGCTTTTCTTGGAACCACTTCCAATCACTTCGCAAGCAATGCTCGCTCGTGCCGTACCCTTGATTTACGCGCCCGGATTTGCCTAAGCGCCATCTTCGATACGTCAACAGGGACATCCAACACCCTGATGATCTTCCGCGATCCGTCCCCCCATCGCACTGTACGACGGTGCTGGAATATTAACCAGCTTCCCATCAGCTACGCATCTCTGCCTCGCCTTAGGGGCCGACTCACCCTGCGCCGATGAACGTTGCGCAGGAAACCTTGGACTTACGGCGAGGGGGCTTTTCACCCCCTTTATCGCTACTCATGTCAGCATTCGCACTTCTGATACCTCCAGCAGCCTTTACAAGCCACCTTCGCAGGCTTACAGAACGCTCTCCTACCGCGTGTACAAAGTACACACCCGCAGCTTCGGTTTATCGCTTAGCCCCGTTACATCTTCCGCGCAGGACGACTCGATCAGTGAGCTATTACGCTTTCTTTAAAGGATGGCTGCTTCTAAGCCAACCTCCTGACTGTCTATGCCTTCCCACTTCGTTTCCCACTTAGCGATAATTTGGGACCTTAGCTGGCGGTCTGGGTTGTTTCCCTCTTGAGTCCGGACGTTAGCACCCGGTGCTCTGTCTCCCAAGCTGTACTTGCGGGTATTCGGAGTTTGCCATAGTTTGGTAAGTCGCCATGACCCCCTAGCTATAACAGTGCTCTACCCCCCGCAGTAATACTTGAGGCACTACCTAAATAGTTTTCGGAGAGAACCAGCTATTTCCAGATTTGTTTAGCCTTTCACCCCTATCCACAGCTCATCCCCTAATTTTTCAACATTAGTGGGTTCGGTCCTCCAGCACGTGTTACCGTGCCTTCAACCTGGCCATGGATAGATCATCTGGTTTCGGGTCTACACCCAGCGACTGAATCGCCCTATTCGGACTCGCTTTCGCTACGGCTTCCCTATTCGGTTAACCTTGCCACTGAATGTAAGTCGCTGACCCATTATACAAAAGGTACGCAGTCACCCCACAAGGAGGCTCCTACTGTTTGTATGCATACGGTTTCAGGATCTATTTCACTCCCCTTCCGGGGTTCTTTTCGCCTTTCCCTCACGGTACTGGTTCACTATCGGTCGATCACGAGTATTTAGCCTTGGAGGATGGTCCCCCCATCTTCAAACAGGATTTCACGTGTCCCGCCCTACTTTTCTCACGCTTAGTTCCACACACAAAATTTCGTCTACAGGGCTATCACCTGCTACGGCCGGACTTTCCATTCCGTTCGACTATCTTGCATGCTAAAACGTGAAGGCTCTTCCGATTTCGCTCGCCACTACTTTCGGAATCTCGGTTGATTTCTTTTCCTCGAGCTACTGAGATGTTTCAGTTCACCCGGTTCGCTTCCACTGACCTATGTATTCAGTCAGGGATACTCCTTACGGAGTGGGTTTCCCCATTCGGATATCTGCGGATCAAAGCTTGTTTGCCAGCTCCCCGCAGCTTTTCGCAGGCTACTACGTCCTTCATCGCCTGTGATCGCCAAGGCATCCACCATATGCACTTAGTCGCTTGATCCTATAACGCTGTAGGCTATAGGACCTGAGTATTAGCGTTTGTGCCGTTCATAAGTTTCAAAGCAGTCTGAGGTTATTCACCCCAGTCTTGAGAACTTGGAACAAAATTAATGCAATCACAACCCGTACCCATCTTCATCAGCAAGCTGATTACTCGATGAGCACATTTCGTTGTGCTTCTTCCAGATTGTTAAAGAACGAATATAGCTGTTGAGTAAAACCCAACTCATAAGACCGGGCAGATATTATCCGCACGACACTATGAGTTAGCCTCTACATCCCACCAGGCACAGGTCTTGGTGGAGGTGAACGGGATCGAACCGATGACATCCTGCTTGCAAAGCAGGCGCTCTCCCAGCTGAGCTACACCCCCATATCCACGGCATCTCTACCTGCGAATACTTGGTGGGTCTGGTTGGATTCGAACCAACGACCCCCGCCTTATCAAGACGGTGCTCTAACCGACTGAGCTACAGACCCAAAACCTTCTCGGATCAGTAGTCAGAAGTCATGGACACAGGGAGGAGTCCCTCTACCCAAGCCCACAACCGATCCCAGCTATATCAAACAACCGATAAGAGTGGACGCTTAACACGAGCACTAAGCTCTGAAAGGAGGTGATCCAGCCGCACCTTCCGATACGGCTACCTTGTTACGACTTCACCCCAGTCATGAATCCTACCGTGGTAATCGCCCCCCTTGCGGTTAGGCTAACTACTTCTGGTAAAACCCACTCCCATGGTGTGACGGGCGGTGTGTACAAGACCCGGGAACGTATTCACCGCGACATGCTGATCCGCGATTACTAGCGATTCCGACTTCACGCAGTCGAGTTGCAGACTGCGATCCGGACTACGATCGGGTTTCTGGGATTGGCTCCCCCTCGCGGGTTGGCGACCCTCTGTCCCGACCATTGTATGACGTGTGAAGCCCTACCCATAAGGGCCATGAGGACTTGACGTCATCCCCACCTTCCTCCGGTTTGTCACCGGCAGTCTCATTAGAGTGCCCTTTCGTAGCAACTAATGACAAGGGTTGCGCTCGTTGCGGGACTTAACCCAACATCTCACGACACGAGCTGACGACAGCCATGCAGCACCTGTGTTCCGGTTCTCTTGCGAGCACTGCCAAATCTCTTCGGCATTCCAGACATGTCAAGGGTAGGTAAGGTTTTTCGCGTTGCATCGAATTAATCCACATCATCCACCGCTTGTGCGGGTCCCCGTCAATTCCTTTGAGTTTTAATCTTGCGACCGTACTCCCCAGGCGGTCAACTTCACGCGTTAGCTGCGCTACCAAGGCCCGAAGGCCCCAACAGCTAGTTGACATCGTTTAGGGCGTGGACTACCAGGGTATCTAATCCTGTTTGCTCCCCACGCTTTCGTGCATGAGCGTCAGTGTTATCCCAGGAGGCTGCCTTCGCCATCGGTGTTCCTCCGCATATCTACGCATTTCACTGCTACACGCGGAATTCCACCTCCCTCTGACACACTCTAGCCCGGTAGTTAAAAATGCAGTTCCAAAGTTAAGCTCTGGGATTTCACATCTTTCTTTCCGAACCGCCTGCGCACGCTTTACGCCCAGTAATTCCGATTAACGCTTGCACCCTACGTATTACCGCGGCTGCTGGCACGTAGTTAGCCGGTGCTTATTCTGCAGGTACCGTCAGTTTCGCGAGGTATTAACCCGCGACGTTTCTTTCCTGCCAAAAGTGCTTTACAACCCGAAGGCCTTCATCGCACACGCGGGATGGCTGGATCAGGGTTTCCCCCATTGTCCAAAATTCCCCACTGCTGCCTCCCGTAGGAGTCTGGGCCGTGTCTCAGTCCCAGTGTGGCTGGTCGTCCTCTCAAACCAGCTACGGATCGTCGCCTTGGTGAGCCGTTACCCCACCAACTAGCTAATCCGATATCGGCCGCTCCAATAGTGCAAGGTCTTGCGATCCCCTGCTTTCCCCCGTAGGGCGTATGCGGTATTAGCTACGCTTTCGCGTAGTTATCCCCCGCTACTGGGCACGTTCCGATACATTACTCACCCGTTCGCCACTCGCCACCAGACCGAAGTCCGTGCTGCCGTTCGACTTGCATGTGTAAGGCATCCCGCTAGCGTTCAATCTGAGCCAGGATCAAACTCTTCAGTTTAATCTCTGTATTTGTTTCGTATTTCTTAGTTCCGAAGAACCGAGTCATACGTCGCTACTCAAAGGAAGTGAGGTATGTGCTTAGACTTGACATCTAAGGTACTTCACTTCTAGTGAGCACTTGATTTCATTGTGCTTGTGAAAGGGTTTAAAACCCAGTCACTGTGCACCCGCATCAAGCGCCCACACTTATCGGTTGTTTAATTGTTAAAGAGCGGTACTGCCAAATTCTGTACTACCAAACTACTTACTGCATCTTCCGCTTTCTTCGGCGATTTCGCTTTCGCGTCGATCGCTGTGTCAGCAGCAGAGAAACGAGATTATGAAGAAGTTTTTATCGTTTGTCAAGTCAGCGTCGCTTGCTTCACTTCGCTGCCTTGCCTACGACCTCTTCAGGTCTCACCAGGCTCGCACCCGGCTTTCTCTTTAGCAGCTATCGAAATATCAGGGTTAACCCTAAGTTTTCGGTAACTGCCAAGCCTGAAACTATAACACAACTTTTGCAGATTATGCAACCGGCTTTTGCCTAACTTGCACCCTATCTTGCAACCCCGCCGCTTCGTGAATCGCTTCACTTCGCAGTAGCCCCGAATCGCTTCGGAGGTTGGTTACCGCTCCAGCTGGCTTGCAACGCTGACCAGACCACCCTATCGGGTAAACCCTGATTCGCTGTCACCAGCCAAGCCCAAGACTATAGCACAATTTTTGCAGACTGTGCAACTGGCTTCTGCCTGATTCGCACCATCCTATGCAAAATTCGCTGACCGCCGGTTCGAGAGAATCATCGCTGATTCACCGCCTTGCTGCCCTGCGGCAGATCCGCTTGCCGTAGCACTTCGGATCCGTTGCACTTGCCTGGCCCCGCCCGCTCAACAAAACTGCTTGAACTGCGAAGGAGCGAGACTATAGCACAGAATTTTGGCCTGTCACGCCGGCATGACAACCATTTTGCAGAAAGATGATGTTTTCCGGGGACGCACCCCGCATTTGCCATGGGAAAGTCATCCGTTCTGCGCCATTCGCTCTATATAGAGTACGTATCCATATGGCTGCTCCCTCTGGATTGCCCCTTGGCTGAAGCGCGCCGAGATGGATATACGTCCCTATATAGATAGTAGATAGGCGTTCCCGTTTTCGGCCCCACTTATGTTTCGGTGGAAATCCACCGAGCCCCCTCTTCCTGATGACACCCTATATATACAGAGCATCACGGACGGGAAGCTTCCAGCCGACCGCGGCGCTCTCCGATCTCTATATAGACACCATATGGAAGACCAAGCAGGCAGGGGCTCATCCCGCTCGCTACAGCCGCAGCTCCGTCGTTTCCTTGATCTGCTGGAGTGCGAAGAATGACCGCATGTCGACCACGGCGGGATGGCGCATGAGGGTGTCCATGGCGAACTTGGAGAAATGCGCCAGGTCCGCGACCTGGATACGCAGCAAGTAGTCCATGTCGCCGGACATGGCATAGCACTCGACCACCTCGGGCCAGAGCTGGACGTCGCGGGCGAAGTCGCTCATGGGCGCGTGGCTGGAACCGCTGTGCTTGTTCAGGCGAATGTTGACGTAGGCCAGCAGGCCCAGCCCGACCTTGTCGGCGTCGATCAACGCCACGTACTTCTTGATGAAGCCCTTCTCTTCCAGCCGCCGCACCCGGCGCAGGCAGGGACTGGGCGACAGCGATACGCGGTCCGCCAGTTCCTGGTTGCTGAGGCGGCCGTCCCGTTGCAATTCGGCCAGGATCCTTATATCTGTCCTATCCAGCTCCATGTCAGACATTTTCAGCCCCATATTTTTTATCGTGGGCAATATTATTGCTCAACCTTGCCACTTTCGCGACATGTTTGCAATTGTCTGCCTGCCTTTCCTCCCTACAATCTTCATCCTAGACTTGAACGACAAGTCGCCTCTACAACGACTCAAGGGAGCAGACTCATGAGCAGCGCTTTCCAACCCTGGGACAACCCGATGGGCACCGCCGGGTTCGAATTCATCGAATATGCCGCGCCGGACCCTGCCGCGCTGCGCAAGGTGTTCGAACTGCTGGGCTTCAAGGCAATCGCCAAGCACCGCCACAAGGACGTGACGCTGTACCGCCAGGGCGGCGTGAATTTCCTGATCAACGCCGAACCCGATTCTTTCGCGCAGCGTTTCGCCCGCCTGCACGGCCCGTCGATCTGTGCGATCGGTTTCCGTGTCCAGGATGCGGCCGCTGCGTACAAGCGCGCGCTGGAGCTGGGCGCCTGGGGCTTCGACTCGCACAGCGGCCCGATGGAACTGAACATTCCCGCCATCAAGGGCATCGGCGATTCGCTGATCTACCTGGTGGACCGCTGGAACGGCAAGGAAGGCCACGGCGGCATCGGCGACATCAGCATCTATGACGTCGACTTCGTACCGGTGGATCCGCAGAACGCGCAGGCCGACCTGAACCACCGCGGCGCCGGGCTGACGCTGGTCGACCACCTGACGCACAACGTGCACAAGGGCCGCATGGCCGAGTGGTCGGAGTTCTACGAGCGCCTGTTCAACTTCCGCGAAGTGCGTTACTTCGACATCGAAGGCAAGGTGACCGGCGTGAAGTCCAAGGCGATGACCTCGCCCTGCGGCAACATCCGCATTCCGATCAACGAGGAAGGCACCGAGGAGAAGGGCCAGATCCAGGAATACCTGGACCTGTACCGTGGCGAAGGCATCCAGCACATCGCCATGGCTACCGAGGACATCTACGGCACCATCGAGGCGCTGCGCGCCAACGGCGTGGTATTCCTGGATACGCCGGAAACCTACTACGAACTGCTGGACCGCCGCCTGCCCAACCATGGCGAAGACGTGCCGCGCCTGCAGAAGAACCGTATCCTGCTGGACGGCGCCCCCGATGGCGGCCTGCTGCTGCAGATCTTCACCGAGAACCAGATCGGCCCGATCTTCTTCGAGATCATCCAGCGCAAGGGCAACGACGGTTTCGGCGAAGGCAATTTCAAGGCGCTGTTCGAATCCATCGAACTGGACCAGATGCGCCGCGGCGTGGTGAAGGCCGTCGACTGACCGCTTCCCCCTCCAGCGCCGGTACCCATGTGCCCGGCGCTGGCCTTGAAACCTCGCCTTGCGCGAGGTTTTTTTTCGTCCCGCCTATTTCTTCAGGCGATCCTGGAACTGCTTGCGGAACTTGGCGACCTTGGGCGCGATCACGAACTGGCAATAGCCCTGCTCGGGATGCAGCGCGAAATAATCGCGGTGATAGTCTTCGGCCGGCCAGAATCGCGCGGGCGCCAGGAGCTTGGTCACGATGGGCGCGTCGTAGACCTTCTGCGCCTCGACCTCGGCGATCACGGCCTCGGCCTGCTCGCGCTGGGTTTCGTTCTGCCAGAAGATGGCCGATTCATACTGCGGGCCGATGTCGTTGCCCTGGCGGCCCGGGGTGGTCGGGTCGTGGGTGGCGAAGAACACGCGCAGCAGGTCGCTGTAGGACAGTTCGGCGGGATCGAACTCGACGCGCGCGACCTCGATATGCCCGGTGTCCTTGCCGCAGACCTGCTCGTAGCTGGGATTGTCGACGTGTCCGCCGCTGTAGCCGGGCAGCACGCTCTTGACGCCGCGCAGGTCGGTGAAGACCGCCTCGACGCACCAGAAACAGCCGCCGCCGAGAACGGCGACCTCATTGCCCGGGGAGGGTAGTTCTGCCATGACGATTCCTTTGCTGAAACTATCCAGAAACGATACGACTACTTCTTGGCCGGCGCCAGTGACAGGATCCATTCGGCCAGCAGGCGGGCGTCTTCCGGGCTGACATGGGTTTGCGCCGGCATGGGCACGGCGCCCCAGGCGCCACGGCCACCGCTGCGGATCTTGCCGGCCAGGTAATCCACCATGGCGTCGCCCTGCCCGGCGTAGCGTTCGGCCACGCTGGCCAGCGGCGGCCCGACGCGCTTGACGTCGACCTGGTGACAGGCCATGCAGGCCTTGCTCTTGGCCAGATCCAGGCCGGTGGTTTGCCCTTGGGCCGCGCCGGCGACCAGCAGGCCGGCGGCGACCGCCAACAGACTACGTATCAAATGCATCGGTTACTGCCCCACGGCTCGCGGTGCTGGCGAGCTTGCCGAACTTGGCAAGCACACCGCGTGTATAACGCGGCTTGGGCTGGACCCAGGCCTGGCGACGAGCCGCCATCTCTTCGTCGCTGATATTGAGCTGCAACAGCAGCTTGTGGGCATCGATGGTAACCGAATCGCCCTCGCGGATCAGCGCGATCGGGCCGCCGACGAAGGCCTCGGGCGCCACGTGGCCCACCACCATGCCCCACGTGCCTCCCGAAAAGCGGCCGTCGGTGATGAGGCCGACGGTTTCTCCCAGGCCCTGCCCCACCAGCGCGGAAGTCGGCGCCAGCATTTCACGCATGCCGGGTCCGCCCTTCGGCCCTTCGTAGCGGATCACCACCACGTCGCCATCGCGGATCTGGCGCGCCATGATGGCGGCCATGGCGTCGTCTTCGGAGTCGAAGACCCGCGCCGGGCCCGTGATCACCGGATTCTTCAGGCCGGTGATCTTGGCCACGCAGCCTTCCGGCGACAGATTGCCCTTGAGAATGGCCAGATGGCCCTGGGGGTAGAGGGCGCGGTCCAGCGGCATGATCACGTCCTGGTCGGCGCGCGGCGTATCAGGCACGTCGGCCAACGATTGCGCCACGGTCTGGCCGGTGATGGTGATGCAATCGCCATGCAGCAGGCCCGCGTTGAGCAACAGCTTCATGACCTGCGGAATGCCGCCGGCCCGGTGCAGGTCGGTCGCCACGTATTTGCCGGAAGGCTTGAGATCGCACAGCACCGGCACGCGCTGGCGGATGCGTTCGAAATCGTCGATGGTCCAGGGCACTTCGGCGGCGTGGGCGATGGCCAGGAAATGCAGCACGGCGTTGGTCGAACCGCCCGTCGCCATGATGACCGACACCGCGTTCTCGATGGATTCGCGCGTGATGATGTCGCGCGGCCGCAGGCCGCGCCTGACCGCATCCACGAGCACCCGGGCCGATTCCGCGGCCGAGGCGACTTTCTCGTCGTCTTCGTTGGCCATCGTGCTGGAATAGGGCAGGCTCATGCCCATGGCCTCGAAGGCCGAACTCATGGTGTTGGCGGTATACATGCCGCCACAGGAACCCGAGCCGGGAATGGCGCATTTTTCGATCTGCTTGAAATCGGCCTCGTCCATGCGGCCCATGGTGTATTCGCCGACGGCCTCGAACACCGACACGATGGTCAGGTCCTTGCCCTGGTAATGGCCCGGCTTGATGGTGCCGCCATAGACGTAGATGCCCGGCACATTGGTGCGCGCCAGCGCGATCATGCCGCCCGGCATGTTCTTGTCGCAGCCGCCGATGACCACCACGCCGTCCATCCACTGGCCCTGCGCCGCGGTCTCGATACAGTCGGCGATGACCTCGCGCGACACCAGGGAGTACTTCATGCCCTCGGTGCCCATGGACATGCCGTCGGAAATGGTGGGCGTGCCAAACACCTGCGGATTGGCCCTGGCGCCCCGGATGGCCTCGATGGCGGCATCGGCCAGGCGCTGCAGGCCGCTGTTGCACGGCGTGATGGTCGAATGGCCGTTGGCCACGCCGATCATGGGGTTCTCGAAGTCGGCTTCCTGGTAGCCGAGCGCGTAATACATGGCGCGATTGGGCGCGCGGGCGACGCCGTGGGTGATGTGGCGGGAACGTTCGTTGTGCGACATGGTCTGTTGTCTCCTGTCGGCCGTCAGGGCGCGGACATGGCGATCGCGCCCGGGAGGGTGCCAGCTCGCTCGCGGGCGAGTCTCGGGATACATCGGCATTCGAGGGCAACCGCCTGGCATGTCGATCTACCGCAGGGCTCGCCGGTTATTATCATTCAACTTCATTGTGTCGGGCGGAACATGCTGCAATATCCAAAATTCGACCCCGTTGCCCTGCAGATCGGGCCGCTGTCCATCCATTGGTACGGGCTGATGTACCTGGTGGGCTTTGCGCTGGTCTATCTGCTGGGCCGGCGCCGCATCACCAGCGGCCACACCACGTCCCTGAACGTGCGCGACCTGGAAGACCTGATCTTCTATAGCGTGCTGGGGGTGGTGCTGGGCGGGCGGCTGGGCTACGTGCTGTTCTACAAGCCGAATTACTACCTGGCCCATCCGCTGGAAGTGGCCTACCTGTGGGAAGGCGGCATGTCGTTCCACGGCGGGCTGATCGGCGTGATCGTGGTGATGCTGCTGTTCGCGCGCAAGAAAGGCCTGCCCTTCTTCGCCGTCAGCGACTTCATCGCGCCGCTGATTCCCCTGGGGCTGGGCTTCGGCCGCCTGGGCAATTTCATCAACGGTGAACTATGGGGCCGCCCGACCGACGTGCCGTGGGCGATGGTGTTCCCGAGCAGCGGCGACGGCATCGCGCGCCATCCGTCCCAGTTGTATGAACTGGGGCTGGAAGGCATCGTGCTGTTCGCGCTGATGTGGTGGTTCTCTAGCAAGCCGCGCCCGCTGGGGCAGGTGAGCGCGGTCTTCCTGATGGGCTACGGAACGTTCCGTTTCCTGGTGGAGTTCACCCGCGAGCCGGACAACTTCCTGGGCCTGCTCGCGGGCGGACTGAGCATGGGACAGTGGCTGTCCCTGCCGATGGTCGCCCTGGGCGCCATCATGTTCGCGCTTACTGCAAAACGATCGTCCCGTTGACGGCGACGCTGACCGTGACGTCTCCCGCTTCCAGGGGGACGTCCGCGCTGAAGCCCGCGCCACCCGAGGCGTCCTTGGCCATGGCGCCCATCATGCGCGGCATCGGCGTGACGCCGCCGGAGCCGCCCAGTTCGAGCTTGCTCAGGCGGTAGCCCGAAAAGCCGAAGGCGTTGGCGGCAGCCAGCGCGCGATCCTTGAAGGCCTGCGCGGCTTCCTTGAGCAGCTTGCGTTCCTCGGCCTCGCGCACGGCGCGCGACAGCGAGAAGCTGATGTTGGAAATGGCGGTCTTGTCGGACAGCTTGGACGCAAGCGCGGCGGCGGCCGCGAAATCCTTGGATTCGAGGATGATCTCGCCCTGGCCGCGCCAGGTGGTGCTGGTCTTGCCTTTGCTGCTGCTGGTGGAATTGGGCCAGACGTTGAAGCTGCCCGTGCGCACCTCGACACCCTTGGTGTCACGCGCGCGCTTGGCCACGTCGTCCAGCATCTCCGTCAGCTTCTTGCCGGCGGTGGGCTGGTCGGCGGCCTCGGTCTCGGCCGACAGCGAGATGCGCACCGTGTCCTGCTTGACCTCGGACGACGCGGTGGCTTGCAGGGTCAGCTCCGGCGACCGGTTGGCCGTGGCTTCCGCCGTGGAGGGAGCCGGCGCCTGGGCCTGCGCGAAGACGGGCTGCGCCATGGACAAAGCGGCCACGGCTGCGCACGCCGCGCCAAGTTTGGTCAGCGAAAAAACGGGGGATTTCGACATGGACTGGTCCTATGAGGGAGGACGATGGGGAGGCGCCCGACGCGGACCTGCGCTCGTGGCAGGCCCGCTGGGATAGATGCCCCGCCTGTGCCGTCAAGGCCGGCATCTCGAACCCTGAGGTTCAAGGTGGTCGCGTTCCGAAGAGCGTCGGGTTCGTCTACGAGAGACAATCGCTCCAGCTCTGCACTCCCGCAACCAATATGCCATAAGACATAGGTTCAGAGAATGTATGGCCAGGTCACGGACACGGCAGGGACAAACTGAAAATACTGAAAAACCTTGGTGAAAACCGCGTATGAACGTCAGAGCAGCTTTTCTTGCCCTGACAGGGCGTCGTCCAGGACTGCGTTCATGTCCTCGATTCTACGCTTGAAGTCGCCGACCGCCAAACCACCCAGCGGACCATCCGGCGCTTTCATGGCGAGCAGCTCGCCAGCCACCTGCAGCGCGGCCATCACGGCGATGCGCTCGTTGCTGGAGACCTTGCCGGTGCCCTGGATGCGCAGCATGAGCTGGTCGACGTGGCGCACCGCGGCCAGCAGCGTGGGCTTTTCCTCGGCCGAGCACGCCAGCGAGTAGTCGCGCCCGAGTATCGTTACATCTACGCGTTCCATCAGTGTTGCTCTCCGGACGGCGCACCCGGCAGACGGGCCAGGACGGCGTCGATGCGCTCGCGGGCGGCGGCGGCGGCCACGCGCAGGCGCTGTAGTTCGGTGTCGCTGCGTTGCAGGTTGCCCTGCAGTTCGGTTTCCCGGGCGGAGAAACGCGCCTCGAGCGACTGGCGCTCGGCGGTTTCGCGTGCGAGCTGTTCGCGCAAGGCGGCTTCGGCCTGTTGCGCCTGCTCAAGCATCGCGGTGACGGCGCCGTCGTTGTCCTGCAATTTGGCCTGCAGCGCGGCGATGTCGGCATCACGCTCGGCGGCGCGTTGCTTGAGCACACGCTGCTCGGTTTCGGAGTCGTTCAGGCGCGCGCGCAGCGCGTCACGCTCGGCGTGGAGTTGCCGGGTGCGTTGCACCAGTTGCCCGATACGGGCGGCGAGTTGGTCTAGGTCTTGCAGCATGGGCGCTATCGTAAACCATCCAGTGGGGAATCGGGCCTCTTCACGCAAGGTGAGAAACACGGCAATATTCAGTAGGAAATGCGGCGGTCATGCCGGCGGCGGGCAACATAACCGATCGAGCCCGACTAGAAAAGTCCCCCGCGCGACAGGAACGCGACGATCACACCACGACCGCTTTCGCATTTCTTTCTATCAACTTTCACTTAGCTTTCAAAAAACCCTCAATTGGCCCGTCCCGTTACAACTGGGGATCGGGAGTTCCCCAATTTTAGGGAAAACCCCAGGCTTTCACCTAGCTTACAGGGTTTGCATCGCCGCGGGCGTCCATTACCATTCGCCCTTTCAAGAAGCCTCGCCGACGCTTTCAGAAGAACCCAAGGGCACCCCAGACGTGCCTTTTTTGTGCCTGTCACTCGCCTTTCGGGCGGCGTGGCGGACCACAAGCCCTTTTTATCTACATGCTGTAAACAGGAGCCAACCAATCATGCAGCTACGCAATCGACAGGACTTCTGGTCGGGGGTGATGTTCATCGCCCTTGGACTGGGATTCGCCTGGCAAGCCAGCAGCTACCAAATGGGTACTGCCGCCCGGATGGGCCCCGGGTATTTTCCTTTCTGGCTGGGCATTGTTCTCGCATTGCTGGGTGCCATCGTGCTGCTTGGCTCGCTGTCCAAGAAGGCCCATGAAACCCACGTCGACAAGTTCGACTGGCGCATCGTGTTCCTGGTGGTGGGGTCCGTGGTTTTCTATGGCCTGGTCCTGAAACTGCTGGGTATCTATATCTCGGTGTTCCTGCTGGTGGTGCTCAGCAGCCTGGCCAGCCACGAGTTCAGCCTCAAGGTCGCCGTCGCCAACGGCATCTTCCTGGTGGTGTTCTCGTATCTGGCGTTCGTCAAGGGGCTGGGGCTGATTTTCCCGCTGTGGCCGTCGTTTCTGGGCATGAATTAAGGAGCAAGCGGCCATGGAATTGATTGATCACCTGATGTTGGGTTTCTCGGTGGCGTTCACGCCCGAGAACCTGCTGTACGCCCTGCTGGGCTGCATTCTGGGCACGCTGATCGGCGTGCTGCCGGGTATCGGCCCGGTCCCGACCATCGCGATGCTGCTGCCGATCACGTACGTGCTGCCCCCGGTGGCCGGCCTGATCATGCTGGCGGGTATCTATTACGGCGCCCAGTACGGCGGCTCGACCACGGCCATTCTGGTGGCGCTGCCCGGTGAGACGTCCGCGGTGGTGACCGTGCTCGACGGTCACCAGATGGCGCGCAATGGCCGTGCCGGCGCCGCCCTGGCGATCGCCGCGCTGGGCTCGTTCTTCGCGGGCTGCGTGGCCACGCTGCTGCTGGCCGCCTTCGCACCCCCGCTGGCTGAAGTCGCGTTCAAGTTCGGCCCCGCCGAGTACTTCTCGCTGATGTGCCTGGGCCTGGTCGGCGCCGTGGTGCTGGCCTCGGGCTCGCTGCCCAAGGCGATCGCGATGATCATCCTGGGCCTGTTGCTGGGCATGGTCGGCACCGACGTCAACTCGGGCGTGGCCCGCTTCGACTTCGGCATCCCCGAACTGCAGGACGGCATCGACTTCGCCATCGTGGCCATGGGCGTGTTCGGCTTCGCCGAAATCATGACCAACCTGGAGCAGAAGGAAAACCGCGTCGACATCACCGACAAGATCGGTACCCTGTACCCGAACAAGCAGGAGTTCAAGGAATCCGCTCCCGCCGTGCTGCGCGGCACGGCCCTGGGTTCGGCCCTGGGCATCCTGCCGGGTGGCGGCGCGGTGCTGTCGTCGTTCGCGTCGTACACGCTGGAAAAGAAGATCTCGAAGAATCCGGAACGCTTCGGCAAGGGCCACCCGGCCGGCCTGGCGGGCCCGGAATCGGCCAACAACGCGGCCGCGCAGACCTCGTTCATCCCGCTGCTGACCCTGGGCATCCCGGGCAACGCCGTGATGGCGCTGATGGTCGGCGCGATGACGATCCACAACATCCAGCCCGGCCCGCAAGTGATGACGAGCCACCCCGAGCTGTTCTGGGGCCTGATCGCCTCGATGTGGATCGGCAACCTGATGCTGGTGGTGCTGAACCTGCCGCTGATCGGCCTGTGGGTCAAGCTGCTCAAGGTGCCCTACCGCATCCTGTTCCCGGCGATCCTGGTGTTCTGCACGATCGGGGTGTATTCGTTGAACTACAACACGTTCGACATCTTCACCACCGCCATCTTCGGCATCATCGGCTACGTCTGGTCGAAGCTGAAGTGCGAAGGCGCCCCGCTGCTGCTGGGCCTGGTGCTCGGCCCCATGATGGAAGAGAACTTCCGCCGTGCCCTGCTGCTGTCGCGCGGCGACTTCAGCACCTTCGTGACGCGCCCCCTGTCGGCCTCGCTGCTGGCCGTGGCGCTGTTCCTGGTAGTGCTGGTGGCCCTGCCGGCGATCCGCAAGAAGCGCGAAGAGACCTTCGTCGAAGAAGATTGAGGACAATGCCGCCGCGCGCGGCGGCATCGCGTCCCCTACCGACCCCCGGCTTGCCGGGGGTTTTTCTTTGCGCGCGCGGCTTGGCGGGCCGGCGCCGGCGCCGGCGCGAGCCAGCATACGAAACAAAGCACTACAACCCAATACAAGGTGTGCGCGCAAACACCGGCATCTACGTTAAGCTACGGGTTTACCCCACGCGATGATTCGACATGAATTTCGACTGGAACAACCCCTATCCCACGACGCGCACGCCGGTCTTCGCCCGCAATATCGTCGCCACCTCGCAGCCATTGGCGGCGCAGGCGGGGCTACGCGTATTGGCCAGCGGCGGCAACGCGGTGGACGCGGCCATCGCCGCGGCGGCGACGCTGACGCTGACCGAGCCGGTCAGCAACGGCCTGGGATCGGATTGCTTCGCCATCGTCTGGGACGGCTCGAAACTGCACGGCCTGAACGCATCGGGTCCCGCGCCCATGGCCTGGAACCCGGATTATTTCCGCCGCAGGCATCAGGGCGCGATACCGACCCGAGGCTGGGACAGCGTCACGGTGCCGGGCTGCGTCGCGGGCTGGGCGGCGCTGCATGAAAAACTGGGCCGGCTGTCGTTCGCCGACGTCCTCGCGCCCGCCATCGATTACGCCGAGCGCGGCTTCGCCGTCAGTCCGATGGTGCATCGGAAATGGGCGGCGCAGGCCGACGTGCTGCAACCGCAGCCTGGCTTTTCGGAACACTTCCTGCCGCGTGGACGGGCTCCGCTGATCGGCGAGCACTTCATCCTGAAAGGCGCCGCGGCAACGCTCAAGCGCATCGCCGCAAGCGGCGGCCGTGATTTCTACGAGGGCGAAACCGCCCACAAGCTGGTGGCCCACGCACAGGCCCATGAGGCCGCCATGACGCTGGCCGACCTGCGCGATTTCGCGCCGGAATGGGTGACGCCGATCAGCCAGTCGTACCGCGGCCACACCCTGCACCAGATTCCGCCGAACGGCCAGGGCATCGCCGCCCTGATCGCGCTGGGCATCCTGCAGAACTTCGACCTGGCCGCACGGCCCATCGACCATCCCGACACGCAGCACCTGCTGCTCGAGGCCATGAAGCTGGCCTTTGCCGACGTCTATGCCCACGTCGCCGACGCCCGCCACATGCGCCTGGCGCCCGAGCAGATGCTGCGCGCCGACTACCTGGCCGAACGCGCCCGGCTGATCGATCCCAACGTCGCCCAGGCATTCGCCTGCGGCCACGCCCCGCAGGGCGGCACGGTCTACCTGACCGCGGCCGACCGCAGCGGCATGATGGTCAGCTTCATCCAATCGAACTACATGGGCTTCGGTTCGGGCGTGGTGGTGCCGGGCACCGGCGTCAGCCTGCAGAACCGCGGCCACTGCTTCAGCAACCAGGCCGATCATCCCAATGCGGTGGCCGGCGGCAAGCGCCCGTTCCACACCATCATTCCCGGTTTCCTGATGCGCGACGGCGCGCCGGTGATGAGCTTTGGCGTGATGGGCGGCAACATGCAACCGCAGGGCCAGGTGCAGACGCTGGTGCGCATGCTCGACTACGGCCAGCAACCCCAGGCGGCCTGCGACGCCCCGCGCTGGAAGTGGAACCAGGGGCTGGCGGTCGACGTGGAGACCTCGATGCCCGCCGCCGTGGCGCAGGGCCTGCGCGCGCGCGGCCACGTGCTTGAAGGCATCGACGACCCGTACATGGATTTCGGCTCCGGCCAGTTCATCTGGCGCCTGGGCGATCCCGCCGTCGACGGCTACGTCAGCGCCAGCGACAGCCGTCGCGATGGACTCGCCGCCGGCTATTGATTGCGTTAAGGTTACTGCCTCAGGTTTTCCTTTCCACAGCGGAGTCCCCTGCATGGCATCGATCGGTACCAAGAGCTACGACGCGGTCGTGGCCCAGAAAGTCGCATTCCTCGGCCTGGGCGTGATGGGCCTGCCCATGGCCGGCCACCTGGCCCGCGCCGGGCACGACGTCACCGTCTACAACCGCACGTCTTCCAAGGCCCAGGCCTGGGCCGCTGAATTCGGCGGCCGCAGCGCCATGACGCCGCGCGAGGCGGTCGCGGGCGCGCAGATCGTGTTCGCCTGCGTCGGCAACGACGATGACCTGCGCAGCGTCACCCTGGGACCCGACGGCGCCTTCGCCGGCATGGCCCCGGGCGCGGTGTTCGTCGACCACACCACCGCCTCGGCGGACGTGGCGCGCGAACTTTACGCGCAAGCCAAGGATCTTGGCCTGAACTTCATCGACGCCCCCGTGTCAGGCGGCCAGGCCGGCGCGGTCAACGGCGTTCTCACCATCATGTGCGGCGGAGAACAGGCCGTGTTCGACGCCATCAAGCCGGTGGCTCAGGCCTTTGGCCGCGCCGTGACGCGCGTGGGTCCGCCCGGAGCCGGCCAACTGGCCAAGATGGTCAACCAGATCTGTATCGCCGGCATCGTGCAGGGCCTGTCCGAGGCCGTGGCGTTCGGCCAGGCCGCCGACCTGGACATGAAGCTGGTGCTGGACGTGATCAGCAAGGGCGCGGCGCAGAGCTGGCAGATGGAAAACCGCGGCGGCACCATGGTCGACGACAAGTTCGACTTCGGCTTCGCGGTGGACTGGATGCGCAAGGATCTCGGCCTGGTGCTGGCCGAGGCCCGCCACAATGGCGCGCGCCTGCCGCTGACGGCGCTGGTGGACCAGTTCTACGGCGACGTGCAGAAAATGGGCGGCGGCCGCTGGGATACTTCCAGCCTGATCAAGCGCCTGCGGGATTGAACGCCCGCCGACATGAAAAAAGCGGACCAGCCGGGTCCGCTTTTTCGTGGCGTTAGGCGGCCTGCCGCGAGACTTGCGACGGCGCCAGGTCGAGCGCGTCGATGCGCTGGCGTGCCAGCGCCACGCCTTCGAGCGCCGCGACTTCGCCCATCGCCATGCCTTCGGCGGCGATGAACGTGACTTCATCCATGCCCAGGAAGCCCAGCATCTGCCGCAGGTACGGCGTCATGGTATCGGCGGGCGTGCCTTCCGCCTTGCCGCCGCGCGCGGTCAGCACGAACACCTGCTTACCCTTCACCAGGCCCTCGGCCACGCCTTCCGGCGTATAACGGAACGTGACGCCGGCACGGGCCACGTGGTCCAGGTAGCTCTTGAATTGGGCGGGCAGGTTGAAGTTGTAGACCGGCACCGCGAACACGATGCGATCGGCCTGCAGCAGTTCCGCAACCAGCGCGTCGCTGCGTTCGACGATGCGTTGCTGCTCCAGCGTACGCGCATCGGCGGGCGTGAACAGGGCGCCGGCGGTCGCGCCGTCGAAGTACGGCAAGGGCTCGGCGCCGATGTCGCGGATGGTGATGACGGCAGCGGGATTGGCCTGCTTGATGCGGGCCACCATGTGATCGGCCAGTTCCTTGCTGTGCGAGCGGTTGCCGAGAATCGAGGAAAGGATGACGAGGGTCTTCATGACGTGATCTCCAGTGCGGACCGCGAAGGGCGCGGGTCCTGAATGCATGGCGTCACTGTAGACCGCTTAATTGATCACATAAACCCGGGTATGATGAACTATTCGTTCCAGGTATAGAACAATCATGCAAGATCTAAACGACCTCTACTATTTTTCCCAAGTCGTCGAACAAGGCGGTTTCAGCGCGGCGGCGCGAGCCCTGGACATTCCCAAATCACGCCTGTCGCGCCGCATCTCGCACCTGGAGGAAAGCCTGGGCGTGCGGCTCCTGCAACGCACCACCCGCCGCCTGCGCCTGACGGCCGCCGGCGAACGCTATCTGCATTACTGCCGTGAAATGGCCGCCTCGGCGCGCGCGGCCGACGACGCCATGCGCCAGTTGCAGTCAGAACCCACCGGCCCGGTGGTGGTCAGCTGCCCGGTCTCTATCGCGCAGGACGTGCTGGCGCCGCTATTGCCGGAATTCCTGGACGCCTGGCCGGCCATTTCGGTGCAGTTGCTGGTGACCAATCGCCGCGTGGACCTGATCCGCGAAGGGGTGGACCTGGCACTGCGGGTGCGCACCAAGCTCGATACCGACGCGGAACTGGTGGTGCGGCACCTGGGCACGGCGCGCGGCACGCTGGTGGCCAGCCCGGGCTACCTGCAGCGCCACGGCGCGCCCGACACGCCCCAGGACCTGGCCTCGCACACCACCCTGAGCTTCAGCGATCCGCAGAACGAGGTGCGCTGGCCGCTGCGCAACGACAAGGGCGAAGAGGTGCACATCGAACTCAAGCCGCAGCTCTCGTGCAACGACTTCATCGTGCTGGTGGAAGCCGCCGTGCGCGGCCGCGGCATCGCGTTGCTGCCCTCGATCGCGACCCAGGAAGAACTGCGCCGCGGCCAACTGGTGCCGGTGCTGCCGCAATGGCAATCGCCCGAAGGCATCGTGCACTGCATCTATCCGTCGCGGCGCGGCATGATGCCGGCGGTGCGCACGCTGCTGGATTTCCTGTCGCAGCGCCTGCCCCCCACCTATCAGCGGCTGGAGAAGCAAGGCGCCACGGCGCCCGCCGCTCAGTAGCCGCGCTCGCGCTCGACCACGCCGGTGATGGGTTCGCCGCGCATCAGCCGGGCGACCTTGCCGGCGATCTGCTCGATGCTTTCGTCGCGCAGCGTGCGGGCGGCGATGTGCGGCGTGACATGCACGCGCGGATCGCGCCAGAACGGATGATCCTTGGGCAACGGTTCGGTGTGGAACACGTCGAGCGTGGCGCCGGCGATTTCGCCCTCTTCCAGCATCTGCACCAGGTCTTCCTCGACCAGGTGTTCACCACGGCCGACGTTGACCAGGTGCGCCTCGGGCAGCAGTTGGCCGAGCGTGTCGCGGTTGAGGATGCCACGGGTGTCGGGCGTGAGCGGCAGCACGTTCACCAGGAAGCGGGTGCGCGCCAGGAAGGCCGGCAAGGCGTCCTGCCCGGAGAAGGACTCCACGCCGGGAATCTCGCGCGGCGTGCGCGACCAGCCCGCCACCGGATAACCGAACTCGGCCAGCGTCTGCGCCACGCGCGCGCCGACCTGGCCCAGGCCCAGAACGCCCACCGGCCAATCGGCCTGGCGCGTGCCTTCGCGGGTATCCCAGTGCTGGCGCGCCTGCGATTCGTCGAAGGCCTGGAAATCGCGCGACACGCGCAGCAGCGCGTAAAGCGCGTACTCGGCCATCTGCACCGACATGCCGGCGTCCTCCAGCCGCACGATGCGCACATGCGGCGGAATCTCCTTCATCTTGAGCAAAGCGTCCACGCCCGCTCCCAGGTTGAACAGCGTCTCGATGCCGGTCTCGTGCTGGAACAGCTCGACCGGCGGCTTCCATACCAGGGCGACCTCGGCGCCGGATGGCGGGCCGTCGGGATTCCAGACGGAAATGCGACAGCCGGGCATGGCGGCTTGCAGGCGCGGGACCCAGACGTCGGGGTCGTGCAGGGGGCAGGCGAAGAGGATATGCATGGCGTAGATCCGGACGGGCTCGGGAAATCGCAAGCATGGGGGAAGACGGCGCACAAATCAAACGGCCCGGCGTGAAGGCCGGGCCGTTTGCGCTGCGGACAATGCCGGGTGTCAGGCCGCTTGCGGCACCTGCGGCTTGTTCTTGCCGCGGCTGCGGCGCGCGAAGGCCCACAACTGCAGCAGGATCAGCAAGGCGCTGGCGGCAATGAACCAGGCGCTGATCGGGCGTTGCACGAACACCGCCAGGTCACCGCGCGACAACAGCAAGGCGCGGCGGAAGTTCTCTTCGACCATGGGGCCCAGCACAAAGCCGAGCAGGATGGGCGCGACCGAGAATTCCAGCGTCATGAGGATGGCGCCGATCACACCGAAGGCCAGCACTTCCCAGATCTGGAAGAGGCTGTTCTGGGTACTGAACACGCCCACCGCGATGAAGAACAGCGCCGACGGGAACAGGTAGCGGTATGGCACCTGCAGCAGCTTGACCCAGACGCCGATCAGCGGCACATTGAGCACCATCAGCAGCACGTTGCCGACCCAGAAGCTGGCGATCAGGCCCCAGAAGATGTCCGGATGCTCGGTGATCAGCTGCGGGCCGGGCTGGATGCCCTGGATCAGCAGCGCGCCCAGGATCAGCGCCATCACCGCGTCGCCGGGGATGCCCAGGCTCATCGTGGGGATGAAGTCGACCTGCGTCTTGGAGTGCGACGAGGCTTCGGGCGAGGCCACGCCCGCGATCATGCCGGTGCCGAACTGCTCGGGCGTCTTGGAGATCTTGCGTTCCAGCGCGTAGGCCACGAAGGTGGTGATGGTGGGACCGGTGCCGGGCATGGCGCCAAACAGCGTGCCCACCGCGGTGCCGCGCACCATCGGCCAGAAGGCCGTCTTCATTTCCTGCTTGCTGGGGCGCATGTCGCGCAGGCGCAGCTTGGCGCCGCTGCCGATGATGGTCATGCGGTTGACGCTCATCAGGAAGTCGGCAACGCCGAACAGGCCCATCGAGATCGCCACCAGTTCCAGGCCATCGGACAGGTCCAGCAGGCCGAACGAGAAGCGGATGGTGCCGGTGTTCACGTCGGTGCCGACCACGCCGCACATCAGGCCGAACAGCGTCATGGCCACGCCCTTGAGCGGCGAGCCGCGCGACATCGTGGCGCCGGCCAGCAGGCCCAGCAGCATGATCGAGAAGATCTCGGTCGGGCCGAACTTGAAGGCCACCTCGACCAGCAGCGGCGAGGCGAAGATCATGACGATGATGCCGACCGAGGCCGCGAAGAACGAGCAGATCATCGTGATGCCGAGCGCCGTCCCTCCCTTGCCCTGTTTGGTCAGTGGATACCCGTCAAGACACGTCACCGCGTGCGGCGGATGCGAAGGCAGGTTGAGCAGGATCGCGCCGATGGCGCCGCCGTACTGCGAGCCGTAGAAGATGCCGGCCAGCATCAGGATGGCGGGCACCGGCTGCATCACGTAGGTCAGCGGCAGCAGGATCGAGATGGCCGACAGCGCGCCCATGCCGGGCAGCACGCCGATGAGGTTGCCCACCAGCACGCCGAAGAACGACCACATCAGGTTATGGAGCTGGAACGCGACGCCGAAGCCGTACCAGAGATCGGTCAAAGCTTGAGAAATCATGGCGTATCAACCCCAGCGAAACAGCGGCAGCTGCAGTTGCAGCGCCCACCAGAAAACCACCACCGCGATCACGGACATGCCGATCGACAGCACGAATGCCTGCTTGACCGTGTTCTTGCGGTCGCCCAGGGCGGAGATGAACACGATGGCGAACGTGGCGGGCAGCAGGCCGCCGTAGTGGCCCAACAGCAGGAACGCCAGCGTCCCGAGCAGGATGCAGACGCTGCCGCGCAGGTCCGGCAGGCCGTGCGCGTGGCCATCGCCCGGCGCGGGCGGCGTGGATTCGCCGGAGCGCGCCGAGATCGCGATCAGGATCCCCGTCAGCGCCAGCAGGCCGCCCAGTGCCGCGGGGAAGAACCCCGGCCCCATGTGACTGAGCGTTCCGATGTGATAGTCCGTACCACCGTAGATCGCCCCCAACCCGACAAGGACCATCAGCGCGCCGCCGTAGTAGTCCTTTCTATTAATTGTTTTTTGCACTTCCATCCTCCTGGAGCAGGGCCGTGCGGGCCCTCGGGATGGCGCCAAGAGCGTGCGCCATCCGGCTCTTTACAACAAGCCGGCTGGCAGATTACGGAAGGAAGCTGCTAATCCGCTTTCTATGCGCTGTCGCGATCCTGAATCCGGGGGTTATCCCTGATGGAGAAAGATGCGTCGCGCCACGCGGCTCGGGGCGATGGAATGAAAGCTTGGCGGAATTATTGTTCGCCGGTGAACTCGACGTCGGCGGGACGCGGATACTGCGAGACGGTTGTCGCCAACGGCAGCCACAGCACGGAGGCCAGGCCGACCCCGCCCTGCGCGTTGGGCTCGCCGTCGCGCAATTCGATGTCGCCATCGTTGCGGCGGGCATAGGCCCGGGCGATGGCCAGTCCCAGGCCCGAGCCGGAGGATGCCACCGGTTTGTCGGTCCCGACACGCTCGAAGCGGGCGAAGGCGCGGGCCCGCAGGAGCGGCTGCAGGCCGGGGCCGTTGTCGGACACGGCCACCTCGGCGCGGTTTTCGACCCGGCTGACCGATACCGTGATGCGCGCCCCGACGGGCGCGTAATGGATGGCGTTGTGGACCAGGTTGGACAAGGCCTCATGCAATTCGGCTTCGCTGCCGGACACGGGCGCGCCGATTTCCTGGCCCTGCGCGTTGACGGCCTGCACCCAGCCCAGATCCTGTTGCTTTTCGTGCGCCAGCGGCAGGTACTGCAACACCACCTCGCGCGAGACGGCGTTCATGTCGAGCAGTTGGCGCGGCAACTGGTCCGCCTGGTTGGCATGCGCCAGCGACAGCAATTGCTCGGTCAGGCGGCGGGTGCGGCCCAGTTGGTCGACGATGGCGCGCAA
The DNA here is from genome assembly GCF_001457475.1 of Achromobacter xylosoxidans. Lineage (NCBI taxonomy): Bacteria > Pseudomonadati > Pseudomonadota > Betaproteobacteria > Burkholderiales > Alcaligenaceae > Achromobacter > Achromobacter xylosoxidans. Next base: position 818,968 of record NZ_LN831029.1, on the reverse strand, counting down.
GCCTTCCTGGGCCCGCGCCGGATCGCGTTCGCGCAAGGCGTATTGCGCCTGCGTCAGCATGATGGCCAACGGCGTGCGCAATTGGTGCGAGGCGTCGGCCAGGAAATGCGACTGCTCTTCCAGCACGCGGCGGTAACGGGCGATGTGGTGATTGACGGCGTCGACCAGCGGCGCAACTTCGCTGGGCACGCGAGAGGCATCGAGCGGGGTCAGGTCGTCGGGCCTGCGGTTGCGGATGTCGGCGCGCAGGCGGCGCAGCGGTTTCAAGGCCCAGGACACCCCCCACCAGACCAGCAGCACCACGAGCGCCAGCATGCGCGCGTCGCGCAGGATTTCCTGGCGCCGGGCGCTGTTCTCGGCCTCGATGCGCTTGCCCGTGCTTTCGGCCACCAGCACCAACACCTGGCGATGCACGCCCTGGTAATACAGGTCGCGCACCAGCGATACCACCCGCACCGGGTCGTTGCGGTAGACCCCGTCGTAGAACACCGGCGGCCCGTTGGAGCGCGGCCAGCTTGGCGGGCGCGGCAGTTCGGGCATGCCCAGCAGCGTCTTGCCCTGCTCCAGAGGCACCGGCGCGCCGTCCGGCAAGGGCGGATCGATCTGTTCGATGCGGAAATACTTGCGCAGCCCGGCGCGCGATTCCAGCATGACCTGGGCGTACAGTGGCGTCGCCACCTGGAGCGAGCCGTCGGGCGTGAATTCCAGGCTGCTTTCGAGGACCCGGGCAGGCTCGACCAGCGCGCTGTCGTAGGCCTCGTTGGTGATCTCGGACAGGGTGCGGTAGTCGTTCAGGCTGTCGATGACCAGCAGCGCCACCACGCCGGGCAGCAACAGGATGATCAGCAGCGCGCGGATGCCGACCCGCGGCAACCCAGGGATCCGGAGGCTCACGAGGGCGTCAGGAGTCGGCGGCTTCGCTGGCGACGCTTTCCAGCATGTAGCCGAGCCCGCGCACCGTGACGATGCGCACGTCGCTGCCGGCCAGCTTCTTGCGCAGGCGGTGCAGCACCACCTCGATGGCGTCCGGATTGGCCTCGCTGTCGTGGGTGAAGACCTTGCCGAACAGTTGCGACTTGTCCACCGGGTAGCCGCTGCGCGTCAGCAGCGCCGCCAGGGCGGCATGCTCGCGCGGGGTCAGGAACAGCAGGGAGCCGTCGAGCGTGAAGGCGCGGCTTTCACTGTCGTACGACAGCGATCCGCACTGCAGGCGCGGATGCTGGCGGCCGCGGCTGCGGCGCACCAGTGCGGTCAGGCGGGCTTCCAGTTCTTCCAGGGCGAACGGCTTGGTCAGGAAATCGTCAGCGCCCAGGTTCAGGCCGCGGACCCGGTCCTGCAGGGCGCCCTGGGCGGTCAGCAGCAGCACCGGGGTGCGGTCATCGCGGTTGCGCATCTCACGCAGCACCACCAGGCCGTGCTTGTCGGGCAGGCGCAGGTCCATGACGATGGCGTCGTACTCGGTGCCCGCCATGAAGGCCTCGGCCGTGCGGGCGTCGGCCGCGTGGTCCGGCACGAAGCCACTTTGCGCGAGCGCGCGCATCAGCCAGGACGCCATGTCCCGTTCATCTTCAACCAACAATATGCGCATGACCGTCCGTTCCTTCGGGCAAGTTCTCCGCCGCCCGCTGCCCATGCACGCGCTGACGCAGGTAGCGGGTTTCGTGATGACGCCGAAAGAGGATTGCCGACAACTCGTTCAACGCCTGGGTATAGACGTCCCGCTTGAACTCGATCACGGCATCCAGCGGCACCCAGTACTGGCTCCAGCGCCAGGCGTCGAATTCCGGATGCTGCGTCGCGCGCAGGCATACGTCGCTGTCACGTCCCACCAGGCGCAACAAGAACCAAATCTGCTTTTGTCCTTTATAGTGGCCACGCCACTCACGCCGGACGAAGTGATCGGGCACGTTATAACGTAACCAATCGCGTGTACGCCCCAAAATACGGACATGCTCGGGCTTCAGGCCCACCTCTTCATGGAGCTCGCGATACATGGCCTGCACCGGGCTTTCGCCGTACTTGATGCCGCCCTGCGGGAACTGCCAGGCATGTTCCCTGATACGCTTGCCCCAAAAGACCTCGTTTCTGCTATTGACGAGAATGATGCCGACATTGGGGCGGTAGCCTTCGCGGTCAAGCATGGGCCACCCCCACCGAATTCAATACAATTACAGTCGATTATACGTATCTGCTGCCACCTTTAAACATGCGCGCATCCAACTACCATATCAACACCCTGAAAGAAGCCCCTTCCGAAGCCGAAGTCGCCAGCCACCAGCTGATGACCCGGGCCGGCATGATCCGCAAGCTCGCGGGCGGGATCTACACCTACATGCCGCTGGGCCTGAAGATCATCCGCAAGGTCGAGGCCATTGTCCGCGAGGAAATGAACGCCTCGGGCGCGATCGAACTGCTGATGCCGGTAGTCCAGCCGGCCGAACTCTGGATGGAATCGGGCCGCTGGGAGCAGTACGGCGCCGAGCTGCTGCGCATCAAGGACCGGCACCAGCGCGATTTCGTGCTGCAGCCGACCTCGGAAGAGGTGATCACCGACATCGCCCGCAACGAGATCCACAGCTATCGCCAGCTGCCGCTGAATTTCTATCACATCCAGACCAAGTTCCGGGACGAGCGCCGCCCCCGCTTCGGCCTGATGCGCGGCCGTGAATTCACCATGAAGGACGCCTACTCCTTCGACCGCGACGAAGCCGGCGCCCAGAAGAGCTACGACAACATGTACGCCGCGTACATGCGCATCTTTGGCCGCCTGGGCCTGGAGTTCCGCGCCGTCGCGGCCGACACCGGCTCCATCGGCGGCACCCGCAGCCATGAATTCCAGGTGATCGCCGACACCGGCGAAGACCTGCTGGTCTACAACGCCGATTCCGACTACGCCGCCAACATCGAGCTGGCCGAGGCGCCCGGCCTGTACGCCGAGCGCGGCGCGCCCACCCAGCCCATGGCCGACGTGGCCACCCCGGGCGCCGCCAAGTGCGAAGACGTGGCCCGCCTGCTGGACCTGCCGCTGGAGCGCACGGTGAAGTCCATCGTCCTGGCCACCGATGGCGACAAGGGCAAGGTCGAGATCTGGCTGCTGCTGCTGCGCGGCGACCACGAACTGAACGAGATCAAGGCCAGCAAGCTGCCCGGCCTGGCCGGCTTCCGTTTCGCCACCGAAAGCGAAATCGTCGAGCATTTCGGCTGCAAGCCCGGCTACCTGGGCCCGGTGCGCACCGCGCGCCCGGTGCACGTCATCGCCGACCGCACCGTGGCCAACATGGCCGATTTCGTCTGCGGCGCCAACCGCGAAGACTTCCACATCCAGGGAGTGAACTGGGGCCGTGACCTGCCCGAACCCGAGCAGGTGGCCGACTTGCGCAACGTGGTCGCCGGCGACCCCTCGCCGGACGGCAAGGGCACGCTGTCGATCCAGCGCGGCATCGAGGTCGGACACGTTTTCTATCTGGGTAAAAAGTACTCCGAAGCCCTCAAGGCCACCTTCCTGGACGAAACCGGCAAGCCGGCCGTGCTGGAAATGGGCTGCTACGGCATCGGCATCACCCGTATCGTCGGCGCCGCCATCGAGCAGAACCACGACGACCGCGGCATCATCTGGCCGCGCGCCATCGCGCCGTTCGAAGTCGTCATCTGCCCGGTGGGCTGGGGCAAAAGCGAAACCGTGCGTAACACCTCCCTGAAGCTGTACGAATCGCTGCTGGCGCGCGGCGTGGACGTCATCCTGGACGACCGCGACGCCCGCCCCGGCGTCATGTTTGCCGAATGGGAATTGATCGGCGCGCCGCTCCGTGTAACAGTTGGAGAACGCGGATTGAACGACGGTGTGGTGGAATTGCAGGCCCGTCGGGAAACCGAAGCGGCCAAGATTCCGGTAGAGTCCGCGCTTGAAACCGTGCTGACGAAACTCGACACGCTGTAAACCTTAAAGTAACTACGGACTTTTCGCGTCCCGACCCGCATCATCGAATCTCCCATCGTGACCGATCCGAAGTCCACCGAATCCCTCCTGCAGGTCCGTGTCTACTACGAAGACACGGACGCGGGCGGGGTGGTTTTCTACGCCAACTATTTGAAATTCCTGGAGCGCGCCCGCACCGAATGGCTGCGCGACCTGGGAGTCAATCAATCCGACCTGGCCGTCGGCGAGCAGCGCCTGTTCGTTGTCCGCGCCCTGGACATGTCTTATCGCAAACCGGCCAAGCTGGACGATTTGCTTACGATACGCAGCCGGGTCACACGACTGGGCCGCGCTTCGATACACTTCGCGCAGCGCGCAGAACGGGACGGGGAACTGCTTGCCGAAGGCAATATCCAAGTCTGCTGCGTCGATGCCGTCAACATGCGGCCGGTGGAACTACCGGCCGACGTCCGCGCCAAACTGGAATCAATTCAGGAATAACCATGCAAGCCACCAACGACATGTCGTTGCTTTCGTTGATTTCGCACGCCAGCGTGCCGGTCCAGCTGATCATGCTGATGCTCCTGGGCATCTCGATCATGTCCTGGACGTACATCTTCGCCAAGCGGCTGGCCATCAAGCGCGCCCACGCCCAGACCCGCCGTTTCGAAGACGATTTCTGGTCGGGCGGCGACCTGTCGATGCTGCAGCAGGCGGTGGCCTCGCGCCGCGACGAGCAAGGCGCGCTGGCCCGCATCTTCGATGCCGGCATGACCGAGTTCCTGAAGGCCCGCCGCGGCAACGCCAGCAATGACGCCACCGCCGTGCTCGACGGCCCGCGCCGCGCCATGCGCGCCGCCTACCAGCGCGAAATGGACGCGCTGGAATCCCACTTGAACTTCCTGGCCTCGGCCGGCTCGGTTTCGCCCTACATCGGCCTGCTCGGCACGGTCTGGGGCATCATGCACGCCTTCATCGGTCTGTCGAACATGCAACAGGCCACGCTGGCCTCGGTGGCCCCGGGTATCGCCGAAGCGCTGATCGCCACCGCCATCGGCCTGTTCGCCGCCATCCCCGCGGTGGTCGCGTACAACCGCTTCACCAACGACATCGATCGCATCTCGATCCGTTTCGACAGCTTCGTCGATGAATTCCTGAACATTCTGCAACGGCAGGTGCGCTAATGCCCTCGGTAAGCTCGCGCGGCAGGTCCGGCCGCCGCATGAAGGCCGACATCAACGTGGTGCCCTACATCGACGTGATGCTGGTGCTGCTGGTCATCTTCATGGTGACCGCACCGCTGATCACGCCGGGCCTGATCCAGCTGCCCTCGGTGGGCGCCGCGTCCGACGTTCCCGTCAAGCCGCTGGAAGTCCAGATTTCGGAAGACGGCAAGATCGCGCTGCGCATGCGCGAACCCGGCGCCACCATGCAGGACATTGCCCGTCCCGAACTGGTGGCGCAGGTGCGTTCGCGCATCACGGCGGAAACGCCGGTGGTGATCGCGGCCGACGGCAAGGTGCCCTACGAGACGGTCGTGAAGGTCATGGACGAACTGCGTACCAATGGCATCACCCGCCTGGGCCTGCTGGTGGACCAGTCCGCCGGCGGCAACCAGCCCGCCCCCGCGAAAAAACGCTAACGCGACGTCCTCCGCCGGCGCCGCCGGCCTGCAACGCTCATGACGCCACCCATCATTCGACACCACAGCGGCCCCCCGGCCACGCCGCCCAACAACGACAACCGGATCGCGCTGGTCCTGGCGTTGCTGGTGCACGCGCTGCTGCTGGCCGTGTTGATCTTCAACCTGAACTGGCGCACTGAAAACCCGGGACCGGTGGAAGTGCAGCTGTGGGCCGACGGCAATTCGCCGGTCTCGCCCCCGCCCCAACCGCAACCCGAACCGCCCAAGCCCCAGCCCAAGCCGCAACCCGAGCCCGAGCCGGAAAAGCAGCCCGAGCCCCCGCCGCCGCCGCCGCCCAAGCCGGAGCCCCAGGCCCAGCCCAAGGCCGACGAGGTCGATCCCGAGATCGCGCTGCAGGAAGCCAAGAAGAAGAAAGAGAAGGAAGAACAGGCCCGCCAGGCCGCCGAGGCCGCCAAGGAAAAGGCGCGCCTGGAGGAAGAGCGCAAGCAGGCCGAGCTGAAGGAAAAGAAGCGCCTCGAACAGGAACGCCAGGCGGCCGAGAAGGCCGCCGCCGACAAGGCTGCGGCGGAGAAGGCGGCTGCGGACAAGGCCGCTGCCGAAAAGAAGGCCAAGGAAGACGCCGCCAAGAAGGCAGCGGCTGAAAAGGCGGCTGCCGAGAAGGCCGCCGCTGAAAAGGCCGCGGCCGACAAAGCCGCCGCTGAAAAAGCCGCCGCCGAAAAGAAGGCCAAGGAAGAAGCCGCCAAGAAGGCCGCGGCCGACAAGGCCCTGAAGGATGCGTTCCGCAACGACGCCCTGGGCGCGGCCGGCATTCCCGGCGGCACCGCCGACCGCAACCAGGCCGGTGGCGGGCGCGACAGCGGCTATGGCGCCAAGGTGCGCGCCTGCGTGCAACCCGGCGTGGCCTACCCGCCGCCGCCGCGCAGCGGCTCGGACAATCCGACGGCCCAATACCGGGTACAGTTAGGTTCTGACGGGAAGGTTAACGGGGTCACGTTGACCAGTTCCTCCGGCAACGCGGGCTTCGACCGCGCGGTCGAGACCGGCATCCGCCGCTGCAACCCCTTCCCCAAGCCTTCGACCGGCCGCTACGAGCCCATCATTGACGTTGTGTACAGAATGTATGATTGACAGGAGATTGCTGATTATGACTCCCGCCCATAGCCGACGAGCTTCCCCCCTCGTTCTCTGGCGATCGTATGGATTCGGCCTGTTGCTGCTGGCGCTGGCCTGCCTGATGGCCCTCAAGCCCGCCCAGGCCCAGCTGCGTGTCGACATTTCCGGCACCGGCGCCACCCAATACCCCGTTGCCATCGCCGATTTCGCGGTGGACGACGCCCATGGCCGCGCCCTGGCCGAAGTGATTCGCGCCGACCTGACCCGCACCGGCCAGTTCCGCCTGATCAGCGCCGCCGGTTCGGGCCTGAACGTCGATTCGCCCATCGCCCATGACGACTGGCGCGCCAAGGGCGCCGACTTCATCGCCTACGGCAGCATCGTGCGCGGCAACGACGGCCGCTACGACGTGCGCTACCGCCTGGCCGACACGGTCAAGAAGGGCCAGCTGGATGGCGTCGCGTTCTCCGGCACCGAGCAGGAACTGCGCCGCGTCGCCCACCAGATCGCCGACCGCATCTATGAAAAGATCACCGGCGTGCGCGGCGTGTTCTCGACCCGCATCGCCTACGTGCTCAAGCAAGGCGCCACCTACGAACTGCAGGTGGCTGACGCCGACGGCCAGAATCCGCAGGTCGCCCTGCGTTCGCGCGAGCCGATCATCTCGCCGTCCTGGTCGCCCGATGGTTCCAAGCTGGCGTACGTGAGCTTCGAATCCGGCAAGCCGGTGGTGTACGTGCACACCCTGGCCACCAGCGCCCGCGTGCCGGTCGCCAACTTCAAGGGCAACAACAGCGCCCCGGGCTGGTCGCCCGATGGCACCCAGCTTGCCGTGGCCCTGACGCGTGACGGTCTGTCGCAAATTTACATCGTTAGCGCGGCCGGCGGCTCGAATATGAAGCGAGTTACGCGTTCTCCCGGGATTGACACCGAGCCGAGCTTTACGCCGGACGGCCGTTCCATTATCTTTACCAGTGACCGCAGCGGCGGGCCGCAAATTTACCAAACCGGCCTGGACGGTGGCGATGCTCGCCGCCTCACGTTTAATGGTGGTTACAACATCTCACCCCGAATTTCCCCCGATGGATCGACGCTGCTGTACGTTGCCAGACGCGACGGCGCGTTTCGAATCGCATCGTTGAACCTGTCCTCCGGCTCGGAGAACTTGTTGACCGATGGTCGTGACGATCAGTCGCCAAGCTTCGCGCCGAACGGCATGCAAGTCCTCTACGCCGCGATCCAAAACGGACGTAGCGTGCTTGCAGGTGTTTCGAGCGATGGTCGCGTACGGCAGACGCTTTCGGTACTGAACGGGGAAATACGTGAACCGACTTGGGGCCCATTTACCCGATAACACGTGTGACTCTCTTTGCAAAGGAACTATCATGAAGTCGCGCATTGCCAAAAGCCTAACCATCGCCGCTCTGGCCGCCACCCTGGCAGCTTGCAGCTCCGTCCCTCTCGACGATAAAGCGGGTCAGGGCGGAGGCGCTGGCCAAGGATCCTCGGCCTCCGGCCAGATCCTTGATCCCTTCAACCCCCAAAGCATCCTGGCGCAACAGCGCTCGGTATACTTTGACTTCGACAGCTACACGGTGTCCGACCAGTACCGCGGCTTGGTGGAAACCCACGCCCGTTACCTGGCTTCGCACCAGCAGCAGAAAATCAAGATCGAAGGCAACACCGACGAACGCGGCGGCGCCGAATACAACCTGGCCCTGGGCCAGCGCCGTGCCGACGCCGTGCGTCGCATGATGACCCTGCTGGGCGTCAGCGACAACCAGATCGAAACCATCAGCTTCGGTAAAGAAAAGCCGAAGGCGACTGGCTCGTCGGAAGCCGACTTTGCGGAAAACCGCCGCGCCGATATCGTTTATCAGCGTTAAGCTTTTCGTATAGTTAAGTGCCCCACCACGCGTCGGGACGGTCAGCCGGCCGTCCCGACGTTTGTTTTTATCCCCGGGAATTTTCATGCGCGATTACGTTCTGTCCCTGCGTCCCTTGATGGCGGCCACTGGCCTGGTGCTGGCGGCCCTGGCGGCCCCCGCCCACGCTTTCTCCGATGACGAGGCCCGCAAGGCCATCCTGGATTTGCGCCAGCAGGTGCAGCAGCAGAACGAGCAGAGCCAACGCGCCAAGCTGCAATTGGCCGACCAGATCCAGGCCCTGCAGCAGGAAGTCGCCCAGTTGCGCGACCAGCTCGAACTGGTGTCGCGCCAACAGCCCAGCGCCAACAAGCCGGGCGGCGCCGCCGGCGGCGCCAACCCGCCGGGCGCGACGGCCGGCGATCCGCAGGAGCAGGCCGCCTACGACGGCGCCATCGACCTGTTCCGCAAGGGCCAGTACAAGGAAGCGTCCGAATCGCTGGCCGCCTTCACCGCGCTCTACCCCGCCAGCCAGCTCGCGCCCAGCGCCCAGTTCTACCTGGGCAGCAGCCGCTACGCGCTGAAGGACTTCAAGGGCGCCATCGAACAACTGAACGCCATGGTGCAGAAGGCGCCCGACAACGCCCGCGCCCCTGACGCCCTGCTGGTCATCGCCGGCAGCCAGATCGAGATGAACAACCGCGCCGGCGCCAAGACCACGTTGCAGCGCATCGTCCGCGACTACCCGACCACGCCGGCCGCCAACACGGCCAAGAGCCGCCTGCAACTGCTGCAGTAATGGCGGAAGCCGCAACCGCGGTCGCCGCCTACCGGCACATCCTGCGCCGCCGGGCAGGGCTCATCGCCCTGCTGCTGGCGGCGATTTGCATTGGGCTGCTGCTCGATTTCACGCTCGGTCCCTCGGGCCTGGGCTGGGGCGAGCTGTGGCGCACGCTGAGCGCGCCGGCGTCGGCCGATCCGACGCTGCGCGTCATCGTCTGGGATATCCGGCTGCCCTACGCGCTAATGGCCGCGCTGGTCGGCATGGCGCTGGGCCTGGCGGGCGCGGAAATGCAGACCATCCTGAACAATCCCCTGGCCAGCCCATTCACGTTGGGCGTGTCGTCGGCGGCCGCCTTCGGCGCGTCGCTGGCCATCGTGCTGCACCTGGGCGTGCCCGGCATCCCCGACGGCTGGCTGATCGCCGGCAATGCCTTCCTGTTCGCCCTGCTTGCCGCCCTGATGCTGGACGGCGTGGCGCGGCGCGGCGGCATGAACACGTCGGGCGTGGTGCTGTTCGGCATCGCCATGGTGTTCACTTTCAACGCGCTGGTGTCGCTGGTGCAGTTCACCGCCAGCGCCGAGGCGCTGCAAAACCTGGTGTTCTGGACCATGGGCAGCCTGGCGCGCTCGAGCTGGACCACCGTGGCCACGCTTGGACTGGCCTTCGCCGTGGCATTGCCGTTGGCGTTGCGCCAGTCCTGGAAGCTGACCGCCCTGCGGCTGGGCGAGGAACGCGCCGCCAGCTTCGGCGTGGACGTGCGCCGCGTGCGCGTGACGGCACTGGCGCGCGTCAGCCTGCTGTCGGCGCTGGCGGTGGCGTTCGTCGGCACCATCGGCTTCATTGGCCTGATCGCGCCGCACATCGCCCGCCGCCTGGTGGGCGAGGATCATCGCTTCTTCCTGCCGGGCAGCGCGCTGGTCGGCGGCGTGATCCTGTCGCTGGCCTCGGTCGCCTCCAAGAACCTGGCGCCAGGCGTGATCGTGCCGGTGGGCATCGTCACTTCGCTGATCGGCATTCCGTTCTTCGTGGCGGTAGTGCTGCGCCGGAGGCTGCCATGACGGCGGCCCCGCAGCCGGCGCTGGCGATCGAAGGCATCACCTCCGGCTATGGCGGCACGGACGTGCTGCACGATCTGTCGCTGCCCCGGCTGGACGCGGGTGAAGTCACGGCCCTGCTGGGTCCCAACGGTAGCGGCAAATCGACGCTGCTCAAGGCGCTGGCTGGCCTGGTGAAGGCGCGCGCCGGCCAGGCGCGGCTGGACCATCTCGATCTGACGCGGATGGATTTCGCGACCCGCGCGCGCCATCTTGTCTACCTGCCGCAAAGCCTGCCTGCCGCCGTGCACCTGCGGGTGTTCGAATCGGTGCTGGTGGCCGCCCGCGCCAGCCAGGCCGAAGGACCGCCGGCGGATCTGCACGAGATCGACCGGCTGCTGGAGCGGCTGGGCATCGCTCACCTGGCGCTGTGCTACATGGACGCCCTGTCGGGCGGACAGAAGCAGCTGGTGGGGCTGGCGCAGGCGCTGGTGCGCCGTCCGCGCGTGCTGCTGTTGGACGAGCCGCTGTCGGCGCTGGACCTGAACTACCAGTTCCATGTGATGCGGCTGCTGCGGCAGGAAACCGCGCAGCACGGGCTGATCACGGTGATCGTGCTGCACGACCTGAACGTGGCCCTGCAGCATGCCGACCGCGCGGTGATGATCCATGGCGGCAGGCTGGCTGCCGCCGGCGCGCCTGCCGAGGTAATCACGCCAGCGTCGCTGGCGGCTGTATATGGAGTGCAGGGCCGGGTCGAAGCCTGCTCGCGCGGACGGCTCCAGGTGCTGATCGACGACCTGGAAGCGCGTCCGCACTGACCGCTACGTCCCGCGCGGGACCCTGAGGCCGGCGGTCCGGCGGACAGGCAACGCTAGGCGCGCTGCGCGACGTCCGCAACCGGCGCGCCGGTCATGGCGGCCAACTGCTGCGGCGTCAGGTTGAACACGGCGTGCGGGTGCCCCGCCGCCGCCCACAGGCTGTCGTACTGGAACAGGTCCTGGTCGAGCAGCATGACCGGCTTGACCGCGTGGCCGATGGGGCAGACGCCGCCGATGGCGTAGCCGGTCATGTCGCGCACGAACTTGGCGTCGGCCTTGGCCAGGGCGCCGACCTGCTGCGCGACCTTGGCCTCATCGACGCGATTGACGCCGCTGGCGATGACCAGCACCGGCGCATCGTCCGCGGCCCGGCGGAAGATGATCGACTTGGCGATCTGGGCCACTTCGCAGCCCAGCCCCGCGGCCGCTTCCGCCGAGGTTTTGCCGGTCTGCGGTAGCACCACCACCGGCTTGTCATGACCCATTTCGGCGAGCAGTCGGGCGACGCGTTGGGCGGACTCGGGAATATCGGCGGGGGTGGCGGGGGACATCTGGCGAACTCCGTTCAAGGGAAAAAAGATCGGGAAACGAGTTTATCAGCCCCCGCCAATGCCCCCGCCGCGGGCGCGGGCGTGCCGTGGACGGGGGAGCGAACCGGCTAGAATGCCCGCCTGGCTTTCCCAACCCCGATCCGATGCGTTCAGAACCCGTCCTGCCCCTGCAAACCGCCGACATCGGCGGCTATGCCATGTCCTACACCGAATACGGCGAGGGCGAGCCCCTGGTGCTGGTGCATGGCTCGCTGTCGGACTGTCGCTACTGGAAGTCGCAGATAGCGCCGCTGGGTCGCTCGTTCCGGGTGCTGGCGGTGTGCCTGCGGCGCTACTGGCCCGAAACCTGGGATGGCGAAGGCGAGGGGTTTTCGGTGGCGCAGCATGGCGCCGACGTGCTGGCCTTCATCGACCAGGTCGCGGGCCAGCCGGCCCACCTGGTAGGCCATTCGCGCGGCGGCCGCGTGGCGCTGGAGGCGGCGCTGGCGCGCCCGGACGCGCTGCGCAGCCTGACGCTGGCCGACCCGGGCCTGCCGCTGCCCGGAGACAACGATCTGCGCGGCGGCTTCCGTCAGCGCGCGCTGGAATTGATCCGCGACGGCGCGCTCGAAGAGGGCCTGGCGCTGTTCGTCGACACCGTGACAGGGCCGGACACCTGGCAGCGCATGGTGCCCTGGTTCAAGGAGATGGTGCGCGACAACGCCGGCACGCTGTTCGGCCAGGCCCGCGAAACGCCCGCCACCCTGAGCCCGGAACAGATCGGTTCGCTGGCCCTGCCGACGCTGCTGATCGGCGGCGCGCTCAGCCCCGCGCCCTACCCGGCGGTACTCGACGCGCTGGCGCAGTGGCTGCCCCAGGCGCGGCGCGTCGACATCGCCGGCTCGTCGCACGGCATGAACCTGGGCAACCCGCGCGCCTTCAATGGCGCCATCGAATCGTTCCTGCGCGGCTGACCCCGCGCGCCGTCAGGGTTCGACCGACGGCGTGTGCTTGAGGCGCTTGAGCACGAAGGTCGAGCGGCTGTGGCGCACGCCGGGCAGCTTGTAGAGCCGCTTGCGCAGGAATTCCTCATAGCCTTCGGTGCCCGCCACCGCGACCTTGATCAGGTAGTCGTATTCGCCCGTCACCAGGAACGCCTCCACTACCTGCGGCAGGCGCGTGATCGCCTCGCCGAAGCGCGCCAGCGTGTCGTCGTCGTGGTGTTCGAGCGTGACCTCGATCATCACCGTGTCGGGCAGGCCCAGCGCCTTCTGGTTCAACAGCGCCGCGTAGCCCTCGATCACGCCCGCGTCCTCCAAGGCCTTGACCCGGTTCCAGCAGGGCGTGGGCGACAGGCCCACCTGCTCGGCCAGTTTCAGGTTGGTGAGGCGGCCATCGGTGCGCAGCGCGCGCAGGATCTTGCGGTCGGTTTCGTCGATTTTGGGCGGGGTGGACACGGCTGAGAATCCGCAGAAGAGAATATCCCTGTAAAACTTAATTTTATAGGATATATATTCCTCTATCTCTACGGAAATGGCGGGAATCAGGAAACCTATTTTCCCGACCCGGTCGTAGACTTTCCAGCAAGACGGGCATTACCCCGCCCGTCGGATCCAGCGCCTGCGCCGCGGCACAACCCGGCCTTGGCGCCGGTGTAGTCCACCGCAGTTGCCGCGCGCCGATCCGCGCGGCGGGAAATCATGTCTCACGCAGCAGCAGTACCCGCAAGAACCGGCCTGGGCCTGTCCGGCACCGCCATGCTCCTGGCCGCGCCGGCGCTATTCGCCTCCAACATGGTGGCCGCCCGCTGGGCCCACGACGCCGCCCTCCCCCCCGTTTTCCTGGCCTTCGGCCGCTGGCTGATCGCCTTCCTGATCCTGTTGCCGCTGGCCGCGCCGGCCTTGCTGCGGCATCGCCAGGCGCTGTGGCGCGGCCTGCCCACGCTGCTGCCGCTGGCGGTGCTGGGCATGGGCGTGGCGGTGGCGCCGCAGTACATCGGCGCCCAAAGCACCAGCGCCACCAACATCGCCCTGATCTTCTCGTGCAGCCCGATCCTGGTGGCGCTGCTGGAAGCGATCATCTGGCGCAAGCCTCTCTCGCCGCTGCGCGCCGCCGGGCTGGCGCTGGCGCTGGGCGGCGTGCTGGTGGTGCTGACGCGCGGCGACGCCTGGGCGCTGGCGCGGCTGGCGTTCGGCCAGGGCGACCTGTGGGTGCTGCTGGCCGCCACCGGCTGGGCGTTCTATACGGTGCTGCAGAAGCGCCTGACGCTGCCGGCCGTGCCGGACGGCGCGCGGCTGGCGGCGATGATGCTGGGCGGCGCGATCGCGCTGGCGCCCTTCGCCGGGATCGAGGCCGCCGCCGGCGCCACTCCCCCCTGGAGCGATCCGCGCCTGGCGGCGGTGCTGCTGTTCCTGGCGGTCGTGCCGAGCCTGGGCGCGTACTACGTCTACGGCCGGCTGATCAGCCGCGCCGGCCCCGCCACCGCGGGCCTGTCGATGTTCCTGGTGCCGGTGTATGCCGCGTTGCTGGCCTGGCCGCTGCTGGGCGAGGCGCCGCAGCTATTCCATGCCTATGGCTTCGTGATGATCCTGTCGGGCGTGAAACTGGCGTCCTTGCGCATGCGGACGACGACGGCCGGCGCCGCCGCGCCGGCCTGAGGCGCGAGAAAGAAAAAAGGGCCACCCGCGCGGGTGGCCCTCGTTACGGGCAGCTCCGGATTCAGCGGCCCGAGCCCTGGGCCGCGATCACTTCCTGCGCCACCTGGCGCGGCGCTTCGGCGTAGTGCTTGAACTCCATCGTGTAGGTGGCGCGGCCCTGCGTCAGCGAGCGCAGCGAGGTGGAGTAGCCGAACATCTCGGCCAGCGGCACCTCGGCGCGCACCACCTTGCCGCCGCCCCCGGCGATGTCTTCCATGCCCTGCACCATGCCGCGGCGTGACGACAGATCGCCCATGACGTTGCCGGTGAAGTCCTCGGGCGTTTCCACCTCGACCTGCATCATCGGCTCCAGCAGCACCGGATCGGCGCGCCGCATGCCTTCCTTGAAGGCCATCGAACCGGCCATCTTGAAGGCGTTCTCGTTCGAATCCACGTCGTGATACGAGCCGAAGAACAGTGTCGCCTTGACGTCGACCACCGGGTAGCCCGCCAGCACACCGGCGTTGAGCGCCTCGCGGATGCCCTTGTCGACCGCCGGGATGAACTCGCGCGGCACCACGCCGCCCTTGATGGCGTCGACGAATTCGTAGCCCTTGCCCGGCTCCTGCGGCTCGAGCTTGAGCACCACGTGGCCGTACTGGCCGCGGCCGCCCGACTGCTTGACGAACTTGCCTTCGACCTCGTCACAGGTCTTGCGGATGGTCTCGCGATAGGCCACCTGCGGCTTGCCCACCGTGGCCTCGACGCCGAACTCGCGCTTCATGCGGTCGACCAGGATTTCCAGGTGCAGCTCGCCCATGCCGGAAATGATGGTCTGGCCGGACTCCTCGTCGGTGCGCACGCGGAACGAGGGATCTTCCTGCGCCAGCCGGCCCAGGGCGATGCCCATCTTTTCCTGGTCGGCCTTGGTCTTGGGCTCGACCGCCTGCGAGATAACCGGCTCGGGGAACACCATGCGCTCCAGCACGATGACGTGCGCCGGGTCGGTCAGCGTGTCGCCCGTGGTGACGTCCTTGACGCCCACCGCGGCGGCGATGTCGCCGGCGTAGACCTCGGTGATTTCGCGCCGCTCGTTGGCATGCATCTGCAGGATGCGGCCCAGGCGCTCCTTCTTTTCCTTGACCGGGTTGTAGACCGAGTCGCCGGACTTGACCACCCCGGAGTAGACGCGGAAGAACACCAGCTGACCCACGAACGGGTCGGTCATGATCTTGAAGGCCAGCGCCGAGAACGGTTCCTTGTCGGTGGGATGGCGCTCGATCTCGTGGTCGCGCTCGTCGTGGCCCTTGATGGCGGGCACGTCGACCGGCGACGGCAGGTAGTCGATGACCGCGTCCAGCATGGCCTGCACGCCCTTGTTCTTGAAGGCGCTGCCGCACAGCATCGGCACGATCTCGTTGGCGACCGTGCGCTGGCGCAGGCCCTGCTTGATCTCGGCTTCGGTCAGCGCCTCGCCGCCCAGGTATTTCTCCAGCAGCGCCTCGTTGGCCTCGGCGGCCTTCTCGACCATCTTGTCGTGCCACTCCTGCGCCTGCGCCTGCAGCGCCGCCGGAATGTCGCGATACTCGAAGCGCACGCCCTGGCTGGCGTCGTCCCAGATGATGGCCTTCATCTTGACCAGGTCGATCACGCCCTCGAAGCCGTCTTCGGCGCCCACCGGCAACTGCACCGGCACGGCGTCGCCCTTGAGGCGTTCGCTGATCTGGCGCTGCACGCGCAGGAAGTCCGCGCCGACACGGTCCATCTTGTTGACGAAGGCCAGCCGCGGCACGCGGTACTTGTTGGCCTGGCGCCAGACGGTCTCGGATTGCGGCTGCACGCCGCCGACCGCGTCATAGACCATGACCGCGCCATCCAGCACGCGCATGGAGCGCTCGACCTCGATGGTGAAGTCGACGTGGCCCGGCGTGTCGATGATGTTGATGCGGTGTTCGGGATAGTTGCCGGCCATGCCTTTCCAGAAGGCGGTGGTGGCAGCGGACGTGATCGTAATGCCACGTTCCTGTTCCTGTTCCATCCAGTCCATCACGGCGGCGCCATTGTGCACTTCGCCGATCTTGTGGGTGATACCGGTATAGAAGAGGATGCGCTCGGTGGTCGTCGTCTTGCCCGCGTCGATGTGGGCGCTGATGCCGATGTTCCGGTATAGCTCGATAGGCGTCTTGCGAGTCATGGCCTCGTTCCTTGCAGTAATCACCAGGAATGGGCGGCAGGTCCGACCGGATACTGCCGCGGCGGGCGCCATGCCGCGTTGAGAGGTGTGCTCGGGGATTGCGAAACCGCGCCCGCACTATCCGTGAATATTACGCGCCGCGAGCCGGTTTACAAGCTTTAGCCATAAGCGCCATAGGGAATGGCGCGGACATGAAAAAGCCCCTCGGCGGGAGGGGCCTGGCATGCGTCGGCGCCGGCGGGCCTGACGGCGGCCTGACACCGGCGGCGGGCAGCGGTGTTACTTCTTTTCTTCCTTGACGCGGTACACCAGCACGGCGGTGCTGGCCAGCGACAGCACCTTGGCGGTGACGCTGCCCAGCAGCAGGCGCGACAGGCCGCTGCGGCCGTGGCTGCCGATGAAGATCAGGTCGCAACCGGCGTCGGCGGCGGCCTGGACGATGCCGTCGGCCACGTTGAAGTTGGACACGGCGCGCGCCTCGGACTTCACCCCGGCGGTGTCGGCGCGATCGGTGATCTGCTTGAGGTACTTGTCGGCCTGTTCGGCCGAGGCTTTCTCGTAGTCTTCGTCGGTGATGGCGTAGGCCGCGGCCATGCCGTCGAAACCGATGGTGGCGGCGAACGGCTGCGTCACGTAGAGCGCGACGACGTCAGCGCCCACCGAGCGCGCGAAGGAAATGCCGGCGTTGGCGGCTTGGGCCGACAGCGGCGAGCCGTCGGTGGGAATCAGGATCTTCTTGAACATCTTGCCTGCTCCTGTTTGAGAGGAAGTTCCATGCTACCGGAAACCCGCCAGGTTCACATCAAGCGAACCCGGGGTCCTTGATGCGCGTCAACCCAGTTGCTGGGCGGCAGCGAACAGGTTGGTGCAACGCGTCCCGGTGCGGCAGTACGCCAGCACCGGGCCCGGCAGCGTGCGCAGCAGTTCGGCGAAGCGGACCACGTCGGCGGCGGTCATGGCGCTGCCGACGACCGGCTGGTATTCGATTTTCAGACCGGCGGCAGCGGCGGCCTTGGACACATCGGCGGCGGTCGGCTGGTCGGGGCCGCCCTCGAAATCGGGACGGTTGATGATGACGCTCTTGTAGCCGGCGGCCGCCACGTCGGCCATGTCGTCGGGCCCCAGTTGCGGGGCGACGGCGAAATTGTCGGTCAGGGGCTTGATCGGTGCGGACATGGCGATTCCTTGATGGCGAGGTAGAGAGGGCTGGATCCTATTATTGCAGGTGCCGTTTCAGCCGAACAGTTTTTCCAATACGCTCCAGGCCCCGCGTTCGTCCGCCATCGACACCGAAAAACGCAACATGGTGGATGGCGCCTGCGATGGCGAGAACAGCGTGCCCGGCGCCAGCAGCATGCCGCGGTCGGCGGCGGCGCGGGCCAGCACCTCGCTGTCGCGGCCGCAGTCGGCCCAGACGAACATGCCTGCCTGCGGCTCGTGAGGGACCGTCAGGCCCAGCTTCAACAGGCCTTTCAGGCAGCGCTGGCGGGCTTCGTCCACCCGCTGGCGCACACGCTCGATATGACGCCGGTACTGGCCTTCCATCAGTACCCGGTGCACCACCCGTTCGCCCAGTTCGGGCGAGGTCAGGCCCGCCAGCATTTTCAGGTCGGCCAGTTTCTGCAGGATGTCGGGATTGGCGGCCAGGTAGCCGACCCGCAGGCTGGCGGCCAGCATCTTTGAATAGCCGCTGACCAGGATCACGCGGTTCAGGCGATCGAGCACCGCCAGCTTCATGGCGCCGCCGGGGTGCAGATCGCCATACGTGTCGTCTTCCACCACCATGAAATCGTGGCGCTCGGCGATGCGCAGGATGTCGTAGGCGGCGCCGGCCGACAGGGTATGGCCGGTGGGGTTGTGCACCGCGCTGTTGACAATGAAGAGCCTGGGCTTGTGCTGCGCCGCCAGTTGCTCCAGCTGCGCGATGTCGGGACCATCGGGACCGCGCGGCACGCCGATCAGCCGCGCGCCGAACGCGGCCAGCCGGCCGAAGATGACGAACCACGCCGGATCCTCGACCAGCACGGTGTCGCCGGGCTGCACCAGCAGGCGGGCAATCAGGTCCAGGCCGTGCGTGACGCCGTTGGTGGTGAGCAGGTTGCGATCGGGATGGGCCGGCACGCCTTCGCTCTGCAGCGACGCCGCGATCTGCTGGCGCAGCGGCGAAAATCCCTGCGGATGCCCGTAGGACACCAGATGGCCACGCACCGACCGCCCGACGGCGCGCACCGCGCTCGCCACCATGTCCGGATCCAGCCAGTCGGCCGGCAACAGGCCGGCGCCGCCCGGCATGCCGGGGCCGCCACCTTCACGGAACATGCTGCGCAAGAGCCAGGCGATATCCACCCGCGCGGGCGGCGTGAAACCCTGGCTTTCGGGAACCGCGGCGGCCGCGGCCAGCGGGCCGTTGCGGGCCCGCACGAAGAAACCGGCGCCGCGGCGCGACTGCACCAGGCCGCGCGCCACCAGCCGGTCGTAAGCCTCCACCACCGTAAACCGGCTGACGCCGGATTGCTCGGCCATCTTGCGGATGGAGGGCAGGCGGGTGCCGGGACGCAGGCCCTGCTCGTCGATACGGCGGGCCAGGCCGTCGGCCAGTTGCGCCACCAAGGTGGCGTCGGCCTGGCGCACCGGCTGCCAGGGCATGGAGGGGGAGGCAACTGTCATGGGGATTTCACCAGGCCAGTGGTTAAAGTGACATGCAAAAGTGTACCGGTACTGTACCGATGACTATGCGTAGAGTGACAGCAATGGCGCCAACCCGCAAGCCCTGTGGACCGCCCCTTCTTCCGGATGTCCACCGATGAGCCGTTCCGTGCTGTATCCCTCGCCCCAGGTCGCTCCCGCCGCGTCCGCGGCCTCCTCCTGGGAAGGCTATGGCTACGGCCTGCTGGGGGTGGTGGTGTTCTCGCTGACTCTGCCGATGACCCGCGTCGCCGTCGCCGAGCTGCCGCCGTTGCTGGTGGGCCTGGGCCGGGCCCTGCTGGCGGCCGTGCCGGCCCTGGCGCTGTTGTGGCTGACACGCAGCCGGCGGCCCGATCGCCGCGAATGGCCCGGCGTCATCCTGGCCGCGATCGGCATCGTGGTGGGCTGGCCGCTGGCGTCGTCGCTGGCGATGCAGACCGTGGCGTCTTCGCACGGCGCGGTGTTCAACGGCCTGCTGCCCCTGTCCACGGCGGTTTTCGCGGCCTGGCGCAGCGGCGAACGGCCATCGCCGGCGTTCTGGGGCTGGGCCATGGTGGGCGCCGCCCTGGTCTGCGCATTTGCGCTGCGCGAGGGCCAGGGCAGCCTGGTGATGGGCGATTTCTGGCTGTTGCTGGCCGTGCTGCTGGGCGGCATGGGTTATGCCGAAGGCGCGCGCGCCTCGCGCACGCTGGGCGGCTGGCGCACCATCTGCTGGGCGCTGGTGATCAGCGCCCCGGTGCTGGTCGCACCGGTGGGCTGGATGGCTGCGCAACAGGCGGCCTGGCCAGCGGCCGACGTCATCTGGGCCAGCGCCTACCTGGCATTTGGCTCGATGTTCCTGGGGTTTTTCGCCTGGTATCGCGGCCTGGCCGCGGGTGGCATTGCCCGTGTCGGGCAGATTCAGCTGTTGCAACCGTTCCTGACGGTACTGGCCGCCACCCTGTTCTTTGGCGAATCGGCGGACATGGTCACCTTCCTGTTCGCCGCCGCCGTTATCGTTGTGATCGCCGGTGGACGCCGCGCGATCGTTGGAGTCAAGAAATGACGCTGTTCCCTTCCAGCCTGGCCGATGTGCCGCTCGCTTCCCTGTCCCTGCTGGGGCCCCTGGCGCTGTTCGCGCTGGTCAGCTCGATCACGCCCGGGCCGAACAATGTCATGCTGGCCGCATCCGGCCTGAACTTCGGCTTCCGCCGCAGCATGCCGCACCTGCTGGGCGTGAACCTGGGATTCACGCTGATGATCTTCCTGGTGGGCATCGGGCTCGGCTCGGTTTTCCAGCAGGCGCCGGTGCTGTACACCGTGCTGAAGTACGTGGGCGCCGCCTACCTGCTGTACCTGGCCTGGAAGATCGCCAACTCCGGCGGCGTGGAGGAAGGCGCGGTGCGCGGCAAGCCGATGACCTTCCTGCAGGCAGCGGCCTTCCAGTGGGTCAACCCCAAGGCCTGGGTGATGGCGGTGGGCATCATCGCCACCTACACGCCGCAGGCCGGCTTCTTCGCCAACCTGGTGATCGCCACACTGGTCTGCGGCCTCGTCAACCTGCCCAGCATCGGCATCTGGGTCACCTTCGGCACGGCGCTGCGCCGGGTGCTGCACAAACCCTGGGCGATCCGGGCCTTCAACATCACCATGGCCCTGCTGCTGGTGGCCTCGCTGTATCCGGTGGCGCTGGAAGCGCTGCACTGACATGGCCGGGGGGCCGGCGCGCCGCGATGCTCGTGACGCACTGACCCTGGCCTCAGGCCAGCAGGGCGACCACCACGACGGGCGTGACGAGCACGTTGAACAGGCCCGCCATCACCATCACCAGGCCCGCCACCGCGCCCTCTTCGGCCGCCAGCTCGCGCGCCTTGGCGGTGCCGGCGCCATGCGCGCCCATGCCGAACAGCGCGCCGCGCGCCAGGGCCGAGCGTAGCGGCAGCCAGCGTCGCATGAACTGGCCGATGGCCGCGCCGAACACCCCCGTGACAATGACGAACACCGCCGTCAGATCCGGCACGCCGCCAACGTGCGACGACACCGCCACCGCGAACGGCGTGGCCACCGAACGCGGCAACAGGCTCAACCGCAGGCCCGGCGGCAGGTCCAGCAGACTGCCCAGCAGCCAGGCGCTGGCGCCCGCGATGGCGCTGCCCACCGCCACGCCGGCCAACAGCACCGGCCAATAGCGCCGGATCAGCGCGCGCTGCTCATACAGCGGCAACGCGAACGCAACGATGACCGGCCCCAGCATCATCATCAGCCAGTGGGAGCCGGACATGTAGTCGCGATAGCCGGTGTGCAGCAGCAACGCCAGCATCAGCAGCAGGGCTGGCGCCACCACCAGCGTGGACGTCCACCAATAGGCATAGCGGCGATAGAAGAGGCGCGCGCAGACATAGGCCAGCACCGTGGCCAACGGCCAGAACAGCAGATTGAATTCAGCCCGCATGGCGGTTCATCCAGCGGTAGCAAAGGTCGATCGTCAGCGCGGTGCCAACCATGACCAGGGCCGTGCCCAGCAGGATCACGGCCAGCAGTTTTGCGCCCAGCACGCCGAGGAATTCGCGATGGTCCAGCAGCGACATCACCGCGGGCACGAAGAACAGCAGCATCTCGCCCAGCAGCCAGCTGGCGCCTCGGTGCACATTGCGCACCCGCAACAGGCCGGCGGCCAGCAGGGCCAGCACCAGCACCATGCCGATGACGCCGCCCGGTATGGGCAGGCCGGCGGCGTTGGCCAGTACCTGGCCGAGCAGGGAAAACAGAATCAGCAGGACGATCTGCAGCACGCGGCTGCGGCGCAGCAGGCTGCGCAGGACGATGGGATAGCGAGGGCGAGACATGGGAATTTCCAGCGGACAGGAAACGTTTTACGCTCGGCGCGACCATAGATAAAATGAATTTGTCGAATTCATCCCATTCCAAACAGGCATACCCCCATGGATCTGCGCCCCTTGCGCGCGCTGGTGGAAGTGGTCCGCCAGGGCGGATTCTCCCAGGCCGCGAAAGCGGTTTTCGCCACTCAGCCCACGGTCAGCAAGGCCGTGCGCCAGCTGGAAGACGAGATCGGCATGCCGTTGCTCGACCGCCAGGCGCAGCCGCCCCGGCTGACCGAGGCCGGTGAAATCGTCTACCGGCGCGCCGTCAAGATGTTGGCCGAGCGCGACGATCTGTACGCCGAACTGGACGAGCTGCGCGGCCTCAAGCGCGGCGTGCTGCGGCTGGGCCTGCCGCCGCTGGGCAGCAGCACGCTGTTCGCGCCGATGTTCGCGCGCTTTCGCAGCCGCTATCCGCACATCGAGATCAGCCTGCTGGAACACGGCGGCCACCGGCTCGAAGAAATGGTGATGGCCGGCGGGATCGAGCTGGCGGCGTCGCTGCGGCCGGACTCCGACAATTTCGACTGGCAACCGGTGGCGCGCGAGCCGCTGGTGGCGTTGCTGCCGGCCGATCACCCGCACGCCCGGGCCGCCACCGTCGGCCTCGACCAATTGCGCGACTCCCCCTTCATCCTGTTCGAGACCGGCTTCGCCCTGAACCGCATCATCCAGGAGGCTTGCCGGCGCGCCGGCTTTGCGCCGGCCATCGCCGCGAGGAGCGGCCAGATCGACTTCATCGTGGCGCTGGTCAGCGCCGGGCTGGGCGTGGCCTTCCTGCCGCGCGTCAAGGCGGAGGAAGAACGGCACGCGGGCGTGGCGCTGGTGCCGTTGCGCGATGCCCATACGGATTGGGAGATGGGACTGGTGTGGCGGCGTGGCGGTTACCTGTCGCCCGCGGCGCAGGCCTGGCTGGCGCTGGCGCGCGAGATGCATCCGGACACGGCTTGAAGCGATGCGCCAACAATCCGCGTTGTATGCTGGCGGCGCGACCGCGCCCGTCGGCGCGGGTTTCATTGATCATGCCCGCCCTGCCCCGCTTCACCGTCCGCCGCCTGTTCGGCGCCGCCGTGCTCGCCGCCGCC
The DNA here is from genome assembly GCF_001457475.1 of Achromobacter xylosoxidans. Classification (NCBI taxonomy): domain Bacteria; kingdom Pseudomonadati; phylum Pseudomonadota; class Betaproteobacteria; order Burkholderiales; family Alcaligenaceae; genus Achromobacter; species Achromobacter xylosoxidans. Next base: position 795,802 of record NZ_LN831029.1, on the reverse strand, counting down.
AGCGTGGTCGGCTGTTCGCAGCTTGACTCCTGGCAGCGCCAGACCATTTTTTCGCCGCAATCCGAACCTCAGACCTGGTGGCGCGAGCCAGCCAAGGGCACGCAGGTCTACGACCTGGCGCTGGCCAATGGCGACAAGGTGCGGGCCTGGTACTGGCAAAGCCCGCAAGCCAACGCGCCCACAGTCCTGTACCTGCATGGCGCGCGCTGGAACCTGAACGGCAGCGCCTTCCGCATCGACGGCTGGACGCGCAAGGGCTATTCGGTGCTGGCCATCGACTATCGCGGGTTCGGCGCGTCGACGCCGCGCCTGCCGTCCGAAGCCAGCGCGCTGGAGGACGCCATGGCGGGCTTGAAGGAATTGGCCCGCCTGCAACCGGACCCGGCGCGCCGCTTCATCTACGGACACAGCCTGGGCGGCGCCATCGCCATCAACCTGGCGGCGCGCCCGGAGCAACCGGACTTCGCCGGGCTGATCGTCGAATCCAGTTTCACCAGCATCAGCGCGATGCTGGCCACCATGAAGTGGGGCCGCGTGCCCGGCGCCAGCCTGTTGGTCACGCAACCGTTCGACTCGGTGCAGACGCTGGCGCAACTGCACACGCCGATGCTGTTCATGCATGGCACCGCGGATCGCGTGGTGCCGCACACGATGAGCGACGAACTCTACGCCGCCGCCCGGGGGGTGGCGCCCGAACTGAAGCGGCTGGTCAAGATCGAGGGCGCGACGCATTCGGGCGCGTTCCGCAGCGGCGAACAGTACGACGACGCCGTGAAGACCTTCATGCGCGACGCCAGTCGCGCCTATCAACGCAAGGCCGGCTGACCCTCGCGCCCCGCGACCAGGGGCGGGGCCATCCGTCGAATCCTTCCCGGATCGGGCATGCGTGCCCGGCGTTCGCCGGTTCCCTTCCCGGCCCGCTCCCCCTGGGCCTGATAAGGCGCCCGCACCGTTCTCCCCGGGGAAACCCGCTCTCGGGAAACTCCCATATCAAAATATCTTCTAAATATATTTAACGGATATTAGACTTTCTCCCACCCGCCGCCCTTCCTTCGCGGCGCCGGCCATCCGAGGAGAATCCAGTTGAGTAACGTGCGTTGGCAGGGCGTCTTTCCTGCCGTAACCAGTAAGTTCCATGCCGACGAAACCCTCGACTTCGAAGCGATGCGCAAGCACTTCGGCTTCCTGATCGACAACGGCGTGCATGGCCTCGTCACCTGCGGTTCGCTGGGTGAAGCCAGCACCCTGACGCTGGAGGAAAAGCTGGCGGTGACGCGTTGCGCCGTGGAAGTCAGCGGCGGCCGCATCCCCGTGCTGGCCAACGTGTCGGAGACCAGCACCCGCGAGGCGCTGCGCTTCATCAAGGCCGCGGTCGAGCTGGGCGTGGACGGCTTCATGCTGATGCCGTCGCTCATCTACGTGGCCGATGCGCGCGAGGCGATGCAGAGCATCCGCACCATGGCCGAGGCCGCCGCCAAGCCCTGCATGATCTACAACAACCCGGTCGCCTACCGCGTCGACCTCAAGCCCGAGCACATGGCCGAGCTGGCCGATTGCCAATGGCTGGTGGCGATCAAGGAAAGCAGCGACGACATCCGCCGCGTGACCGACCTGCGCAACAAGCTGGGCGACCGCTATCAACTGTTCATCGGCGTCGACGACCTGTCGTTCGAAGCCCTGGCGCTGGGCGCCGACGGCCTGCTGGCCGGCCTGGTGACCGCCTTCCCGCGCGAGACCGTGGCGCTGTACGACCTGATGAAGGCCGGCAAGTGGCAGGAAGCGCTGGCGCTGTACCAGTGGTTCACGCCGCTGCTGCACCTGGATGTGTCGACCAAGCTGGTGCAGAACATCAAGCTGGCCGAGACCCTGGCCGGCGTCGGCAACGAGCACGTGCGTCGTCCGCGCCTGCCGCTGGTGGGCGCCGAGCGCGAGCGCTGCGCCGGCATCATCGCAGCGGCGCTGGCCAAGCGGCCGCGGCAATACCAGTCGAAGTAAACGACCCAGCCCGAAGCAGGACAGGCGCGCCCGCATGGCCGGGGCGCGCCATCCTCCCGCCAGCCTCTCGGACACCATGCACAGCGACATCATCCTTCAGACCCGGGGCCTCACCAAGGAATTCCGCGGCTTCGTGGCGGTCAACGACGTCAACCTGAGCGTCAGGCGCGGCGCGATCCATGCGCTGATCGGTCCCAACGGGGCCGGCAAGACCACGGTCTTCAACCTGCTCACCAAGTTCCACATCCCGACCCGCGGCGAGATCGTCTACGACGGCGTCGACATCACCGGCGAACGGCCGGCGCAGACGGCGCGGCGCGGCATCGTGCGCTCGTTCCAGATTTCGGCGGTGTTCCCGCAGCTGTCGGTGCGCGAGAACGTGCGCGTGGCCTTGCAGCGCAAGCTGGGCGTGGACTATTGCTTCTGGCGTTCGGAGCGCTCGCTGGAGCGCCTGCATGCACGGGTCGAGGAACTGCTCGACCAGGTCGGCCTGCGCGCGCAGCTGGACGTGGCTGCCGGCGACCTGCCCTACGGCCGCAAGCGCACGCTGGAGATCGCCACCACGCTGGCGCTGGAGCCCGAACTGCTGTTGCTGGATGAGCCGACGCAAGGCATGGGCCACGAGGACGTGGACCGCGTCAAGCACCTGATCAAGCAGGTCTCGGCCGGCCGCAGCATCCTGATGGTGGAACACAACATGAAGGTGGTGGCCGACATCTGCGACACCATCACCGTCCTGCAACGCGGCGAGATCCTGGCCGAGGGTCCGTACGCCGAGGTGTCCGCGAACCCCGCGGTGCGCGAAGCGTACATGGGAGCGGAAGATGAATGACAAGACCCCGGCGCGGTCCATGCTGGAGATCCGCGACCTGCACGCCTGGTATGGCGAATCGCACATCCTGCACGGCATCGACCTGGACGTGAAGGCGGGCGAGTGCATCACGCTGCTGGGCCGCAATGGCGCCGGCCGCAGTTCGACCCTGAAGTCGGTGCTGGGCCTGGTGGGCCGGCGCAGCGGCTCCATCAAGGTGCAAGGCCAGGAAACCATCGGCCTGCCGCCGCACAAGATCGCGCGCCAGGGCATCGGCTACTGCCCCGAAGAGCGCGGCATCTATGCCTCGCTGACCGCCGAGGAAAACCTCATGCTGCTGCCCACGGTGGGGCCGGACGGCATGTCGGTGGACGAGATCTACACGATGTTCCCCAACCTGAAGGAACGCGCCCACAGCCCCGGCACCCGGCTGTCGGGCGGCGAGCAGCAGATGCTGGCGATGGCGCGCATCCTGCGCACCGGCGCCCGCCTGCTGCTGCTCGATGAAATCACCGAAGGCCTGGCGCCCGTCATCGTGCAGGCGCTGGGCCGGGTGATCCGGCAATTGCAGGAGCGCGGCTACACCACCGTGCTGGTCGAGCAGAACTTCCGCTTCGCCCGGCACCTGGCCGACCGCCATTACGTCATCGAGCATGGCCAGGTGGCCGCCGTGATCGAGCGGGCCGAGGTCGAGCGGTCGCAGGACCGGCTCAACGCCCTGCTCGGCATCTGAGGGCCGTCGCGCGCAGTTCCCCGTCGTTGCAGTTTCCTGTGGTGCTTCCGACCGCAGTCCCCCCATTCCCATACGGAGCGTAGTCAGATGAAATTGAATCGAATCGCAGCGGCGCTGTGCGCCATTGGCCTGGCGGGCGTCGCCCACGCCGAGGCCGGCATCAGCGACGGCATCGTCAAGGTGGGCGTGCTGACCGACCTGTCGGGCGTCTATTCCGACCTGGCCGGCAACGGCTCGGTGGTCGCGGCGCGCATGGCGGCCGAGGAAATGGGCAACAAGGTGCTGGGCAAGCCGGTCGAGGTGGTGGCCGCCGACCACCAGAACAAGCCCGACGTCGCCGCCAACCTGGCGCGCGAATGGTTCGACCAGGGCAAGGTCGACATGATCACCGACTTCCCCACCGCGTCGACCGCGCTGGCCGTGATGGAAATCGCGCGCCAGAAGAACCGCGTGACCATGCCGTCCGCCGGCCTGTCGACCGCGATCCTGGGCGAGAAGTGCTCGCCGCTGAACGCACAGTGGACCACCAACACCTATGCGCTGGCAGCCGGCACGGCGCGCGCGCTGGTCAAGGAGGGCAAGAAGACCTGGTACTTCATCACCGCCGACTACACCTTCGGCCACTCGCTGGAAAAGGACGCCACCGAAGTGATCCAGGAAAACGGCGGCAGCGTGGCTGGTGTCTCGCGCCACCCCTTCCCCGGCAACGACTTCTCGTCGTTCCTGCTGAAGGCGCAGGCCTCCAAGGCCGACGTGATCGCCCTGGCCAACGCCGGCAACGACACCGTCAACGCGGTCAAGCAGGCCAATGAGTTCGGCATCACCAAGAAGCAGATCGTGGCGCCGCTGCTGACCTACATCTCGGACGTGCACAGCATGGGCCTGGCCAAGGCGCAGGGCATGTACCTGACCGAAGCGTTCTACTGGGACTACGACGACGCCTCGCGCGCCTGGGCCAGGAAGTTCTTCGAGAAGACCAAAAAGATGCCGACGGCATCGCAGGCCGGCGTCTACTCGGCCACGCTGTCGTACCTGAAGGCGATCGAGGCGGCCGGCACCGACGAGGCGCCGGCGGTCATGGCCAAGCTGCGCGAGATGACCATCAACGACGCCGTGATCCGCAACGGCAAGCTACGCGCGGACGGCGCGCTGGTGCACGACATGCTGCTGTTGCAGGTGAAGGCGCCGGCCGAGTCCAAGGCGCCGTGGGACTACTACCACGTGAAGTCGGTGCTCAAGGGCGACGAGGTCTTCCCCAAGCCGCAGGCCGCCTGCGCGCTGAACAAGTCCTGACGCCCGCTGGCGCCGGGCGGCTTGCGCCCGGCGCCGGTTCGAGCCGCCCGCGGCGCGCGGCAACGCGCGCCTCCCGCAAACCGACGCGTCCCGTGTCCGATCGCCGCCCACTATGTTCGACATCTCGCTTCCCGCCCTGCTCGCCCAACTGCTGGTGGGGCTGATCAACGGCTGCTTCTACGCCATCCTCAGCATGGGGCTGGCCATCATCTTCGGCCTGCTCAACATCGTCAATTTCACCCACGGCGCCCAGTTCATGATGGCGGCGTTCCTGGCGTGGATCGGCTTCACCCAGCTGCCGCAACTGCTGGGCCCGGGCGCGCAGATCAACTTCTGGGCGGCCCTGGTGCTGGCGCCGTTGATTGTCGGCGCGGTCGGAGTGGTCATCGAGAAGACACTGCTCAAGCGGCTCTACCACCTGGACCACCTGTACGGCCTGCTGCTGACCTTTGGCATCGCGCTGATGATGGAAGGCGGATTCCGCTACTTCTACGGCATTTCCGGCGTGGGCTACGAGCCGCCCGAGATCCTGCAGGGCGGCTTCGACCTGGGCTTCATGTTCCTGCCGGCGTACCGCGCCTTCGTGGTGGTGGCGTCGCTGCTGCTGTGCCTGCTGACCTGGTACCTGTTCGAGCGCACCCGCCTGGGCGCGCTGCTGCGCGCCGGCACCGAGAACGCCCGGCTGCTGCAGGCCTTCGGCGTCAGCGTGCCGGTGATGATCACGCTGACCTACGGCTTCGGCGTGGCGCTGGCCGGCGTGGCCGGCGTGCTGGCCGCGCCCGTCATGCAGATCAATCCGCTGATGGGCTCCAACCTGCTCAATATCGTGTTCGCGGTGGTGGTGATCGGCGGCCTCGGCTCGATCATGGGCGCCATCGTCACCGGCCTGGCGCTGGGCCTGCTGGAGGGCCTGGCCAAGGTGTTCTACCCCGAAGCGTCCACCGTGGTCGTGTTCATCGTGATGGCGGTGGTGCTGCTGACGCGCCCCGCGGGCCTGTTCGGCAAGGAGAAATAAGGTGTCGCGCTTTCCTCTTTCCATCCGCATCCTGGCGCTGCTGCTGGTGCCGGCGCTGCTGGTTCCGTGGTTCCCGCAGATTGTCTATCCGGTCTTCGTCATGAAGGTGCTGTGCTTCGCGCTGTTCGCGCTGGCCTTCAACCTGCTGACCGGCTTCACCGGCCTGGTGTCGTTCGGCCACGCCGCCTTCTTCGGCTGGGCCGGCTATGCCGCTGGCGAGATGATGATCCTGTACGGCGCGGCCGGCCTGCCGCCGGAACTGGCCATGCTGTGCGGCGTGGCCATGGCCGCCGCCATCGGTTACGCGATTGGCTGGCTGGCGATCCGCCGCACCGGCATCTATTTCGCCATGATCACGCTGGCGCTGTCGCAGGTGGCCTACTTCATGGCGGTGCAGGTCCGCTGGACGCGCGGCGAGGACGGCATGCAGGGCATTCCGCGCGGCAAGTTCCTGGGCCTGGTCGACCTGAGCGCCGACACCAACATGTATTACTTCACGCTGGGCGTGTTCGTGCTGGGGTTCCTGTTCGTCTACCGGGTCATCCATTCGCCCTTCGGCCAGGTGCTCAAGACCATCCGCGACAACGCGCCGCGGGCGATTTCGCTGGGGTACGATACGGATCGGTGCAAGCTGCTGGCGTTCGTGCTGTCGGCCTCGGTGGCCGGCCTGGCCGGTTCGCTCAAGGCGCTGGTGCTGCAGCTGGTGGCGCTGAACGACGTGTCGCTGGCCACCTCCACCGAAGTCCTGCTGATGACGCTGCTGGGCGGTATCGGCACCGTGTGGGGTCCCGTGGTGGGCGCCACGCTGGTCGTCAGCCTGCAGAATTACCTGGCCACCCTGGGCGATGTCGTCACCATCGTCATCGGGTTGATTTTCGTGTTGTGCGTGTCGTTCTTCCGGCGCGGGTTCGTCGGCGAATGGCTGGCCTACACGCAGTGGCGCAAAACGAAGGAAAACAACCGTTGATGGCAGGAGCAGAACCCAAAAGGCGCGCGGCAGACGTCGCCTATGACCAGATCGAAAGCATGATCGCCACCCTGCAATTGCAGCCGGGCAGCGCGGTGGTGGAAGCCGATCTGGTCGAAAAGACCGGCCTGGGCCGCACCCCGCTGCGCGAAGCCCTGCTGCGCATGGTGGCGGCCGGGCTGATCCGCCAGGAGCCGCGGCGCGGCCTGCGGGTGTCGATGATCCAGTTGGCCGACCACATGGACCTGATCCAGACCCGCCGGGCGCTGGAGCAACTGATCGCCGCCAGCGCCGCGCGTCGCGCCACGCCGGCGCAACGCGCCCAGATCGTCGAATGCGCGACGCAGATGGTGCGCGCGGCCGAGGGCGGCAACCTGGACGACTACATGCAGGCCGACCAGTTGCTCGACCACGTCTGCCACAGCGCCTGCCGCAACGTGTCGGCGGTGAACGCGGTGGAACCGCTGATCATCCAGTGCCGGCGCTTCTGGTACGCCTACCAGCACGAAGGCGACATCGCCGAGGGCGCGCGCCGCCACATGGCCATGGCCGCCGGCATCGCCACGGGCGACGAAGCGGCGGCCATCCGGGGCGCGGATTCGCTGATGGACTACCTTGAGATGTTTACGCGCAAGGTGATTGACGCGTAGCGCTCGCGGCCGGAGCGTCGGCGTCCTTGGCGCCGCGCGCCAGCCAGGCCAGGACGCGCGGGCGGGCGCGGTCGTAGCCCAGGTTGTAGAAGAAGGCGTACGGCAGGTAGAACAGCACCAGCGCGATGTCCAGCACGAAGGCCTGCCACAGGCTGATGCTGAGCCACCAGGCGGCCAGCTGGATCACGATCAGGATCAGCCCCAGTTCGAAGCCGAACGCGTGGATCACGCGCACGCGCAGGTTGCGGGTGATGCCCAGGCGGTTCTCCAGGCGGTCGAAGCCGGCGTTGTAGATCATGTTCCAGACCAGCGCGACCCAGGCGATCACGGCGGTCAGCACGCCCATTTCGAACAGCGACTTGCCCATGGCCCAGGCGGCCACCGGCGCGCACAGGCCGATGGCGAGGATTTCGAACAGGAAAGCGTGGATGAAGCGCTCTTTGATGGTTTTCTTGGCTTGCGTCATGACCCACCTCTGAGGTCGTTTGTTTCAGTGACCGAGGGATTTTCGACGATATTTCCGGTACGATAAAGATGATATCCATCGGAAAAACCGATAATGAAAACGCCCGCCGCCATGCGCCACTCCCTGGAGTCCCTGGCCACCTTCGCCCAGGTGGCCGCCGAGGGCACGTTTTCGGCGGCGGCCCGCAAGCTGGGCAAGAGCCAGTCCACTGTCAGCGAGACCATCGCCAATTTGGAGGTCGACCTGAACGTGACGCTGTTCGACCGCAGCCAGCGCCAGCCGGCCTTGACCGAGGCCGGCCAGGTGCTGCTGGGCCAGGCCCTGCAGGTGCTGGCGGCCAACGACCGCCTGAACCGCAGCGCCAGCCAGCTGTCGGCGGGGCTGGAGCCGCGCCTGACCGTGGTGCTGTCGGATACGTTTCAGTCCGAAACCTTTGAGAACATGCTCAGCCAGATCGACCAGCGCTATCCGGCGTTGCGCTTCGAATGCCTGATCGCGGAATACGAGGACGTGGTGGCGCTGGTGCAGCAGGGCCGCGCCCACCTGGGGCTGATGGCGGCGCAGGAAAACTACCCGCCCGACATGGCTCACGCGACGCTGCGCGAGGCCTCGGAAATCGTGCTGTGCGTGGGCCGCGGCCATCCACTGGCGACCTTGTCCGGGGTGACCAAGGACCACCTGAAGACCGAACGTGAATTGCGCCTGAGCACCTACGAGCTGGACGACAAGGCCCCCGCGCCATCGCAGTCCACCTGGTCGGCGCCGGGCTATCTGATGTTGCTGGAAATGGCCACGCTGGGATTCGGCTGGGCGGAGTTGCCGCGCTGGATGCTGCACCGTTTCGGGCGCGGACAGCTGGTGGAACTGGCGGTGCCGGGCTGGCCGCGCCAGATCCGGGTCGACGCGGTGTGGTCGACGCGCCGTCCGCTGGGGCCGGCCGGCGCGTGGCTGCTGCAAAGCCTGACGCGGGCCTAGGGCCTGTTTACGCTGAAAGGCGCCTCGCAGGCGCAGCCAACTACCAGGGCGCTAGCGCGCCCCCGAGGGCAGGCGCGAGATGCGCACGCCGTTGGCGAGCATCCAGTCGCCCAGCTTGGGGCAGGCCAGCACGTCGTATTCGGCACGGCGCTGGCGCGCCATGGCGCTGCCGCCCCGGGCATCCTTGGCCGGGTGGCACATCAACAGGTCGCCATCGCGCGCGTTGAACAGCCAGTTCTGCAGCAGGTCGGCGTAGCGCCGGCGGCCTCCGTCGAAGCCATACACTCCCAGCAACCGGCGGTTGGTGCGCAGACCCTCGCGGTCAGCCCGGCGGCCCAGTTCCGCCGCGCCCAGCGCGCCGATGATGCGAGCCTTGATCGATTCCTTGAGGGGAATGCCGCAAAGCATGCCCGGCGCGGTCTGGCGCAGCCAGGGCCGGTGCGCGCCATAGCGCTGCTTGAGCGCCAGCAGCAGGCGATCACGCACCACCGGCAACTGGTGCACGTGCTGATGCCCGTCCACGTAATCCGGCGCGCGTCCGAATGCGGCCTCGAAGGCGTCGAACTGGCGCGCCAGGTGCAGGTCGACCCAGGCGGCGTCCAGCCGGCCGGTGTAGGCCCGCAGGATCAGCCGGGACAAAGACGGCAGGTCCGCATCGCCATCGCCCAGGCGTTCGGTCAGATTCACATGCAGGCCGAGATCGGCGTCCATCAACGCCAGCCGCGGCGCGTTGGCGACGAAGGTCGGGCCCAACGACAGGCAGCTGATGGCGCTCAGCCGACGCATGCCCGCCAACGCGATCATGCCTTCATCGATATCGGCATTCATGCCAAAATCATCACCGCAAACCACGATGCGCTTGGTCAAGTTCTCACCTCGCTTTCTTTCTTCGACACGCCCCACATGCGCGCCCTGCTTCAACAAGTCAGCCTGTTCATCGCCGTCGGATGCGCAGCGGCCGCCACCCACTGGGGCGTCGCGGTCGCCTGCGTCGAAGGCCTGGGCGCCGCTCCGCTCTTGGCCAACCTGCTCGGCTGGCTGGTGGCGTTCGTCGTTTCCTTCAGCGGACACTACCGGCTTACGTTCAGACATTCGAAAACACCCTGGACCATAGCAGTACGCCGTTTCTTCTTCATTTCAGCCGTCGGCTTCATCATCAATGAATCCGCTTACGCCTGGTTGCTGCGGGTAACGTCGGTTCCCTATGACGTGCTGCTGGCCCTGATCCTGATTGCGCTGGCGGTGGCCACCTTCATCACGAGCCGGCTGTGGGCGTTCCGCCACAGACCCGCTGCTTGAAGGCGGCATCCGACACGACCTGCCAGATCACGTATTTCACGCTGTTCGCGACCGGCTCCAGGCCCGCCAACGCCCGATAGGCGCCCGCGTCCGACCGTGTGCCCCAGACCCAGTAGCGCGCGCCTTCGGGCGCCGCGCACAGGCGGGACTGGAATTCCTGCGGACTGATCAACACTTGCCTGCCCACCTCGGGCTCGAACCTGGCCGCGTCGTAGAGTTCCTTGCGCCAGTTGTCGCGCACCGGCACTTCCGGATTGAGCCAGTCGTCCACCACCCAGGTTGGCCTGGGCGCCTGGGCGTACAGCGCCAGGTCGAACGGATAGGTGTGCAGCGACACATAGGTATCGCCGGGCTTGGCCAGCGGACGGATCGTCGCGGCCAGCGGGCCCGCGCTGCCGCGGGCCGAATGGGCGGCGATGCCGATGGCCAACACGCAGATCGCGGCGCCAACCCCGGCGCAGACGCGCACCAGGCGCGGCGCCAGGGCGTCGGCCTTGTCGCGGCTCGCGGCCACGATCACTTCGACCAGCAGGAAGGCAAGCGGCGGCACCGCCGGCAACACATAGCCCACCAGCTTGGAATTCGGCAGTGAAAAGAACCCCACCACCACCACGAACCATACCAGCGCCAGGCGCCGCAGATCGCGCTGCGGCCCCGCCGCCCAGAACGCCTTGCGCAGGATGCCGCCGCCCCACAGCGACCAGGGCAGGCTCAGTCCCACCACCACCGGCAGGTAGAACCAGAACGGCTGGGCGTTGTTGAAACCGGTGGCGGCGAAGCGCTGAAAATGCTGGTAGACGAAGAAATAGTCGTAGAAGCCCGGATAGCGGACCTGCATCAGGACGAACCACGGCATGGCGACCGCCGCGAACACCAGCAGCGCGGGCGGCCACAACAGCGCCCCGAGCGCGCGCCAGCGGCGCCCCCAGACCAGCCAGATGAAGAGGATGGCGCCGGGCAGAACCAGACCGATCAGCCCCTTGGCCAGCACCGCCAGGGCCGCCAGCGCGGCGGCGGCGAGCGACATCCACCGATAGGCCTGGCCGCGCTCCAGGCGCAGCACGGTGTCGGCCGCGGCCAGCACGCACAGGGTGATCATGCCGGCCACCAGCATGTCGAGATTGGCGAACTGCGCGCCGCCGTAGAAGAAAGGCAGGGTCGCCAGCGCCAGCACGGTCAGCGTCGCGGTGGCGGCATCGCGATAGCGCCGCAGGAAACCATACAGCGCGGCGGCGGCGGTCCATGCCGCCAGCAGCGACGGCAGGCGCGCGGCAAAGGGATGCACGCCGAACACCGTGAACGACAGTTCGGTCAACCAGTAATACAGCGGCGGCTTGTGGAAATAAGGCATGCCGTCGAGCAACGGCACGGCGTGCGAACCGCTGCGCAGCATGTCCCAGGCGACACCGGCATATCGGCCTTCGTCAGGCAGCGTCAGCGGCCGCACCCAGGCCAGGAACGCCAGCCAGACGCCGACCGCGAGCAGGAACCATCCCGCCGGCGGGATCCAATCGGAACGCGCCGGCCGTTGCATCGCGGCGGCCATCAGGATGCGACCTTGTCAGAATGGGAGGCTCGCCCCTGGCGGCGGCGCACCACGAACAACGGCCGTCCCTTGACCTCGTCGAAGATGCGCGACACGTACTCGCCCACCACGCCAAGCGAGATCAGGTTGACGCCGGCGAAGAACAGCACGGCCGTCACGATGGTGGTCCAGCCCGACACGGCATTGCCGGAGACCAGGTAATCGATCACGAGATAGCTCGCATAGGCCATTGCCAGCACCGCGAACAGCACGCCCACCAGGCTGACCAGGCGCAGCGGCCAGGTCGTGAACGCCGTCAATCCATCCAGCGCGAGGCGCGCCAGTCGCATGCCCCCGAAACGGCTGTCGCCATGCATGCGCTCGTCGGGCGTATAGGGCAGCGCTTCACCCTTGAAACCGACCCAGGCGTACAGGCCTTTCATGAAACGGGTGCGCTCGGGCAGCGCGTTCAGCGCGTCCACCACGTTGCGGCTCATGAGACGGAAGTCGCCGGCGTGGGCCGGCACCTCGACACCGCGGGCGCCGCTGAGCAACTTGTAGAACCAGCGGGCGCCGGTGCGCTTGAGCCAGGATTCGTCGGCGCGGGTCTCGCGCACGGCATAGACCATTTCGGCGCCGGCGGCCCAGCGCGCCAGCATCTGCTCGATCAGGGCCGGCGGATGCTGCATGTCGGCGTCCAGGCAGATGATGGCGTCGCCCGTGGCGCTTTCCAGGCCGGCGCTGAGCGCGGCCTCCTTGCCGAAATTGCGCGACAGCTGCACGTAGCGGAAGCCATCGTATTGGGTCCATTCAGCCATCAGGGCCTCGGTGCCGTCGGTGCTGCCGTCGTCGGCCACGATGATTTCCCAGCCGGTGCACAGGGCCGCCAGCCGGCTGCGCAGCAACGGCAACAGCACGCGCAGGTTCTCGCATTCATTCAGGCAGGGAATGACGCAGGTGACGCAGGCGTCGTAAGGCACGTTGGCAGCGGCCGTGCGCCAGATCGCTTCCACGGGAAGCGCTTTGGCCAGGACTTGCTGCCCCATGGGCTCGGACCGGAATTGAATGTGCATAAGGTTCTGGAACTGGAATGCGGGACGTTATGCCGGGCAGTATGCGCAAGCCCTCGTCGAATTTTCATGAAATGCTTCCGGTATCGGACTCGTCGCAATCGAGGCGATTCTAGGCAGGCATGCAGCCAAATGTATGAAGCGCCGTTTAGGCTCCGTAAACCTCTGTCCCCGATTTGTGAAAGGGCGTAAAGCGGCCCCGGCCGCGGCATCGGTAAAATGCGCGAAGCTCTTGTTTTCAAAGGTGGTTATGCAATATCGAGTCCGCCCCATGCTGGCCGGCGACATGGACGGCATCCTGGCAATCCAGGCCGGCGCCTATCCGGGTTTCCTGCTGGAGAGCGCTGATTTCTTCCTGAACCGGCTGACGCTGGCGCCAGCCCATTGCTGGGTGGCGCAGGCCGACACGATGCCGGATTCCCCGCACCTGCTCGGCTATCTGGTGTCGTACCCGTGGGACGCCGGCCTGCCGCCCACGCTGGACGCTCCGCTTGCCGCCCTGCCCGAGCGTCCGGACCACTGGTTCCTGCACGATTGCGCGGTGGCGCCCTCGGCCCAGGGGCTGGGCGTGGGACAGGCGCTGTTGCGCACGGCCGCCGGCCATGCCGCGCAAACCGGGTTGCAACGCGCCAGCCTGGTGTCGCTGGGTTCGGCGGTCGGTTATTGGACGCGGCATGGCTACGCGCCCGTCCCGGCCGGCGGCCGCGAACTGGCCGACAAACTCGAGGGCTACGGGCCCCAGGCCAGCTACATGGCGCGCGCCTTTCCGCTCTGACCGGCGCGGCACGCCCCGCCTTCGTTCGTTGCCGCGCGCATGCCGCGCCGCCGGCGTCCCGTTAAGATGGGAACGCAATCCCGGAAAGACATGGCGGCAACGGTTTCCACAGCCTGACTTCGCTGCGCCCGCGGGCGCGAAGGTTTCCATGATTTCACTCTCGCCCGTCCAATCCCTGCTGGCCTGCTGCCTGGTGCTGGCCATCGGCCGCGTCCTGACCACCCGCATCGGCGTGCTGGCGCGCTACAGCATTCCGGACCCGATCGTCGGCGGCCTGCTGTTCGCGATCGGCGCCTATGCGCTGTCGACCCGGGGCGGCCATGCCGTTTCCCTGGAAACCAGCATCAAGCCGACCCTGTTGCTGCTGTTCTTCGGTTGCATCGGCCTGACGGCGAACCTGAAACTGCTGGCCAAGGGCGGCCCGCGGCTGATCGCCTTCCTGCTGGCGCTGATCCCGTTCCTGGTGCTGCAGAACGCAGTCGGGCTGGGCATGGCCTGGCTGCTGGACATGCATCCGCTGATGGGGCTGCTGGGCGGCACCATCACGCTGGTCGGCGGCCACGGCACGGGCGCGGCCTACGCCACCCGCTTTGCGGACGTCAACAATATCCAGGACGTGATGGCGCTGGCCATGACCGCGGCGACGATAGGATTGGTGCTGGGCGGCGTGGTCGGCGGCCCCGTGGCGGAATGGCTGATGCGCCGCCACAAGCTGGCCGGCAGCCTGGATCGCCAATCGGCGGCGGGCCACGAGGCGCCGGACCTGAGCGAAGCGCAGGCGCCGTCGACGGCCGCCTCGTTCATCACCTCGATGACCGCCGCCTTCGTCTGCCTGGTGGCGGGCGGCTACCTGGCCACGCTGGTGGAAGGCGCGCCGGTGAGCCTGCCCAACTTCCTCTGGTGCCTGGCGACCGGCGTGCTGATCCGCAATGGCGGCGAACGTCTGGGCCTGAAACTGGACGACCGCGCCACCGAGATCATCGGCACCATCACCCTGTCGCTGTTCCTGGCCATGACCATGATGACGCTGGACCTGACCAGCGTGGCGCGCCTGGCCGGGCCCCTGGCGCTGATCCTGGCGGTGCAGACGCTGTTCTGCGCGCTGTATTCGGCCTGGGTGGTGTTCCGCCTGCTCAAGAGCGACTACGAGGCCGCCATCATGTCGGCCGCCTTCTGCGGCTTCTCGCTGGGCGCCACCGCCACCGCCATCGCCAACATGCAGGCGCTGACGCGGCGCCATGGCCCCGCGCCGCAAGCCTTCATCGTGGTGCCGGTGACCGGCGCATTCCTGGTGGACATCCTCAACGTGATCGTGCTGACCTCGTTGATCTCGCTGCCGTTCGTGGGAGGAATGTGACCATGCTCAAGCGCATCCTCCTTATGGCCCTGTGCCTGCTCGTGGCAGCCTGCGGCCGCGCGCCCGATACCGACGCGCTGCGCGCCGACGTCGAACGCGGCCTGGCCGCCACCTACGGCGCGGGCCTGTTCCGCATCGACCAGCTCAAGAGAATGGGCTCCGCCACCGACAGCAGCGCTCCGGCAGGCGAAACCCGCCGCGTGGTCTATTACGACCTGCGGCTGGAAGTGACCCGCGACATCGCGCTCGGCGCCTGGGACCAACCCGGCGCCGCCGCCCTGGTAACGCTGCTGGGCGCGGGCCCGCGCAGCATCAGCGGCGTGAAATCCAGCGGCAACCAGGCTGGCGACCAGATCGTGGCGCATGCCAGCGCCATCTACCGCAAGGAAGGCGAAGGCTGGACGCTGGTGACCCCCGCCGGCTTCAAGGCCGCCGAGGCGCCCTCATTGGACACCGGCGCGCCGCCGCCCGTGACGCAGCGGCTGCTGGACACGCTCGACCAGATCACCCATTCGGTTGCCTACAGCGCCTCCAGCACCGCGCAGCACGTGGTGCAACAGGAACTGGAACGCTCGGTCGCCCGCATCAATGGCCGGCTGGCGCGCATGCAGCAGGGCTATCCGCTGGCCGGCGGACCGGACCGGGGCGAGTACGTCACCTTCGCGCGCGCGCTGGGCGCGGTGGGCCAGGCGCGCCAGATCCGCGTCACGCCGCTGATCACCGGCGGCGGCGCCGAGAACATCGCCCTGCTGCGCAGCGGCGACGCCGTGGTCGGGCTGGCCCAGGGCGATACCGCCAAGCTGGCGTACGAGGGCCGCGGTCCGTTCGCGTCGCAAGGGCCGTTCGCCGGCCTGCGGGCGCTGGGCAGCCTCTATCCCGAAATGGTGCATATCGTCGTGCGCGACGACGCCAAGCTGCGCGGCGTGCGCGACCTCAAGGGCAAGAAGATCGCGCTCGGCGCGCAGGGTTCGGCGGTGCGGGCCACGCTGGAAGCGGTGCTGGCGGCGCATGGGCTGCAGCCTGGACGCGACTACGAGGCGGTTCCCACGCCCTTCACGGCTTCGCTGCCGGCGCTCAATGCCGGCCTGATCGACGCCGCGGCGCAGGTGATCGGCATTCCCGCCACGCCCCTGCGCGACGCCCTGACGCAGGCCCACCTGAAACTGCTGCCGCTCGATCCGGCCGCGGTCAAGACGCTGGCCGCCCAGGACAACGCGCTGATGCCCCTGGAAATCGCGGCGGGCACCTATCCGAACCAATCGGAACCGGTCGCCACCATCGGCACCGCGGCGCTGCTGCTGACCACGTCCGACCTGACGCGCGATGAGGCCCTGCAGGTGGTGCGGGCGGTCTACCAGACCGGCCAGGACCTGCTGGCCGCCGGCTCGGCCCAGGGCGCCCAGGTCAACATCGCCAACGCCCGGCGTGGCCTGACCGTGCCGTTGCACGACGGCGCCGAGGAAGGCCTGGCCGCGCTGGAGAACGCAAAACCCCGCTGACCGCGCTTGCGCTTATGATGGCGCTCCCAATCAGGAATATTCATGAACAAATTCGATCTGCAGAAGAACCAGGCGCTGAAACTGGCCGGCCAACTCAAGCAAGCCGGCACGCCCGACCGCTTCGGCGCCGCCTCGCAAGTGCCCGACCGCCGCGAGCAGCGCAAGCTCGACCAGGCCGCCGGCCTGGTGCCGTTTCCGCTGAAGCTGTCGCAGGCGCAGGCGGACCAGCTGCGCGCGGCCGCCGCCGAACGCGGCCTGAGCACCAACGACATCATCGCCGAAGCCTTGCAGAAGGCCCTCGGCTGATGCATATCTGGGTCGACGCCGACGCCTGCCCCGGGGTCATCAAGGACATCCTGTTCCGCGCCGCGCAGCGCTGGCAGGTGCCGGTGACCCTGGTGGCGAACCAGGCGCTGCATACGCCGCCTTCGCCACTGATCCGGGCGGTGCAGGTGCCGCGCGGCTTCGACGTGGCCGACGCTCACATCGCCGAACGCGCGGTGGCCGGCGACCTGGTGATCACCGGCGACATCCCGCTGGCGGCGCAGGTGCTGGAAAAAGGCGCCATGGCGCTGAACCCGCGCGGCGAACGCTATTCGCCCGAGACCATCCGTGAACGGCTGGCGCTGCGGGACATGATGGAGGAATTGCGCGCGAGCGGCGTGGACACGGGCGGACCGTCTTCGTTCAGCCAATCCGACCGCAAGGCCTTCGCCAACCAGCTCGACACCCTGCTGGCGCGCGCGGCGCGGCTGGCCGCGCCCAAGGCCTGAACGACGCGGGCAATGCGCCCGGCCGCGTCAATAGAACGTGATGTACGCCTTATAGATGATGGTGCCGATGGCCGTGATAAGGCCGATGCCCATCAGCCCCATGCCGATGTTGCGATCCCGCAGCCCAAACCCGAGCAGCATGAGCGCCACGCCCGTGACGATGATGATCAACATGGTGTTGGTGCTGGGGTGCATGAAGGTCTCCCGGTAAACGACGCGTTTCGCGTCTCAGTCTGCGTTTGCCTTTGCTCTTGCTTTTGCATCCACATCCGGTTGCCGCGGCCCGGCCACGCGCTTTGGGTCGAGCTTAGGGTCGAGCTTTGGACCGAGCTTTGGGCCGAAATTGCGACTTCAGATTTCATCATAGACAACCCGGGGCACGATGGCGCGCAAATCCGGCGGTCGCGCTTGCGGCATATCAAGGCCGCGCGCAAAACAAAAAAGCCAACCGGCTAAGGTTGGCTTCATTGTCGCTCGGGTTTGCGTCTTTGCTTGCGCAAAGCGCTTGCACCGGCTCGAGTCGCGACTGCCGGCTTTTCAGCCTGACGGCGCTCTTCGAGGGTCTTTGGTGGGTAGTACTGGGTTCGAACCAGTGACCCCTGCCGTGTGAAGGCAGTGCTCTACCACTGAGCTAACCACCCCGAAAGAGGCGAAATATTAGCACGCTTTTTTGAAAGTGTGCAAGTCGCCTCGAAAAAACTTCAAGCGGCCGCCACCGGCGCGTCCAGCTTGCGCCACACGCATTCGCCGCCAACCGACTTGTCCAGCGCCGCCAGGTAGGTTTCGTGCTCGGCCAGTTCGGCTTCGCTGGCCTTCACCACCGGCAGGCCGGAGGCGTCGAACCTGGCCAGCACCACGCCGCCGCCCGCGCCCGAGTCGTTGTCGTCGACGTCGATCAGCAGCGCATCCTGGCCGCGGGTCATGGCCAGCCAGACTTCCGCCAGCAGTTGCGAGTCGAGCAACGCGCCGTGCAGCGTGCGGTGCGCGTTGGAGATGCCGAAGCGGTCGCACAGCGCGTCCAGCGAGTTGCGCTTGCCCGGGAACAGCGAACGCGCGTGCAACAGCGAATCGGTGACCGTCGCGCAGTATTCGGTGATCGGGCCGCGGCCGGTCTTGGCCAGCTCGGCGTTGAAGAACTTCACGTCGAACGCCGCGTTGTGCGCGATCAGTTCGGCGCCCTGGATGAACTTGACGAACTCGTCGGCCACTTCCGCAAAGCGCGGCTTGTCGGACAGGAACTCGGTGGTCAGGCCGTGCACCGCCAGCGCCTCGGGGTCGCTGTCGCGGTCCGGGTTCAGGTAGATGTGCAGGTTGTTGCCGGTGGCCATCCGGTTGACCAGTTCGACGCAGCCGATTTCGACGATGCGGTGTCCCTGGGCGGGATCCAGCCCGGTGGTTTCAGTGTCAAAGATGATCTGGCGCATAAAGCTATTCCGACGCTTGGGCCGCTGGCGCCGACGGCGCCTGGCCATCCGCCGGGCCGGCCGGGGGATGCGTTGCGCTGCCGGCCGGGCCGGGTTTCCTGCGTGCGGTGGCGATCAGGGTGTAGGCCACCGGCACGACGAACAAGGTCAATAGTGTACCCAGCATCAGCCCGCCCACCAGGACCCAGCCGATCTGCTGGCGCGATTCGGCGCCCGCGCCCGACGACAGCGCCAGCGGCACGGTGCCCAGCACCATGGCGCCGGTGGTCATCAGGATCGGCCGCAGGCGCAGCACACTGGCCTCGGTGACGGCCTCGAACAGGGCCTTGCCCTCGTCTCGCAGCTGGTTGGTGAATTCGACGATCAGGATGCCGTGCTTGGTGATCAGGCCCACCAGCGTGATCAGGCCGATCTGGCTGTAGATCGACAGCGTGCCGCCCGTCAGCCACAGCGCCAGCAGCGCGCCGGTCATCGACAGCGGCACCGACAGCATGATGATGAAGGGGTTGCGCCAGCTTTCGAACTGGGCAGCCAGCACCAGGTAGATGAAGGCCAGCGCCATGGCGAACACCAGGTAGATGCTGCCTGACGAATCGCGGAACTCGCGCGACTGGCCGTCCAGGTCCGTCACCACCGTATTGGGCAGCACGTCGCGCGCCACCTGGTGCATGTGGGTCAGCACCTCGCCCAACGCATAGCCCGGCGCCACGGCGGCGTCGATCTTGACCGCGCGCAGGCGGTTGAAGTGGTTCAGCGACTGCGGCGACACGCCTTCGTGCACAGCCACCAGGTTGTCCAGCTGCACCATGCTGCCGTCACGCGCCCGCACGTGGATGCCGGAAATGTCGGTGGGGGTGGCGCGGTCGCGCGGCGTGACCTGCACGATCACGTCGTACTGCTCGCCCTGGTCCTTGTAGCGGGTCACCTGGCGTCCGCCCAGCATCGATTCGAGGGTGCGACCCACGGTGTCGACGTTGGTGCCGACGTCGGCCATCTTGTCTCGGTCCACCCGCACTCGCAACTCGGGCGTGTTCAGGCGCAGGTCGGTGTCCAGGTTGAGCAGGCCGGGATACTTGCGCAGTTCCGTCAGGAACACCTCGGTCAGGCGCGCCAGTTCCTCGTAGGAGGCCTGGCTCATGATGATGAATTCCACCGGTTTGGAACGCGCCGACTGGCCCAGCGACGGCGGATTGGTCGGGAACGCCCGCACCCCCGGCAGCGACGAGAACAACGGTTGCAGTTCCTGGGTGATGGCCTGCTGGCGGCGGCCGCGCTCCTCCCAGGGCTTGAGGCGCAGGATCGCGGTGCCGTCGGTGACCGTGGGAAAACCGACGGTGACCTGGCTGCCGCTGGCCTCGGGAATGGCGGCGTAGAACTTCTCGATGCCGAGCATGCTGTCGAGCGTGTAGTTCAGCGTCGCGCCTTCCGGCGAACTGACGATGCCGAACACGACGCCGCGGTCCTCGACCGGCGCCAGCTCGCTCTTGACCACCTTGAACAGCACGCCGCTGGCCGCCGCCACCGCGATGCCGATCGCCACCACCAGCCAGCGATGGCGCAGCGCCAGCGCCAGTGTCCGCCGGTAGCCATTGCTCATGGCGTCGAGCCAGCCTTCGATCAGGTTGTACCAGCGGCTGTGGCTGCTCTGGTGGCGCAGCAGCACCGAGCACATCATGGGCGTCAGCGTCAGCGCCACGAAGCCGGACACCAGCACCGCGCCGGCCAGCGCCAGCGCGAACTCGATGAACAGCCGCCCGGTGCGGCCGGTGGCAAAGGCCAGCGGCGCGTACACCGTCACCAGGGTCATGGTCATGGCCACCACGGCGAAGCCGATCTCGCGCGAGCCGCGCAGCGCCGCTTCCTTGCGCGGCATGCCGTCCTCGATGTGGCGGAAGATGTTCTCCAGCACCACGATGGCATCGTCCACCACCAAACCGATGGCCAGCACCATGGCCAGCAGCGTCAGCGTGTTGATCGAGAAGCCGAACAGGTACATCAGCGCGCATGCGCCCACCAGCGACACCGGGATGGTGACGATGGGAATGATGCTGGCGCGCAGATTGCGCAGGAAGAAGAAGATCACCAGCACCACCAGGACGATGGCTTCGCCGATGGTGTGGAACACCGAGTCGATGGAGCGCTCGATGAACACCGACGAGTCGTAGGCGATGGTCAGCTTCATGCCCGCGGGCAGGTTCTCGTTCAGCCGCGCCACTTCCTCGCGCGCCGCCTTGGACAGCTCCAGCGGGTTGGCGGTGGACTGGCGCGTGACCCCGATGTTGATGGCCGGCTTGCCGTTGAAGCGCGACAGGATGCGGTCGTTGGCGGCCCCGATCTCCACCTTGGACACGTCCCGCAGCCGCACCGGATAACCCTTCACGTTGGCGACGATGACGTTCTCGAACTGCGCCGGGGTCTGCAAGTCGGTGGACGACACCACCGAAAACTCGCGCGCCCGCGACTCGATGCGGCCGGCCGGGATCTCCACGTTCTGGCTGCGCAGCGCCGACTCGACGTCCTGCACCGTGAGGCCGTAGGCCGCGAGCTTGTCGCGGTCGACGTAGATGCGCATGGACGGCAGCCGTTCGCCGAACACGCGCACCTCGGCCGCGCCGGGCAGCACCGACAGGCGGGTCTTGATGTAGCGGTTGATGTAGTCGGAAGTCTGGATGGCCGAATACGAACCGGACTCGACCGCGATGTAGATGATGGGCTGCGAATCCGCCTCGACCTTGCCGATGATGGGCTCGTCGATCTCGTCGGGCAGGAAACGGCGCGCGCGCGAGACCTTGTCGCGCACTTCGGCCGCCGCCGCGTCCGGATTGCGCGACAGGTTGAACTTGATGTTGATCAGGCTGCGCTCGGAGCGGCTGCGCGAGGTCATCACGTCCACGCCCTCGATGCCGGCCAGCTGGTCTTCCAGCGGCTTGGTCACCTGCGACTCGATCACCTCGGGCGAGGCGCCCTTGTAGGTCGTGTCCACCGACACGATGGGCTCGTCGATCTTGGGATATTCCCGCACCGTCAGGCGCGAATACGAGATCAGGCCGATCAGCACGATGACCAGTGACAGCACCGATGCGAACACCGGCCGCTGGATACAGGTTTCCGAAATGCGCATGAAGGCCGCCGCTCGCTGGGATAGTGGCGTCAGGCGCCGTTGTTGACGACCTGCACCGGGCCGCCGTCGGTGACGCGCTGCAGTCCGGAGACCACCAGTTGGTCGCCCGCCGCCACGCCCGTCAGGATCTCGACCTTGCCTTCACGGCGCTCGCCGATGGTGACTTCGCGGCGCTCGGCCACGCCGTCCTTGACGCGGTATACGTACTGCGTCTCGCCGGACGGCGACAGCGCCGCCTCGGGCGCGACCAGCGCCTTGTCCTGGTTGAACAGCAACTGCACGCGCGCGAACATGCCCGGGCGCAGCAGCGAATCGGCGTTGGCCACGGTGGCGCGCAGCAGGATGGAGCGCCCGCCCGCATCGACCAGCGGGCTGACCGCGTACACCAGGCCGGGGCGTTCCTGGCCTGGCAAGGCATCCAGGCGCAGCGTCAGCTGCTGCCCCACGCCGACCTTGCTGAGATACATCTCGGGCACGCGGAAATCCACCTTGAGCGGGTCGATCGCTTCCAGCGGCGCCAGGTCCTGGCCCTGGTTGACGTAGTCGCCCACCGACACGCTGCGCAGGCCGGCGAAACCGGCGAACGGCGCGCTGATGGTCATCTTGTCCAGGCGCGCCTGCGCCAGCGCCACCGCGGCCTCCTGCACCTTGAGCGTGCTGGCCGACTCGTCGCGCGCCTGCTGGCTGACGAAGCCCTTGGCCTGCAGCGCCACGGCGCGGCGATAGTGGCTCTGCGCCAGCGCCAGGTTGGCACGGGCCTGCGCCAGTTCGGCGCGCGGCACGGAATCATCCAGGCGGATCAGCGCCTGGCCACGCTTGACCGGCTGGCCTTCCTTGAATTCGATCGACTGGATCCGGCCGGCCACTTCGGGCCGCAGCATCACGGCCTCATCCGAGCGCAGGCTACCCACCGCCGACAGGCCGCGGGCGAACGGAATTTCCGTGACGGCGGAGACTTCGACCCGCACTGGAGCCGCCTTGGAGACGGGTTGGGCGGGCGCGGCGGCGCTGGCCGCCTGCGTGGCGACCGGCGCGAGCCAGCGCGGCACGAATACGCCCAGAGCGGCCCCCGCGGCCACTCCCGCCGCGATAGCGGCCAGCAATGCTGCTTTTTTCATGCGAATGTGGCGGTATCGCGGCGCGTGCCAGGCATCCCCCGCTGGGACGGCGCCGCAGGAACAGGATCAAGGGTTGGCACTTTAGCACCGGATTTACAACCTGGAACAATCCTGAAGCGCACTGAAAGCACTAAACCGGCCGACCCAGGGTATTTCCCGATGCGGCAGGCCGCCGCAGCGCGCCCGCATCGGTGAAAACACGGAGCCGTTGACGGACGCCGCGGCGCCCCGGCGGGTCGTTCAGCCGCGTCGGACCGACTCGACGCCCTGGTTGGCCAATTGGTCGGCGCGCTCGTTGCCGGGATCGCCGGCATGGCCACGCACCCAGCGCCACGACACGGTGTGACGGCGCACCTGCTCATCCAGGGACTGCCACAGCTCGGCATTCTTGACCGGCTTCTTGTCGGCCGTCATCCAGCCGCGCCGCTTCCAGTTGGCGAGCCATTCGGTCATGCCTTTCATGACGTACTGGGAGTCGGTGTGGATGGTGACCGCGCAGGGACGCTTGAGCGCGCGCAGCCCCTCGATCACGGCCAGCAGTTCCATGCGGTTGTTGGTGGTCTGGGCCTCGCCGCCGTGCATGGTCTTTTCGTGCACGCCGGCGCGCATCAGCACGCCCCAGCCGCCCGGACCGGGATTGCCCTTGCAGGCGCCGTCGGTCCACATTTCCACTTTCTGGTCGTTCGCGTTGTTGTCCTGCATGGTGCTGCTTGTATGTCCTTGTACTCTCGATGTGAATGCGGCGGGCCGCTCAGGAGCGGTCGAAGCCGTCGTCGGCCTGGCGGTTGACCACCACCGACGCGGCCCGGGCCCGCTTGGGCTTGGTCTTCCAGGCCGGGCCGATGATACGCATGCCGGCCACGCGCTTGACCGCCGACACCAGGTAGACCGCGCCGCCCACGCTCCACCAACGCGCGCCGGCCGATTCGAGGAACCCCCAGCGCTGCAGCCATTTTTCGCTGCGGCAAGCCGGCGCGTAGCAGCCAAAGTGGCTTTGCTCGACCTCGAGCGACAGCAGCTTGAACCAGTCTTTCAGGCGCGGCAGCGACACCTGCGACGACGGCGGTTGCGGCAGCCAGGGCTCCATGCCCGGCATGCGGGTGCGCGCGCCCCACATGCTCCAGGGGTTGAAGCCGGAGATCACCACGCGCCCTTCCGGCACCAGCACGCGCTCGACCTCGCGCAGCACGTTGTGCGGCTCGCTGGTGCATTCGAAGGCATGCGGCAGGATCAGCAGGTCCACGCTCTGCGATTCGAACGGCAGCGCCTCGGGCTGCGCCAGCACCACCCGCGACTGCCAGCCGGCGACGCTTTCGGCGGTCGGGGTTTCGGTGCCGACGTACCCCTTGAAGGGCATGCGGTTGGCGCGCAGCAGGTTCAGGTCGGCCAGGCCGACCTGCCAGGCGTAATATCCAAAGACGTCCGCCACCGCCGCGTCGAACTGCGCGCGCTCCCAGGCCAGGGCGTATTGCCCTGGCGGAGTCTGGAACCATTCGGCCAGTTCTACAATCGGCGGAGTCTCTTCTGCCACGTCTTATTCCTTCGAATCCCATGCAAGCCTTGACCGCCCCCGCAGGCGGCCGCGAACGCAATGCCGCGGTCTTGCCCCTGCCCGCCTTCACCGACAACTATATCTGGGCCATCGTCCGCGACGGCCAGGCCGCCGTGGTCGACCCGGGCGAAGCCGGCCCGGTGCTGCAATGGCTGGCCCGCGAAGGCCTGCGACTGCGCGCCATTCTACTCACGCACCATCATGGCGACCATGTGGGCGGTGTTCTCGAATTGTCCCGCATCGGCGACATCACGGTGTACGGCCCGGCGCGCGAAAAATTGCCGCGCTGCGACGTGCCGCTGGTCGAAGGCGACCGCGTGGTGCTGCCCGAACTGGACCTGGACCTGGCCGTGCTGGACGTGCCGGGACATACCGCCGGCCACATCGCCTACACCGGGCGGGCTGCGGGAAAACAGCCTGTGCTGTTCTGTGGCGACACCCTGTTTGCCGGGGGCTGTGGCCGGCTTTTCGAGGGCACTCCCGCGCAAATGTCTGATTCTTTGGAAAAATTTTCTGTTTTACCGCCAGATACACAGGTTTTTTGCGCACACGAGTACACTCTAGCGAACTTGCGCTGGGCCATGGCGGTCGAACCCGCCAACCGCACCCTGCAACAGTGGTATCAGCGGGCCCGGCAATTACGCGCAGAAGGTCTCCCCACGCTTCCGTCGACCATCGGCCAGGAACGCGCGACCAATCCGTTTTTGCGTACGCAGCAAGCTGACGTCGTCCGCGCCGCAGACAACTGGGCCGGCCACGACCACCCGACGCCGGTAGAGGTTTTTGCCTCCCTTCGTGAATGGAAGAACGATTTCAAGTGACCGCCCGATGAATTTCTCCCGACTCCTTCTGCCACTTCTGCTGGCAGTCCTCGCCGGTTGCGCAGGAACCAAATCCCACGACAGCAAGAACCTCACCACCAATTCCCAAGGGCGCTACATCGCCCGCGACACGTCCCGCACGGTGGACCTGACCAATCCGCCGGTCGACGCCTGGGACCGCATCCGCCGCGGCTTCGCCATCCCCAACCTGAACACCGACCTCTCGCAGCAGTGGACCGACTACTACGCGTCCCACCCCGAGGCGGTGCAGCGCATGGCCGAGCGCGCCGGCAAGTACCTGTATTTCATCGTCGACGAGATCAACCGGCGCGGCCTGCCGACCGAGCTGGCCCTGCTGCCGTTCGTCGAAAGCGCCTACAACCCCACCGCGCTGTCGCGCGCCCAGGCCTCGGGCCTGTGGCAGTTCGTGCCGGCCACCGGCCAGCACTTCAACCTGAAGCAGGACTGGTGGCGCGATGAGCGCCGCGACCCCATCGCCTCGACCAACGCGGCGCTGGACTACCTGGAAAAACTGTTCGAGATGCAGGGCGACTGGTACCTGGCGCTGGCCTCGTACAACTGGGGCGAAGGCTCGGTGCAGCGCGCCATGGCCAAGAACGAGGCCGCCGGCCAGCCCACGGACTACCTGTCCCTGAACATGCCGGACGAGACCCGCAACTACGTGCCCAAGCTGCAGGCCATCAAGAACATCATCGCCGACCCGCAGCGCTATGCGGTGGCGTTGCCGCCGGTCGGCAACACGCCCTACTTCGTGACGGTGCAGAAGAACAGCGACATCGACCTGGAAATCGCCGCCAAGCTGGCCGAGATGCCGCTGGACGAATTCAAGGCGCTGAACCCGTCGTTCAACCGCCCGGTGATCCGCGGCGACCACGCCCCCACCCTGCTGCTGCCGGCCGACCGCGTCGAGATCTTCAACGCCAACCTGACCAACTACAAGGGCGACCTGAGCGCCTGGAAGGTCTACCACTCGCGCCGCGGCGAATCCTACGCCTCGATCGCCAAGCGTTTTGGCGTGACCGAAGCCAAGCTGCGCGAAACCAACGACATAGGCTCGCGCCAGAAGGTAGCCTCGGGCCAGTCGCTGCTGGTGCCGGGCGACCCGGGCACCGGCGGCGTGCAACTGGCCTCGCTGGCCGCGCCGGTGGGCGCGCTGGATTCGGCTCCCGTCAGCAGCGGCAAGACGCCGGCGCCGCGCGGCAAGGCCGCCGCGCCCGCCGCCCGCGGGGCCAATGCCCGTCCCAACGTGCGCACCCACAAGGTGCGCCAGGGCGACACGCTGTTCTCGCTGGCCAAGCAATACGGCACCTCGGTGGACGCGCTGCGCGCCCTGAACAACCTCAAGGGCAGCGCGCTCAAGATCGGCACCCAGCTGCGCGTGCCGGGCACCAACGCCCGCGGCTAGACCCCGCGATCGATACGCTTCATGCAGCGGCGCCCGCAAGGGCGCCGCTCTGTTTTGTCCGCGAAACCGCCAAACTCCTTAAAATAGGCGGTCTCCAGCAGGAAAAAATCAAAGGAATCACACACATGGGCTTTCTCGCCGGCAAACGCATCCTGGTCACCGGGGTGCTTTCCAACCGCTCCATCGCCTACGGCATCGCGCGCGCCTGCCATCAGCAGGGCGCCGAACTGGCCTTCACCTACGTCGGCGACCGCTTCAAGGACCGCGTGGCCGAATTCGCCGCCGAGTTCGGCAGCGACATCGTGCTGCCCTGCGACGTCGCCGAAGACAGCCAGATCGAAGCCACCTTCACCGAGCTGGCCAAGCGCTGGGACGGCCTGGACGGCCTGGTGCACTCGATCGGTTTCGCGCCGCGCGAAGCCATCGCCGGCAATTTCCTGGACGGCCTGTCGCGCGAAGGCTTCCGCATCGCCCATGACATTTCCGCCTACAGCTTCGCCGCGATGGCCAAGGCCGCGCTGCCGCTGATGGAAGGCCGCAACGGCTCGGTGCTGACGCTGACCTACCTGGGCGCCGAACGCGTGGTGCCCAACTACAACACCATGGGCCTGGCCAAGGCCTCGCTCGAAGCCAGCGTGCGCTACCTGGCCACGGCGCTGGGTCCGCGCGGCATCCGCGCCAACGGCATTTCGGCCGGCCCGATCAAGACGCTGGCTGCCAGCGGCATCAAGGACTTCTCGGCCATCCTGAAGTTCGTCGAGGCCCAGGCGCCGCTGCGCCGCAACGTCACCATCGATGACGTCGGCAACGTCGCCGCGTTCATGCTGTCGGACCTGGCCGCCGGCGTCACCGGCGAAATCACCCACGTGGACGCCGGTTTCTCGACCATCGTCCCGGGCATGGAAGAGTAATTCCGTTGGCGGGCCGGGCGCGCCGCCCGGCCGTTGCGCCCCGGGCGGGTCTTCCGCCCGGGCTGCCGGCGCCTCAGGCCGGCCGCACCACCAGCGTGGACACCTGCACGTCCACCGCGGTCATCAGTTTGTGGATCGGGCATTTCTCGGCCACCGCCAGCAATTCGTCGATCTGCGCGTCCGACAGTTCGCCATGCAAGGTGAGCTTGGCGGTCAGGCGATAGACGCCCTTGCGTTCCTCGCTGGCATCGCGCACCACGTCAACGCCCACCGACTCCAGCGGCAGCCCCTTGCGCTGCGCGTAGACCATCAGCGTCATGGCCTTGCAGCCGCCCAGCGCCGTATCGAAGTAATCGTGGGGATCGGGGCCCGCGCCTTGCGGCTGCGGCATGTCCAGCGGCAGGTCGTGGCCTTCGGCCGTGGCGGTGAACTGCAGGGTCTTGGGCGCGTTCTGGCGCACGTGGATGGTCATGGGCGGGGTTCCTCGCGTTGCGGGCGGCACGACGTGCCGCTCCTGCCCCGTTTGTAGCATCCGCGGCCGGCTATCGGGCTTCCGCAACATCCATTTCTGACTGTAAGCTGAACTTCCGGCCTCGGCGCTGGTCGGATATTGCTGTCCGCAAGATCGTTTGCATTCAACAGGAAGACCGCATGAGCGCCAGACAACTTCTAGACCAATTACTGCAATCCGGCCAGGGCCTGCTGGCCGACGCCGGTTCCAAGGTGCAGGGAGCCACGGGCGGCAAAGGATCGTCCTTCCTGACCGGGTTGGGCGGCGGCGCCCTGGGCGCCGGCGCGCTGGGCCTGCTGCTGGGCAGCAAGAAGGCCCGCAAGATCGGCGGCAAGGTCGCCATGTACGGCGGCATGGCCGCGCTTGGCGCCCTGGCCTACCGCGCCTATGGCGACTGGCAGCGCAAGCAGGCCGGGGCGCCCGCCGCCCCGCCGCAGACGCTGGACCGCCTGCCCGCGCCCGAGGCCGAACAGCACAGCACGGCGGTGCTGACCGCGATGATCGGGGCGGCCAAGGCCGACGGTCACATCGGGCCTGAAGAACGCGCCCTGCTGGAAACCGAGTTGGCCAAGCTGTCCAGCGATGCGCAGGACCGTCGCTGGCTCGAAACCGAGTTGTCGCGCCCGCTCGATCCCGCCGTGATCGCGCAGTCGGCCAAGACACCGGAAATGGCCGCCGAAATGTACCTGGCCAGCCTGCTGGTGGTCGACGAGGAAAGCTACATGGAGCGCGCCTACCTGGACGAACTGGCGCGCCAGCTCAAGCTGCAACCGGGGCTGAAGGAACAGCTGGAACAGCACGCGCGCGCGGCGGCCTGACGGCGGGCGCGTCGCGCCAGCCCGCAGCGGCGGGGCCAGCGGCACAACCGCCGGCCCCGCCGTTTTCATGTCCTGTCAATCGGCATGCAGGCCGATTGCGGCAGTCAGCGCCGTGTAGCGGTCGATATCGGCGTTGATCATGTCCTGGAACGCGCCTGGCGAGCTCGTCGTCGGCGTGAAGCCCTGCTCGCGCAATGCCGCCTGCACGTCGGGCCGCAGCATGATGCGCGCCAGCGTGGCGTTCAGCCTCGCCACGACCGCCGGCGGCGTGGCGGCCGGGGCCAGCAGGCCGTGCCATTGGTCCAGCGCGTAGCCGCTGATGCCTTGCTCGGCCACGGCCGGCACGGCCGGCAGCAAGGGAGAACGCTGCGGCGACGTCACCGCCAGCGCGCGCAGGCGGCCCGCCGCGATCAAGGGCGCGGCGCTGGACGCCGTGACCACGCCCATGCCGACCTGGCCGGACATCACATCGGTCAGGGCCGGACCGCAGCCCTTGTAGGGCACCTGCTGCAAGGGCGCGCCCGTGGCCCGCGCCAGCATTTCACCCGCCAGGTGCTGCGGCGTGCCGTTGCCGCAGGAGGCAAACGGCAGCGGACGCTCGGGTCGGGCCGCGTTGAGCGCGTCATCCAGGGTGCGCAGCGGCGAGGCCGCCGGCACCACGAACACGGATGGCACGAACGCCACATTCATCACCGCCGTGAAGTCGCGCCTGGGCGAAAATCCCAGGCTGCGGTACACACCGGGGTTGATCGCGAACGAACTGTTGACCATCAACAAGGTGTAGCCGTCGGGCGGCGATTCGGCGACCACGCGGGCGCCGATGTTGCCGCTGGCACCCGGCCTGTTCTCGACCACCACCGGCTGGCCGAACTGTTCCTGCAGGTCGGCGCCCAGCCGCCGCGCCAACAGGTCGGTGCCCCCGCCAGGCGGGAAGGTCACCACGATGGTGATGGGGCGGGTCGGATAGGTCGCGTCCGCCACGGGATCGCCGGATGGCGGATTGCCGCAGGCACCCAGCGCCAGGGCCAGCGGCAGCAAGCAAAATCGAAGGGCGCGTTTCATGATGCGTATCCCTGGCAAAAGGCCGGACTCAGGCGTCCAGTCCGATATCGAGCACCTTGGCGCTGTGCGTCACCCAACCGACGGCGATCTGGTCGACACCGGTGGCGGCCACCGCGGCGGCGGTGTCGGGCGTGATGCGGCCGGAGGCTTCGGTAATGGCGCGGCCGCGCGCCATGGCAACCGCCTGGCGCAATTCGTCCAGGCTCATGTTGTCCAGCAGCACCACGTCCACGCCCAGCGCCAGCGCGGTTTCCAGTTGCGCCAGCGTGTCCACTTCCAGCTCGATCTTGACCATGTGGCCGACGCTGGCGCGGGCCCGTTGCACCGCGGTCTCGACGCTGCCGGCCAACGCGATGTGGTTGTCCTTGATCAGCACGGCGTCGTCCAGGCCGTAGCGGTGGTTGCTGCCGCCGCCCACCCGCACCGCGTACTTCTGCACCGCGCGCAGGCCCGGCATGGTCTTGCGGGTGCAAGTGACGCGGGCGCCGTGGCCGGCGATGGCGCGAGCGATCGAAGCCGTTGCGGTAGCCACGCCGCTCAGGTGGCACAGGAAGTTCAGCGCCACCCGCTCGGCGCTGAGCATGGCGCGGGCGTTGCCGCGGATGGTCGCGATTTCGGTGCCGGGCGCCAGCTCGGCGCCATCGCGTTGCGCCACGCGAAACTCCATGGCGGGGTCCAATGCGCGAAACGCCAGGCGCGCCAGGTCAAGACCGGCCAGCACGCCATCCTGGCGCGCCACCAGGCGCGTCTGCGCCACGGCATCGGCCGGCACGATGGCGTCGGTGGTCAGGTCTCCGGCCCGTCCCAGGTCTTCGAGCAGGGCCGCGCGCACCAGCGGCTCCAGCATGACATCCGGCAGGGAGGGAATGGTCAATCGGGCGAACGGGGCTTCAGCATTAATGCTCATTTTGAGTATTTGTTGATTAAAAAAAGGCGCGCTCCAATTGCGCATGCACTTATGCTAAAGATGAGTATATGAGCTTGTCAAGCGTCAGAGCCCGCGCGACACGGGCAACTTGCTGCCGGCGATGGCGCGCTCGAGCAGCACGTCGCGGCGGAAGCGGAACAGTTTGGCCGGACGACCGGCCGTGCCGGTTGCCATTTCGCCGGTCTCTTCCACCAGCGCCTGCTGCTCGATCAGGCGCCGGAAGTTCTGCTTGTGCAGGCCGCGCCCGGCCAGGGCCTCGACGGCCTGCTGCAACTGCAGCAGCGTGAACTGCGCCGGCATGAGTTCGAACACCACCGGCCGGTACTTGATCTTGGCGCGCAGCCGCGCGATCCCGGTGGCCAGGATGCGGCGGTGGTCATGGCGCATCGGCTCGCCCGGCAGCGCGGCGGCCTGCCCCGCCGCGTGGCGTCTCCCCGCCTCGGGCACCAGGCCAGCCTCGAACAGCAGCTCGTAGCGCTGCAGCACCATGTCTTCGTTCCAGGCAGCGCCATCGAGCCCGAAGGTGATGGCAACGCGCTGGCCACGGCGGTTGCGCATGGCGGTGTCGGAAGCGCCTTCACACCACGCCCGCAGGCGTGGCACGATCAGTTCGTCCAGCACCGAGGGCGTGCCCGCGCGCCGGTCTTCCCACGGGAAATAACGGTACCAGTCCTGCCAACCGACCTGCGCCACGCCGGTCTCGCCCGCCTCGCGAGTCAGGCCGAGATAACTGACGGACATGACCCGCGCGCCCGACTCGTCGGAACGATCGCCGTCGGCGAAGGTATAGAGCTGCTCGACGTAGCCCAGGGGATGATGCGTCTGCGCCTCCACCCACGCCCGCAAGCCCGCTTGCAGCGAACGGTGCGAGAGTTCGAAAGGCCCCGCAGGCAAGGCGCGCGCGTCATCGGTGGTCAGGACGCGCGGCTCGCCGTTGGTGACGGCGACCAGGACGGCGACGAGTTCGGCATGGACGGAGCGTTCGACGGATTCGGTCAAGGTGGATGGCTGGAAATGAAGGAAACCGGGCGCTGTGGAAGGAGGTCGCGAGGCCAGGACATTCGTGGTCTGGCAACGTCGCACCGCGCTCGGCATTATAAGGGCCAGGACGCTGCAACAGCCCCTTGCAAACGTGACAACGCAAATGGCGCCGCGGGCCGATGGCGGCCCTAAGATGAAGGGAAATCCCCGGCGCGTCGCCATCCTGGGACGCCCACAACCGGAGACGTCATCATGCTGAAAACCGCCATCGATTCTTCCGCCGCCGCGACCAAACCGGAACCGGCCAAGGACAAGGCTGCCACCCTCGACCCGCGCAAGGGCACCGGCGTGCTGCCGATGCCCGACCAGAGTCCCACGGTCGCCGGCATGCCACGGCAGGGCCGCGCCATCGAGCCCCCCGGAGATCCCGGCATCATCACGCCGGAGGATGATCTGCTCGATACCTCGTACGAAAACCGCAAGCCCTGAGGCGCCGCGCGGGTCGTCAGCCGACCTTGGCCACCGCTTCCTGGCGCGTGTCGACCACCGTCAGGATGGCCAGGAATCCGCTGATGTCGAACACCTCGCGCACGTGCGGCTGCATCGCGCACAGTGCGAGCGCGCCGGCGCTCTGCTTCAGGCGCTTGGCCAGCACCAGCACCACGCGCAGCCCGGCGCTGGAGATGTAGTTCAGGTTCGACATGTCGAGCACGAAGCGGTGCTCGCCCTTTTCCACGTGCGACAACAGGTCCGCTTCGATGCCCGCGGCGTTGCCGCTGTTGATCTGCCCTTCGGGCGAGACAACCAGCACTTCCCCGACTTTCTCGATTGCGAGATTCATAGAGGTTCCCGGAAATTGACCGGCGCCCCGGATCCCGGCGCTTGCGGGCGGCGGCGCGATGCCGAGATGATACGCGAGGCGCCCGCGCAGCCAAACGCAAACTTCAAAACGCGCGCGGCATAGCCTGCCGGTACGCCGTCGGCGCGCGTTCGGGCATACTTCCACCTGCACGTGTACCACTGAACGCAAGGCGACCATGCCCTCTCAGCCCGATACGCTTGACCTCGTCCCCGACGCCCACGCCGTCGCTTCCGCCATCGAATGGCTGGAGGCCATCGCCGAGCGCGACGGCTGGTCACCCAAGCTGAGCTTCGGTCTGTCCTTGAGCCTGGACGAAGCGCTGACGAACATCGTTTCGTATGCCTTCGACGATCCCCTGCTCGCGCCCGATCCTGCCCGTGTCAACCTGGCCTGCCGCCAGGATGACGAATGGATATCGCTGGAGATAATCGACAATGGCCGACCGTACGATCCCACCAAGACAGCGCCTCCCCCATTGGCCGCCACGCTCGACGACGCCGAGATCGGCGGCCATGGCGTGCGGCTGATGCAGCACTATCTGCACGACCTGCGCTACACGCGCGACGGCGACCGCAATCGCCTGACCCTCGTGATGCGCGCCGCGTGACTCACCGGCGCGTCCCATCAAGACGCGCTATCGACAACTTGCAATGCACAGACAGAAAGTACCGAACGAAACCCGGTGATCTGTCACTCATGCATAGACTGCGCGCCGGTTGCGCGTGGCCCCCGCTCAGATGCCGCCCGTGAACGCTCCCTATCGTCCAGAAGGATTGCTTGCCCGCCCCCTGCATGCCCGCGTCGACGCGAGCGCCGTGGCCCACAACCTCGCGCGCTTGCGCGCCGCGTTGCCGGACAGCGACGCGCCACGGCTGTGGGCCACGGTGAAAGCCGACGCCTACGGCCACGGCCTGGCGCGCGTGCTGCCGGCCCTGCGCGACGCCGACGGCCTGGCCGTGCTGCACCTGGACGAAGCCCGAGCCTGCCGACAACTCGGATGGAACGGAGCGGTGCTGGTCTATGGCGGCCTGTACTCTCCCGCCGACACCTTGTTGCTGGACACGCCGGACCTGCACCTGGTCATCACCCACGCCGCGCAACTGCAATGGCTGGCGCAATCGCCGGCGCGCGAGCGGCCGGCGATCTGGCTGCGTTTCGCCGGAGACATCCATCACACCGGCTTCTGCGCGGACGACTATCGCGCCGCCTTCGAACAGGCCCGGCAGCTGGCCGCGCGCGGCCTGGTCGGCGAAATCGGCCACTTGAACCACTACGCCCGCGCCGATGAAGCCGACGGCGTCGGCCAGGCCGACGCGCACTTCCGCGAGGTGGTCCGCGGATTGCCGGGCCCGGTGTCCACCAGCAATTCCGCCGCCGTGCTGGGACATGCCGGCCTGGCCGCCGGCACGCAATGGGTGCGCCCCGGCCTGGCACTGTATGGCGCCAGCCCCTTCGCCGACCGCAGCGCGGCACAGTTGGCATTGCGGCCCGCAATGTCGCTGCACTCGCAAGTGGTCGGCATTCAGCGCGTGCGGGCCGGCGCCGGCGTCGGCTACAGCGGCGCCTTCGTGGCGCCGGCGACCATGGACGTCGGCATCGTTACCTGCGGCTATGCCGACGGCTATCCGCGCCATGCGCCCACCGGCACGCCGGTGATGGTGGCCGGCGTGCGCACCCGCCTGCTTGGACGCGTGTCCATGGACATGATGGCGGTGGACCTGGATCCCATCCCGCAAGCCGCCATCGGTTCCCCCGTGACGCTGTGGGGCGCGGACGGCCCGCCGGTCGAAGAAGTGGCGATGGCCGCGGGCACCATCGCCGCGCAATTGCTGACTGGCTTGAGCGCGCGCGTGCCGGTGGCGCTGGCCGGCGCCGCGCGCTGAATGACGGCACCCAGGACACGCGGCGCCTTCCCGACGCAAACCGCGGCGCGGCGCCCCACGGCGGTACCGTCGCTGGCGTCAGGCCCTTTCTTCGCGCGGCCTGGCCGGCGCGAACAACAGGAACACCAGCGTCGCACCCAGGTAGATCACGCCGGTCGCGGCCAGGCCCGCGCCCATGCCGGCGGCGCCGAACATCGCGCCGACCACCAGCGGACCGGCCATCTGGCCCAGCTTGTCGGCAGCCCGCATGACGCTGGTGGCGCCCGCGGCGCCGTAGCGCTGCACATCCGGCAGGGCCAGCATGTAGGGCGATTGCGACGCGCCGGCGAAGCAGCTCGCCAGCGCCAGCAGCAGCACCGCGGCGGCGGCGGCCAGCAGGCCGCTGTTGAAGTACAGGCCCAGCATGCCGGCGCTGCCCACCAGGCCGCCCAGCACGATCCAGCTTTTCTTGATGCTGCTGCGATCCACCACCCGCCCCATCAGCGGCCCGACGTAGATGACGCACAGGCCATAGATCATCAGCACCCGGCCGATGCTGGACGCGGCCACGCCTTCGGCTTCGAGATAGAGCGGCAAGGCGAAGGACAGCAGGCCGACCTGGGCGATAGAGAACGGAATCACGCTGCCCAGCAGCAACAGGCCGAAGTCGCGCGTGCAAAGCAGGCGCAAGGTATCGGTGAAATGCGCGTGGACGCGTCCCGCCGCCTGCGCGGCCAGCTTGCGCCCGCGATCCATGTAGGGGCGCATCAGCACCAGCACGCCCGTCAGCGGCATCGCCAGCATCACCGCGCCCACCGCGAAGACGGCGCGAAAGCCCACCTGCTCCATCAGCATCGCGCCCACCGCGGCGCCAGACAGGTGCCCGGCGAACAGACCGGCGATCACGCCGGTCATGTTGCGGCCACGATACTGCGGCGGGCTGCGTGTCACGATGAAACCCTGCAGCCCCATCCACGTCAGGCCGTAGCCCAGGCCCACCAGGCCGCGCGCGGCGCTGAACATCAGCAGATTGGCGGCGGCGGCGCAGGCCAGCATGCCCGCGGCGGACACGCCCAGGCCCGCCAGCACCGGCACCTGCCAGCCCCTGCGGTCGGTCAGCCGGCCGGCCAGCAGCGAGGTCAGCAGGCCACAGCCCATTTCCACGGAGATCGGCAGGGCCAGCAACAGATTGGCCGGCAGGTCCAGGCCGCCGGCCGGCAGGCTGCGCGCATACAACGGCAGGAAGCCCAGCGGCAACGCCCACGCGAACAGGAAGCCGAACATCACCGGCCGCGCGATGCGTCCCACTTCGGATTCATCGTCGGGACCGACGCGGCTGCCGTCGGCCAGGGTGGCGCGCGCGGCGAAGGCGCGGTTCATCAGCAGCGCCAGCAGCAACAGCATCTCGATCGCGGCCACCAGCGCCACCGCCACCACCGTCACGGCATCCAGCGCGCGACCGCGCACGCCCGCGGCGATGACATCGCCGGACAGGCGCAGCACCAGGTCGCCATGCGCCTTGGGATCGGCCAGTGCCGCGCCGAGGGGCAGCACCAGCGTCAGGTCGTCGGCCTGCGGCCGGCTCACGGGCAACTGCGACACGTCCAGCGCCCCGCGCGCATCGGCGCCGTAGAGGACGCGGCCGTTGCGGTCGGCCAGTTCGATCTGCGCCACCGCCGGGAAAGTGCCGGCCAGGCGGCTGAACGGCGCCTCGACGCCACGCAGCCGGTCCACTTCCAGCCCATAGCCGAGCACCCGGTTCAGGTCGCGCTGCAGGCCCTCGGCCAACAGGCCGACGTTATTGCGCGTCACGTCGAGCCAGCCGCTGCGGAAAGTGGAAATGGTGTAGGCCGCGTACACGCCCTGTGCCAGCACCAGCGCCAGCAACGGCACCACGAAACGGGCCCGGCCGCCGGCGGCCAGCGAGGTCAGCGGCACAACGTATTTGAAGACCGCCGCCAATCCCAATCCGACCAGCACCGTAACCAGCAACAGCACCTGCAGGTTGGCGATGATGAGCCGGCGACTGGCCTCGCCGTCCTTGGCAGCGGACAGCACCACGGCGCCCACCACCTTGCCGCCCGCGGCGATCAGCGGCACGGCCACCGTCACCCCGTCGTCGGCAACGCCGACCAGGGCGCCGGAGCCACGGCGCGCCAGGCCCGCCGCGAGCGGGCCGCCCGCATCCAGCGTGCGCGCCAACCGCGCCGCGCCTTCGGGCAGCTCGCCCTGCGTGGCCAGCGCCTGGCCATCGGCCAGCAGCACCGCGGCGCCCTGCACGCCGCGCGAGCCCGCGGCCCCATCGCGCAACGTGTCGCGCAGACCGAAGTACTGTTCAAGCGGCTTGCCAAGGCGCAGGCCGTTTTCGATATTGCCGGCGACGCGGCGCGCCACCACCTCGACGCGGTCGGCGGTGGTATCCACCACCAGCCGGTTCAGCGCGGACAGGCTGAGCGCGCCGATCAATGCCTGCGCCAGCAGCAGCACGGCCAGACAGGCCAACGTGACTTCAAGCACGGGGCGACGACGCAACCCATCGAGCACTATTTGTATTGGTTCGCTACGCATGGGGCCCCGCCGCCGCAAAGTATTTACACACGGGCACCAATGGTATTTACAATTAATGCAAATTGCATCTTATTTCACGCCTTCACCTCATCCGCCGCCTATCGCCCCCATGTCGTTGCGCTCGCTCCGTAGCAAGATTTTTCTACTGGTCGTAGCGCTGCTCCTGGCGGTCGCGGCATTCGTGATGCTGACCACCCAGCGCAATGTCACGCGCACGGTGGTCAACAGCGAGCGCCACGCCGTCAGCAACGTGATGGAACTGGTGCTGCGGGATGCCGAGGCGCGCTGGGGCGCCCTGCTGGCGGACAAGATTTCCACGGTGCGCAGCGGCCGGCGGCAGTTGATGCAGAGCGGCACGGTGGTGGCCGCGGCCCTGAACGCCTATGCCGACATGGCCGAGCGCGGCATCATGACGCCCGGCGCGGCCAAGGGCATGGCGCGCGCCTGGATCAATCGCCTGAAACTCGACGACCGCCGCTACGCCTTCGTCTATGACGCCGACTTCCAGGTGCTGGCCAGCGGCAACCCGGACATGATCGACCGCGATCTGTCGTCGCTGTCCGACTTCAAGAACCGGCCGCTGGCCCAGGCCCTGCTCGAGGAAAGCCGCAGCTCGGGCTATGGCTTTGCCATCTACCGCTGGCCGCCGTCGGCCCAGCGTGGCGATGGCGAAACGCGCTACGCCTATTTCGGCTACTTCCGTCCCTGGAACTGGGTCTTCGCCATCTCCGACAGCGCCCAGGATGTGATCGAGCAGATCGAGACGCGCCGCGCGCAATTGGAAAACTCGGTGCGCGACACGCTGTCGAAACTGACGCTGGCGCAATCGGGCTTCATCTTCATCGCGGCCGATGACGGCCGCATGGTCGTGGCGCCTCCCGAGGCGCGCGCCGGCCTGCTCGACGCCAGGGATGGCCAGGGCGAAACGCTGCGCGCGCTGCTGGCGCGCCAGGACCGCGGCGGCAAGCTGCAAAGCCTGCGCTTCGAGGGCGGCGACGGGCCCTGGCAAATCGATAGCGCCCGCTTCGCGCCGCTGGGCTGGACCGTGGTGGCGGTGGTTCCCGAAAGCGACCTGACGGCGCCGGCGCGCGAGCTGCTGAATCGGCAGGCGCTGATCTTCGTCGGCATGATGCTGGTGGCGCTGGTATGCGCCTGGCTGGTGGCGGCGCGCATCGTGCGCCCGCTGGAGACGCTGACCCACTATGCCCGCTTGCTGCCCGAGCAGGACCTGACCGCGGCATCCAGCGTGCCCGCCTACATCGCCGCGCTGCCGGACAGGCACAAGGATGAGGTCGGCCGGCTGGCGGCATCGT
This sequence comes from Achromobacter xylosoxidans, assembly GCF_001457475.1. NCBI lineage: Bacteria > Pseudomonadati > Pseudomonadota > Betaproteobacteria > Burkholderiales > Alcaligenaceae > Achromobacter > Achromobacter xylosoxidans. The sequence continues at coordinate 757,321 of NZ_LN831029.1, read as the reverse complement.
TCCTGTTCATGGACCGCAAGCTGCGCGAGAACATCTCCCGGCTGATGCGCGAGACCACGGCCCGCGAACGCTTCGAAAGCGAGCTCAATATCGCGCGCGCCATCCAGCTCGGCCTGTTACCGGTGCCGCTGTCGCCGCTTACGCGGGAGCAGATCGACCTGAATGCCGTGATGCTGCCGGCCAAGGAAGTCGGCGGCGACCTGTACGACTACTTCACCCTGCCCGACGGCCGGCTGTGCCTGGCCATCGGCGACGTTTCGGACAAGGGGGTGCCGGCGGCACTCTTCATGGCGGTGACGCGCACCTTGATCCGCGCCACCGCCGAGGACGAGACCGACCCGGCGTTGATGATGCAGAAGATCAACAATCGCCTGTCCGAAAACAATCCCAACATGATGTTCGTCACGCTGCTGGTCGGTGTGCTGGACATGACCACCGGCGAACTCAAATGGGCCAACGCCGGCCACCTGCCGCCGGCGGTGGTGGGCGCGGACGGCGTGGTGCGGTTGCTGGAAGGCCGCAGCGGCCCCGCCTGCGGCGTCCAGGAGAACCTGGAGTACCGCTGCCTGTCGACCGTGCTGGGGCCCGGCGAGATGTTCGTGGGCTACACCGACGGCATCACCGAGGCCGTCAATCCGCAGAATGCGCAGTACGGCGACCCGCGCCTGCTGGCCGTGCTGTCCAATCCCCCCGTGCCGGCGGCCAGCCTCGCCAAGCGTCTGCTGGAAGACGTGCAGGCCTTCGCCGACGGCGCGGAGCAATCCGATGACATCACATTGATCGTGATCCGCCGCCCATGAAGACATCGCTGTCCACCCTATTGCTGAGCCTGGCCCTGCTGGCGCCCGCCGCGAGCCTGGCCCAGGCCGCGGCGGCCCCCACCGCCGGTCCTGCCGCGGCCGCGCCGCCCGTCGCCACGCCACAGGTGTTCCCCACCAAGCCGGTGACGCGCCCCGACGGCAGGAAATGGCGCATCGGCTATTTCGAGAGCGGCGACTACAGCGAATATCCGCGCACGCTGCGCGTCACCGTCGATGGCCTGCAGAAACTGGGCTGGATCACCGTTCCCGTCATCCCCGACGGCCTCAATGGCAGGCAGATGTGGGAATACCTGGCCGACAACGTCCGCAGCGACACGCTGGAATTCGTGCGCGACGCCTGGTGGCAGCCGGGCAACTTCGACGCCGCGCAGCGGCCCGCCGTGCGCGAATCGATCAAGCAGCGCCTGGAGGGCAGGAAGGACATCGACCTGATCATCGCCATGGGCACCTGGGCCGGCCAGGACATGGCGGGCCTGGGCGCGCCGGTGCCTACGATCGTGGCCTCGACCAGCGATGCGGTCGGCGCCCGCATCACCCGCTCGGCGCAGGACAGCGGCCTGGACAATCTGCACGCGCGCGTCCAGCCAGAGCGCTATCAGCGGCAAGTGCGCCTGTTCCATGAGATCGTGCCGTTCAAGCGGCTCGGCCTGGTATACGAGGATAGCCCCGAAGGCCGCACTTACAGCGCGGTCGAGGCGGTCGAGCAGGTGGCGCGCGAACAGGGTTTCAAGGTGCTGACCTGCAACGCGCCCTCCAACGGCATCGCGCCCGAAGTGGCCACCCGCAATGCGCTGGAATGCTATGCCAGGCTGGCGCCGCAGATCGACGCGGCCTACGTCACGGTGCATCGCGGCGTTACCCCGACGTCAATCGACACGGTGGCCGAGATCCTGCGGCAGGCGCGGGTGCCCAGCTTCTCGATGCTGGGTTCCGAAGAGGTCAAGCATGGCCTGTTGCTGAGCCTGGCGCAGGCCGACTATTCGTACGTCGGCCTGTTCTATGCCGAGACCATGGCGCGCATCTTCAACGGCGCCAAGGCGCGCGAATTGAGCCAGGTCTGGATCGATCCGGCCAAGATCGCCTTGAATCTGCAGACCGCCCGCGTCATCGGCTTCGATCCGCCCGTGGATATCCTGCTGGCGGCCGACGAAGTCTACGAGGCGCGGTAACCCGCAGCGTCCGCACTGACGAGTCGGCCATAAAGGCAAGCGTTTCGCGTGGCTGCAGTGGTCGATGGCTTGCATCGGCAGTGCCGACAGATCCTGGGCCAGACCCCATGTTGCCGCGCATTTGAGGAACGTGGGCCGCGGAGGCCGACGAGCCTGACCGGGGTCCGCCCCGTTGCCTGCTGCTCCCGCTCACAGCTGGACGAGAGCCCGGGCGCGGCAGATCGCGGCCAGCCGATCGGAATCATCGCCGTGCTGCCGCCACAGTTGCAGCAGCCTGTCGGCACCGGTGCTGCGCGTGTCGATGGCGTATCGCGCATACGCCAACCAATCGCGTTCGGCCGGCGCCAGGCCGCCCGCGGCCACCGTCAGCACCTCATCGGCAAGCGCGCGCACCGCAGGATCATGGAGCGCGTCGCGTATTGCGTCGGCGCGCATCGCCCTCAACCGCAACCACCCCCACGCCCGCAACAGGTCTTCGGCCTGCGACAGATTGCGCATCAGGCCCAGTTGCAGCGCGGACGGCGCCATCACCAGCGTCGCCGCCACCGCGGGGCCGGCCTCCTGCAGCAACTGCCCATCGGCAAAGCCCGCGCCCGGCGCGCGGCCTTCGATATAGCCGCTGGCGCCCAGGCGCGCGAACAAATCCTCGATGCCGCCAGGCTGCCGCCAGGCGCTCCGCAACGCATCCAGCGTCGGTGGCGCCGCCAGTCGGTAGCGCCAACGCGCATCCAGGAAATGCGCGAACTGCGAATACTCGAAGTGGCTGCCTTGCGGCGTGATGGTCACCACCTCACCAGTATCCGTGCGCAGGCCGCTCCAGCCTTCGGACGCCAGGAACGCCGAAAGCGACGGCGAACCACGCAAGTAGACACCCGCGGCCGATTTGTAGCCTTCGTCAACCGCCAGCGGCAGGCACCGGCTGACGGTGCCCGGCGCGAACATCCAGCGGAAATAATCGCCCAGATCCACGAACGGACGCTCGGGCAGACGCTGCAGATAATGATCGCCGGCAAAGCGCGAATGGCGGAACATGCGGTCCCACACGGTCAGCCGGTTTTCCTTCAGGCCGGTGACGCGGCCGTTTTCCAGCGGGCTGTTGGCGAAGATCGCGATGCTGGCTGGCGCCAACGCCAGTACCACGTTCAGCGCGCGCGCCGCCTGCGACACGTCCACCGACGTGCACGGGCTGTTCTGCGCCTTGGCGTCGATGCCCACACGGTGCAGCCATTCCCGATGCCCGACCAGTTCGCGATAGATCGGTCGTGGCACATGCACCGACGCATACCAGGCGGGGTCCAGTGTGCACTGCGGATGTTCGGACGCGTTCAAGATCACCGCATCCTCGCCGTGCAAGGCGGCGCTCGCATCCGCCAGTTCGCGTCCCACACGCCGCGCCAGTTCGGCCAGCCCCCCCTCTTCCTCGGACACCGGCGCGAGCGCGGTCTCCAGCAGGTTGAAGCCGTTGTCCAGGCCGCTTTCGCCGGCCGCCACCGATACGCCGACGGTTTTCCCGTCGATGCGCACCAGGTCTGGCGCCTCGCCGCGCGCGGTCTTGATGGCCGCCAGCGCATCGAAGTAGCCCACCACGGGATGGCTGGTGCCGCTCTCCCTGCGCGCCACCACCATCTCCATTTCCAGTCCCAGCGTCTGTCCCGCTCGCGGCGTCATCGCCCAGCTCCGGCAGGGCGGGCACGATTGCAGGGGATGGCAGCACTCCTCAAAACGGTCTCCTTGTCCTTCCACACACGGCGTACAGCAAGTTGAGTGACAGCAACCACCCCGGCGTTCCTCGGTGGTCGGGCCGAGCGCTTCATTAGCGCTGCGGCATACCCGCGAACCGGCGTGTCAGGATGTCGACAAACGCTTCCGTCACCACCGACGGCGCCGTCTGCGCGGGATAAGCCATGCAGACGCGCACCGGCAGGCTCGGCGTGAACGGCCTTATCGCCAGTTGCTGCGCGAACACGTCGGCAATGTACGGATTGACGATGCCCAGGCCGGTGCCGGCAGCGGCCAGCGCGCAGATCGTCGAGGAATAGGTGGTCTCGATTTCGGACACCGGCTGCACCTGGTGCGCCAGCATGGCGCCGCGCAGCTGCAGGTAGACGTCGTCGTCCGCGTTCAACACCAGCAACCGGCGCTCGTTCAGGTCGGCGATGCCGATGGCGGGCAGCGCGGCCAACGGATGGTCGGGCCGCATCACGCAGACCGCCGCGCTCTCGTGCAGGCTGTGCAGCGCCAGGTGCGCGCCGTCCAGCGGCACCGTCGTCACCACCACGTCGTAGGTGCCATGCAGCAGGCCTTCGCGCAGGTACTGGCTGCCAACGGTCTGCATGTTGATGTGCACGTCGGGATAGCGCTGCGCGAATTCCTCGACCGCGCCCGGCAGCATGCCCAGGCCCAGCGCCGGCGTGCAGGCCAGCCGCAGCACGCCGCTGCCGCTGCGGCGCATGGCTGCCACGCGGTCCTCGATGCGCTCCAGGCCCACGAAGTGCCGCTTGACGGTGTCGAACAGGTCCTTGGCCTCGCGTGTCGGACGCAGGCGGCCACGCTCCATGTCGAACAGCTTCAGGCCGCTGGCCTGCTGCGCCTGCGCCAGCAGGCGGCTGATCGACGGCTGGGTGGTGCGCAGCATCTGCGCGGCACCCGTGGTGGTGCCGGCCAGCATTACCGCGTGGAAGGCTTCGATCTGACGGAAATTCAGCGGTCGGCTCATGGCGTCACAGGGTATTGCAAACCTGCATAGCCTATGCCGAAAAAAGAATTTTTTCAAATACCCTCACCACTCCTACACTCGTGGCTCCCAGGGTGTGGTCACTCGCGCCCCTCTTGAAATCCAACTGCTGTGGGGAATTACCATGTTTTCATGCCGTCCCTGGCGCCGCCGCGTCCTGCAAGCCCTTTGCCTGACCCTCGCCGGCGCGGCCCTGCCGTTCACCGTGCAGGCCCAAGCCAATTATCCCGACCGACCGTTACGGATCATCGTACCGTTCACGGCCGGCGGCAGTTCGGACATCCAGGGGCGCCTGCTCGCCGAACACCTGGGCAAGCTCTATGGCCAGTCCGTCGTGGTCGAGAACCGGCCCGGCGCCGGCGGCCATATCGGCGGCAAATACGTGGCCGATTCCGGGCCCGATGGCTACACCCTGCTGCTCGGCTCCATCGGCCTGCACGCCACCTATGGCGTCTACAAGACCTTGAACTACCGCCCCGCCGACGACCTGAAGCTCATCACCATCGTCGCCGAGATGCCGCACGTCGTGGTAGCCAATCCAGCGCTGGAGGCCACCACCCTTGCCGAGCTTACCGCGCAGGCCAAGGCCAAGCCGGAAACGCTGCACTTCGGCTCGGCCGGCGTGGGCTCTTCGGTACACATGGTAGGCGAACTCTACAAGACCGCCTCCCAGGCCCCGATCGTACACATACCGTACCGCGGCAGCTCGGCCGCCCTCAACGACCTGCTCGGCGGCCAGATCCAGCTGCTGTTCGAGAACGTGCCCACCACCATCGGCTACATCCAGTCCGGCAAGCTCAAGGCGCTGGCCATCACCGGCGCCACGCGTTCGGCCGCGCTGCCCGACGTTCCCACCGCCGCCGAGGCCGGCCTGCCAGGCCTGACGGTCACCTCCTGGACCACGCTGGCCGCCGGCAAGGACGTGCCCGACGCGCTGATCGAGAAGATCAGCGCCGACCTGCGCCGCGTCTACGCCGACCCCGCGTTCCGCGCCGGGCTCGAACGCCTGGGCATGACCCCGGTGGGCAACACCCCGGCCGAGGCGCGCGCCTTCGTCGAACGCGAACGCGCCCGCTGGAACAAGGTCATCGAGGCCGAACACATCAGCGCCGGTTGAACCTTTTTTCCTGACCCATGACTCGCATGACCACACCCATCGCCTGCCGCCGCCTGGGCGCCGCGCCGCATCACCATTTCTTCGGCTACTACAACAAGACCGTCTGGCACCGTGACGGCCGCTATCTGCTGGCCAATCGCACCGCGTTCAAGGATGCGGTGCTCACCCCGCAACTGCAGGCCGAAGTGGGCTACTTCGACCTGCGCGACGGCGGACGCTACCACGCCGTCGGCGCCACCACCGCCTGGAACTGGCAGATGGGCTGCCAACTGCAATGGCTGGACGGCAAGGCCGAACCGCAGCTGATCTACAACTGCCGCCGCGACGACGAAAGCGGTTTCTATCCCGGCCTGCGCTCGGCGGTGCACGATCTCGGCACCGGCGAAACCCGCTACCTGCCGCTGCCGATCTACGTCGCCGCGCCCAACAGCCGCTACGCGCTGTGCGTGGACTACCGGCGGCTCTACATCACGCACCAGACCATCGGCTACAGCGAACACGCGCCGGGCCCGGTGGCCAACGCCCCGGCGGACGACGGCATCCACGCCCTGGACCTGGACAGCGGCGACCACCGCCTGCTGGTCAGCTATGCCGAACTGCGCAACTTCCACCCGCGCGCCTCGATGGAGCACGCCATCCACTGGGTCAGCCACATCGAGGTCAACCCGTCATCGACCCGCATCCTGTTCCTGCATCGCTGGACCGAACGGGTCGAGGACGAAACCTGCTTCCTGCACCGCCTCATCACGATGAATCCGGACGGCAGCGACATGCGCCTGCTGGAATGCTCCGACCATCCCTTGCCGCAGCTGGCCGCCGACTTCGATCCGAACGCGGTCGGCACCTTCGACTACGAGAAGTCGGAATACCAGATCTCGCACCCGCTGTGGCGCGACGACCGCTCGATCATCGTGTGGGGGCCGCACGCCGGCAGCATCCACTACCACCTGTACGAGGATGCCGACGGCGGCCAGGTGCAAGTGGTCGGCAACGGCATCCTCACCGAGAACGGCCACATGACTTTTTCGCCGGTGGACACCCGCTGGCTGCTGAGCGATACCTATCCCGATCCCGTCACGCACGAACGCATCCTGTTCCTGTACGACATGCGCACGGGACAACGCCACGATCTCGGCAGTTTCTACGCCGATCCCGCGCTGTCCAAGGAAAACCGCTGCGACCTGCATCCGCGCTGGAGCCGCGACGGCACCCAGGTCTGCATCGATTCCGTGCACGAAGGCGAGCGGCAGATGTACGTGCTGGACGTGGGCCCGATCGTGCGGGCTTGAAGGCGGTCGACAGAATGCGGCGGCCGGGCTGCCCGCGAGGGCGCCGCCTCAGCCCTCGCGCGCCACCTGGCGCAGCGCCTGTTCGAACACGTCGGCCGGCTGGCCGCCGGACACCAGGTACTTGCCGTTGAGGATCACCGACGGCACGGACGTGATGCCCCGGTCGCGCCAGTCGGCCTCTTCCTTGCGCACCTCGTCGGCATAGCGCCCGGACGCCAGCACCTCGCGCGCCTGCGCTTCATCCAGTCCGGCGTCGGCCGCGGCCCGCGCCAGCACCTGGGCATCGCTGGTGTCGTGGTTCTCGTAGTGATAGACCTCCAGCAGACGCTTCTTCAGCGCGGTCTGGCCGGCCTGGCCCTGCAATCCGGCCCAATGCAACAGGCGATGGGCATCGAAGGTATTGAACGAGCGATTGTCATCCTCCATGCGCATGCGCATGCCGACGGCTGCCGCGCGTTCGCTGATCGCCTTGCGATTGGCCTGCACCTGCTCGCGGCTGTAGCCGTATTTCGCCATCAGCCGTTCGATGGTGTTCTGCCCGCCCTTGGGCATGTCGGGATTGAGTTCGAACGGCCGGAAATGCAGTTCGACGTCGGCCTCGCCCGCCACCCGCTCCATCGCGGCCAGCAGGCCGCCCAGGCCCACCGCGCACCAGGGGCAGGCAACATCGGACACGAAATCGATAGTGATCTTGGACATGGCAATCTCCGGGAACAGGCGATTAGCGTAGAACATTGCCGCGCGCCGCCATGCAAAAGCCCTGGGCCTGCCAGGGATTCAGGGCAAATCCGGCTGCCGGCGCCAGGCGGACAGGCAGGTCGAATGCTTGCTGGACCACATCATCTATGCCGTGGCCTGACGCGCCCTTTCATTCGAACAGGATCCGCTCGATCGCGCGCACCCGGTCCCGCCGGCGCCTGACCGCGCGGACCGGCCTGCCGAACACGCGCTTGCGTTGCGTGGCTTCCCGGCTGGCCTGCAGATGCTCGACGTAGATCTCGTCGCACGGCGCATTGTCGGTCTTGTCGAAGATCCAGCAATAGGCAACGGGCAACCGCGCCAGCCGATAGCGCGGTTCGGCGCGGGCGGCGTCGCTGTCAAGCAGCCGCTCGAGCACCAATTGATCCCATTCATCCGGATTCTCCGCGCAAGCCTGCGCCCAGGCTTGCAACAACGCGGTGGCGGCCGGCGTATGGTTGATGAACAGCGTGCCGCTCAGCAGATGCCCCTGCGGCTCGTAGTAGGCGGCGATATCGCAGTCCATCGCGGCCAGCGCCGGCCACGGGTCGCGATGAAATACCGCGTCCACGTCGACGTACAACATGGGGCCCGCGTGCTTGCGGCGCATGGCAACCAGCACCGACGGCTTCATGGACGCATTGCGCACCCAGGACCCGGTGGATTCGATCGGCTCGGCGTCGACGGCCAGTCCCAATCTTTGCGCCGATCGCAGCAGACGGTTCTTTTCCGTCTCGTAGATGCTGTCGCGCGTGAAGAACGCGACCACCACGCCGGTGGCGGCACCGCCACGCCGGTCCGGCGCTCCCGTATCCCGCGGAAAGCTCGGCACCACGCGCGTCTGCTCCGCGGACCACCCGAACCACTTGCGTCGAAACCAATCGAACATGCTGCGCCACGCTTTTCAAGATGAGGTAAAGCGGGCGTACCGGCAACGTCGGATCGACAGCGCGGCGGCAGGCTCGCACAACGCGGCATCCCGCCGCCGCGCGGCGCGTTTGCCGGGCCGCGCAAGCGGGCGCGGGATGACGCGCAGGCGGAGTGTATGAATCGCCGCATTTGGCGTCCATGCATTTGCAATCAGTCGAAATGCAAAGCGCCATGCTGAAACACGCGCCCTGCGGACTTCCCTGGGAAACCCGGCCACCGGGTCAACACAACTTTCAACTGGCTTTCCAGATTACGGCCTGTCGCGGGCCAGATCAGGCGTACTGCGCCAGGCCGCGTCCCAGCGACCAGTTTTCTTTCACGACCTCGACGAGACTGACGAACACGTCCTCGGACCGGATGCCGGGATTGTCGCCAAGCAATGCCGCGATCCGCTGGAACAACGCCTTCTTCTGCTCCACGCCGCGCGTGTTGTTCGCGGTGATCTGAATGAACACGAGATCGTCGCTGCGGGCGACATCGAGGTAAGTCGCACCGTAGCGAAAGTTCGCGGCCTCGTGCTCGGTCAGGAACATGAACTGGTCGTCTTCGGGAACATCGAATGTCTCGCGCATCGCGCGATAAACGCCATCGAAGATCGCCTGCCTGTAAGCCTCCGTCTTTCCGGTACGCAACGAGATATGAGCGAGCGGCATCGTGGATTCCTCCATGGTTGTCAGCCTTCATGTTATCTATTCTGATAACGTATGGATCTTTATTTCAAAGATAAACTATTGAAATGACTGACCGCGCCCTCGACCTGGAAGCCGTCCGAGCCTTCATCCGCATTGCGGAACTCGGGAGTTTCACCCGCGCCGCCGAAGCCTTGCAGACCACGCAGGCGGCGGTCAGCCTGCGGCTCAAGCGGCTCGAAGACAGGCTGGGATTCAGGCTTGTCGAACGCACGCCTCGCAGCGTGGAACTTTCTGCACAGGGCGCGACCTTTCTCGAACATGCGCGCGAACTCATGCAGGCCCATGACCGGGCGGTCTCGGTTGTCGCGCAAACGCGGCGGCGTCTCGCCATCGGCATCAGCGACCATGTCGCCGGCCCGGAACTGCCCGCCTTGATTGCCCGCATGAACGCGCAGGACCCGCAACTGCTGATCGAAATCCGGATTGGATCGTCAGCGGAGCTGCTTCAGAGTTTCGACCGCAGGGAACTCGACACGGTGATCGTCCGCTTCCACGCGGGCCGCGGCGATGGAGACCTCCTCGCCGAAGAGAAGTTTGGCTGGTTCGCCATGCCGGGCTGGCAACATCGCGCGGGAACGCCCCTGCCGCTGGCCACGATGGCCGAACCTTGCGGCGTGCGCGCCATGGCTGGACAGCTGCTCGACGAGGCAGGCATACCCTGGACGGAAGTATTCGTGGGCGGCGGCGTGATGGCGGTCGCGGCCGCCGTGATGGCCGGGCTCGGCGTTGCCGCGCTCTCCGCGCGCATGGTGCCGTTCGGGGCGGTCGACGTCGGCCCCAGGCTGGGGTTGCCGGAATTGCCGCGCCTGCCCATTCTGCTTCATACCAGAGCCAGGGACAGCCGGGCGCGCGACGCGCTTGCCGCGCTCTCGGCCGCCTTTCGCAGTGTGGCGCGAAACTGAGGCAGGCAAACAACAGCGGGCAACAAAAAACCCGCAGAACCAATGTTCATGCGGGTTTGTGACATTGCCGGCAAGGCCGGGCAAGGCTTGGGGAAATCTTGGCGGACAGAGGGGGATTCGAACCCCCGATACGCTTTTGACGTATACACGCTTTCCAGGCGTGCGCCTTCAACCACTCGGCCACCTGTCCTGATCTGGATACGCATTCCTGAAAATGCGAATCCGCGATTCTAGCAGATCGGCAGGAAAGCTGCATTGGCGGGACGGGGTAAAGAAAAAGGGGACGTTATTGCGTCCCCTTTTGCCGCAGGCTCCGCTGCGTGCCCCGCGGCCGCCATCCCGCGCTCGTCCGGGGCGGCCATGCTCGCTCAGGCGTTCGGCGGATCCTGTTCGCGATACGAGCTGACCGTGCCGTCCGGCTCGGTTTCCTCCAGCCGCACCCGGAAGCCCCACAGCCGCGCCAGGTGCTTCATGACCTGCTCCGCGTCCTCGGCCGCCAGCGGCCGGCCGCGGCTCCTCAGGTGCCGCAGCACCAGCGAGCGATCGGTGTCGCGGTTGAAGCGCGTGACCTGGATGTCCGGCACCTGGTTGTCGCGGTTGTGCTGCGCGGCCAGCAGGCGGCGGATGTCGCGGTAGCCTTCGTCGTCGTGGATCGCGGCCACTTCCAGCTTGGGATTGGCCTGGTGGTCCGAGATCGCGAAGAAGCGGAACTCGCGGATCAGGCGCGGCGACAGGTACTGTGAGATGAACGACTCGTCCTTGAAGTTGCGCATGGCGAAGTCCAGCGTCTTGAGCCAGTCGCCGCCGGCGATGTCGGGGAACCAGCGGCGATCCTCGTCGGTGGGCTTTTCGCAGATGCGGCGGATATCCGACATCATCGCAAAGCCCAGCGCGTACGGGTTGATGCCGCCGTAGCCGCGCTCGTCGAAACCGCGCTGGCTGACGACGTTGGTGTGGCTCTGCAGGAACTCCATCATGAAGCCATCGTTGACCAGCCCCTTCTCGTGCAGCCGGTTCAGGATGGTGTAGTGCCAGAACGTGGCCCAGCCCTCGTTCATGACCTTGGTCTGGGTCTGCGGATAGAAATACTGGGCGATCTTGCGCACGATGCGCACCAGCTCCTTCTGCCACGGCGCCAGCTTGGGCGAATACTTCTCGATGAAGTACAGCAGGTTCTCTTCCGGCTCGGGCGGGAACACCGACGCGGCGACCCGCTCGTCCTTGTCGGCCTCCAGCCGCGGCAGTGTGCGCCACAGGTCGTTGTATTGCAGGCGCGCGTGTTCCTGGCGTTCGGCCTGGCGCGCGGCCTCTTCCTTGTACGAGATCGGCGTCGGCCGCTTGTAGCGGTCCACGCCATGGTGCGACAGCGCATGGCAGGAATCCAGCAGCGCCTCCACCGCATCGATGCCGTAGCGGTCCTCGCAATCCATCACGTACTTGCGGGCGAACACCAGGTAGTCCAGCACGCCGTCGGCGTCGGTCCACTGGCGGAACAGGTAGTTGCCCTTGAAGAAGGAGTTGTGGCCATAGCAGGCGTGCGCGATCACCAGCGCCTGCATGGTCATGGAGTTCTCTTCCATGAGATACGCGATGCAGGGGTTGGAATTGATCACGATCTCGTAGGCCAGGCCCTGCATGCCGCGCCGGTAGAACTGCTCGTTGCGGATGAACTCCTTGCCGTACGACCAGTGCGGATAACCGATGGGCAGGCCCGCCGACGCATACGCGTCCAGCATCTGCTCCGAGGTGATGACCTCGATCTGGTTCGGATAGGTGTCCAGCCCGTACTCGCGCGCGACCCGCGAGATCGCTTCGTCATAGGACTGGATCAGTTCGAACGTCCATTCGGAACCTTGCGACAACGGCCGGGGGCTGTCGGCCGATTCCGGCTCCACCAGTGCGCCCAGGATGGCATTCATGCGGTTTCCTTCTTGAACAGGTCATGGAACACGGGATAGATCTCCCCGCGCTCGCAAATCCGCCGCATCACGAAATGCGGCTCCAGCTTCTGTTCATACTCCGCCCACAGGCTGCTCTTGCGCGCCTCCTGCGAGTCGGGAACCTCGATATAGGCAAAGTAGCGCGTGGCTGGCAACAGGTGCTCGGCCAGGAAGCGCGCGCTCTTGCCGGCGTCGGCGCCGAACGAGTCGCCGTCGCTGGCCTGCGCCGCGTACACATTCCAGGCGGTGGGCGGATAGCGCTTCTCGACGATCTCGCGCATCAGTTCCAGCGCCGACAGCACGATGGTGCCGCCGCTCTTGGGATCGTAGAAAAACGTCTGCTCGTCCACTTCCTCGGCGTTGTCGGTGTGGCGGATGAAGACCAGGTCCACGTGCTCGTACTTGCGCGACAGGAACAGATACAGCAGCGTGAAAAAGCGCTTGGCCAGGTCCTTCTTGCCCTCGTCCATCGAGCCGGACACGTCCATCAGGCAGAACATGACCGCGCGCGCCATCGGGATCGATACCGACACGCGATTGCGGTAGCGCAGGTCCAGGTCGTCCAGGAACGGCACGCGGGCCAGGCGCTCGCGGCAGTCCTCGACATCCTGTTCCAGGGCCTTGATCTGGTCCGCGGGCGCGCCCGCCGCCTTGGCCTTGGCCAGGCGCTCCTCCGCGTCCTCGAGGTCGGCCCGCGCCTTCACGCTCAACGCCACCCGCCGCGCCAGCGACGACTTCAGCGTGCGGCTGATGCTGAGCATGCTGGGCGAGCCGGTGGTGGTGTAGCCGGCGCGTTGCCATTTCTTCTGGCTGACCTCGCCCAGCGTGTTGCGGGCCAGGTGAGGCAGTTCCAGGTCTTCGAAGAACAGGTTGAGGAATTCCGCCCGCGACAGGCTGAAGGTGAACTGATCGACAGACTCGCCTTCGCCGGGCTCGGAACCGCCCTGGCCTTCTCCTCCCTGGGGCCGGTCGAACGTATCGCCCTTGGCGAACTCGCGGTTGCCCGGATGCACCATTTCCCGGTCGCCGCCCGCGCCGTGCCGGAACGTCGGCTCGGAAATATCGCGGGCGGGCAGGTTGATCTCGCCGCCCTGATCCATGTCCTGGATCGAGCGGTCGCGGATCATCCCGTGGACCGCCTTGCGGATCTGGTCCTTGTAACGCCGCAGAAAGCGCTCCCGGTTAACGGCGCTCTTGTTGCGCCCGTTAAGACGGCGATCGATCAGTGAATTCATGATTCACCTCGCTCAGGAAGACTTCCTCACACGGAGATACCACTCGCACAGCAGCCTGACCTGCTTTTCCGTGTAGCCCTTCTCCACCATCCGGTCGACGAAGCTCTGGTGCTTGGTCTTGTCCTCGGCCGACGCCTTGGCGTTGAACGAGATCACCGGCAGCAGGTCTTCCGTGTTCGAGAACATCTTCTTCTCGATCACTTCGCGCAGCTTTTCATAGCTGGTCCAGGTCGGGTTGCGGCCGTTGTTGTTGGCGCGCGCCCGCAGCACGAAGTTCACGATCTCGTTGCGGAAGTCCTTCGGATTGGCGATGCCGGCCGGCTTCTCGATCTTCTCCAGTTCGTCGTTCAGGGCGCTGCGGTCGAAGCTCTCGCCGGTTTCCGGGTCACGGAATTCCTCGTCCTGGATCCAGCAGTCGGCGAACGTGACGTAGCGGTCGAAGATGTTTTGGCCATACTCCGAGTACGACTCGAGGTACGCCGTCTGGATCTCCTTGCCGATGAACTCGGCATAGCGCGGCGCCAGGAAGCCCTTGATGAACTCCAGGTAGCGCCGGCGGATTTCCTCCGGATAGTCCTCGCGCCCGATGCGCTGCTCCAGCACGTACATCAGGTGCACCGGATTGGCCGCCACCTCGGTCTGGTCGTAGTTGAAGACGCTGGACAGGATCTTGTACGCGAAGCGTGTCGAGACCCCGTTCATGCCCTCGTCGGTGCCGGCGTAGTCCTTGTACTCCTGCAACGCCTTGGCCTTCGGGTCGACGTCCTTCAGGCTTTCGCCGTCATAGACGCGCAGCTTCGAGTAGATGCTGGAATTCTCCGGCTCCTTCAGCCGGGTCAGCACCGAGAACTGCGCCATCATGTCCAGCGTTCCCGGCGCGCACGGCGCCGTCGACAGCGAGCTGTGATGCAGCAGCTTCTCGTAGATGCGGACTTCTTCCGAGACCTGCAGGCAGTAAGGCACCTTGACGATATAGATACGGTCGAGGAACGCCTCGTTGTGCTTGTTGTTGCGGAAGGTCTGCCATTCAGACTCGTTCGAGTGCGCCAGGATGCAACCGTTGAACGGGATCGCCGAGAAACCCTCGGTGCCCTTGAAGTTGCCTTCCTGGGTCGCCGTCAAGAGCGGATGCAGCATCTTGATCGGCGCCTTGAACATTTCCACGAACTCGAGCAGGCCCTGGTTGGCCAGGCACAGGCCGCCGGAATAGCTGTAGGCGTCCGGGTCGTCCTGCGAATGGCGATCGAGCTTGCGGATGTCGACCTTGCCGACCAGCGACGAGATGTCCTGGTTGTTCTCGTCGCCCGGTTCGGTCTTGGCGATCGCCACCTGGCGCAGCACCGACGGGTTCAGGCGCACCACGCGGAACTGCGAGATGTCGCCGTCGAACTCCTTCAGCCGCTTGACCGCCCACGGCGACATGATGCCCGTGAGGTAGCGGCGCGGAATGCCGTATTCCTTTTCGAGCGTGTCGCCGAAGCGTTCCGGATGGAACAGGCCCAGCGGCGACTCGTTCACCGGCGAGCCCTTGAGCGCGTAGATGGGGAAGCGCTCCATCAGCACCTTGAGGCGTTCGGCGATGGACGACTTGCCGCCGCCGACGGGCCCTAGCAGATAGAGGATTTGCTTGCGCTCTTCCAGTCCCTGCGCGGCGTGCTTGAAGAACGCCACGATCTGCCCGATGACGTCCTCCATGCCGTAGAACTCCTGGAACGCCGGATAGCGTCGGATGGTCCGGTTGGAAAACAAACGGGAAAGACGTGGGTCGTTGCGCGTATCCACGATTTCAGGTTCGCCAATCGCCGCCAGCATGCGCTCAGCGGGGCTGGCATATGCCATCGGGTCACGCTTGGCGAGGTTCAGATATTCCTCGAGGGAAAGTTCCGACTCCTGCTCTCTTGCATACTGCGACTTGAAGCCTTCGACGATGTTTTGCACGGAAACCTCCTACAACACGCGAAAAAGCCATGACGTCCCTACGTGTCCCCATTGTGTGCCTCAGTGCTTCAGCGTGACTAGGGTCAACGCGCTATAAGCAATTTCGGCACGGTCGTATGTTGCTTTCGCCACACATCAACCAAGAGCACGATCGGGCCCTTTCCGTTTAGGCTGCACCGTTCGGACACAAGTTCCGTCAGGGATTGCAACCAACGTGAATAAGTTCACTCGTACGCCTTCAGCATATTGCTGTAGAACGGGCGCAGGATGCAGCCACGCATGAAATGGTCAGCAATGATTTGAAGGGATGAGATATCCCGGTGGATTCTTATGATCCGGACAACAGGTCCGGTGCGTTCGCTATGCGATGGCAGCGAACGGTCTGAACGGCGCAAAGCGACTACGTTCAGCAAGTATCGGTCCGGTGTGTGAAAGCGCCGGTACGCGACACTGGAATCCGTGGTGACGAGGGCGCGTGGCGGGTTATGGATCGGGCCATGAGCGCGTAGCGCCAAGTCATGGCCTAGCTTAAGCCCAATTGACGGTTTTGTGGCAATTCATTTGGGGCGTCACGGTAAAAAAATACCAATCGACAACCCTTGGAGCGGCGTCGGGGAATCGCTCTCAAACTTGCTGCGATCACGCCGCAAGCCGCGCGGGCAAACGCTATCGACTCGATCGCGCTGCGCTATCGCGGCATCGATTGGCAGCCAAGACATGAGAGTGCTAATACCCCTGGCGCCGTCAAGGATAGAATCACGCAACCGCCGCAGCCGCCGCGCGCCGCTTTTTCAAACACCGTCCGCACATCATGTTGCCACGCCCGCGCCCTGTCCCGGACCGGCCGCGCATCGCCCGCGCGTCGATGCGCTGTTGGCGTCTGGCGGTTCTGTGCGGACTGCTGCTGCTGGCAGCCTGCGAACGCAACGCCCCTCCCTTGCCCAACGATGCCTACGTCTGGCAGCGGCGCTGGACGCCCGCGCTGAACCACGCACTGGCTGACAGCGCCGACATGCTGCGCGCGTGGCGCGTGCTGGCGGCCGAACTGCGCGCCGACGGCGCCTGGTTCGAGGCAACGCCCGACCTGGCCGCGCTGGCGGCAACCGGGCGTCCCGTCGTGCTGGTGCTGCGGCTCGACGGTCGCTTCGGCGCCCTGAGCGAGGCCGACATCGACGCGCGCGCGGCCGCCCTGCTCTCGGCCTGGCGCGGCGCCGGCATCACGCTGGCCGGCCTGGAGATCGACTACGACTGCCCCACGGCGCGATTACCGGCCTACACCGCGCTGCTGGCCAAGCTCAAGGCCCGCCTGCCGCAGGACTTGCGGCTGTCCATCACCGCCCTGCCCACCTGGCTGGAAAGCGCCGCGCTGACCGAATTGCTGGCGGTGCCGGACGAAACCGTGCTGCAGGTCCACGCCGTATTGAATCCGGCGCAAGGGTCGCTGTTCGACGCCAGGCGCGCGCGCGCCTGGCTCGCTGCCTACGCCGACCGCACCGCAAAGCCCTGGCGGGTGGCGCTGCCAGCCTACGGCAGCCGCGTCGCGTGGGACGAACAAGGCCAGATCGTCGCCGTCGAAAGCGAACGGCCTGCGTTGATACCGGGCGGCCGTTCGGCGGAACTGCTGGTCGCGCCCGACACCATCGCGGCCTTTGTCGCCACGCTCGACCGCGATCGGCCGGCCGGGCTGGCGGGCATCGCCTGGTTCCGCCTGCCGACCCAGGCGGACACGCGCGCCTGGAGCCTGCCGACCTGGCGCGCGGTGCTGGCGCGCCACCCCCTGACGCCGGCGCTCGCGGTCGCGGCCGCTGCGCCAGGGCCGGGCGGCGCGCGCGACGTGTTGCTGTCCAACCGTGGCAACACCGATGCGCCGCTGCCCTTCATCGTCAGGCTGGACGCCCGCTGCCGCGCCGCCGACGGCATCAACGGCTACACCCTTGAATATGATCGGCAGGGCGGGTATCTTCGGCGCGCGCGGGATGGCCTGCTGCGCGCC
Source organism: Achromobacter xylosoxidans (assembly GCF_001457475.1). Lineage (NCBI taxonomy): Bacteria > Pseudomonadati > Pseudomonadota > Betaproteobacteria > Burkholderiales > Alcaligenaceae > Achromobacter > Achromobacter xylosoxidans. The sequence continues at coordinate 739,823 of NZ_LN831029.1, read as the reverse complement.
GGCGCCGAACGCGCCATAGGATGGATCCGCTGTGACGCCGCAACCCCGAGCTTCCATGTACAACCGTAAATCGCTGATCGCCGCCTTGCTGCTGGCCGGCGCGGGCATCGTCATTGCCTGCGGTCCCGACTTCCCGCCACAGCTGCTGGACGACCGCGCCGGCACGCTGCAGGGCACGCCCGCCAATTCGTTCGCCTACGAGGCGATGCGCCTGGTCCCCGCCACGGACTCGCTGCGCGCCAATGAATCACCACTGCTGCCGGACGGCAGCTACCGCTCCGACGCCATCCCGGAAGCCTACGACCCCGCGCTCACCCCGGCACAGCTCGACCAGCTGCGGTTGATGCGCACCCGTCCGGACGGCGAGCAGGCGTACGCCGCGGGCGCCGGCCTGCCTGAAGCGGTCCGCCTCTATGCCGCGGCCGCGGTCGACTACCACACAGCGCCGCAGGCCCCGCACGAGCAGCGCTGGGAACGGGCGCGCCAGCGCCTGCGGGCAATCCTGGCGCTGCCCGCCGAGCAGGCGGCGACGCGCAGCGTCTGGGCCGCCTACATGCTGGCCGAAACCGGGAACCCGGGCACGGCGGCGCAGGACTATGCGCGCGTGCGCGAGATGGCGCTGCAAGGCGCGCCCGATCCGCTCGGCCTGGCCGTTGCCAGCTACGGCCAGCAGGCGCGGCTGTCGCTGACCGGCAGCCTGGGACAATGCGCGTATGAAGACGTGGTCAATGCAACGCCCTGCCTGGACGCCATCGCCCCGGCCAACCTGCATCAGGCGGTGCGCCTGTACGCCGCCCAGGCCGCCCGCGACTCGATCAGCGGGCGCGAATCGCTGCGCCTGATCGCCGACTGGGCGCTGGCCTCGGCGGCGCGAGCCGGCCGCCTGATCGACGACCCGGTGGGCCAACGCCTGCTGGTGGCGTATGGCCTGGCCCGTATCGGCGATATCGTCGACGGCAAGCCGGACAGCGCCCGCGACCCGTTCGCCAACTTCGAACAGACCGGCCGCCTGAGCCTGGCCGATGCCGCCGGCGGCGCGCCCAACGTCGCGCCCAACCCGGCGCTGCAATCGCTCGTGGCCGCGTTGCAGACCCAGGACCCGCAACGCATCGCCGATGCCGATCGGGTCGCGGCGCTGGCCTATCGCGTGGGCCGCTACGATCTCGCCCAGACCCTGGCCGAGCGGCTCGACACGGCATTGGCCTGGTGGGTGCGCGCCAAACTGGCCATCCGCCGCGGTGACAACGAACTCGCCGCCCAGGCCTATGCCCGCGCGATCGCGGCATTCCCGCGGGCCGATGGCAGTCTCGAACCTGGATCGGCCTCCCTGCTCAAGGCCGAACAAGGCGTGCTGTCGCTGTCACGCGGCCAGTACGTGGAAGCGCTGGACCAGCTGTACCGCGCCGCCGCGACCCGCGACGGCGCCAACCCGGACGATGAAGGCTGGCCCCTGTCGCCCTACTGGAACGACGCCGCCTACGTGGCCGAACGCGTGCTCACGACCGAGGAGCTCAAGGCCTATGTCGACCGCCTGCCGCCGCCCGCGCCGGCGCCTGCGCGTCCGGCCGGCTTCAGCCGCTATACGCCCGAACAGTTCTATCAATGGAGCCGCCTGAACCCCCCGCCCGCGCATGACCGCCTGCGCCAGCTGCTGGCGCGGCGCCTGGTGCGCGAGGGCCGCGTGGCCGAGGCCCTGCCCTACTTTCCGGCCGATTCCGATCCGCGCTTTGCCAGCGGGGGCTACGACGACGACGCATGGAAGATCCAGGAGTCCGACGTGCGCCAGCGCGCCGCCCGGTACGGCGACGCCCTGCGGACGGCGGGCAGCGCCTGGGGCCGCACCGCCCGTGCCCAGGCCTGGTACCAGGCGGCAACGCTGGCGCGCCGCGACGGCATCCGCATCATGGGCTATGAACAGGGCCCGGACTACGCCGTCTATGACGGCAACTATTCAGCCGGCGCGGGTCGCGACGCCAACCCGTGGTGGCGCGAAGCCCGCGCCGACGCCGGCATGCCGCTGGATACCCCGTTGCAGCGCGCCGAGGCCGACCTGCCGGGCCCCTATGTGACACAGGAAGAACGCAAGCGCTATGCCGCCAGCGAGGCGCGCCCCAACGTGCGCTACCACTACCGCCAGATCGCCGCCGACTACGCGATGAAGGCGGCCGACGAACTGCCCAGCCGCTCGCAGGCCTTCGCCGCCGTGCTGTGCCGCGGCGCGCGTTACGTCATCGACGACACGCCGGAACGCGCCTCCGCCATCTATCTGCGCTACGTGGACCAGGGCGCCCGGGTGCCCTTCAGCGACACCTTCGGCCGCGAATGCCCTGAACCGGACTTCCAATCGGCCGCGCGCTTTCACTACATCCAGGCATGGAAAGCCTGGGAGCGCGCGCGCCAGCAGCATCCCGGCCTGTTGCTGGCCGGCGGCCTGCTTGCGCTGGCGGCGCTCGGCGCCGCGCTGTGGGCCTGGCGCAGCGCCACCCCGGCGGCCCGCGGCGGCAAGCGCTAGGGCGTCTGAACGGCGGGCAATTCGACCCGCCGCAACAGTCCGCGCCAATGCTCCGGCACCCGGGCGCGCACGCGCAGGTCTGCCGCCACCCGCTGCGCCTCGATGAATTCGTAGCGCGGGGCGGCGTCCAGCCGCTCCAGCAGCGGCAGCCTGACCACGCCGGCGGCGTCGCCCAGCAACATCGGCGCCATATATATCAGCAGCTCGTCGACGCAGCCGGCCGCCACCAGCGCGCCGCTCAAACCGGCGCCGGCCTCGACGTGGACTTCATTGAACTGCTGCGCGGCCAGCCAGCGCATCATCGCCGGCAGGTCCACGCGGTCGGGCTCGGCGGCGGGCATCGACACCACGCGGACGTTCCTGGCTTCCAGCCGCGCCTGCTTGGCGGCGTCGACCCGCGCCGTGAACACGATGACCTCGCCGCCGTCGAACAGGCGCGCGTCCTCGGGAATCTCGAAGCGCCCGTCGACCACCGCCCGGCGCGGCTGGCGCGGCGTCTGCACGCTGCGCACGGTCAGTTGCGGATCGTCCTTGAGCACGGTACCGATGCCGGTCAGCACCACGCAGCTGCGCGCGCGCCAGAGATGCCCGTCGGCGCGCGCCTCGGGGCCGGTGATCCATTGCGACAGGCCGTTATGCAGGGCGCTGCGGCCATCCAGCGATGTCGCCATCTTGAGCCAGGTCCACGGCAGCCCCCGGCTCATGCGCGAAATGAAACCGGCGTTCAGGGCCAGCGCCTCTTCGCGGCAGATGCCGGTGGTGACGGCGATACCAGCCTCGCGCAGGCGCGCCAGCCCCTTGCCATTGACCAGCGGGTTGGGATCGCCGATCGCCACCACCACCCGCGCCGGCGCGGCCGCCAGCAAGGCGTCCACGCAGGGCGGCGTGCGGCCGAAATGACTGCACGGCTCCAGCGTGACGTAGACGGTGGCGCCCGCCACCGATTCGCCGCGCGCCTGCGCGTCGCGCAGCGCGCACACTTCGGCATGCGGGCCGCCGGGAGGCTGGGTGGCGCCCTCGCCCAGCACGCGGCCATCGCGCACGATGACGCAGCCCACCCGGGGGTTGGGCGCGGTCGAGTACATGACGGTCTGCGCCAGGGCCAGGGCGCGCCGCATCCAGGACAGGTCGTCGGATTCGCTGGGGTTCTTCATCATGCACGGATTGTATGTCCGCGGCGGATCGCCGGCACGCCGCGCTTGCCGTTCCGCGCCGGCGCGCTATGATCGTTCAAGCGGCCCGGCAGTCATGTCCGTTTTGGGCCGATGCTGGTCTCGGGACGGCCTCGCCCCGCCGCCGGGGCAGGCCCACAATACGCCACGTATCTCTCGAAATTCCAAGGCACGGAGCCCGCCGCCATGAAACAAGCATTGATCGTCATCGACGTCCAGGATTCCTTCCGCCAGCGTCCGTTTTGGGACGAGTCGGAATATCCGGCATTCGTCTCGCAACTCCAGGGCCTGATCGACGCCGCCCGTGCCCGCGACATCCCGGTGCTGCAGGTGTTTCACACCAGCGCCGCCAACGATCCAGCCAACCCATTCTCGCTGGCCTCCGGCCATGTCAAGACATTGAAGGAACTGCGCATCGAGCCCGACGCCGTGTTCCACAAGACCGTGCATTCCTCCCTCTACGCCAAGGACGCCGACGGCGCCACGCTGCGGGACTGGCTGCGCAAGCACGGCATCGAGGGCGTCATCGTCAGCGGCATCCGCACCGAACAGTGCTGCGAGACCACCACCCGCCATGCCAGCGACGACGGCTTCAAGGTGGTGTTCCCGACCGACGCCACGCTGACTTTCGCCATGCAGAGTCCGTCGGGCAAGCACTACACGCCGGCCGAGATCCGCGACGCCACCGAACTTGTGCTGCAGGGCCGCTTTGCCCGCATCGCCCGCGCTGCCGACGTCTTCGCCGACGCGCAATAAGGACACGCCGCCATGATTCCCGTGTACTTCGTGTTGCCGCGGGGAATCGTGCTGCTCGACGTGGCCGGGCCGGCCGAGGCGTTCCGGGTTGCCAACAAGCTGTGCCCGGACGCCTTCGCGCAGCATTTCTGCGGCCCCTCGACCGAAGTGGAAAGCGGCATTCCCGGCCTGCACCTGGCGCGGATCCAGCCCCTGCCCCAGAAGCTGCCGCCCGAGGCGCTGGTGATCGTGTCCGGGGTGGTGGGCAAGCACATCCGCCTGGACGAGCCCGAGGCCCGCGTCATCATCGACTGGCTGGCGGCGCGCCATCCGGTCGACGGCTTCACGCTGATGACCGTCTGCGCCGGCGCCCTGTTCGCCGCCGCGGCCGGCCTGACGCGCCAGCGCGAATGCACCACGCACCACAGCTGCCTGGCGCAATTGGCCGACATGGATCCGTCCGCCCGGCTGCACGACAACCGCATCTTCGTCGAAGACGGCAACCTGGTCAGCAGCGCCGGCATCACCGCCGGCATCGACCTGGCGCTGCACATGGTGTCGCGCCACTGCGGCCCGCGCGTGGCCAGTGAAGTGGCGCGCGACATGGTGGTCTACCAGCGCCGCGCCGGCACCGACTCGGCCCTGTCGCCCTGGCTGGAACACCGCAACCACATGCATCCCGGTGTGCACCGGGTCCAGGACGCGGTGGTGCGCAACCCGGCGGCGCCGTGGTCGGCGCAGTCGCTGGCCGAGCAGGCCCACACCAGTTCGCGCCACCTGACGCGGCTGTTCCGCGAGCACGCCGGCTGCACGCCGATGGACTACCTGTATCAGATACGCGTGGCGCTGGCGCGCGACATGCTGCGCGAAACCCGCTTGAACCTGGAGATGGTAGCGGAGAAATCCGGATTCGGCTCGGCCCAGCACCTGCGCCGCGTGTGGCGCCGATTCCAGCCGCAGACGCCCAGCATGGCGCGGACACCCGCGCTGTAGCGCGCCTTGCGAGTCAATCCGCGCCCCTCAGGCGCCGCGCGGCGCCCTCATTCCTTGCGCAGCTTGGCGGGCAGCACCGGCCCCTGCATCTCGCGGATCGCCTCGACGAATTCGCCGATGTCCTCGAAGCTCTTGTACACCGACGCAAAGCGCACGTAGGCCACCTTGTCGAGCTTGCGCAGCTCGTTCATGACCAGTTCGCCGATATGCCCGGAAGCCACTTCGCGCAGCCCGCTGGCCAGGAGTTGTTCCTCGATGCGGGCGACGGCGGCGTCCACGTCCTCGGTGCTGACCGGGCGCTTGCGCAGCGCCAGGCTCAGGCTGGCGCGCAGCTTGGCGGGATCGTAGTCGCTGCGGCTGCCGTTGCGCTTGACCACGGACGGCATCGCCAGCTCCACCCGCTCGTAGGTGGTGAAGCGCTTGTCACAGGACTGGCAGCGGCGCCGGCGACGGATGGCGTCGCCCTCTTCCGAGACACGGCTGTCGACGACCTGCGTTTCGGAGTTGCCGCAAAATGGACACCGCATGTGTGATCCCTGAAAACACGGAAAGCAATAATTCGCCCACATTGTAACGAGGCGACAGTCGATCCGTGGCGACTATGACAAATTCGTCCCTATTATTTTTGCCACGATGACCGCCGGCGCGCAAGCGCCATTGGCCCGAAAACAAAAGGACGGCCCCTTGCGGAGCCGTCCTCGTCATGTGCCGGCGGGAAAGATCCGCCGCCGCATCACTTCTTGCCGTACACCGGCAGGCGCGAGGTCAGCTCATTGACCTTGGCGCGCACGGCGGCGATGTTGGCTTCGTCACGCGGGTTGTCCAGCACGTCGGCGATCAGGTTGGCCGTCAGCTCGGCCTCGGCTTCGGTGAAGCCGCGGGTCGTCATGGCCGGCGTGCCCAGGCGGATGCCGCTGGTCACGAAGGGCTTTTCCGGATCGTTCGGGATGGCGTTCTTGTTGACGGTGATATGAGCCTGGCCCAGCACGGCTTCGGCTTCCTTGCCCGTGATGCCCTTGGCACGCAGGTCCACCAGCATGACGTGGCTTTCGGTGCGGCCCGAAACGATGCGCAGGCCGCGCTTGACCAGCGTGTCGGCCAGCACCTTGGCGTTCTTGACCACTTGTTGCGCGTAGGTCTTGAATTCGGGTTCCAGCGCTTCCTTGAAGGCCACGGCCTTGCCGGCGATGACGTGCATCAGCGGACCGCCCTGGATGCCGGGGAAGATGGCCGAGTTGATGATCTTCTCGTATTCGGCCTTCATCATGATGACGCCGCCGCGCGGGCCGCGCAGCGACTTGTGCGTGGTCGAGGTGACGAAGTCGGCGTGCGGCACCGGGTTGGGGTACGCGCCGCCGGCGACCAGGCCGGCGTAGTGGGCGATGTCGACCATGAACAGCGCGCCGTTGTCGTGGGCGATGCGGGCCATGCGCTCGAAGTCGATGTGCAGGGCGTAGGCCGAGGCGCCGGCGACGATCAGCTTGGGCTTGTGTTCCTTGGCCAGCTGCTCGACCTGGGCGTAGTTCAGGACTTCGTTTTCGTCCAGGCCGTACGAGATGAAGTTGTACAGCTTGCCCGAGGCGTTGACCGACGCGCCGTGCGTCAGGTGGCCGCCTTCGGCCAGGCTCATGCCCAGCACGGTGTCGCCCGGCTTCAGGACGGCCATGTACACGCCCTGGTTGGCTTGCGAACCCGAGTTGGGCTGCACGTTGGCGGCTTCGGCGCCGAAGATCTGCTTCAGGCGGTCGATGGCCAGCTGCTCGACCACGTCGACGTATTCGCAACCGCCGTAGTAGCGCTTGCCCGGGTAGCCTTCGGCGTACTTGTTCGTGAGCTGCGTGCCCTGGGCTTCCATGACGGCCGGGCTGGCGTAGTTCTCCGAAGCGATCAGCTCGATGTGCTGCTCTTGGCGAACGTCTTCCTTCTGGACGGCGGCCCAGACGTCCGGGTCAGCCTTGGAGAGGGTGAGGTTGCGGTCAAACATGACGGGGGGTTCCTGAGGCGGTAAGAGAGGAGAAAACTGCGCCCGGGTGGGTAAACCCGGATAATGACGAATAGTTTACCGCGTACCGCCGCTTCCCCTGTCGCCAAAATGCCCCGAATGGCGGCAAAATTCCCGCCAAGGGCGCGAAATTTCCGCGATCCGTCCGTGGCAGGAAAACCCTCTCAATCCGACTTGAGAAACTTTCATGCAAACCCAGACTTTGCTCGCCTACACCCTGGTCGCCGCCGTCAGCGTCGTCACCCCTGGCCCCGCCAGCATCCTTGCCATGCGCAATGGCGCCGCCGGCGGCCTGCGCGCCGTGCTGCCGTCGTCGCTGGGCAATATCACCGGCCTGTTCCTGCTGTCCGGCGCCGCCATGCTGGGCCTGGGCGTGGTGCTGCAATCGTCCGCCCTGCTGTTCGCCCTCCTCAAGATCGCCGGCGCCGCCTACCTGATCTACCTGGGCCTGCGCCACCTGCTGGGCCGCAGCAGCGTGGCCGCGCTGCCGCCGGACAGCCAGGGCCGCCCGCCGCGCGGCGCGCTGGCGCTGTACCTGGAGGCCACCCTCGTGGCCGGCCTGAATCCCAAGCCCATCCTGTTCTTCACCGCACTGTTCCCGCAGTTCCTGAACGCGGCCGAGCCGCTGCTGCCGCAGTTCTTCATCCTGACCGGCATCTTCATGGGCCTGTCGCTGCCATCGCTGCTGGCCTACGGCCTGCTGGCGCGCCGCGCCCGCCGCCTGTTCCAGCAGCCACGCGCGCTGCGCTGGATCAACCGGGCAGTGGGCTCGGTGTTCGTCGCCTTCGGCGTGGCGCTGCTGCGCCTGAAACGCGCCGGCGCCTGAAGGCGCCGCGCATCCGGCGGATGGCCGGGAAATAAAAAAGGGCCGCATTGATGCGGCCCTTTTTGCTGATCGCGAGGAATCAGGACGCCGAGGTCGCCCCGATCTGCTTGGGCGCCAGCTTCGGGTTGAGCGTGTAGGTGCCGGTCAGCGACGCCTGCGCCAGCACGTGCTTCTGGATGGCGCGCAGCGCGTCCTCGCCGGTGAACGAACCCTGCAGGTTCAGCGTATGGACGTCCAGCGCGTACAGCGTGAACACGTAGCGGTGCACCAGTGCGTCGTTCCAGGGCGGGCATGGGCCGTCATAGCCGAAATAGTCGCCGCTCATGTCGTGGTCGTTGGCGAACCAGGACGAGTACGAGTTGATGCCCTGGCGGGCATCCAGCGGCGCCAGCGGGCCGCCCTTGCCACGCGGCGTGATGCCGCTGGAAAAGGCGCCTTCGTCGATCTCGCGCATGTCGGCCGCCAGGTCGACCAGCACCCAATGGAAGAAATCGACCCGCGGCAGGTCGGCCGGCACTTCACGGCCCTCCTGGTTGACGTCGTCGGGCTTGGAGGGAACGTCCGGGTCGTGGCAGATCAAGGCGAACGACTGCGTACCCGCCGGGACGTCGTCCCAGGAAAACTGCGGGTTGTAGTTGTCAGCCAGCGCGACGTGCGATTGCGCATCGATCTTGCCGAAGGCGTAGCGCTCCGGAATCGACTCGTTATCGGAAAAAGACAAACTCGAAAGTTTCATGTCGTGCTCCTTGAAGTGCTGCGAAGGCATCCCAGCCTTGAACGTCCCTCCAGCGTATCAAAATCTTCGCGATTATGGGTTCAACTTAACACGCGCGAACTTGCGCTTGCCCACCTGGACCACGTAAGTCCCCGCAGGCAGTTGCAACGATTTGTCTTCGACCCGGTCGCCATTGACGCGCACCCCGCCCTGCTCGACGTTGCGCTGCGCCTCGGAACCCGAAGCCACCAGGCCAGCCTCGCGCAACAGTTTGAGGATGCCGACCGGCGCGCCGCCGATGCTGACCTCGGGCATGTCCTCCGGAATCGCGCCGTCGCGGAAACGCGCCTCGAACGCGGCCAGGGCGTCCTCGGCCGCCTTGGCCGAGTGGAAACGGGTGATGATTTCCTGGGCCAGCATGACCTTGGCGTCGCGCGGATTGCGGCCGCCGTCGATCTCCTGGCGCAGCGCGGCGATGTCTTCCAGCGAGCGGAACGACAGCAGCTCGAAGTAGCGCCACATCAGCGTGTCGGAAATCGACATCAGCTTGCCGAACATCGAATCGGGCGACTCCGAAATGCCGATGTAGTTGCCCTTGGACTTGGACATCTTCTCGACGCCGTCGGTGCCGACCAGCAGCGGCATCGTCAGGATGCACTGCGGCTCCTGCCCATACTCCTTCTGCAGCTCGCGGCCGACCAGCAGGTTGAACTTCTGATCGGTGCCCCCCAGCTCCAGATCGGACTTCAGCGCCACCGAGTCGTAACCCTGCATCAGCGGGTACAGGAATTCATGCACCGAGATCGGGATGCCGCCCTTGAAGCGCTTGGTGAAATCCTCGCGTTCCATCATGCGCGCCACGGTGTAGCGCGACGCCAGCTGGATCATGCCGCGCGCGCCCAGCGGGTCGCACCACTCCGAGTTGTAACGGATCTCGGTGCGAGCCGGATCCAGCACCAGGCTGGCCTGCGCATAGTAGGTCTTGGCGTTGGCCTCGATCTGCTCGCGCGTGAGCGGCGGGCGGGTGCTGTTGCGGCCGCTGGGGTCGCCGATGGTCGAGGTGAAGTCGCCGATCAGGAAAATGACCTCATGGCCCAGGTCCTGCAACTGGCGCATCTTGTTGAGCACCACGGTATGGCCCAGGTGGATGTCCGGCGCGGTCGGGTCCAGCCCCAGCTTGATGCGCAGCGGCACGCCGGTGGCGCGGCTGCGGGCCAGCTTGCGGGCGAATTCGGCTTCGACCAGCAACTCATCGCATCCGCGCTTGGCAATACGCAGATCGGCTTCGACTTCGGGGGTGATGGGGGCTTCGGAGGGTGACATTTTTGGGGGGCCGCAACGGCTTCAGCCGATAAAAAGGTGTAAAAAGTGACGAAAACTATCGAAAATTCTAGCCGAATCAGCTAGGATACCGCCCTAATCATACGCAACTGTCATATATACGCAGTTGTGCTCCGGTTACCACCCGTTGTTCACAAGATGCGCCCCGCGCCAGCCCTTGCCCCGGAAAACGTGGCGCGCGGGGGCCGTTCGTGTCACGCACCCTGCGAGCTCATGCCACCTGAGAGGGTATCTTCACGATGAATCGTGGCCTCCACGACCTGGCGAGTAGCATCAAACGCAAAGTTGCCGCCGTATTTGCGCCCGTCGAGCCCAAGCCGCATCGCTCGGGACTTTTCCGCCGCACTCTCCTCGTCACCGCCATGGGTCTGTTTGCCGGCGCCGCCGCCTTGGGCATGGTGCAGCAACCCGACCGCAGCGAACTCCCCCCGTCCCGCGTCATCCAGAGCATCCTGCCGCTGACCACCGAACAGGTCGAAGTCAGCACGCCCAGCGCCGCGCCCTACATCAGCGAAACCCGCATCCGCGCGGGCGACACGCTGGCCGCCGTGCTGCAGCGCCTGGAGCTGGACTCCCCGGACCTGCAGACCTTCCTGACCCACGACGCCAGCGCGCGCAGCATCTACAAGCTGTACCCGGGCCGGTCGGTGCAGGCCGCGACCGACGCCGAAGGCAACCTGATCTGGCTGCGCTACATCCACACGCCGGGCAACGAGGCCGACGGCCAGGTCGTCACCCGCATGCTGCACGTGGCGCGCACCGACGCCGGCTACAAGGCCGAGGAAATCACCGAAAGCACCGATCGCCAGACCCGCGTCGCCGTGGGCACGATCCGGTCCTCGCTGTTCGGCGCCACCGATGCCGCCGGCATCCCCGATTCGGTCACCATGCAGATGGCCGACATCCTCAGCGCCAAGATCGACTTCCTGCGCGACCTGCGCCAGGGCGACCAGTTCCGCGTGGTCTACGAAGTGCGCTCGCACGACGGCCGCTACGCCGGCGCCGGCCGCGTGCTGGCCCTGGAATTCATCAACGGCGGCAAGACTTACTCCGCCGTCTGGTTCAGCGCCGACAACAAGACCGGCTCGTACTACGACTTCGACGGCACCAGCCTGCGCGGCGCGTTCCTGCGCACCGCCCTGAAGTTCAGCCGCATCAGCTCCACCTTCGGCATGCGCATGCACCCCATCCACAAGACCTGGACGGGGCACAAGGGCGTGGACTATGCCGCGCCGTCGGGCACGCCGATCCACTCCACGGCCGACGGCACGGTGGAATTCGCCGGCTGGCAGAACGGCTACGGCAACGTGGTCATCGTCAAGCACCACGGCAAGTACTCGACGCTCTACGCGCACCAGAGCCGCATCGCCGAAGGCATCACCAAGGGCAGCAAAATCTCGCAAGGGCAACTGATCGGCTACGTCGGCGCCACCGGCTGGGCCACCGGTCCGCACCTGCACTACGAGTTCCGCGTCGACAACCAGCCGATCGACCCGTTGTCGGTCGACCTGCCCGTCGCCCGCGCCCTGGAACCGGCCGAAATCCGCGCCTTCAATCAGGCCGTGGCGCCGTACAAGCAGCAGATCCAGCTGCTCACCGAATTCCAGCAGACCCTGCCCGACGCGCTGACCAACGTGGCCAGCCGCTGAGCCGGACCTGCATCACGCATCCGCAAGGCGGCCCGCGCATCTCGATGCCGGGCCGCTTTTTTTACAGGCGGCTCCTGACATGACGACACCCCAGCATTTCATCGGCCTGATGTCCGGCACCAGCGTGGACGGCGTCGACGGTGTCCTGGCGCGACTGCGCGACGGCCAGCCGCCGCAGGTGCTGGCCAGCGCCAGCCTGTCGATGCCCGCCGCGCTGCGGGCCGAGTTCCTGGCCCTGAACCTTGCCGGCGACGACGAACTGGCCCGCGCCGCGCTCGCCGCCAACGAACTGGCCCGCCTGTATGCGCAGGTGGTGGCGGACCTGCTGGCCGGCGCCAAGCTGCAAGCGCGGGACGTTGCCGCCATCGGCGCCCATGGCCAGACGGTACGCCACCGCCCCGACAGCGGCTATACCGTGCAATTGAACGCGCCCGCCCTGCTGGCGGAGCTGACCGGCATCGACGTGGTGGCGGACTTCCGCAGCCGCGACGTGGCCGCCGGCGGCCAGGGCGCGCCGCTGGTGCCGCCCTTCCACGCCGCCGTGTTCGGCGCGCCGCAAGGCCGCGCGGTGCTGAACCTGGGCGGCATCGCCAACGTCACGCTGCTGGCGCCGGACCAGCCGCCACGCGGCTTTGACACGGGCCCGGCCAATGTCTTCCTGGACGGCTGGTGCCAGCGGCACCTGGGCCAATCCTATGACGCCGACGGCCGCTGGGCCGCCAGCGGCCAGGTGCTGGCGCCGCTCCTGGAGCAACTGATCGCGAGCGAACCGTGGTTCGCGCTGCCGCCGCCCAAATCGACCGGCCGCGACCTGTTCAACATGCGCTGGCTGGACGACCGGCTGGCCGCCTACGATGGTCCCAGGCCGGCGCCGCAGGACGTGCAGGCCACCCTGCAACGCCTGACGGCCCGCACCGTCGCCAACGCCATCGACGCCGCCGGCACGGACGTGCGCGAGCTCTATGTCTGCGGCGGCGGCGCCTGCAACCCCGGACTGATGCGTGAGTTGGCGTATTGCCTGCAGCGCCCGGTGCATGCCACCGACGCGCTGGGCGTCCCGGCGCAACAGGTGGAGGCGCTGGCGTTCGCCTGGCTGGCCCAGGCCTTCCTGGCGCGCCGCCCCGCCGGCCTGCCCGGCGTCACCGGTGCGCGTGGCGCGCGCATCCTGGGCGCCTTGTATCCCGCCTGACGCGCGCCGCCCGCACGACAAAAAGCCCTTCGGAAAACCGAAGGGCTTTTTTTGTGGCCGAGCGGGCGTGGCCCGCCGCCATCGCGGCGCAACGCCGCTACCGGCTTACACCGAGAACGACGAGCCGCAGCCGCAGGTGGTGCTGGCGTTGGGATTGCGGATGACGAACTGGGCGCCTTCCAGGTCTTCCTTGTAGTCGATCTCGGCGCCGACCAGGTACTGGAAGCTCATGGGGTCGACCAGCAGCTGCACGCCGGCCTTGTCCAGCACGGTGTCGTCTTCGTTGACGACTTCGTCGAACGTGAAACCGTACTGGAAACCCGAACAGCCGCCGCCCTGCACGAACACGCGCAGCTTCAGCTCGGGGTTGCCTTCCTCGGCCAGCAGGTCCTTGACCTTGGCGGCAGCCGAGTCGGTGAACACCAGGGGAGCAGGCGGGGCAGCCTGCAGGTCGACGGTTTCGGTCACTGCATTCATGATTCACTCCTGGCCGCTGGGGCCGTATTCCGATGAGCGGCTGCGCCGCTCGCATGTAGTCACTATAGCGCAGCGCCGCCCGGACTCAAAGTTCGAGCTTGACGCTGCGGGAGGCGCGGACCACATCGCCCTCCAGGACACTGATGGTGACGCTTTCGGGGACAAATCCCTCGGGCACGGCCAGGACGCCCTGGCTGCGCTGGTACTGGTCGAACTGCAAGGCCAGCGACGCCGCGGTGGTGGTTTCGCCGGTGGCGGGCACGGGACCGCTTTCGGCCTTGACCTGCATCGGCGCCAGGTCCACGGTGACGGTTTCGCCCTTGAGCGTGCCGACGGCCTGGAACCGCAGCGTGCCGGCGAACGGGGCGGCGCCATTGCGGCCGCTGCGCATCAGCAGCACCTTGTAGCGCAGCCCGCCGCCTTCGCGGTCGATCTGGGCGCCGCGGATGTCCACGGTGCCTTCGGGCCCCGGGGGCAGCAGTTGTTCATAGAACGCCAGCTGGTCGCGCACGCGGCCGATCTCGGCCTGCGCGGCGTGCAGCTGGGTTTCGAGTTCCTGGCGCGCCGAGCGCTCGATCACCAGCTCGCCGTCGGCGGTATCGAGCTGGCCGCGCAGGTAGCGCAATTGCACCGCCTGCTGGCGCATGGCTTCGTCGCGCGTCTCGACCTGCGCCGCGCTGAGCACGACGGCGTCCTTGGGTTGGTAGACGCCGCGCGCGTAGTAATAGCCCGCCGCCGCGCCCACCAGCACACCGGCCAGCACGCCGGCGGCGACCCGCAGGCCGAGGCCGGCACGGGAAGTTCGAGGCGTCGCGGAGGAATCGTTGGACATGGGGAGCGGGCCGGCGGCACACCGCCGGCCCGGCCGGACGTCAGGGCAGGATCGCGACCTGGTCCAGGCCGACGGTCTCGGGGAAACCGAACATCAGGTTCATGTTCTGCACCGCCTGGCCGGCCGCGCCCTTCACCAGGTTGTCCTGCACCACCATGATGATGAGCTGGTCGCCGCCGCCCGGGCGCGACAGTGCGATGCGCAGGTTGTTGGAAGCGCGCACCGAGCGCGTCTCGGGCAGGCTGCCGGCGGGCATGACGTCGACGAACGCTTCATCGGCGTAGCGCTGCTCGAACAGGGCCTGGAAGTCGGTGTCGCGCGCCTCGGGCTTGATGCGGGCGTAGATGGTCGAGTACATGCCACGGATCATCGGCACCAGGTGCGGCACGAAGGTCAGGCCAACCTTGCCGCCGGCGATCTTCTCGAGCTGGGCGACGATTTCGGGATGGTGACGGTGGCCGGCCACGCCGTAGGCCTTGAAGTTGTCGGATGCCTCGGAGAACAGCGAGCCGACTTCGGCCTTGCGGCCGGCGCCGGACACGCCCGACTTGCAGTCGGCGATCAGGGTCTGCGCATCCACCAGTTGCTTGCCGCCCTCGAGCAGCGGGGCCAGACCCAGCAGCACGGTGGTCGGGTAGCAGCCCGGGTTGCCGATCACGCGCGCCTTGGCAATGGCTTCGCGGTTCAGCTCGACCAGGCCGTACTGGGATTCAGCCAGGATGTCCGGGCAGGTATGGGGAATCTTGTACCAGCGTTCGAAGGTGGGCACGTCCTGCAGGCGGAAGTCCGCGGCCAGGTCGATGACCTTGGTGCCGGCGGCGATCAGTTCCTGAGCCTGGGCCATGGCCACGCCGTGGGGCGTGGCGAAGAACACCACGTCGCAGTCGGTCAGCGTGGCCTTTTCCGGCGAGGAAAAGGCGATCTGCACGCGGCCGCGCAGGTTCGGGTACATGTCGGCCACCGGCAGCCCGTCTTCCTTGCGGGACGTGATGGCGGTCAATTCCACGTGGGGATGCTGCGACAGCAAGCGCAGCAGTTCGACGCCGGTGTAACCGGTGCCGCCGACGATGCCAACCTTGATACGGGAGTTCGATGCTTGGGCCATGATGTGTGCTCTTCGTAGAACGAGGCTCGATTGTATCGCTCGGACAACCGGCCTTGCCGCCGCGCATGAAAGCGCGGCAACCGATGTCCGACCGGACGATGCCCGCGGAGTTCCGCGAGCTGGGGCATGTAAAAAAAAGCCCGCACGAGGCGGGCTTTTTTCGCAGCGATTAACGCTTGCTGAACTGCTTGCGACGGCGCGCCTTGCGGAAGCCGACCTTCTTGCGTTCGACTTCGCGGGCATCGCGGGTCACGAAACCAGCTTGCGACAGCGCGGGCTTCAGGGTCGCGTCGTAGTCGATCAGGGCACGCGTGATGCCGTGACGGACTGCGCCGGCCTGGCCGGTTTCACCGCCGCCGTGCACGTTGACCTTGATGTCGAACGATTCCAGGTGGCCGGTCAGTTCCAGCGGCTGGCGCACGACCATGCGGCCGGTTTCACGGGCGAAGAATTCGTCGACGGGCTTGCCGTTGACGACGATCTTGCCGGTGCCCTTCTTGATGAAAACGCGAGCCACCGAAGTTTTGCGACGGCCGGTTCCGTAGTTCCAGTTACCGATCATGGCGTTTCCTTAGATATCCAGCGTCTTGGGCTGCTGGGCGGTGTGCGGGTGCTCGGCACCGGCATAGACCTTCAGCTTCTTGATCATGGCGTAGCCCAGAGGACCCTTGGGCAGCATGCCCTTGACGGCCTTCTGGATGGCGCGACCGGGAAAACGCTCTTGCATCTTCTCGAAGTTCGTTTCGCGGATACCGCCCGGGTACGTGGTGTGGCGGAAGTACTTCTTGTCCTTCGCCTTGGTACCGGTAACGACGATATCGGAAGCGTTGATGATGACGATGTAATCGCCGGTATCAACGTGCGGCGTGAATTCAGGTTTGTGCTTGCCACGCAGACGACGTGCGACTTCGCTGGCCACACGACCGAGGACTTTGCCCTTGGCGTCGATCACAAACCAGTCACGTTGGACTTCATGCGGCTTGGCCACAAAGGTCTTCATGATGGTTCCTAGATATGAAAAATGGTCTCTGACTGGACGATCCAGCCAGGCTTTTTCCCTCAACTAGACAATGGAGCCGGCATCTTTCCAGCAACTGGGTTTCAGTGCCGGGTTTCAGCCAACCCACGGTCCCTATCGACGTCCCGCCTAAGCGTTATTACCCGCCCGTGCAATGGTCAAAATGAGGGAAAGCCTGAAATTCTACCACGGATGCTCAAAAAATGGGCAGCCGCGATCGAATCCAGGTGGATGGACAGCCGTTCCGAGGGAAACGACTGTCGCATTTTTAAAGGGGACGCAAGTGCACGCCGCCGGGAACCCCGCCAGCGCTCCAGCGCCCCTTCCCCGTTCCACCGCGCGGATCAGGCGCCCAGGTAGGCTTCCAGCACCCGCGGATGGCCCAACAGCCCGCGGCCGGTGCCCGACAGCGCCATGGCGCCGTTCTCCAGCACGTAGCCGTGCTGGGCGATCTTGAGCGCCTGGCGCACGTTCTGCTCCACCAGGAACAGGGTCAGGCCGTCGGCGTTGATCGCCCGCAGCGAGCGGAAGATTTCCTGCACCACGATCGGCGCCAGGCCCATCGACGGTTCGTCCAGCAGCAACAGGCGCGGCTTGGCCATCAGGGCGCGGCCGATCGCCAGCATCTGCTGTTCGCCGCCGGAGAGATTGCCGGCGATGCCGGTGATCCGCTCTTTCAGGCGCGGGAACAGGTTGAAGACGTATTCCAGGTCCGAATCGATGTTCTTCAGGCCGCGGCGGTAAGCGCCCAGCTCGAGGTTTTCCAACACGGTCATGGTGGTGAGGATGGCCCGGCCTTCCGGCACCTGGACGATGCCGCGCGCCACCAGCTGGTGCGGCGCCAGGTTGGTGACGTCCTCGCCTTCGAACAGGATCTTGCCGCGCGCCTTGGGCAGCAGGCCCGACAGCGCCAGCAGCGTGGTCGATTTGCCGGCGCCGTTGGCGCCGACCAGGGCGGTGATTTCCTTGGCTTCCAGGTCCAGGTCGATGCCGCGGACGGCTTCGATATGGCCGTAGTTGACCTCGAGTCCGCGGACTTCCAGCATTGCGCTGCTCATTGTGCGGCCTCCGCGTTGTCGATGTCGTCGTCGTCCTCGCGGCCCAGGTAGGCCTCGATGACCTGCTCGTTGTTGCGGATCTCTTCAGGCCCGCCGCAAGCGATGATCTTGCCGAAGTTCAGCACCGCGATGCGCTCGCACAGCCCCATCACGAAGCGCATGTCGTGCTCGATCATGAGGATGGTGTAGCCGCGGTCGCGGATCGCCAGGATCTCGCGCATCAGCTCGGCGCGCTCGCCGGTGTTCATGCCTGCGACCGGTTCGTCCAGCAGCAGCAGCTTGGGCTCGGTGGCCAGCGCGCGCGCCAGCTCCAGGCGGCGCTGCTCGCCGTACGACAGGTTGTCGGCCAGGTCGTTGGCCTTGTGGTCCAGGCGCATCCACGTCAGCAGCTCGTGGGCGCGCTCGCGGGCGCGCTTTTCGTGCTCGCGGTAGCCCGGCAGGCCCAGCAGCAGGCTGGGGAAGCCGTAGTTCATGTGGCGGTAGGCGCCCACCACCACGTTCTCCAGCAGCGTCATCTCCTTGAAGAGACGGATGTTCTGGAAGGTGCGGGCGATGCCCATGCGGGTGATGGCGTGCGGCTTGCGACGCAGCAGGCTTTCGCCATTGAAGGCGATGCCGCCGCCGCTGGGCGGCAGCAGGCCGGTGATCAGGTTGAACACCGTGGTCTTGCCGGCGCCGTTGGGACCGATCAGGCCGAAGATCGCGCCTTCGGGCACCGACAGGCTGACGTCATGCAGCACGTGCAGGCCGCCGAAGCTCTTGGAAACGGAGGTCAGCTCAAGCATGGCGCTTGCCTCCTTGACGCATCCAGCGCTTGAAGCGCGCCGGATCCCAGATGCCTTGCGGCAGGAAAAGCACAATCACCACCAGGATCACTCCGTTGATGACCAGGCGGAAATCCGCGAACCCGCGCAGCAGCTCGGGCAGCACGGTGATGATGAAGCTGCCCAGCACCGGACCGGCCAGACCGCCGATACCGCCCAGGATGGCCATCGTCAGGATTTCAACGCCACGGTCGAAGCCGTATTCGTTGGGGCCGATGAAGAAGGTCAGGTGCGCATTCAGCGCGCCGGCCAGGCCGGCGATCATCGCGCCCGCCACGAAGGCCAGCATCTTGTTGGCGCGCACGTCGATGCCCATCAGGCCGGCCGCGGTCTCGTCGCCGCGGATGGCCTCGAAGGCGCGTCCGATCTTCGAGGCGCGCACGCGCCACAGGACGAACAGCACGATGACGACCGCCAGGATGACGTGCCACCACTGCGTCAGCTGCGGAATGCCGTTAAGGCCCAGCGCGCCGCCGGTGATCGACTCGGTGTTCAGCACCGTCACCCGCACCACTTCGCCGAAACCCAGCGTGGCCATGGCGAGATAGACCCCTGACAGCCGCAAGGTCGGCAAGCCGATCAGCGCCGCCACCAGGGCCGGCGCCGCCATGCCGCCGGCCAGCGCGACCGGGAACGAGACGTCGTAGTTCATGGTGAGCAACGCCGCCGCGTAGGCGCCGATGCCCATGAAGGCCGCATTGGCCATGGCCAGCATGCCGCAGGCAAGCGTCAGCCAGATGGAGAGGGCCAGCAGGGCGTTGGTGCCGAGCGTCAGCACCAGGTTGCCATAGATGGCCCAGAAGTTTTCGAATCCGCTCATACTCAAGCCTTGCGTTGAACCACTTTGCCGAACAGACCTTGCGGGCGCACCAGCAGGATCAGGAACAGCAGGCCGAATGCCACCGCGTCGCGCATGGTGGAGCCGATATAGGCCACCGACAGCACTTCAGCGAAGCCCAGGAACAGCCCGCCCAGCATGGCGCCACGAATGTCGCCCATGCCGCCCAGGATGATGACCGCGATGCCCTAGTGCAGCATCGGCTGGCCCATCAGCGGGAACAGCGCGTTCGAGTACAGGCCGATCAGCACGCCCGCGACCCCGCCCAGGGCAGCGGCGGCGAACGAGGTGGTGATGAAGAGCTTTTCGACGTTGATGCCCAGCAGCCAGGCGGCCTTGGGCGATTCGGCAATGGCGCGCAGGGCGCGGCCGAACTGCGTGCGACGCATCACGAACATCAGCAGGGCCATCAGCGCGAACGACAGGAAGATGATGCCCAGTTCGATCACGGTCAGGTGCAGGCCGGCGATCTCGATCACTTCCTCGGGCACGGTGCCGTGCGGGAAGCGCAGGTTGCTGGCGCCGAAGATGCCTTGCGCGCCATTGTTCAGGATGATGCCCACGCCGATCGTGGCGATCATGGGGATCAGGTGGGGAGCATTACGCTTGCGCAGCGGCTTGAGCACCAGGTAGTCGATGATGACCCCGGTGAAGCCGGCGACGAAAAATGCCACCATCAGCGCCGCCCACAGGGGCAGGCCGAAATGCTGCACCACGGAGAGCGCCGCGTAGGCCCCCACCATGAAGACGGCGCCATGCGCGAGGTTGATCACCCCGAGCACGCCGAATACCAGCGTGAAGCCCAGCGCGAACAGTGCGTACACACAGCCCAGCGACAAGGCGTTAACGAATTGTTGTTCCAACATGATGGGACATATTCCAAATCAAAAAAGAGCCCCCACGCCGCGCCCCCTGCGTGGACTTGCCGCTCGCCAGGCACGGCTTCGGGACCCGGGGCAGGCCTGTGTAAGGCCTTCCACGCCGCGCATTGCGTGGACCTGCCGCCCTGAGAGAGCCGTTCTATTCCTGGGGAGTCCTACGATAAAAAGCGCCTTGCGGACGACAGCTGGCCGCCGTCCGCAAGGCGCATCCCCCCGCGCGGGGATGCTGACTGCTTACTTCTCGATGACGTACTTGCCGTCCTTGGTCACGCTGACGATCGGCGCCTGGTCGGCGTCGTAGCCGGCGGGCTTGCCGGCGCGGTCGGTGGCCTGGCGGAACTTGAAGGCGCCGGTGGCGCCGGTCCATTGCACCGAGGGCAGCGCGTCGCGCAGGGCGGCGCGGTCCTTGGCCAGTTCGCCGGAGATCTTGGTGTTCTTCAGGGCCTGGGCGACGATGTACATGGCGTCGTACGACTGCGCGGCGAACTGGTCGGGCGCGCCGTTGAACTTGGCCTTGTAGGCGTCGATGAACTTGACGTTCTCGGGGGCCTTGTTCTCGATCGACCACGGGCTGCCGATCCACAGGTTGTTCGACGCGCCGCCGGGGGCCAGGTCGAAGATCTTGACCGAGTTCATGCCGTTGCCGCCGATGACGGGCACGTTCAGGCCCAGCTGGCGGGCCTGCACCATGATCGGGGCGCCTTCGGCCAACAGCGCCGACAGCACGATGGCGTCGGGGTTGGTGCCCTTGATCTTGGTCAGCTGGGCCTTGAAGTCGACGTCGCCCTTGGCGAACGTTTCGGTCGTGGTGACCGGGATCTTCTGGTCTTCCAGGGCCTTCTTGAAATTGTCGTAGCCGCTCTTGGTGAAGACGTCGTCGTTGCCGTACAGCACCGCCACGTTCTTCAGGCCGGTCTTGGCCTTGACGGTGGAGATGGTGGCGGGCAGCACGTCGGCTTCGGTGACCGAGTTGCGGAACACGTAGTTGCCGATGGAGGTGATGCCGTCGGCGGTGTTGGAGGTGCCGAAGGCGACCGTCTTGGCGGCCTGGGCGATCGGGTCGGCGGCCTGGGCCGAGTTCGACAGCGTCGGGCCAAACACCATCAGGACGTTGTCCTTGAAGATCAGCTTCTTGAAGACGTTGATGGCTTCTTCTTTCTTGCCTTGCTCGTCCTCGACCACCAGCACGATCTTGTTGCCATTGATCCCGCCCGCGGCGTTGATCTCGTCAGCGGCCAGTTGGAAACCGTTGCGGATCGACACGCCGTACTGAGCGGCGCCGCCCGACAGGGCCTCGGCCACGCCCAGCTTGATGTCGGCCGCATGGGCAGCCGGGACGATACCGGCGGCGATCAGCGCGGCCAGCAGCTTCTTGGTCTTGGATTGCATGGTTGATACCACCTTAAAGTCTGTCTCGGAATGTTGGTTATCCAGGCCGGGATGTTCCCGCCGGATTGACGTCCAATGGCGCCTGAAGGCGTCACGTTTGCGCGTCAAGACCCGGGATATTACTCCTTTGTATCAGGCCGAAACTCGAATGCCGTTCAACAAAAGGAGCAAAACCGCCCATTTTTTTGTAAAAAACACGGGGTTATCAGCGAAAACCCCACCTCCAACCGAATGCCATTCGGCATCCGGACCTGCCATCAACTGCGAGCGGACAGCGCCACGCCCAGGTACTGGTCGTAGGCGCCCTCGGTCAAGCGGAGCCAGGGCATCGCGTTGTCGCGAAAACCCATGTAGTTGTCGTGGATCGCCTTGAATTTCGGGTCCTTCTCGCCCAGGTCCTTGTAGACCTGCCGGGTCGCCTCGAACGCGGCATCCATGACAGAGCGCGGCAAGGCGCGCACCTGCGCGCCGGCCGCGACCAGTTGGGCCAGCGCGGCCGGATTGCGGGCGGCGTAGGCCGCCGTGGTGCGCGCATGCGCGGCCAGGGCGGCGGCTTCGACCACCGCCTGGTAGTGCTTGGGCAGCTTGGCCCAGGCCTCTTCATTGATATAGAGCGACAACTGTTCGCTGGCGGCCCACCAGCTGGGGCCGTAATAGAACCTGGCAGCCTTGTTCAGGCCGAGCTTGCCGTCGTCGTAGGCGCCGGCGCCGGCCACGGCGTCCGGGCCCGCCTTGGCGGCGGCGTCGGCGGGCTTGGCGGCCTCGGTCGGCTTGCTGCCCTCCGCCGGCTTGGCGTCCTTGGGATCCTTGGCGGCTTCTGCCGGCTTGGCCTCCTGGGCGGCCTCGGCGCCCTTCCCGTCATTGGCCTGCGCGGCCGCGCCGGTCTGCTGCGGCAGCACGCCCAGATGCGCCAGCACCTGCGCCGCCAGGCCGTCGACGCGCATCCTCAGGTCTTTCAAATCGGTGGCGCGCTTGATCTCGCGGTTGGACCACAGGCCCATCTGCGAACCGGTGTTGCCGAGCGGAAAGTTGATGATCTTCTGCGCCTTGAACAGTTCGCGCATCAGGCGCAGGCCGTCGCCTTCGAGCATCCAGGCATTCATCTGGCCCGCGTCCAGCCCGAACGGCACCGCCGAATCGAAGCAGAAGGCGGGGTTTTTGGCGAAGTAGATGCCTGATGACACGTGGGCGCATTCGACCGTGGCGGCGCCGACCGCGTCCATCAGTTGCGCCGCGGGCGCGACCTCGCCTTCGGCCAGTTGCTTGATGCTGAACTTGCCGCCGGTGGCATCGGAGACGAATTTGCGGAAAATCTCGCCAGCGCCGAAGCGCAGGTCCAGCGCCGCCGGAAAGCCGGACGCCAGGTGCCAGCTGATCGAGGGGGAATCCTGCGCCAGGGCGGGAGCGCTGACCGCCGCCCCCGCCGCCACGGCGCCCAGGCCGGCCTGCTTCAAGAATGAACGTCGTTGCATCTCTTTGCTCCTCTACAGCGATACCAGTTTGAGCAATACCCGCCGGATATTACACGTTGCCATCGCCGCTGACGGCTAGAGGAATTCCCGAGCGGTCAAGGATTGCAAAGAGCGTTGTGACGCGGTTCCCGGGTCAGGTGCCGGCGATCGCCATCTGTTCGATCAGGATCGAACCGGTGGTCTTGGTGCCGCGCGAGATGGTGTCGGCGCCCACCGCGACGATCTGGCGGAACATGTCCGACAGGTTGCCGGCGATGGTGACTTCCTGCACCGCATGCTGGATCTGGCCGTTCTCGACCCAATAGCCGAACGCGCCGCGCGAATAGTCGCCGGTGACGTAGTTCACGCCCTGTCCGATCAGCTCGGTGACCAGGAAGCCCGTGCCCATCTTCTTGAGCATCGCCTCGAAATCGTCGCCACGGCGCGTCAGCGTGGAGCTGAAGACCAGGTTGTGCGAACCGCCCGCGTTGCCGGTGGTCTGCATGCCGAGCTTGCGCGCGGTGTAGGAGGACAGGAAATAGCCTTCCAGCACGCCGGCCGAGACCACGTTGCGCTTGCGGGTGCGCACGCCTTCGTCGTCGAACGGCGAACTGCCCATGGCGCCGCGGATGTGCGGGTCTTCGGTCAGGTTGATGTGTTCGGGGAAGATCGGCTTGCCCAGGGCGTCGAGCAGGAAGCTGGCCTTGCGGTACAGCGCGCCGCCGTTGGCGGCCTGCGTCAAGGCGCCGACCAGGCCGAGCGCCAGCGGCGCCTCGAACAGGACCGGGAACTTGCCGGTGCGGATGCGGCGCGCCGACAGGCGCGACAGCGTGCGCTCGGCGGCGTAGCGGCCGACCGCCTCGGGCGTGGCCAGCTTGGCCGGATCGCGCTCGGAGGTGTACCAGTAGTCGCGCTGCATGCCGTTGCCGCGGCCGGCGATGGGCGCCACCGACAGACTGTGGCGCGAATACGGGTAGCCGCCCAGGAAGCCACGGGTGTTGCCCATGACGAACTGGCCTTCGTAGGTGCCGACCGTGGCGCCGTCGGTATTGGTGATGCGGGCATCGACCTCGCGCGCGGCGCGTTCGGCGCGCAGCGCCAGCTCGGCGGCTTCCTCGGTGGAAACCGTCCAGGCGCGGTGCAGGTCGAGGTCGGGGAATTCGGTGGCCAACTGGTCGGCGTCGGGAAGGCCGGCGGCCGGATCGGCGGCGGTGTGGCGGGCGATGTGCCAGGCGGCCTCGACCGTCTGGCGCAGCGCGGCTTCGGAGAAGTCGGAGGTCGAGGCGGAACCGCGGCTCTGGCCGGCGTAGACCGTCAGGTCGAGCGAGCGGTCACGGGTCTGTTCGACGGTCTCGATGTCGTTCTTGCGCACCGATACCGACAGGCCCAGGCTTTCGGAGACTTCGGCCGCGGCGTCCGAGGCGCCGATCTGGCGCGCGTAGGCCAGGGTTTGCTCGACGAGTTCGGAAAAACGCGCGTGATTGGCCGCCAGCGGCAAGGAGGAGGAGGATTTGACCATTGCTGTCCAATTTGCAGAGACGGTTATCATAGCCAAGTCTGTCATTGCGCAGTTTTCCATGAATTCCCACATCGAAGAAGAATCCTCCGACGGCTACGACGAGAACGGCTACGATCGTCCCAGCAAGTCCCAGGTCAAGCGTGAAATGCACGCGCTGCTGGACCTGGGCAAGCAGCTGATCGAACTGTCCCCCGAACGCCTAAAGCAGTTGCCCCTGGCCGAACGCCTCTACGAGGCGATCCGCGAGGCGCAGCGCACCACCAGCCGCGAAGGCCGGCGCCGCCAGACCCACTTCGTGGGCAAGCTGATGCGCGACGCCCCCGCCGACGAGATCCGCGCCCAGCTCGACGTGTGGGAAAACGGCTCGCGCGAGGAAACCGCGGCCATGCACCGCCTGGAAACCCTGCGCGACCGCCTGCTCGACGACGACGACGCGCTGACCAAGCTGCTGAACGACAATCCGCAAGCGGATGTGCAGCAGCTACGCGCGGTGATTCGCGCCGCCCGCAAGGAAAAGCTGGCCAACGCCTCGCTGCTGCAAGGCCAGGAACCGCAGAAGAAGCACTATCGCGCCCTGTTCCAGGCCCTCAAGACCCTCACCCACTGATTGCGCCCGCCGTCCATGAACGCCCCCACCGACCTGCTCGATTGCATCGAGATCGAAACCGCCTCCAATCCCACGCACGCCGTGATCTGGCTGCACGGCCTGGGCGCCGACGGCAACGACTTCGCGCCCATCGTGCCGGAACTGGACCTGCCGGCCGGCCTGGGCGTGCGCTTCGTATTTCCCAACGCTCCCGTGCAGCGCGTCACCATCAACAATGGCATGGCGATGCGTTCCTGGTACGACATCCTGGTGATGGATCTGGTGCGGGTGGAAGACGCCAAGGGCATCCGCGCCTCGGAGGCCGCGATCCACAAGCTGATCGCGCGCGAGAACGCGCGCGGCATCCCGACCTCGAACATCGTGCTGGCGGGCTTCTCGCAGGGCTGCGCCATGACCCTGCACACCGGCCTGCGTCTGCAGGACAAGCTGGCCGGCATGATGGGCCTGTCGGGCTACCTGCCGCTGCTGGACAGCGCCGAGGCCGAGCGCGCTCCCGCCAACCAGCGCACTCCCATCTTCCTGGCCCACGGCCTGTATGACCCGGTGGTGTCGCTGCCGCGCGCCGAGGCCTCGCGGGCCGAACTGGAACGGCTGGGCTACGACGTGCGCTGGCACACCTACCCCATGCCGCATTCGGTCTGCGCCGAGGAAGTGGCCGACATCTCGCGCTTTCTGAACCAGGTGCTGGTGTAACTCCGGCGGCGCGCGCCGCGCCGCCACCCTCCCCCGGGTCCGGATTCTCCGGGCCGTTCGCACGGGGATTCCCCGCTTTGTATACCAAGTGGTATTCCAGCCCCGAATTTTCCGGGGCGCGGCTTCGCTCGTCCATAGAGAAAAACGACAATACCAAAACGCTTGCTGCTCGCCTAGGTTGAATATAGTATTCAATCCAAGCCGTATCGGCCCGATCGCAATCGCCTCGGGCTTCCCTGTTGTTGCAGTCGATCCATCCCATTGGCCGTGTCGCGCCGGGTTTCGGCGAGGCATTCAGACGCAGGAGAAAGTCCCGTGAAGCCCTTGCCATTGCCTCGCCTGGCAGCGGCGGCGCTGCTTGCCGCCGTCCTCGCCCCGTTCGCCAGCCACGGCGAAGCCCTCAATCCCCCGGTAAAGGTGCGCTACGAAGAGGTGGTGCGCTCGATCCTGTACGTGCCCAAGTACGTCGCCCTGTCGCAGGGCTACTTCAAGGACGCCGGGCTGGACGTGTCCATGAAGACCTCGCAGGGCACCGACAAGGGCATGACCGCCCTGCTCTCGGGCAGCGCCGACATCGTGCTGATCGGCCCCGAGGCCTCGATCTACGTGCAAAACAGCGAATCGCCGGTCAAGCCGAAGATCTTCGCCGGGTTGACCGCCACCGACGGCTTCTTCCTGCTGGCGCGCAAGCCGGTCGAGAAGTTCGACTGGAGCATGCTCAAGGGCAAGGAGGTGATCGGCTTTCGGCCCGGGTCGAACCCCATCGTGTTCCTGGAGACCGCGCTGCGCAAGCACGGCCTGGACCCGCAGAAGGACGTCAAGCTGCTCAACAACATCGGCATCCCCGCCCGCGCCGGCGCCTGGATGGCGGGCCAGGGCGAGTACGGCATCTTCCTGGAACCCGAGGCCGGCGAGCTGGTGCGCAACGGCAAGGGCTACATCGTGGCCTCGGTCGGCCATGAGGTCGGCCAGGTGGACTACACGGTCTTCACCGCCACCGACAAGTACATCCGCGACAACCCCAAGGTGATCCAGGCCTGGACCAACGTGGTGGCGCGCGCGGAAAAGTACGTGAAGGACACGCCCGCGGCCACGCTGGCGCCGCAGATCATGAGCTACTTCCCCGGCATGGATGCGGCCGCGGTGACCGACGCGATCGAGCGCTACAAGCAGTACCAGATCTGGAAGACCACGCCGCTGGTGACGGCCGAGGCCATGAACCAGCTGCAGGACATGCTGGTCGCCAGCGCGGTGATGAAGGACGGCGCCCGGGTCAAATACGAGGATGTGGTGGTGGCGGACTTCGCCAGGAAGGTGCCGTGATGAGCGCCGTCGTCCACAACCTCAAGCCGGACCCGGCCACCGCCAAGATCGAACTGCGCGATGTCTGCCTGAGCTACTTCACGCCTGAAGGCGAGACCGAAGCGCTGTCGCAGGTGTCGTTCGCGCTGGCGCCGGGCGAATTCGTCAGCCTGATCGGCCAGAGCGGCTGTGGCAAGAGCACGCTGCTGTCGCTGATCGCCGGCCTGCACGCGCCGACCTCGGGCACGGTGATGATCGACGGCCAGGCGGTCACCGAACCCAATCCGCGCATCGGCTACATGCTGCAGCAGGATTATCTTTTCGAGTGGCGCACCATTCTGGACAACGTCATGCTGGGCGCCGAGATCCAGGGCCGGCGCGATGCGCGCAGCGAGGCGCGGGCCGTGCACCTGCTGGAAAAGTGCGGACTGGGCGCGTTCCTGTCGCATACGCCACGCCAGTTGTCGGGCGGCATGCGCCAGCGCGCCGCGCTGGCGCGCACGCTGGTGACCGAGCCCGACGTGATCCTGCTGGACGAGCCATTCTCGGCGCTCGATTCGCAGACCCGGCTGGCGATCTCCGACGAGGTCGTCGACATCCTGCGGCGCGAGGGCAAGACGGTGGTACTGGTGACGCACGACATCGGCGAGGCCATCGCCATGACCGACCGCGTCATCGTGCTGTCGCGCCGGCCCGGCCGGCTCAAGAGCCAGTACCGCATCCACTATGGCGACGGCGCGCGCCCCACGCCGTTCCAGGCCCGCTCGCGGCCGGAATTCAATGCCTACTTCAAACAGCTCTGGGACGAGCTGGACGTCCATGTGGAGGGTTGAGCCGTGAACGCACCGATCGCCAACACCGTGCCGCTGCGCGCCGTGCCCGCGCCCAGCCAGAAGTACCTGGACTATCTGCGGCGCGACCGCGCCCGCCGGCGCCACATCCGCATCGCCCAGGCGCTGCTGCTGGTGGTGTTCCTGTGCGCCTGGGAAATCCTGCCGCGCATGCACATCCTGAACCCGCTGCTGACCAGCTATCCAAGCGCGCTGTGGCCGACCTTCCTGGAACTGTGGAGCCAGGGCAACCTGGCGCGCCACATCGTCACCACGCTGTCGGCCACGCTGGTGGGCTTCACGCTCAGCATGGTGATCGGCATCATCGTTGCCGCCGCGCTGTGGTGGTCGGACTTCCTGTACAAGGTGCTGGATCCGTTCCTGGTGGTGGCCAATGCCATGCCCAAGATCGCCTTCGTGCCGATCTTCTACCTGTGGCTGGGGTCGGACTACGCGGTCTACGGCATGGCCGTGGCGATCGCCGTGTTCGTGACCATCATGGTGGTGTACGCCGGTTTTCGCGCCATCGACCTGAACAAGGTCAAGCTGGCCCGCACCTTCGGGGCCAGCCGCTGGCAGGTGCTGACCAAGGTGGTGCTGCCCGGCAGCGTGCCGACCCTGATCGCCGCGGTGAAGATGAACATCGGCCTGGCGCTGGTGGGCGTCATCGTCGGCGAATTCCAGTCGGCCGACTCGGGCCTGGGCTTTCTCATCATGAACGGCAGCCAGGTCTTCAAGCTGAACATCGTCATGACCGCCATCGCCATGCTGGCGCTGATCTCCAGCGTCATGTACCTGGTGGTGTACCGCATCGAAGCCGCCGTGGCGCGGCGCTACGGATAAGGAGCCGCCATGCAGATTCCGCAATGGGTGCAGGACCGCGTCATCGCCCGCCAGGGCTGCCTGCATCCCTACGACAACCTGCCCGGCGCCCGCACCGCGGTGGTGGTGATCGACATGCAGCAGTACTTCACGCTGCCCGGTTACCAGGGCGAATGCGCGGCGGCGCGCGGCATCATCGCGCCGGTCAACCGCCTGTGCGACGCGGTGCGCGCGGCCGGCGGCACGGTGGTCTGGGTGCAGACCGCCTCCGACAATGCCGATGCCTTCTGGTCGCACCACCATGGCGTGATGCTGACGCCGGAGCGCAGCGCCCGGCGCCTGGAGACCCTGCGCCGCGACTCACCGGGCTTCGCCCTGCATCCGGACCTGCGGCCGGCCGACAGCGACCTGCGCGTCACCAAGCGCTTCTACAGCGCCATGGCCACGGGATCGTCGGAACTGGAGCCGCTGCTGCGCGGACGCGGCGTGGACACGCTGCTGATCGCCGGCACGGTCACCAACGTCTGCTGCGAATCGACCGCGCGCGACGCCATGATGCGCGACTTCCGCACCATCATGGTGGACGACGCGCTGGCGGCGGTCACGCCGGCCGAACACGAAAACGCCCTGCACGGCTGGCTGCTGTTCTTCGGCGACGTGCTGTCGGTGGACGAGGTGTCGACGCGGCTGCGGCCGGCGCAGGCCGCGCGCAAGACGGCCTGAAGCCGGCATGGCCGCGGCCGGGCGCCGGCACGCGCCGGCCGCGGCGCTCAGCGCAGGTTGAGCCAGACCCGCCGCATGGTCGGGTCTTCCGGATCCGGATCGTTGGTGAACCCCAGGCTGGTCATCAGCGCCAGCATCGGCCGGTTGGTCGACAGCACCAGGCCGTCGATGTATTCCAGCCCCTGCTCGCGCGCCGCGTCGATCAGCGCCGTCATCAGCTGGCGGCCCAGGCCGCGCCGCTGCCAGTCGTCGCCGATCACCAGCGCGTATTCCGCGCCGCGCCCGTCGGGGTTGCGCAGGTAGTGCGCGAAGCCGACCAGCACTTCGTGCGGATGGCCGCGGTTGGCCGGGTTGGGCACCTGGGTGGCGGCCACCAGCGCCAGCTCGCGGTGGTAGTCCACCTGGGTGTAGCGCGACACCATGCGCGGCGTCAGCTCGCGCATCATCGACACGAAGCGCATGTAGCGCGAGCGTTCCGACAGGCCGCGGATGAAATCCTGCAGCGGCTGGCCGTCCTCGGGGCGGATCGGCCGCAGCACCCACGGAATGCCATCGGCGAAGCGGCGCACCTGCACCAGGCGCGCCGGGTACGGGTGGATGGCCATGTGCGGATAGCCGGCGGTCTGGGGCGTTTCGCAGCCCGGCTTCTCGGCCAGCGTCATGCGCAGGCCGCCGGCGCGCAGATGGGTCTCGCCGACATACAGCGGGTCGATGTCGAGCGTTTCGATGTCCGGCAGCTCCGACACCATCTCCGAGACCAGCACCAGCGCCTGCTGCAAGGCCTCGGCGGCCAGGTGGCCGACGCGCGGCGCCAGCACCCGGCGCCACAGCCGGCTGCGCTCGATCATCTGGCGCGCCAGGAAGCCGTTGAGCGGCGGCAGGTCGATGCCGCGGTCCGATTGCGACAACACCGCGTCCGGGCCGCCGGCGCCGAAGCGGATGACCGGCCCGAACTGCGGATCGCGCCGCACCCGGATCGCCATGGGGCGGGATTCCGGTTCGGCCGCCGCCACGTCCAGCGGCATGTCGCGCAAGGGGACATAGAACAGGGACAGCAGCGCGCGGACCTCGGAGGTATTCAGTTCGCGCCGGCAATCGGCCCGCACCCGCGCCAGGATCTCGCGCGCGGCGGCCAGGTCGGGCACGTGGGTGGCCGGCTCGGGCGGCTGGGTCTGCAACAGCAGTTGCTGGTTGTAGTGGTGCGTGGCCAGCACGCCGAAGGCGTCGGCGGCGGACTCGGGCGTGCGGAAGGCCGAGGTGCCGGCGTCGTCCAGCATGCGCCGCAGCGGCCGCATGCCGGCGTCGCCCATGAAGCAGGTGACCACGGGCTTTCTGGCCTTGGGCGCGATCTGCGCCAGCTCGCGCGCCACCGCCGGCATGTCGGCCAGCGCGTCGGGCGCCAGCAGCACCAGCACGCCGTCCACGCCGGCGTCGTCCAGCACCACGTCGAGGATGGCGCGGATGCGTTCCGGCGTCAGCGGCACGTAGGTGATGACAGGATTGGCGCTGGCCGCGTCCGGCTCCAGCATCGCCGCCAGCGCGCGCTGCGTGGCCGGCGCCAGCTCGGCGCGCAGCACCGCCGCGTCCGGGCCGATCAGGTCCATGGCCAGTTGCGGAGGCCCGCTGCCGTTGGAGATCAGCGCCACCCGCCGCCCCTTGGGCCGGCGCGTGTAGCCCAGCACCTTGACCGCCGAGAACAGCTGCACGAAGTAGCGCACCCGCACCGCGCCGGCGCGCCGCAGGGCGGCGTCGAAGATGGCGTCGGCGCTGTCGGTGTCGGCGCGGCCGGCCTTGAGCACGATGACCGGCTTGACGCTGGCCGCGGCCCGCAGCGTGCTCATGAACTCGCGCGCCGGCCCGACGTCTTCCAGGTACAGCACGATGCTGTCGGTGCGAGGATCGCTGGCCAGGTAGTCCAGCACCTTGGACAGGCCCACCACCGCCTCGTCGCCCAGCGACACGGCGGTGGAAAAGCCGATATGCACGTCCTCGGCCCAGTCCATGACGGCGGCCATGATGGAGCGCGACTGCGCCAGCAGCGCCACGCGGCCGGCGCGCGCCAGCACCGGATGCTGGCTCAGGTTCAGGCCGGCATGCGGGCGCTGGGCGCCGAACGAGCGCGGCCCCAGCAGTTCACAGCGGTTCTCCTCGGCCCAGGCGCGGCACAGCGCCAGGGTGCCGCGCGGATACGGGTCGGGCAGCTCGTGCGGCAACAGGATGACCGAGCGCGGGGCCAGCGGGGACAGCCGGCGCAGGGTCTCGGGCAGCACGGCGGGCGAAACGCAAACCAGGGCCAGGTCGGGCCGCTCGCCCGCGGCCAGGCCCTGGAGCGTGTCCGGCAGATCGGGCGCGGCGCCGGTTTCGCAGGCCACCACCGTGGTTTTCGCCTTGAGCGCAGGCGACAGGGAAGCCGCCGCCGGCAGCGGCCGATCGGCGACGATCACCAGCGAACCGGGTTCGAACATCGGGGCAAGAGCGTGTCGCAGCATGGCGGGAACAGGCACTAATCTAAAATAGCGTCCATCGTAACAAGACAACCCCGCCGTCCGCTTGATCCGGGCCAGTCCGACGCCGCATTCGCGGCGCCGCAGCCGCTATCATTGCCACCTATGACTTCCAACGCCTCCTCCCCCATCCGTACCCGCTTCGCGCCTTCGCCCACGGGCTTCCTGCACCTGGGCGGCGCCCGCACCGCGCTGTTCTCCTGGGCCTTCGCGCGCCACCACAAGGGCACCTTCGTGCTGCGCATCGAAGACACGGACGTCGAACGCTCCACGCCGGAAGCGGTGCAGGCCATCCTGGACAGCATGGACTGGCTCGGCATGCAGCCGGACGAAGGCCCGTTCTACCAGATGCAGCGCATGGACCGCTACCGCGAAGTGGTGGCGCAGATGCTGGCCGCCGGCACCGCCTACCACTGCTACAGCTCGCCCGAGGAAGTCGAGGCCATGCGCGAGGCCGCCCGCGCCCGCGGCGACAAGCCGCGTTATGACGGCACCTGGCGCCCCGAGCCCGGCAAGACCCTGCCGCCGGTGCCCGAAGGCCGCAAGCCGGTGGTGCGCTTCAAGAATCCCCAGGACGGCGCCACCGCCTGGAACGACATGGTCAAGGGCCCCATCAGCTTCGACAACACCGAGCTGGACGACCTGATCATCGCGCGCCCGGACGGCACCCCCACCTACAACTTCTGCGTGGTGGTGGACGACTGGGACATGGGCATCACCCACGTGCTGCGCGGCGATGACCACGTCAACAACACCCCGCGCCAGATCAACATCCTGCGCGCGCTGGGCGCCACCCTGCCCGAATACGGCCACGTGCCCATGATCCTCGGCCCGGACGGCGAAAAGCTGTCCAAGCGCCACGGCGCGGTCAATGTCATGGAGTACGACAACGAGGGCTACCTGCCCGAGGCCATGATCAACTACCTGGCGCGCCTGGGCTGGAGCCACGGCGACGACGAACTCTTCAGCCGCGACCAGCTGGTGGAATGGTTCGACACCCGCCACCTGTCCAAGTCGGCCTCGCAGTGGGACCCGAAGAAGCTGAACTGGGTCAACGCCCACTACATCAAGCAGATGGACAACGCCGAACTGGCCGAACGCGTGGCGCCGCGCGTCGCCCATCGCGGCGGCCATCCGGAAAAGATCGACCTGCCGGGCGTGATGGGCCTGCTCAAGGACCGCGCCGAGACCCTGGAACAGCTGGCCGACGGCGCCATGCTGTTCTGCGGCGCCTTCAAGCCGGCCGCGCCGGAACTGGTCGAGCAGCACCTGACCGCCGCCGCGCGCGAGGCGTTGGCCGATTTCGCCCGGCGCGCCCAGGGCACCGACTGGACCCGCGAGGCCATCTCGGCGCTGATCAAGGCCGTGCTGGCCGATCGCGGCCTGAAAATGCCGCAACTGGCGATTCCGCTGCGCGTGGCCGTCACCGGCCAGACCCAGACGCCCGCGGTGGACGCGGTGCTGGCCCTGTTGGGCAAGGACGTCGTGCTCCAGCGCCTGGCCGCGATCTGAGCGGTCATCCGCCCACGAAAAAGCCCCGTCCGGCCTGGCCGTTCGGGGCTTTTTTCATCGCGCAGAGGGTGTATCAGGCGGCCTTGGGACGCGCCTTCAAGGCCCGCGAGAAGAACGCGCCCAGCAGCGGCAGCAACACGGCCGAGCCGCCGAACAGCGCCGCCGCGCCGGCCTCGTCCACCACCGAGCCGGCCAGCGCCACACCGGCCGCCTGCCCCATGAAGAGGCAGGACGCGAACCAGGCCACCGCCGTGCCGCGCGCCGACGGCACCATCTGGGTGGCGTTGGTCTGCAGCGTCGCGTGCAGCAGGTAGTAGCCGAAGCCCGCCAGCACGCTGGCCAGCAGGCTCCACAACCACACCGGCCCCAGCAGGTACGACAGGAACGCCAGGCCCAGCACCAGCCCGCCCGCGACCGCCAGGCCACGTTCACCCAGGCGCTTGAGGACGCGGCCCGCCACCACCGTGTACAGCAGCCCGCCCACGGCGTACACCGCCACCAGGGCGCCGGCCGCGGTCAGCGAGATATCGAAGCGTTCGTGCAGGTACGACGGCGCGAACGCCAGGGCGCCGAACACCAGCAGGCCCTCGATGAACACCGTGGCCAGCACCACCCGCGCCCAGGGCGTGCCCAGCACCAGCCGCGCCTGCGCCACGAAGCCCTGGCGCGGCGCGTTGGGGTCGACCACGCCCAATCCCAGCGCGCGCTGGCGCCGCACCTCCAGCTGCAGCAGCGTGCCCACCACGAGGTAGCCGACCACCAGCGCCGCGAAGGCCCAGCGCCAGCCCAGGGTGTCGGCGAACAGGCCGCCGGCCAGTTGTCCGGCCGCCATGCCCAGGATGGTCCCGGTCAGGAAGCGCGCCAGCGTCGCCTGGCGCCTTTCGTACGGCACGGTGTCGCCGATCCAGGCCATCGACAGCGGCACGATGCCGGCCCCCGCCGCGCCCGACAGGGCGCGGCAGAACACCAGCACGTCCAGCGACTCGGCCACGAACGCGCCGGCGCTGCCCAGCGCGCAGGCAAACGTCGCCACGCTGACCACGCGATACTTGCCGTAGCGGTCGCCCACCGGGCCGAAGAACATCTGCAATACGCCGTAGGCCACGGCGAACGCGGTCACCGCGCGCGCGGCCTGGCCAGTGGTGGCGCCGAACTCGGCGGCCAACTGCGGCAACATGGGATCACAGATACGAAAGGCGCTGGCGCTGACGAAAGCGGCCAGGGCGAGCAGCGCGATGGCGCGCGCTTCGGAAGAGAGGGCGGGCATGGAAGGCCGGCGGGGATGGAGGACGAAGTCCGCACCTTACCGCAGGCGCGCCCGCTTGGCGACGCCGGCCGGCGGATTCCGTCCGTCCGGCGCAACGTCGGGTTGCCGGCCGGGCCGGCCGGACCGGGATCAATACGGCAGGCGGTAGCCCTGCGGCATGCGGCGCGCGGTAACGACCTGGCCGCCGCTCTTGAGTTCCCGCAGCGTCAGCTTGGCCTGCTCGACTTTCTCGACACGGTAGCGGTTGACGTAGATCGGATCGGCGGCGTCGACGATCTCGCCGTTCGATTGCGTGGTCTGCATCGTGTAGACGCCGTCCACCACGCTCCAGCAACCGGTCTCGCGCAGCGCCGGGCGCGTCTTGCGGCCGATCTTCAGCTGGGTTTCGTAGGCCATGCGGCCGTCGGCGTACAGCACCGTGAGCGCCTGGAAGTCACCGCTGACGCCCTTCGGCCTGGAGTTCGAATACCAGGTGCCTATCATGGGATCGCCGCTTTTCGCCGGTACGCACGCGGCCGGCTTGGGCGGGCCCTCCGGCTGGGCCTCGGTGATGGAGGCGGGTTTCCGGGCGGCGCAGCCGGCCAGGATCAGAAGGGCGCAGGCCACGCCCGCCGAACGCAAATACACACTGCTCATGACTTCCTCAACACGTCTGTCGACGCGCCGCGCCGCTCAAACCGGCACGCCCCCGCGCAGCAAACATCACGCACTCTAAAGATGCGCTGGTGAAGAATCAACGACGATCGGCGGCGTGTGCAATTGCGCAACAGTCCTTGCCGAAAACCCCGTGTTTTAAGGCCTCCACGCGCAAAAATGCGTTGGTTTCAAGCGACACTGCGACCACCGCGCGCGGCCTTGGCGCGCAGCATTTCCTCCATGCGCGCGGCGGCCGGCGACAGGTGGCGGCCAGCCAGCCGGGTGATGCCCAGCTCGCGCTCGATGCGCGGCCGGGCCAGCGGCACGAAAACCAGGCCAGGCGAATCCGGCGGCACCCCCAACCGCGCCAGCACCGTCACGCCCACGCCGCGCTCCAGCATCGCCAACAGCGACATCATGTTGGACACGAACACCTGGCGCTCCATCATGAATGCGGCCTGCGGATGGTCCGCCAATTGGCGATGGGCCACCGTGCCCACCAGCGGCAGCCCGGCGATCTCGCGCCAGGTCACGGACTTGCGCCCCGCCAGGGGATGGCCGCGATGGCAGACCAGCCCGAATGCGTCGCGCAGCAGCGGCTCGAACGCCAGCCGCCGGTCGCGCAGCACCGGGCTGCACACCCCCAGTTCCACCTCGCCCGCCAGCACCATGCGTTCCACGCCCTCCGAGTTGTCGTCGAACAGGCGCAGCGCCACCGCCGGATAGCGCTCGCGATAGGCCGCCACCAGCTCGGGCAACCAGTGCATCGCGACCGTCGCCACCGAGGCCATGGTCAGGGTGCCGGCCTCGTTGCCGGCCAGCCCCGCCAACGTGCCGGCCACGCGATCATGGTGCTCGACCAGCTCGCGCGCCAGCGGCAGGCAGTCCTGGCCGAAACGCGTCAGCGCGTTGCCATTGCGGCGCTCGAACAGCGGCTGGCCCAGGCGTTGCTCCATTTCGCGGATCGACAGCGACAGCGCCGGCTGCGAGCGGAACGCGCGCGCGGCGGCGGCGCGAAAGCTGCGCAATTCGGCCACCAGCAGGAAGTGGCGGTAGTGCGCAATGGAAAGTTCGGGCAAGGCGGGCATCGGAACACCTGATTTGATGAACTTATCAAATCATAGGAAAAATAAAGTTTTCTCATCATAGGGCGGCACTTAACATGGCCGCAATGACTACCGCGACTCTCTCCCCCGCCCGCGCCCAGGCCGTCGATCCGCTCGACTTCAGCCTCGCCGACCGGCTGCCCGCCCGCGCTGCCGGCCAGGGCCGGCTGCTGACCGCCGCCGCGCCCAACGGCAGGCCCGGCCTGCTGCTCGTGCCCGGCGCCTATCACGGCGCCTGGTGCTACGCGCACTATCTGGACCATTTCGCCCGCGCCGGCCTGGCCTGCGCCGCCATCGACCTGCGCGGCCACGGCCCCTTGCCGCAGCCGCCCGGCTTCGTCGACACGGGCATCGCCGACCTGGCCGCCGACGTCGTCAGCGCGCTCGACCTGCTGGACGCGCCCACCGTCGTGGTGGGCCACAGCATGGGCGCCCTGCCCGCGCTGCTGGCCGCCAGCCAACGCCGCGTTGCCGGCGTGGTGCTGATGGCGCCGTCGCCGCCCGCCAACCTGCCCGGCGCGATGGGCCTGCCGCCGGTGCCCGCCGACGCCGTGCGCGCCGCGCCCGCCGCCAGCGAGATCCGCGCCCGCTTCCTGGCCACCACGCCAACACGCGACGTCAGCGCCGTCACCCAACGCCTGAATCCCGAAAGCCCGCGCGTGCTCAACGACCGCTACCTGCTGCGCGTGCCCGTCGACCCCGCCGCCATTGCCGCTCCCGGACTGTGCCTGGAGGCAGGCCTGGACACCCACGACCGCCATCCCCCCGGCCAGGACCACGCCATCGCGCGCCTGTTCGGCTTTTCCCACGCCGTCCTCGCCGGACAACCCCATTGCATGATGTACGGCGACCAATGGCAGGTTGGCGCGGACGCGATCCTCGACTGGTATCGCCAGCAGTTCGGCTGACCCGCGACGCCCGCCCACGCCGGACACCATCGACATCCGCCAACGAACCCCAAGCAGATCCACCCGGCCCGCGCTCAGCGCGCCATGACACACCCCGCAAGCCATAGAACATGACGGCGCCACCGCCGCCCCAGGAGACAAGCATGACCCTCACCGCCCTCGCGCCCCGCGCCTTCCTGCGCCATGCGCTCGCCGCCGCCAGCCTGCTGCTGGCCGCCACCACGCACGCCGCCGGCTGGCCCGAAAAACCCATCACGCTGATCGTGCCATCCGCCGCCGGCGGCGCCGCCGACCTCACCGCCCGCACCTTCGCCCAGTTCCTGGGCAAGCAGACCGGCCAGACCGTCATCGTCGAAGACCGCCCCGGCGCCGGCGGCATCGTCGGCACCAACGCCGCCAGGAACGCCGCCGCCGACGGCTACACCTTCCTCTTGTCCACCAACTCGACCCACGCCGCCAACCAGTTCCTCTACAAGCGCCTGCCCTACGACGCGCAAAAGGACTTCGCGCAGGTCGGCATGCTCGGCACCTTCGGCACCGTCGGCATCGTCGCCCCCGACAGCCCCTATCGCACCGTGCCGGAACTGGTGGAGTACGCCAGGAATCATCCCGGCGAAGTCTTCTTCGGCTACTACAGCTCGTCCTCGCAAGTGCCGTCCGAACTCTTCAAGCAACGCGCCGGCATCAACATCGGCGCCGCCGGCTACAAGAACATCACCCAGATCATCACCGACCTGCGCGGCAAGCAGATCGGCTTCGCCTTCGTCGACTACCTGACTGCCATGGGCCAGATCGACGGCAAGGGCCTCACCCCCCTGGCCGTCACCGCCGCCCAGCGCCACCCCGCCTGGCCCGACGTCCCCACCATGTCGACCTACTACCCCGACTTCGTCGTCGCCGGCTGGCTCGGCATCTCCGCCCCCGCCGGCACCCCGCCCGACATCGTCGCCAAGATGAACGCCGCCACCCAGGCCGCCGTCAACGACCCCGCCACCGCCGACAAACTCCGCGCCCTCGGCCTGACCCCCGAAGCCATGGACACCGCCCGCTTCGACACCTTCGTCAAGGAAGACACCGCCCGCTGGAAGGAATGGATCAAGATCTCCGGCATCCAGCCGCAGTAACCGCCCACAGCAAATAAAGAAACGCCCTCTATATATAGAGGGCGTCGCAATATAGAGACCACCAAAAGATCGCGCCCATCGAATCAAGCGCGATGACGCAGGATTCACCAGCCCCTCCCATCACGATCGCGCCGCGCCATTGCCCCCTCGAGCAACGCCTCTCTCCAGCAGCGCGCAGCGTCCGCCGCCACGACGCAAGACACCCAAATGCCAAAAGGCGGCCGCCCGCGCGGCCACTTTTTGGCGACCCCGCAAGATCCTCCCTCCACCCCAGATTGACGGCAAAAACGCCAAGTACACAACTCGCCCCAAAGCCCGGCCGTTAAGTCTCATCAAAAGCGGGAGTCGGGGCAGGCGGGGGATGGCGGGGCGTGTAGATGCGCCCGACGGAATCTGAAGGAACAGCCGAAGGCTGTGACGAAGATGAGGAAGGGGGGGGCCGCCGAGGCAAGTCCGGAGCGAAGGCTCCGGACCGCAATCGTAGCCCCGCCATCCCCCGCCTGCCCCGGCTCCCGCGACTAAAGACCCCCACCCCCCGCAAGCAAATAAAGAAGCCCCTACAAAGGCAACTTCAACTCATGCTTGATCTCCCGCAACGCCACAATCGTCCGCGTCTGCCGAATCCCCGGCATATTGAACAAGAACCGATGCAAGAACCGGTCATAAGCCTCCGGACTCTCCACAAGAATCTTGAGCAGAAAATCCGAATCCCCCGTCACCGCATAGCATTCGAGAATCTCCGGCGCATCCCGCACCGACCGCTCGAAGTTCTCCACCGTATTCGCCGAATGCCGCTCCAGGCTGATCTGCGCGAACATACAGCCCAGCCCCACCTTGCTGCGATCCACCTGCGCGCTGTAACCCTGGATCACGCCGCTGGCCTCCAGCGCCTTCACCCGCCGCCACACCGGCGCCGCCGATAGCCCCACCTTGTCCGACAGCTGCTGTGCCGAGGCCCGGCCATCCTCCTGCAGGGCCTTGAGGATGCCGATATCGGTCTTGTCCATCGTCTTGTCTCCTTTTTGGGTCGAAATTCCGCGAACACGAAATATTCATTGCGAATTATAGGGATAGCACGATCCGAAAACGCAATAAACCCGATGCCTCGCGAACCTATCATGGTGCCGACTACAGGAGCATTCATGATGGACGGCACCCCCGCCCCCGAGCCCGCGCTGGACCTCGACTACCAGCTCGCCGACAACCTCACCCGCCAGACCGGCCGCATCTTCCTGACCGGCACCCAGGCCCTGGTGCGCATCATGCTGACCCAGCGCCGCGTCGATCGCGAGCGCGGGCTGAACACCGCCGGCTTCGTCTCCGGCTACCGCGGCTCGCCCCTGGGCGGCGTCGACATGGCGATGTGGAAGGCGCAGAAGGCGCTCGACGCCAACCAGATCTCCTTCCTGCCCGGCATCAACGAAGACATGGCC
Organism: Achromobacter xylosoxidans; assembly: GCF_001457475.1. Taxonomy (NCBI): domain Bacteria; kingdom Pseudomonadati; phylum Pseudomonadota; class Betaproteobacteria; order Burkholderiales; family Alcaligenaceae; genus Achromobacter; species Achromobacter xylosoxidans. Next base: position 699,830 of record NZ_LN831029.1, on the reverse strand, counting down.
GCCACCGCCGTCATGGGCACGCAGCAGGCCGGCATGCGCGCCGACCGCAACGTCGATGGCGTCTTCGCCATGTGGTACGGCAAGGGCCCCGGCGTGGATCGCGCCGGCGATGCCCTGCACCACGGCAACGCCGCCGGCGCCTCGCGCCATGGCGGCGTGCTGGTGGTGGTGGGCGACGACCACACCGCCGTCTCCTCCTCCATCCCGCACGCCAGCGAGGCCTCGCTGATCGGCTGGCAGATGCCCATCGTGCACCCGGCCTCGATCGACGAATACGAAACCTTCGCCCTGTGGGGTTGGGCCCTGTCGCGCCACTCCGGCACCTGGGTCGCCTTCAAGGCCGTGTCCGAGACCATCGAGAGCGGCCACTCCTTCACGCCCGCGCCGGTGCGCAGCTACGACATGCCGGCCGATCCGGACCTGCCGCCGGAAGCGCTGGAATACTCCGCCCGCGACTTCCTGTCGCTGGCGGTCGAAACCCGCATGAACCTGCGCATGAAGGCGGTCGCCGCCTTCGCCCGCCGCCACAGCATCGACCGCCTCACCTGTCCGGCGCCCAAGGCCACCGTCGGCATCGTCACCGTCGGCAAGGCCCACCTGGACGCCATGGAAGCGCTGGCGCGCCTGGGCGTGGACACCGTCACCGCCAACGCGCCGGTGCGCATCTACAAGCCCGGCCTGACCTGGCCGCTGGACGCCGAACGCATGCTCGAGTTCGCGCGCGGCCTGTCGCACATCCTCGTGATCGAGGAAAAAGGCGCCGTGGTCGAGACCCAGCTCAAGGACCTGCTGTTCAACCTGCCCGAGCGCGCCACCGTGGTCGGCAAGAAGGGTTTCGACGGCGAGACGCTGGTGCCGTCCGCCGGCCAGCTGCGCCCGTCGCTGCTGGCGCGGCCGCTGGCCCAATGGCTGTCGCGCAGCGCCGGCCTGCAGCCCGGCGTCGACCTGGCCACCTTCGACTGCCAGGACATGCTGTCCAACGACGCCGACGGCATGCGCCGCCGGCCCTACTTCTGTTCCGGCTGTCCGCACAGCACCTCGACCAAGGTGCCCGAAGGCAGCCAGGCGCTGTCGGGCGTGGGCTGCCACTACATGGCCGCCTGGATGGACCGCGACACTGGCGGCCTGACCCAGATGGGCGGCGAAGGGGTCGACTGGATCGGCCTGTCGCGCTACACCAGGATGCCGCACATCTTCCAGAACATGGGGGAAGGCACCTATTACCACTCCGGCTACCTGGCGATCCGCCAGGCCGTGGCCGCCAAGGCCAACATCACCTACAAGATCCTGTTCAACGACGCCGTCGCCATGACCGGCGGCCAGCCGGTGGATGGGCCGATCTCGGTGCCGCAGATCTGCCAGCAGCTGCGCGGCGAGAACGTCGCCCGCATCGTCGTCACCAGCGACGAACCCGAGAAATACCAGGGCGTGGACCTGGGCGCCGGCATCAAGGTGCACCACCGCCGCGACCTCGACGCGCTGCAACGCGAGCTGCGCGAGATCCCCGGCGTCACCGTGCTGATCCACGACCAGACCTGCGCCGCCGAAAAGCGCCGCCGCAGGAAGAAGAACCAGTTCCCCGACCCGGCCCGCCGCATGCTGATCAACAGCGCCGTGTGCGAGGGCTGCGGCGACTGCGGCGTGAAATCGAACTGCCTGTCGGTGGTGCCGCTGGAAACGCCCTACGGCCGCAAGCGCGCCATCGACCAGTCCAGCTGCAACAAGGACTACTCCTGCGCCGAAGGCTTCTGCCCCAGCTTCGTCTCGGTCATGGGCGGCAAGCCCAGAAAGAGCGCGGCGCCCAAGGCCGACCAGGAACGCCTGCAGCACCTGATCCAGCAACTGCCGCTGCCGCAGCCGCCGGCGCTGGAACGCCCTTACCGCCTGCTGGTGGCGGGCATGGGCGGCACCGGCGTCATCACCATCGGCGCCATCGTCTCGATGGCTGCGCACCTGGAAGGCCTGTCGGCCGCGGTGCTGGACCTGACCGGCCTGGCGCAGAAGGGCGGCACGGTCGTCAGCCACATCCGCCTGGCGCCCGCGGGCGCGGCCGCCGGCCCGGTGCGCCTGGACTGGCAGCAGGCCGACGCCGCCATCCTGTGCGATCCGGTCGCCGCCGTGGCGCCCGACTCGCTCGGCGCGCTGCGCCGCGGCCACACGCAGGTCACCGTCAACACCTACGTCGCCCCGGTGTCCGATTTCACCCGCAACCCGGACGCCGCCATGCGGCCGGAAGCGCTGCTGGCCAAGATCCGCCACGCCGCCGGCGACGAGCACACCGCCGCCATCGATGCGCACGAGGCCGCGCTGGCGCTGTTCGGCGACAGCATCCTGTCGAACATGTTCATGCTGGGCTACGCCTGGCAGCGCGGCGGCGTGCCGCTGTCGCAGGCCGCCATCAACCGCGCCATCGAACTGAATGGCGTCGCCGTGGCCGCCAACCGCGCGGCCTTCGACAGCGGCCGCCTGGCCGCGCACCAACCCGAAGCGCTGGAAGGCGCGCTGCGCCCGCGCGCCCAGGTGGTGCAACTGCATGTGCCGGAAACCTTCGAGCGCGCCGTGGCGCGCCGCGTCGAAGACCTGACCGCCTACCAGGACGCCGCCTACGCGCAGGCCTACCGCGAGGTGGTCGAACGCGTCGCCGCGCGCGAGCGCGAGCTGGCGCCCGACGCCAGGCCGCCGCGCCTGGCCATGGCGGTGGCGCGCGGACTGTTCAAGCTGATGGCCTACAAGGACGAATACGAAGTCGCCCGCCTCTATACGGGCGAGGCCTTCCAGGCCCAGCTCAAGGGCCAGTTCGAAGGCGACTACAGCCTGCGCTTCCACATGGCGCCGCCGATCTTCGCGCGCAAGGACCCGCGCACCGGCGTGCCGCGCAAGGTGACGCTGGGCCCGCGCACCATGACCGCGCTCAAGCTGCTGACCCGCTTCAAGCGCCTGCGCGGCACCTGGTTCGATCCGTTCGGCCACACCGCCGAGCGCAAGATGGAACGGGCATTGGTGGGCGAGTATCGCCAGACCATAGACCGGTTGCTCGCAGGGTTGAATCGCGACAACCTGGCGCAAGCAGCTACAATCGCCGCCCTTGCAGAAACCATCCGCGGCTTCGGCCACGTGAAGGCTGCGAACGTCGAGAAGTACAGGACGGAGCTGGCCCGCTTGATGCAAAGCTATACGGCGCCTGCCCCGCGCGATGTACCCCTGCGGAAAACCGCATAAACACTCGCGCTGAGCGGCATTCTCCTGGGCGCGCCTTGCTAGGCGCGCCCAGTGCATTTAGTAACAATGTTTTGGGAACCTGATCCTATCTTCTTCTTGTAGCTGTCGTACTCGATCACTAGAATTAGTGTCCAACGAGGGGTGCTACACTACATCTTGTGGTCGCCTAACCGCTGATACTCGTCGGCCACGCCATGCGGATTCGTCCGTCCAAGCGTTGCGACCCCCTCAATAAGATCCAATTTCGTACCTGACATGACGTCGTCATGTCGCTATCTACGCGCTTTTCGCACAGGAGCTTCCATGCAGACTACGATCGCCTCTGTGACCCGGCCCTCGGCCGTGCCGCCCTCGCAAACCGATTCCCCTGCCGACGCCAACGGCGGGCAATGGGCCAGCTACAACATCATCCGCCGCAATGGCTCGGTGGTCGGGTTCGAACCCGGCAAGATCGCCATCGCCATGACCAAGGCCTTCCTGGCCGTCAACGGCGGCCAGGGCGCGGCCTCGGCCCGCGTGCGCGAGCTGGTTGAACAACTGACGACCCAGGCCGTCAACGCGCTGGTGCGCAACCGCCCCGGTGGCGGCACCTTCCATATCGAAGACATCCAGGACCAGGTCGAACTGGCCCTGATGCGCTCGGGCCAGCACGACGTCGCCCGCGCCTACGTGCTCTACCGCGAGAAGCGCACCCAGGAACGCGCCGCCGCCGCGGCCGCCGAAGGCCAGCAGAAGGTCGACGCCGTGCCGCAGGAAAACGTGCTGCACGTCACGGATGCGGGTGTCCGCCGTCCGCTGGACATCGCCGAACTGCGCGCCACCATCGTCGCCGCCGGTGAAGGCCTGGCCGAATTCATCGACTCCGAAGCCATCCTGAAGGAAACGGTCAAGAACCTGTACGACGGCATCCCCGTCGACGAAGTGTTCAAGTCCGCCATCCTGTCGGCGCGCGCGCTGGTCGAGAAGGACCCGGCCTACAGCCAGGTCACCGCCCGCCTGCTGCTGCACACGATCCGCAAGGAAGTGCTGGGCGAGGAAGTCTCGCAGGACGGCATGGCCGCCCGCTACGCCGAGTACTTCCCCACCTTCATCGCCCGCGGCATCGAAGGCGGCCTGCTGTCGCCCGACCTGGCCGGCTACGACCTGACCAAGCTGGGCAAGGCGCTGAACGCCAAGCGCGACCTGCAGTTCGGCTACCTCGGCCTGCAGACCCTGTACGACCGCTACTTCCTGCACATCCGCGGCACCCGCATCGAACTGCCGCAGGTGTTCTTCATGCGCGTGGCCATGGGCCTGGCGCTGCGCGAGACCGATCGCGAAGCCCGCGCCATCGAGTTCTACGAGATCCTGTCGTCGTTCGACTTCATGAGCTCGACCCCGACGCTGTTCAACTCGGGCACCCTGCACTCGCAGCTGTCGTCGTGCTACCTGACCACCGTCTCCGACGACCTGGAAGGCATCTACGACGCCATCAAGGAAAACGCCCTGCTGGCCAAGTACGCCGGCGGCCTGGGCAACGACTGGACCCCGGTGCGCGCGCTGCGCAGCCACATCAAGGGCACCAACGGCGAAAGCCAGGGCGTGGTCCCGTTCCTGAAGGTCGTCAACGACACCGCCGTGGCGGTGAACCAGGGCGGCAAGCGCAAGGGCGCGGTCTGCACCTACCTGGAATCGTGGCACCTGGACATCGAGGAATTCCTCGAACTGCGCAAGAACACCGGCGACGAGCGTCGTCGCACCCACGACATGAACACGGCGAACTGGATTCCCGACCTGTTCATGAAGCGCGTCATGGAAGGCGGCGAATGGACCCTGTTCTCGCCGTCCGACTGCCCCGACCTGCACGACAAGTACGGCAAGGCCTTCGAAGAAGCCTACGTCGGCTATGAAGCGCGCGTCGCCAGCGGCGACCTGAAGCTGTTCAAGAAGATGCCGGCGCTGACCCTGTGGCGCAAGATGCTGTCGATGCTGTTCGAAACCGGCCACCCGTGGATCACGTTCAAGGATCCGTGCAACATCCGTTCGCCGCAGCAGCACGTCGGTGTGGTCCACAGCTCGAACCTGTGCACCGAGATCACGCTGAACACCAACGAATCGGAAATCGCGGTTTGCAACCTGGGGTCGGTGAACCTGGTCGCGCACATGAAGCCGGCCGCTGGCGGCGGTTTCGAACTCGACCACGAGAAGATCAAGCGCACCGTCAGCATCGCCATGCGCATGCTCGACAACGTCATCGACATCAACTATTACGCCGTCGACAAGGCCCGCAACTCCAACGCGCGCCATCGCCCGGTGGGCATGGGCATCATGGGCTTCCAGGACTGCCTGCAGATGATGCGCGTGCCGTACGCGTCGCAAGCCGCCGTTGAATTCGCCGACCGCTCGATGGAAGCGGTGTGCTATCACGCCTACTGGGCCTCGAGCCTGCTGGCCGAAGAACGTGGCCGCTATCAATCGTACGAAGGCTCGCTGTGGTCGCGTGGCATCCTGCCGCAAGACACGTTGAAGATGCTGCGTGACGAACGCGGTGGTCATGTCGAGGTCGATGAATCGAGCACGCTCGATTGGGATGCGTTGCGCGCGCGCATCAAACAACATGGCATGCGCAACTCCAATTGCATCGCAATCGCCCCAACCGCGACTATTTCCAATATCATTGGTGTATCTGCGTGCATCGAACCCACTTTCCAGAACTTGTACGTCAAATCGAATCTCTCCGGCGAGTTCACGGTCGTTAACGATTACCTCGTGCGTGACCTGAAGAAACTCGGTCTCTGGGACGAAGTCATGGTCGCCGACCTCAAGTACTTCGACGGCAGCCTGTCCCGCATCGATCGCGTACCTTCCGAACTCCGCGAACTCTACGCCACCGCGTTCGAAGTCGAACCGAGCTGGCTGGTGGAATGCGCCTCGCGTCGCCAGAAGTGGATCGATCAAGCCCAGTCGCTGAACATCTACATGGCCGGCGCCTCCGGCAAGAAGCTGGACGACACCTACAAGCTGGCCTGGAAGCGTGGCCTGAAGACGACCTATTACCTGCGTACCCTTGGCGCCACCAGCGCCGAGAAGTCGACGGGACGCGGCGGCGAACTGAACGCCGTCAGCGCCGGTGGCACTTCCGCCGCCGCCCCCGTGTCCGCTGCACCTGTTTTGCCGGAACCCGAAGTTCTCGGGGCGGTTTGCACCATGCGGCCGGGCGACCCCGGCTTCGAAGAGTGCGAAGCCTGCCAATAACCGCCTCCGGAGAATGAATCATGATTAATTGGGAAGACGACACCCTCGCCACGCAACCTGCACAAGCCCCCGCGCCCGCGGCGGGCGGGCAGGCTGCGCCCGAAGTCCGGGCGGCGACCGGCGTGTTCGGCGACACCGCCATGCCGACCCCGGCCGCGCCGCAGCATGCGGCCGGCCTGACGGCCAGCGGCAACGCCACCTCGCAACGCGTGAAGGTCGCCGACAAGCGCATCATCAACGGCCAGACCGACGTCAACCAGCTGGTGCCGTTCAAGTACAAGTGGGCATGGGAGAAATACCTGGCCACGTGCGCGAACCACTGGATGCCGCAAGAAATCAACATGTCGCGCGACATCGCCCTCTGGAAGAACCCGAACGGGCTCACCGAGGACGAACGCCGCATCGTCAAGCGCAACCTGGGTTTCTTCGTCACGGCCGACTCGCTGGCCGCGAACAACATCGTGCTGGGCACCTACCGCCACATCACGGCCCCCGAATGCCGCCAGTTCCTGCTGCGCCAGGCCTTCGAAGAAGCCATCCACACGCACGCCTATCAATACATCGTCGAAAGCCTGGACCTGGACGAAGCGGAGATCTTCAACGCTTACAACGAAGTGCCGTCCATCCGCGCCAAGGACGAGTTCCTGATTCCGTTCATCGACGCGATCGCGGACCCCAACTTCAAGACGGGCACGCCCGAAGCCGACCAGACGCTGCTGAAGTCGCTGATCGTCTTCGCTTGCCTGATGGAAGGCCTGTTCTTCTACGTTGGCTTCACGCAGATCCTGGCGCTGGGTCGCCAGAACAAGATGACCGGCGCGGCCGAGCAGTACATGTACATCCTGCGCGATGAATCCATGCACTGCAATTTCGGCATCGACCTGATCAACACCGTCAAACTGGAAAATCCGCATCTATGGACGCCGGAATTCCGCGAAGAAATTCGAGAACTCTTCCGCAAAGCGGTCGAACTCGAATACGCTTACGCCGAAGACACGATGCCGCGCGGTGTGTTGGGCTTGAACGCTCCCATGTTCAAATCCTACCTGCGCTTTATCGCCAACCGTCGTTGCCAGCAAATCGGTATCGAACCGCTGTACCCGCAGGAAGAAAATCCCTTCCCGTGGATGGCGGAAATGATCGACCTTAAGAAGGAACGCAACTTTTTTGAAACTCGCGTGATCGAATACCAAACCGGTGGCACGCTGAGCTGGGAGTAACGCAGTTCGCCTTCGGGCCCGGCGCGGGCACGCTCTTGCAAGAGCGTCGCGTTCGCGCCAGGCCTTGAGGGCGATCTCCCAGGTCAGGGTGTTTTCGAACACGTAGAACAAGCGGTAGGCGGTCTGTGATCAGGCTGCCCACCGGCGCCATTTGAAATGGCTCGCGCCAAAGGAGCGGGGGCCATATCAAATGGCTGTGCCGAATTCATTAGCGCAAACCGTAGTAGCTGTTGCTCGCACAGAACAGCGGCATGCGCCGATGAATAGCCCGGGCACGGTTCGCCTTGTTGGCGGATCGGGGCACGGGTTTAAGTTCTGGGACCCCTGAACCTAAGGAGCATGACCATGGCAACAGCCAAGAAAGCCGTAAAGAAAGCGGTGAAGAAGCCCGCCGCCAAGAAGGCAGTAGCTAAGAAGGCCGCTCCGGCCAAGAAAGCTGCCGTCAAGAAGGTAGCCGTCAAGAAGGTCGCCGCCAAGAAGCCGGCGGTGAAGAAGGTTGCCGCCAAGAAGCCGGCCGCCAAGAAGGTCGCGAAGAAAGCGGTAGCCAAGAAGGCCGTCGCCAAGAAAGTCGCGGCCAAGAAGCCGGTAGCCAAGAAGGCAGCGGCCAAGAAGGTCGTCGCCAAGAAGGCGGTTGCCAAGAAGGCCGTCGCCAAGAAGGCCGTCGCCAAGAAAGCGGTAGCCAAGAAGGCCCCCGCCAAGAAAGCGGTTGCCAAGAAGGTCGTCGCCAAGAAAGCGGTAGCCAAGAAGGCCGTCGCCAAGAAGGCGGTTGCCAAGAAAGTCGTAGCCAAGAAGGCCCCGGCCGCCAAGAAGCCCGCTGCCAAGCCGGCTGCGAAGCCCGCCGCTGCCAAGAAGCCGGCTGCGAAGAAAGCCGCTCCGAAGAAGCCCGTCACGCCGCCGTCCACGGCAGCCGCTCCGGGCGCGAAGACCGCGCTGAACCCCGCCGCGTCGTGGCCGTTCCCGACGGGTGGCCGTCCGTAATCGGACCGGTCACAACGGCAGCAGTGCCTCAAACCGCCTGGCCTTGGCCAGGCGGTTTTTATTTCGGGCCGCCTGGCGCGCCTACCTCAAGAAAGAACGCCGCTCGAGGGGCAGGACGCCACCGTTGCCGCATTGCCGTGAGACAATAAAAGCCGTCTTCATTAGGTAGATAGCGTCCATGCTCGGTGAAATCCTCCGCTTCCTGCTCGAAATCGCATTCACGCTGTTCGGCGCGGCCCTGATCGCCCGCGCCTGGATGCACGCGATACGGCTGCATCCCTTCAACCCGCTGGCGCGCGTCATCTACCAGGCCACCAATTGGCTGGTGCTGCCCCTGCGCAAGATCATTCCCGCGGGCAACAAGATCGACTGGACCAGCCTGGTGGCAACCTGGCTGTCGGCGCTGGTCTATCTGGTGTTGATCTGGCTGGTCGCCATCGGCGCGCTGATCCCGGCCGCATTGCTGCCTTCGGCCATGCTGTCGGCGCTGCTCATGGCGCTCAAGTGGGCCTTGAACCTGATCGTGTGGCTGACCCTGATCCAGGCAGTGCTGTCGTGGGTCAACCCGATGGCGCCCATGATGCCGCTGCTGCAGGCGCTGACCGCGCCGATGCTGGATCCCATCCGCCGGCTGCTGCCGCGCACCTCGATCGACTTTTCGCCCTTGGTACTGCTGATCGTGGCGCAGGTCCTCCTGATGGTCCTGGCGCGCCTGAGCTACGGCCTGATGGGCGTCTGAAAAAACGGAAACGGCCCGGCAATACCGCCCGGGCCATTTTCCGCCATGCGCCGCAACCGGCGCGCTACGCCGGAATCGCGGCGTAGATATCGATCAGCTTCTTGCGGTCGATCTTGTGGTTGTTCGACATGGGCAGCGCCACGCAGGCCACCAGCTCGGACGGAACCATGTAGGGCGGCAGGCGCTGCGCCAGCCGCTCCTTCCAACCCGACAGCGCATCCTGCTCAAGCAGGCAGGCATCATCCCGCCCCGCGGCCGTGCCGGCAACGAATCCAATCAGGCGCACCGCCGTGCCATCGGGCCGGCGCAGCACCGCGCAGGCGCCGCCCGCCACGCCCGGCAGACCATGCAAGGCCTCGTCGATCTCGGCCAGCTCGATGCGATAGCCGTTCAACTTGATCTGGTCATCCATGCGGCCACGGCAGAACAGCAGCCCGTCCGCGCCCAACTCACCCAGGTCACCGGTGCGAAAGCCGCGGCGGCCATCCTCGGCCACGAACAGCTTGGTCTCGTTCAGGTCCTGGCGGTTCAGGTAGCCGCGCATGACGTGGGCGCCGATGATGCAGATCTCGCCGTCCTGGATGCGCAGCTCGCAATCCGGCTTGGCATGACCGACCGGCAACGGGTCGTGCATCGCCAGCACGGCATCGGTGATGGCGATCCAGGTGGTGGCAACGGTGGCCTCGGTCGGGCCATAGGTATTCAGGATGACCGCGTCCGGGAAACGCTGGCGCAGCTTCTTCGCCAGCGCGGCCGGCAGCGGCTCGCCGCAGAACAGGAAGGTGCGCAGCGTCGGCAGCGTGGCCGGCGAGAAGTCGCGGTTGGCCAGTTGCTGGTGCGCGAACGACGGCGTCGACACCCACACGCTTACGCCGTTCTGCGCCAGCCGGCCCATCCAGGTGGCGGCCGCGCCGATCTGTTCGCGGGAGTTCAGCACGCAAGTGCCGCCGGCGGCGAGCGTGGCGAACACCTCGTACATCGACAGGTCGAAGCTGAACGGCGCCTGGTTCATGAACACCGGCGCCTCGCCCAGGCCGAAGCTGCCCAGCATCCAGTCGCCCAGCAGGCCGACGCTTTCGCGGCCGATCTGCACGCCCTTGGGGTCGCCGGTGCTGCCGGACGTGAACATGACGTAGGCCAGGCCGCGCTCGGCCAGCTCGGCGCCCTCGCCCGGCTCGAAGCCCCCGGCCGCGGCGTCGTAGACGGCGGCGGCGCGCACGATCTCGACGATGCGGCGCAGGCGTTCCGGCGGGTAGATGGTATCGACCGGCACGAATGGCGCGCCGATCAGCAGCGCGCCAACCATGGCAACGAAGAACGACGCTTCCTTGTGGCCATAGATGGCCACCGGCACGTCCGGCGCGGCGCCGTGTTCGCGCGCCTGGGCGGCCCAGGCCTCGGCCTCCTCGCGCAGTTGCGCCCAGGTCAGGCTGCGGTCGGCGCCGACCACCGCGAGCGCGTCGGGCGCGCGCGCGGAGTCAATGAACTGGAAAGTCTTCAGGTCGAAACGCATGCCGAAACTCCCGGCGTCAGATGGGGCTGCGGCCGCTGAACACGTAGAGCGCCAGGGCGGCCAGGATCAGGGTGAGCACGCGTCCGAGGAAACGCATGACGGGCCGCGCCAGCGTGGCCTGCAGCGCCGGCCGGGTGCGGGCGGCGTTGATCAGCAGGTTGTGACCGACCGAATAGGCGCCGAACATCAGGCCGCTGACGATGTAGTGCACCGACAACCCGTTCCATACGCCCATGGCCAACAGCGTGGCGAAGATGCCGATGTTCTGCGCCGCCAGGCGGTGGCGCGAGAAGAACGAGGTCTTGCTCAGCGCCTTGTAGATCGGCATGAACACGACGTCGCGCAGCCATTCGGACAGGCTGATATGCCAGCGGCGCCAGAAGTCCTGGGGATTCAGCGTCGCCAGCGGGTTGCGGAAGTTGATCGGCAAGGTGAAGCCGAACAGCATGCCGATGCCGATGGCCATGGTGGAATAGCCGGCGAAATCGAAGAACAGGTAGGCGCTGTAGAGCGAGGCGTTCAGCGCCACGCCGGTGAACGAATAATCGTGGGCGTCCAGGGTCGACAAGCCGTAGCGCCAGATCAGCTCGGCCAGGCCGAACTTCTGGATCACGCCCAGCATGATCAGTTCCAGGCCGGTCAGCCAGGTGTTCAGGTTGACGCCTTCATAGCCGCGCTTGAGGTCGGCCTGGAAATTGCGCCAGCGGTACATCGGGCCGGCCAGCAGCGTCAGGGGGAAGAACAGGTAGATGAAGTAGTCCAGCGGCGACACGCGCTCGTTGCGCGGCGCGAACAGCAGCACGTCGATGGCGCGGAAGGTGGCGAACGACAGGCCCAGCATCGCGCCCAGGTGCGACACGCCCGTCTTGACCAGCAGCAGCGGCGTCATGGTGATGACAACGGCCAGCCAGGTCGGGATGTAGTTGCGGCGCATGGCCCACAGCGCGCTGCCCGAGATGGCCAGCAGCGCGATGGGCTGGTAGGGACGCGCCCAGAACACCGCCATCCACACGCCCAGGCAGATCACGCCGATGATGTGGCGATAACCGATGCGCAGCGGCATGCCGACCGAACGGTATGCCAACAGGCCCAGCCCGCCGAACAAGGCGCCGCCGAAAAAGCTCAAACTTGCGAACAATTCCATGCTGCGGTCAGAACTGTTGATATTGGAATTCGACCTTGATAGGTCCGCCGCTGCCCGTGGTGGGCTGCGCCTGCAGCACGAACACCAGGATCACCCCGATATACAGGCACAGGTGCCAGAAGAAGCGCCGCCCCCAGGCCTTGGCCGCCTTGCGGGCGTCCTGCTTCTGGCCGGCTTCGCCTTGCGCCGCATCGGCGCCTGGAATGAGATTCATCGGGAAAAGTACTCCGCAATGCCCTGGTCCGCCATCGCCCAACCGAGCTCGGCCAGATGCATGTCATCGCGCACCATGCCCGGCTCGAAGGGAATGCTGTACATATCCAGGCAACCCATCTGGTAGCGCTGGCACATGCCGGTAATGGCGGCCACCACCGGATCGAAGCGTTCGACGTCGAGGATGAGCTTGGGATTGAACGGCTGGATCACGAAGTAGGCCTTGACCTTGCGCCGTTGCAACAGGGCCATGACACGCGACAGGTCGCCCAGCTCGGTGCGCGTGAGCGGATCGACGTCGGCGAACTCGTTTCGCGCCGGCGAATACAAGGGCGCCAGGTATTGCTTGTAGTAGTCGTCGCGCACGTCGTAGGGGTTGTTGCCGCCCAGCTGGTGTTCGACTTCGCGCGCTTCGTGCGTAAGGCGCGACCATTGGCCCGGGTTGAGCCGCGCCGACGAGGGCCATGTCACGAAGCGATGCGCGGGCACCGACAGCTTGCTGCGCGGACGATCTGGCGCGGGTTCCTTGCGCGCGTTCCACCACAGCGACAGCTTGTCCTTGAGCTCGGCAACCTGGCCGTTGGCGATCAGCCAGAGCAAGCCCCAGTTGGCGTTGTCGCTGATCCAGTTCTGCATCTGTTCGCGCGTGCTGGGCTTGTCCCAGAGACGATCCCAGACCGGGCCGGTGACGTGTTCGGCGAACGCGCTGCGAGGCAGCTGGCCGCCCGAGGCGAACCAGGCCGGCGACACCATGATCACCAGGCGCGTGTTGGGGGTCAGTGAATCCGCGACGGATTCCAGCACGCTGACGATGCCGTAGGACTGGAACATCGCGTGCCCATAGGCCAGCGTCGGTACCTTCAGTTCTTCGGGGAAGAAACGGTAGGGAACGAAGCGCAAGTCGTGGCTGGACAGCTCGGACGAACCCAGCACCACCAACGTGCCGTCGCTGAGCGCATTGCCCAGGCGATTCAGGTTGACGTGCTGCGTGCCCCAATCCGGCCCCAGGTTGGGCAGATAGTTGTTCTTGTCCGACGCCACCGTGGAAACGGGGCGGACAATCCGGGACAGTACGTCATCCGCGCCGCAAAAAGCCCCGTACGCCAGCGCCGCCGCCGTGATGGCGGCCGCGGCGTGGGACAGCAGGCGGGGATTACGAAAGATTGGCAGCGACATAGCCGGCGAGCGTGCGTACCGACTGCAGATGTTCGGCGATCTCGGGAGCCGGGATGCTGCAGCCGTACTCCGCCTCGACCGCCAGCGTGATATCCACGGCGGCGAGCGAATCGACCAGGCCGGTGGCAATCAGTTGCGTATCGGGAGTGACTTTCTTCATGACGATCGACTCGACGATCGCGCCGATCTTGGTGTGGAGTTCTTGCTCGGTGTGCATAGCTAGTACGGCGTTACATTGCCTCGTTGGCAAAAATCATCCCCGCCCCGAGTTTCTGGACGGCGAGTATATAGAAATCAGCTGAAAGTCGTCTGACAGATTTCAGCCTTCCGGAAGGAGTCGCCGATGCACTTGGTTACATCAAATTCACGCGGCGACTTCGTTCACGGGTGCCATCATGGCACTTCAACCGTTGAATCGCCATGAAACTTACAGACCAAATCGCTATAAATGGCTCGAAAAGGTAACGTCTTGGGGTAAATCCCGGGTGTTGCGTTGCAGCGGAGCGACAGAATCCCCTCCTCGCCTCGCTGACTGCCCTGTCCCCAGCCACCAAGGCGATTGTCCAGCCGCCCGCCGGAACGAAAAAAAGCCCGCATGCGCGGGCTTCGGGGGGTGGCAGGCGCCAGAAGGATTACATCGGCGTGACGCGGGTCGGACCGGCGCCGCTGATGACCTGCACACGCTGGCCGACGCTGATCGGCACATCGGCTTCCTGGGCCACGACGCGGGTTTCGCCGTTATCCAGGCGCACCGTGATTTCGTAGCCGGAATTCTTGCCAACCTGGTTTTCCACGGCATTGCCGGCCAGTGCGCCCAGGATGGCGCCGCCGACCGTGGCGATGGTACGGCCCGTGCCGCCACCGATGGCGTTACCTGCCACGCCACCCAGCGCGCCGCCAGCCAGCATGCCGACGCCGCTGGACTTGTCGTTCTGGATGACGATGGGGCGCACGCCCGTCACCGTGCCCGTGCGGACGATCTGTTCGCGCTGGGCTTGATCATAGCTATACACACCGCTGGACGCGCTGCGATTGGCGCAACCGCCCAGGACTGCCATCGAGGTCACGACGGCAGCCACGGCCAGCCACCGGCCGGTACGCGGCGTCAACAAGGAAAAGGTTTTGCTTTGGTTCATTTGGACTCCTCGATCGGGCACAGCCGACGATCTGATAATACTCCGCCCTACGGGGACGGCAGCCTAACGTGCAACACACTGAAACGCACCGCCACGGGCGGAAAACCAGCTTGCGAACCGGCCGCGGCGCTAAACCGCCACGGCCTGTTTTTGCCGGCTATTCGACCATTGCCACGCGGCCGGGTTCCCGCCGCAGCCGGATCGTCAACCCGAAACGGGCTCAGGCCGGCAGGTGGATGCCGTAGGTGGCGTGCAGCACGGCGTCGATCTCGGCGCGCGACGGGGCATGGTTCTGCGGACCGCGCGAGGCGATCTTGATGGCGCCCATGACGTTGCCCAGGCGGCAGCTGTCTTCCCAATTCCAGCCGCTGGTCAAGCCGTAGAGCAGGCCGCCCCGCTGGGCGTCGCCGCAGCCGGTGGGATCGACCACCTGGGTGGCGCGCACCGGTTCGATCTGGAAGCTCTTGCCTTCGGTCAGCAGCGTGGCGCCTTCGGCGCCGCGGGTGACGACCACCGCCTGCAAACCGGTGGCGATGTCCGCCATGCTGCGGCCCGTGCGCTGCTCGACCACGCCGGCCTCGTAATCGTTGACGGTCAGGGCCTGGGCCAGGCCGAGCATGCGTTCCAGGTCGGCGCCGTCGAACAGCGGCATGGCCTGGCCCAGGTCGAAGATGAAGGGGATGCCGCTGCGGTGCAGGCGTTCGGCGTGGGCGAACATGCCTTCCTTGGCATCCGGGGCGACGATGCCCCAGCTCGCCTTGGCATCGCTCAGGTCATTGCTGGCCGAGAACGACATGGCGCCCGGGTGGAACGCGGTGATCTGGTTGTCGTCCAGGTCCGTGGTGATGAAGCATTGCGCGGTGAACGTGCCCGGCACCACCTTGACGCGGCTCACGTCGATGCCCAGGCCGGTCAGGCGCTCGAGGTATTCACCGGCGTCCTCGCCCACGGTGGCCACCGGCACCGGCTTGCCGCCCAGCAGATTCATGTTGTAGGCAATGTTGCCGGAGCAACCGCCGTATTCCTTGCGCATGCTGGGCACCAGGAACGACACGCTCAGGGATTGGATGCGGTCGGCCAGGATGTGCTCTTTGAAGCGGCCTTCGAACACCGCGATGGTGTCGAACGCCATCGAACCGCAGACCAGAACGGGGGTCGCCATGAATGTCATCCTTCAAGGAAAGAACTTGTCGAGTTGATAGCCGTTGACTTGAACACCGGTCACTTCAATCGGCACGGAAATCTTCAGTTCGCCCGCCGGCCCGAAGGGGCCGCGCAGTTGTTCGGGCGTCAGGTAATTCTCGGGCATCAGCACGCGGCGCACCACCACCGTGTCCGACAAATCAGTCAGGTCCAGCACCAGCGCCGGCCAATGTTGCGGCTTGTCGTAGCGATTGCGCAGCACCAGGTTCAGCACCAGCCGCGTGCGGCCGTCATCGATGGCGGCCGCGCCCGTGGGCGGCTGTAACGACGACGAAGAGATGGCGATGCGCTCCAGGCGGCGCGCGTAACCGACCGTGCAGCCCAGCGGCTTGCAGGCGGCTTCGAGCGCCGGCCGCAGCACCGGCACGGAATTGGCAATGTCGATGCGGTACACGTACAGCAGCTGCAAGCCCAGCGCGAGCAGGCCGATCAGGCAGGCGTAGCCCCACAGCTTGCGCAGCAGGCCATGGCGCTCCTGGCGATCCTGGTCCAGGAATTCGGGCGGCGCGCGACCGACGTCGGTGGCGCTGGAATAGCGCGTGCGCGTGTCTCCCAGGATCGGTTCGGCGGCGCCGTCGAGGTCGCGCCTGTCGTCGGCGTCCTGGTCATCGTCATCGGGATGACGCAGGCCGATCTCATCGTCATCGCCGGGCGGCGTGGGCCGCGCGTCGTCACGCACCACGAATACCGGTTCGGCGGGCCGGGCATGGCGCGGCGCCTCGTGGTTCGCGCTGTCGCGCACCGCCACGATGGGCTCGTCGCGCGGCGCGGCCGGCGCCGGCCAGCGCGGCGGCGCATGGCTCAGGCGCGGTTCGTCGTCGTAGCGATCCAGGTCTTCATTTTCGTCTTCGTCATCGTCGCCCTCTTCCGCCAGCGCGGCGTCGGGTTCGATGCGGCGGCGGATGTCGTCGCGGCCGCGCAGCACGGCGGGCGGCACGGCGGACGCGAGAGGCCGGGGGGCCGGTTCATCGGTCGGCGCGACAGACGGGGCGGCGGCCGGGGACGCGCCGCTGGCTCCCGGATGAATGCCCGGCGAGGCGGGCTCATCGGGCAGGTCGTCCCAGGGCGCGACCTCGCGCGGTTCGACAGACGGACGCCGCACCGGCGGCGGCGCCCCGTCGGCGACAGGCGGCGCCGGCGGCGTCCCCAGGACCGGCGCGGCGATCGCCTGCGACGCGGCGGGCGCAGGCGCCGCGATTGGCGTGTTCGAAGCGGGAATGGCCGCGGCCGGCATGCCCGCGCCCGTCTCGGGCAGCAGGCAGGCGCGGCCGTCGAACACGGTGGCGCAGGCGCCGCAGCGCACCAGGCCGTTGCGGACCCGAAGCTGGTCGGGCACCACCTTGAACGATGTACCGCATTGCGGGCAGCGGGTGGTCAGGGCCATGGCGCGGGATCCTGCGGAACCGGGCTCAGGCCTTCTGGCCGTGCAGGCAGACCCAGCCATCACGGGCGCGCCAGACCGACATGGCGATCCAGGGCGCGTAGGCGGCGGCCACTTCCTCGGCCTGCCGTTCCAGCACGCCGGACAGCACCAGGTGGCCGCCGGCGGCCACGCGGCCGGCCAGCATGGGCGCCAGCACCTTGAGCGGGTTGGACAGGATGTTGGCCACCACGACCTCGAAGGTGCCGTCGGCCAGGCCGTCGGGCAGCATGGCCTGCAGCTCGACGTGGTTGACCTCGGCGTTGAAGACCGTGCTCTGCACCGCCTGGGCGTCGATATCGACGGCCTGGGTCGGGCCCGCGCCCAGCTTGCGCGCGGCAATCGCCAGGATGCCCGAGCCGCAGCCGTAGTCCAGCAGGGTCGCGCCCTTGGGCAGTTCGGCTTCCAGCCAGGCCAGGCACAGGTGCGTGGTCGGATGGCTGCCGGTGCCGAAGGCCAGGCCCGGATCGAGTTCGATGTGGATGGCGCCGTCCTCGGCGGCGGGCGTTTCCAGGCCCGGCACGTCCGGGCTGTCGCGGTGCCAGCTGGGTACGATCCAGAGGCGTTCGGCGATGTGGATGGGGCCGAACTGCGATTGCGTCAGGCGCACCCAGTCGGCGTCGGGCACGTCGCGCAGGCTCCAGCCGGCAAACAGCGCGGGATCGAGTTCGCCCGCCGCGGCGGCTTCTTCCATGATCTGCGCGGGATCGGCGCCGTCCGGCAGCAGGGCCACGACGCGGTTGCGTTCCCAGGCCTGCACGTCGGGTTCGGTGCCCGGCTCGCCGAACAGCGGACGCTCATCATCGGTGCCCAGGTCGGCATCCTCGACGGACACCGACAGCACGCCCGCCTCCAGCAACGCATCGGACAGGGCTTCGGCTTGCGCCTCCTGGCAGTGGAGCACGAGTTCACGCATGATGATTCTTCCATCTGGCCAACGGGCCGCGGCAAACGCCGCGGCCCGGTCAGCCGGTTAAGGCAGTAAAAGGGGGGCCTGAGCCCCCCTGCTATCGGCTGGTCAGGGACGCTGGGCCAGCTTGTTTTCCAGATAGTGGATGCTGGTGCCGCCTTCGACGAAGCGGGCATCCTGCAGCAGTTCGCGATGCAGCGGGATGTTGGTGGAAATGCCTTCCACCACCATTTCCGACAGCGCGGTGCGCATGCGCGCCAGCGCCTGGTCGCGCGTGTCGCCGTAGGTGATGACCTTGGCGATCATCGAATCATAGTTCGGCGGCACGAAATAGCCGTTGAACGCGTGCGAATCGATGCGCACGCCCGGGCCGCCCGGCGTGTGCCAGTTGGTGATGCGGCCAGGGCTGGGCACGAAGCGGAACGGATCCTCGGCGTTGATGCGGCACTCGATCGCGTGGCCCTTGAAGGTGATGTCGCGCTGGCGCAGCGTGAACTTCTCGCCGGCGGCGATCAGGATCTGCTGCTGCACCAGGTCGACGCCGGTGATCAGCTCGGTGACCGGGTGTTCGACCTGGATGCGGGTGTTCATTTCAATGAAATAGAACTCGCCGTTTTCATACAGGAACTCGAACGTGCCCGCGCCACGGTAGCCCATCTTGCGGCAGGCGTCGGCGCAGCGGTCGCCGATGCGCTCGATCAGGCGGCGCGCGATGCCGGGGGCCGGCGCTTCCTCGATGACCTTCTGGTGGCGGCGCTGCATGGAGCAGTCGCGTTCGCCCAGCCACACGGCGTTGCGACCGCCGTCGGCCAGCACCTGGATTTCCACATGGCGCGGGTTCTCGAGGAACTTCTCCATATAGACTTCCGGGTTGTTGAACGCGGCGCCCGCTTCCGAACGCGTCATGGTGACGGCGTTCAGCAGCGCGGCCTCGGTGTACACCACGCGCATGCCACGGCCACCGCCGCCGCCGGCGGCCTTGATGATGACCGGATAACCGACTTCGCGCGCAACGCGGATGATTTCCTGCGGATCGTCGGGCAACGCGCCTTCGGAACCCGCCACCACCGGCACGCCGGCTTCGATCATGGCGCGCTTGGCGCTGACCTTGTCGCCCATCAGGCGGATCGTGTCGGGACGCGGGCCGATGAAGACGAAGCCGCTCTTTTCGACGCGATCGGCGAAGTCGGCATTTTCGGACAAGAACCCGTAACCCGGGTGGATTGCCTCGGAATCCGTGACTTCGGCCGCCGAAATGATGGCCGGCATGTTGAGGTAGCTTTCGCGCGACGGCGCGGGCCCGATGCACACGGATTCATCGGCCAGGCGCACGTACTTGGCTTCGCGGTCGGCCTCGGAGTGCACCACCACGGTCTTGATGCCCAGCTCGCGGCAGGCGCGCTGAATGCGCAGGGCGATTTCGCCCCGGTTGGCGATCAGGATTTTTTCGAACATTTTCAGCTATCAGCCAATGACGAACAGGGGTTGACCGTACTCGACGGGCTCGCCGTTTTCGACCAGGATTTCTTTGATGACGCCGGACTTGTCGGCTTCGATTTCATTGAGCAGCTTCATGGCTTCAATGATGCACAGCGGATCGCCTTCCTTGACCGACTGGCCCACGTCGATGAACGGCGCGGCGCCCGGGTTCGGCGAGCGGTAGAAGGTGCCGACCATCGGCGCCTTGACCACGTGGCCCTGGATCACCGGAGCGGCTTCGGCCGCGGCGGCGGCGGGCGCGGCCGGGGCGGCGGGCGCAACCGGGGCGACGGCGACGCCGGCTTCCGGCTGGTGGTAGGCCACCGGCTGCAGGGTCTGCGAGAACTTGACGATGCGAACCTTGCCTTCGCCTTCGGTGATTTCCAGCTCGGCGATGCCCGATTCAGCCACCAGGTCGATCAGGGTTTTGAGTTTTCGAAGGTCCATAGAAGCTGCTTCCCGAGATAGTGTCGGCAACGTCCCGGTCGTCGGGTCCGCGCCATATAAGATGTAAAAGCTGAGAGTTGGTGCGAGATCAATGCCGCACTGCGTAACGCAGAGCCGCTTCGTAACCGTCCGCGCCCAGGCCGCTGATGAGGCCTACCGCCAAGTCGGACAGGTATGAGTGATGCCTGAAGGGCTCTCGCTTATACAGGTTGGACAAATGTACTTCAATAAATGGGATCGCGACCCCGGCCAGCGCATCGCGGATCGCGACGCTGGTGTGCGTATATGCCGCCGCGTTGATGATGATGAAATCGGTGCCGTCTTGCCGGGCCGCCTGAATGCGGTCAACCAGCGCGCCTTCGTGATTGCCTTGCCACGCGCTCAGCGTGGCGCCCAAATCACCGGCCAGCCGCTCCAGGCCCTCGTTGATCTGGGACAGCGTGAGGCTGCCGTAGATGTGAGGTTCCCGGGTGCCGAGCAGGTTCAGATTCGGGCCATGCAATACCAGTATGTTTTGCGCCATGCGCTTGCCAATGAGTGGATTGCCAATTGTTGGCAAAACAGCCGATAAACCAGCTTTTTACGCCAATTCCTACTATTTGTCCAACAGACTTACGCCTTCAAACCAGAGAGCGTCCGGTCGAGGTCATCGGGCTGGATTTCACCCAATATCTTCCGGTTAATGCTGCCATCTGCGTTGAAAACAATGGTAAACGGCAGGCCGCCGCTCGGATTTCCCAGCTTGCGCAAGGTATCGATGGCGCCGGCGCCGATGACCCACAACGGATAGGAAACCTGTACTTTCTCGACAAATTTTTGCATGTTGGCGGCAGAATCCACGCCGATGCCGACAAACTTGATTTGCGGATATTTTTTCTGCAACGCGTCGAGTTCGGGCATTTCCTTGACGCAAGGCGCGCACCAGGTTGCCCAGAAATTGACCACGATGGGCTGGCCCTTCCAGGCGGCCAGCGACTGGGTCGCGCCGTTCAGGTCGGGCAATTGCAACTGCATCAGGGCGGCGACGGGATCCTCGGCGGCGGGCGCCGCGGGCTGGGGCTTGTTGCGGCCCAGCAGGGTGTAGCCACCCGCGACCGTGGCGGCCACGGCCACGGCGGCGGAAAGGAGTAGGCGTCGATTCATGGCGCGATCATAACCGTTGCGGCCGGTTTGCGCCGCCGCGGCCTGGACGACGCTTGACCGCTGCCTATATATACAATGCAGGCAGGAGATTTTTCAATGCATCTGCATATTCTTGGCATCTGCGGTACGTTCATGGGCGGCCTGGCGCTGATCGCGCGCGCCGCCGGCCACAAGGTCACGGGTTGCGACGCGGGCGTTTATCCGCCCATGAGCACCCAGTTGTCCGAACAGGGCATCGAGCTGATCGAGGGCTTCGGCCCCGAACAGATGGCCCTCAAGCCGGACCTGTACGTGATCGGCAACGTGGTCAGCCGCGGCAATCCGCTGATGGAAGCCATCCTGGAATCCGGCGCCCGCTACGTGTCGGGCCCGCAATGGCTGGGCGACAACATCCTGCCCGGCGCCCATGTGCTGGCGGTGGCCGGCACCCACGGCAAGACCACCACCAGTTCGATGCTGGCCTGGATCCTGGAAGCCGCGGGTCTCGCCCCCAACTTCCTGATCGGCGGCGTCGCGCCGGACCTGCACGTATCGGCGCGCTACGACGCCGCGCGCCGCCCCTTCGTGATCGAGGCGGATGAATACGACACGGCCTTCTTCGACAAGCGTTCGAAGTTCGTCCACTACCGCCCGCGCACCGCCGTCCTGAACAACCTGGAATACGATCACGCGGACATCTTCCCGGATCTGGCGGCCATCGAAACCCAATTCCACCACCTGGTACGCACCATCCCGGCTTCCGGCCGCATCATCCGCCCCGCCCACTCCGACGCGCTGGACCGGGTGATTGCGCGCGGATGCTGGTCCGAAACCGTCACGTTCGGCGCCGACGGCGCCTGGCAGGCCGACGCGCCCGATGCCGACGGCGCCTTCGAGGTGCGCTGCAATGGCGCCGCCGTGGGAACCGTGCGCTGGGCCCTGGGCGGCGAGCACAATCGCATGAACGCCCTGGCCGCGCTGGCCGCCGCCGAACACGCCGGCGTGCCGGCGGCCGAAGGCGTGGCGGCCCTGAGCCGTTTCGGCGGCGTGAAACGCCGCATGGAACTGCGCGGCACGGTCAACGGCGTCAAGGTCTACGACGACTTCGCCCACCACCCCACCGCCATCGCCACCACGGTGCAAGGCCTGCGTCGCCAGGTCGGCCCGGCCCGTATCCTGGCCGTGCTGGAACCGCGTTCCAACACCATGAAGCTGGGCGCCATGGCGGCCCGGCTGCCCGATTCCCTGCGCGACGCCGACCTGGTGTTCTGCTTCGGCGCCCGCGCCGGCAAGCACGCGCTGGGCTGGAACCCGGCCGAAGTGCTGGCGCCGCTGGGCGACCGCGCCTCCAGTTACGATGACATCGACGCCCTGGTGGCGGCCGTCGTGCAGGCCGCCCGGCCTGGCGACCAGGTGCTGGTGATGAGCAACGGCGGCTTCGGCGGCATCCACGGCAAGCTGTTGACGGCCCTGGAGGCGCGCGGCTGAAGGGCCGCGCCCCCGCCGCGCATCAGGCAGATCCCTCGGAAAGGCACGAAATGATCCTTTACCTGCACGGCTTTCGTTCCTCGCCGACGTCGTTCAAGGCCCGCATGATGGCCGACGCCATGGCCGCGCGCGGGAGGGAAGGCGATTGGGCCTGCCCGCAATTGCCGGCCAGCCCGCGCGAGGCCATCGATCTGGCGCTGGGCATCGCCCGCCAGCAACTGGCGCGTGCCACCGAGCCGCGCGCGCTGACCGTGGTCGGCTCGTCGCTGGGCGGTTTCTACGCGACCTGGCTGGCCGAGCAACTGGGTTGCAAGGCGGTGCTGCTCAACCCGGCGGTCGAGGCGGCGCGGGACCTGGCGACCCAGGTGGGCGAACACCGCATGTATCATTCCGACGCGCCATTCCAGTTCCTGCCCGAATACGTGGAGGAACTGGCCGCCCTGCACGTCAGCCGGATCAGCCAGCCGGACCGGTATTTCCTGGTGGCGGCGACCGGAGACGAGGTGCTGGACTGGCGCGAAATGCGTGACCGCTATGCGGGCTGCCGGCAGCGCATCGTGGCCGGCAGCGACCATGGCCTGTCGGATTTCGCCGACTGGATGCCCGAGGTGCTCGAATTCGCCCTTGGCTGCGCTCCAACCGACCCCAGATAACTCTCAACACTCTTTATATTGCTGCGCAAGGCGGCGCGTGCGCGCCGCCCAGGACGACCCTCACCATGTATGTGTTTTACGAAGACGACGGCAGCTTCAAGGCCGGCCATATCCTGTCCGAAACCGACGCCAGCCTCCAGGTGGAGTCGGAGTCGGGCAAGCGCAGCAAGATCAAGCGCGCCAATACGCTGTTCAATTTCGCCGCGCCCGAACCCGCCGCGCTGATGGCCCAGGCGGCCGCGCTGGCCGAAACCCTGGACCTGCAATTCCTGTGGGAATGCGCGCCCCAGGAGGAATTCGAGTCCCCGGCCCTGGCGGCCGACTATTTCGGCCACGCCCCCACCCCGGTCGAGCAGGCCGCCCTGTTGATGCGCCTGCATGGCGCGCCCGCCTATTTCCACCGCCGCGGCAAGGGCAGTTACCGCCCTGCCCCGCCCGACATCCTGGCCGCCGCCCTGGCCGCGCTGGAAAAGAAACAGCGCCAGGCCGAGCAGCAGCAGGAATGGGTGGACGAGATGGCCGCCGGCCGCCTGCCCGAGCCCATCGCCCAGGTCGCCGAATCGCTGTTGATCCGGCCCGACAAGAATTCGCAGCAATGGAAGGCGCTGGACGCCGCCTGCGCCAGGCTCGGCAAGAGCCCCGACCGCCTGTTGCTGGAACTGGGCGCCTGGCCGCACGCCCTGGCGCTGCACAAGCGCCGCTTCCTGGCGGTGAACTTTCCCCGGGGCCTGGCCTTTCCCGAGCTGGAACTGCCGCCGATCGACCGCGAACTGCCGCTGTCGGACGCCGAGATCTATTCGGTCGACGACGTCACCACCACCGAGATCGACGACGCCCTGTCGGTTTCCACCCTGCCCGACGGCAACCTGCGCGTCGGCATCCACGTGGCCGCGCCCGGCCTGACGGTGACGCGCGACAGCGAATTCGACAAGCTGGCGCGCGCGCGTCTGTCCACGGTCTACATGCCGGGCGACAAGATCCCGATGCAGCCCGACAACGTCATCAAGGCCTTCTCGCTGGACGCGGGCCGCGAGGTGCCGGTGCTGTCGCTGTACGTGGTGGCCAACCCGGAGACCGGCGAGGTCATCGAATCCGACACGCGCCTGGAGCGCGTGGTGGTGCGCGAAAACCTGCGCCACAACATGCTGGACGCCCAGGTCACCGAAGACAGCCTGAACGACACTTCCACTGACCTGCCCTACGGCCACTGGCTGCGCCCGCTGTGGAAGCTGGCGCAGGCCTTGTCGGCGCAGCGCGAGAACGTGCGCGGCAAGCCCGAGAACAATTCGCGGGTGGAGTACAGCTTCTACCTGGACGGCGACCCCGACGATCCCGACACCCCGGTGCGCCTGGTGCCGCGCCAGCGCAACGCGCCGCTGGACCGGATGGTGGCCGAGTACATGATCCTGGCCAATAACCTGTGGGGCGGCCTGCTGAACCAGCACGGCGTGCCGGGCATCTACCGCTCGCAACAGGCCGGCCGTGTGCGCATGAGCACCCAGGCGCTGCCGCACGAGGCCATCGGCGTGCCGCAGTACGCCTGGAGCACGTCGCCGCTGCGCCGCTACGTCGACCTGGTGAACCAGTGGCAGCTGATCGCCGCCGTCGAGCACGGCGTCTCGGCGCGCCTGGTGGCTCCCTTCAAACCGCGCGACGCGGATCTGTTCGCGATCATCGGCGCGTTCGACGCGCAGTACGCGGCCTGGGCCGAGTTCCAGAGCGCGATGGAGCGCTACTGGTGCCTGCGCTGGCTCAAGCAGCACAACATCACCCGCACCGTGGCGCACGTGCTGCGCGAAGACCTGGTGCGCTTCGCCAACTGCCCGCTCGTCACCCGGATCGGGGGGATGCCCGAGCTGGAGCGCGGGACGGCGGTGGAGGTGGAGATTCTGGGGATGGATGAGTTGTCGCTGGAGCTGGATTGCCGGTATGTGGGGCAGGTGGGGCCGGCGGCTGAAGAGGCTGCTGCTTAGGGCGGCATTTGGCTTGTCGCTGGGTTGTTTCTGCTGGCGGCGGGGGGCTTTCTTAGGCCGCCCGTCTGGCAGGCGGCCCGGGCGGCGGGCGCCCACGATTGCGGTCCGGAGCGTTCGCTCCGGACTGGCCTCGGCGGCCCCCCCCTGCCTCATCCTCGTTGCCGCCTGCCGGCGGCTGCCTTCGGATTCCGTCGGGCGCATCGAGGTTGCCCGCCGCCCGGGCGGCCGCCCGCAACTTACGCGGTGTCTTGGCTTGGCGCGTTGGCGCTGCGCGCGGGTGACGGGTTGCTTGCTTGGGGTGCCGTCCAGTCGGGGGGAGGAGAGTGGCGGCGCGCGATGGGGGCTGGCGTGTGCGTGACGGGCTTGGCGCGCGCCTGATCTGAGGAAGAACGGCTGACGGGGAAGATGCTTGGCGATGCATCCCGGATTCCTCCAAGCGGAACACCTCTGGCATTGCCTCACCGATTCCTCCGCATCTCGCCCGACCTCCCCCTAAATGCCAAAACCGGCCGCCCGCGCGGCCGGTTTTGGCGGCCCCGCAAAATCTTCCGTCCCGACTAGATCTTCCACCAAAACGCCAAGCACACGATTCGCCCCCGCGCCGGTGAAGTGATCACGCTGTAGCCCGTGGCGTCGGCGGCCGGTGGGGCGCGGGGCGTGTAGATGCGCCCGAGGGAATCCGAAGGCAGCCGCCGGCAGGCGGCAACGAGGATGACGAAGGGGCAGTCCGGAGCGAAGGCTCCGGACCGCAATCGTAGCCCCGCGCCCCACCGGCCGCCGACGCCACGGGCGGCCAAAAGAACACCACACCCCCTCCGACAGCGACAGCACCAAAGCCTCCCGTTAAACTCCCGAAAAAATCACAATCGATATCGGAGGACGGACATGCGCATTCTGCTGGTCGAGGACAACCTCGACCTGGGCGATGCCGTGGAGAGCAAACTGCGTTCGGCGGGCCATAGCGTGCAATGGGTGCGCGACGGCGTCGCCGCGTTGCGCTGGGGGCTGGACGAAACATGGGATGCGCTGGTGCTGGACATCAACCTGCCCGGCAAGGACGGCTTCAGCGTCATCCGCGAGTTGCGCGCCGCCGGGCTGGAAGCGCCCGTGCTGGTCATGACCGCCCGTTCCGAAATCGAAGACAAGATCGACATGCTCGACCTGGGCGCCGACGACTATCTCGTCAAGCCCTTCGACCTGCGCGAACTCGAAGCGCGGCTGCGCGCCCTGCTGCGGCGCCCGGCCGGGCAGACCAGCAGCGTCACCGCCTACGGCAACCTGAGCCTGGACCTGGCCAATCGCCACGTCACGCTGGCCGGCGCGCCGCTGGAACTGGGCCGGCGCGAGTTCCGGCTGCTGGAGATCCTGCTGGGCAAGCTGGGCCAGACCGTGGCCAAGGAACGGCTCATGAACCAGCTGTTCGACCTGGACGACGGTTCCCTCAACGCGCTGGAACTGCTGATCTCGCGCCTGCGCAAGAAACTGGCCGGCGCCTCCATCGATATCGTCACCGTGCGCGGCGTCGGCTACCAGGCCCGCAGCCATGACCCTGCCTGACAGCTTCTCGATCCGCCGCCGCGTCTTCACGCTGGGCGCGGCATTGCTCGCCTGCGCGCTGATCGGGCTGGTGTTCTTCCTGCGCGACTATGCCCAACGCGCCGCCGAACAGGCCTTCGACCGGCTGCTGGCGGCGTCGGCACTGACGATTGCCGGTTCCGTGCAGATCGAGGACAACGGCGTCACGGTCGAACCGCCGGTATCGTCGCTGGCCATGCTGTCGGGCAGCGAACGGGTGTTCTACGAAGCCCGCGCGTCCAACGGCCGGCTCATCACCGGCTATGCCGACCTGGCGCCCGGCCTGCCGCTGGCGCAGTCGGCCACGCCGGTGTTCGCCTATCTGCGCTATCACGATGAGCCGGTGCGCGTGGCCACGGTGGGACGGCTGGTGTCGGCCAGCCAGCACGCCGGCTGGGTCACCGTGCGCGTGGCCGAGACACTGGGCTCGCGCGAGGAGCTGGCCGACGAGATCCTGGGCCGCAGCGTGCTGCCGCTGATCGTGGTGTCGCTGGTCGCGCTGGGCCTGCTGTGGTTCGGCGTGCAGCGCGCCTTCGCGCCGCTGGCCGTGGTCGAAGGCGAATTGCGGCACCGGGCGCCGGACGACCTGGCGCCGCTGGTCACGCCGGTGCCGACCGAGGTGCGGCGCCTGGTCGAGGCCCTGAACGCCTTCATGCAACGCCTGTCCGGCATCATGGACACCCTCAACACCCTGGTTGCCGATGCCGCGCACCAGGTGCGCACGCCGTTGGCCTCGCTGCGCGCCCAGGCCGAAGTGGCGCTGGACGAAACCGACCCCAAGCGCCTGCACGAGCGCCTGGGCCGCATCCACCAGAATGCCACCCACGCCAGCCAGCTCATCAACCAGCTGCTGATGGACGCCACCATCACGCACCGGCTGGGCAAGGGCGCGCGCGCGCCGGTGGGCGTGGCCGAGACCATCAACGAAACCCGGCGCCGCATCGGACCGCTGGAGGCGCAGCGCCTGCGCATCGAGATCGCCCCCGAGGTGCGCCGTGCCCGCATCGCGGGCGATCGCGTGGCGCTGCGCGAGATGCTGCGCAACCTGGTGGACAATGCCCTGCGTTATGCGCCGCAGGGCAACGTCGACATCCAGGCGACGCCGGTGGCGGGGTATCGCGTGGCGCTGACGGTGTCCGACCGCGGCCCAGGCATCGCCGACGATGAAAAGGAAGCCGTGCAGCAACGCTTCACGCGCGGGCGCACCGGTGAATCGCAGCCCGGCTCGGGCCTCGGGCTGGCCATCGTGCGATCGGTCGCGGTAGCGCACGGCGGCTCGCTGTGGCTGCAGGATCGGTCCGGCGGCGGCCTGTCGGCGCGCGTCATCCTGCCGCTGGCGCGCCCGCGGACGGGACGCGGGCTGGCGGGATGGATAGGCGTAGTCGGCGCGGCGTTCCTGCTGCTGTCCGCCGCGCCGGCAGACGTGCGCGCCGCCGAGGTCCCTGAGATCGTCACCCGCTATCCCGCGCCGCAGCCGTCATCGCGCGTGCTGACCATTGCCGGCCCCACCGACACACCGGTGGTGGCGCCGCTGATCCTCGGCTTCCAGGCGCAGCGGCCCGACGTCACCGTGGTCTATCGCGAGATGGGCAGCCGCGAACTGTACGAAGCGGCGATCGAGGACCGCCTCAAGGACGTGGACGTGCTGATGAGTTCGGCCTCGGACCTGCAGATCCGCCTGGCCAACGACGGCTACGCGCAGCGCTACACCTCTCCCTATGCCGCGCGGCTGCCATCGTGGGCGGTGTGGCGCAACGAGGTCTACGGCTTCACTTTCGAGCCGGCGGTGATCGTCTACAACCCCAAGCGCTACAGCGAAGCCACCGTGCCGCGCTCGCGCCAGGACCTGCTGCGCACGCTGGAGCAGGACCGCGCGCGCCTGCATGGCCGCGTCGGCACCTACGATATCTCGCGCAGCAGCGTGGGCTACCTGATGGCCGAGCAGGACGAGCTGGTGTCGTCGAACTTCTGGGGCCTGGCCAACGCCTTCGGCCAGGTCGGCGTGCGGCTGTCGGCCACCACCGCCGAACTGCTGGACGCCATCGAGAACGACGAGATGGACCTGGGCTACAACATCCTCGGGTCGTACGCCCTGTCGCGCCAGGCGGCGGGCGCGAAAATCGGCGTGGTGTTCCCGCAGGACTACGTGCTGGTGCTGGCGCGCTCGGTGCTGATCGCGCGGCGCGCGCCCAACCCCGACCTGGGGCGCGCGCTGGTCGACTGGCTGCTGTCGCCCGCCGGCCAGCAGGTGGCGTCCAGCCACGCGGCGCTCGGCTCGATCATGGAGGACACGCCCGGCCGCTGGACCTCCGAGGCGGTGCTGGCGCGCTCGCAGGGCATCGTGCAGCCGGTGGTGCTGTCGCCGGCGTTGCTGGTGGGGCTGGACCAGCGGCGCCATTCGCGCTTCGTGCAGAACTGGATCCGGCTGGTCACCGACACGCCCGAACGGCCGTAGGGCGCGGCTGCCCCGGACTCGCGCGCGGCAAGGCAGGCGAACGGCCGCCCCCAAAAGATCGGCCCCTTGCGCGAACACCGGGATTACCCCTATCCCGGCTGTCGCCCCATGACAGGACGACGACAGACGCCGAATCCTAAGATGGGCGCCAACAGGTCCATGCGCCTGTCGATACCAATTCCAAACGGAGACAAGACATGCTTGCCAAGTCCAGACTGGCGGCCGCCTGCGCCGCAGCATTCGCCATCGCCGCCGGCAGCGCCTACGCCCAGCAAGTGCCCGCGGGCTACCCGGCCGACTACCAGAAGATCCTCGACGGCGCCAAGAAGGAAGGCAAGGTCGTGATCTACTCGACCACCGACACCAAGGCGGCCGGCCCCATCATCAAGGGCTTCGAAGCGCTGTATCCCGGCGTCAAGGTCGAATACAACGACATGAACAGCACCGAGCTGTACAACCGCTACATCAGCGAGCAGGCGGCGGGCGGCAGCAGCGGCGACATCGTCTGGAGCTCGTCGATGGACTCGGCCCTCAAGCTGGCCACCGACTACGCGCTGCAGTACAAGTCGCCCGAGATCGGCAAGCTGCCGGCCTGGGCGGTGTGGAAGGATTCGGCCTACGGCACCACCTACGAACCGGCTGTGTTCATCTACAACAAGCGCCTGATCCCGGCCAACGAAGTGCCGACCACGCACGGCGCCCTGGCCAAGCTGATCGCCAGCCAGCCGGACAAGTTCAAGAACAAGGTCACCACCTACGACATCGAGAAGTCGGCCGTGGGCTTCATGCTGGCGGTGCAGGACAAGGCCAACGATCCCAAGTACTTCGAGACGCTCAAGGACATCGCCAAGGGCGGCCTGATCGTGCAGTCGTCCACCGGCACCATGATGGAACGCGTCTCGTCGGGCGAGAACCTAGTCGGCTACAACATCCTGGGTTCGTACGCCGAGACCCGCGCCAAGACCGACCCGTCGCTGGGCGTGGCCTATCCGACCGACTACGCGCTGGTGCTGTCGCGCGTGGCGTTCATCAGCAAGAAGGCCAAGAACCGCAACGCCGCCAAGCTGTGGATGGACTACCTGCTGTCGCAGAAGGGCCAGGAAATCATGGCCAACCAGGCCGACCTGGCCTCGGTCCGCGACGACATCGAAGGCGACAACGACGTCGACGGCATGACCAAGAAGCTGGGCGCCTCGCTCAAGCCGATCCCGGTCAACGAGACCCTGCTCGACTACCTGGAGCAGAACAAGCGCCTGCAGTTCATCAAGGACTGGCGCGCCGCCGCCGGCAAGTAAGGCTGTCGCCGGTACAGCCGGGGGCCGCGCGCCCCCGGCCGCAAGCACGCGGGCGGGCGTAGCACCGCCGCCCGCCAGGCCGCCCGCGGGCCGGGTGTTCATGGCCCACGGGCGCGGCCCGCGTCTATCGAGATAACAGGATTTCCCCATGCAGTCATTGCGCAGAAAATGGCAGTCCCTGCCACGCGGCGTGGTGGTGCTGATCACAGCCTTGGCCATCTACGTGCCGCTGTCGTTCATCATCATCCAGAGCTTTCTATCCGCGCCCTTCTTCACGCCGTCCAAGGTCTTCAGCCTGGATGCGTTCCGCTTCATCTTCGCGGACCCCGATTTCTACAAGGCGCTGAAAAGCGGCTTCATCCTGGCGTTCGGGCTGGCCATCATCGCCATTCCGCTGGGCGGCATGCTGGCGTTCCTGATGATCCGCACCGACCTGCCGGGCCGGCGCTGGATCGAACCGCTGATCCTGGTGCCGATCTTCGTGTCGCCAATGGTGCTGGGCTTCGGCTACGTGGTGGCGGCGGGCCCGGTCGGCTTCTTCTCGACCTGGGCGCAGAACATCCTGGGCTTCGTGCCCTGGAACGTCTATTCGCTGACCAGCATCGTCATCATCGCCGGCCTGACGCACGTGCCGCACGCCTACCTGTACATTTCGTCGGCGCTGCGCAGCATGGGCTCGGACGTCGAGGAGGCGGCGCGCGTCAGCGGCGCCTCGCCGCTGCGCGTGATGGTGTCGGTGAGCCTGCCGATGGTGCGGCCGGCCATGCTGTACGCCACCGTGCTGCTGTTCTTCCTGGGCCTGGAAGTGTTCGGCCTGGTGCTGGTGCTGGGTGACCCCGAAGGCAACCTGGTGCTGGCCACCTACCTGTACAAGTTGACCAACAAGCTCGGCATCCCCTCGTACCACCTGATGGCCGCGGTGGCCGTGGTGCTGATCTGCATGACGATTCCGCTGGTCATGCTGCAGCGCCGCCTGATGCGCACCGCCAACCGCTTCGTCACCGTCAAGGGCAAGGCCTCGCGCGCCCGTCCGCTGCCGCTGGGCAAGTGGCGCTGGGTGGCCGGCGGCGTGGTGGCGTTCTGGCTGCTGGTCACCATCGTGGTGCCGCTGCTGGGCGTGCTGCTGCGCGCCTTCGTGTCCAACTGGGGCATGGGCGTGTCGCTGTTCGACGTGCTGTCGCTGGACGCGTTCCGCACCGTGTTCTCGCAACCCAACCTGATGCGCGCGATCGTCAACTCGGTGGCCATCGGCGTGTTCGGCGGCGCGCTGGCGGTGATCTGCTACACCTTCGTCGGCCTGGCCATGCACCGCAAGCCGGACAACGTCACGCGCTTCATGGACTACAGCGTGCTGGTGCCGCGCGCCGTGCCCGGCCTGCTGGCGGGCCTGGCCTTCCTGTGGGTGTTCCTGTTCGTGCCGATGTGGCTGGACAACGCGCTCGACGCCGACCTGGGCGGCTGGCTGTCGGGACTGCCGTTCGCCGAGTGGGCGCGCGAGAACTTCGTCGAATGGCTGCGCGCCATGCGCAGCACCATTTTCAGCGTGTGGCTGGCCTACACGGTGGTGTGGATGGCCTACGGCCTGCGGCTGATCTCGTCGACGCTGCTGCAGGTCGGCCCCGAACTGGAAGAAGCCGCCCGCAGCGCCGGCGCGCGCCGCGGCCAGGTCACGCGCCACGTCACCGTGCCGCTGGCCAAGTACGGCCTGATCGGTTCGTGGCTGCTGATGTTCCTGATCTTCGAGCGTGAATACTCCACCGGCGTCTACCTGCTATCGCCCGGCACCGAGACGATCGGCTCCATGCTGGTGTCGCTGTGGGCCTCGGGCGCCATCGACATCGTGGCCGCGCTTTCCTTCATCAATATCGTTCTGGTCGTGATCGGCCTGGGCATCGCCCTGCGATTCGGAGTCAAACTTCATGATTGAGCTTTCTGTAGAAGACCTGCACCTGGATTACGGCGACAACCCGGTGCTCAAGGGCGTGTCGATGCAACTGCGCCAGGGCGAAGTGGTGTCGCTGCTGGGCCCCTCGGGCAGCGGCAAGACCACCCTGCTGCGCGCCGTGGCCGGCCTGGAAGGCCCCAAGCGCGGCCGCATCACCATCGGCGATCGCACCGTCTACGACGGCGCCGCGCGCCAGGAGATCCCGGCCGAGGAGCGCAATCTCGGCCTGGTGTTTCAGTCGTATGCCCTGTGGCCGCACAAGACCGTGTTCGACAACGTCGCCTACCCGCTCAAGCTGCGCAAGGTGCCGTCGGGCGAAGTGCGCGAACGCGTGCAGGCGGTGCTGGACCAGCTCGGCCTGGGCAAGCTGGGCCAGCGCCATCCGCACGCGCTGTCCGGCGGCCAGCAGCAGCGCGTGGCCATCGGCCGCGCCCTGGTTTACAGCCCGCCCGTGATCCTGCTGGACGAGCCGCTGTCCAACCTGGACGCCAAGCTGCGCGAGGAGGCCCGCGCCTTCCTGCGCGAGCTGATCATCCGCCTGGGCCTGTCGGCGTTGATGGTGACGCATGACCAGAGCGAAGCCATGGCCATTTCCGACCGCATCCTGCTGCTGAACAACGGCAAGATCGAACAGCAGGGCACGCCGCAGGAGATGTACGGCGCGCCCAAGACCTTGTTCACCGCCGAGTTCATGGGCAGCAACAACCGCCTGGACGGCAAGGTCACCGAAGTGCGCGATGGCCGCGCCCGCATCGAGGGCCGCGGCTGGGCGCTGTGGGGCCAGGCCGGCGAAGGCGTGGCCGCGGGCCAGGACGCCACCGCCGTGATCCGGGTCGAACAGGTCCGCCTGGCGGACGACCCCGACGGCAACCACATCGACATGCCGCTGCTGACCAGCATGTACCTGGGCGACCGCTGGGAATACCTGTTCCGCACCCCCGACGCGGATCCGGCCAATACCCTGGCGCTGCGCGCCTACGGCCCCGAGGGCCGCGAACCCGGCCCCTGCCGCCTGGCGCTGCCGGCCGGCAAGGTGTGGGTGTTCCCGCGCCCGGCCAAGTAGGGTGACGGCGGCGGGCGGAGTGGCTCTACAATGCGTGCGTGCAACGCCTCGCTGACTCCCCCTCCCCGCTGAGCCGGCCGCTGCGGTGGCTGGGCGCGCCCGCCCAGCACTACCTGCGCATCGGCATCGCGATTTCGCTGTTGGTGCACGCCGGCGCGCTGGCGTGGCGCTTCGGCGCGCCCGCCCTGTCGCGCCCGCCGGCCACCAGCCTGGAAGTCGTGCTGCTCAATGCGCGCAGCGAAACCCCGCCCGACACACCGCGCGCCCAGGCGCAGAACCAGATGAGCGGCGGCGGCAACGCCGAACGCGGCCTGGCCACCACCCCGCTGCCCCAGACCGGCGCCTCGGCCGAGACCATCGTGCTCGAGGCCATGCGCAAGCGCCAGGTCCAGCTGGAGGCCGAACAGACCCGCCTGATGACCCAGCTGCGGGCCGCCGACAAGGCCGGCGCCGAGCGCCAGGCCGTCAACCCCTGGCCAGACGGCAACGAGCGGGGCAAGGACGCCGAGGACCAGGCCAGCGTCATCCAGAACGCCCAGGTCGCCGCCCTGGCGGCCAAGGTCCAGCAATACAACGCCGAACCGCGCAAGCAGTTCGTGGCGCCCTCCGCCCAGGCCTCGCGCTACGCCGCCTACCTGGACGCCTGGCGCGCGCGCATCGAGGCGGTCGGCACCCGGCACTATCCCGACGAAGCCCGCGGCCGCATCTACGGTTCGCTGCGCATCACCGTATCGGTGCGGGCCGACGGCAGCATCGCCAATGTCGAGATCGACCAGCCGTCGCCGCACGCGGTGCTGAACCAGGCCGCCCGCCGCATCGTGCAACTGGCCGCGCCGTTTCCGCCGTTCCCGCCCGACATCGCGCGCGACACCGATGTGCTGGTCATCACCCGCACCTGGCATTTCGTCAACGACACCCTGGAAACCGAAGCCCCATGACCGAGGCGCCCCCTCTTGCCCGCTATGCCGTGATCGGCAACCCCATCGCGCACAGCCGTTCGCCCCAGATCCACGCCCTGTTTTCCCGCCAGACCGGCAAGCCGCTGCGCTATGAGCGCCTGCTGGCGCCGGTGGACGGCTTCACGGCGGCCGTGGCCGGGTTCGCCGCCGAGGGCGGCCTGGGGCTGAATGTAACGGTGCCGTTCAAGCAGGAAGCCTATGCCTTGGCCTCGGGGCATCTGTCCAGCCGCGCGCGGCTGGCGGGCGCGGTCAATACCCTGTCCTGGCGCGACGGCGCCTGGCACGGCTGCAACACCGACGGCGTCGGCCTGGTTTCCGACCTGCTGCGCCTGGGCGTGCGCCTGAGCGGCGCCTCGGTGCTGCTGGTGGGCGCGGGCGGGGCCGCCCGCGGCGTGCTGCAACCGCTGGCGCAATCCGGTTGCGCCCGCATCCATATCGTCAACCGCACCGCTGCCCGCGCCCTGGAGCTGGCCGAAAGCTGGCGCGAGACGGGCGCCGAGCCGCAGACCCGCGTTACTGCCGGCGGCCTGCCCGACGCCGCCCTGCCCGGCGGCTGGAACCTGGTCGTCAACGCCACCGCCAGCGGGCTGCAGGACGCCGCCCCCGAGCTGCCCGCCGGCCTGTACGCCGAAGGCGCCGCCGCCTACGACATGATGTACGGCGCCCAGCCGACGGCGTTCATGCGCCAGGCGCGCCAGGATGGCGCCGCGCTGACGGCCGACGGCCTCGGCATGCTGGTCGGCCAGGCGGCCGAGAGTTTCTTCATCTGGCACGGGGTGCGGCCCGACCCCGCCCCGGTGCTGACGGCGCTGCGCGAGGCGCTCATGGCCGGGACCTGAGGGCATGGCCGCCCGCGGCAAGAGCGGCAAGCGCCGCTCCTGGTTCCGTATCATCACCGGCACGCTGATGGCGCTGGTGTGCGCGGTGCTGCTCTACCAGTTCTGGCTGTTCGGACTGGTGGTCTGGTACAACTACCAGAACCCCGGCAGCAGCGCCATCATGCGCGAGGAACTGGCGCGCCTGCGCGACGGCAACCCCGATTTCCAGCTGAAGTACGAGTGGGTGCCCTATGACAAGATCAACCGCAACCTGAAGCGGGCGGTGGTGGCGTCCGAGGATTCCAACTTCACGGAACACGACGGCGTCGAATGGGATGCCATCCGCAAGGCCTGGGAATACAACCAGAAACAGGAAGCGGCCGGACGCAGCAAGATGCGCGGCGGCTCGACCATCACCCAGCAGCTGGCCAAGAACCTGTTCCTGTCCAGCTCCCGCAGCTACCTGCGCAAGGGCCAGGAACTGGTGCTGACCTACATGATCGAACACGTCATGACCAAGGAACGCATCCTGGAGCTGTACCTGAATGTGGCCGAATGGGGCACCGGCGTGTTCGGCGCCCAGGCGGCCGCCAGGCATTATTTCAACGTGCCGGCGGCCAACCTGGGAGCCAGCCAGTCGGCCCGTCTGGCGGCCATGCTGCCCAATCCGCGCTTCTATGACAGCCACCGCAATTCCAACTACCTGAATTCGCGCGTGTACACCCTGACCCGGCGGATGCAGATGGTCGACATCCCCTGATACGGAAACCCGCCATCCGGACCGGTTCCCGCCCACCTTGGGCGGCCGGATTTGTTAAGCTTTCACGTTTACGCGCTCCTTCGTCCCTTACATGCGTACCGCCCGTCGCTACCTGGCCCGCGAGATCTATCGCTCTTGCGCAGTGGTCCTTATGGCCCTGTTGGGTCTTTTCACGTTCTTCGCACTGGTGGACGACCTGGACAACGTGGGTGACAAGTTCTCCATGATGGCCCTGCTGTACATGCAGGCGCTGGCCATCCCGACCCGACTTTACGACCTGCTGCCCATCGGCCTGCTGATCGGCGCCATCCTGGCCCTGGCCGGCCTGGCCCAGCGCAACGAGCTGGTGATCCTGCGGGTCTCGGGCGTCAGCGGCATGCGCCTGCTGCGCATGCTCTGGATCGTCACCATCCCGCTGATGATCGGGGCCGCCCTGCTGTCCGAGTACGTCACCCCCTGGGCCGAGATGAAATCCGGCGAGGCCAACCTGATGTTCCGCGGCAAGGCCGGCGGCGACCGCCTGAACAGCGGCTACTGGTTCAAGGAACCCACGGCCAACGGCGGCACCCGCATCATCAACATCGCCGCGCTGCAGGGCGACGGCCAGGTCAC
The DNA here is from genome assembly GCF_001457475.1 of Achromobacter xylosoxidans. Lineage (NCBI taxonomy): Bacteria > Pseudomonadati > Pseudomonadota > Betaproteobacteria > Burkholderiales > Alcaligenaceae > Achromobacter > Achromobacter xylosoxidans. The sequence continues at coordinate 663,081 of NZ_LN831029.1, read as the reverse complement.
CGGCGTCACCCTCTACGAATTCAAGAAGGACCTGACGCTGTCGGTGCTGTCGACCGCGCCCAATGGCCTGTTCGCCCACGGCGACCTGGTCCTCAAGGACGTCTCGGAAACCCGCCTGGACGACAACGCCGCCGAGACGCTGGCCGACGCCCGTCCGCCCAAGAATCCCCCGGCGGTGGTGGTCAAGGTGCCCGAGCGCACTGTCGACACCACCCTGAGCGCGGAACGCCTGCTGGCGCGGGTCCTGACCCCCGAGCGCATGTCGATCGTGACGCTGCTGGACTATGTGGATTATTTGCGCAACAACCAGCTGCAATATGGTCGACAGGTGGTCGCCTTGTGGCGCAAACTGGCGTATCCGTTCACGTTGCTGGTGATGATCACCATCGCCGCCCCCATCGGCCTGATGCAGACGCGCCGTGGCGGCGTGGGCGCCAAGGTGTTCATCGGCATCCTGCTGGGCGTGGGCTTCTTCATGCTCAACCAGCTGGCGCTGAACGTAGGCATGCTGGGCAAGTGGCCGCCCTGGCTCACCGCCCTGGGGCCGAACATCGGCGCCATGGCCCTGGCGCTGGGCGCCATGAGCTACATGGAGTACCGCCACACCATCACCCGTATCGTCCAACAACGTTGGCCCTGGAGCAAGAGTCCCGCATGAACGGCAGTATCTGGATGATCGGCGACGTGCAAGGTTGCTGCTCGCCGCTGGATCGCTTGCTGTCCCACCCCGAACTGGTCGGCGATCCGAAGTCGCGCTTCTGGTTCGCCGGGGATCTGGTCAACCGTGGCCCGCAATCGCTGGCGACCCTGCGCCGCATCATCGACCTGGGCGACCGCGCCACGGTGGTGCTGGGCAACCATGACCTGCACCTGCTGGCGGCCGCCGCGGGCGTGCGCAAGCCGTCCAAGTCGGACACGCTGGACGAGATCCTGCGGGCGCCGGATTCGGCCGACCTGATCGACTGGCTGCGCTCGCGGCCGCTGGCGCATTTCGAGCAGGACCACCTGATGGTGCACGCGGGCACGCTGGCCAAGTGGGACGTGGCCAAGACGCTGTCGCTGGCGGCCGAGGTGCAGGATGCGCTGCGCGGCCCGAACTGGCAGAAGGCGCTGCAGAAGATGTACGGCAACGAGCCGGCCACGTGGAAGGAAGACCACAAGGGCGGCAAGCGGATGCGGGTGATCATCAATGCGCTGACGCGCATCCGCCTGTGCACGCCGAATGGCCATATGGAGTTCGCGACCAAGGTGACGCCGGGCGCCTGGCCGGCGGGCCTGGTGCCGTGGTTCGACGTGCCGAACCGCGCGACGCGCAACGTGACGACGGTGTTCGGCCATTGGTCGACGCTGGGGCTGATGGTGCGGCCGGATGTGATCTGCCTGGATACGGGATGCGTATGGGGCGGGGCGTTGACGGCGTTGCGGTTGCAGGATCGGAAGCTGGTGCAGGTGAAGTGTTCGCAGTTTCAGGATCCGTTGGCTGAGTGATTGTGCTTGGTGGCGGGTTTTTTCTGCTGCTGCTTTTGGGGTTTGGTGTTTTTTTGGCGTCGTCGTTGATCTTCGTAGGTCGCCCCTCGGGCGGGCGGACCCGATGGCGGGCGCCCACGATTGCGGTCCGGAGCGTTCGCTCCGGACTGCCCCATCCTCATCCTCGTCCTCGCCTTCGGCGACTCCTTCGGATTCCGTCGGGCGCATCGAGGTTGCCCGCCATCGGGTCCGCCCGCCCGAGGGGCTACGCGTATCTAGGCTTGTCGCGCTGCTAGACCTGTGTGCAGGGAATGGAATCTGCGGGGCTGCCAGTTGCGGCCGCGCGGGCGGCCACAACTGGCGTCTGTGCATTTGACTGTGTTGCGGGTGCGCTGCGCGCTGGCGGCGAGCGGTTTTCTAATGATTCCGCACGTCAGGGGGAGGGGCGGTGGTGGTCGGCGCGGCATAAGACATGTTGCGCGTGACGACCTCTCGCGCCGACCACAAACAGGCGGGGTGCCAACAGGCTTTCAATAGCAAGCGATTCGGCCTCTCCCACACGCGAGAGCGCCATCACCCCGACGCAAGACGCCGTGTAAGCCGCAAAAGGCCGCCCGCGCGGCCGGCTTGCGGCGGGCCCCGCAAGACCCTCCTCTCCAGCCCCGATGTGCGCCAAAACGCCAAGCACACAGACCGCCCCAACGCCCGAGGCTAAGTCTCATCGCGAGCGCGTGGCGGGGTCGGTGGGGGATGGCGGGGCGTGTAGATGCGCCCGAGGGAATCCGAAGGCAGCCGCCGGCAGGCGGCAACGAGGATGACGAAGGGGCAGTCCGGAGCGAACGCTCCGGACCGCAATCGTAGCCCCGCCATCCCCCACCGACCCCGACACGCGCGACTCAAGAACCCAACCCCAAGCGCAACACCCCATTCACCTCCGAATCTCAGCCAGAAACTTCCGCGCCCGCTCCGTCTCCGGCCGACCGAAAAACGCCTCCGGCCCAGCCACCTCCACAATCCGCCCCGCATCCATGAACCAGACCGTATCGGCCACCTCCCGCGCAAACCCCATCTCGTGCGTCACGCACACCATGGTCATGCCGTCGCGAGCCAGGCCCTTCATCACCTGCAGCACCTCGCCCACCATCTCGGGATCCAGCGCGCTGGTCGGCTCGTCGAACAGCATCACCGGCGGATTCATCGCCAGCGCCCGCGCGATCGCCACGCGTTGCTGCTGCCCGCCGGACAACTGCGCCGGATAGGCCTCGGCCTTGTGCGCCAGGCCAACGCGGTCGAGCAATTGCATCGCCCGTTCGCGCGCCTCTGGACGGCGGGCGCGTTTCAGTTGCAGCGGCGCCAGCATCAGGTTCTCCAGCACCGACAGGTGCGGAAACAGGTTGAACTGCTGGAATACGAAACCGATGTGGCTGCGCAGCGTGTCCAGGTGCACCTTGCCGCCGTAGATGTCCTGGCCATCGACCTCGATCACGCCCTTCTGGATAGGCTCCAATCGGTTCACGGTGCGAATCAGTGTCGACTTGCCCGATCCGGACGGGCCGCACACCACCACCACCTCGCCGCGGCGCACCTGCGCGGTCACGTCGGCCAGCGCCTGATAGTCGCCGTACCACTTCTGCACTTCGGAAAATCGGATCATGTCGGGACCACCTTGGGAACGGGTGCGCGGCCGGCGCGGCGGCTGCCGATGCGCTTTTCGGTCAGGTGCACCAGGGCGCTCAGGCCGAAATTCAGGATGAAATAAGTCAGCGCCAGCAACGCGAACACCTCGAACGGTTTGGTCAGCAGCACGCTGTTGATCTGGTTGGCGGCGTACGTCAGTTCCTGCACGCTGATCACGTAGGCCAGCGAGGTTTCCTTCACGGTCGAGACGAACTGGCTCAGCATGCTGGGCAGCATGTTGTAGAGCGCCTGCGGCAGAATCACCCGGCGCATGGTCTGCATGTACGACAGGCCGAGCGCGCGGCCGGCCTCCTGCTGGCCGGGGGGCAGCGCCTGGATGCCGGCGCGGATGATCTCGGCCAGGTAGGCGCTTTCGTAGCACACCAGCGCCACCACCATCGTCGTGGTGCCCGCCACCGGCCGGCCGATGATGAGCGGCACGAAGAAGTAGGCCCAGAAGATGAACATCAGCAGCGGCAGGCCGCGCACCAGGTACACCATGGCCGAGGCCGGCCAGCGCAGCGCCCGGTATGGGCTGATGCGGCCCAGCGCCAGCAGCACGCCGCAAGGCAGGGCCAGCGCCAGGCTGACGGCGGCCAGGCCCAGCGTGGCGGCCAGGCCGCCGATCGGGCCATGCGGATACTGGCCGATGAGCAGCAGCAGCCAGTTGTCTTTGAGGATATCCCACATTCAATGGCCTCCCAGCGGACGGTAGCGCCGCTGCAGCAGCGCGCCGCCGCCCATGATCAGGAACGACAGCAGCAGGTAGATCGCCGTCACCACCGCGTAAGCCTCGAAGGTGCGGAACGTGTAGTTCTCGATCTCGCGGCCGGCGGCGGTCAGCTCGGCCACGCCGATGGCCATGGCCAGGCTGGTGTTCTTGACCAGCAGCAGCGTCTGGTTCAAGAGCGGCGGGATGGCGATGCGGAAGGCCTGCGGCAGCACCACGCAGCGCATGGTGCGCAGAAAACCGAGGCCCAGCGCGCGCGCCGCCTCGACCTGGCCCGGCGGGATGCCGCGCACCGCGCTGCGCAGGTCTTCGCAGACATAGGCCGACATCACCAGGCCGATGGCGATGCACGACAGGATGAACTCGCTGCCATGCGTGTTGAGCCAGTCGGTGGCGGCCTGTGGCAGCAGGGCCGGCACGCCGAAATACCAGAACAGGATGTGCACCAGCATCGGCACGTTGCGATGGAAGGCCACGTACAGCGCGATCAACGCGTTGGCCACGGGCGAGCCCGTCAGGCGGATGACCGCCAGCAGGCTGCCCACCAGGAACGCCAGGATCCAGGCCAGTCCGGCCAGCGCCAGGGTGGTGACGAGCCCCCTGAGCAGCCAGGCCGGGTACTCCCCCTGGAAGATGGCGGAGAAGTCGAAGACGTAATGCATCGGCGAAGGCTCCGGCGCGCGCGGCGCGTCAACCCTTGATCGCTTCGATGCGGAAGTCGCGCTTCATGTTGAACGGGGTGCCGGCGCCGAACCACTTGTCGAAGATCTGCGTCGCCTTGCCCGAGGCTTCCAGGCCGTCCAGCACCTTGTTCACCTGGTTCAGCATCGCGGTATCGCCGCGGCGCACGCCCATGCCCCACGGCTCCACGAACAGCGCGGGTTCGAGGATCTTGGCCGGCACTGCGCTGCTCGCGGCCTGCTGCTTGAGCTTGACCAGCATCAGCTCGGAGCCGACAAAGCCGCTGACCTTGCCCTGCTGCAACGCCAGGAAGGCGCCGCTGGGGTCCTTGAAGGTCACCGGCTCGACGTTGGGGATGAACTTGCGCGCGCCTTGTTCCGACGACGAGCCGCGCACCGCGCTGACGCGCTTGCCGGCCAGGTCGGCGGGCGCCTTCAGGTCCTTGTCCGATTCACGCGCCAGCACCTTCTGCAGGCTCACGAAATGCTGGTGCGAATAGTCGATCTGCTGCGCCCGCTCGGGGCTCCAGCCCAGGTTGGCCGCGACCACGTCGACGCGGCCGGCGATCAGTTCGGGAATGCGGGCCTCGACCGCGATCAGCTTGAGTTCCAGCGGCACGCCCAGGCTGTCGGCCACCGCCTGGCACATGTCGACCTCGTAGCCGACGATGGCGCGGGTCTTGAGGTCCTGGAAGCTGAATGGTTCGGCCGTGCCCATGGTGCCGCAGATGAATTTGCCGCGCGCCTTGATGTCCTGCAGCGTGTCCGCGTGGGCCGCGGGCGCCAGGGTGGCGGCCAGGCCGATGGCGGCCGCGCAGGTGATGATCCAGTGCTTCATGTCGATTCCCTTGAAATATAGGTATGGGTACTGCCAACAATGGCGGCCCCTGCGCGGGGCCGTCGGATTCAGGTCAGCCGGCCGCAGGCCTGGGCGATGCGGCGACAGCCTTCCTCGATGTTGTCCATCGAAGTGGCGAAGCTCAGGCGCAGGTAGGGCGACAGGCCGTAGGCCGTGCCGTCCAGCACCGCGACGCCGGCCTCGTCCAGCAGGAACATGACCACGTCCAGGTCGGTGCGCATCAACGCGCCGGCCGGCGTGCGTCGTCCCAACAGGCCCTCGACGTTGGGGTAGACGTAGAACGCGCCCTGCGGCCGCGGACAGCGGATGCCCGGCACCGCGTCCAGCAGCGTCACGATGCGGTCGCGGCGCGCGTGGAACACGGCGGCTGCCTCGCCGACGCAGGCCTGGTCGGCGCTCAATGCCACGCGCGCGGCGGCCTGGCTGATGGCGCTGACGCAGCTGGTGCTCTGCGAGATCAGCGTGGCCATGGCCTTGACCAGCGTCTTGGGGCCGCCGGCATAGCCCAGGCGCCAGCCGGTCATCGCGTAGGCCTTGGAGACCCCATTGATGGTCAGCGTGCGCCCGGCCAATTCCGGCGCGACGGCGGCCGGCGACGCATGGCGCGCGTCGCCATAGGCCAGATGCTCGTAGATCTCGTCGGTCATCAGCCAGACCTGGGGATGGCGCGCCAGCACGTCGGCCAGCGCGCGCAGTTCCGCCGCGCTGTACATCGCGCCGGTCGGATTGGATGGCGTATTCAACAGCAGCCACTTGGTGCGCGGCGTGATGGCGCGTTCCAGCGCCTCGGGCGTGAGTTTGAAGCCGTCGGCCTCCGGGCACGCCACCACCACCGGCGTGCCGTCATTGACCAACACCATGTCGGGATACGAGACCCAGTACGGCGCGGGAATGATGACCTCGTCGCCGGCCTGCACGGTGGCGGCCAGCGCGGTATAGAGCAGTTGCTTGGCGCCCACGCCGACGATCAGTTCGTCAAGCGCGTAATCCAGCCCGTTCTCGCGCTGGAACTTGGCGCGTGCCGCTTCCAGCAGCGGCCGCGAGCCGGCCGACGCGGTGTAGCGGATGTCGCCGCTGTTCAGCGCGTCGATGCCGGCCTGCACGATGTGCGGCGGTGTCGGCAGGTCGGGCTCGCCCACGGTGAAGTCGATGATGTCGCGCCCCTGCGCCCGCAATTGGTCCACCCGGGTCTTGGCCGCCATGCTGGGCGAAGGCTTGATGGCGCGGGCGCGCGCCGCCAGGAACTCCGTATCGGCGCCGTTCATGCCAGCCCCTTGGCGGCGAAGGCAGCCTGCATCCAGCTTTGCGTACGCGCGCCGGCGTCGATCTCGGCCATGATGCGCGCCTCCTTGTCGGCATGCGCGCGCGCCGCCGCGATCAGCGCAGGCGCCTCGTCGGCCGCGAAACTCACCAGGCCGTCCTCGTCGCCCACGACGATGTCGCCGGGGTGGATCACCTGGCCGCCGATGGACACGGGCACGTTGACCTCGCCCGGGCCGTCCTTGTAGGGGCCGCGGTGGATGTGGCCGCGCGCATAGCAGGGAAACGCGTCGGCCTCGAACGCACCGACATCGCGAATGGCGCCGTCCACCACCACGCCGGCGCAGCCGTGCGCCTGCAGGTAGCGTTTCATGATCTCGCCCAGCACGGCGTTGGACAGGTCGCCGCCGGCGTCCACCACCAGCACGTGGCCGGGCTGCACCTGCATCATGGCCTTGTAGATCATCAGGTTATCGCCCGGCCGGGTCTTGACGGTGAGGGCGGTGCCGGCCAGCTTGCCGGCGCGGTTGTAGCGATGCAGCCCGGCGATGCCTTCGCGGCGCGCCAGGTTGTCGCTGAGATGCGGCGTGACGATGCCGGCCAGCGCCTGCAGGATGGAGTCGGGGGCAACGGGAGCGGCCGGCAATATGCGCGTGCCGGTGATGAGGGTGGCCATGGCGGTCTGCGTAGTCCTGAATCGAATGAGTCAGACCGAATGGTCGGCGCTTTCGGCAATCCGAAAAAGGGATTAAATTTCCACGAACTTCATCCCTTTTAGGAATATAGGGGTTAGCCCTTATCGGAAATTTCGGAATGAATCAGACTGTCTCGCGGAACCCCGCATGCTGACCTTCAAACAGATCGAGGCGCTCTACTGGACCGTGCGCCTGGGCACGTTCTCGGCGTCGGCGCAGAAGCTGCACACCACCCAGTCGGCCATCACCAAGCGCATCCAGGAGCTGGAGGCGGACTTCGACGTGGCCCTGTTCGACCGCTCCGGGCACCGCGCCGAACTGACCGCGCGCGGCCACGAGGTCTATGCGCTGGCCGAGGAAATGCTGGGCCACCGCGACCGGCTGCTGGTGCGCCTGAAGGGCCAGCACACGCTGACCGGCACGTTCCGCTTCGGCATCACCGAGATCACCGCGATGACCTGGCTGCCGGCCCTGATCCGCCTGCTGCGCGCGCACTATCCGCGCATCACGCTGGAGCCGCATATCGACCTGGGCGCGGACCTGCAGAAGCGATTGCAGGCCGGGCAATTGGACATGGCATTCCTGCACGGCGAATTCGCCGAGCCCGGGCTGGAGGTCGTGGCGCTGCAGCGGCTGGAGTTCGCCTGGATGGGCAGCCCCGACATGATCGACCCGAGCCGGGTCTACACCCCCGCCGACATCGCCGCCCTGCCGCTGTTGCGGCAAAGCCGCGAGTCGGGCCTGAACATGATCTACGACGGCTGGCTCAAGCCCCATACGCCGGCCAGCAACATGTTCACCATCAACAGCCTGATCGCCATGGCGGGCCTGACCGCGGCCGGCTTCGGGGTGAGCTGCCTGCCGCGGGATTATTTCGCGGAGATGGTGAGCGCCAGGCAACTGGTGATAGCGCGGACCAGCACCGCGGCGCCGCAATCGGTGTACTGCGCGATGTACCGGAAGGGGGCTGATGACGCGTTTTGTGAGAGTGTGGCGGAGGTGGCGCGTAGTTGTTGTGATTTTTCTTCTAATGGGCGGCATTGAGGCGGGGGTTTTTTGTGTCGCGGGGTTGGGTTCTTGAGGCGCGCGTGGCGGGGTCGGTGGGGGATGGCGGGGCTACGATTGCGGTCCGGAGCGTTCGCTCCGGACTGCCCCGGGCTCAACCTCGTCCGCCTTCGGCTCCCTACGGTTTCCGCCGGGCGCATCTACACGCCCCGCCATCCCCCACCGACCCCGCCACGCGCTCGCGATGAGACTTAGCCTCGGGCGTTGGGGCGGTCTGTGTGCTTGGCGTTTTGGCGCACATCGGGGCTGGAGAGGAGGGTCTTGCGGGGCCCGCCGCAAGCCGGCCGCGCGGGCGGCCTTTTGCGGCTTACGCGGCGTCTTGCGTCGGGCTGGTGACGCTCTCGCGTGTGGGCGCGGCGGAATGTTTGCTATTGAAAGTCTGCTGGCACCACGCCTGTTTGTGGTCGGCGCGAGAGGTCGTCCCGCGCAACATGTCTGATGCCGCGCCGACCACCACCGCCCCTCCCTCTGACGTGCGGAATCATTAGAAAACCGCTCGCCGCCAGCGCGCAGCGCACCCGCAACACGTTCAAATGAACAGACGCCAGTTGTGGCCGCCCGCGCGGCCGCAACTGGCAGCCCCGCAGATTCCATTCCCCGCACACAGGTCTAGCAGCGCGACAAGCCTAGACACACGTAGCCCCTCGGGCGGGCGGACCCGGTGGCGGGCAACCTCGATGCGCCCGAGGGAATCCGAAGGCAGCCGCCGCCAGGCGGCAACGAGGATGACGAAGGGGAAGTCCGGAGCGAACGCTCCGGACCGCAATCGTGGGCGCCCGCCACCGGGTCCGCCCGCCCGAGGGGCGACCTACGAAGCACAACGCCGACGCCAAGAAAAACACACAACCCGCCACAAGCAAGAGTCACCCCCCCAAGCCCGCAGCAACAAAAACCTCAAAGCACCGCCTGAATCGCATCCCGAGCCTGATGCGACAGTTCCAACCGCGTCGGCAACGTCCCATCGGCATGCTTCGCCGCCAATACCGGCAAGAACACCACCTCCACCGACAGCCCCGTCGTCCCCATCACCCGCCACAGATTCGCCACCAGCGTTTCCTCCCCCACGAACGCCGCGAAACCGCTGCGTTCGCCGTGTTGCAGGAAGCGCAGCGCCACCGGCTGGATCTCGACCGCCGCCGCGCGGGCCGGTTCGAACAGGCTGGCGTGGAACGGGCGCAGCGTGAAACCCTCGCTGGTCGTGCCTTCCGGGAACAGGCCCACCGCGTCGCCCAGCTTGAAGCGCGCCTGCATCGACTCGCCCATCGCGTGCACCGCGTGGCGTTGGCCGCGTTCGATGAACAGCGTGCCCGCGCCCGCCACCAGCCAGCCGATCACCGGCCAGCTGCGGATCTCGCTCTTGGCCACGAACGACGTTGCCCGCGCCGAATTCAGCACGAAGATGTCGATCCAGGAAACGTGGTTCGCCACCAGCAGTACTGGACCCGTCATGCGCGGCTCGCCCTTGAAGACGACCCGCAGGCCACAGGCCGCCATCAGGCAGCGCGACCAGGTTCGATTGAGCCAGGCCCGCGACTTCGGGCGCAGCAGCGGATACACCAGGCCCACGCACAGCAGGCCGAAGACGATCAACGGCACCACCAGCATCAGGCGAAGGACAAAGCGCAGCAGCTTCAAGCAGGGGTCTCCCAGGCCGGGTTGCCACCCACCAGGGTGGCGCGGACACGGCCGGGCAGCATCATACCCGCGAACGGCGTATGGCGGCTGTGGCTTTGCAGGGCGCCGGGCGCCACCAGCCATTCGGCCTCCAGGTCCACCAGGCACAGATCCGCGGGCGCGCCCACGCCCAGCTCGCCCAGGCCGGACAAGCCCGGCGACAGGCCACGCAGCACCGCCGCCGGCCCCGCGGTCACCCGGGCCAGCGCCTGCGTCAGCGGCAGGCGGCAGTCGCGGGCCCATTTCAGCGCCAGCGACAGCAGCAATTCCAGGCCCGTGGCGCCGGGTTGCGAATAGGGAAACGGCAGGGCCTTGCCCGCATCGTCCACCAGCGCGTGATCCGAGCACAGCGCCTCCACCAGCCCCTCGCGCAACGCCGCCTGGATCGCATCGCGGTCGCGCTGGCCGCGCAGCGGCGGGCGCAGGTGGAAATCGGTATTGAAATAACCGATGTCCACATCGGTCAGGTGCAGGCTGTTGGCCGAAACGTCCGCGCTGACCGGCAGTCCTTCGCGGCGCGCGGCGCGCAACAGTTCCAGGCCGCCGGCGGTCGACAGGCGCGACAGATGCACACGCGCGCCCGTGGCGCGTTGCAGCTCGAAAATCGTTTGCAGGGCCAGCACCTCGGCCTGCGGCGGCAGGCCCGGCAGGCCGAGACGGTCGGCGTAGGCGCCGGCGGCGACCACGGCGCCCTGCGCCAGCCATGGGTCCTGCGGCCGCAGCCACAATGCCAGGCCCAGCCCCGCGGCGTAGCGCATGGCGCCCCACAGCACCCGCGTATCGGCGATGCCGCACTCGCCCGGCGAGAACGCCAGGCAGCCCGCCTGCGCCAGGAGGCCCATTTCCGCCAGGGTTTCGCCGCGCAGGCCGACTGTCAACGCGCCGATCGGCAGCACCCGGCCGTGGCCGGACGGCGCTTCGCGCAGCAGCGCCTCGATCTTGGCCGGCTCGTCTAGCGGCGCGTCGGCATCCGGAGGCATGGCCAGTGTGGTTACGCCACCAGCCAGGGCGGCGCGCAACTCGGCGCTGGACAGGCGCGAGTCCGCCGGCGCGCCGGCGTCCTGGCGCAGCAGGCGCGCCGACAGGTCCACCAGGCCGGGCAACACGGCCAGGCCAGCCGCGTCGATCCGCTGGTCGGCCTGGAAGCCGTCCGGCGCCTGGCCGCTCGCGACCACGCGGCCGTGGGCAATGAACAGGTCTTGCTGGCCGTCGCGGCCGTGGGCCGGATCGATCAGGCGGCCGTTGGCGATGTGCAGCCTCATGCGGCGCCTCCTGCCAGCACGCTCAGGGCGGCCAGGCGCAGATCGCGTTCGGATCGCGCCAGGCTGGCCTCGGTGTCGGGCAGGCCGGCGCCGATGTCGCCGTCGATCTCGATGCCGGGCGTCAAGCCGCCGGCGGGCAACAGCAGGACGTCCGCTTTCGCCCCGGCCAGGCGGGCCGGCGTCAGTCCGCAGGCGGCCGTGTAGTCCCGGGCCGACGGCAGCAGCGCGCCGCTCATGCGTTCGGCGCGCAGCGGCAGCACGATCACGACATCGGCGTCGGCCAGGCATTCGCGCAGCGTGCCGCAGGCCCGTACGCCCAGTTGCGGCAGGCCATCGGGCAGCAGGGTGCGCGGCGCGGTGGCGCGCACTTCCGGCACGCCCAGCGTGGTCATGGCATGGATCAGGCTGCGAGCCACGGCGCTATGGCGAATGTCGCCCACCAGCGCCACGGCCAGGTTGGTCAGGTCGCGCTTGGCGCGCAGCATTACCTGCACCCGGGCAAGGGCCGGCAGCGGGTCGGCATGGGCGCCGTCGCCAGCGTTGATGATGCGCAGGCCCGGCGCCTGGGCGCCGGCGGCACAGACTGCCGCGCCGCTGGCGGGATGCCGCAGCACCAGGATGCCGGCCGGCAGGCCGGCGGCAACGGCGGCGGGCGACGGCGTGGCGGGAGCATGCGTCGAGGGCGGGTCCCCGGCGCCCACGCCATGGCCTCGATCCACGCCCGCATCGACGCCCGCGCTGCCCGCGAGCGGCACCGGCCGCAGGCCCAACTGGCCGGCGGCGGCCTCGAAACCCTGGCGCAGGTCGATGTCGCCGGCCGGCAGGCTCAAGAACAATGGCAAGTCGGCGGCGGGCGCGGCGGGCTGCGAGCCATCGGCAAAACGCGCCGCCATGTCGAGCAGCCGCTCGACATGGCGGCGCGGCAACCCTTCCGTGGTCAGCAGATGAATCAGTTCGCCACGGCGGTCGAGTTGCGGATTGAGCATGGGCGGGCCGGCGCCGGCGTCAAGGCGCCGGCGGCTTGTCCAGGTAGCGTTGCAGGATGACGGCCGCGGCCATGGCGTCGTCGGCCGCGTGCGTGCCAAGCAGGCGTTGCGCCTCCATGCTGGAGCCGCGCTCGTCGACCAGTTCCACCGCGACGCCGAAGCGGCCGTGCAGCTGATTGGCGAAGCGGCGGCAGCGCGCGGTGGCGGGCTGCTCGCCGCCATCGGCATCGAGCGCCAGGCCGACCACCACGCGATGCGGTTGCCATTCCCGCAGCAGCGCCTCGATGCGCGCGAAACGCACATCACGCACTTCGCTGAAGATGATTTCCAGCGGCCGCGCGTGGCGCGTCAGCGTATTGCCGATGGCCACGCCGATCTTCTTCTCGCCGAAGTCGAACGCCAGCAGGGTTTCTTCAGGCATGGCCCGCGTCGCCGGCCAGCATCACGGGATCGATGCCCAGCAGCTTGAGCGCGGCGGGGTAGCGATCCTCGGGCGGCACGTCGAAGATGATGTGGTCGTCGGCGCCGACCGACAGCCAGGCGTTCTGGCCCATCTCGCTTTCGAGCTGGCCGGCGCCCCAGCCGGCGTAGCCCAGCGTGACCAGCATGCGGGCCGGGCCGTTGCCGTCGGCCACGGCCTGCAGCACGTCGCGCGAGGTGGTCAGGGCCATGGCGCCCAGCTTGATGCTGGAGCTGTAGTCGCCGGCCGGCGCGTGCAGCACGAAGCCGCGGTCGGTCTGCACCGGGCCGCCGAAGAACACCAGCGTGTCCTTGACCGGGCCGATTTCCAGCGCCAGGTCGATGCGCTCGAACAGCGTGCCGAGCGTCAGGTCCGTGGGCCGGTTGATGACCAGGCCCAACGCGCCGCGTTCGGAGTGTTCGCAGATATAGATGACCGAGCCGGCCAGGCTGCCCTCGACCATGCCGGGCATGGCGATCAGGAACTGGTTGGCGAAGTTGGCGGCCTGCGTGGTGGTTTCTTCGTGGTGTTTTTCCGTCATGGCAACCCCTCTGTGGGTAGTCTGATAGAACCGGGGGCCCGCCGCACTGGCGTGGCCCGTCGGGAGCGCGGGGTGGACATGGCCTCCCCTCGTTGCAAGCCTTGGCGGAATACGTCGGCGCTGCGGATCAGATTTCCATCAGTTCGAAGTCCTCTTTGCGGGCGCCGCATTCAGGACAGACCCAGTTCGGCGGCACGTCTTCCCAGCGGGTGCCGGGCGCGATGCCTTCGTCGGGCAGGCCTGCCTCTTCGTCGTAGACCCAGCCACAAATCAGACACATCCAAGTACGCATAGTTCTCTCTTACATCAAATCCCTGCCGTCGTCCCCCCTACGGGGCAAAGGCGGGAGGCATCCATTAGAATGGGGACAATCTTACCGAAACCCAATAGGGGTTCCCCTGATTCTTCGCAATTGAGTCCGGGCACCCTTACTCTAGCGCTGTCCACGTGGCCCCCGTTACTCCCCCTCTCGTTTTGGTCTTCGGCCCGCTCGATCCTTCGGGCGCCGACGGCTTGCCCGCGGATGCCGTCACCTGCGCCCGCCTGGGCTGTCATGGCTTGGCGGCCGTCACGGCGCTGACCGTGCAGGATACCGCCGGCATCGAAGAAATCCATCCCGTGTCGCCCGACCTGCTCGACGACCAGGCCCGCTGCCTGCTCGAAGACATGTCGGTACAGGCGATCAAGGTGGGCGGACTATACACCGCCGAAACGGCAAGCGTGGCCGCCCAGGTAGCGGCCGATTACAGCCAGGTGCCGCTGGTGCTGCACCTGGGCCAGCGCGCCCAGGTGCCGGCCGACGCCGCCGACGAGGACGAGGCCGACGATCTGCTGGCGGCCGTTCTTGAGCTGGTGCTGCCGCAGACCGACCTGCTGATCGTCGAACACCTGCGCCTGGCGCAATGGCATGCCGACGGCGACATCGATATCGGGGACGCACCGTCGCCGATGCACGCCCTGGTGGCGGCCGGCGCCGAATGGGTGCTGGTGCTGGGCAGCCCGCAGCGGCCCGGCCACCATGCCAACGTGCTGCTCGGCCCCAACGGCCAGACCACCACCCTGCCGTGGCAGGCGCCCCCGGACCGCAACGGCGATGCCGGCGGCCTGGCGGCCACCGCCATCACCGCCCTGCTGGCGCGCGGCCTGGAAATGCCCGAGGCGGTGCGCCAGGGCCTGGCCCACGCCGACGCGGCGGTCGCCGCCAGCTTCCTGCCGGGCATGGGCCGGCGCATTCCCAACCGGATCCAACCGCAATGAAAGCCCTGCGTTTTCCCGCCGGCCTGTACGGCGTCACCCCCGAATGGGACGACACCGAGCGCCTGATGCGCGCGGTGCGCCAGGCCGCCGAGGGCGGCATGCGCGCGCTGCAGCTGCGCCGCAAGGACGTGCCCGACACGGTGCGCGCCGAGCAGGCGCGCGCCCTGGCGCCGCTGTGCCGCGAACTGGGCGTGGTGTTCCTCATCAATGACGACTGGCGCCTGGCGCTCGAGGTCGGCGCCGACGGCGCCCACGTTGGCCGCGACGACGACAGCCTGGCCCGCATCCGCGCCGAAGCCGGCCCCGACCTGATCCTGGGCGGCTCCAGCTACGATGACCTGGCCCGCGCCCGCGAACTGCTGGACGCCGGCGCCGACTACATCGCCTTCGGCGCCATGTTCGCCTCGCGCGTCAAGCCGGACACCGTGCGCGCGCCGCTGTCGGTCCTGACCGAGGCCCGCGCGCTGGTCGAGGAACGCGACGCGCCGCGCCCCGCGGTGGTCGCCATCGGCGGCATCACGCCCGAGAACGCGGCGCAGGTGGCCGCGGCCGGCGCCGACTCGATCGCCGTCATCACCGGCCTGTTCGAGGCGCCCGCCATCCGCGCCGCCGCCGCGGCCTGCGCCGCGCCCTACTCCATCAACCGCAACCTGAAGCCTTGATCGCCATGTCCCGTAACGCTCAGCTTTTCGAACGCGCCAGCCGCAGCATCCCCGGCGGCGTCAACTCGCCCGTGCGCGCCTTCCGCTCCGTGGGCGGCACGCCGCGCTTCATCAAGCGCGCGCAAGGCCCGTACGTGTGGGACGCGGAAGACAAGCAGTACATCGACTACGTCGGCTCGTGGGGCCCGGCCATCCTGGGCCATTCGCATCCGGACGTGGTGCGCGCGGTGCAGGAAGCGGCCGTCAATGGCCTGTCGTTCGGCGCCCCCACCGAGGCCGAGATCGAGCTGGCCGAGGTGCTGATCGCGCGCCTGCCGTCGCTGGAACAGGTGCGCCTGGTCAGCTCCGGCACCGAGGCCACCATGACGGCCATCCGCCTGGCGCGCGGCGCCACCGGCCGCAACAAGATCGTCAAATTCGAAGGCTGCTACCACGGCCACTCCGACAGCCTGCTGGTCAAGGCCGGCTCGGGCCTGCTGACCTTCGGCAACCCCAGCTCGGCGGGCGTGCCGCCCGAGTTCGTCTCGCACACGCTGACCCTGGAATACAACAACCTCGAAGCGGTGCGCGAGGCCTTCGCCCAGCACGGCGCCGACATCGCCTGCATCATCGTCGAGCCGATCGCCGGCAACATGAACCTGATCAAGCCGGCCGCCGGCTTCCTGGAAGGGCTGCGCGAGGTCTGCACGCAGCACGGCGCGCTGCTGATCTTCGACGAAGTCATGACCGGTTTCCGCGTCGGCCCGCAGGGCGTGCAGGGCCTGTCGGGCGTCAAGCCCGACCTGACCACGCTGGCCAAGGTGATCGGCGGCGGCATGCCGGTGGGCGCCTTCGGCGGCAGCGCCGAGATCATGAAACACATCGCGCCGCTGGGCGGCGTCTACCAGGCGGGCACGCTGTCGGGCAACCCGGTGGCCGTGGCCGCCGGCCTGGCCACGCTGCGCCTGATCGCCGCGCCCGGCTTCTACGACAAGCTGGCGGCGCAGACCGCCAAGCTGGCCCAGGGACTGCAGGAACGCGCCCGCGCCGCCGGCCTGGCTTTTTCGGCCGATTCGGTCGGCGGCATGTTCGGCATCTACTTCAGCGACAAGGTGCCGGCCACGTTCGCCGAGGTCTCGGCCTGCGATACGGCGCGCTTCAACCGCTTTTTCCACGCCATGCTGGACCACGGCGTGCATTTCGCGCCGTCGGCGTTCGAGGCCGGCTTCGTCTCGGCCACCCACGACGACGCCGTCATCCAGGCCACCCTGGATATCGCCGAGAAGGTCTTCGCGACGGTCTGAGCGCGGCGCGAAGCGCGCCGGCGGGTCCCGGCCTGCCGAACGCGCTGCAACACGCCCTGGCGGCCCTGGAAGGGCTTGCGGGGCGTTTTTGTATCCAGCCCTAGGGTGTCTTGTATTGCTGGTACAGCGCCGTGACGTTGCGCACGTACTGCTGGGTCTCGGCATAGGGCGGCACCGCGTCGTACTTGCGCACCGCGCCCTCGCCCGCGTTGTAGGCCGCCAGCGCCAGGTCCAGGCGGTTGGGATACTGGTCGATCAGGCGCCGCAGCAGGCTTGAACCCGCCTTCACGTTGGTGGCCGGATCCACCAGCGCCCGCTCGATGTCGTCCGACACCAGCAGGGTCGCCGCCGTCGCCGGCATCAGTTGCATCAGGCCCAGCGCCCCCTTGGGCGAGCGCGCATCGCTGCGGAACCCGGATTCCACCGCGATGACGGCGGTCAGCAAAGCCCGGTCCACGCCTGAATCCCTGGCTGCCTGCGCGATCAATTCGTCATGCGCGGTGGACGGCGGCGCCGCCCGCCAACGGGCGGCGCGATCGCCCAGGGTCAGCAGGCTCGCGCCGTCACCCGCACGCGGTTCGCAGTCCAGGCAGACTTTGAGGCGGGAGCCGCGCGGCGCGGTGCGGACCTGGGCGCGCTTGTAATACTTGGCATAGCCATTGGGCACCTTCATGGCGCGCCAGACGCCGAACGGATCTTTGTAACGATAAATTTCTGCGGCGCTGGCGCCGCCGGCGGGCGCCAGCGCCGCCACCCCGGCCACCAGGGCCGCGATCACCAGGCCGGCCACGCGCCCACGACAGCGGCGCGGCCTGGCCGACGGGAAGGAAAAGGGGGATGACATGGCATCGAGGCTCCGGCGGCGTCCGGGGACGCGGGATCGAACGCCTATGCTGAGCCGCTGCGCGCGCTTTGTCGCTCCTGCCTATGGACTAGGACGCGCTGGCGTTGCGGTTCGAGCGCGCCCCGCCCCCCCAGCGACTCGGGCGGCAATCCGTCTGAAATAAGGGCCGGACCTACATCTTTTTATGCCCTCCAGCCCCCTTCTACTGCGCAGTAGCCCCGGATTCATGGGTTAACATGTCGCAATATTTCGTTTAATTACTAAATGAATGGAACCCGGCGCAGACCGCCGGGCGGGAGGCGGAGATGGGCGCAGACAACACGCTCCAGCTGGTGCTGGATGCCACTACCAACGTCCTGACGGCGATCTACACGCCGCCATCCGCCCCGGAGGGCGCCAACGCGCCCCCGGCCGCGCCGTCCGAAGGCGAATCGGCCGAAGCCTCGGACACCGTCATCGCCGCTCCGCTGGCCGCCACCCTGCCCAGCTGGGATACCCTGGCCGCCCTGGCCACTGCCCAGGGCTGGTCGACGGAGGCGCTGGACAACCACGCCGTCATCGCCTTCATCGACCTGTGCCGCCACGCCGCCGAACCGGTCCAGGTGCCGGTGGGCAAGCTGATCGACGGTTCGTTCGACCTGGAAGTGGACGCGACCTGCATGTCCGCCCTGGTCACGCTGCATCCGCCCAAGGGCGGCAAGCCGGTGGCCCTGGCCGTGCTGCGCCAGGCCATCGCCGACCAGGGCATCGTCCACGGCGTGCTGGAAAAGGAACTGGCCGAAGCCGTCGAGCGCGGCGGCGCGCAGACCGTGCTGATCGCGCAAGGCACGCCGCCCACGCGCGGCACCCCGACCCGCTTCGAGAGCCTGCTGGACCGCCTGAAGCCGCGCGCGCAGGAAATCGACGAACTGGCCCAGATCGACTACCGCGACCTCGGCAGCCTGTTGCTGGTGACCCCGGGCATGCCGCTGATGCGCCGCATTCCGCCGCTGCCCGGCATCGACGGCTGCAACGTGCTGGGCCAGCCGGTGCTGCCGGATGAACTGCCCGACACGCCGTTCAATGCCGAGATGTCCGGCGTCGAGATCGATCCGGAAGACCCCAACCTGCTGCGCGCCGCCATCGCCGGCTCGCCCAAGCTGATCCACCAGGGCGCGCAGGTCAATCCGGTGGTCGAGGTCGACGCGGTCGACCTGTCCACCGGCAACATCAACTTCCAGGGTTCGCTGCAGGTGCGCGGCGACATCAGCGCCACCATGGAAGTGCGGGTGACCGGCGACGTGGTCGTCAACGGCACCATGGAGGCCGCGCTGGTCGAGGCCGGCGGCAACGTCACGGTCAAAGGCGGCATCATCGGCATGGCCGAGGCCGTGGCGGACGGCGCCGGTGGCGGAGCCGCCAACACCGCCGCGCGCACTGCCCACATCGTCTGTGGCGGCGAAGTGCGGGCCCGCTTCATCACCAACGCCATCATCAGCGCCGGCCAGAACGTGGAAGTGGAACGCGAGATCCGCCAGAGCAGCATCGCCGCCGGCGGCAGCGTCAACGTCGGCCCGCCCAATACCCAGCAGACCGCCATCACCGGCGGCCAGACCCGCGCCCTGCAATCGGTGCGCGCCGGCACCATCGGTTCGCCGGCGGGCGTGCCCACGCTGGTGCAGGCCGGCCTGGATCCGCATGCCGACATCAAGCGTTCGGCGCTGACGCGCAAGCGCCTGAAGATGAACGAGGAAAAGGCCAAGCTCGAACAGCTGCTGCTGTTCCTGCACGCCAACCCCGGGCGCGCCGCCGGCGACGTGGTCGAGCGCGCCCGCAACACCCACACCAAGCTGGGCCGCGACCTGATCGAACTGGACGAGGAAGAAGCCCAGCTGATCCGCGACCTGCAGCCGCTGCATACGGCCACCATCATCGCCGCGCGGCGCTTTTGCGGCGGCACCAAGATCCAGGTGGGCAACCGCATGCAGGAATTCCTGGAAGACCAGGTGGGAGGCAAGGCCGCCCTGGAAGAAGGCGAGATCGTCATCCGCTGACGCGCGCCCCGCGGCCTGGCCGGCCCCCGGCATCACGCCCCGGCGCCCCCCGGCCCGCGCCGGGATCGCGGCGCGATGCCGGCCATGCCCGCGCGGTCCGATCCCGCGTCCCTCCGGCCGGCAGCCCGCCTCAGGGCGCCAACTGCTTGAACCAGGCGCGCGGCGAAATGCCGCGGTCCGGCCCCAGGATCGAGAAACCGCCGTCCACCGGGATATCCACGCCCGTCATCCACGAGGCCGCGTCGGAGCAGGCGAAACACACCGCCGCCGCGATCTCCTCGCCCGAGCCGACCCGGCCCAGCGGATGGAAGTGCGCGCCGACCGCGTCGGCGGCTTCGCGCGAGCCGCCGGCCAGTTGTTCGACCGACGGAGACCAGGTCCAGGCCGGCGACACCGCCAGCACGCGGATGCCGGCCGGCGCCAGTTCCACGGCGAAGTTCTTGGTGATCTGCAGCAAGGCCGCCTTGGAGGCCGGATACAGCGCGCGCCCGGCCGCGCCGAACTTGCCGCCGGTGCTGCCCAGGTTGACCACCACGCCGCCGCGCGGCAGCAGCGGCGCCGCCATCTGCGTGAAGATGGCGGCCGACACCAGGTTGGTGTCGAGCGTGGCGTGCCATTCCTCGCGGCTGGAGGCCAGCCCGCGATCGTTGTACTGGCAGGCGTTGTTCACCAGGATGTCGACGCGGCCGAAGCGCGCCAGCGCGGCATTCAGGCAGTGGCGGATCTGGTCGTCCTGGCCGATGTCGGTCTCGTGGAACAACGCGCGGTCGCCCAGGGCGGCGGCCAACGCCTGCCCCGCCTGCGCGTTGCGCCCCACCAGCACCACGTTGGCGCCGGCCGCCGCCAGCCCGCGCGCGATGTCCGCGCCCAGGCCCTGCGTGCTGCCGGTGACGATGGCGGTCTTGCCGGCCAGGCCGGGAAAGCCGGAAAAATCCATGATGTGTCCTTCGTTCAGTGCGCGGTGGCCGCCCAGCGCACCGCCTGCGCCACCGAGCCGGTCTGCGCGATCAGGCGCATGCTGGCCAGCGAAGCGTCATGCACCGCCGGATCGGCCGAGGCGCAGGCGTCTTCGGCCACCATGACATTGAAACCGATATCCGCCGCATGCCGCACGGTGCCCTCGACCACCGAGTGGGTGGCCACGCCCGCCACCACCAGCCGGCGCGCGCCCAGCAGCCGCAGCGTCTCTTCCAGCGGCGTGCCGTAGAAGGCGCTGATGCGGGTGTGCTTGACCACGAACTCGCGCGGGCTGCCGGCCAGCGGTTGCAGGCCGTCGTAGAAGGCGCTGCCCCATTGCCCCTCGGCCACGGCGCCGATGCTGGCGACGTTGCGGAAGATGTCGCAGTTGGGCAGCAGGTCGGCATAGTCGGGCCTGAAGGCGATGCGCACGTGCACGATCGGCAGGCCATGGCTACGGGCGCCGTCGAGCAGGTCGGCGGCGCCACGCAGCAGGCGCTGGCGCACCGCGCCATCGGCGTCCAGCCCGACGCGGATCTTGCCTTCGGGATGCAGCACGTCGTTCTGGTAGTGCAGCGCCAGCACCGCGGCGTCGATCGCGCTCACACGAACACCTCGAACACGTCGTGCGCGTCGTCGCAGTTCACCAGGTCAACGCGCTTCATGCGGATGCGCCAGCTGTCGCCGTCGGCGGCCAGCTTATGGGTGTAGCGTCCCGCCAGCTGGCGCGGCTGGCGCTTGCGCCATTCGGTCATCTGGAATGCCGAGTGCACCACCAGGTTGCCGCCGGCGTCCACGCCCTCGACCTGCACCGCGCCCACCAGCCGCGCGCTGCGCGTGGGCGGCTGCTGCGACCAGTTGCGCGGGTGTTGCAGCCGGCGGATGCGCACGTCGCGCAGCATGCGGTCTTCCCAGAACAGCGAGATGTGGTCGTAGGGGCTGGACTGGCCCGGTTCGCGCGGCATCCAGTACATGCCGTCGTCAGTCCACAGCGACTGCCAGTCGTCGTAGCGGCGCTCGTCTAGCAGCCGCGCCTCGCGGTACAGGAACTGGGCGATGCGGTGATAGGCCTCGGCCGGCACGTCGGCCGGCGCCAGGTTGGCGGTGGATACGTCGAATTCCAGGTCTAGCAGCATGCGCCTTCTCCTTGGCCGTGTGCGGGCGCCACGGGACCGGCCTCCATGTAGTTTTTCCAGGCGCGGAACTGGTTGCGCATCGGCAGCTCGCTGGTGCCGTTGACCGACACCATGCCGTCGGCGTCGCTGCGGTCGGTGCCATGGTAGCGGTGCATGCTGACCCACTCGCCGCCACGGGTGGCGTTGCCTTCCTGGCAGCGGTTGTAGAGCTCGATGTCGTCCGGCATGACGTTGGACGACGGCGAATTGATGACGTTGGCGTACAGCATGGCGCGTTTGAACACGCCGTCCGGCGCGCCCTTGCAGCGGAACGTCTGGATCTCGATCAGGGTGCGGTCGACAGCGATCGGCCGGATCACGCGGAACTGCTGGAACACCGTGTGCGGCGAGCCGCTGCCGTAGATGACGGTGTTGTGGCGGTTCATGCCGAGGATCTCGCGGGCGCGGTCTGCGCCGTAGGCCGCGGTCAGCGCCTCGAAATGGGCGCGCGACACCGGGTCGCGTTCGGCCGCGCCCGGGTTGAAGATGCCTTCCATGTAGCCGTGGCCGTTGTCGTAGGCGCGCAGCTCCAGCTTTTCCCAGAACTCGTAGGGCTCGCCGTTGCCGTCCATGATGTGCAGCTCGAACGGCATCTCGCCGATCTCCTTGGCTTCGTCGCGGGCGGCGGCGAAGGACGATTCGTGCGTCACGCGGGCGTGCATGGTGTCGTGCAGGTTCTCGTAGAACACCTTCCAGTTCGAGCGCTGCATCACACGGAAGATGCCGCCGGCCACTTCCACTTCGCCCACCGGCGAGCGGTCGCACAGGTTGTCGATCGACGAGCGCACGCCGCCCAGGAATTCCGCCAGGCCCTGGCCGTCGCGCGCCTGGCTGGCGAAGACGAAGCCGCGATAGCTTTCCACGCGCGGCAGGCGGCGCATGGAGAAGCCGGGGTCGGTGGGATCGTAGGCGGTGCCTTCCAGCCCCTGCTTGAGCGGCACGCCGAGATGGCTGCCATCGAGCTTGAAGGTCCAGGCGTGGTACGGGCAGCGGAAGAACTTGCCGACGCAGCCGTCGCCGTCGGCCACCACCTTGGCGCCCTTGTGCGGGCAGCGGTTGTACAGGACGTGCACGCGGCCGTCGCTGGCGCGCACCATCAGCACGTCCTGGTCGCCCAGGCGCGTGGTGTGATAGTCGCCCGTCTTGGGCACCTGGCTTTCGTGGCCGACGTAGACCCAGGCGCGGCCGTAGATGCGCTGCATCTCCAGTTCGAAGATCGCCGGGTCGGTGTACAGGGCGCGGTGCACGCTGTCGCCGCGCACCATCTCGCCCAATTGTTGATCGCTATACGGCATGGCGGTCTCCTACTTGTTCTCGCTGTCTTTCCAGCGCGCCATCAGGGTGTTGGAAGGCAGGGTCTCGTCCAGCAGCTTCTGCGCGGTCTCGCGGCCGGCCACCGGCAGGCCCTTGGGATCGAGCACGCCAATCTGCACCAGCACGCTGGCCTGGTCCCAGTAGATGTGTTCGTGGCAGAGCTTGTCGCCGCGGAACTTGACGATGGCCACCAGCGGGATCTCGACGTACTTGCCGGTGGGCGCGACGCCGGGCAGCAGCCAGTCTATCTCGGTGGTGTGAGTGAAGCAGAACAGCAGTTCGTCGACGATCTGCGTCGCGCCCACGGTGCGCGACAACGGCACCAGTCTGGTGTCGGGCGGATTGCTGTTGACGAAGTGGTGCTGATAGAAGCGCGACAGTTCGCGGTAGCCCACGCCGCCGGTCATGGTGGGGATGTGGTTGACGTACGGCTCGGCCACCATGGTGGCCATGGTCGCGGCCACGTCACGGGTGCCGAACTCGTATTCGCAGTGCTTGTCCCACAGATACGAATAATCGAACTGCGGCCCGATCACGCGTTGCAGCGCGGCCATGCTGCGCTGGTGCGCCATCAGCGCCGACGGCTTGTCATAGTGCGCGCCGCCGGTGCGGGCGAAGGCGTGGTCCATGCCGGGGTATACATACAGCTCGACGTTGGCCTTGCCGCCCAGCGCCTCCAGGATGCGCTGGCGCGCCGGCGGCGGACAGAAGCCGTCCTTTTCGGCGATGTGCAGCACCAGCCGGCCGCGCAGGTTGGCGGCTTCTTCCAGGCTGTCCTCGATGCCCACGCCGTAGTAGCCGATGGCCACGTCGGCATCGGTGCGGCAGGCGGCCAGGTAGGCCAGCTTGCCGCCCAGGCAATAGCCCAGCACGCCGGCGCCGCCCTGCTGCTCGGGCAGGACGCGCAGCGCCGCCAGGGTCGCGGCGATGTCCTTGACGCCCAGCTCGACGTCGAAACGCTGATACAGCTCGAAGGCGCGCGGCATGTCGGCCGGGCCGTCGGTCAGCTGGATGCCGGGCTGCTGGCGCCAGAACAGGTCCGGCGCCAGCACCACGTAGCCCTCCTCGGCCAGCGACTGCGCGGTGCGGCGCATGAAGTCGTTGATGCCGAATATCTCCTGGCACAGCACCAGCCCGGGTCCGTGGCCCGAGGCCGGCACGGCCAGGTAGGCGCTGAATGATTTGCCGTCGTGCGAGGCGATGGACACCTCGCGCGTCGTGATGGTTGCGGTCATGCGTCTCTCCTTGATGCGTGCTGATGCGTGCGTCGCCTGCCTTACTTCATCTGGCAGGCGGCGGCGAACGGGTCGTGATACTGCGTCAGCACCGTGCCCGACAGCTTGTTGGCCAGCTTGCCGTCCGCGCCCTTGACGATGGTGCGCAGGTAGTAGTTCTGGATCGGGTACTGATTGCGATTGAACTTGAATTCGCCGCGCACCGACTTGAAATCAGCGCGGCGCAGGGCCGGGCGCAGCGCATCGGCGCCCAGCTTGCCGCCGGTCTGCCTGACCGCGCTGTCCAGCAGCATGGCGGCGTCGTAGCCTTGCGAGGCGTACAGCGTGGGGATGCGGTTGTAGGTTTTCCTGAAGTCCTCGACGAACTTGCGGTTGGCCGGGTTGTCCAGGTCGGCCGCCCATTGCGACGAGTTATGCAGGCCTTCGATCGGCGCGCCCACCGCCGCGATCGTATCCTCGTCGCCCGAGAAGCCCGGCGCCAGCAGCACGATCTCCTTGCCCAGGCCGGCGCCGTTGAACTGCTTGATGAAATTCACGCCCATGCCGCCCGGCAGGAAGAAGAACACCGCGTCGGGCTTGCTGGCGCGCAGCCGCGTGATCTCGACGCCGTAGTCGAGCTGGCCCAGCTGGGTATAGATCTCTTCCGACAGACCGCCCTTGTACAGGCGCTTGAAGCCATTGAGCGACTCTCGCCCGCCCGGATAATCCGGCGCGATCAGCGCCACCCGCTTGAAACCCTGGTCGGCGGCGTACTTGCCCATCGCCGCCGGGATGTCCTCGTTCTGCCAGGCCACCGCGAAGAAATTCGGATTGCAACCCGCGCCGGCATAGTTCTCGGGCCCGGTGTTGGTGCTGAGGTAGATCGTGCCCGACTGCAGGATGGCCGGCATCACCGGCAGCAGCACATTGGAAAACACGATCCCCGTCATGACGTCGACCTTGTCGCGCTTGAGCAGGCGCTCGACCGCCTGGCGCCCGGCATCGGCCTTCTGCTGGTCATCGGCCACTACCACCTCGGCCGGCAGGCCGCCCAGCTTGCCGCCGGTATGCTGCAGCGCAAGATTGAAGCCGTCGCGGATCTCATTGCCCAGCGCCGCGCCCGGTCCAGACAGCGTGGTCAGCAGGCCGACCTTGATCTTGTCCGCCGCCGACGCGCCGCCGGCCGCCGTCATACAGCCCACCGCGACCAGCGCCGCCAGCGCGCGCCGGCGCCATAGTTTTCCGTTCATGAGCCACCCCGCAGGTATCCGCCGGCGCCGCCGGCGCAATGCTGACAGAATCCGTCTGCCGTCGGTACACCCAGCCACCGATGAAAACTGCCAGCTTACGCGCCACGGCGCCGCCTTCCAACAACCCCCAGCTTAGGACGGCCGGGCGCGCGGCTCTATCCGAATCGGCGCACGCATATCCGGGATTCACTTAATTCCAAACGCTTGACGATTGCATTACGCTCGACGGCGATACGGGAGCGTTCCCGTCCCGGAGGCATCCATGCACGGCTGGTCCCGCATCGAGCTGGCGCCATTGCTCAAACGACGCGTCTTCAGTTCCACCCAGCCCGCCGAAACGCGCGAACGCGTCTCCGAAGCGCTCAAGGAACACCGCCTGACCTGGAAAGGCGGCCGCGTCGACGCCGAACTGAACCGCGCCCGCTTCGGCGCCCTGAGCGTCTGTACGTTGCGCTACGGCGCCGAAGTCCACATCGAACCCGACCGCCTGCAGGACTTCATGCTGGTGCAGGTGCCGCTGCGCGGCCGCGCCCGCATCGAATGCGGCACCGACTGCGTCGACGCCCACCCCGACTGCGCCGCCGTCATCGCCCCCAACCGCGCCCTGAAACTGCACTGGGAAGCCGGCTGCGAGCAACTGCTGCTGAAGATCCCGCGCGGCAAGCTCGAAGCCATCGGCCACCGCATCTTCGGCGACGCCGCCGCCCGCCCCCTGGACTTCAGCCCCTCGCTACGCCTGGACACCCCCGTCGGCGCCGCCTGGCGCAGCATGATGACCAGCCTGATCCACCTGCTGCCCACCCTGGACGACGGCGCCCCAAGGCCCCCCGCCGCCTGGCTCGAACACCTGGAAGACACGCTCGTCCTGCACCTGCTCTACAACCAGCCCAACACCTGGCAACGCCACGCCGGCCTGGCCCCCGCCCTGCCCCGCCGCATCACCCAGGCCGAAGCCTACATGCGCGCCCACCTGGCCGCCCCCCTGACCCTGACAGACATCGCCCGCGGCGCCGGCGCCAGCCCCAGCGCCCTCACCCGCCTGTTCCAGCAACACCGCGAGACCACCCCCATGCAGGCGCTACGCGTCCTGCGCCTGGACGCCGCCCGCGAAAAACTGCAACAAGGCGCCTGCGAAAGCGTGACCGAGGTGGCGGTATCCGTAGGCATCAGCCACCTGGGCCGCTTCTCCGAGTACTACCGCGACCGCTTCGGCGAACTCCCCCGCGAAACTTTCCAAGCCGGCAAATAGCCAGCCACCTGGCGCCATGCGCCAACCCCGCAGCCAAGGGCACAGAATCACTAACGTAGTTGAATCACTACATATGTGATAAATCACCCCGCAAGCGCGCAGCGTCATCCGCCCCCGCAAGACACCACGTAAGCTTCAAAAGGCCGCCCGCGCGGCCGCCTTGAAGCGGGCCCCGCAAATCGCTCTGAACAAGAATTACCGCCGCTAAGATCGCCAAGAAACGCGTCCTCCCCGGCATCCGCCATTAATTCTTATCGTGAGCGGGTGACGGGGCAGGCGGGGGATGGCGGGGCGTGTAGATGCGCCCGACGGAATCTGAAGGAACAGCCGAAGGCTGTGACGAAGATGAGGAAGGGGCAGTCCGGAGCGAAGGCTCCGGACCGCAATCGTAGCCCCGCCATCCCCCGCCTGCCCCGTCACCCGCGGCTAAAGAACCCAACCCAGCGCATCACACGCCAGGCCGGCCCATACTCAAGCCGGCACAACAGCCGTAACTTCAATCTCCACCTTGGCCCGATCCTCCACCAGATCCGCCACCTCCACCGCCGTCATCGCCGGGAAATGCCTCCCGATCAATTCACGATAGTGCTTCCCGATCTCCGGATAAGCCGCCACATACGCATCCTTGTCCGTCACATACCACGTCATCCGAACGATATGCTCCGGCCTGGCCCCGCCCTCGGCGAGAATCGCCACGATGTTCGCCAACGTCTGCCGCACCTGATCGGCCAGTTCATCCGACTCGAACTGCTGCTGCCCGTTCCAGCCCACCTGCCCGCCCACGAACACCAGCTTGCTCCCCACCGTCATCTCGGTCAGGATCCCATTCGAATAGCCCCGCGGCGCCATCCAATCCGGCGGTTGCAGAATCTTCATAACGTCTCATCCTATTTTCAAAAAACAAACACCAGGGCGGCCCCCGCCGAACTCACTCGGCGGCAACCAGATAATCCTGCATGCGCTCGCGCAGATCCGCCGGCAACGGCATCGACTTCATCGTGCGCAGATCCACCGTCACGATCGTCAACGTCGCCGACAGCCGCAACTGCCCGTCCGGCCCCTCGAAGCGCACCAACGCCTTGAACGACGCGCCGCCGATGCGCTGCACCTGCAGCGTCTGCCGCAGCTTCTCGTGCCAGCGGCTCGGCGCGCTGAAATCGCACGTCACCGACGCCATCGGCGTGCCGATATGGCGCTCCACGTGCAGCGCGTGGAATGGCAAGCCCATGCCCTTGTCGAACCACTCCTCGACAAAGTCATTGATCATCTCGAAATAGCGCGGGTAGAAAACGATGCCCGCCGGATCGCAATGACGGAAGCGGACTTCAACCTGGCTGACGAACGGAGCTGCCATGGAATTTCCTTGATGCGGAATCAGGCCATCTTGCGCAGCGCGAAACGCTGCAGCTTGCCCGTCTCGGTGCGCGGCAGCGCGGAGACGAACTCGATGGCACGGGGATACTTGTAGGGCGCGATGTTGGCCTTGACGAACTGCTGCAGCGCCGCCACCAGCGCCTCGCTCGGCTCGAAGCCGGGCTTGAGCACCACGAACGCCTTGACCAGCTGGCCGCGCTCGTCGTCGGGCGCGCCCACCACGCCGCATTCGGCCACCGCCTCGTGGCGCAGCAGCGCGTCCTCGACCTCCGGCCCGGCGATGTTGTAGCCGGCCGAGACAATCATGTCGTCGTTGCGCGCCTGGTAGAACAGATAGCCGTCATCGTCCTGCACGAACGTATCGCCCGGCAGGTTCCAACCCTTCTGCACGAAACGCCGCTGGCGCTCGTCGGCCAGGTAGCGGCAGCCGGTCGGCCCCTTGATCGCCAGGCGGCCCGCCGTGCCATTGGGCACCGGGTTCATGTCGTCGTCCACGATCTGCGCGATGTAACCGGGCACCACGCGGCCGATGGCGCCGCGGCGCACCGACTCCGGCGGGCTGGACACGAACACGTGGATCATCTCGGTGCCGCCGATGCCGTCGATCATCTCGATGCCGCTGGCCTCCTTCCACAACTGGCGCGTCGCGTCGGGCAGGGCCTCGCCGGCCGACACGCTCTTCTTGAGCGAGGACAGGTCGAACTTGCCCACCAGCGCCGCCATCTGGCGGTAGAAAGTCGGAGCGGTGAAGACGATGGTGGCGCGAAAGTCCTGGATCAGCTGCAGCAGGCTTTCCGGCGTCAGGCGCTCGGCCAGCACGGTGCTGGCGCCGACCCGCAGCGGAAAGCACAGCAGGCCACCCAGGCCGAAGGTGAACGCCAGCGGCGGCGTGCCGCAGAAAATGTCATCCGGACCCGGCTTGATGACATGCTTGGGAAACAGGTCGCACATCGCCAGCACATCGCGATGGAAATGCATGCAGCCCTTGGGCGCGCCGGTGGTGCCGCTGGTGAAGGCGATCAGGCAGACGTCATCGGCGGCGGTATCGCAGGCCGTGAAATCATCCGGCTTGGCCGCTGCCAGCGTGTCCAGCGCCTCGGGCGCCGTGTCGTTGAAATACACGATCTGCGCCAGCCCCGGACAATGATGTTCGTGGTCCGGCTGAGCGCAGAACTGCGCCTCGTCCTTCAGGCGCACGTCGCACAGCACCGCCTGGATCTGCGCCTTGTCGATGATCTGCTTGAGCTCCTTGGCGCGCAGCAGCGGCATGGTCGGCACCGTCACCAGGCCCGCCTTGATGGCGGCCAGCCACGAAGCGGCCATCATCGGATTGTTGGGGCCGCGCAGCAGCAGGCGGTTGCCCGGCACCAGCTTCATGTCCTCGACCAGCACGCGGGCAATGCGGTTGGTCAGCGCGGCCAGCTCGCGGTAGGTCATGGTGGCCGGCTTGCCGTCCTGCGCCCAGCGCAGCGCGACGCGCTCGCCGTGGCCACGGTCGACCATGGCGTCCACCAGCTCAACCGCGCAATTGAAGCGCTTGGGATAGGCCACGTCGGGGCCGTCCAGCAGGAACTCGGGCCATTGTTCGCCCGGGGGCAGATTGTCCCGGGCGAAAGTGTCGATGTGGGCGGATACTTCCATGAAATTCCCCTTGCTGATGCGGTGTAGTTGACTGCCGAAAGCGGAAACTCGATGGTTTCTTCAGGCCTTCAGCAGTTCCCGGGCGATGATCAACTTCTGCACTTCGGTGGCGCCTTCGTAGATACGCAGCGCTCTGATTTCCCTGTAAAGCTTCTCCACCGGCATCCCCGACACCACGCCCGCGCCGCCGAACATCTGCAGCGCGCGGTCGATCACGCTCTGCGCCGATTCGGTGGCCGTCATCTTGGCCATGGCCGCTTCGCGCGTGGTGCGTTGTTTCTGCACGTCGCGCATCCACGCGGCGCGATACGTCAGCAGCGCCGAGGCGTCGATGGCCGTGGCCATGTCGCCCAGCGCCGCCTGCGTCAGTTGCAGGTCGGCCAGGGTCTGGCCGAACATGCGGCGCGACCTGGCGCGCGCCAGGCCTTCGTCCAGCGCGCGGCGCGCAAAGCCCAGCGCGGCGGCCGCCACCGAGGCGCGGAAGATGTCCAGCGTCATCATCGCCAGCTTGAAGCCCTGCCCCGCCTCGCCCAGCCGCTGCGACACCGGGATGCGGCAGTTGTCGAAGGTGATGGTGGCCAGCGGGTGCGGCGCGATCAGCTCGATGCGCTCCGAGATCTCGAAGCCCGGGGTGTCGGCATCCACCACGAAGGCGCTGATGCCGCGCGCGCCCGGCGCCTCGCCGGTGCGGGCGAACACGCAATAGAAGTCGGCGATGCCGCCGTTGGAAATCCAGGTCTTGGCGCCGTTGAGCACGTAGTGATCGCCCTCCAGCCGGGCCTCGCAGGCCAGCGCGGCCACGTCCGAGCCGGCATCCGGTTCGGACAGCGCGAAGGCGGCGATGGCCTCGCCGCGGGCCACGCGCGGCAGGTAGCGCTGGCGCAGCGCGTCCGAACCCATCAGCGAGATCGCGCCGCTGCCCAGGCCTTGCATGGCGAAGGCGAAGTCGGCCAGGCCCTCGTGGCGCGCGAAGGTCTCGCGCAGGATGCAGACCGAACGCGAATCGACCTCGGGCAGCGCGCCGCCCCAGGCGCCGCCGGGGCCGCCGGCGACCGCGTAGCGCAGCCAGCCGGCCTGGCCCATGGCCTTGACCAGCTTGCGGCAGGCGGCGTCGGCGTCGTGGTGGTCGACGTCTCCCAGGGCGCTTTCGCACCAGCCGTCGACCTCATGCGCCAGCTTGCGGTGGGCGTCGTCGAAAAAGGGCCAGTCCAGCCAGCTTGCGTCGCGCATCATCAGTTCCCCTCGAAGACCGGCTTCTGTTTGGCCACGAAGGCCTCGTAGGCGCGATGGAAATCGCGCGTCTGCATGCAGATGGCCTGGGCCTCGGCTTCGGCCTCGATGGCCTCGTCCACGCCCATGTTCCATTCCTGGTGCAGCAGTTTCTTGGTCACGCCGTGGGCGAAGGTGGGGCCCGCGGCCAGTTGCGCGGCCAGCTTGGCGGCGGCCTCCATCAGCGCGTCGGACTCGTGCAGGGCGTTGAAGAAGCCCCAGCTGGCGCCTTCCTCGGCCGTCATGGCGCGGCCGGTGTACAGCAGTTCGGAGGCGCGGCCCTGGCCGATCATGCGCGGCAGCAGCGTGCAGGCGCCCATATCGGCGCCCGCCAGGCCCACCCGGGTGAACAGGAAGGCGGTGCGCGCGGCCGGCGTGCCCAGGCGCATGTCGGAGGCCAGCGCCACCATCGCGCCAGCGCCGGCGCAGACGCCGTCCACCGCCGCCACGATCGGCTGCGGGCAGGCGCGCATGGCCTTGACCAGGTCGCCCGTCATGCGGGTGAAGTCCAGCAGCTCGGGCATGCTCATCTTGGTCAGCGGCCCGATGATTTCATGCACGTCGCCGCCGGAGCAGAAGTTGCCGCCGGCGCCCGTCACCACCACTACCTTGATGTCGGTCGCGTACACCAGCGCGCGGAACAGGTCGCGCAGCTCGGCATAGGAATCGAAGGTCAG
The DNA here is from genome assembly GCF_001457475.1 of Achromobacter xylosoxidans. NCBI lineage: Bacteria > Pseudomonadati > Pseudomonadota > Betaproteobacteria > Burkholderiales > Alcaligenaceae > Achromobacter > Achromobacter xylosoxidans. The sequence continues at coordinate 631,526 of NZ_LN831029.1, read as the reverse complement.
CGGGTTCTTGCGCTCGGGCCGGTTGAGCGTGATGGTGGCGACCTTGCCGTCGGCCGACACCTGCCACAGGAACGTCCGGGCCTGGTAGCCGGCCAGCGGGCGCTTGTGGTGCTTCATGGTGTGCTCTTCGGGCTGCGTGCTCATGGTGTCTCCGTTCTGGAATCTTAGGGGTGGGCGGGGGCTCAGCCGGTCATCACTTCGCCGCCGTCGACGGCGATGGCCTGGCCGTTGATGGACGACGAGGCCGGCAGCGCCAGCCAGGCGACCGTCTCGGCCACTTCCTCGGGCTGCACCAGGCGGCCCTGCGGATTGCGCTCGGCCAGCTTGGCGCGGGCGGCGTCCGGCGTCATGCCGGTCTTCTCGACGATATTGGCGACCGCGCCGCGCACGATGTCGGTCTCGGTATAGCCGGGGCAGACGGCGTTGACGGTGACGCCCTTCTGCGCCGTCTCCAGCGCCAGCGAGCGGGTCAGGCCGATCACGCCGTGCTTGGCCGCGCAGTAGGCGCTGACGTAGGCGTAGCCGATCAGGCCGGCGGTGCTGGCCACGTTGATGACGCGGCCCCACTTGGCGGCCAGCATGCCGGGCAAGGCCGCCTGGATGCAGTGGAAGGTGCCGGTCAGGTTGACCGCCAGCATCGACTGCCACAGCGCCGCGTCGGTGCGGTCGAAGCGCTGGCTGACGGCCTGGCCGGCGTTATTGACCAGCACCAGCACCGGACCCAGTTCGGCCTCGGCCTGGACAAAGGCCTGGCGCACCGAGGCCTCGTCGGCGATGTCGGCGCTGACCGCCTGCACCTGGCCCAGGCTGGCCAGGCTGTCGACGGCCGCCTCCAGCGCGCCGCCGTCGCGGCCCAGCAGCGTGACGCGGGCGCCGCGCGCCAGCAGCGCGCGGGCGCTGGCCAGGCCGATGCCGCGGGCGCCGCCCGTCACCAGCGCGTGGCGTCCGGCCAAGGGAAGGGAGGACGTGCTCATTTGATGTCCAGTTGCGCCATGGCGGCGGCGCGTTCGAAATTGGTTTCCAGCTGGCGCTTGCCGGCGAAGTACTGGCTCGGCCAGCTCACGTCACGATAGCCCACGCGGGCCGATTCGCGCAGCGTCCAGGAGGCGTCGGCCAGATGGGGACGCGCCAGCGCGCAGAGGTCGGCGCGGCCCGAGGCGATGATGCCGTTGGCGTGGTCGGCCTCGAAGATGGCGCCCACCGCGATGGTGGGGATGCCGGCCTCGTTGCGCACGCGGTCGGCGAACGGCGTCTGGAACATGCGGCCGTAGACCGGCTTTTCTTCCTTGCTGACCTGGCCCGACGAGCAGTCGATCATGTCGGCGCCGGCGGCCTTGAAGTGGCGCGCGATCTCGACGGCGTCATCGGGCGTGATGCCGCCCTCGACCCAGTCGCTGGCCGAGATCCGCACCGACATCGGCTTGTCCTCGGGCCACACGGCGCGCACCGCGCGGAACACTTCCAGCGGGAAGCGCAGGCGGTTTTCCAGGCTGCCGCCGTATTCGTCGTCGCGCCGGTTGGTCAGCGGCGAGATGAAGCTGGACAGCAGGTAGCCGTGGGCGCAGTGCAGTTCGAGCCAGTCGAAACCGGCGGCCTGGGCGCGGCGCGCGGCGGCCACGAAGTTGTCGCGCACGTCGTCCATGTCGGCGCGCGTCATGGCGCGCGGCGTCTGCGACACGCCTTCGATGTACGGCAGGGCCGAGGCCGACAGCAGCGGCCAGTTGCCTTCGGCCAGCGGATGGTCGATCTTCTGCCAGCCCAGCTGGGTCGAGCCCTTGCGGCCGGCATGGCCCAGCTGCACGCCGATGCGGGCGTCGCTGTTGCCGTGGACGAAGCCGACGATGCGGGCAAAGGCCTGCTGCTGCTCGTCGTTCCACAGGCCCGGGCATCCCGGGGTGATGCGGCCATCGGGCGAGACGCAGGTCATTTCCACCATCACCAGCCCGGCGCCGCCCATGGCGCGGGCGCCCAGGTGCACCAGGTGGAAGTCGCCCGGCACGCCGTCGGTGCAGGAATACATGGCCATCGGCGACACCAGGATGCGGTTCTTGAGCTTGACGCCGCGCGCCTGGTACGGCGTCAGCATGGGCAGCGGCGGCCGCTGGCCGGCCGGCGCCTGAGCGCCGGCATGCTCGGCGATCCAGCGCTCGAAGCCTTCCAGCCAGGCCGGATCGCGCAGCCGCAGGTTCTCGTGCGAGATGCGCTGCGAACGGGTCAACAGCGAATAGGCGAATTGTTCGGGTTCGAGTTCGGCGTAGCGCGCCACGTTCTCGAACCACTCGGTGGAGTTGCGGGCGGCATTCTGGATCTTCAGCACTTCGACGCTGCGCACTTCCTCGTAATGCTTCAGGCCGCGCTCGACGCTGCCTTCGGCGCCGCTCAGGCAGCGCGCCAGTTCGATGGCGTCTTCCAGCGCCAGCTTGGTGCCCGAGCCGATGGAGAAGTGCGCGGTATGCGCCGCGTCGCCCATCAGCACCACGGGCACGGCGCGCTTGCCGCGGCTGGTTTCCAGCTGGTTCCAATGGACCCAGGTGTTGCAGATGACGCGCGGGAAGCGGATCCAGATGGCCGAGCCGCGCAGATGCGAGGCGTTGCTGACCAGGGGATTGCCGTCCAGCCAGGGCGCAAACAGTTTTTCGCAGTAGGCGATGCCTTCTTCCTGGCTCATCTGCTCGATGCCGGCGGCCTGCCAGGTTTCCTCGGGCGTTTCGACGATGAAGGTCGACATGCCGTCTTCGTAGCGGTAGGCATGCGCCTGGAACCAGCCGTGTTCGGTCTGCACGAAGGCGAAGGTGAAGGCATCGAACACCTTCTTGGTGCCGAGCCAGACGAAGCGGCAGCGGCGCTGGTCGATATCGGGATGGAAGGTGTCGGTGTAGCGGGTGCGGACCTGGCTGTTGATGCCGTCGGAGGCGATGACGAGGTCGGCGTCGTATTCGCGGGCGATGGCCTGGTCGTCCTGGACGAAGTTCTCGAATACCAGTTTGACGCCAACGTCTTCGCAACGCGCCTGCAGGATGTTGAGCAGCTTCTTGCGGCCGATGCCGATGAAGCCATGGCCGCCGCTGCGGATACTGCGGCCTTTGAAATGGATGTCGATGTCGTCCCAGTGGTTGAAGGCGTCACCGATGGTCTGGGCCGAAACCGGATCGGCTTCGCGCAGGTTCTGCATGGTGGCATCCGAGAACACCACGCCCCAGCCAAAGGTGTCATAGGGCCGGTTGCGCTCGATCACGGTGACTTCGTTGGCCGGGTCTTGCAGCTTCATGAGCAGACCGAAATACAGGCCGGCGGGACCACCACCAATGCATACGATTTTCATTGCCGTAACGCTCCAAGAAGTGCGGCCCGGAAGCTTGGGGCGGGTCGCTGCTATTTTTAGGCCTTGATAGTTTAGGCTTGAAATATATACCTGGAATGGGAGGATCGCAAATGGGGGAAACGTGGGGGGGATTTTGGGGACGGGTTTGGGGTGCTGGGGGGATTGGCAGTGGGGGTGCAGTGGAGGTTTGGGGCGTCGTTTGATCTTCGTAGGTCGCCCCTCGGGCGGGCGGACCCGGTGGCGGGCGCCCACGATTGCGGTCCGGAGCGTTCGCTCCGGACTTGCCTAGGCGGCCCCCCCTTCGTCATCCTCGTTGCCGCCTGCCGGCGGCTGCCTACGGATTCCCTCGGGCGCATCGAGGTTGCCCGCCACCGGGTCCGCCCGCCCGAGGGGCTACGTGCGTCTAGGCTTGTCGCGCTGCTAGACCTGTGTGCGGGGAATGGAATCTGCGGGGCTGCCCATCGCGGCCGCGCGGGCGGCCACGATGGGCGTCTGTGCATTTGAACGTGTTGCGGGTGCGCTGCGCGCTGGCGGCGAGCGGTTTTTTTAATGATTCCGCACGTCAGGGGGAGGGGCGGTGGTGGTCGGCGCGGCATAAGACATGTTGCGCGTGACGACCTCTCGCGCCGACCAAAAACAGGCGTGGTGCGGGCGGTGTTTCATTGGCGCATGATTGCGATGTGCCCACGCAGCCAGGCTGCTCGTGCTGACTCGGCGGCATGTTACGCATGACGCGCCCTCCCGCCGACCACAAGCCGTCGGGATGCCAACAGACTATCAATAGCAAACGGTTCCGCCGTCCCCACACGCGAGAGCGCCATCACCCCGACGCAAGACGCCGCGTAAGCCGCAAAAGGCCGCCCGCGCGGCCGGCTTGCGGCGGGCCCCGCAAGACCCTCTCCCCGCCCCGTGACGGTCACCAGCATGCCAAGCACACCGCCCGCCCCAACGCCCGGGGCTAAGTCTCATCGCGAGCGCGTGGCGGGGTCGGTGGGGGATGGCGGGGCGTGTAGATGCGCCCGGCGGAAACCGTAGGGAGCCGAAGGCGGACGAGGTTGAGCCCGGGGAAGTCCGGAGCGAACGCTCCGGACCGCAATCGTAGCCCCGCCATCCCCCACCGACCCCGACACGCGCGCCTTAAGAACCCCCCCGCGAAAAAAAGCAAACCGCTCACCCCCTAGCCCGCAGCCACTCCTCAAGATCCCCCGCCGGCAACGGCGGCGAAAACAGAAACCCCTGCCCCGCCGCGCACCCCTGCTCGATCAGGAAGCGCCGCTGCTCCTCATTCTCGATCCCCTCTGCCACCACCGGCAGGCTGAGGCTCTCCCCGATCCGGATCACCGCGCTCGTCAGCGCCCGGGCCGCGTCATCGCTCTCCAGCCCCTGGACGAAACTGCGGTCCAGCTTCAGTTCGTCCACGATCAAGCGCCGCAAATGCCCCAGGCTGGAATAGCCCGTGCCGAAATCGTCCATCGACAGGCGCACCCCCAGGCGGTGCAGCTCCGCGATCGTGCGCAGCGTGCCCGCCGTGGCGTCGAGCACCACGCCCTCGGTGATCTCCAGCATCAGGTCCGACGCCGCCAGCCCGAACTCGGCCAGCGTCGCCGCGATCATCCGCGGCAGGTTCAGGTTGTGGAAATTGGTCGCCGACAGGTTCACCGACACCGATGGCACCCGCAGCCCGTTGTTGCGCCAGATCGACAGCTGCGAGCAGGCCTCGCGCACCGCCCAGTCGCCCAGGTCGCCGATCAGCCCGCACTCCTCGGCCAGCGGCACGAACCGGGCCGGCGAGATATCGCCCAGCGTCGGATGGCGCCATCGGGCCAGCGCCTCCACGCCATACAGGCTGCCATTCTTCAGCCCCACCTGCGGCTGGTAGTGCAGCCGCAACGCGCGGCCCTCCAGCGCATCGCGCAACGCCGCTTCCAGTGCCAGGCGTTCCTGGGCCTGCCGGTTCATCTCGGCGCTGAAGAACGAAATGCGGTTGCGCCCGGCTGTCTTGGCCTGGTACATCGCCATGTCGGCGTGGCGCAGCAGCGTGTCCATGTCGCGGCCGTTCTCCGGGAACACGCTGATGCCGATGCTCACCGACGGGTTGAGCGTGACGCCGCCCGCCACGAAGGGATGCGACAGCGACACCAGGATGTGCTCGGCCGCGGCCGTCAGGCGGCCATGCTCGAAATCGGGCATCAGCATCACGAACTCGTCGCCCGACAGGCGGCCGACAATATCCGTGGCGCGCGCCAGGCGGCGCAGGCGCTGGGCGATGTCGCGCAGCAGCGCGTCGCCGATGGGATGGCCGAGCGTGTCGTTGACCTGCTTGAAGCGGTCCAGGTCCAGGAACAGCACCGCCACGCGCTTGCGCTCGGGCTCGGCGCGGGCGATGGCCTGTTCGGCCTGGGCCAGCAGCAGGTTGCGGTTCGGCAGGCCGGTCAGTTCGTCGTAGAACGCCAGCTGGCGGATGCGGGCGCGGGCCTCTTCGCGCTCCAGCGCCAGCGCGCACAGGTACACGCATACGTCGACCAGGCGATGATGGAAATCGTCCGGCAGGCGGCGTTCGCGGAAGTAGAAGCCGAACGTGCCGATCACGCGACCGTCGCTCGACTTGATCGGCGAGGACCAGCAGGCCTTGATGTCCTCCGGCAGCGGCAAGTGGCGGTAGTTGTCCCACAGCGGGTCGGTGGCGATGTCGGGCACGATCACCGGGCGCCCCAGGAAGGCCGACGTGCCGCAGGCGCCCGCCTGCGGCCCGATGGCCTCGCCGTCCAGGGCGTCGGCGTAGGCGGGCGGCATGCTGGGCGCGGCCAGCGGGCGCAGCTTGCCGGCCTCGTCGACCCGCAGCACCGTGGCCGCGACCTCGGGCGCCAGGCGCTCGACCTCGCGACAGACCATGTTCATCACTTCCACCACCGAGGCCTCGTTGACCATGGCCTGCAGCACCCGCCGTTGCAGCACCTCGTGCACCTTGGTGGGCGTGATGTCGGTCAACACGTCGACGATGTTGACCAGCGATCCGCGTTCGTCGAACACGGAATTGGCCATGACCGACACCCATAGCGGCTTGCCGCCCCGGTCATACACCAGCACGTCCTTGTGATAGCCGTCGCGGCAGGCGATGCGGCGGTCCAGTTCCTCGCGCGTGCCGCCGTCGGGCCGGCCGCCGGCCAGCAGTTCGCCCAGCTCCTGCTCCAGCGCGTCGGCGCGCGAGAAGCCCAGCATGCGCTGGAAGCCGTCGTTGACGTAGACAATGCGGCCATCGCGGCCCGACACGGCCACGGCGTTGCCGGTTTCGTTGATGCCCAGCAGCAGCAGGCGGATTTCCTCCTGGCGCTCGGCGTCGGCGATGGACTTGCGCGAGATGACCGCGATGCGGCGGACCTCGCCGCTTTCGTCGCGCATCGGCAGATAAGTGGCCTCGATCCACACCGAGGTCCCGCTGCGCTTGCGATAGCGGCAGGTGCCCGAGAAGAACTCGCCACGACGCAGCCGCGCCCAGATCTGCTCGGCGCTGGCGATGCCCTTGCCTTCGTCCATGCTGTCGCACAGCAGGTCGTGGCGCAATCCGGCCACATCGGCGCGGGAATAGTCGAGCGCGGCCAGGAAGTTGTCGTTCGCGTTCAGGAGGGAGCCGGCGGCATCGAAGTCGAACAGCAGCAGTGCCCGGTCCATCGTCGCCAGATAGTTGCCCACCTGCCACGCGGCGCCCTGCGGGGCCACGCTCGAACCGCCTGGATGAGAATCAAGCATAAGGGGCTCCATACCGGAAGACAGCGGCTCCGGGTTCATTCAGCGCCGGGGGAATCCAAGTGCGACGCGGTCGCGTCCGTCCTGCTTGGCCAGGTACAAGGCCTGGTCCGCCCGGCTGAGCGTTTCTGAAAAGGTTTCTCCGAGCTGGTGATAGGCCATGCCGATGCTGACCGTCAGGCGCAGCACGTCGGCGCCGACATCGATGGCCAGGGCGCGCACCGCGCCGACCAGCCGGTCCATCACGCCCTGCGCCGTTTCCGGCGGCGTGGCCGGCAGCAGCACCAGGAATTCCTCGCCGCCCCAACGGCCGCACAGGTCGTATTCACGCACGCTGTGGCGCATCGCGCCGGCCAGCTCGACCAGGGCGCGGTCGCCGACTTCGTGGCCGTAGCGGTCGTTGACCGCCTTGAAGTGGTCGACGTCGAGCATGGCGACCACGAAAGCCTGGCCGCCGCGGGCCGCGCGCTGCACTTCCTGCTTGATCAGCTCCATCAGGGCGCGGCGGTTCAGCAATCCGGTCAGCGGATCGCGGCGCGACGTTTCTTCCAGCGTCGCGTTCAGGTCGCGCATCATGTTCTGGTAGTGGTCGGAGATGCGCGCAATCCGCGCCAGTCGCCGCAGCTGGCGGTCGAACTGCTCGCACAGCCCCATTTCGCGCTGGTGCGCCATGGACTGGTAGGCGTCCGACAGGTGCGTGATGCGTTCGATCCGCGACATCTGCTCGGCGGTGTGGCGCCACAGGTCCTGCAAGGCCTCGCGCAACGGATGCCCGGCGTAGGCAGGATCCGCCAGCAAGGCGGCGATGCGTTCGTCCAGCTCGGCGTTGCCGGGCTTCATTGGCGGCCGACGACCGAGAATGGGAAGGTGCAGTCTTCCTTGAATTCCTCGGCCAGCTCGCCGACGCGCTCGTTGCGCATGTCGTAGAACCAGGTCACGCTGACGCCGCGGCCCTTGGCGTGGGCGGCTTCCAGCAGGTCGAAGATGTCCATCACGGACTTGATGCTGCTGGTGTTCAGGTACAGCAGCTCCAGTTCCAGGTTGAGCGGCGCCGTGCCGTTGAGCAGGTAGGCTTCCACCCACTCGATGACGGGGCCGAACAGTTCGAAGGAATTCTCCGGGTAGGAGTCGCCGCGCATCGCCAGCACGCCGGCGGCGGCGTCGGCGGTGATGGCGGGCGTGGACTGGGTCCCGGGAATGTTCAGGTCTTTCATCAATAACTCCGAAAAGGGTCTATGGCTCGCGGGCGCGGTCAGATCACGACGCTCAGGCTGAAGAAGGCCCGGCCCTCGCCCGCCGCGGGCGTCAGGCTGGCTTCCAGCGGCGCGCCGGCGCGGCGGGCGATATCGATCAGGCCCAGCCCCGCGCCCGAGGCCACGCCGGGCGTGCGCGGCTTGTGCAGCTGGGCCTTGTATTCGGCCTTCAGGGCGGCCTTGTCCAGCGCGGCCAGCTGCTGGATGCGGGCCACCAGGTTGTGGCCGTCCTCGGCCTTGACCAGGTTGCCGGCGGAGACCACGTAGCGGCTCTCGTCGCGGCGGCCGATGACCACGGTGGCGGCGGCGTCGGCGTCGCCGTTCTGCGCGGCGTACTGGCGGATGTTCTGGATCATCTCGATATACACCGAGAACACGTCCATGGCTTCGGCCGGCCGCGCATGCTCGGCGTTCAGGTAGTTCTTCAGCGCATTGCCGATTTCCTCGATCAGGCTGCGGGAGATCGGCCCGTTGAAGCACAACAGCGTGCGATTCTGGTCGAACCGCTCGCCCAATGCGTAGAGATCGGAGGCATTCATGGGAGTTACCGCCCTGATAACGATTATTCGAAACGGAAAGACAGCAAGGTAATGTCGTCGCGCTGCGGCATCTCGCCCTGGTACCGGGCCAGGGCCTCGGTAAAGGCCGCCGCCTGGTCGGTTAACGGCTGCCGCGCGTGTCTCTTGAGCATTTCGGCGAAACGCGTGTTGCCGAAACCGAAGCCATGCTCGCCGCCGGCCTGATCCAGGAAGCCGTCGGTCGCCAGGTAATAGGTCCAACCCGGCTCCATGCGCAATTCGATGTTCTGGTAAGTCCCGATCCGCTTGTCGCCCAGCGCGCGCTTGCCCCCGGGCACTTCGCGCAGGGTCTCGCCGTCGCTGGCGTACAGGCTGATCTTGGCGCCGGCATACCGCAAGCTGCCGGATTGGCGGTCAATATATACCAGCCCCGCGTCCGTGTTGGTGGCCAGCGCCCGCGGCAGCTGGGCGTCGGCCAGCATGGCGCGGATGGCGCTGTCGGTGCGCGTCAGGATGCCGGCCGGATCGGCCGGGCCGGCCTCGGTGATCGCCAGGTCGATGGCGGCGCGCGCCAGCATGGTCATCAGCGCGCCCGGCACGCCGTGGCCGGCGCAGTCCATGATGCCCAGCAGGCAGTTGGCGCCGTCCGAGCGGAACACGTAGAAATCGCCGCCGACCACGTCGCGCGGCTTCCACAGCACGAAGTGGTGGGCGCCCAGCGACTGCGTCAGCTGGCGGTCGGGCAGGATGGCGCGCTGGATCAGGCTGGCGTAGTCGATGGAATCGCCGATCTTCTTGTGCGCGGCGGCCATGGCGCGGTTGGCGTCCTCCAGCTCGGAGGTGCGCTCGCGCACCTTGCTCTCGAGCTCGGCGGTGTGCTGGCGCACCTTGTCGGCCATGACGCCGAAGGCGCGGCTCAGGTCGCCGATCTCGTCCTGTCCGCCCGGCGGCAGGCGCACGTCGTAGCTGCCGTTGGCGATGGCGCGGGCCGATTGCTGCAGGCGGCGCAGCGGCCGCAGCATCAGGCGCTCGATGGCATAGCCGAAGCACAGCAGCAGGGCCGCGAACAGCAGCACCAGGCCGATGGCGGCCGGCCACAGCCAATCGGTGTCCAGCACCCGGGCCGCGCCCAGGTCGACCACCGTCAGCACGTGCCAGTGCAGCTCGGGCATGTAGGCCACCGACACCAGCTGGCGCACGCCGTCGATCGAGACCCAGGCCGACTGCACCGATTGCGGGTCGGCCTGGGCCGCATGCAATGCCGAGCGCAGTTCGTCGCGGCCGCTGCCGGGGTCGAGCAGGTTGAACACCATGCCGCGGCCGCTGGCCCCTTGCGTGCCGCTGGCGCCCGAGTTGTAGGCGATCAGCGTCGGATCCATGTGCGCCTGGATCGCGCCATCCTCGTCGACGATGATGGGCGTCACGCCGGGCTGGCCGCTGTTGACGAAGTCGCGCAGGAAGCCGCCCACGTCCAGGCCGGCGCCGGTCAGGCCGATGACCTTGTCGCCGTCGCGCACCTGCACGTTGATCCAGACCCGCGTGGTCTTGAGCTTGAGGTCCGGATTGACGTTGATGTTGTAGCGCGCGCCCGCCTTGAGCGAGTTGTAGAACCAGCCGTCGTCGGCCGCCTGGCGGCTGAGCGTGTAGCGCGGCGCTTCCGACAGCGGCTGGTCGTCGTTGAAGTAGTAATGGCCGGTGGCGGCGCTGGCGATGAAATAGGCGCGGCCCAGCAGGTCGCGGCGGTAGCCGTCGGCCTCGCGGAAGAACAGTTCGCGCGCGGCCGGGTCGCTTTCATTGCGCAGCCAGCGGCGCGTGACCTCGCTGTCGGCCAGCCGCTGCGACAGCGCCAGCTCGCGCGACACCGGCGCCAGGATGCGCTGGCGGTTCAGCTGCGTGAAGTTGTCGGCGAAGGCGCGGCCGAAGTGATCGCGCACGCCGTCCAGCACCTGCCAGCCGATCAGCGCGGCCGGCGCCAGCGCGACCAGGCAGGCCAGCAACAGCGCCATCAATGATTTTTTGCGCAAACCCCATTTCGCCATGCGAAGTCTTCCCTGACAGCTTGTTAAGACGTGACGCATCCACGCGGTACGCACGGCGCGCTAAGTGTAGAGAACCACGGGATGAATGGAAACAGGCGTAAACACGCGGATTTGCCAAAGGTCAGCCTATTTCCGGCCGATCCGGACGAACCTCGCGTTTATTGCGTTTTATATCGAAAGAAACACCGCGGCCCGCGCCGCATTTGCGGCTTTCGCGCTACACGCCCAGGTAGCGTTCCCACAGGCCGCGGTCGGCATCGAGCGCCGCGGAGTCGCCCGTCCAGACCACCTTGCCGCGTTCCAGGATGACGTGGCGGTCGGCCAGGCTCAACAGGCGCTCGACGTACTTGTCGATCACCAGGATGGTCTGGCCGGCCTGGCGCAGGCGCGCCAGGCAGTTCCAGATCTCTTCGCGGATCTTGGGCGCCAGGCCCTCGGTGGCCTCGTCCAGGATCAGAAGGCGCGGGTTGGTGACCAGCGCGCGGCCGATGGCCAGCATCTGCTGCTCGCCGCCCGAGAGCTGGTTGCCCATGTTGCGGGCGCGCTCGCCCAGTCGCGGGAACAGTTCGAACACGCGCTCGGGCGTCCACGGCTCGCCGATGGCGGGATTGCGCGCGGCCACGAAGGCCGTCAGGTGCTCGCGCACCGTCAGGTTGGGAAAGCACTGGCGCCCCTCGGGCACGATGGCCATGCCGGTGCGGGCGATGCGGTCCGGGCTCCAGCCGCTGATGTCCTGGTCGGCGAAATGGATCCTGCCGCCGCGCAGCGGCAGCTGGCCGAACAGGGTGCGCAGCAGCGTGGTCTTGCCCATGCCGTTGCGGCCCAGCAGCGTCACCACCTGGCCCGCGCCGATCTGCAGGTCCACGCCGAAGAGCACCTGGCTGGCGCCGTAGCCGCTCTGGGCCGATTCAATGCTGAGCATCAGGCAGTCTCCTGGCGCGCGGGCGCCGTCTCGTCGTCACCCAGATAGGCCTGGCGCACGTCCGGGTTGGCGCGGATCTCGTCCGGCGTGCCGGTGGCGATCACGCGGCCGTAGACCAGCACCGAGATGCGGTCGGCCAGCCGGAACACCGCCTGCATGTCGTGCTCAACCAGCAGCATGGCGGCGCGGCCGCGCAGGGATTCGATCAGGTCGGTCAGGCGCAGGGTCTCGTCGGGCCCCATGCCGGCCATGGGTTCGTCCAGCAGCAGCACGCGCGGCCGCGCGGCCAGGGCCAGCGCGAACTCGACCTTGCGCTGTTCGCCATGCGGCAGGGTGCCGGCGGCGCGACCCAGCAGGCTGGCGTCGATGGCGCATTCGCGCGCCAGTTCGCGGGCCTGCTCGTACAGGGCCGACTCGGCGGCGCGCGGCTTCCAGAAGCGGAAACTGCTGCCGGCATGGGCCTGCGCCGCCAGCACCAGGTTGTCGAGCACGCTGGACTGCTTGAAGATGTTGGTGATCTGGTACGAGCGCGACAGGCCCGCCGCCACGCGCTGGTGCGCGTTCATGGCGGTGACGTCGCGGCCGTCCACGGCCAGCGAACCGGAATCGGCCGCCAGCGTGCCGGACAGCAGGTGGATCAGGGTCGACTTGCCGGCGCCGTTGGGGCCGATCAGGGCGTGGATCTCGCCCGGGTTCAACGAAATCGAGACGTTGTCGGTGGCCACCAGCGCGCCGAAGCGGCGCACCAGGTTGCTGGCCTGCAGGGCGGGCGCCTGCGTGGGGGTATGCGTCCGGTTCATGATCCCGCCTTGCCGGTTTGCGTGGCGGCGCGGCCGCCGAACAGCGGGCCGAGCAGGCCCACCAGGCCGCGCGGCGCGCCGAACACCACGCACAGCAGCAGCACGCCCAGGGGCAGGTGCCAGTATTCGGTCCACTGGCGCAGCACTTCCTCCAGCACCAGCATCACCACCGCGCCGGCCACGCCGCCGTAGCGCAGGCCGATGCCGCCCACCAGCACCATGATCAGCAGATTGGCCGACTGGGTCCAGTGCATCAGGCTGGGCGAGATGAACAGGTTGTGGTTTGCCAGCAGCGCGCCGGCCAGCCCGGCCACCGCGCCGCTGAGCGTGAAGGCCGTGAGCTTGATGCGGTAGACCGGATAGCCCATGGATTCCATGCGCGACTCGTTTTCACGGATGCCCTGCAGCGCGGTGCCGAAGCGCGACAGCGTCACCCGCCCGAACAGCCACATCATCACGGCGAAGATCACCAGCACCAGGTAGTAGAACGCCACGTCGTTGGCCAGGTCGATGCCCGGCAGCGACGAGTAGCCCGGCAGGTTCAGGCCGTCCTCGCCGCCGTACTGGCGCAGCGAGATGAAGATGTAGAACAGCATCTGCGCGAACGCCAGCGTGATCATGATGAAGTACACGCCACGGGTGCGCAGCGAGATCGCGCCGGTGATGAAGGCCAGCAGCGCCGCCAGCAGCATCGCCACCGGCCACGACACCAGCGCCGAGCTCACGCCCGACATCGCCAGGATGCCGACCGCATAGGCGCCGGCGCCGAAGAAGGCCGCGTGGCCCAGCGCCACCATGCCGCCGTAGCCCAGGATCAGGTTCAGGCTGGTGGCGGCCAGCGCGTAGATCAGCACGCGCCGCACGAAGGAGATATAGAAATCCAGGCCAAGCGCCGGCGCCACCAGCGGGAACAGCGCCAGCGCGGCCAGCAGGGCCAGGGTCCAGAGGATCGAAGAGGTCCGCATCATCAGCCTCGCGCCGGAAACAGGCCGGAAGGCCGGAACACCAGGACCGCCGCCATCAGCACGTAGATGGCGATGGCCGCCAGCGTCGGGCCGACGCTGGAAGCGACCGCGGGCGAGAACACCTGGCGCAGCAGCATCGGCAGGAAAGCGCGCCCGGCGGTGTCGACCATGCCCACCAGCAGCGCGCCGACGAAGGCACCGCGGATCGAGCCGATGCCGCCGATGACGATGCACACCAGCACCAGGATCAGGATTTCCTCGCCCATGCCGACCTGCACCGAGGTGATCGGGCCCAGCAGCGCGCCGGCCACGGCCGCCAGCATGGCGCCCAGCACGAACACGCCCAGGAACAGCAGCGGCACGCGCACGCCCATCAGGGTGGCCATCTGGCGGTTCGAGGCGCCGGCACGCACCAGCACGCCGGCGCGGGTGCGCGTCACGAACCAGTACAGCCCGACGGCCGAGGCCACGCCGAAGACGATGATCATCAGGCGGTAGGCCGGATACAGCAGGTCGGGCAGCAGGCGCACCGGCCCGGACAGCAGTGCCGGCATGTTCAGCATGACCGGGGTCGGGCCCCAGATCATCTTGACCAGGTCATTGGCGATGAGGATGACGGCGTAGGTGCCCAGCACCTGCGCCAGGTGGTCACGCAGCGCCAGGCGGCGGATCAGCGTCAGTTCCAGCGCCACCCCGACCAGGCCGGTGGCGACGGCGGCCACCAGCACGGCGGCGGTGAAGGACCCCGTGCGCTGCATGGTTTCGGCGGCGACATAGGCGCCTGCCATATAGAGCGAGCCGTGCGCCAGATTCATGATGTCCATGATGCCGAACACCAGGGTCAGCCCGGCCGCGATCAGAAACAACATCAACCCAAACTGCAGACCGTTCAGCAATTGCTCGACGATGAGCGTGAACGTCATGAAAAATCCCCTCTGCTGTAGACCCGCCCCCGCAGCGCTGCGCGCTTGCCCCTCAAGGGGCGTCGCGACGGACCGGTGAAGCCGGATCCGCGCGACCCCGCAGGGTCGGGCTACATCGTGTAGCCGCGACGCTTTACGCGTCCCGCCGCCTTTTATAGTTTGCAGTCGCCGACGTAGACGTCCTGGTACTTGTCGAACACCTTGCCGACCAGCTTGTTGGTGATGCGGCCGCTGGCGTCCTTGTCGACCACGCGCAGGTAGTAGGCCTGGATCGGGTAGTGGTTCTTGCCGTAGGTGTAGCTGCCGCGCACCGAGGGGTAGTCGGCCTTGGCCAGCGCCTTGACGATGGCGTCGCGGTCGGAGGCCTTGCCGCCGGCCTGCTTGACGGCGGCGTCCATGGCCATGATGACGTCATACGCCTGGGCGGCGTACACCGACGGGTAGCGGCCGTTGTATTCCTTGCGGAAGGCCTCGACGAACGCCTTGTTCTGCGGCACGTCCAGGTCATGCGCCCACTGCGCCGTGTTGTACATGCCCAGCATCGGCTCGCCCACGGCCTGGATCACGTCCTCGTCGGCCGAGAAGCCCGGGCCGATCAGCTTGACGCTCTGCGACAGGCCGGCCGACACGAACTGCTTGACGAAGTTGATGCCCATGCCGCCCGGCAGGAAGATGTAGACCGCGTCCGGCTTGGCGGCGCGGATCTGGGCGATTTCGGCGGCGTAGTCGATCTGGCCCAGCTTGGTGTAGACCTCGTCGCCCGGGGCGGTCTTGTAGCCGCGCTTGAAGCCGGCCAGCGCGTCCTTGCCGGCCGGGTAGTCCGGGGCCATGATGAACATCTTCTTGAAGCCGCGGTCGGCCGCGACCTTGCCGGCCGCTTCGTGGAAGGCGTCGTTCTGGTAGGACGAACCGAACCAGTAGTTGTTGCACTGGGCGCCGGCGAACTGGCTGGGGCCCGGGTTGTTGGACAGGTACGGCACCTTGGCGGCGAACAGCGCGGGGCCGACGGCCAGCGCCACGTTCGAGCCGATCGGGCCGGTGAAGAAATCGACCTTGTCGCGCTGGATGTAGCGCGTGACCAATTGGCGCGCCTGGTCCGGGTTGCCGCCCATGTCGGTCTGCAGGAATTCGGCGGGCTGGCCGCCCAGCTTGCTGCCCAGTTGCTTGATGGCCAGGTTGAAGCCGTCGCGGGCTTCGGCGCCCAGGGCCGAGAACGGGCCGGAAATGTCATTCGCGATGCCGACCTTGACCGGATCGGCATGCGCCAGTGCCGGAACCAACGCGGCGGCGGCAACGAGGGAAGTGATGAAACGCATGGTGGTGTGCTCCGTGCGCGAGCCGCGCAGAGGGTGTTTTTCTGGGATTGCGATTCGAAGGACTTCTATGCCCGGCCTGCCGGCCCGTTCAGGCGGCGCGTCAGACCGGCGCCCGCAGCAGCCGATCCCGTGGTACGGCAAGGGGAGAACTGGCGTGGTTCATAGTTTAGGTTTAAAGTATCCGGCAAAACAAGTCTAGGGTTTTTACCAGTGACTCACGAATACAGACCTCTCCACGCATTCCCGGTAACCTCCCGACCATGACAGACGCCCCCGACCTGGAATCCCGCGCCGCCCCCGACGATCACCACGCGCTGCGCCTGTGGCTGCGCATGCTGACCTGCGCCAATCTCATCGAAGGCGAGATCCGCAGCCGGCTGCGCAACGAATTCGACACCACCCTGCCCCGTTTCGACCTGATGGCGCAATTGCAGCGCGCCCCCAAGGGCATGAAGATGGGCGAATTGTCGCGCCACATGATGGTCACCAACGGCA
The DNA here is from genome assembly GCF_001457475.1 of Achromobacter xylosoxidans. Lineage (NCBI taxonomy): Bacteria > Pseudomonadati > Pseudomonadota > Betaproteobacteria > Burkholderiales > Alcaligenaceae > Achromobacter > Achromobacter xylosoxidans. The sequence continues at coordinate 615,229 of NZ_LN831029.1, read as the reverse complement.
ATATTACCGGTATCACCGACCAACTCGAAAAAGAAGGCCTGGTGGTGCGCACCAAGGTCGAGTCCGATCGCCGCAGTTCGCTCATCAAGCTGACGCCGCAGGGCAGGAAGAGCTTCGCCAGGATGGCCCGGGCGCACGAGTCGTGGGTCAAGTCCATGTTCGGCGAACTGCCCGAAGGCAGCCGCAACGCGCTGTTCCAGGCGCTTGGCGAACTGAAGCTGCAGGTCATCGCCACCCGCTCGGCCAACGCCAAGGACTGAGCGGGTCCGAGCCGCGCCCGGCGCCGCCCGCCGACCGACGGCGCACCAGCGTCGCCCGGACGCGGCGCCAGCCTCAAAAAACGGCAACGCTTTGGCGCATAATTGCCGCCATGATTCCGGTATCTCTCCCTGGCGGTAATTATTACGTGCTGATGGCGGTCTCGCTGGCCTGCCTGTCCACGCTGCTGACCTGGCTGGCCGTCCTGGCCACCAGCCGCGGCGCCCGCCTCTGGCTGGGCGACCATCGCCGCGGCGGCACGATCCTGATGGCGCTGCTGGCCCTGGTCGGCGGCATCTTTCCCTACCAGCAACTGGGCCAGTGGCTGGCCGCCCAGCGCGACGCGCGCCTGGGCGCCAGCCTGAACCTGGTGCTGGCCCAGCCCACCCGGCTGGCCGGCGTCGACATGCCGACCGGCACGGCGCTGCGGCTGGCCACGCCCGGCGACCCGGCCTCGTTCGACCGCGCCACCTTCCCGGACGGCCAGCCGGCGACCGTGCAGGGCGTGCGCGCCACCCGCCTGTTCCATTACCCGGCCACCAGCCGCCAGCCCGAGAGCCTGTCCGTCGAGCTCGACCGCGACCAGGCCCTGGACGGCTGGCTCTGCGCCCACGGCCACCGGGTCGAATTCGTCATGCAAGGCGGCCAGCCGCGCTTTTCCAGCTGCCACCTGGCCATCGGCAACAGCTTGAACCAGCAGCCGGTTCCGCCCGGCGCCTGGCTCAAGGTCGACGAGGCGGCGCGCGGCAGCGCCCCCGATCCCGCCAGCCCCGCGCCCCGCTGGCTGCTGCGCGCCGAAGGCAGCGAACCGCTGACGGTGGCCGGCATGCCGCTATTGAAAGTCGACATGACGCTGGATGCCCAGCGCCGCCTGCTGGCGTTCGAGGGCCTGCTGGGCCGCGAAAGCGCGTTGGGCGGCATCACCTACCCCACCGGCACCCGCATGCTGACGGCCGGCCCGCGGGTGCCCGGCGTGCAGCCCGGCGACCTGCTGTTCTCGCCCTCGCGCGGGCGCTCGGCGCGCCAGGCCGACGGCAAGGAAATCGCGGCCGGCATGTCGGTGCTGCAGGCGCCGGACGGCCGCGTGCGCGCCATCCTGTCCAACCGCGAGGCCGGCGTGCTGGACGTGGCCGCCATGCGCACCGCCCCCTGACAGCCGGCTTTCGGGCGGCCGCGGCCGGCTGTCGCAAAGCAGTGGGATAATACGAAGCTTTCCCCCGCGCGCCGCCTTGCCCTGGCGGCGATTCCGTCCTGCTCATTCATGAGACGAAGTCATGGCCGTTAACCTGCAGATCCCCTCCGAGTCCGAAATTTTCCCTGTTGCCGGCGTTGAAATCGGCGTCACCGAGGCCGGCATCCGCAAAGCCAACCGACGCGACCTGACCGTATTCCGCCTGGCCGAAGGCAGCAGCGTGGCCGGCGTGTTCACCCGCAACCGCTTCTGCGCCGCCCCCGTGCAGGTCTGCCAGGCCCACCTGGCCGACGGCGGCCCGATCCGCGCGCTGGTCATCAACACCGGCAACGCCAACGCCGGCACCGGCGCCGAGGGCCTGAAGAAGGCCCAGGACACCTGCGCCGAACTCGGTCGCCTGCTGGGCGTGCCCGCCGCCCAGGTGCTGCCGTTCTCGACCGGCGTGATCCTGGAGCCGCTGCCGCTGGACCGCCTGTTCGCCGGCCTGCCGGGCGCCATCGCCAACCTGGGCGCCGACCATTGGTCCAGCGCCGCGCACGGCATCATGACCACCGACACGCTGCCCAAGATCTCGTCGCGCCGCGTCCAGATCGGCGGCAAGACCGTCACCTTCACCGGCATCAGCAAGGGCGCCGGCATGATCCGCCCCAACATGGCGACCATGCTGAGCTTCCTGGCCACCGACGCCGGCATCGCCCAGCCGCTCTTGCGCAAGCTGGCGGTCGAGATCGCCGACGCCTCGTTCAACCGCATCACCGTGGACGGCGACACCTCCACCAATGACTCGTTCATCATCGTCGCCACCGGCAAGTCGGGCGTCGAGGTCAATGCCGAATCCGACGCCGCCTACGCCGCCGTGCGCGAGGCCCTGACCGCCGCCGCGCTGGAACTGGCGCAGAAGATCGTGCGCGACGCCGAAGGCGCCACCAAGTTCATGACCATCCGCGTGGAAGAGGCCGGCAACACCGAGGAAGCCCTCAAGGTGGCCTACGCCGTGGCCCATTCGCCGCTGGTCAAGACCGCCTTCTTCGCCTCGGACCCCAACCTGGGCCGCATCCTGGCCGCCGTGGGCTATGCCGGCATCGACGACCTGGACGTGTCGAAGATCCGCCTGTGGCTCGACGACGTGCTGGTGGCCAAGGACGGCGGCCGCAACCCGGCCTACCAGGAGGCCGATGGCCAGCGCGTGATGAAGCAGGCCGAGATCACCGTGCGCATCGCGCTGGGCCGCGGCCAGGTCAGCGACACCGTCTACACCTGCGATTTCTCGCACGAGTACGTGTCGATCAACGCCGACTACCGTTCCTGATCAAGACCCGCCATCCGCCCGGCTGACCCCGGGCGCGAAGCGACGGCGTTCAGTTGCGCGCCGGGCCTCGCGGGATGGCGGCAGCAATGAAATCCAGTGGCTGCGCCTTACCCATCGCCGGTCACTGCCCCCGGGGAATCCGTGGCACCACCGCGGTCCCCGGCAGGTGACAACCGTTGAGCGGCGCGCGTCCCCACGACGCCTTGCGGCGGGATACGCGCCCTCTTCTTCCGACGATGCCCGCGAATGCGACGCGGGCCCGGTGCCGGGCCCGCCCGTTCGCTCTTCCAGGATCACACCGTGACCGCGACCGAATTCACCACCCTCATCCAGCGCGCCGAGCGCGTCCTGGCCCAGCTCGAAGCCTGGCTGCCGCCCGCCCCTCCCGACATCGACTGGAACGCCCACGCGTTCCGCTGGCGCAAGCGCGGTTCGCGCGGCTGGCTCGACGCCGTGCGCCACGTGGCCCGCATCGAACTCGAAGACCTGCAGCACATCGAGCGCCAGAAGGGCATCATCGACCGCAACACCGTGCAGTTCATCGAGAAGAAGCCCGCCAACAACGTGCTCATGACCGGCGCCCGCGGCACCGGCAAGAGCTCGCTGGTCAAGGCCATGCTGGCGGCCTACGGCGACCGCGGCCTGCGCCTGATCGAGGTCGACAAGTCCGACCTGGGCGACCTGGCCGACATCGTCGAACTGGTGGCCGCGCGCCCCGAGCGCTTCATCGTGTTCTGCGACGACCTGTCGTTCGAGGAAGGCGAGGCCGGCTACAAGGCGCTCAAGTCCGTGCTGGACGGCTCGGTGGCCGCCTCGGGCGACAACGTGCTGATCTACGCCACCTCCAACCGGCGCCACCTGATGCCGGAATACATGAGCGAGAACCTGCAGGCCAAGCACCAGCCCGACGGCGAGATCCACCCCGGCGAAACCGTCGAGGAGAAGATCTCGCTGTCCGAGCGCTTCGGCCTGTGGCTGTCGTTCTATCCCTTCAAGCAGGACGACTACCTCGACATCGTCTACCACTGGCTGCGCGAGCTGGGCTGCCCGGAAGCGCAGATCGAGCCCTCGCGCACCGAGGCCTTGCAGTGGACGATCGAGCGCGGTTCGCGCTCGGGACGCGTCGCCTATCAATTCGCCCGTGACTGGGCTGCCCGCCATGTCTGACAAAATCATCGATGTCGCCGCCGGCCTGATCCTGCGTCCGGACGGCATGCTGTTGCTGGGGCAACGCCCCGAAGGCAAGCCCTGGTCGGGCTGGTGGGAGCTGCCCGGCGGCAAGCTCGAACCCGGCGAGACCGTGCTGCAGGCGCTGGCGCGCGAGCTGCAGGAAGAGATCGGCATCCGCGTGACGCAATCTCGCCCGTGGGTGACCTACGTGCACGCCTACCCGCACACCACGGTGCGCCTGGCGTTCTGCCACGTCACCGGCTGGGAAGGCGAGCCGCGCAGCCTGGAGAACCAGCGCCTGGAATGGGTCGACCCGGCCAACGCCGCGTCCGTCGGCGACCTGCTGCCCGCCACCCTGCCGCCGCTGCGCTGGCTGCAGCTGCCGACCGCCTATGGCATCAGTTCGATCGGCTCGCGCGCCGGCCTGTCGGCGTTCCTGGGCCGGCTGGACGCGGCGCTGGCGCGCGGCGTCAGGCTGGTGCAACTGCGTGAACCGCAGTGGCCCGACGGCCCGGCCTCGGCCTCGCTGCACGAGGCGCTGCAGCAGATCGTCAAGCGCTGCCGTGCCGCCGGCGCCCGCGTGCTGGTCAACAGCGCCCATCCAGCCGCCTGGTGGCGCGAGGCCGACGGCGTGCACCTGCGCAGCGCCGACGCCGCAAGGCTGACCTCGCGCCCCGAATTGCGGGCAGGCGCCCTGGTCGGCGTCTCGGCGCACGACAACGCCCAGGTGGTGCATGCGCGCGAGCTGGGCGCGGACTTCGCCGTGCTCGGCCCCGTGCTGGACACGCCCTCGCACCCCGGCGCGCCGACGCTGGGCTGGGACGGCTTCGTCGCCGGCAACCGCGACGCCGGCATCCCGGTCTTCGCGCTCGGCGGGCAATCCACCCAGACGGTCTCGCAGGCCCTGCGCCACGGCGCGCACGGCATCGCCGGCATTCGCGGCCTGATCTGACACGGGCGGCGCAGGCGGGATCGCCGGCCCGCCGCCCTGTCCATGACCGGCGCGCCGCGCCGGTTTTTTTTGCGTCCTAGGGAAACTCCCCCCTTGCCGCGAAAGGTGGCCAGGTCCTATCTTCGCTACTGATGTGACCACATGGTCACTTCGGATGGCCAGCTCGTCGAACGCGAGGCGGAGCAACGGGTTCAACATCCCGACGCCCGCTCGCTGGCGCCATCGCGCCGCCATCCCGCTTCATCGCTTTTGCTGCACCGTTTCTTTGTCGTCGATCCCACCACAAGGAAGTCCAGCATGCCCCAGCCCCTCCATCCCGATGGCCGCCCCAACCCGGTTCCGGCCGACGCCCAGCGTCGCGACTTCATCCTGCGCGGCGCCGCGGGCCTGGCCGGCGCGGCCGGGCTGGCGGCCGGCGGCTGGCCCCTGCGGGCGCTGGCACAGGCCGCCTCGCCGCTGACCTTCGCCTTCTGGCCCTGGGGCAGCGAGATCGTGCAACAGGGCGCCGCCCGCTTCACGCAGGAAAGCGGCGTGCCGGTGAATCTGTCGCCGATCCCCGGCGACTACGCCGCCGTGCTGGAAACCCAACTGGCCGCAAAGGCGCCACTGGACATGTTCTATGCGCAGCGCGGCCAGGCCTCGCGCTGGTACGCGGCCGGCTGGATCCGCCCGATCGACGACATGCCCGGGCTGGCGGACATCCAGAAGCAGATGTTCCCCGGCATCGTCGAGGACGCCAAGGCCACCGACGGCCGCTACCTCGGCCTGACCTATTACAACGGCGGCCCCTACGCGCTGTTCCGCAACGAGAAGATGCTGGGCGAGGCAGGCTACGGCGGCACCGCCAACGCCGCCGACTACCCGCGGGACTGGGCCACGGTCGAAAAACAGGCGCGCGAAATCAAGCAAAAAGGGTTGGCGCAGCACCCGATGCTGATGCCCTGGTACAACGCCTGGACCGGCCTGCCATGGGCCCTCATCGCGCAATGCTTCGCCGAGGGCGAGCGCTTCGTCGACGGCGAGCTGCGCGCCACCTTCGGCCCCGACACGCCGCTGACCAAGGTGCTGAGCGACTGGAAGCGCTGGTGGGACGATGAACTGGTGCAGCGCGCCGTGCTGACGTGGTCGGGCACCGAAACCTCCAGCTCCTGGATGAAGGGCCAGCACGCCTTCCACCTGAACATCGATTACTACAGCTTCAACTACAACGATCCCGCCAAGAGCCAGATCGCCGAATACTCCAGCTACAACCCGGTGGTGCCGGGCGCCACCCACGACACCGTGCTGGTGGGGCATGCGCTGTTGTGCATGTCGACGCGCAAGCGCAGCGACGCCGAGCAGGCCGCGCTGTGGGAACTGGTGAAGTACTTCGGCTACCGCGACCGCGCCGGGCAACTGACCACGCACAAGAACTGGATCGCCAAGGCCAACCTGGAAGTGCCCTTTCCCGAGCTTTACCGCGATCCCGAAAGCCGCGCCGCCATCATGAAATGGATGTACCCGGCGCATCGGGAGCAGGTCTACCAATGGCTGTTCGAGGGGCGCGAGAAGGCCGTGGCCGCCAATATCCTGAAGGCCCCCTGGTACCAGGAATGGGATACCGGCATGCATGAGATGATCGCGCAGGACATGCTGATCAAGGGCACCCGCACGCCCGCGCAAGTGGCCACCGAGCTGCGCGCGCGCTGGGACGGCCTGTACAAGAAGTACGCCAAGATCCTCAAGCGGAGCTGATGACATGGCCAGCGTCTCCCTGCAAGGCATCGAGAAGTCATACACCCACTTCCAGGCAGTGCGCTCGCTCGACCTGGACATCCGCGACGGCGAATTCGTGGTGCTGCTGGGGCCGTCGGGCTGCGGCAAGACCACCACGCTGAACATGATCGCCGGCCTGGACACGCCCACCGGCGGCCAGATCCGCATCGACGACCGGCGCGTGGACCAGGTGCCGCCGCACCGGCGCAACGTGGCCATGGTGTTCCAGAGCATCGCGCTGTATCCGCACATGACGGTGCGCGAGAACATCGGCTTTCCGCTGCGCATGCAGAAGCTGCCGGCCGCCGAAGTGCGCGGCAAGGTCGAGCGGGCGGCCGCGCTGCTGCGGGTCGAATCGATGCTGGACCGCAAGCCCTACCAGCTGTCGGGCGGGCAGCGCCAGCGCGTGGCCATCGGCCGCGCGGTGGTGCGCGACCCCGACCTGTTCCTGTTCGACGAGCCGCTGTCCAGCCTGGACGCCAAGCTGCGCACCGACATGCGGGTCGAGCTCAAGCGCCTGCATCGCAGCCTGAACGCGACCTTCATCTACGTCACCCACGACCAGGTCGAGGCCATGACGCTGGCGGACCGCATCGCCGTCATGTCGGGCGGCAACCTGCTGCAGTTCGCCGACCCGGACACCATCTACCGTCGCCCCGCGACCATGGAAGTGGCGGACTTCATCGGCAACCCCGGCATGAACTTCCTGCGCGGCACGCTGGAGACGCACGACGGCGCGCCGGCGCTGCGCACCGCGGGCGGCGCCTATCCGCTGCCCGCCGCGCTGGCGGCCGCCGCGCGCGGGCTGCCGGCGGGCAGCGAGGCGGCGATCGGCATCCGCCCCGAAGCCATGGCGCCGGCGCCGCTGGCCGGCGACGGCCTGCTGCTGCAAGGCCAGGTGTGGGCGGTGGAACCGGTCGGATCGGACCAGTTCGTCGACATCATCACCGCCGGCGAGGACGGCCCGCGCCTGCGCGCCCGCCTGTCGCCGGAACGGCGCTACGAAGTCGGCGCGCCGATCGCGCTGGCGCTGCCCGCGGCCCGCCTGTACCTGTTCGACGCCGCCGGCCTGCGGGTCCATGGCGGCGAGGAGCCGCGCGCATGAGCGCCGCCAGCCTGCCGCGCGCGTCCCTGCCGCTGCCCGCGCGCGGCGGCAAGGAGATGTCGGACCTGGGCTTCGCGCTCACGGTGATCATCGCGGTGTACGCGCTCAACACCCTCATCATCGGCGTGCCGCTGGGCTATTCATTCTGGCTCAGCCTGCACGACACCAACGCGATACTGCGGACCCAGGAATTCGTCGGCGCCGACCTGTATGCCGAGGTGCTGTCCGACAGCGCCGTCACCGACGCCATCTGGCGCAGCCTGGGCTTCGTGGCGATGTGCGTGGCCGGCTCGTTCGTGGCGGCGCTGGGCATCGCCCTGGTGCTGAACGAGGACATGCCGCTGCGCGGCCTGGTGCGCGGCCTGGCATTGCTGCCGTGGGCCATGTCGCAGGTGGTGACGGCGACGGTGTTCTCGTTCCTGCTCAACCCCAGCTTCGGCGCGCTCACGGGACTGCTGGCGCCGCTCGGACTGGCCGGGCCGGGGACGGTGTGGCTGAGCAGCGACTGGGCCCTGTTCTGGGTGGCGCTGGCCTTCGTCTGGCACGTCGCGCCGCTGGGCAGCTTCTTCTACCTGGCGGCGCTGCAGACCATTCCGCGCGACCTGTACCGCGCCGCGCGGGTGGACGGCGCCGGTCCGCTGGCGCGCTTTCGCCACATCACGCTGCCGCACCTGAAGCACACCACGCTGATCGTGCTGGTGGTGATGACGGTGGAGGCCGTGCGCCAGTTCGACCTGCTGTTCTCGCTGACGCGCGGCGGGCCCGGCACGTCCACGCAGATCCTGCCGCTGCTGATCTTCCGCTACAACTTCGAGTTCTCGAAGTACGGCCTGGCCTCGGCCGCCGCGTTCCTGCTGACGGTGCTGTCGCTGCTGCTGGCCACCGCCTACTTCATGCTGATCCGCAAGAAGCGCCCGCAAGGAGGCAACCATGCGCAATGACGCGGCCCGCGTGGCCGGCGAAGGCTGGCGCCCCTGGCTGGTGGGCGCGGGCGTGGCCCTGGTGGCGTTCTGGTGCCTATTCCCGCTGTACTGGACGCTGAAGGCCTCGTTCATGGACGAGTCGGCCATCATCATGGGCGTGGCGCACCATGCGGGCGGCTACACCTTCGAGAACTACCTGCGGGTGCTGGGCCTGTCCAGTTCCGATTCGATCTTCGGCGGCCAGACCCGCGCCATCATGGCCGGCTTCGTCAACAGCGCGCTGGTGGCGCTGCCGGCCGCGGCCGCCGGCACCGCCATCGCCACGCTGGCCGGCTATGTGCTGGGGCGCTTCGAGTTTCCGTTCAAGGGACCGCTGCTGTACGTGCTGCTGGCCTCGCGCACGCTGCCGCCGATCGCGCTGCTGATTCCTTACTACGTGTTCTTCGCCGCCATCGGCCTGGCCGGCAGCCTGTTCGGGCTGTGGATCGTCTACCTGACCGCCGTGATCCCGCTGCTGTCGTGGGTGCTGATGGGCTATTTCGCCTCGCTGCCGGTCGAGATCGAACGGGCCGCGCGCATGGACGGCTGCACCCGCTGGCAGATGCTGCGGCACGTGACGCTGCCGATGGCGCTGCCGGGCATCGCGGCGGCCTTCATCATCGCCTTCCTGGTGGGCTGGAACGACCTGCTGTTCGCCATCGTGCTGACCGGCGGCACCTCGGCGCAGACGCTGTCGGCGGCGCTGCTGGGCCTGTCGCCGCTGATGCCGGGCTTTCGCGCCGACCTGGGGCTGTTCGCCGCCGCCAGCATGCTGGCCGCCCTGCCGCCGCTGGCGCTGGCCATGCTGTTCCAGCGCTTCATCACCAACCTGAACATCGTCGATCCCGTGACGAGCAACACGGACTAGGAACCAGGCATGACCATCGGCATCGCGGCTTACGGACCGAACGCCGGCGCGGCGGTACGCGCCGCCGCCCTGGGCGCCGAGCTGCTGGGGCACGGCGCCCAGGGCGGCTTCGCCGTGTTCGCGGTGCTGGACGAGCAGGGCCGCGCGCGGCACGCGACCGTCCAGCGCGGCGGCGTGACCGCGCTGGACCTGCCGCCGGATTGGCTGCGGGCGCGCCATGCCGCCCTGATCGAAAGCGGCCCCGACCGCCCCGAACCGCTGGCGCAGTTCCTGCCCGGCGCCGACGGGGTCGGCCTGGTGACCGGCCACCGCCTGCCCAACCGGCCCGGCGCCGACGGCGTGCCGCTGAACCAGGCCGTGCTGCGACGCCTGGCGGCGGGCGAGGCCGCGGGGGTCGCCGTGGCCGAGGTGCTGCGGGCCCATCCGGAAGTCGACGCCGGCCTGATCGCGCTGTCCGCGGCGGGCCAACTGGCCTGGGGCAACAGCGCCCGCGTGGCGCGCCGGCCCGACCAGGGACAGGCCTGGCGCGACGACGGCGCCTGCCGGCTGGCGGTCCTGCACAATTCGATCTTCCCCTGCCCGCCCCTGGCCGAGGCCATGGCCGATCTGGCCTGGCACCTGCTGACCGGCGGCGTCGGCGCCTACCGCGCCCTGAGCCTGCGCGCGCCCGTGGCCATCAGCGCCGGCCCGCGCGACCGGGTGCTGGTGGACGACCGCCTGCGCGTCACCGGCATCGAACAGGCCGACCCGTCGCTGCCGGCGACGCGGCGGCGCGCCAATGCCGTCTACCTGGGCAGCGAAGTCTGGCAAGATGGCAGGCATATCGGCCATACCGTCAGCGAACTGGTTGTGGACATGGCCGACGGTCGGGTGTCCGGTCTGCCGGACCCCGCCCGCTCCCTCCTCATCATGAAGGAACCGGCCAATGTCCCGACGTGAGAATACCGAGCGCCAGATACTGCAGGCCCTGGAAGACCAGATCAAGGAAACCGGCATGGGCGGCGTGGGCATCAACGCCATCGCCAAGCGCGCCGGCGTCAGCAAGGAACTGATCTACCGCTATTTCGACGGCATGCCTGGCCTGATGCTGGCCTGGATGCAGGAACAGGATTTCTGGACCCGCAACCCCGGCCTGCTGGCGGCCGACGAATCCAGCCAGCGCAGCCCCGGCGAACTGGTGCTGTCGATGCTGCGCGCGCAGATCGACGCGCTGGCCGGCAACGAGACGCTGCGCGAGGTGCGGCGCTGGGAACTGATCGAACGCAACGAGGTATCCGCGCCGCTGGCCGAACGCCGCGAACGCGCCGCGCGCGGCTTCATCGACCGCGTCGACGGCCTGACCGACGACATGGACGCGCCCGCCGTGGTCAGCGTGATGCTGGCGGGCGTGCTGTACCTGATGCTGCGCGCCAAGACCGAAAGCCACTTCCTGGGCGTGCCGCTGCGCACGCAGGAAGGCTGGGACCGCATCAATGGCGCGCTCGAACACCTGGTCAAGCACGGCTTTCCCGACTCGCTCAACCAAGAATCCCTGGCCAACCTGGAAGCGCGCCGCAAGAAACCCCGGCCGCCCGCCGACACCGAGACCTGACACCCCCATGCCCGCGCAACCCGACCCGCAGGAATACGACCTCATCATCAGCGGCGGCCTGATCGCCGACGGCCTGGGCGGCCCCGCGCGCCGCGCCGACGTGGCGATCAACGGCGAACGCATCGCCGCCATCGGCGACGGCTCGGGCTGGCGGGCGCGGCGCCGCATCGACGCGAGCGGCCGGGTGGTGGCGCCGGGCTTCATCGACTGCCACACCCACGATGACCGCGCCCTGCTCGGCTCGCCGCTGATGCGGCCCAAGGTCAGCCAGGGCGTCACCACCGTGATCACCGGCAACTGCGGCATCAGCCTGGCGCCGGTGCACGCGCCCGGCGATACGGTGCCGCCCCCATTGAACCTGCTGGCGCAGCACACCGGCGAACTGTACGCCCGCATGCAGGACTACGCCGCGGCCCTCGACGCCAGCCCGGCGGCGGTCAACAGCCTGGCGCTGGTGGGCCATTCCAGCCTGCGGGTGTCGGCCATGGAGCGCCTGGACCGCCCCGCCGACAAGCGCGAGATCGCCGCCATGCGCCATGCGCTGGACCAGGCCATGGCCGCCGGCGCGGCGGGCCTGTCCACCGGCCTGTACTACCCCACCGCGATGCACGCCAGCACCGAAGAGGTGATCGGGGTGGCCGAGCCGCTGGCGTCCTGGCAGGGCCTGTACACCACCCACCTGCGCGACGAGGCCGACCACGTCTGCGATGCCATGGAAGAAGCCTTCCTGATCGGCCGCGCCGCCGACGTGCCGGCGATCCTGTCGCACCACAAGGTCACCGGCAAGCACAACCACGGCCGCACCGCCGAAACGCTGGCGCTGTTCGACCGCGCCCGCGCCGACCAGCCGCTGGGCATGGACGTCTACCCCTACGCCGCCTCGTCCACCATCCTGGAGCCGCGCCGCGTGCCGGCCGGCGAAAAGATCATCGTCACCTGGTCGCAGACGCGGCCCGAGATCCAGGGCGTGGACCTGCGCGAACTGGCGGCGCGCGAGGGCAAGGATCCGCAGCGCCTGGCCGAGGAACTGTCGCCCGGCGGCGCCATCTACTTCTCGATGGACGAGGACGACGTCAAGCGCGTCATCGGCCATGGCAGCGTGATGATCGGCTCCGACGGCCTGCCCCACGACCAGCGGCCGCATCCGCGCCTGTGGGGCGCGTTCTCGCGGGTGTTGGGGCGCTACGTGCGCGAGATGCGGGTGCTGGGCATGGAAGAGGCGATCCGCCGCATGACCAGCCTGACGGCGGCCCAGTTCGGCCTGCGCGACCGCGGCGTGCTGCGCGCCGGCTGTTATGCCGACGTGGTGGTGTTCGACCCGGCCGTGGTGGCCGACCTGGCCACCTTCGCCGAACCGCTGCAACCGTCCGCCGGCATCCAGGCGGTGCTGGTCAACGGCCAATTGGTGGAAGAAGGCGGCGCGCCCACCGGCGCCCGGCCCGGCCGCCTGCTGCGCGGCGCGGAACGCGCCGCGCCCGGTTTCGAGACGCCCGCCTGGGCTGCCTGAACCCCGCCATCCGGCGTCGTCGGCGCACGCCGCCCCTTTTCCGGAGCATCATGCACACAATCGTCATCGGCGCGGGCGTGGTCGGCATGGCCACCGCCTACTACCTGCATCGCGAAGGCCATCGGGTCAGCGTGGTCGACGCCAGCCCGGGCCCGGGCCTGGCCACCAGCCGGGCCAACGGCGCCCAGCTCAGCTACAGCTTCGTCGCGCCGCTGGCCGACCCCGCCGTGCTGCCCAAGCTGCCGGCCTGGCTGCTGGGGCGCGACACGCCGCTGCGCTGGCGGCCGCGGCTGGATCCGGCGCAATGGCGCTGGTGCCTGGACTTCCTGCGCGCCTGCACCCGCGGCAAGAGCCGCGCCACCACGCGCGAACTGCTGGCGCTGGGCCTCTACAGCCGTCAGTGCGTGCACGAGCTGGTCGGCCGCGAGCGGCCCGATTTCGATTTCAGTTCGCGCGGCAAGCTGCTGGTGTACCAGGACGCCGCCGCCTATGGCCGCGCGCTGGCGCAGATGGACTACCAGGCCACGCTCGGTTGCGAGCAGCGCGCGCTGGACCGCCAGGCCTGCCTGGACCTGGAGCCGGCGCTGGCCGACATCGGCGCCAGCATCGCCGGCGCCATCTACACGCCGACCGAGGATGCCGGCGACTGCCTGCGCCTGTGCACGGAACTGGAGCGGCTGCTGCGCGCCACGCCCGGCCCGGTGGACTTTCACTTCGACACGCCGGTCACGGCGCTGCGCGGCGAGAACGGCCGCATCGTCGCGCTGGACACGCCGCGGGGCGAGCTGCGGGCCGACAACTACGTGCTGGCCGGCGGCATCGGCGCCCAGGCGCTGGCGCGCCGCATCGGACTGGACCTGCGCATCTATCCGCTCAAGGGCTACAGCCTGACCTACACCCTGACGGCCGACAGCGTCGCGCCGATGTCGAGCATCAGCGATATCGGCCGCAAGGTCGTCTATGCGCGGCTGGGGCAGCGGCTGCGGGTCGCGGGCATGGTCGATATCGGCGCCGCCGATGCGGCCATCGACCGGCTGCGCACCGACAGCCTGGAGGCGGACGTGGCGCGCTTCTTCCCGCGCCTGAATCCCGCTGGCGCGCCGCAGCCCTGGGCCGGCCTGCGCCCCGCGCGTCCCGATGGCAAACCGCTGATCGGCGCCACGCCGTGGCGCAATCTGTGGCTGAACGCCGGGCATGGCGGCCTGGGTTTCACGCTGGCAGCGGGCAGCGCTCGGATGCTGGTGGACCTGATGCGCGGGCGCCGCCCCGCCGTCGATCCGGCGGCATTCGCGCTGGCCGCCTGAAGGCCCGTCCCGGCCTCGCACCGCCGGCGCTTCAGGCCGGCGCTTGCGGAAGATCGCGGCCGGCCTGGCCGCCTCAGTCCGCCTTGATGCCGCGGCTCTGGATCAGCTTGCCCCACTTGTCACGCTCCTTCACCTCGAAGGCCGCCAGATCCGCGCCGAACAGGTTGCCCGGGGTGGCGCCGCCTTGCGCCAGCGACTGCTTCAGGGCCGGCGATTGCAGCGCCTGCTTCATCGCCGCGATCAGCTTGTCGACCACCGGCGCCGGCGTGCCGCGCGGCGCATACAGGCCCGACCATGCGGTGACTTCGAAACCGGGCAGGCCGGCTTCGGCCATGGTGGGCAGGGCGGGCGCGGCGGGGCTGCGCTCGGCCGACGTGACCGCGATGCCCCGCAGGCGGTCACCGGCCTTGAGCGCGGCCATCGAACTGGGCAGGTTGTCCATCAGGATGTCGACCTGGCCGCCGATCACCGCGGGGATCGCCGCCGACGAGCCCTTGAACGGCACGTGCAGCATCTGCAGACCCGCCATCGATTCGAAGTAGGCGCCCGTCAAATGCACCGACGAACCGATGCCCGGCGAGGCGTAGGAATACTTGCCCGGGTCTTTCTTCACCGCGGCCATGACATCCTGCAACGTGCGCCACGGCGAGCCGGCCGCGACCGCCATCACGTTGGGCGTGGACGCGATCATGCCCAGCGGCACCAGGTCGGTGGCGGGATTGAAGCCGATGTTGCTGTAGAGGAACTGGTTGACGCTCTGGGTGCCGACCGAACCCAGCACGATGGTGTAGCCGTCCGGCTGGGCGCGGGCCGCGGCGGCCACGCCCAGGTTGCCGGCGGCGCCCGGCTTGTTCTCGACCACGATGGACTGGCCCAGCGCCGGCCGCATGTGCTCGGCGATGGTGCGCGCGAAGATATCGGTGGTGCCGCCGGGCGGGAACGGCACGATCAGCGTAATGGGCCGCTGCGGCCACGTTGCCGCGGCCGCCGGCGCGGCCATGCCTGCCGCCATCGCGATCACGCCGGCGCACGCCGCGGCGGCGCCGGTCCCTGCACGAAACAACCTGCCCATCCTCTTTCCCCTTCGTGTGAAGTGTTCGATTGATCAAACGGAATCGGGTGCATCGGTACTTCGCGGTTCGACGCGGCCGGCCTCGCCATGGGCGGGATGTCGCATCGTGGGCTGACGCCCGACGTGACCGAACGGTCACTTTTTCCGCATTAGGAACCCGGGGCCCCGGCTTGTCAATCGGGAGAAGGAGGAGTCGGGCGTTATCCCTACTAAGGTTGGCTGGCCGGCTGCGCGCCGGCCGGCGCCACGCTCTGGCCCGCGCCCGGCCGATCGCCGGCCATCGGCGCGCCAGCGGCCTGGCCGCCGGCCGCGGCGCCGCCCTGCGCCGGCGCCAGCCCCTGCCAGCCTCCGCCCAGCGCGACGATCAGGTTGACGCTGGCAATCAGGCGGTTGCCGTACAGGCTGAGCGCGCTGCGCTCATTGCTGAGCGCGGTGGCGTCGACCACCGCCACGCTCAGGTAATCGACCAGCCCGGCCTTGTACTGGTTCTGCATCAGCCGCAGCGATTCGCGCGCCGATTCCAATGCGCGGCGCTGCACCGTCTGTTCGTTTTCCATCACCCGCAGCTGGATCAGATAGTCCTCGACCTCGCGCAATCCTGTCAGCGCCGCCTGCCGGTAAGCGGCCGCCTGCGCATCGTAGGATGCGCGCGCCTGCTCGACCTGCGCCTGGCGCGCGCCGCCATCGAAAATCGTCAACGCCAGCGCCGGCCCCAGCGACCAGAAGCGCGCCGGCGCGGTCAGCAGTTCGGCGAACTGGCCGTTGCGAAAGCCCCCGTCGGCGGACAGGGTCAGGCTGGGGAACCAGGCCGCCTGCGCCACGCCGATCTGCGCATTGGCGGCGGCGGCGCGGCGCTCGGCGGCAGCCACGTCGGGACGGCGCTCCAGCAGCTCGGACGGCAGGCCCACCGGAATCTGCGGCAGTTGCAGCGAGAACGGCGCCGGCGGCAGGCTGAAGCGCGACGGCGCCTGTCCCATCAGCACCGCGATGGCATGTTCGTACTGGCCGCGCTGCCAGTCCAGGTCGATCGACTGCGCGCGCGTGCTTTCGACCTGGGTGCGCGCCACCGCCACGTCCGACTGCCCCGCCACGCCAACGTTGTAGCGGTTCTGCGTCAGCTGCAGCGACTTCTCGTAGGCCGCCACGGTGGCGTCCAGCAGGCGCTTCTGCTCATCCAGCACGCGCAATTGCAGATAGGCCTGCACCAGGGCGGCCTGCGCGCTCAGGCGCGTGGCGGCCAGATCAGCCAGGCTGGCCGCGGCGCTGGCCTCGGAAGACTCGACGCTGCGGCGTACCCGCCCCCACACATCCAGTTCCCAACTGACGTTGCCGGTCAGCGAGTACTGGTTGGACACATTGCCGCCGCCGGCCGACGAGGACGACGAACCGTTGCCGCCGCTGCCCGAGCGCGTCAGGCCGGCGCCCGCGCCCACCGTGGGGAAGAACCCGGCGCGCGCGCCACGCACCAGCCCCAACGCCTGCCGGTAGTTGGCCTCGGCCTGGGCGATGGTCTGGTTGGACGCATTCAGGTTGTCCACCAGTCCGTTGAGCGTGGCGTCGTCGTAGACGCGCCACCATTGTCCGCGGTCGACGTCGTCGCGCGGTTCGGCCCGCTTCCAGCCTGGCACCTCGACCTGTCCTTCCTTGTAGGCCGCGCCCACGTCCAGCGCCGGGCGCTGGTAGTCGGGGCCGACGGCGCAGGCGGCCAGCGCCGCGCACAGCGCCAGCGTCAGGCCGGCGCGCGGCAGGAATGCGTAGGGGAAAAGCTTGGCGTTGCGGATCATGGTTGTTCTATCGAAGCGGCCCCGCCGCGCCGGGCGCGCCCGCGCGCGGCCCAGAGGCGGAAGCGGTCAAGGTAAAGATAGACCACGGGCGTGGTGTACAGCGTGAGAATCTGGCTCAGCACCAGCCCGCCCACGATGGTGATGCCCAGCGGCTGGCGCATCTCGACGCCGGCGCCGGTGGCCAGCACCAGCGGCAAGGCGCCGAATATGGCGGCCATGGTGGTCATCATGATGGGGCGGAACCGTGTCAGGCAGGCCTGGAAGATGGCTTCGCGCGGCGCCATGTGCTGGTTGCGCTCGGCCTCCAGCGCGAAGTCCACCATCATGATGGCGTTTTTCTTGACGATGCCGATCAGCAGGAACACCCCGATCAGCGCGATCAGCGTGAAATCGGTGCGCACCAGCAGCAGGGCCAGCAGCGCGCCCAGCCCGGCCGACGGCAGCGTCGACAGGATCGTCAGCGGATGCACGAAGCTCTCGTACAGGATGCCCAGCACGATGTACATCGTGACCAGCGCCGCCAGGATCAGCCAGGGCTGCTGCGCCAGCGTCTGCTGCAGCACCGCCGCCGTGCCCTGGAAGCCGGCCTGGATCTGATCCGACGGCAGGCCGATGCGCGCCACCGCCGCGTCGATGGCGGCGGTGGCCTGGCCCAGCGACACGCCCGGCGCCAGGCTGAACGACACCGTGTCGGCCACGAACAGGCCCTGATGCTGCACGCTCAGCGGCGCGTTGGCGTTCTCGAAGCGGGCGAAGGCCGCCATCGGCACCCGCGCGCCGGTCGAGGTGATGACCTCGACCTGCTTGAGCGACTCGATGTCCTGCGCGAACCTCTGGTCCACCCCCAGCACCACGTGGTACTGGTTCAGCGGTCCGTACATCACCGACACCTGCCGCTGGCTGAAGGAATTGTTCAGCACCGTGGAAATGGTGGCCATGCTCACGCCCAGCCGCGTGGCGGCGTCGCGGTCGATCACCAGGTTGATCTCGCGGCCCTTGTCCTCGACGTCGGTATCGACGTCGGTGATCTCGGGAACCTTCGCCATGGCCTGCTGCACCTTGGGCATCCAGGCGCGCAGCAATTGCAGGTCGCCGGACATCAGGGTGTAGTCATACGAGCCCTGGCTCTGGCGGCCGCCGACCCGGATGTCCTGTTGCGCCACCAGGAACATGCGCGCGCCCGGCATGTTCTGCAATCGCGCCCGCAGCCGGTTGATGACCTGGTCGGCCGATACCTTGCGTTCCCCCAGCGGCTTGAGCTGGATCTGCATGAAGCTGCTGTTGCTGCCGCCGCGCCCGCCCGCGTAGCCGGTCATGCTCTGCACCGCCGGATCGGCCAGCACCACCTTGCGCAGCGCTTCCAGCTTGGGCACCGTGGCCTGGAACGAGGTGCCCTGGTCCACCCGGAAAAAGCCCAGCAGCTGGCCGGTGTCCTGCTGCGGGAAGAAGCCCTTGGGCACGACGGTGTACAGGTACACGTTCAGGCCGACCGCCGCCGCCAGCACCAGCATCATCAGCCGGCCATGGGCCAGCGCCCACGCCAGGCTGCGGCGGTAGCCGTCCTGCATCCAGTCGAAGCCGCGTTCCGCCCAGCGCGCCAGCCGGCCGGGCGGCTTCGGTTCCTTGGGCTCGGCCTTGAGCAGGCGCGCGCACATCATCGGCGTCAGCGTCAGCGACACCACCAGCGACACCATGATGGAGGCCGACAGCGTCACCGCGAATTCCCGGAACAGCCGTCCCGCCACCCCGCCCATCAGCAGGATCGGGATGAATACCGCCACCAGCGACAGGCTCATCGACAGCACCGTGAAGCCCACCTCGCGCGAGCCGCGCAGCGCCGCCCGCATCGGCGACATGCCGTTCTCGACGTGCCGCATGATGTTCTCCAGCACCACGATGGCATCGTCCACCACGAAGCCGGTGGCCACGATCAGCGCCATCAGCGAAATGGTGTTGAGCGTGAACCCGCACAGATACATGATGCAGAAGGTGCCGATCAGCGACACCGGCACCGCGACGCTGGGAATGATGGCCGCGCGCCAGCGCCGCAGGAACAGCAACACCACCAGCACCACCAGGCCCACCGCGATGATCAGCGTCAGCTCGGCCTCGTGCAGCGAGGCGCGGATGCTGGGGGTGCGGTCCTGCGCCACGGTCAGCTGCACGTCGGCCGGCATCAGCGCCAGCAGCGTCGGCAGTTGCGCGCGCACCGCGTCCACGGTCTCGATGATGTTGGCGTCGGCCTGGCGCCGCACGATCATCAGGATCGCGTTGCGCTGGTTGTAGAAACCGGTCTGGAACAGGTCCTCGACGGAGTCCTCGACCTTGGCCACGTCCGACACCCGCACCGGCGCGCCGTCGCGCCAGGCCACGATCAGCGGCCGGTATTGTTCGGCGCGGCTGAGCTGGTCGTTGACCATGATCTGCCAGTGGTACTGGTCATTCTCCAGCACGCCCTTGGGCCGGTTGGCGTTGGCATTGGCCAGCGCCGTGCGCACCTCGTCCAGCGACACGCCGCGATTGGCCAGCGCGCCCGGCAGCACGGTCACGCGCACCGCCGGCAGCGAACTGCCGCCCACCGTGACCTCGCCAACCCCGTCCACCTGCGACAGTTTCTGCGCCACGATGGTCGAGGCCAGGTCGTACATCTGGCCCTGGCTGAGCGTATCGGACGTCATCGCCAGCGTCATGATCGGCGCGTCCGACGGATTGGACTTGTGGTACGTGGGATTGCTGCGCAGGCTGGTGGGCAGCAGCGAGCGGGCGGCGTTGATGGCCGCCTGCACGTCGCGCGCGGCGCCGTTGATGTCGCGCGACAGGTCGAACTGCAGCGTCACGCGGGTCGAGCCCTGCGAGCTGCTGGAGGTCATCTCGGTCACGCCGGCGATGCTGCCCAGCGAACGCTCCAGCGGCGTGGCGACGCTGGACGCCATGGTCTCGGGGCTGGCGCCCGGCAGGCTGGCCGACACCGAGATGGTGGGAATGTCCATCTGCGGCAGCGGCGCCACCGGCAACAGGAAGAACGACAGCATGCCCGCCAGCACGACCGCCAGCGACAACAGCGTGGTCGCCACCGGCCGGACGATGAAGGGCGCCGACAGGATCACGGCGCGCTCCCGGCGCGCGCCTCGCGCATGCCGCGCCAGCGCCGCGACATGCGGTCGAACATCAGGTAGATCACGGGCGTGGTGAACAGCGTCAGCACCTGGCTCAGCAGCAGGCCGCCCACCATCACCAGGCCCAGCGGCTGGCGCAGCTCGGCGCCGGTGCCCGTGGACAGCATCAGCGGCAGCGCGCCGAACAACGCCGCCAGCGTGGTCATCAGGATCGGCCGGAAGCGCAGCAGCGCCGCCTCATGGATCGCCGCGCGCGGCGACAGGCCGCGCTTGCGCTCGGCGTCGAGCGCGAAGTCGATCATCATGATGGCGTTCTTCTTGACGATGCCGATCAGCAGGATGATGCCGATGATGCCGATCATGTCCAGCTCGGTGCCGCTGATCAGCAGCGCCAGCAGCGCCCCCACCCCGGCCGACGGCAGCGTCGACAGGATGGTGATCGGGTGGATATAGCTTTCGTACAGCACGCCCAGCACGATGTACATGGTGACGATGGCCGCCAGGATCAGCCACAGCGTGCTCGACAGCGAGTTCTGGAACGCCAGCGCCGCCCCCTGGAAGCGCGTCTCGACGCTGGCCGGCATGCCGATCTCGGCCTCGGCCGCGGTGATTGCCTCGACCGCGGCCGACAGCGACGCGCCCGGCGCCAGGTTGAACGACACCGTCACCATCGGGAACTGGTCCAGCCGGTTCACCGCCAGCACCGTCTTGCCCTCGGTGATGCGGGCGATGGACGACAGCGGCACCTGCGCGCCGGTCGAGGTCGGCACGTGGATCTGCCCCAGCGCGGCCGGGTTCATCTGGAACTGCGGCTGCACCTCCAGCACCACGCGGTACTGGCTCGACTGGGTGAAGATGGTCGAAATCAGGCGCTGGCCGAAAGCGTCGTACAGCGCCTCGTCCACCACGGAGGCGGTGATGCCCAGGCGCGAGGCGGCGTCGCGGTCGATCTCGACCCAGGTCTGCAGGCCGTCGTCCTGCAGGTCATCGGTCACGTCCTTCAGGCCCGGCACCTGGCGCAGCCGGTCGATCAGCTTGGGCGTCCATTCGCTCAGCACCTTCAGGTCCGGGTTGGACAGCGTCATCTGGTACTGCGTGCGGCTGACGCGGTCCTCGATGGTCAGGTCCTGCACCGGCTGCATGTAGACGGTCAGGCCGTCCTGCTTGCCGAAGGCTTGCTGCAGCCGCGCCATGACCGTGCGCAGGTCGCCGTTGCGCTCGGCCTGCGGCTTGAGCGCGATCTGCATGCGGCCGGCGCTGAGGGTGGCGTTGCTGCCGTCCACGCCGATGAAGGACGACACCGCCTGCACGTCCGGATCCTCCAGCGCCAGCCGCGCCGCCGCCTGCTGGCGCTCGGCCATGGCGGTGAACGAAATGGACTGCGGCGCCTGCGTGATGGCCTGGATCAGCCCGGTATCCTGCTGCGGGAAAAAGCCCTTGGGAACCAGGATGTACAACAGCACCGTCAGCGCGAAAGTGGCCAGGGCCACCAGCAACGTCAGCGGCTGGTGGCGCAGCACCTTCTGCAGCATGCGGTCGTAGGCGGCGATGGTGCGGTCGATGAAGGCGCCGGTGACCTGGTGAAAGCGCCCGTGCTTCTGCTCGGATTCGGCGCGCAGCAGGCGCGCGCACATCATCGGCGTCAGCGTCAGCGACACCACCAGCGAAATCAGGATCGACACCGCCAGCGTGATGGCGAATTCGCGGAACAGCCGCCCCACCACCTCGGTCATGAACAGCAGCGGGATCAGCACCGCGATCAGCGAGAAGGTCAGCGAGATCAGCGTGAAACCGATCTGCTGCGCGCCCTTGAGCGCGGCCTGCAGCGGCGTCTCGCCCTCTTCGATGTGACGGGCGATGTTCTCGATCATGACGATGGCGTCGTCCACCACGAAGCCGGTGGCGATGGTCAGCGCCATCAGCGTCAGGTTGTTGATGGAGAAGCCGGCCAGGTACATGATGCCGAAGGTGCCCACCAGCGACAGCGGCACCACCACGCTGGGAATCAGCGTCGCGGTCAGGCTGCGCAGGAACACGAAGGTCACCATCACCACCAGCGCCACGGCCAGCAGCATCTCGAACTGCACGTCGGCCACCGAATCGCGGATGGTCTGCGTGCGGTCGGACACCACCGCCACGTCCAGCGTGGCCGGCAGCGCCGCGCGCAGCTGCGGCAGCAGCGCCTGGATGCGGTTGACCACGTCGATGACGTTGGCGCCGGGCTGGCGCTGGATGTTCAGCAGGATGGCCGGCTTGTCGCCGGCCCAGGCGGCCTGGCGCGTGTCCTCGGCGCCCTCGACCGCGCGCGCCACGTCCGACAGGCGCAGCGGCGCGTTGTTCTTGTAGGCGATGATCAGGTCGTTGTAGTCGGTGGGCGACTTGAGCTGGTCATTGGCGTTGATGGTGGTCGAGCGCAGCGGCCCGTCCAGGTTGCCCTTGGGCTGGTTGACGTTGGCGCCCACCACGGCGGCGCGCAGGTCGGTCAGCCCCAGGCCATTGGCCGCCAGCGCCTGCGGATTGACCTGCACCCGCACGGCCGGACGCTGCCCGCCCGCCACGCTCACCAGGCCCACGCCGGGGATCTGCGACAGCTTCTGCGCCACCCGCGTATCGACCAGGTCGCGCACCTGCGGCAGCGGCATGGTGGGCGAGGTGATGGCCAGCGTCAGCACCGCCGCGTCGGCCGGGTTGACCTTGTTGTAGGTCGGCGGCACCGGCAGGTCGCTGGGCAGCAGGTTGGATGCCGCGTTGATGGCGGCCTGCACCTGCTGCTCGGCCACGTCCAGCGGCAGCGTCAGGTTGAACTGCATGGTGATGACCGAGGCGCCGCCCGAACTGGTCGACGACATCTGGTTCAGGCCCGGCATCTGGCCGAACTGCCGTTCCAGCGGCGAGGTCACCAGCGACGTCATCACGTCCGGGCTGGCGCCCGGATACAGCGTGGTCACCTGGATGGTGGGGTAGTCGACTTCGGGCAGCGCCGACACCGGCAGCATGCGGTAAGCAATGAAGCCCGCGATCAGGATGGCCACCATCGACAGCGTGGTGGCCACGGGCCGCAGGATGAACAGGCGCGACGGGCTCACGGGGCGGCCCCTCGATCAGCGCGTGGCGGGCGTGGTGCCCGCCGGCGCGCCCCCGCCCAGCGACTTGTCCTTGGCGGCGGGGATCACCTCGTCGCCGCCCACCACCTCGACCTTGGCGCCGGCGCGCAGGCGGTCGGTGCCCTCGGTGACGACGCGGTCGCCCGGCTGCAGGCCTTCGTTGACGGCCACCATGCCATTGTTGATGGCGCCCAGCTTGACCTGCCTGACCTGCACCGTGTTGTCCGGCTGCACCTGGAACACGAAGGCCCCGGCCGAACCCTGCTGCACCGCCGCCGTCGGGATCGCGGTCACGCCCTTGCGCTTCAGCACGTGCAGGCGCACGTTGACGAACTGGTTGGGAAACAGGGCGTCGTCCTGGTTGTCGAACCTGGCCTTGAGCTTGAGGGTGCCGGTGGTGACATCGATCTGGTTGTCCAGCGTCTCCAGCATGCCGGATGCGATGCGGCGGGTGTCGGCGCGGTCATAGGCTTCCACCGCCAGCGTGCGGCCCTCTGCCAGTTCGGCGCGCACTTCGGGCAATTGCGTCTCGGGCAGCGTGAACACCACCGAGATCGGCTGGGTCTGCGTGATCACCACCAGGCCGTTGGTGTCCGAACTGGACACCAGGTTGCCGCGGTCGACCTGGCGCAGGCCGAGGCGGCCGCTGATCGGCGCGGTGATGCGGGCGTAGTCCAGCTGCAGGCGGGCATTGTCGACATTGGCCTGGTCGCTCTTGATGGTGCCCTCGTACTGGCGCACCAGCGCGGCCTGGGTGTCGACCTGCTGCTTGGCGATCGAGTCCTGCTTGAACAGGGCCTGGTAGCGCTGCAGGTCGCGGCGCGCGTTTTCCAGCAGCGCCAAGTTCTGCATCTGGGTGCCGCGGGCCTGGTCCAGCGCCACCTGGAAGGCGCGCGGGTCGACCTGGGCCAGCAGGTCGCCGGCCTTGACCCGCTGCCCTTCCTGGAACGGCACGTCCACCAGTTCGCCGCTGACGCGGCTGCGCACCGTGACGGTGTTGTAGGCGGTAACGGTGCCGAGCGACTTGAGATAGATGTCGATGTCCTGCGTGACGGCGCTGGCCACCCGCACCGGCACCGCCATATTGGCCATCGCCGCGGCCATGTTGGGCCGCCCGCCCGCGCCCGGCCGTCCGCCGCCGGCGTTGCCTGGCGCGGTCGCGGGCCGCAGCGCCCACCAGGCGATGCCGGCCGCCACCAGCAAAAGCACCGCCAGCCCGATGATTCTGCGGCGGGTCCAGCGGGAAGGCGACGAAACGGGGCGGCTATCGGACATGGGAAACGGTTCCGGCACTGACGGAGAAAGCCGTATTGTGACCTAGACGGCCGACATTTCCGTCATTGTCCGTTGCCGCTGAAATAGGCCGCAACAGGAATCGGGGCGGTATCGCCCCCCCTGGCATTGCGCCAGGGTCAGGAGTTGCAGAGGGTCATCTGGAACGGGATGCTGCGGGCCACCTGCTGGGGCTTGAACTCGCCGTCCTGGGTCGAAAAGCGGATCCAGATCATGTACTTGTTGGCGCTGATCTCGGGGAACACGCCCTGGTCGGGGTCGATCCAGACGCGCAGCAGCTGGTATTGCTTGCCGCCCAGCATCTGCTGGTAGGCGCCCTGCTCGGCCACGATGTCGGCCTTGCGGCCGGATTCGCGCAACAGGCGCAGGGCCAGGGTCAGGCCGTCGTGCAGGGCAATGAAGGGCGCCAGCCAGGCCTGCAGGTCGGCGCAGCGCGCGGCTTCCGGCTTGTGCTGCCAGGCGTAGTACGACGGCATGTCGACCTGGGTGGCGCCGCCCGGCACCGACAGGCGGCCCCGCAGGCTGGTGAGCCATTCGTTCTCGCGCAGCGACTGGCCGGTCTTGCCGGGCGCGGCCAGGGCCGACACCACTTTCTCGAGTTCGCGCAGCATGCCTTCGAGCGCGTCCTGCGCCACCCCGGGATGATCGCGCAACCCCACCAGCGCCACGCGCTGGCGTTCGAGGTCCTGCAGCACCGCGCCTTTCACGTCGGTGCGTTCACACACGTCGAGCAGATCGAACAGCGAACTGACCGCGACCTGGTGCTGCCGTGAATCCCCCTCGCGGGCAAAGAAGAACAACCTGTCGAACAGGTATTCAAGCCGCAGGTAAGCGCGAATGCGCTCATTGAAGGGATATTCGAAAACGATCACGCTGGTAAACAGGCCCATCGGAGGTCGGCCCGCGGGCCGAGATTATTCAGGGGTGCCGGCCAAGCCCGGGGCTTGCCGGCCCGTCGTGGCCGCCAGCGCCAGCCAGCGGTCATGCAGGGTCTTCGCCTGCGCGCGCAATTGTTCGGGTGATGTCGCGCCGCCATTGTCGATGACGTCGTCCGCGACTTCGAGCCGACTCGCCCGCGCAGCCTGTGCCGCCATGATACGCCGGATGGCTGAGTCCGTCAGCCCGCTGCGCGAACGCACGCGCGCCACCTGGGTTTCCGGATCGCAGTCGACCACGCAGATGCGGTCGACCCGGTCGCGCCAACGCGCGATCGACTCCACCAGCAGCGGCACCACGAATACCAGGTAGTGCCCGTGGGCGGCCTCGGCCTGGCGCTCGGTTTCCTGGCCGATGACCGGGTGCAGCACGGCTTCGAGGCGCTGGCGCACCCGTGGATCGGCAAAGGCGCGTTCACGCATCCAGTCGCGGTCGAGCGCGCCGGCAGGCGTCAGGGCGCCGGGCCCGAATTCGCGCTCGATGGCCGGCATCGCGGCGCCGCCGGCCGCCGTCAGCGCGCGCGCAATCTCGTCGGTGTCGACGACCGCCGCGCCCCATTCGCCCAGCATGTCGGCCACGCGCGACTTGCCGGAGCCGATGCCGCCGGTCAAACCAATCTTGAACATAGTCTTCATCCCTTCGCGGCCCTGCCTCGGCCGGTTCCGCGCATCGCCTCCTGCCGGGCGGCGCTTTGCGCGCTCAGTGCAGCAACCATCCCAGGCCCTGCTCCCCGCCCAGCAGCAGCACGGCCACGCCCGCCAGCGCCAGATAGGGGCCGAACGGCAGCGCCTGTCCCCGGCTGGCGCGGCCAGTGAGCGTCAATGCGCCGCCGACCACCACCCCCGCCACCGACGCGGCGAGCAGCAGCATCGGCAAGGCGCCGACGCCGAACCACGCGCCCAGCGCCGCCAGCAGCTTGAAATCGCCAAAGCCCATGCCCTCGCGTCCGGTCAGCAGGCGGAATGCATGAAAGATAACCCACAGGAACACGTAGCCAGCCACCGCGCCCACCACCGCCATCGACAACGGCGTGAACGCGTCGAACAGATTCACCAGCAGCCCGGCCCAGGCCAGCGGCAGGGTGATCGCGTCGGGCAGCAGGGTCGTCTCCAGGTCTATCCAGGCCAGCGCCACCAGCGCCGCCGACAAGCCCATGGCGCACAGCGCGATCGGCGTGGCGCCGAAGCGCCAGGCGCAGGCGGCGAACAGGATGCAGGTCATCGATTCGATGGCCGGATAGCGCCAGCCGATCGGCGCGTGGCAGGCGGCGCAACGGCCCCGCAGCGCCAGCCAGCCCAGCAACGGCAGGCGCCGCCAACCGGTGACCGGCGCCTGGCAGGCGGGGCAGTGGGCCGCCGGCGCCAGCAGGCCGTAAGCGGCGGCGGACCGCGGCTTGCCGGCCGCCTCCTGGCATTGCGCCTGCCACTCGTGCTCCATCATGCGCGGCAGACGATGGGTCAGGCGCGTCAGCCAGCCCCCCGCGAACAGGCCGGCCAGCGCGGCCAGCGCGACGAACGGCGCCAGCGGCACGGGAAAGACGTGCCACAAGGTCGTCATCGGCGGTCCCTCGGCGGCCGTTGTCCGGCCTCGACGCCGGGGCGGCGGGCATGAGGCCCGGGGCCGTGTCGTAATTTGTGCATAAAGTGCCGGCAACGCCTTTCTGGGTGAGGGGGGATCGTATCGAATCTTCGCATAAGTGCGTAAAATCGGAGACAGACTCAACTTACGGATCAGCTGCCATGGCCGCGCGCGTCGAAATCCTTACCCGCCCCCGCAAACTCAGCATCATGGGGCTGCTGCTAGCGGGCACGGCGCTGGGGGCCGCGGGGTGTGCCCAGCAGCGCACCGAAGGCTATTACGATCCTCCCGTCGAAAGCACGGTCACGGACGCCCAGTACCAGGGGTCCGGCGCCGGCTACCGCACGGTGCTGCGGGCGCCGTCGCAGGTGCAGATCGCGCTCAAGCCCGACCAGAAAAAGACGCCGAGCCAGGCGGCCGCCGCGGCCCAGGGCGCCGCCACCACCGAAGACGGCCAGGCCGTGCCGGAAGGCGCCGACAGCGGCTCGGGTTCCTCCGGCGCGGCGCCGGCCCCCGTGGCGCCGGCCTCTGCCCAGAGCGCCGCGGCCAACAGCCTGGTGCCGCAACCGCAGACCTACATGGGCACCCTGCCGTGTTTCTCCCCCGCCATGCAGTGCACGGCGCAGCGCGTCACGCTGACGCTGGCACCCAATGGCCGCTGGCGCGGTCGCACGGCCTACCTGGAAAACGACCCCAAGAAGGCCGCGCCGGTGGTCGAGCAAGGTTGCTGGGACGCCACCGACGAACGCCCGCCCCGCGTCATCCTGCTCGACGGCCAGGGCAACGTGCGGGTCGAATTCGTCGTCGCCGCCAATAACGTGCTGCGCGTGCGCTCCGTCGCCGGCCAGACGCCGAACCTGAACTACAACCTGACCCGCCAGCCGGACCTCGATCCCATCGACGAGCTGGCCAAGGCCAAGGCGCCCCAGTGCCCCTGAACCCGGCAGGGCGGATCCGCCCGGCCTGAACCGAAGACCTGCCACCACAGGGCCCGCCGGACACTCCGTCCGCCGGGCCCTGTGCTTTTCGGTTGGCAGGAACGCCGCGCGCATGCTCCAGTCGAATGTAAGCGCCTACTTACTCCAAAACCCTTTGTTTATGAGATTCGCCGAGCAATCGGAGATGATCACATCGATCGGCACGGCCGCCACCGCGTAGCCCGCGCCGGTTCGCGCCGGCTCCGCCGACGCCGCCGGCCCGGCCGGCGCCTGCCCCTCGCCCGGCGCGCCGCAGCCCGCCACCGGGGACAGGCCCTGCCGCGCGTAGGCGCACAGGCGGCACGCCAGCTGCATGGCGTTGCGCACCCCCAGCTTGGCGAAGATGCGGGCGCGATGCGCTTCGACGGTGCGCAATGAAATGGCCAGGTCGATCGCGATGACCTTGTTGGGCTCCCCGGCCGCGACGTAGGCGACGATCTCGCGCTCACGCGGCGTCAGGGTGGCCAGGATGACAGGGAGATCGGGATGGGGGACGGGCATGGGACTCTATGTTCTGCAATGAAGACTTGCAGAGAGTCTGCCGTGCCGAGGCGGGCGGCGTAAGCTGGCAATTTTGCCAGGGGGCCGGGCGCAGCCGGGCCAGCGACACGGCGCGGCCTCAGGCCGTGTAGGACAGCTCCAGGTTGTCGATCAGGCGCGTCGCGCCCAGCTTGGCGGCGGCCAGCACCACCACCGGCTCGCCGGCCTGCAGGTCGGCGGCTTCCGGGCGCTTGAGGTCGCGCTGGCGGCGCAGGGCGATGTAATCCACCTTCCAGCCGCGATCGGCCAGGTGCCGGGCGGCATCGCGCTCCAGCGCGATGGCGTCGCGCTCGCCGGCCGCCAGGCGCTGGCCCACGTTCCGCAGCGCGGCATAGAGAGCCGGGGCCTCGGCGCGCTCGGCGTCGCTCAGGTAGCGGTTGCGCGAGGACAGCGCCAGGCCGTCGTCGGCGCGCACGGTCTCGTGCGCCAGCACTTCCACCGGCAGCTGGAACTGGCGGCACATGTTGCGCACCACCATCAGCTGCTGGTAGTCCTTCTTGCCGAACACCGCCACCTTGGGCTGGACACAGGAGAACAGCTTGAGCACCACGGTGCTGACGCCGGCGAAGAAGCCGGGGCGGAACTCGCCTTCGAGGATGTCGCCCAGGTCGTCCGGCGGCTGCACGCGGTAATTCTGCGGCTCGGGGTACATCTCGCGTTCGTTGGGCGCGAACAGCACATAGACGTCGCGCTCGCGCTCGAGCTTCTCGATGTCGGCGGCCAGGGTGCGCGGGTATTGGTCGAAATCCTCGTTCGGCCCGAACTGCAGGCGGTTCACGAAGATGCTGGCGACCACCGGATCGCCGTGCTGGCGCGCCAGCTTCATCAGCGCCAGGTGGCCTTCGTGCAGGTTGCCCATGGTGGGCACGAACGAGACGCGGTTCTGGCCGCGCAGGTGATCGCGCAGTTCCTGGATGGTGTGGACGACTTTCAAGGGGAATCTCCGGGGTTGGGCGCACAGCCCGGGGGGAATCGGATCAGGCCGCGACCGCCGCGACGCTGGTATAGGCCAGGCGCACGTAGATGGGCGCGTAGGGCTCGGCCTGGGTGATTTCCAGCAGCGACTCGCGCGCCAGTTCCAGCATGGCGATGAAGTGCACCACCACCACCGCGGCCGGCGCGCCTTCGCGCACCCGTTCCATGAACAGGTCGCCGAACTCCATGAAGCGCACGTCGTTCAGGCGCCGCAGGATATGCGTCATGTGATCGCGCACCGACAGCTGTTCGCGGGTGATGTGATGGTGCTGGTTGAGCTTGGCCCGCTTCATGATGTCGGCCCACGCGGCGCGCAGGTCGTCCACGCTGACGTCGGGCAGCATGCGCTCGACGCTCAGGTCGGCGACCGCGTGGCTGCTGACGAAGTCGCGGCCCAGCTGCGGCATGGCGTCGAGCTTCTGCGCGGCCAGCTTCATCTGTTCGTACTCGAGCAGGCGGCGCACCAGTTCGGCGCGCGGATCCTCGGGCTCTTCGCCGGTGTCGGTCTTCTTGACCGGCAGCAGCATGCGCGACTTGATCTCGATCAGCATGGCCGCCATCAGCAGGTATTCGGCGGCCAGTTCCAGGTTGTGGATGCGGATCTGCTCCACGTACGACAGGTACTGCCGGGTGACATCCGCCATGGGGATGTCCAGCACGTTGAAGTTCTGCTTGCGGATCAGGTACAGCAGCAGGTCCAGCGGCCCCTCGAAGGCCTCCAGGAACACCTCGAGCGCGTCCGGCGGGATGTACAGGTCCGTCGGCATCTGGAACAGCGGCTCGCCGTACAGGCGCGCGAAGGCGACGCTGTCAACGGTATCGGGCGTGCTGTCGACGGGCGGTTCCACTAGCGCGGCCAGGGCGTCGCCCGGGACGGAGGGGTTGTGGGCCATGGCTGCCGCAACGGTATCAGTCGGCCTGATACACGTACGGCTTTTGCGGCACGCGGGCCGCGCGGAAGCCTTCCAGCAGTTCCGCGTCCTGCGGCTTGTCCCAGAGACGGGCGCGGCCTTCACGCTGGCGCTCTTCGGTGCCAGGATGCGACTGCTTGTAGTCTTTCAGGAACTTGGTGATCTCGGATTCGTAGTTGGTCGCCATGGCACCAATTTCAGTGGGTTTCGGATGCCGCCAGTTTACTGCACCCGGGGCCGAGACCCGGCGTTACAATCTTCCAGGTCCCTCCGCCCTCCTCCGCCATGTCCGCAGAATCAGCAGCCGCAGCCAATCCCGCTCCTCCCTCGACCCCGGACGCGGCACGCGCGGCGCGCATGATTCCCTTCATCGTCGGCTGCGCGCTGTTCATGCAGATGCTGGACGCGACCGTGGTGGCGACCGCCCTGCCGGCCATGGCCCGGGCCCTGGGATCGACCCCGGTGCGGCTGAACGTGGCCATCACCTCCTACCTGCTGTCGGTGGCCGTGTTCGTGCCCGTCAGCGGCTGGGCCGCCGACCGCTACGGCGCGCGCCGCGTCTTCATCGCCGCCATCGGCCTGTTCACACTCAGTTCCGTGGCCTGCGCCCTGTCGCAGGACCTGCCGCAACTGGTCATCTCCCGCGTGGTGCAGGGCATGGCCGGGGCCATGATGGTGCCGGTGGGCCGCATCATCCTGCTGCGCACCGTGCCCAAGCAGGACCTGCTCAAAGCCATGTCGTTCCTGTCGATCCCGGCGCTGCTGGGGCCGGTGATCGGGCCGCCGCTGGGCGGTTTCATGGTCACCTACATGTCGTGGCACTGGATCTTCCTGATCAACATCCCCATCGGCGTGCTCGGCATCGCGCTGGTGCTGCGCTACGTGGCCGAGATCAAGGAAGAATCGGCGCCGCGCCTGGACTGGCTCGGCTTCCTGCTCAGCGCCGTGTGCCTGGCGACCCTGGTCAGCGGCTTCGAGGCCATCGGCCGCGACGTGATGCCGCTGCCGCTGCTGCTGGGCCTGATCGCGGTCGGCATCGCCTGCGGCCTGCTCTATGGCTGGCACGCGCGCCGCACCGAGCATCCCATCATCGACCTGGCGCTGATGCGCATCCCGACCTTCGCCATCTCGACGCTGGGCGGCAACCTGTGCCGCTTCGCGGTCGGCGCCACGCCCTTCCTGCTGGCCATGCTGCTGCAGGTGGGCTTCGGCCTGTCGCCGTTCTCGGCCGGCCTGATCACCTTCGCCAGCGCCGCCGGCGCGCTGCTGATGAAATTCGTCGCCACGCCCATCGTCAGGCATTTCGGCTTTCGCCGCGTGCTGACGGTGAACGCGGTGCTGACCGGCGCCTTCATCGTGGTCTGCGCCACGTTCACGCCGTCCACCCCGGTCTGGCTGATGATCGCCATCCTGCTGATCGGCGGCTTCTTCCGCTCGCTGCAGTTCACCGGCGTAAATACGCTAACCTATGCCGACATACCCCCGGCCAGGATGAGCCGCGCCAGCAGCTTCGCCGCCATGGCGCAGCAACTGGGCATCAGCCTGGGCGTGGGCGTGGCCGCGGTGACCCTGAACATCAGCATGACCCTGCGCGGGGCCGAAACGCTGGCGGTCGGCGACGTGATCGCCGGCTTCATCGTCATCGGCCTGATGTGCGCGGCTTCGGTCTTCTCCTTTAGACGCCTCGACCCGCTGGCCGGGGCACACCTGAACGGCGCCAAGAACAGTGACGACGAATGAATTTATCCTGGCCCTGGACCAGGGCACGACCAGCTCCCGCGCCATCGTGTTCGATCGCGACGGCGTGGTGCGCGGCATCGGCCAACGTGAATTCCGCCAGCACTACCCGCGGCCGGGCTGGGTCGAGCACGACCCCGGCGAAATCTGGCACAGCCAGCTGGACGTGGCGCGCGAGGCCTTGCGCAACGCCGCCGCCAGCGCCGCCGACGTAGCCGCCATCGGCATCACCAACCAGCGCGAAACCACCCTGATCTGGGAGCGCGCCAGCGGCCGCCCGCTGGCCCGCGCCATCGTCTGGCAGGACCGCCGCACCGCGCCCATGTGCGACCAGCTGCGCCAGGACGGCCACGCCGACTTCCTGCAATCGCGCACCGGGCTGGTGCTGGACGCCTATTTCTCGGGCACCAAGCTGGCCTGGCTGCTGGATCACGTGCCCGGCGCGCGCCAGAAGGCCGAGCGCGGCGAACTGGCCTTCGGCACCGTCGACACCTGGCTGATCTGGCAGTTGACCGGCGGCGCGGTGCACAGCACCGACCCCAGCAACGCCTCGCGCACCATGCTGTTCGACCTGCATACGCAGGACTGGAACGACGAGATCCTGGCGCTGCTGAACATCCCGCGCAGCGTGCTGCCATCCATCGCGCCCAGCAGCGCGGTGGTGGGCGAAGCCCTGCCCGAATGGCTGGGCGGCTCCATTCCCATCGCCGGCGTGGCCGGCGACCAGCAGGCCGCCACCTTCGGCCAGGCCTGCTTTGCGCCCGGCATGGCCAAGAACACCTACGGCACCGGCTGCTTCATGCTGATGAACGTGGGCGACAAGCCGGTGCAGTCGCGCAATCACCTGCTGTCCACCGTCGGCTGGGGCTTGCCCACCGCGGGCCAGGACGGCTGGCGTGCGGCCTACATGCTGGAAGGCGGCGTATTTGTCGCCGGCGCCGCGGTGCAATGGCTGCGCGACGGCCTGGGCATCATCCAGCGCTCCGAGGAAATCGAATCGCTGGCCGCCAGCGTGGCCGACACCGACGACGTCTTCATGGTGCCGGCCTTCGCCGGCCTGGGCGCGCCGCACTGGGACCCCTACGCCCGCGGCACATTGGTCGGCCTGACGCGCGGCACCACCCGCGCCCACATCGCCCGCGCCACGCTCGAATCCATCGCGCTGCAGAGCGCCGAACTGCTGACCTGCATGAACGGCGACAGCGGCATCGCGCTGACCGAGCTGCGGGTGGACGGCGGCGCCGCCCGCAACGACCTGCTGATGCAGATGCAGGCCGACCTGCTGGGCGTGCCGGTGGTGCGCCCGCGGGTGCCGGAATCGACCGCGCTGGGCGCGGCCGGGCTGGCCGGCCTGGCGGTCGGCTTCTGGTCGGGGCAGGACGAGTTCGCCTCCAAGTGGCAGGCCGAGCGCACCTTCGAACCGGCCTGGCCGGACTCGGTGCGCGAGGCCCGCATGCGGCGCTGGCGCCAGGCGGTGGAACTGTCCAAGGGCTGGTCCAACACGGCCAAGTGATGGCCGGCCGGGCGGTCCTCGCCTCGCCCGCGCCAACGGCGGCTCACGGCCGCCGCGCCTGCGCCTGCATCACCCGCAACGCCATGCGATAGCCGGCGAACAGATAGAACGCATTGCTGTTCATCAGCAGCCACGCGCCGGCGCCGCCCAGCAGCGCGACCACCGGGCCGACCGCGCGCATGTCGCCCTGCGACCAGGCGATCAGGCCCAGCGCGCCGGCAGTGGCCAACGCCAGCGCGGTGCGCTTGAGCAGCACCAGCCCCAGGCTGTAGCCGCCCATGAACGCCACCACGCCGATCGCCAGCGCCAAGGCCGTGACGGCGCAGGCCAGCACCAGCGCGAAGGCGGCCAGGGCCGGCCCGGCCGGCCGCAGCAGCAGGCTCAACAGGCCGATGCCGACACCGATGCCGCCGACCATCGTCAATACGGCCAGCGCCAGCGGCGACCACAGCCCCGGCGGCGCGGCGCGCGCATCCATCTCGGCGACGAAGCGGTGCATGGCCGCTGACGTGTCCGGCGCGCCCGCCTCGTCCCGCAGCGCCGCCTCCAGCCGGCGGCATTGCGCGATCAGCGCATTCAGTCCGGGCCCGGATGGCGCCATTACAGCCTCGTCACGCCCGGCGCGTGTTCCGCCACCGTGTTGCGCAGCGCGGCCATCGCCTCCTGCACGGCGGTCGGCCTGAATGCGTCCTCGCGCCAGTACATGGCCACCGAGCCGAAGCCCGACAGGCGCACCGGGATGATGCGCATCGCCTTCATCTGCGTGAAGCGCAGCGCGGCGCGATGCGAGGCCACGCCGATCATGTCGCTGTTGTTGATCAGGGTGAGGTTGATGGTGACCGAATTGGATTCGACGTGATCGGCCGGCGGCGCCTGGCCGGCCGCCGCCAGCGCGGCGTCGACCGCGTTGCGGATCGGCGTGCCCTTGGGCCACAGGATCCAGCGGTACGACAGCAGTTCGGGCCAGCCAGGCTGCTCCAGCGCGAACAGGGGATGGCGCGGCCGCGCCACCAGGTGGATCGGCTCCAGGTACAGGGCCTCGAAGCGGATGGCCGGATCATGATGCTCGGGCGCCGAGCGGCCCACCACGATGTCCAGGTCGCCCTGCGCCAGTTGCGCCAGCAGGCGGTCGGTGGTGCCCTCCACCAGCTTCACGCGGGCCTGCGGCATGCGTTCGAGCAGCTTCATCACCGCCAGCGGCACCGTGTCCGACGCGGACGCGCCCGAGGCGCCGATCACCACCCGTCCGCCGCCGCCCTCGCGCAGCGCGGCCATGTCGGCGCTGGCGCGGTCCAGTTGCGCCTCGACCCGCTGCGCGTGCGCGATCAGCACGTCGCCATGCGGCGTGGGCCGCAGGCCGCGCGCATGGCGCTCGAACAGCGGCAGGCCGATGTCGTCCTCCAGATCCTTCAGCCATTTCGACAACCCCGGCTGGGTCGTGTTGAGCATCGCGGCCGAGTGGCTGATGTTGCGGGTCTGGGCCAGGCTGAGCAGCATTTTCAGGTTGCGCAGGCGCAACCGGTGAGTCCAGTCCATGGAGTCCCCTTTGGTCTCTTATCCATATAGTTATTGGTATGGATAATAAGATAATTTCATTTCAAAACACATAGCTCGTTACGCATAATCGTCTCCATATCAGGCCCCGCCGCGCCCGCCGCGTCGGGCCCACAGAAGCCGGCCCCGACGCTGGCCCCAGGAGACAGACATGCCCGACGGTCATCCCCCCGGCGCGGATCGCGCCGCCTATTACGCGCGCATCGCCCAGAAGCACATGGCCCCGCTGTGGGAGTCGCTGCACAACCTGGTGCCGCGCCAGCCCGCGCCGCGCTGCGTGCCAGCGATCTGGAAATACGACGAGGTGCGCGACGACGTGCTGGCCTCGGGCTCGCTCATCACCGCCGAGGAAGCCGTGCGGCGCGTGCTGATCCTGGAGAACCCGGGCCTGCCCGGCCAGGCCAGCATCACGCAGAGCCTGTACGCCGGCCTGCAACTGATCCTGCCGGGCGAGATCGCGCCCAGCCACCGCCACACCCAGTCAGCCCTGCGTTTCATCGTCGAAGGCCGCGGCGCCTACACCGCCGTCAATGGCGAGCGCACCACCATGCATCCGGGCGACTTCATCATCACGCCGTCCTGGACCTGGCACGACCACGGCAACGCCGAGACCGTCGACGGTGGCGAACCGGTGGTCTGGCTGGATGGCCTGGACATCCCGCTGCTGCGCTTCCTGGACGCCGGCTTCGCCGAGAACTATCCGTCCGCCACCCAGCCGGTCACGCGTCCCGAAGGCGACAGCATGGCGCGCTACGGCCACAACATGGCGCCGGTGCGCCACCGCGCCACCAGCGGCACCTCGCCGATCTTCAACTATCCCTACGAGCGCAGCCGCGAGGCGCTGGACGCGCTCTACCGCCATGGCGAGCTGGACCCCTGGGACGGCGTCAAGCTGCGCTACCTGAACCCGGCCACGGGCGGCTACCCCATGCCCACCATGGCCACCTTCATGCAGCTGCTGCCGGCCGGCTTCCAGGGCAAGGTCTATCGCAGCACCGATTCCACCGTCTACAGCGTGGTGGAAGGCCGCGGCATCGCCCGCGTCGGCGACGCCGAATTCCATTTCGGCCCGCGCGACGTGTTCGTGGCGCCGTCGTGGCAGCCGGTGCAGCTGGCGGCGCTGGAAGACGCCACTCTGTTCAGCTATTCCGACCGCCCGGTGCAGGACGCGCTGGGCCTGTGGCGCGAAGAACGCACCGCCTGAAGCGGGCGGGCCGCGGCGCCCGCCCTCCCCCTTTCCGTTCCGCCTTCAAAGGTTGATTCATGTCTTACGTGTTTGCTCCCGCCGACCCCGTCGCCGTGCCCGTCGCCGGCAGCCCGGATCGCTTCCCCGTGCGCCGCATCTATTGCGTCGGCCGCAACTACGCCGCCCACGCCCGCGAGATGGGCTTCGATCCCGACCGCGAACCGCCCTTCTTCTTCTGCAAGCCGGCCGACGCCGTGGTGCCGGTGGCGCCGGACGCCACGCTGACGCTGCCTTATCCGTCCGAGACCGCCAACTTCCACTATGAAATCGAACTGGTGGCGGCCATCGGCAAGGGCGGCGCCAACATCGCGGTCGACGCCGCGCTGGAACACGTGTGGGGCTACGCCGTCGGCCTGGACATGACGCGCCGCGACCTGCAGATGAAGATGCGCGAAGCCGGCCGCCCGTGGGAACTGGGCAAGGCCTTCGACCAGAGCGCGCCGATCGGCCCGCTGGTGCCCGCCGCGCAGGCCGGCGACATCCACCGCGCCGGCATCTGGCTGCAGGTCAACGGCGCCGACAAGCAGCGCAGCGACATCGGCAAGCTGATCTGGTCGGTGGCCGAGACCATCGCCTACCTGTCGCGCTACTTCCGCCTGGAAGCCGGCGACCTGATCTACACCGGCACGCCCGAAGGCGTGGGCCCGGTGACGCGCGGCGACCGGATGGTCGGCGGCGTCGACGGCCTGGGCACGCTCAGCGTGCAGATCGCCTGAGGACCGCCACCCATGCAACTGCACAGCTTCTTCAACAGCTCCACCTCGTACCGCGTGCGCATCGCGCTGGCGCTCAAGGGTCTGCCGGTCGACATCGTGCCGGTGAACCTGCGCAAACAGGAGCAGCGCGCCGCCGACTACGTGGCGCGGAACCCGTCGGCCGGCGTGCCGCTGCTGACGGAAGGCGATTTCCAGCTGTCGCAATCGCTCGCCATCATCGACTACCTGGACGCCACGCACCCCGAGCCGCGCCTGATCCCGGCCGCGCCGCGCGAACGCGCGCGGGTGCTGGAACTGGCCAACGCCATCGCCTGCGACATCCACCCGGTCAACAACATGCGCATCCTGCGCTACCTGCAGGAAGAACTGGGCGCCACCGAGGCGCAGAAGAACGCCTGGTACCACCACTGGATCCGCGAAGGCCTGACCGCGGTCGAGGCGCTGCTGGCGCGCCATGGCGGCGGCGCCTATTGCTTCGGCGACGCGCCGACGCTGGCGGACTGCTGCGTGGTGCCGCAGGTGGCAAATGCCCAGCGCATGGGCTGCGACCTGTCGGCCTATCCGCGCCTGCTCGGCGTGTACGACCACTGCCTTGCGCAGCCGGCCTTCCAGCAGGCCGCGCCCAGCAACCAACCGGACTACATCAAGTGACCTCGCAAGCATCCCCGGGCCAGGAGCCCGACACCCAGGGCGCGCCGCTGCGCGAATACACCGATCCGGCCTACCGCCCGCTGTGCGCCAACCTGGCCGAGGTGCGCGCCAACATCGACCGGCTGGACGACCAGATCGTGCGCCTGATGGCCGAACGCGCCATGTACGTGAAGGATGCCGCGCGCTTCAAGCGCGACGCCTTCCAGGTCAGCGCGCCGGCGCGCCAGGCCGAGGTATTCGAGAAAGTGCGGCGCCTGGCCGAGCGCCACAACCAGGGCTTCGAGAACCTGGACCAGGTGGTGGACGCGGCCTACCGCGCCATGGTGGCGGCCTTCATCGCCAACGAACAGACCTATTTCAACAATATGAAGATCGCGGGAGACAAGCATGCATAAGTCCTCGACCCTGGCGCGGGCGCGCACCGTCGCGGCGCGCGCGCTGGCGCTGGGGCTGATCGCGCTGGCGCCGTTGGGCGCGGCGCGGGCCGCCGACGCCTGGCCGTCGCAGCCGCTCAAGGCGCTGGTGCCGTTCGGTCCGGGCTCCAGCCCCGACCAGGTGGCGCGCATCGTCGGCGAGAAGGCCGGCGCCATCCTCGGCCAGACCGTGGTGGTGGAGAACAAGCCGGGCGCCAGCGGCAACATCGGCACCTTCGCCATCGCCAACGCCAAGCCCGACGGCTACACCTTCGGCGTCTCGATCACCGGCCCGCTGGTGAACAACACGCTGCTGTTCGACAAGCTGCCCTACGCCCCCGCCACCGACCTGGCGCCGCTGACGCTGGCGGTGCACCAGCCCAACGTGCTGGTGGTGCCGGCCAACTCCGGCATCGACAACGTCGGCCAGTTGCTGGAGGCGCTCAAGAAAAACCCCGACAAGTACAACTTCCCCTCGCCCGGCGCCGGCACCGTTTCGCACCTGGCGGTGGAACTGCTGCTGCAGCGGATCGGCGCGCGCGCCACGCACGTGCCCTATCCGTCATCGCCGGCCGCGCTGACCTCGCTGCTGTCGGGCGACACGCAGTTCGCCGCGCTGCCGCCGATCGCGGTCATGAGCATGGTCAAGGACGGCCGCCTGAAGGCGCTGGCCGTGACCTCGTCCAGGCGCTCCACGCTGCTGCCCGAGATCCCCACGCTGGCCGAAGTCGGCGTGCCCGGCATCGAGGGCTCGGCCTGGATCGGCTTCGTGATCTCGTCCAAGGTGCCCGCCGACATCCAGAAGAAGCTGTCGGACGCCTTGATCCAGGCGATCCGCGACCCCGAGGTGGTCAAGCGCCTGCAGGCACAGTTCATGGACCCGGTCGGCGGCACGCCGGCCGAGTTCCGCGCCTACATGGACGATGAGCTCAAGCGCTGGGAACCGCTGATCACCAAGCTCGGCATCAAGGGCCAATAAGAAGGCCTGTGAACGGGCGGCCTCGCCGCCCGGCATTTCGCAACACAGCACGCAGTCAAGCAGGACAAGCAAGGAGACAAGGCATGACCCTCACCGAACCCGCCCGCCAGGTGCCGCTCTACGGCGAATACGACGTCGTCGTGCTGGGCGGCGGCCCCGCCGGCATCCTGGCGGCCGCCAGCGCCGCCCGCAACGGCGCCAGCGTGCTGCTGGTGGAACGCTATGGCTTTCTCGGCGGCATGGGCACGGCGGCGGGCGTCTCCAACTTCTGCGGCCTGCACGCCAATGTGCGCGGCGCCATCCGCCAGGTGGTGCATGGCATGACCGATGAACTGCTGGACCGCATGCGCGCGCTGGACGGCCTGAACGACCCGCACCTGATCCTGGGCAAGATCCACGCCCAGGCCTACGACATCGCCGCCTTCAAGTGCGCGGCCGACGGCATGGTGCAGGACAGCGGCGCACAAATCCTGTTCCACGCATTGGCCACCGGCCTGGCGCGCGACGCCGCCGGCAATGTCGACGCACTGTTCCTGGAGACCAAGTCCGGCCGCTGCGCGGTGCGCGGCAAGGTCTTCATCGACTGCTCGGGCGACGCCGACATCGCGCAATGGGGCGGCCTGCCGTTCGAAAAGGGCGACGCGCAGGGCCACATGCTCTACCCCACGCTGATGTTCAAGGTCGGCAACGTCGACGGCGCCCGCGCCCAGGAGGCCTGGAAGACCATCCCGCAGCTGATGGACCAGGCCGCCGCCAGCGGCGAATTCACCTTCCCGCGGCGCGGCGCCATCGTGCGGCCGCAAAAGCATGACTACGAGTGGCGCGTCAACGTCACCCAGCTGGCCAACGCCGACGGCAGCGCGGCCGACGGCACCGACGCCGCCTCGCTCTCGGCCGGCGAGCTGGAAGGCCGCCGCCAGATCACCGAATACCTGAAGTTCCTGCGCGCCAAGGTGCCGGGCTTCGAAAACGCCTATGTGCTCGACATCGCGCCGCAACTGGGCATCCGCGAAACCCGCCGCATCGTCGGCGAGGCCATGCTGACCAAGGAAGACGTGCTGGGCTGCGCCGACTTCGAGGACAGCATCGGCGTGAACGGCTGGCCGCTGGAAATGCACACCGCCGGCGACGTGCAATGGCTGTGGCCGCCGATTCCCGGATCGCGCGGCTACAACCAGTTGCCGTTCCGCATGATGGTGCCGCGCCGCGGCCCGGGCGTGGCCGCCAACGTGCTGGTGGCCGGACGCTGCGCCTCGATGACGCACGAAGGCCAGTCGGCCGCACGCGTCAGCGGCAGCTGCTTCGTCATGGGCGAGGCCGCCGGCACCGCGGCCGCCATGGCGCTGCGCGACGGCAACGCGCCTGCCGACGTGCCCGTGGCGGCGCTGCAGGCGCAACTGCAACGGCAAGGCGCCTTCCTCGGCCGCCAAGAGTGAACACGCAAGGAACCACGCAATGAACGCAACCCCCGCAAAGAACCCGCCCCAATCCGTCATCGTCGTGGGCGGCGGCATCGGCGGCCTGGCCGCGGCACTGGCGCTGACGCGCCAGGGCATCGCGGTGCAGTTGCTGGAGCAGGCCGCGCACATCGGCGAGATCGGCGCCGGCATCCAGCTCGGCCCCAACGCCTTCGCCGCGCTCGACGCGCTGGGCGTGGGCGCCACGGCGCGCCAGCGCGCGGTCTTCACCGACCACATCATCATGATGGACGCGGTCGACGCGCGCGAAGTGGTGCGCATCGACACCGGCGCCGCCTTCCGCGAGCGTTTCGGCGGCCCCTACGCCGTGATCCACCGCGCCGACATCCATCTGTCCATCCTGGAAGCGGTGCAGCAGAACCCGCTGATCCGCTTTCGCACCTCGACCCAGATCGCCAGCGTCAAGCAGGACGAAAAACGCGTCGAAGTCACCGACACCGAAGGCAACCACTACCAGGCCGACGCGGTGATCGGCGCCGACGGCGTCAAGTCGGTGATCCGCGAGCACCTGATCGGCGATCCGCCGCGCGTGACCGGCCACGTGGTCTACCGCGCCGTGGTCGAGCGCGACAACATGCCCGAGGAACTGCGCATCAACGCGCCGGTGCTGTGGGCCGGCCCGCACTGCCACCTGGTGCACTACCCGTTGCGCGGCGGCCAGCAATACAACCTGGTGGTGACCTTCCACAGCCGCGAACAGGAACAATGGGGCGTGCGCGAAGGCAGCAAGGAAGAGGTGCTGTCGTACTTCCAGGGCATCCACCCGCGCCCGCACCAGATGCTGGACCGCCCCACCTCCTGGAAGCGCTGGGCCACCGCCGACCGCGAGCCGGTCGAACAGTGGGGCCAGGGGCGCGTCACGATCCTGGGCGACGCCGCCCATCCCATGACGCAGTACATGGCCCAGGGCGCCTGCATGGCGCTGGAAGACGCGGTGACGCTGGGCGAGGCCGTCAAGCGCTGCGACCACGACCTGCAAGCCGCCTTCCGCCTGTACGAATCGGTGCGCATCCCGCGCAGCGCGCGCGTGGTCTGGTCGACCCGCGAAATGGGCAGGCTCTATCACGCGCGCGGTGTCGAACGCACCGTGCGCAACATGCTGTGGACCGGCCGCGGCCAGTCCCAGTTCTACGACGCGTTGCAGTGGCTCTACGGCTGGAAGGTGGAGAACTGTCTCGCGGGACCCATCCAGCCATAAAAAAAGCAGGCACAGGAGGAGACAACCATGACGACACGCATCACCCGCGGCGGCGCCGCGCTGCTGCTGGCACTGGCCGCCGGCGGCGTCCAGGCGCAGCAGAAACCCGTGGACATCGGCTTCATCGGCACGCTGTCCACCCCCGCCGGCTACATCGGCGAGGACGAACGCGACGCCTTCATGCTGGCGGTCAAGGAAGGCGGCGGCAAGCTGGGCGGGGTGCCGGTCAACGTGCGGGTCGAGGACGACGCGCTCAAGCCCGCCAACGCCAAGCAGATCGCCGACAAGATGGTGCAGGGCGGCGTGCGCCTCTTTACCGGCATCAATTTCTCCAACGTCATGGCCGCGGTCGGGCCGACCGTGCTCAACGCCGGCGGCTTCTACGTCAGCCTGAACGCCGGCCCCTCCAACTATGCCGGCAAGGCCTGCAACCCCAACTATTTCTCGGTGGCGTTCCAGAACGACTCGTACGCCGACACCGCCGGCATCGCCGCCAACGAACTGGGCGCCAAGCGCATCGTCGTCATGGCGCCCAACTACCAGGCCGGGCGCGACGCCGTGGCCGGCTTCAAGCGCACCTACAAGGGCGAGATCGCCGACGAGATCTACACCAAGCTCGAACAGGCCGACTTCTCGGTCGAGCTGGCGCGCATCCGCTCGCTCAACCCGGACGCCATCTTCCAGTTCCATCCGGGCGGCGCCGGCATCAACCTGACCAAGCAGTTCGCCAACTCCGGCCTGGCCGACAAGATCAAGATGATCACGCCCATCTACTCGATGGACGAACGCATGCTGGCCGCCACCGGCAACGCCGGCAAGGGCTTC
Organism: Achromobacter xylosoxidans; assembly: GCF_001457475.1. NCBI lineage: Bacteria > Pseudomonadati > Pseudomonadota > Betaproteobacteria > Burkholderiales > Alcaligenaceae > Achromobacter > Achromobacter xylosoxidans. The sequence goes on along the minus strand of NZ_LN831029.1, from coordinate 572,660 downwards.
TACCTGAGTTCGCTGTGGAGCGCCGACCTGGACAATCCGCAGAACAAGCACTTCGTCGAAGCCTTCACCAAGGCCTACAACCGCGCGCCCACCGCCTATGCGGCCCAGGCCTACGACACCGCCAACCTGATCGGCTCGGGCCTGAAGGCCGTGGGCGGCGATATCGCCGGCAAGGCCGACGCCTTCCGCGAGGCGCTGCGCCGCGCCGATTTCCCCAGCGTGCGCGGCAAATTCAAGTTCGGCCCCAATCAGCACCCGGTCCAGGACTGGTACCTGCTGCACATCGAGTCCGGGCCCGATGGCAAGCTGGTCTACAAGAACCTCAAGGTGATCGCCCGCGACCATACCGACGTGCACGCCGCCGACTGCAAGATGTAGCCTCCGGAGCCCGCCATGCTGATGTTCCTGGAACAGGTCCTGAACGGCCTGCAGTACAGCGCGCTGCTGTTCCTGTTGTCGGCCGGCCTGACGCTGGTATTCGGCATCATGAACGTCATCAACCTGACGCACGGCTCGTTCTACATGGTGGGCGCGTTCTGCGCCGCCAGCGCGGCGGCGGCCACCGGCTCGTTCTTCGCGGCGTTGCTGGCGGCGCTGGCCGGCGCCGCGCTGTACGGGCTGGTGGTGGAGCTGCTGGTGATCCGCCATCTCTACCGCCGCGACCACCTGGACCAGGTGCTGGCCACGCTCGGGCTGACGCTGTTCACCAACGAGCTGGTCACGGTGCTGTTCGGCCGCAGCCCGCCGTTCATGGACATCCCGCCGTTCCTGGCCGGCTCGGTGGCGCTGCTGCCCGGCCTGAACTATCCGGTGATGCGGCTGGCCTTCATCGGCGCCGGCGTGCTGGTGGCGCTGGGCCTGTGGCTGCTGATCTCGCGCACCCGCGTCGGCATGCTGGTGCGCGCCGGCGCCGACGACGGCGAGATGGTGGACGCGCTGGGCGTGAACATCCAGCGTCTGTTCACCCTGATCTTCACGCTCGGCGCGCTGCTGTGCGGCTTCGCCGGCGTCATGGCGGCGCCGCTGCTGGCGGTGGAGATCGGCATGGGCGAACGCATCCTCATCACCACTTTCGTCGTCATCGTGGTCGGCGGCGTGGGCTCGGTGCGCGGCGCGCTGGCCGGTTCGCTGATGATCGGCATGACCGACGCGCTGGGCCGCGCCTACATCCCCTTCTGGATGTCGCGCCTGCTGCCGCCGCAGCTGTCGGACTCGGCCAGTTCCAGCCTGGTCTCGGCAAGCATCTACATCCTGATGGCCATCGTGCTGCTGTTCAAGCCGCGCGGCCTCGTGCCGGCGACTCGCTAGGAAACCCATGAGCCGAAAAACCCTCGTAAACCTGGCCGGGCTGGCGCTGTTCGCGCTGGTGCCGGCGCTGGCCTCGGCCACCGGCGAAGCCTTCCTGGTCAACCTGATGACCCGCTTCCTGATCTACGCCATCGCCGCCGTCAGCCTCGACCTGATCCTGGGCTACGGCGCCATGGTCAGCTTCGGCCACGCGGCCTTCTTCGGCCTGGGCGGCTACGTGATCGGCATCGCCGGCTACCACTTCGCGCAGGGCGACACGCTGTTCGGCTGGAGCGGCAGCCAGGCCGCGCTGGTCATGTGGCCGCTGGCCGTGGCCTGCGCCGCGCTGGCCGGGCTGGTGGTGGGCTTCCTGTCGCTGCGCACCGCGGGCGTGCAGTTCATCATGATCACGCTGGCCTTCGGCCAGATGCTGTACTTCATCCTGGTGGGGCTGGTGGTCTACGGCGGCGACGACGGCCTGTCGATCGACGCGCGCAACACGCTGCCCGGCCTGGACCTGAACGGACCGGTCACGTTCTACTACGTCTGCCTGGCGCTGCTGGCGGCATGGGTATTCCTGTGCCGGCGCATCGTCAACTCGCCCTTCGGCATGGCGCTGCAGAGCCTGCGGCAGAATCCGCGCCGCAGCACCGGGCTGGGCCTGGCGCCGCTGCGCTACCGCCTGACCGCCTTCGTGCTGTCGGCCGCCGGCGCCGGCCTGGCCGGCGCGCTGTGGGCCAACTACGCGCTGTTCGTCAGCCCCGACATGGCCGGCTGGCAGAAGTCCGGCGAGCTGATGGCCATGGTGATCCTGGGCGGCATGGGCTCGATCTTCGGGCCGGTGCTGGGCGTGGCCGTCTACCTGGGGCTGGAGCAACTGGCCACCGCCTGGACCGAGCACTGGATGCTGATCCTCGGCCCCGTGCTGGTGCTGGTGGTGCTGTTCGGCAAGCGCGGGGTCTATGGCTGGCTGACGGGAGGCGCGCACCATGACTGAACCGGCCAAGCTCGCCATCGAGGGCCTGCGGAAAGCCTTTGGCGCGGTCCGCGCCACCCAGGGCGTCGACCTGCAACTGCGGCCCGGCGAACTGCATGCATTGATCGGCCCCAACGGCGCCGGCAAGACCACGCTGCTGTCGCAGATCAGCGGCGAGATCCTGCCCGACGCCGGCCGCATCCTGCTCGACGGCCGCGACATCACCCGCCTGCCCGCGCACAAGCGGCCGGCGGCCGGGCTGGCGCGCTCGTTCCAGATCAGCCAGCTGTACCCGCAGTTCACCGCCGAGGACAACGTCGCCATGGCGGTGCAGGCGCGCAGCCCCGGCGGCTTCAACCTGTGGCGCAATGCGCGCCGCATGGCGCGCCTGCGCGAGCCGGCGCGCGCGGCCTTGGCTCGCGTGGGCCTGGCCCACCGCGCCGGCGTGCGCGTGTCGGCCCTGGCCCATGGCGAAAAACGGCAGCTGGAACTGGCCATGGCGCTATCGCTGGACGCCTCCGTGCTTTTGCTGGACGAACCCATGGCGGGCATGGGCGCCGAGGAATCGCAGCGCATGACCGACCTGCTGCGCGAACTGAAAGGCCAATACGCCATCCTGCTGGTCGAACACGACATGGACGCGGTGTTCGCGCTGGCCGACCGCATCACCGTGCTGGTCTACGGCAAGACCATCTTCACCGGCACGCCCGACGAGGTGCGCCGCCACCCCGACGTGCGCGCCGCCTATCTGGGCGAGGAGGAAGACTGATGCTGCAAGTCGCGCAACTGCAGGCCGGCTACGGCGCCAGCAAGGTGCTGTTCGGCGTCGACCTGGACATCGCGCCGCGCCAGGTGGTGTCGCTGATCGGCCGCAACGGCATGGGCAAGACCACCACCGTCAAGACGTTGATGGGCATGCTGCCGGCGCAGGGCGGCCAGGTGCTGCTGGACGGCCAGCCCATCACGGGCCTGGCGCCGCACCGCATCGCCCGGCTCGGCATCGGCCTGGTGCCCGAGGGCCGGCGCGTGTTCGGTTCGCTGTCGGTCGAGGAGAACCTGGTCGCCACCGCGCGCCAGGCCCGTCCCGGCTGGCACATCGATCGCGTGTTCGAGCTGTTTCCGCGCCTGAAGGAACGGCGCGGCCAGTCGGCCCGCACCCTGTCGGGCGGCGAACAGCAGATGCTGGCGGTGGGGCGCGCGCTGTTGATCAACCCACGCCTGCTGATCCTGGACGAAGCCACCGAGGGCCTGGCGCCGCTGATCCGCCACGAGATCTGGAACTGCCTGCGGCGCCTGAAGGACGAAGGCCAGACCATCCTGGTGATCGACAAGAATCTGAAGGAAATGGCCACGCTGGTCGACCGCCACCACGTGCTGGAAAAAGGCCGGGTGGCCTGGCAGGGCACGCCCGCCGAACTGGCCGCGCAACCCGAACTGGCCCAGCGCTACCTGGGCGTGTGAGGCGCGCGGCCCTGGCCGCGGGGTTGACGGGCTCAGTCGCTCGATTCGCAGAAGGTCAGGCGGTTGCCGAACGGGTCGGTCACCTTCAGCAGCCGGCCCCAGGGCGCGTCCTCGACGCCGGGCCGCGCGTAGCCGTATTGCTTGCCGATCAGCTCGGCCTGGTAATCGTCGACGCCGGTGGCGCGCACGAAGATGGCCGCGCCCGGCGTGGCATCGCCGTAGTGCTCGCTCAGGTGCAGCACCAGCTCGCCGCGATGCACCTGCGCGTACAGCGGCAGGCCCGGTTCGAAGCGGTGTTCCCAGTCCCACTCGAAGCCGAGGAAATCCAGGTAGAACTCGCGCGCCTTGTCGACCGAAAAGATGCGCAGGATGGGAATGGCGGGGGACAAATGCATGATTCTGGCCTTAGTATGCGAGGGGTCGCGCCCGCGGACTTCCGAGCGTGCGCGCATCCCGCCAGCATAGATCAAACCGGTTGCCATGCCCGACGCCCAAGCCGCATCCTGGAAACACCTGCCTGCGCCGAAGAAGCGCGCCGCGCTGCCCTTTGAGGCCACCTACACGGCCGACCAGTACGCCCGTCTGCGGCAGGGCCGCATCCCGCGGGAAATGGAAGACAAGTGGTTCATCTATCTCGACGATGGCGTGCTGCGCTTTCATCGCAGCTGGACCGGCATCTGGATCTACGCGCTGCGGCTGGACGCCGCGGGCGACCAATGGCGCGCGCATGACGCCTGGGTCAACCGCGAGGCCGACCAGTACGGCTGCACCGACCTGGAAACCGACCGCAAGCTGCTGGCGCGGCTGGTGGACGGCCTGCTGGCCGCGCCGCGCGAATGATCGAACCGCGCGAATGAAGCGCGGATGCCGCCATCGCGCCGCCCAAAGGATACGCAGGGGGATGCGCCGCCCGACGGACAGGGGCGGCGTCAGGCCTGGCGCGTGCCCGACGGGACGCGCCAGGCACGCCCGCCTCAGTTCAGGCTGGCGCCGGAGATCTTCACGATCTCCTGGTACTTGGCCTTTTCGTTCTTGACGAACTCGGCGAAGGCTTCGGGCGTCATGGGAGGCGCTTCCGAACCCATCGTCAGCAGACGCTGCTTGACGTCGGGCTGCTGCATCGCTTCCGAGTAGGCCTTGTTCAGCTTGGCCACCACCGGCGCCGGCGTGCCGCCGGTCGTGAAGACGCCGAACCAGGTGCCCAGGTCGAAGCCCTTGATGCCCGACTCTTCCACCGTCGGCACGTCGGCCAGCAGCGACGAACGCTTGGCGGTGGTCACGGCCAGCGCCTTGACCTTGCCGTCCTTGATCAGCGGCGCCGAGGCCGCCAGGTTGTCGAACATGAAGTCCGACTGGCCCGACAGCAGCGCCAATTGCGCCGGGGCCGCGCCCTGGTAGGGAATGTGCTCGACGTTGATGCCGGCGCGCGCCTTGAGCAGCTCGCCCGACAGGTGGCCAGCGCTGCCGTTGCCGCCCGAACCGTAGTTCAGCTTGCCCGGATTCTTCTTGGCGTACTCGATCAGGTCCGACAGCTTCTCGATCTTGTTCTTGGCGGCAAATTCGACGTTCATCACCAGCACGTTCGGCACCGACGCCACGATGGTGACCGGGGCGAAATCCTTCACCGGGTCATAGGGCAGGTTGGCGAACAGCCAGGGGTTGATGGCGTGGGTCGCGACGGCGCCCATCACCAGCGTGTAGCCGTCGGCCGGGGCCTTGGCCACCAGGTCGGCGCCAATGTTGCCGCCGGCGCCCGAGCGGTTTTCCACCACGACGGGTTGGCCGAGCGAGCCGCGCACCTTCTCGGCCAGCATGCGGGCCATGGTGTCGAGCGGGCCGCCGGGCGGGTAAGGCACCACGAAGCGCAGCGGCTTGGTGGGGAAATCGGTGGTCTGGGCCAGCGCGGGCGCGCCCAGGGTCAGCGTGGCGGCCAGGGCCGCGGCGCCGCCCAGCAGGACGCGGCGCATGGCGCCGCGGGGGGTCTGTTTCATCTGGTTTGCTCCTCTCATTGCATCGATGGCGGTCGGTAGCATACCGCAGCGGGGTGAACGGCGTAACAAAGGGATACCGGGAGAACCCCGCGCTTTTCCTGCGAACGGCGCGCCCCGGCCGGTTGGAAACAACGTGCGCCGGCCACCCCGGCGCTCTCGGCGCCTTCCCTTTCGCGCCGCCTCGCCAACGGCCGGCGCCCAAAGAAAAGCCGCCTTCCAGGGAAGGCGGCTTCGGATGCGGGCGCGGCGGGCCGGAGCCCGCCCAGCCTCAATGCAGGATCTGGCTCAGGAACAGCTTGGTGCGCTCGTTCTGCGGGTTGTCGAAGAACTCGTCCGGGCTGTTCTGTTCGATGATCTCGCCGCGGTCCATGAAGATGACGCGGTTGGCGACCTTGCGCGCGAAGCCCATTTCGTGGGTCACGCACAGCATCGTCATGCCGCTTTCCTGGGCCAGGTTGACCATCACGTCCAGCACTTCCTTGACCATTTCCGGGTCCAGCGCCGAGGTCGGCTCATCGAACAGCATGATCTTGGGGCTCATGCACAGCGAACGGGCGATGGCCACGCGCTGCTGCTGGCCGCCCGAGAGCTGGCCGGGGAATTTCTTGGCCTGGTCCGGGATGCGCACGCGCTCCAGGTATTTCATGGCCGTGGCCTCGGCTTCGGCGCGCGGCTTCTTCAAGACCCACATCGGGCCCAGCGTCAGGTTCTCCAGCACCGTCAGGTGCGGGAACAGGTTGAAGTGCTGGAACACCATGCCGACGTCCTTGCGGATGGTCTCGATGTGCTTGAGGTCATTGGTGAGCTCCGTGCCGTCCACGATGATGTGGCCTTTCTGGTGCTCTTCGAGCCGGTTGATGCAGCGGATCATGGTGGACTTGCCCGAACCGGACGGCCCGCACACCACGATGCGCTCGCCCGGCGCCACGTCCAGGTTGATGTTGCGCAGCACGTGGAACTGGCCGTACCACTTGTTCACGTCCTGCAGTCGAATGATGGCATCAGACATGCCTGTACTCCCGTAAATATCGCGTTGCGGGTCCGCCGGTGGCGGACCCGCGGCAAGGTTCTAGCGTGCGTGGCCCGTGGCCAGGCGTTTTTCCAGCGCCTGGCTGTATTTGGACATGGAGAAGCAGAAGACGAAGTAGATCAGCGAGATGAACAGATACGCCTCCACCCCGAATCCGCGCCATGCCGCGTCGGACAGGGCCGCCTTGGCCGCCAGCGTCAGGTCGAAGATGCCGATGATCACCACCAGCGACGTGTCCTTGAACAGCGCGATGAAGATGCTGACCAGCGGCGGGATCACGATCTTGAGCGCCTGCGGCAGGATGATCTTGCGCATCTGCTGCCAGTAGTTCAGGCCGAGCGAGTCGGCGCCTTCGTACTGGCCCTTGGGGATCGCCTGCAGGCCGCCGCGCACCGTTTCGGCGATGTACGCGGCCGCGAACATGATGATCGCGATCTGCGCGCGCAGCAGCTTGTCGATGGAGAACCCTTCCGGCAGGAACAGCGGCAGCATCACCGACGACATGAACAGCAGGCTGATCAGCGGCACGCCGCGGATCAGCTCGATGTACACGACGCACAGCGCCTTGATGGCCGGCATCTTCGAGCGCCGGCCCAGGGCCAGCAGCACACCGATCGGGAAGGCGAAGGCGATGCCGAACGTCGACAGGATCAACGTCAGCGGCAGGCCGCCCCAGCGCGCGTTCTCGACGTAGGTCAGGCCCAGCACGCCGCCCCACATCAGGATCGCCACGGCGGTCAGGCCGACCGTCCAGATGATGGCGAGCTTCCAGTTCCAGAAACGGCGGATGCCGCTGCACACGATCACCGCGACCAGGATGATGGTCGCGATCAGCGGCCGCCATTGCTCGTCGTACGGATAGGTGCCGAACAGGATCAGCCGGTGCTTCTCGATGATGAAGGCCCAGCAGGCCCCGCCCACCGAGGCGCGGCATTCCTGCGCGTTGGCGGCGGTGAAGTTGGCCTTGATGAAGGCCCACTCGACCAGCGCCGGCACCGACATCAACAGGAACCACGCCAGCAGCACCGTGATCAGGATGTTCAGCGGCGAGGAAAACAGGCGCGAGCGCAGCCACGCCCACGCGCCGACATGGGTCTTGGGCGGCGGCAGCCCTTCGCTGGGGGTATGCGTAGTGCTGCTCATATCAACGCTCCACCAGCGCAATGCGCTTGTTGTACCAGTTCATGAAGATCGAGATCGACAGGCTGACCGTGAGGTACGCGCCCATGATGATGAGAATGCCCTCGATGGCCTGCCCGGTCTGGTTCAGCGTGGTGTTGACCACCGACACGATGTCCGGGTAACCGATGGCCACGGCCAGCGAGCTGTTCTTGGTGAGGTTGAGGAACTGGCTGGTCATCGGCGGGATGATCACGCGCAGCGCCTGCGGCAGCACCACCAGGCGCAGCACCTGCTTGCGGCGCAGGCCCAGGGCCCCGGCGGCTTCCCATTGGCCATTGTTGACCGCCTGGATGCCCGAGCGCACCACTTCGGCAATGAAGGCCGAGGTGTAGATCACCAGGCCCGCCAGCAGCGCGGCGAACTCCGGCGACAGCGTCAGGCCGCCGCTGAAGTTGAAGCCCTTCAGTTCCGGCATGTCCAGCGTCAGCGAAGCGCCGCTGACCAGCCAACCGACGATCGGCAAGCCGATCAGCAGGCCGACGGCGGCGCGGCCCAGCGGGAACACGTGGCCGGTGGCTTCCTGGCGCTTCTTGCCCCAGTGGCCCAGGAACAGGATGGCGACGATGGCCAGGCCCAGGCCGGCCAGCATCCAGTCGAGCGAGTTGCCCTCCAGCGCCGGCACCTTCAGGCCGCGGTTGGAGATGAACACGCCCGGCAGCGGGTTGTGCGCCTGGCGCGGGCCGGGCATGTTCTCGGTGATCAGCGCATACCAGAAGAACAGCTGCAGCAGCAGCGGCACGTTGCGCATCACTTCGACGTAGACCGAGGTGATTTTGGCGACGAGCCAGTTCTTGGACAGCCGGCCGACGCCGATCAGCGTGCCGAGGATGGTCGCCAGCACGATGCCGAGCACGGCCACGCGCAGCGTGTTGAGCAGGCCCACCCAGATGGCGCGGCCATACGTGTCGGCGGGGGTATACGCGATGGGCGTTTCGCCGATGGCGAAGCCGGCCTCGCGTTGCAGGAAACCGAAGCCCGTGGCGATGTTGCGCACGGACAGGTTGTGAAGCGTGTTTGAAACCAGGAACCACACCGCCAGGGCGACGGCGGCCAGTGCGATCACTTGATAGACCACGGCGCGCACGCCGGGATCGTTCCAGTTCAGACGCCGGGGGGGTGCCGAAATCGGGGCGTTTTTATTTGAAGTCGTCATGAATGAATCTACAGAAGTCGGACACCGGGCAGCGGGGGCCTTGCGGCCCGCGCCGTCCACTCCTGCCGCCCGCTCGAAGGCGGGCTAGGCATGGCACGCGTCGCGCGCCATGCCGGGCAGCCGTGTGTTAGCGCACCGGCCAGCCGTACATCAAGCCACCTTGCTTGTAGCTGGCGTTCAGGCCGCGGTCCAGCTTCATCGCGCTGCTCTTGCCGAGCGTGGCTTCGAAGCTTTCGCCGTAGTTGCCGACCTGCTTGATGATGTTATAGCCCCACTTGTCATCCACGCCCAGGTTCTTGCCCATGCCCGGGGTCACGCCCAGGATGCGCTGGATGTTGGGGTTGGTGCTCTTGGTCATTTCATCGACGTTCTTGGACGTGATGCCGTATTCCTCGGCTTCCAGCATCGCGTTCAGCGACCAGCGGACCACGTTGAACCACTGCTCGTCGCCCTGGCGCACCATGGGGCCCAGCGGCTCCTTGGAGAAGTCTTCCGGCAGGATGATGTACTTGTCCGGATTCTCCAGCGTGGTGCGGGTCGAGGCCAGCTGCGACTTGTCGGTCGTGAAGGCATCGCAACGGCCGGCCGAGAAGGCGCGGATGATTTCGTCGTACTTGTCGATCACGACGGGCTTGAATTCGATCTTCTGGCCACGGAACCAGTCGGCCAGGTTCAGCTCGGTGGTGGTGCCCGGCTGCACGCAGATGGTGGCGCCGTTCAGTTCCTTGGCGCTCTTGACGTTCAGGTCCTTGGAGACCATGACGCCCTGGCTGTCGTAGTAGTTCACGCCCACGCCGATCAGGCCCAGGGTGGTGTCGCGCGTCAGCGTGACGGTGGTGTTGCGGGTCAGCACGTCCACTTCGCCCGATTGCAGGGCGGTGAAGCGCTGCTGCGTGTTCAGCGGCGTGACCTTGAACTTGCTGGCGTCGCCGAACATGGTGGCGGCGATGGCGCGGCACAGGTCCACGTCCAGGCCCTTGTATTCACCCTTGCTGTCCGCGATCGAGAAGCCCGGAATACCGGTCGAAACGCCGCATTGGACAAACCCTTTTTTCTTGACGTTATCGAAGGTCGCACCCGCATTGGCAGCCGCGGATGCAGCGAACAGGGCGGCGCCAATGGCAGCGAGTTTCAGTACTTTCATCGTGATCTCCGTAGGGGTGTAGCGAAGCCGAACGCAAGGCCGGGTTGGGCTTTACGCATGGGGCGGATGGTAGCGTCCGCAAAGCGGCCTCCGCATCCGGGAATTCCCTTGAAATATAGGGACACTGGATGAAATCAAACGGGGTTTTGAGATAAAAACGGGGACACTATTCCTGCCCTATAAACGTGTCCGGGCGGTCACTTCGTCCGATTCATTTCCGTCACATCGGGACACTTTTTCCGTCGCCGGCGCCACGCCGTTTTAGGCCAGCTTACTGTCCCCGAGTTACTATTGCGGCTTCATCCGACAGCCGCCATGATCGAATTCCAGCACGTCTTCAAATCGTATGGCCGCGGCCGCAATATCCTGGCCGACATCAACTTCCGCGTGAGCGCGGGAGAGTTCGTTTTCGTGTCGGGGCCGTCCGGCGCCGGCAAGTCCACTCTGCTCAAGCTGATCGGCGGCCTCGAGCCCGCCAGCCGCGGTTCGATCCAGGTCAACGGCCAGCGGCTCGACAAGCTGCCCGCCCGCGCCCGGCCCTACCTGCGCCGCGCCGTCGGCGTGATCCTGCAGGACACCCACCTGCTGTTCGACCGCAGCGCCTTTGAAAACGTGATGCTGCCGCTGGCGGTCACCGGCCATCCCTGGAATTCGGCCGCCGCGCGCGCCCGCGCGGCGCTGGACAAGGTCGGCCTGTCGGGCAAGGAAGACCTCAATCCCATCGAATTGTCGGGCGGCGAGCAGCAGCGCCTGGCGATCGCGCGCGCCATCGTCAACCGGCCCGCCATCCTGATCGCCGACGAACCCACCGCCAACCTCGACCACGACAACGCGCAGCGCATCATGAACGTGTTCCGCGACTTCAACCGCGTCGGCGTCACCACGCTGATCGCCTCGCACGACCAGGAACTCATGGCGCGCTACGCCACCCGCACCCTGCGCATCGACCCGGGCCGGTTCGCCGACTCGCACGGCGCCGCCACGCCCCCGGCCGACGCCGGCCACGGCATCGCGGGAGAACCGGCATGAACGCCTGGCTGCGGCAGCATCGCTATGCCCTCATGGTCACCCTGCGCCGGCTGGTCAAGCAGCCGTTCTCGTCGCTCGCCAACCTGCTGGTGATGGCGCTGGCGCTGGCCCTGCCGCTGTTGGGCAGCGCCATCCTGGTGTCGGTGCAGCCGGTGGCGCGGCAGATGTCCGTCACCCCCGAGGTCACCGTCTTCATGCGGGTCGATGCGCCCGCCGGCGCCGCCGCCGACATCGCCAAGCGCATCCAGGGCGAATACGCCAGCGACGTGCGCGCGGTGCGCGTGATCGGCCGCGACGACGCCCTGGCCGACCTGCGCGCCAATCCTGCCTGGCAACAGGCGCTGGCCGTGCTGCCCGGCAATCCGCTGCCCGACGCGGTGGTGGTGACGCTGGCCGACGGCGAAGACCTGGCCGGCCGCGCCGACAGGCTGGCGCAGGCCTGGAAACAATGGGACCAGGTCGACCTTGTGCAGCTGGACAGCGCCTGGGTCCAACGGCTCGAAGCCATCCTGCGCTTCGCCCGCATCGGCCTGGGCTTCCTGGCCGCCTGCGTGGCGGTGGTGGTGCTGGCCACGGTGTTCAACACGGTGCGCATGCAGGCCCTGTCGCAGCGCGAGGAAATCGCCGTGGCGCGCCTGGTGGGCGCCACCGAGTCGTTCGTGCGGCGGCCCTTCCTGTACCTGGGCGCGCTGTCCGGCGCCCTGGCCTCGCTGTTGGCCATCGGCGTGGCGGCGGTGGCGCTGTCGCCGCTGAACAACGCCCTGCTCGGCCTGGCGCGCAGCTACGGGGCGGAATTCGCCCTGCATCTGCCCGGCGCGCCGGTGCTGCTGGCGGCCATCGTCGCCTCGGCCGCCCTGGGCGCGCTGTCGGCGCGCTGGTCCGTCACGCGCAGCACGCGATTCTGAAAAGGGCACCGGTCTTCGTCCGATTTTCCTGAAGGCCGGCCTGCCTAAAGCCACGTATAGCCCCCCTTCGTCCCCGTGATCCGGGGAACGGCCGCGCCCGCCGTGGGTACGATGGCAGCACCTGCTCGCCGCGGCCTTCTCTGGCCAGTGTGCGCATGGCGTCTGTCCCGTGTCACGGGCCGCCCTGCGCTCCCCGGGGGCCGCGCCAGGAATGGCGCCGAAACGCCAGGCCGGCGGACAAACGGCCATATTTTTCAGGGACATAACAAAGTTGCGGTTACACAGGTTTTCCCCCCATTACAGGCCAGATGTGCAAGAATAAAGCGACATTTTTCTACATATTTTGAAACGTTTATTGTTCCACCGAGCCCTGCCTTCGTGTCCCAATCGTTGTTCCTGCCCTTGATTACGCCCCATGGTCGCCCGTCTTGAAGCCCGCGCGACGCGCCATTATTTCGATAGCGCGTTCCAGTCCCAGGCGGTGAAAGTACTCCCCAACGAGTACTACGTCACCGACGAAGACATCATGATCTCGACCGTGCTGGGGTCGTGTGTGGCCGCCTGCATCCACGACCCCGTCACCGGGGTCGGCGGCATGAACCATTTCATGCTGCCTGAAGGCGACATGCAGTCGCCGGCCTCGGCCACCATGCGCTACGGCGCCTTCGCCATGGAAGTGCTGATCAACGAACTGCTCAAGGCCGGCGCGGTACGCGACCGCCTCGAGGCCAAGGTGTTCGGCGGCGGCGCGGTGCTGTCGGCCATGCAGCAGATGAACATCGGCGAGCGTAACGGCCAGTTCGTGCTGAACTACCTGCGCACCGAAGGCATCCCGGTCAAGGCGCAGGACCTGGGCGACGTGCATGCGCGCCGCATCAACTATTTCCCGCGCGACGGCCGCGTGATGGTGCGCAAGATGGCGCCGCACCATCAGCGCGCCGAAGAAATCATCGCCAAGCGCGAACAGGCCGCCGCCGAGAGCGTGCAGGCCAAGACCCACAGCCCGCCGCGCGTCGAACGCTTCGCGCGGCCCGGCGTCGAACGCTTCGACCGGCCCGCGGCGCGCCCGGGCGTGGAGCGTTTCGATCGTCCCGGCGTCGAGCGTTTCGATCGTCCCGCCGCGCGTCCCGGCGTGGAACGGTTCGACACCGGCGTCACCCGCCGCCGCAAGCCGGAAACCGCCGGCAGCTGACGCGCGCCGCCTCAGCCCGCGCCGCCCGGGCGGCCGAAGCTGGCGCGGTATTGGCTGGGCGACACGCCCAGCCGCCGCTGGAACACCTCGCGCAGGTGGCGGGCATCGCGAAAGCCGCAATGAAAGGCCACGGTTTTGAGGGGCGCCGACTCGCGCTCCAGCCGCGCGCGGGCCGCATCCAGCCGCGCGCTCTCGACGAATTCCGCGGGCGTGATGCCGGCATCGCGCAGGAACACGCGCGCGAAATTGCGGCGGCTCATGTTGGCCACCGCCGCCAGCGCCGCCACCCCCAGGTCGTCGGCCAGATGGCCCAACACGTGCTGCTGCACCAGCGCCACCGCCGACGTCTCTTCGACGAACGGCGTGAGGAAGGGGCTGAACTGCGACTGGCCGCCGGCGCGCTGCATGAACACCACCAGCCGCTTGGCCACGTTCAGCGCCACGTCGGGCCCGTGGTCCTGCGCCACCAGGGACAGCGCCAGATCGATGCCGGCGGTCACCCCCGCCGAGGTGTGCAGCCGGCCATCCCGCACGTAGAGCCGGTCGGACTCGACCCGCAGCTCCGGATAGCGCGCCGCCAGCGCCTGCGCATCGTTCCAGTGCGTGGTCACGATGGCGCCGGCAGGCAGGCCTGCCCGAGCCAACAGGAAGATACCGTTGCAGATCGCGCCGTAACGGCCGGCGCGCGCACAGGCCCCGCGCAGCCAGGCCAGGCCTTCGTCCGGTTCGCGCGCCGCCGGCAGGTCCGGCCCGCCCGCGACCAGCAGCAGGTCGGGCGCCTCGTCGACCTCCGCGTAGTGACGCTGCGGGACCAGCAGCATGCCGTTGGAGCAGGGCACCGCGCCACGCGTCAGGCCGATCAGTTCCATCCGGTACTGGCTGGCGGGCAACAGGAAGCGGTTGGCCTCGGCGAACACGTCCAGCGGCCCGCTGACGTCCAGCGACTGCACGCCGGGAAAAACGAGAATGGCGACGGATTTCATGGGATCGGATAACCGGGAAGCCTGCGCCGCGCGGCCGCGCGGCGCAGGCATGGCGACGGCGCGCCGCCAACACACGCTACCTTAGCGCAACGACAGCGGTGTCCACCGCGCTGTCCTTGCCTTGGCCGCAATCCGCGCCAGCGCGGCCGCCATCCGCCGCCACCGCCCGGGTTGGCCGCCGCGCGCGCCACCCTGGCCGCAATCCGCCCCATCCGCCGCTGGTCCGTGACCGCGGGCGCGCCCAGACTTTCCGTACCGCCCTTCCCGGGCTTGCCACGCAAGGAAACCGCCTCATGCACCCCCCTCATTCCGATCCCAGCGAACGCGTCGGCCCGGCTTTCTCGGTCGACGGCATGCTGCTGGCCCGCAACAAGACGCGCCAGGCCATCGAGGACATCGCCGCCCGCATCCGCCCCGGCATGATCGAGGAAGACGCCGTCGCCCTCGCCAAACAGACCTTGATCGACGCCGGAATGGCGCTCAGCTGGCATCCCACGCGGGTGCGCTTCGGCGCCAACACCATGAAGGCCATGCGCCAGGCCTCCACGCCCGGCGCGGTGCTGGGCGAACACGACATCTTCTTCCTCGACATCGCGCCGCGCCTGGACGCCTGGGAAGGCGATGGCGGCAAGAGCTACGTAGTGGGCGACGACCCCGGCCAGGCGCGTTGCGCCCGCGACGCCGAGGCGCTGTTCCATGACGTGCGCGGCGTCTGGCTGCGTCAGCGGCTGAGCGGCCAGGCGCTGTACGACTACGCCGACCGCCAGGCGCGCGCCATGGGCTGGGAGCTGAACTTCGACCTGCCAGGCCACCGCGTATCCGACTTCCCGCACGCGGCAATCCATACCGGCTCGCTCGCCGACCTGGCCATCAGTCCGTCGGGAATGCGCTGGATCCTGGAGATCCACCTGCGCGATCCGCAGGGCCGCTATGGCGCGTTCTTCGAGGACATGCTGCTGGACGACGCCCACTATCCCGCGTGAAGGCCGCGCGGGGCACCGGCGCGCATGCGCCCGGCACCCGCGCGGCGGGCCCGACCGGCCGTCATGCGCCGCGCCGACCGCCGTCCCGCCCCCCGCCGTCCCGGCCCGTTAGGCCGCCCGCGCGCCGCCGATCGACACCACGCTGGCGGTGAAATCCTTGAGCAGGGCCTCGCGCCGCGCCGCGGCCTTCTCCATCGCCGCCTCTTTCACATGGCCATAGCCGCGGATCTCCTCCGGCACGCTGGCCAGGGCGACCGCCCGATCCAGGTTGCCGCGATTGAGCTTGGACAGGATCGCGCTCAGCGTCTCGCGATACTCGCGCGCCAGCTCGCGCTCGGCGCGGCGCTCGCGGGTGTAGCCGAACAGATCGAAGCGCGTGCCGCGCAGGCGCTTCATGCGCGCCAGCAGGCGGAACACCCGCAGCATGCCGGGGCCGTAGGCCTTCTTGACCAGATGGCCGTCGGCGCCGCGGCGCGCGAACAGCGGCGGCGCCAGATGGAAGCGCAGCTTCCAGTCGCCCTCGAACTGCTCGTCGATGCGCTTGAGGAACTCCCCGTCCGTATAGAGCCGCGCCACCTCGTACTCGTCCTTGTAGGCCAGCAGCTTGAAGTAGTAGCGCGCCACCGCCAGCGCCAGGCGCTGGGTGCCGGTGGCCTCGTGCTCGGCGTGCGCCACTTTGTCCACCAGGTCGGTGTACTGCCTGGCGTAAGCCGCGTCCTGGTACTGCGTCAGGAACGCGCGGCGCGTTTCGACGACGCGCGCCAGCTCGCCGGCCGGCTTCTTCAGTTCCACCACCGGTTGGACCACGCGCGGCCGGCGAATCTCGATGATGCCCTCCGGATGCGCGGGCGCGCCGCCGCTTGCCAGCAGGCGCGTCACGCCGGCCAGGTCATGGGCCGCGCGGCGGCCCCAGGCGAACGCCGCCAGGTTGTTGGGCACCTGCTGGCCGTTCAGTTCGATGGCGCGCAGCAACGACTCGCGCGACAGCGGCAGCCAGCCCTTCTGGTAGGCGTAGCCCATCATCAGGGGATTGGAATAGATGGCGTCGCCCAGCAGCCCCACCGCCAGCGCCGACGCATCCACCGTGTGCAGGTTGTCCTTGCCGCAGGCGGCCTGCAGGTCGGCCGTCAGGTTGGCGCCCGGCAGCGTCCAGTCGGGGTTGGTCACGAACGCCGCGGTAGGCGCGGTGTCGCTATTGAGCAGCGCGCGCGAGCGGCCCGGCCGCAGCCGCGCCATGGCGTCGGCGCTGGTGGCCACCACCAGGTCGCCGGCCAGCATCAGGTCGGCCTCGCCCATCGCCACGCGGGTGTTCATCAGGTGGTCCGGCGTCTGCGCCAGCACCACGTGCGAATACACCGCGCCGCCCTTCTGCGCCAGGCCGGCCATGTCCAGCACCGAACAGCCCTTGCCTTCCAGGTGCGCGGCCATGCCCAGCAACTGGCCGATGGTGACCACGCCGGTGCCGCCCACGCCGGCGATGAAGACGCCATAGGCCTGCGCCAGCGCCGGCAACGCCGGTTGCGGCACGTCGTCGTCGACCGCGCCTTCCGGCGCCAGCGCGCGCGGCTTGCGCAGCTTGCCACCCTCCACCGTGACGAAGCTGGGGCAGAAGCCCTTCAGACAGGAGAAGTCCTTGTTGCAGCTGGACTGGTTGATGGCGCGCTTGCGCCCGAACTCGGTCTCCAGCGGCTCCACCGACAGGCAATGCGATTTCTGCGAACAGTCGCCACAGCCTTCGCACACGCGTTCGTTGATGACCACGCGCCGCGCCGGGTCGGGATAGGCGCCGCGCTTGCGGCGGCGGCGCTTCTCGGTGGCACAGGTCTGGTCGTAGATCAGTACCGACACGCCGGGGTGTTCGCGCAGTTCGCGCATCACCGCTTCCAGCTCGTCGCGATGCCTGACCGGCACGCCCGGCGCCATGCCGGTCATGCCCTGGTATTTCTCCGGCTCGTCGGTCACCACCACGATCTTGTCGATGCCCTCGGCCGCCACCTGGCGGCTGATCATCGGCACGCTGATGGGGCCGTCGACCGGCTGCCCGCCGGTCATGGCCACCGCGTCGTTGAACAGGATCTTGTAGGTGATCGGCGCCTTGGCCGCCACCGCCGCGCGGATCGCCAGCAGGCCCGAATGGAAGTAGGTGCCGTCGCCGAGGTTGGCGAACACGTGCTTTTCCTCGGTGAACGGCGCCTGCCCCAGCCACGGCACGCCCTCTCCGCCCATCTGCGTGTACACCTGCGTGTTGCGGCCCATCCAGGTCACCATGTAGTGGCAGCCGATGCCGGCCATGCCGCGCGAGCCTTCCGGCACCCGCGTCGAGGTATTGTGCGGACAGCCCGAACAGAACCACGGCTTGCGGTCTTCCACCACGCGCGGGCGCGCCAGCGCCTGTTCGCGATCGGCGATGAAGGCCAGCCGCGCCTCGATGCCGGCGCGCACGTCGGCCGGCAATTCGAAGCGCAACAGGCGCGCGGCGATGGCCTTGGCCACCATCGCCGGCGAAAACTCGTAGTGCGCCGGCAGCAGCCAGTTGCCCTGCGGCACCGCCCATTCGCCGCCATCCTTGTCGTCGAACTTGCCGACCACGCGCGGGATCTTCTTGCCGCTGCCGATCCAGCTGAACAGTTCCTCCTTCAACTGGTATTCGAGCACCTGGCGCTTTTCCTCGACCACCAGGATCTCGTCCAGGCCATCGGCGAAGCGCGCCATGCCGGTGGACTCCAGCGGCCACACCATGCCGACCTTGAACAGCCGCAGGCCGATGCGCTGGCACACCGCCTCGCTCAGCCCCAGGTCGGACAGCGCCTGGCGCGTGTCCAGATAGGCCTTGCCCGAGGTCATGATGCCGAAGCGCGCGTCGCGCGCCGGCACCTGCCAGAGTTCGCGGTTCAGATTGTTGGCGCGGGCGTAGGCCAGCGCCGCGTACAGCTTGTAGTCCAGCAGCCGCGCCTCCTGCTGCAGGGGCGTGTCCGGGATGCGGATGTTAAGGCCGTCCGGCGGCAGCCGGAAATCCTCGGGCAGCACGATCTGCACGCGGTAGGGATCCACGTCCACCGAGGCCGACACCTCGACGATGTCGGTGATGCACTTCATGCCGACCCAGACGCCGGCATAGCGGCTCATGGCCCAGCCATGCAGGCCGTAGTCCAGCACCTCCTGCACGCTGGAGGGGAACAGCGCCGGGATCATGCAGGCCTTGAGAATGTGGTCGCTCTGGTGCGGCAGCGTCGACGACTTGGCCGGATGGTCGTCGCCGGCCACCACCAGCACGCCGCCGTGCGGCGAGGTGCCGGCGGCGTTGGCGTGCTTGAACACGTCGCCGCAGCGGTCCACGCCCGGCCCCTTGCCGTACCACATGCCGAACACACCGTCGTACTTGGCGCCGGGGAACAGGTTGACCTGCTGGGTGCCCCACACCGCGGTGGCCGCCAGGTCCTCGTTGATACCCGGCTGGAACTCGACATGGTGCGCCTTCAGGTACTTGGCCGCCTTCCACATGTTCTGGTCGACCCCGCCCAGCGGCGAGCCCCGGTAGCCCGACACGAACCCGGCCGTGTTCAGCCCCGCGCGCAGGTCGCGCAGCCGCTGCATCATCGGCAGGCGCACCAGGGCATGGATGCCGCTCATCCAGGCGCGGCCGCTTTCCAGGGTGTATTTGTCGTCCAGCTGGACAGATTCGAGCGCCGCGCGCAGCGCGGGCGTGAGGGGGGCATTCATGTCTACTCCGAGGGTCGTGGAACGCCCGCGGCGGCCAACGCACCACGCCCTCTTGAAGCGCATGCGGGCAAGCGGCGGGAGGTGAATTCCGGGCGCTCGATGCGCCTCTGTCCTACGGTTGTAACCGCTCGCCCCACCCCCGGCAATAGGGCGATGCGATAATTGCGGGCATGGACTTCGCCCCTCGCATCGTCGCCTGGCAGCGCCAGCACGGCCGCCACGATCTCCCCTGGCAGAACACCCGGGATCCCTACCGCATCTGGCTCTCCGAGATCATGCTGCAGCAGACGCAGGTGGCCACGGTGATCCCCTACTACGAACGCTTCCTGCAGCGCTTCCCCGACGTGGCCGCGCTGGCCGCCGCCGCCCAGGAAGATGTGATGCCCTACTGGGCCGGCCTGGGCTACTACGCCCGCGCCCGCAACCTGCACCGCTGCGCCCAGGAGATCGCGCGCGACTGGAACGGCCGCTTCCCGCCCAGCGCCGAAGCCATCGCCACCCTGCCCGGCATCGGCCGCTCGACCGCCGCCGCCATCGCCGCCTTCGCCTATGGCGAGCGCTCGCCCATCCTGGACGGCAACGTCAAGCGCGTCTTCACCCGTCACTTCGGCATCGCCGGCGACCCCGCCAGGCGCGAGATCGAGCAGCGCCTGTGGGCCCTGGCCGACGCCCAGGTCGAGGCCGCGCCCGGCCTGGACATGGCCGCCTACACGCAGGGCCTGATGGACCTGGGCGCCACCCTCTGTACGCGCGGCAAGCCGGCCTGCGAGCGCTGCCCGGTCGCCGATACCTGTGTTGCCCGGCGCGAAGGCCGCCAGGCCGAACTGCCCACGCCCAAGGCGCGCAAGGCGATTCCGGAACGCGAGACCGCGATGCTGGTGCTGCAGCACCAGGGCGCGTTCCTGCTGCAGCAACGCCCCGAACCCGGTATCTGGGGCGGCCTCTGGAGCCTGCCCGAATTCGACGCCGCCGGCGACCCCCTGGCCGCCTCCCGCGCCCTCGGCCTGGACCCCGAACAGCGCTTCGAACTCGCCGCCTTCGCCCACACCTTCACCCACTACCGCCTGCACATCCGCCCCTGGTACGTGCCCGTGCGCAGCGCCTCGCTGCGCCAACCCACGCAACCCGAACGCTGGGTCACCCAGGCCGAACTCCCCGACACCGCCCTGCCCGCCCCCGTCAAGAAACTCCTGCTGGGCCTGATCGAAGCCGGCCTCCCCGGCGACCTGCTGGCCAACAGCAAGTAGCGCCCTCCGACCGCCCCCCACGCGCAGCGTCACCGCCCCGACGCCAGACACCCAAACGCCAAAGAAGGCCGCCCGCGCGGCCGCCTTTGGCGACCCCGCAAACCCTTTCCGCCTCAAAGATTGCTGGCAAGAACGCCAAGCACACGGCCCGCCCCAACAACCGCCTGCCCCGTCACTCGCGCCTCAAGAACCCACCCGTCACGCATCCCCCAGCAGCATCACCAGCTTCAGGTCCAGGTGCGTCGCCAGGCGAAACGTGATCTGCTGGAACGCCATCCGCCCGCGCCGCGGATGCGCGAACTCGCGCAGGCCGCCCTCGCGCTCGACCACCGCGTGCCGGTTCCACCAATGCGCGAACACGGGACTCTGCCGGTTCAGGGCATCGATCAGCGCCAGCACCGCCGGCTCGTCCAGATGCGCGCCCGCGTCGGCCCGGAACTCAGCCACCACGCGCCGCGCGCGCTGCTCCCAGTCCACCACCAGTTCGCGCGCCGCCGGATCGAGAAAGATGTAGCGCAGCAGGTTCGGCTCCGGATCCCGGGTCGGCCAATCGTCGAACAGCTCGCGCAGCGGTTCATTACAGGCCAGCACGTTCCAGGCCCGGTCCAGCACGTAGGCCGGCGCGGTGATGGCGTCCACGCACTCGCGCAGCGAACCCGGCGCCCCCAGCGCGTCATCGCGCGCATGCTGCGGGTCGGCACAGTCGGCCAGGTCGAACAGATAGGCTCGCTCGGCCCGCGCCAGCTGCAGCACCCCCGCGATGCGCGACCAGACCGACGGCGATACCGACACCTCGCGCCCCTGCTCGATCCAGGTGTACCAGGTGACGCTGATGCCGCACAGCTGCGCCACCTCTTCGCGCCTCAGCCCGGGCGTGCGGCGACGCATGCCTTCGGGCAGGCCGGCCATCTGCGGCGTGATGCGCGAGCGGGCGCTGCGCACGAACTCGCCCAGCGCCTGGCGGCGCAGGCGGGAGCCTTCGTGGCCGGCGGCGCCGGCTTGGGGGGAAGTGTTCATACCAGGATAAGAGAGGCACTTGTACGTGTATAAGCTGCGCCTATCTTACGCCTGTCCGCAGCGATGGCGTTCCGCTGCGCCGATAGGCGACCATGGGTCGGACCGGCATATCGACGAACGGCCCGGGCCGCGCTACGGTCGACCCTGTACAGAACGGCATCGAACCGACGACACCGCATCAACACGAAGGAGACACCCCCCATGCCCGTCCCCCAGACGTCCCCGAGCTGCCCGACCGTGACCGAAGCCGCGGCGCTTTTTCGCGATGGCCTGGTCACCAGCGAAGCCCTCACCCGGGCCTGCCTGGACCGCATCGCGGCCCGCCAGGACCTCAATGCCTTCATCACGGTGGACGCGGACGGCGCGCTGGCGCAGGCGCGGGCCGCCGATGCCGCGCGCGCCGGCGGACACACCGCCCGGCCGCTGGAAGGCGTGCCCGTGGCGATCAAGGACAACATCCACGTCGCGGGGCTGCCCAACACCGCCGGCACCCCGGCCCTGCGTGACTTCATCCCGGCCGAGGACGCCCCGATCGTGCGGCGCCTGCGCGAAGCCGGCGCCATCATCGTCGGCAAGACCCACATGCATGAACTGGCGTTCGGCGTTTCCGGCTACAACACGGCCTATCCCGGCCCGCGGGGCGCGGGTACGCGCAACGCCTATGACCCCGAACGCATCGCCGGGGGCTCGTCCTCGGGCAGCGGCGCGGCGGTGGGCGCGCGCCTGGTGCCGGCCGCGCTCGGCACCGACACGGGCGCCTCCGTTCGCCTGCCTGCCGCGCTCAATGGCGCCGTGGGCTTTCGGCCTTCGGTGGGCCGCTATGACGGTTCGGGCATCACGCCGATTTCGCATACCCGCGACACGCCCGGGCCCATCGCCAACGGCATGGCCGACATCGCGCTTCTGGATGCCGTGCTGACTGGCGACGACAGGCCGTTGCCAGCGCTGGACGCCGCCAGCCTGCGGCTGGGACTGCCCGGCTATTTCTGGCAGGACCTGGACCCGCAGGTGCAAGCCGTCGCCCAGGCCGCACTTGAGCGCCTGCGCGCGGCCGGCGTGACGCTGCTGCCGTTGGACATGCCCGGCCTGGAGGCCAGTAACGCCGCGACCGGCATGCCGCTGTGCCTGTACGAACAGAAGCCAGATCTCACCGCCTACCTGGCGCGCCACGAGGTCGGCGTCAGCTTCGAGGAATTGGTGGCGCGGATCTCCAGCCCCGACGTCAAGGCCATCTTCAACGACCTGGTCGTGCCGGGCGTGCTGCCCACGCCATCGGGCAAACTGCTGCCGCTGCAGCCACTGTACGACAGCGCCATCGCGGTCCATCGCGGCGCGCTCATCGACGTCTACCGCCGCGCGTTCGAGCAGCATGCGCTGCACGGGCTGCTGTTCCCCACGGTGCCGGTGCCGCCGCCGCTCGCCGCGCCCGAGGCCAGCAGCCTGGAGTCGTTCCTGCGGCTGGCGCGCAACGTCGACCCCGGCAGCAACGCGGGCCTGCCCGGCCTGAGCCTGCCCGCCGGCCTGTCGGACGACGGCCTGCCGATCGGATTGGAGGTGGATGGCCTGCCGGGCGAGGACCGCAAGATCCTCGCGGTCGGCGTGGCGCTGGAACCGTTGCTGGGCCGCCTGGCGCCGCCGCCAGCCTGATGCGCCTTTCGGCGCGGACGGCGGCCGCGTATCAGTCCTGGCCCGCGAGCATCGCGGCCAGGGTCGCCTCCAGCGCGCCGGCCACGCCCAGCGTGCGCAACGACTGCGCCGCCTGCGCCACCTCGCGCACGAAACGCTCGTCGCGGCCCAGGTCGCCGAACACGGCGGCCAGGGCTGTCATCTCGCGCGCCCAGGCCAGCGCGGCGGCCGGCCCCGGCGGCGCCTCGCGCGCCGCCTGCTCCGCCTGCGCCAACCGCTGCGCCAGCGTCTCGGCCAGCGGGTCATCGATGGGATAACGCCGTCCTGCCTGATCCACCCCGCGCAGGAAATGCAGCCAGCCGGCCAGCGCCAGCGCCAGCCCGGCGATCGGCCGGTCCGCCGCCAGCCGCGCCCGCACCGTGCCCAGCAGGCGCTGCGGCATCTTCTGCGACCCGTCCATGGCGATCTGCCGCGTCTGGTGCCTTAGCGCCGGATTGGCGTAGCGTTGCAACAGCCGCTCCTGGTAAGCCGCCAGGTCCAGGCCCGGCAGCACCGGCAGGGTCGGCGCGATCTCGGTGCGCATCAGGTCGGCCAGATAGCGCCGCAACGCCGGCTGCGCCACGGCCTGGTCCACCGTGGCCCAGCCCGCCATCACCGACAGGTAGGCCAGCGCCGAATGCGCGCCGTTCACCATGCGCAGCTTGAGCGTCTCGAAAGGCGCCGCCTCCGTGGCGAAGCGCGCCCCGCCCGCGGCCCAGTCCGGCCGGCCGGCGGCGAAATGATCTTCCACCACCCATTCCAGGAACGGTTCGGCCTGCACCGGCCAGGCGTCCATCATGCCCAGCGCCTGCGCCACGGCCGCGCGGTCCTCGTCGGTGGTGCGCGGCACGATGCGGTCCACCATCGAGCAGGGAAAGGCGCAGGCCTGGTCGATCCATTCCGCCAGCCTCGCGTCCACCTGCGCGGCGAAGGCCAGCACCAGGCCGCGCAGCAGGTGACCGTTGCCGGGCAGGTTGTCCAGCGACAGCAGCGTCACCGGTCCCAGGCCCGCCGCGCGCCGGCGTTGCAACCCCCACACCAGGAATCCGATGGTGCTGCGCGGCGCCAGCGGCTGCGCCAGATCGTGCGCGATGTCGGGGTGCGCCAGGTTCAGCGCGCCGCTGGCCGGATCGTGGCAATAGCCTTTTTCGGTCACGGTCAGGCTGACGATGCGCGTATACGGACTGGCGATGCGCGCCAGCACCGCCTGCGGATCCTCGGGCGCCACCAGCGTTTCCAGCAGGCAGCCGATCACCGCCAACCGCGCTTGCGGCCGGCCCTCGGCGTCGGCGCTGCGCAGCGCCAGCGTGTACAGCCCGTCCTGGGGCGCCAGCGCGTCGCGGGTGTCGGCCTGCCGCAGCGACACGCCGCAGATGCCCCAGCGCGGGTCGCCGCTGGCATGCAGGGCCGCTTCATTCACCGCCGCCAGGTGGCCGCGCGCGAACGCGCCCAGCCCCAGGTGCACGATGCCGGCGCGCAGGGCGCCGCGGTCGTAGGCCGGCCGCGCCACGCCGGGCGCCAGCGCCTGCAGGCGCGCCGGATGCAGCCGGACGGCCGCCGGGGCTACCAGTTCCATAACGTGCCGTCCTGCTGCAGCCGGTTCACCGGCAGGTAAGCGCGCTTGTACGGATACTTGGCGGCCAGCTTCTCGTCGATGTCCACGCCGTGACCCGGCACATCGCCCGGATACAGCATGCCCTGCGAGAAGGTGTAGGCGTGCGGGAACACCGCGTCCGTCTCCTCGGTGTGGCGCATGTATTCCTGGATGCCGAAGTTCGGCACCCACAGGTCGAAATGCAGCGCCGCGCCCATGCACACCGGCGACAGGTCGGTGGCGCCATGGCAGCCGGTGCGCACCTGGTACAGCGAGGCCAGGTCGGCGATGCGGCGCAGGTGCGTGATGCCGCCGGCGTGCACCACGGTGGTCCGGATGTAGTCGATCAGCTGGTTCTGCACCAGGTCCTTGCAGTCCCAGATCGAGTTGAAGATCTCGCCCACCGCCAGCGGCGTGGTGGTGTGCTGGCGGATCAGGCGGAAGGCCTCCTGGTTCTCGGCCGGCGTGGCGTCCTCCATCCAGAACAGGTTGTACGGCTCCAGCGACTTGCCCAGGCGGCCGGCCTCGATCGGCGTCAGGCGGTGGTGCACGTCGTGCAGCAGGTGATGCTCGAAGCCGAGCTTTTCGCGGATGCGCTCGAACAGCTTGGGCGCATGTCGCAGGTACTTCTCGGTGGACCAGTCGTGCTCGCTGGGCAGATCGGCGTCGGCGGGTTCGTAGAACAGGTTGCCGCGGCCCACGCCGTAGACCTTGTCCAGCCCCGGCACGCCGCTCTGCGCGCGGATCGCGCGGTAGCCCATGTCGGCGTAGCGCAGCACTTCGTCGACGGTGTGCTCGATGTCGCTGCCGTTGGCGTGGCCGTAGACCATCACCCCGGTGCGGCTCTTGCCGCCCAGCAGCTGGTACAGCGGCAGGCCGGCGGCCTTGGCCTTCAGGTCCCACAGCGCGGTGTCGACCGCGGCGATGGCGGTCATGGTGACCGGGCCCCGGCGCCAGTAGGCGCCCTTGTACAGGTATTGCCAGATGTCCTCGATCTGGTGCGCGTCGCGGCCGATCAGGCAGGGCACCACGTGTTCGGTCAGGTAGGCCGCCACGGCCAGCTCGCGCCCGTTCAGGGTGGCATCGCCGATGCCGGTCAGGCCCTGGTCGGTCTCGATCTTCAGGGTCACGAAATTGCGGCCCGGCGAACAAACAATGACGCGTGCGTTCGTAATTTTCATCATGGATTCCGTGAAACGGGAGGGTGTTCAGCCTTCCCAGCCCAGGTGGCTGAGGAAGTCGCGGGTACGGGCGACCTGCGGGTTGTCGAAAATCTGCGCGGGCGGGCCCTGTTCCAGGATGGCGCCGTTCTCGAACACCACCACCCAGTTGGCCACGCGCCGCGCGAAACTCATTTCATGCGTGACCACGATCATGGTCATGCCTTCCTGCGCCAGCTTCTTCATGACGTTCAGCACCTCGCCCACGGTCTCGGGGTCGAGCGCCGAGGTCGGCTCGTCGAACAGCATCACTTCCGGCTCCATCGCCAGGGCGCGGGCGATCGCCACGCGCTGCTGCTGGCCGCCGGACAGGTTGGCGGGGAAGTTGCCGGCCTTGTTGGCCAGGCCCACCTTCTCCAGCAGCGCCATGGCGCGGGCCCGCGCCTGCTCCGGCGCCATGCCGAGCACGGTGATCGGCCCCATGGCGACGTTGTCCAGCGCCGACTTGTGCGGGAACAGCTCGAAGCTCTGGAACACCATGCCCATGCGCTGGCGCACCTTGCGCACCTCGGACTCGGCCTCCGGCACCGCCACGCCGTCCAGCAGCACGCGGCCGCCGTCGATCTTCTCCAATGCGTTGGTGCAGCGCAGGAGCGTGGACTTGCCCGAGCCGGACGGGCCGATCAGGCACATCACCTCGCCCTTGTTGACCTGCAGCGAGACGTCGTTCAACGCCACGAAGTCGCCAAAGACCTTGCGCACGTGCTCGTACACCAGCACCGGCGGCTGGTCGGCGCCCTTGCGGGTGGCAGCCGTCGCTGCGGCGACCGTTGCCGCGCTGGTCGTTGCTGCGGCCGCCGCCGCGCCGGCCGTGCCGGCCACTTGTTCCAGGATCATCTCGTTCACTCCTTGACTCCGTATTTGCGGTGGATCCAGTCGACCAGCTTGGCCTGCGGATAGCCCATCAGCCAATAGATCACCGCCATCGCGGTCAGCATTTCCAGTACGCGGAAGCTCTGCGCGCGCACCTGCATCGAGGCATAGGCCAGCTCGCTGACGGCGATCACCGACACCAGCGAGGTGTCCTTGAACAGCGAGATCCAGGTGCTGGCCAGCACCGGCAGGATGCGCCGCGCCGCCTGCGGCACCAGCACCTTGAACATGGCCTGGCGGCGCGACATGCCCATCGCCAGCGCCGCCTCCATCTGGCCCTTGCGGATCGAATTGATGCCGGCGCGGAAGGTCTCGGAGTTGTAGGCCGACACGTTCAGCACCAGCGCCACCAGCGCCGTGGTCACCGCCGAGAACTGCACGTCCAGCGCCATCGGCATGACGTAGAACGCCCAATAGATCACCAGGATCAGCGGCAGGTTGCGGAAGAACTCGACGATCGCCACCGCGACGCCGTTGGCCACGCGGTTCGACGACAGCCGCATCAGTGCCAGCACCATGCCGCCGGGTACCGCCAGCGCCATCGTCACCACCGTCAGCATCACGGTCATGGCCGCGCCCTGCAGCAGCACCTGGCGCGAGTCCCAGATAATTCCCCAGTCCAGATTCATGAGCGCCCCAGGTGTGCGTAGCGTTGGTACAGCCGGTCCACGCCGCGCGTCACCGGAAACAGGATCACGAAGTACGCCACGATCACCGCGGTGAACACCTCGATCGGCCGGTAGCTCTGCCCGGCGATGGTCTCGGCCTTGTGCATCAGCTCGGGCACCGCGATCACCGTGGCGATGGCGGTGTCCTTGATCGCCACCGTCAGCACCGAGCCGAAGGCCGGCAGCATGCGGATGGTGGCCTGCGGCAGGATGATCTTGCGCAGCGCCTGGGCCCGCGACATGCCGAGCGCCAGGCCGGCGCGCATCTGCCCCGGCCGCACCGACTCGATGCCGGCGCGGATCACCTCGGCCGAATAGGCCGCGATGTGCAGCGTCAACGCCACCAGCGCCGCCCAGAACGGCGCGAAGGTCACCCCGGCCAGCAGCGGGAAGGCGAAGTAGATCCACACCAGCACCACCAGCACCGGGATGGCGCGCATGCTGTCGATGTAGAACACCAGCAGCACCCGCAGCCAGCGCGGCCCGTACAGGCGCAGCAGCGCGATCACCAGGCCCAGCAGGATGCTGGAGACGGCCGTGACGGCGCTCAGCGCCACCGTGATGCCCAGGCCGCTGGCGAAGAAGCGCCAGTTATCGACGATGGGGGAAAAATCGAAGTCCATGCAATCTCCGTGCGATTCGCGAGCGCCGGGCTCAGAACGTCACCATCACTTTCATGGCCTGGCGCCGGTCCGCCGCCAGCGCGAAGGCCTCGTGCGCCTGGCGCGCCGGCACGGCGGCCGTCAGCAGCGGCGCCACGTCCACCAGGCCGCGGCCCAGGTAGTCGACCGCCCAGGCGTATTCATCGACGAAGCGGAAGCTGCCGATGACGTTCAGGCTCTTGACCATGATCTGGTTGAACGGGCACTGCTCGCTGCTGCCATTGAGCGTGCCCACCGTGACGATGGTGCCGCGCGGCCGCGTGGCGCGGATGCAGTTGGCCAGCCCGGCGTAGTTGCCGGAGGCCTCGAAGCACACATCGACCGTGCCCTTGCCCGCCGCCAGCTCGTCCAGCGCGCCCGGCTCGGCGGCGGCGTTGATGGTGCGCGTGGCGCCGACCCTGGCGCAGGTCGCCAGGGTCTGGTCCACGATGTCGACCACGATGACCTGGCTGGCGCCGGCCAGGCGCGCCGCCATCAGCACCAGCGCGCCGATCGGCCCGGCGCCCACCACCATCACCGTCTTGCCCAGCAGCGTGCCGGCGCTGCGCACCGCGTGCAGCGCCACCGCCAGCGGCTCGCCAAAGGCGGCCAGCTCGAACGACAGGCTGTCCGGCACAGGCACGCACTGTTTTTCCTGCACCACCACCTGCTCGCGCATCGCGCCCTGCATGTGCGGATAACGGCTGGCGCTGCCGAAGAAGAACACCGCCTCGCAGTGGTTGGAATCGCCCTGGCGGCAATAGCGGCACACGCCGCAGGTGCGCGCCGGATCCAGCGCCACGCGGTCGCCGGGCTTGACGGCGGTGACGGCCGAACCGACCTCCAGCACCTGGCCCGAGGCCTCGTGGCCCGGCGTCAGCGGTTCGCGGATGACGAAATCGCCGACCCGGCCGTGGCGGTAGTAATGCAGGTCCGAACCGCAGATGCCGACCGCCTTGACGCCGACGCGCACCTGCGTCGGGCCCAGCGGTTCGGGCGCCTGTTCCACCAGCCGCAGGTCCTCGGCCCCATGAATCGCGCAATTGAGCATGGTGTGTCCGCCTTACTTCAGGTTCTGCGTCATGCGGCGCTCTTCGGCCACCAGTTCGGGATGCATGCGCGCTTCCACCTTGCGCAGCCACTCCAGGTACACCGGCTGGTTCTTGGCCACGCCCATGCCCGCGTCGATCGCGAAGATCTTGCTGTCCTGGCAGTCGTTTTCCTTGGGGAACACGGCCAGGCCCTTGACCTTCCTGCTGATGTTGGGCCACAGCATGCGGTTCAGCGGCGCCACGTCGGAGCGGCCCGCCAGCACTTCCTCTATCGGCGCCACCGAACCCGAGTTGGTCACGCCGCGCAGCTTGGCCTTGGGGAAGTTCTCCAGCACCAGCGGCTCTTCGCCGGCGCCCGAGAAGTACGCCATGGTGATGCCGGGCTGGTTGAAGTCCTCGACCTTGGTGGCGCTGGTGAACTTGGGGTTGGACGCCAGGCCGAACATGCAGACGCTGGTGTTCGAGAAGGTGACGAAGTCGATGATCTTGGCGCGCTCGGCGTTCTGGTTCAGCGGCCCGATCATGATGTCCATCTGGTTGGCGATCAGCGCCGGCACCTTGGTTTCGTGGCTGACCTGCACCGGCACGATCTTCACGTCCAGCAGGCGCGCGAATTCCTTGCCCAGCAGCCACGACGAGCCCATCCAGGGCTCGCCCGAGCCGGTGGTGTTCTGCACCAGCCACGGCGGGTTGTTGACCACGCCCACGCGCAGCACGCCGGCCTTGCGGATGGCGTCGATGCGCGGGCTCTCGCCGGGCGCCGGCGGCGTCTGCGCCTGGGCGGTGGCGGCGCCGGCCAGCAGCAGAGCGGTGGCGGCGAAACGGGTGAGAAAGGACGGTTGCATTGCGGTCTCCTTGGAGGCAAGCCCGGCGGCGGACGCCGGATGCGGGCGCGCGAGGCCGCGGGCAGTCGCCCGGGCCGCGCGCCTTGCGCGGGTCGGTGAATCCAGTGGGGTGGGGAAAGGCCGGAGCGGCCTACGGGGTCTGTTCGATGATGCGCATTTCGTCGGCGTCCAGACGCGTCTTCATGCCGGCGGCCACCTGCCGCAGCCAGGCCAGGTATTCAGGCTGGTTCTTGTCAATGGCCAGGCCCACGGGCGAGGCCTTTTCGGTGCTCTGCTGGCAGTTGGCCTCGGCCGGCAGCACGGCCAGGCCGCGCACCTTGCGGTTCAGGCCGACCCACGGCACGCGATTGATCGGCGCCGCGTCGGCGCGCCTGGCCATGATTTCCTCGATCGGCGCGGTGGCGCCCGAGTTGGCCACGGCGCGCAGCGTGGCGTTGGGGAAGCGCTGCTTGACCCAGGCTTCCTCGGCGCCGCCGGTGAAATAGGCGATGGTGACGCCGGACCGGTTCAGGTCATCGACCGACCTGGCCGCGGCCAGTTTGGGATTGGACGCCAGGCCGAACAGGCAGACGCTGGTGGAGGAATACAGCACGAAGTCCACCACCTTCAAGCGTTCCGGCGTTTCGGCCAGCGGGCTGATGGTCATGTCGACCTGGTTGGCCGCCAGCACCGGCACCTTGGTTTCATGCGAGACCTGCACCGGCGTCAGCTTCACCCCCAGCAGGCGGGCGTATTCCTTGGCCAGCAGCCAGGCCGGGCCGCTCCAGCCCTCGCCGCCCTTGCCGGATACGTCCTGCAGCAGCCAGGGTGCGTTCTGCAGCACGCCGACGCGCAGCTCGCCGGCCTTGCGGATGGCATCGATACGCGCGCTCTGGCCCGCCGCGGGCGCTTCCTGCGCCATCGCCGGCGCGGTCAGCGCATAGGCCGCCAGCGCGCACGCCGACAGCATCGCCGCCGCCCTGTGCCAGGCGCGGCTCCCCTTGTTCCTTTGCTGCATCCTGTTGTCTCCTGATGTGTGTCGCCCGGTTCCGGGGCGCGGTATCTTCCGCGCTCAGCCGGGGGCCGCCTGCCGGTCCTGCCTTAAAGCCTGTTCACCGCCACCCCTGCGCGAACTCGCCGATCACGCGTTCGAGGTGATTGCGCATCGCCTGCCGCGCCCCATCCGCATCGCGCGCCACCAGCGCGCTGAAGATGCGCTGGTGATCTTCCTGCGAGGCCTGGCGCAATTCCTGCGTGTGGAAATGCTGTTCGATCTTTTCCCAGATGGGGCCTTGCGCCTGGTCCCACATCGCCGTCACCGTGCCCAGCAGCACGCTGTTGCCGGTGGACTGCGCGATGTACAGGTGGAAACGGCGGTCGGCCTCCTGGTTTTCTTCCTTGTGCATCATCTGCTCGCGCATGGTGGTCAGCGCCTCGAAGATGCGATCCAGGTCGGCATCGTTGCGGGTGCTGGCCGCCAGCGCGGCGATTTCCGATTCGACCAGGCAGCGCGCGCGCAGCAGTTCGAACGGCCCCGCGCCCGGCTCCTGCGCGGCCGGCAGCCGCGCCACGCCCGGACGCGGTTCACAGACATAGATGCCCGAGCCGCCGCGCACTTCCACCACGCCCTGCAGTTCCAGCGCGATGATGGCCTCGCGCAGCGAGGTGCGGCTGACGTCGAAGCGCTCGGCCAGCGCGCGCTCGGCCGGCAGGCGCTTGCCCACCGCGAACTCGCCCTGCGCGACCAGGGCCTGGATCTGCGCGGCCAGCCGCAGGTAGGCGCGGTCGGCCACCGGCTTGCTGGCGGGTTCCTCGGGCTTGGGGATCAGTTGTAGTGTCATGGCGTTGAAAGTGGTTGGACCAAATATTATGTGGTTTACCAATTTGGCACATCATGGTTTACCACTATCCATTTGGTAAACCGTCCGAATAAAACAAAGCGCCGCGCCGGACGAGCCGGGGCGGCGCTGGGGTGGCGCTGAGATGCCGGGCGCGGGCCCGGCGCGGCGGCGAAACCCGCCTCAGCCCAGGTTCGGCGCCAGCGTGCGCTTCAGATCCTCGATGCTGCGGCCGCTGCGCGCGGCGTAGTCCTGCAACTGGTCTTCGCCGATGATGCCGACGTTGAAATACTGCGACTGCGGATGGCTGAAGTAGAAGCCCGACACGCTCGAGGCCGGGAACATGGCGTAGCTGTCGGTCAGCATCATGCCAATGTCGGCGCCGTCCAGCACGCGGAACATGTCGGTCTTGACCACGTGCTCCGGGCAGGCCGGATAGCCCGGCGCCGGGCGGATGCCGACGTACTTCTCGGCGATCATGTCGTCGTTGGACAGCGCCTCGTCCGGCGCGTAGCCCCACAGGTCCTGGCGCACGCGGGCGTGCAGGCATTCGGCGAAGGCCTCGGCCAGGCGGTCGGCCAGCGACTTGAGCATGATGCCGGAGTAGTCGTCCAGCGCCTTCTCGAACTCGGCTTCCTTTTTCTCGATGCCGATGCCGGCTGTCACCGCGAACATGCCGATGTAGTCGAGCTTGCCGCTGGATTTGGGCGCGATGAAGTCCGACAGCGACTTGTTGCTGACGCCCTCGCGCTTGGCGCCCTGCTGGCGCAGGTTGCGGTAGGTGAACAGCACCTCGCTGCGGCTCTCGTCCTTGTAGACCTCGATGTCCTCGTCGTTGACGCTGTTGGCCGGGTAGAAACCGACCACGCCGTTCGCGGTCAGCCAGCGGCCCTCGACGATGCGCTTCATCATGGCCTGGCCGTCAGCGTAGACCTTGCGCGCCTGTTCGCCCACCACCTTGTCCTCCAGGATGGCCGGATACGGGCCGAACAGGCTCCAGGTCTGGAAGAACGGGCCCCAGTCCACGTACTTGGCGATCTCGGCCAGGTCGTAGCTCTTGAAGGTGCGGCGGCCGATGAACTTGGGGCGCGGCGGCGTGTAGCTGTCCCAGTCGATCCGCGGGCGCGAGGCCCGCGCCTCGGCCAGCGGCAGGATCGGCGTGGCCTTGCGGTTGGCGTGGCGGCGGCGCACGTCCTCGTATTCCTCGGCCAGTTCCGCCAGGTAGGCGTCCGCCTGGTCGGACATCAGGCTGGTGGCCACGCCCACCGAACGGCTGGCGTCCGGCACGTAGATCACCGGGCCTTCGTAGTTGGGCGCGATCTTCACGGCCGTGTGCACGCGGCTGGTAGTGGCGCCGCCGATCATCAGCGGCACCTTGCGGCTGCGGAAATACTCGTCGCGCTGCATTTCCGAGGCGACGTAGGCCATCTCTTCCAGGCTGGGCGTGATCAGGCCGGACAGGCCGACGATGTCGGCGTTCTCTTCCTTGGCCTTCTCCAGGATCTGGGCGCAGGGCACCATCACGCCCATGTTCACCACTTCGAAGTTGTTGCACTGCAGGACCACCGAGACGATGTTCTTGCCGATGTCGTGCACGTCGCCCTTGACGGTGGCGATAACGATCTTGCCCTTGGCGCGCACGTCGCCGCCGGCGGCCGCGATCTGGCGCTTTTCCTCTTCGATGAAGGGGATCAGGTGGGCCACGGCCTGCTTCATCACGCGCGCCGACTTCACCACCTGCGGCAGGAACATCTTGCCGGCGCCGAACAGGTCGCCGACCACGTTCATGCCGTCCATCAGCGGGCCCTCGATCACCTCGATCGGACGGCCGCCGCGCGCGGCGATCTTCTGGCGCACCTCTTCGGTGTCCTCGACGATGAAGGCGGTGATACCGTGCACCAGCGCGTGCGACAGGCGCGCCTCGACTTCGGCATTGCGCCAGGCCAGGTCTTCTTCCTTCTTGGCGCCCGAGCCTTTCACGCTGTCGGCGAACTGCACCAGGCGCTCGGTCGGCGTGCGTTCGTCGGCCGGGTCGGTCTTGCCGACCGGCTCGGCGCGATCCAGCACCACGTCCTCGACCAAGTCGCGCAGCTTGGGATCCAGGTCGGCGTACACGCCCAGCTGGCCGGCGTTGACGATGCCCATCGTCATGCCTTCCTTGACCGCGTAATACAGGAACACGGTGTGGATGGCCTCGCGCATCGGCTCGTTGCCGCGGAACGAGAAGCTCACGTTCGACACCCCGCCCGAGATGCGGGCGTGGGGCAGGTTCTCGCGGATCCAGCGCGTGCCCTCGATGAAGTCGACGGCGTAGTGGTTGTGCTCGTCGATGCCGGTGGCGACCGCGAACACGTTGGGATCGAAAATGATGTCTTCCGGCGGGAAACCCTCTTCCTCGACCAGGATCTTGTAGGCGCGGCCGCAGATTTCCTTGCGGCGCTCCAGCGTGTCGGCCTGGCCCAATTCGTCGAACGCCATCACCACCACCGCCGCGCCGTAGCGGCGGCACAGGCGCGCATGGTGGCGGAACGGCTCCAGGCCTTCCTTCATCGAGATCGAGTTGACCACCGGCTTGCCCTGCACGCACTTCAGGCCGGTCTCGATGACGTCCCACTTGGAGCTGTCGATCATCACCGGCACGCGCGCGATGTCGGGCTCGGAGGCGATCAGGTTCAGGAAGCGGTGCATGCACGCCACCGAATCCAGCATGGCCTCGTCCATGTTGATGTCGATGATCTGCGCGCCGTTCTCGACCTGCTGGCGGGCCACCGCCAGCGCCTCGTCGTATTTCTCTTCGCGGATCAGGCGCGCGAACATCTTGCTGCCGGTGACGTTGGTGCGTTCGCCCACGTTCACGAACAGCGTGTCCTCGTCGATGTTCAGCGGCTCCAGGCCCGACAGGCGGGTCTTGACCGGGATCTCCGGCACCACCCGCGGCGTCAGCGCCGCGACCTTGTCGGCGATGGCGCGGATGTGGTCGGGCGTGGTGCCGCAGCAGCCGCCCGACATGTTCACCAGCCCGGCGCGGGCGAATTCCTCCAGCAGCGCGGAAGTGTCGGCCGGGGTCTCGTCGAAGCCGGTCTCGGCCATCGGGTTGGGCAGGCCGGCGTTGGGGTAGACGCAGACGTAGGTGTCGCAGATCTTGGACAGCTCGGCCACGTACGGGCGCATCAGCGCCGCGCCCAGCGCGCAGTTCAGGCCGATGGTGACCGGGCGCGCGTGGCGCACCGAGTTCCAGAAGGCCTCGACGGTCTGGCCCGACAGGATGCGGCCGGAGGCGTCGGTGACCGTGCCCGATATCATCACCGGCAGGCGGATGCCGCGCTGCTCGAACACTTCCTCGGTGGCGAAGATCGCCGCCTTGGCGTTGAGCGTGTCGAAGATGGTCTCGATCAGGACGATGTCGATGCCGCCGTCCAGCAGGCCATTGAGCTGTTCAACGTAGGCCACGCGCAGCTCTTCGAAGGTGACGTTGCGCGCGCCCGGGTCGTTCACGTCGGGCGAGATAGACGCCGTCTTGGGCTGCGGGCCGAGCGCGCCGGCCACGAAGCGCGGTTTGTCCGGCGTGCTGTACTGGTCACAGGCCTCGCGCGCCAGTTGCGCGGACACCAGGTTCAGTTCGTAGGCCAGTTCCGGCAGGTCGTAGTCGCCCTGCGCGATCGAGGTGGCGCCGAAGGTGTTGGTCTCGATGACGTCGGCGCCGGCCTCCAGGTACTGGCGGTGGATCTCCGAGATCACGTCCGGCCGCACCAGCGACAGCAGCTCGTTGTCGCCCTTGAGGTCCTTGCCATGGCCGGCGAAGCGCTCGCCGCGGAAATCGGCCTCGCCCAGCTTGTAGCGCTGGATCATCGTGCCCATGGCGCCGTCCAGGATCAGGATGCGCTGACCCAGCTGGCGGGCGAATTCGCCGCCGCGGGTGAAGCTCTCGGGCGGGTAAGGCAGGCGGGGATACGACACGTTCAGGTCCGAAAGGAGGAGGTTGGGCAACGAAGGCGGCCGGGCAAATGTCGCTAAAAAGCGATAAAGGCCTAAAAATCAACCCCTGATCGTAACAAAACGGGCCCTGTCTCGCCCTCCGGTGATACAGTTTCGGCCCCGAACCGGTGCTTTCGGCGCATCGGGACAGGCAAGAACGCAACACTTGCCGGTCCGCGTGCGAAAGGTAAACGGGAAACAGGAAGACGCCCACCGCGCCGCCCACGAGGCTGGCCGGCCGGGGCATCCAGCCTGTGCTGCCCCCGCAACGGTCCCCATGCGCGCGATGCGCCCATGGCAGCCCGATACCGGCCAGTTCGATCGCCAGGACACCCGTCCGGCGCCCGCTCCCCAGGGACGCGGCGTGGCCCCGGGCATCCTCCCCATCGTGATTGACCTGCGGGGTCGCGGGTCGCATCGAGGTCTTGTAGATGAAATCCCGCTCCATCCGGCGCTACGCCGGCGCCCTGCTCTGCTCCGCCCCGGCCCTGTCGGCCGCCCAGCAAGCCGCCACCCCCGCTCCCGAACTCGACACCGTCACCGTCACCGCCCAGCGCGTGCCCAGCGACGGCCGCACCTTGCCGGTGTCGATCTCCGTCATCACCGCCGAAGACATCGCCGCCAGCAGCGCCCGCACCATGCAGGACCTGCTGTCGACGCAGGCCGGCATCCACCTGATCAACAGCTCCGGCTCGGCGGACGGCGCCATGGTCGACCTGCGCGGCTTCGGCGTGACCGGCGCCAGCAACACGCTGATCATGATCGACGGCGTCAAGCAGAACCCCAACGACCTGTCCGCCCCCAACCTGGGCGTGGTGCCGCTGGACCAGGTCGAGCGCGTCGAGATCGTGCGCGGCAGCGGTTCGGTGCAATACGGCGGCGGCACCACCGGCGGCGTGATCAACATCATCACCCGCAAGGACTTCGCCAAGGAGCCGGTCACGGCTCGCGCCACCGCCACCTTCGGCAGCTACGGCCTGCGCCAGTACGACGCCGCCGTGGCCCTGAACAACCAGAAGGTCGGCGTCGACGCCTACATGCAGTCGCTGCACAGCGATGGCTACCGCGACAACAACGCCGAAACCCGCGAGGGCGGCGGCGGCGGCATCACCTTCCGCCATGCCGACGGTTCGATCCGCCTGTACGGCAACACCACCACGCAGCGCCTGGAACTGCCCGGCCCGCGCCAGATCAATCCGCTCACCGGCCTGAACCAGTACCAGGACGACCGCCGCGGCTCCAAGAACGACGCCGACTTCATCAAGTCCACGTCCACCACCATCGGTCTGCAACTCGAACAGGCGCTGGGCGTCGGCACACTCTACGCCGACCTGGCCAGCCGCAACAAAAAGCTGCACGGCCTGACCTATGCCTCGCCGAGCATGTTCGACAGCGGCGGCGACACGCTGCGCGACCAGAAGCTGGTGGAAAACAGCGCCAGCCTGCGCTACCGCCTGCCGATCAGCGGCGGCCACAGCGTCGTCTTCGGCGCCGACGCGCTGGAGTCCCGGACCACGGTCACGCAGGACGCGTACTACGACCCGATCCAATCCAGGATGCAGTCGCGCCAGCATCAGTACGGACTGTTCGCCGAAGGCCAGATCCGCGCCACCGAGAGCACCAACGTCACCATGGGCGTGCGGCGCCAGTATGCCTCGGACAAGCTGGAAATCCTGGCCGGCTCGGGCGGCAACCCCTCGGACAGCGGCCACCACCTGACTGCCTGGCAGTTGGGCGTGCGCCAGGATCTGAGCGACGGCTTCGGCGTGTACGGCAAGGTCGGCCGCAGCTTCCGCCTGGCCAACAGCGACGAATTGCTGTGGGTGCAGAACCCGCTGGCGCCGCAGACCTCCACCGACAAGGAACTGGGCGTGACCTGGCAATCGGAGCGCAGCAGCGCCCGCCTGTCGTGGTTCCGCTATGACCTGACCAACGAAATCCAGTACAACCCGCTGGCCGACATGTTCGGCGCCAACGTCAACCTGGACCCGACCCGGCGCCAGGGCATCGAACTGGAAGGCCATCACGAAATCGTCCGCGGCGTGACGCTGGACGCCAACGTGACCTGGATGGAGGCGCAATTCCGCTCGGGCACCTACAACGGCGTCGACCTGGCCGGCAAGACCGTGCCGATGGCGCCGAAGTGGCTGGCCAATGCCGGCGTGACCTGGCGTCCCACCGATGCGTTCCTGTGGAACGTGGCCGCGCAATACGTCGGCAAGTCGCGCCTGGACAACGACCAGGCCAACGAGTTCGACAAACAGCTGGACGCCTACGTGCTGTTCAACACCAAGGTCGCGTACAAATTCACCCGCAATATCGAAGGCGCGGTGGGCGTGAACAACATCCTGGACCGCAAGTACGCCACCTACGGCATCCGCAGCGGCAGCATGGGCGAAACGGGTCCGTACAACCTGTACCCCGCGCCCGGCCGCAACTTCTACGCCTCCCTCACGCTGCGCTACTGAGCGGCGATCCGATATAGTCGGCGTTGTTCCACGCCGACCGTATCGATCCCTCGCATGACCTTCGTCCGCGCCCTTCCGTTCGCCGTCCTGGGGCTGCTGTCCGGCCCCGGTCCGGCGGCGGCCGACACCCCTGCCGGCCCCACTGCGGCGATCCACGCGCGCGACGATCGCGGCCGCGACCTGACCCTGGCGGCCCCGGCGCGGCGTGCGGTGACCCTCGCGCCGCACGCCACCGAGCTGGTCTACGCGGCCGGCGCCGGCGCCTACCTGGTCGCCACCATCCGGGGCAGCGACTATCCGCCCGCGGCTCGCGCCCTGCCGGTCATCGGCGACGGCACCCAGCCCGATCCCGAGCGCGTGGCCGCCGCCCGTCCCGACCTGGTCATCGCCTGGCAACCATCGGCCGCCGCGCCGCTGGCGCGCGTGATGGACAAGCTGGGCGTGCCGCTCTACTACAGCGACCCGCAGACGCTGGCGGCCATCCCCGACGCGGTCGAACGCCTGGGCGTGCTGTTCGGCACCGAGGCGCGGGCGGCGCCCGCCGCCCAGGCCCTGCGCGCGCGGCTCGACGCGCTGGCCGCGCGCTACGCCGGCCGCGCGCCGGTGCGCGTCTTCGTGCAGGCGGGCCTGGACCCGATCTACACCCTGAACCACGCCAGCATCGTCAGCGACGCGCTGCGGCTGTGCGGCGGCGTCAACGTCTTCGAGCAGGCGCCGGTCGTGGCCCCGCAGGTCGGCCTGGAAAGCGTGTTGGCGGCGCGGCCCGACGCGGTGCTGGCCGGCGTCTCCGCGCCCGCGGACACCGCCCGCAACCTGGCGGCCTGGCGCGCCATGGGCCTGCCGGCGGCGCTGGCCGGCCACGTCTACGGCATCGACGCCGACGCGCTGTACCGCCCCGGCCCGCGCCTGATCGACGCGGCCGAGCAGTTGTGCGCGGACCTGGACGGCCTGCGGGCGCGCTAGGGCCGGCGGCTCGAAAGCCCCCGCCCGGCGCGGGGCCGGCGGCATACCCCTGTCCGCGACCCGGTCATTCGCGCCCGCCCATCGTGCGCGGCAAGCGCGATTTGTGGAACGCGCCAGCGTGGCCTTGGTCGCAGCCGCGCCGCGCCGTGCTTTATGATTCGCCTAACCGTGATCAACCCGTTGATCCCCGATGATCAGCCAGCCCCCGCGGGTCCCGCTGCGCGCGCCCGCTCTTTGAAGCACCGCCATGACCACTCAAGACACTCTCACCATCGCCGGCCGCGCCTATTCGTCGCGCCTGCTCGTCGGCACCGGCAAGTACAAGGATTTCGAACAGACCCGCGCGGCGCTGGACGCCAGCGGCACCGAGATCGTCACGGTCGCCATCCGCCGCACCAACATCGGCCAGAACCCGGGCGAGCCCAACCTGCTCGACTACGTGCCGATGTCCAGGTTCACGCTGCTGCCCAACACCGCCGGCTGCTACTCGGCCGACGACGCCGTGCGCACGCTGCGCCTGGCGCGCGAACTGCTGGACGGCCACGCCCTGGTCAAGCTGGAAGTGCTGGGCGACCCGCACACGCTGTTCCCCAACATGCCCGAGACCCTGAAGGCCACCAAGACCCTGGTCGACGAAGGCTTCCAGGTCATGGTCTATTGCACCGACGATCCCATCCAGTGCCGCATGCTCGAAGACATGGGCGCCGTGGCCGTGATGCCGCTGGCCTCGCTGATCGGCTCCGGCATGGGCATCCTGAATCCCTGGAACCTGCGCCTGATCATCGACCAGGCGCGCGTGCCGGTGGTGGTGGACGCGGGCGTGGGCACCGCCTCGGACGCCGCCATCGCCATGGAACTGGGTTGCGACGCCGTGCTGATGAACACCGCCATCGCCGCCGCGCGCGACCCGGTGCTGATGGCCAGCGCCATGAAGAAGGGCGTCGAGTCCGGCCGCGAGGCCTTCCTGGCCGGCCGCATGCCGAAAAAGCTCTACAGCGGCGCGCCCAGCTCGCCCACCGAGGGCCTGATCACCGCCGCGCCCGGCGCCGCCAAATGAGCAGCCGCCAGCCGGCCGCCAACGGCCGCCCGATCCCCAACGCGCTGACCATCGCCGGCGTCGACCCGTCCGGCGGCGCCGGCATCCTGGCCGACGTCAAGGCCATGAGCGCCCTGGGCGCCTATGGCTGCGCCGTCATCGCCGCGCTCACCGCGCAGAACACCCAGGGCGTCAGCGGCATCTCGCCGGTGCCGCCGGCCTTCGTCGGCCAGCAGATCGACACCCTGTTCGCCGACGTGCGCATCGACGCGGTCAAGATCGGCATGCTGGGCCAGCAGCCGGTGATCCAGGTGGTGGCCGAGAAGCTGGCCAAGTGGACCCCGGCGCATGTGGTGCTGGACCCGGTCATGGTGGCCAAGAGCGGCGACCTGCTGCTGGAACGCGACGCCGTCGGCGCCATGCGCGAAGCGCTGCTGCCGCAGGCCACGCTGCTCACCCCCAACCTGCCCGAGGCCGGCGTGCTGCTGGAAGAGCGCCCGGTGGAAACGGTCAAGGAAATGCGGCGGGTGGCCGAACGCCTGCGCAACAAGCTGGCGCATTCGGGCCAGCGCTGGGTCATGGTCAAGGGCGGCCACCTGCCCGGCAACGACACCATCGACCTGCTGCACGACGGCGACCGCATGATCGAGCTGCCCGGCCACCGCATCGAGACCGCCAACACCCATGGCACCGGCTGCACCCTGTCGGCCGCCCTGGCCGCGCTGCTGCCCCAGGTCGAGGACGTGCCCGAGGCCGCGCGCCGCGCCAAGGCCTACCTGACCGAAGCCATCCGCCACGCCGAGCGCCTGTCGGTCGGTTCCGGCCATGGCCCGGTGCACCACTTCCACGCCTGGTGGTGATACCGGCCGTCATTGCGTCCGAAAGCGCCGCCCCGGCTGACGGTTTCCCCGGTCTGTAACCAGGCCGCGGCCCCGGCGGCGTCACAGGACGCTACGAATCGGTACAATGGTCAGTTGATTCCTCTGTTTTTTCTGACCGTCATGAACGCTTCGACCCTGCCCGACGTAGAACAAGCCCGCTTCAACATGGTGGAACAGCAGATCCGCCCCTGGGACGTCCTGGACGCCAACGTGCTGCAGGCGCTGTTCGATGTGCGCCGCGAACAGTTCGTTCCGCCGGCCCTGCGCGCCCTGGCGTTTTCCGACCTGGAACTGCCGCTGGAAATCAACGCGGTCAACACCCGCCAGACCATGCTCGCGCCCAAGGTCGAAGCCCGCCTGGCCCAGGACCTGCAACTGAGCAAGTCCGACTGCGTGCTGGAAATCGGCACCGGCTCCGGCTACCAGGCCGCGCTGCTGGGCTACCTGGCGCAACAGGTCACCTCGGTCGAGATCGACAGCCGCCTGGTCACGTTCGCGCAGCAGAACCTGCAGATGAACAACGTCACCAACGTCAAGGTCGAGACCGGCGACGGCCGCAACGGCTGGGGTTCCACCGAATACGACGCGATCCTGGTGACGGGTTCCGTGCCGGTCGTGCCAGACGCGCTCAAGTACCAACTGCGCGTGGGCGGCCGCCTGGTCGTCGTCGTCGGCCAGGCTCCGGTCATGACGGCCTGTCGCATCACCCGCACCACCGCCGCCAGCTTCGAGACCGTCAATCTGTTCGAAACGGTCATCAAGCCCCTGCGCGGCGCCACGGTGTCGCAGTTCAAGTTCTGAGTCCCTGGCGGGGCCTTGCGGCCCCGCCGCGCCGGTCCGGCCCGCCACGGGCCCCCGCCCCGGATTCCCTGGAGCAGCACCCCTCCTCCTGACACATCATGCGCGTCCGATTGCTTACGGCTTTACTGGTTTTTACCTCCGCCGCAAGTGTCGGCCCGTCTGCCGCGTGCGCGCAGAACCTGCTGCAGGTATGGCAATCCGCCCTGGGCAATGACCCGATCTACGCCGCGGCGCGCGCCAGCTACCGCGCCGGCCTCGAAAAAGAGCCGCAGGCGCGCGCCCTGCTGCTGCCCGAGGTCTCGGCCGGCGTCGGCGGCGCCTACCAGGAAACCCGCAGCACCCGCGGCCTGAGCATGGCCTACAGCGGCGGCCGCGGCGTCTGGGACCTGGCGCTGACCCAGCCGCTGTTCGACTGGGGCCGCTGGCAGAACTACGAGCAGTCCAAGCTCATCGTCGCCGACGTCGAAGTGCAATTGCAGCAGGCCTACCAGGACCTGCTGCTGCGCGTGGCCGACGCCTATTTCAACGTGCTGTACGCCCAGGACGCCCTGACCGCGACCGAGGCCGAGAAGGCCGCCGTGGCCGGCCAGCTGGAGTCGGCCAAGCGCAATTTCGAGCTGGGCAACGCCACCATCACCGACACCTACGAAGCGCAGGCGCGCTACGACCTGGTGGTGGCGCAGGAACTGCGCCTGCAGAACGACCTGGACGTGCGCCGCGAGGAACTGGCCAAGATCATCGGCACGGCCCCTGGCGCGCTGGCCGAACTGCCGCCCGGGGTGCAATTGCCCGCGCCGCAGCCGGCTCGCGTGGCGGACTGGAGCAACCAGGCCGAATCCTCCAGCCTGGAGGTGCTGCGGGCGCAATTGCTGACCCGCATCGCCGGACGCGAAATCCAGATCGCCAGGAGCGGCCACTACCCCACCCTGAACCTGCGCGCCACCAGCGGCAGCGCCAGCGATGCGGTGATGCGCAACGCCGCGCCGGGCAAGCCGATCGACAGCACCATCGGCGTGGTGCTGTCGATTCCGCTGTATTCGGGGGGTGGCGTATCCTCGCAGGTCACGGAAAAAGTGCAGCTGGAACAGAAGGCGCGCCACGATTTCGAGGCGGCGCGGCGCCAGGCGGTGCAGGCCGCGCGCCAGTACTACACCGGCGTCACCAGCGGCCTGGCGCGCATCCAGGCGCTGGAGGCGGGCGAGAAATCCAGCCGCGCCGCGGTCGAGGCCAACCGCACGGGCTACGAAGTGGGCGTGCGCATCAACCTGGACGTGCTCAACGCCCAGCAGCAGCTCTATGCCACCCAGCGCGACCTGGCGCTGGCGCGCTACAGCACGGTGCTGTCGGGGCTGCGCCTGAAGGCCACCAGCGGCATCCTGGGCGAGTCCGACCTGGACGCCATCAACCGCCTGCTGCGCGAGCCGCGCTGAGCGCGTGGCGCCGCCTCAGGCGCCCTGGATCTTCCTGACCAGGGCCGTGGTGGACCGCTCGAACTCGAACGGAATGGCCACCGCGCGGCCGCCCCAGGACTTGACCAGGGCGGTCTCGGGCAGTTTTTCCATGTCGTAGTCGCCGCCCTTGACGATCAGGTCCGGCTTGAGCTGGCCGATCAGGGCCTCGGGCGTGTCCTCTTGGAACGAGGTGACCACCGTGACGAAGCCCAGCGCCGCCAGCAGCGCGGCGCGGTCTTCCATGCGGTTCAGCGGGCGCTCGGCGCCCTTGCCCAGGCGGCGCACCGACTCATCGGTATTGACCGCCACGACCAGCGTCGCGCCCAGCTGGGCGGCCTGGTCCAGGTAGGTGGCGTGGCCCCGGTGCAGGATGTCGAAGACGCCATTGGTGAACACCAGCGGCCGCGGCAGGCGGCCGGCGGCAACGGCGGCGACGCAGTCGTCGCGGGACAGGACTTTGGATTCGAAACGGGCGGCTGGCATGGCGCGATTGTACGACGGCGGCCGCGGCCGCCGTCATCGGTCATCGAACGCGCCCGGCCGGGGCCGGCGCGCGCCGCCGTGGCGCCCGATCAGGCGCCGGCCAGCACGATTTCCTTTTCCTTGGGCACCACCAGCGCCGTCATTTCCTTGCGGTAGCGGTTCAGGTCCTTGACCGTCTCGAAGCTGCGGTCCATCAGCTTGGACAGGATGTGCAGGATACGGGTGGCGACCTTCTGTTCCCAGATGCCGTCGAAGCGGATCTGGCTGTCCAGCCAATGCTCCAGCCAGCCCGGCTCGGGCAGGCGCGACTGCACCGTGTCGTTGGGGAACAGGTCCTTGTTGACGTGCAGGTTGGTCGGATGCAGGGCCTGCTGGGTGCGGCCGGCCGAGGCCATCAGCACACCGATCTTGGAGAACGCCAGGCGCGCCTGGACGCTGGTGTCCTCGCCGCGGTTGTGCAGCGCGCGGCGCATGTATTGCAGGTAGGCGCCGGCGTGACGGGCCTCGTCCTGCGCCACGGTCTTGTAGATGGCCTTGATGACCGGCTCGGTGTGCCATTCGGCGGCGCGGCGATACCAGTGGTTCAGGCGCACTTCGCCGCAGAAGTGCAGCATCAGCGTTTCCAGCTCGGGCGCGACGTCGAATTCGAAGCGCACGTTGTGCAGCTCTTCTTCCGTGGGCACCAGATCGGGACGGAAGCGGCGCAGGTATTCGATCAGCACCAGGGAATGCTTTTGTTCTTCGAAGAACCACACCGACATGAAGGCGCAGAAATCGCTGTCGCCGCGATTGTCGCGCAGGAACATCTCGGTGGCCGGCAGCGCGGCCCACTCGGTGATGGCGTTCATCTTGATCGTGTGCGCCTGCTCGTCCGAGAGCTTGCTGCGATCGAAGTCGCCCCAGGGAATATCGTGCGCCATGTTCCAGCGCACCGCTTCCATGGTCTTGAAGAGTTCAGGATAAAGCATGTTCTGCCCTTGTTTTCGTCCCGCCAGTGGGGCTATAGAAATTGATGAATGGCGCACGCACTTGCCGGCGTGACGCTGCACAAGTCTGCCCAGCGCTATTTTTCGCCGTCTCCCGCGAAGCTATGATGACCGTTTCATGAATGAAA
The DNA here is from genome assembly GCF_001457475.1 of Achromobacter xylosoxidans. Classification (NCBI taxonomy): domain Bacteria; kingdom Pseudomonadati; phylum Pseudomonadota; class Betaproteobacteria; order Burkholderiales; family Alcaligenaceae; genus Achromobacter; species Achromobacter xylosoxidans. The sequence continues at coordinate 527,813 of NZ_LN831029.1, read as the reverse complement.
CATGACAGGGGATCGCACTTACACCATCGCGCCGCCTATCGGGTCAATGCCCACAACGCCACCCCGATCCCGAGGGCCAGCACGCCAACCAGCGCCGCGACCAGCCGGTTGTTCTGCTCCTGGGCCCGCCGCAACTGCGCCATCTCGGCCAGCAGGGCCGGCGAGAGATTCGGGCGGTTCAGGTGGTCGTGGACCAGCCTGGGAAGCGCGGGCAGCATCTGCGACCACTGCGCGGCTTCTTTCTCCAGGCTCTGCCGCAAGCCCTTGATTCCGACACGCTGGCGCATCCAGCGTTCCAGGTAGGGCTTGGCGGTCTTCCAGAGATCCAGGTTGGGGTCGAGCTGCCGCCCCAGGCCTTCGACGTTCAGCAACGTCTTCTGCAGCAGCACGAGCTGCGGCTGGATCTCCACATTGAACCGGCGCGAGGTCTGGAACAGGCGCAACAGCACCTGGCCCAGCGAAATCTCGGACAACGGCCGGTCAAAATAGGGTTCGCAGACGGCGCGCACCGCGCCCTCCAGTTCTTCCTCGCGCGTATCGGGCGGCACCCAGCCCGACTCGATGTGCAACTGCGCCACGCGGCGGTAGTCGCGATGGAAGAAGGCCAGGAAGTTCTGCGCCAGGTAGTTCTTGTCGAATTCCGACAGCGAGCCGACGATGCCGAAGTCCAGGGCAATGTAGCTGCCCAGCGTCTCGGGCCGGTCGGACACGTAGATGTTGCCCGGGTGCATGTCGGCATGGAAGAAGCCGTCGGTGAACACCTGGGTGAAGAAGATCTCGACGCCGGTGCGCGCCAGGGTCGGAATGTCGATGCCGGCGGCGCGCATGCGCTCGACCTGGCCCACCGGCACGCCATACATGCGCTGCATGGTGAACACGGTGGACGCGGTGTATTCCCAGATCACCTCGGGCACCATCAGCATGTCGCCGCGGCCGGATTCCGGGCCGAAATTGCGGCGCAACTGGCTGCAGTTGGAGGCCTCGCGCACCAGGTCGAGTTCGTCGTGCAGGTACTTGTCGAACTCGGCCACCACCTCGCGCGGCTTGAGCCGGCGGCCATCGGCGCCCAGGCGCTCGATAATGCGGGCCACGATCTTGAGCAGCGACAGGTCTTTCTCGATGATGCTGAGCATGCCCGGGCGCAGCACCTTGACCGCCACCTCGCGGCCGTCGTGCAGCACCGCGAAGTGCACCTGGGCGATGGAGGCCGACGCCACCGGGTCGACCTGGAACTGCGCGAACAGCTTTTCGGGCGGCGCGCCCAGCGCGGCCTCGATGCAGGCGGCGGCCTGGGCCGACGGGAACGGCGGCACGCGGTCCTGCAGCAGCGCCAGCTCGTTGGCGATGTCGGCCGGGATCAGGTCGCGGCGGGTCGACAGCACCTGGCCGAACTTCACGAAGATCGGCCCCAGCGATTCCAGCGCCAGGCGCAGCCGCAGGCCGCGCGGCTTGCGCGGCCGGGTGCCCAGGCGGATGACGCGCAGCAGGCAGGTGGCCAGCGGATGGTTCAGGCTGGAGAGCACCAGCTCGTCCAGGCCATAGCGCAGCGAAACCAGGATGATGCGGAACAGGCGCAGCAACGGGAACATGGGTCAGGCGCCCCGCTTGCCGGCGGCCGTGGCCAACCGCGATTGCAGGGCGGCGGCCGAGCGCGCCAGCGCGTCGGCGCGGGCGTTCAGCTCGGCCAGGTCCAGGCGCCATTGCTCCAGCGCCGGCCGGCCCAGCAACATGCCGTTTTCCTCGGCCAGGTATTCGGACACATTCTCGGCCAGGCGCTGGCCGGCCTGGCGCGCGCCGCCGGTCGCCGCGCGCAGGCCGCCGACGATGCGCAGCGCCGGAATGTCGCCGACCAGGCGGGCCAGGCTGTCCTCGGGGTCCCAGCGCAACTGCTTGGACAGGTCCGCCACCACCTGCGCCAGGGCCGCGTCACCGGAGATGTGCGTGGCCTCGGCGAAATCGGGGGTTTCGCCCCCCGCGCCCAGGCGCGGCAGCGGCAGCCTCTCGGGCGCCACCGTCAGGGTCACGTCGGGCACCACCGCCGCGTCGGCCTGGGCCGCCAGGCCCTCGCTGTCGATGGTCAGGCCCAGGGTGAATCCGCCCAGCGCGAAACGCACCGTCTTGCCGGCATGGCGGGCCAGGCGTTCGCGCGCCCAGTCTTCGCGCTTCAACAGGGCGTTGAGCGCGCCGACGGCCAGCCGTGCAGGAGTAGGCAGAAACGAAAAAGGCGACATGACGGTCCGCGGCCCCGCGGGCGGGGGTGACGAAGTTGATGGGTAAATCGGGAGTGTACCGGGTTGGATGGGGGTCTGTTACGGGAAGTCCGGGCGCCGTTTGCGCCGACGCATGGAAAAACCGGCCCTGAAGGGCCGGTTGTGGCGGACGGCCGCCTGGCCGCCCCGCTATCGGAAGAGAGACGCCGCCGCGATCAGCTGGCGTATTCGACCGGGATCTGCTGGATGCCGGCCAGCAGCCAGCCGCCGTTGGCGGGCTTGAACAGGTTCCAGACTTCCTCGAAGCGGAAGGCTTCGGCGCCCGGGGTCTCGCGCAGCATGCCCGAGAAGCGCACGCTGGCCAGGTGGCCGTCGGACACCGTTTCGATGCCCAGCAGCTCGGCGTTCAGCAGCACCACTTCGGTCTTGTTGGGCGCGGCGCCGCGCTCGGCCAACTGCGGCTTGAGCTCGGTGATCAGGTCGTCGGTCAGGTAGTCGCGCAGGCGATCGGTGCTGCCGCTGTCCCACACAGCCTGGATGCGCACGAACTGTTCCTTGGCCTGCTTCAGGAAGTTGGGCGTATCGAAGTCGCCGGGCACGAACCAGTTGTTGTCGTCGCCTGCCTTGGGCAGCACGGCGGCCGGCGCCGCGGCGGCAGCGGCCGGGGCCGCGGCCGGGGCGGTCGGCTTCAGCGCTTCACGCCACATGGGCTGTTGCTGCGGCTGGCCGGGCGCGTTGTTGGCGCCACCGAAGGCACCCTGGGTGGCCGGACGCGGCGCGGCGCCGCGCAGGCGGCGGATGATGAACATCACGGCAAACACGACCAGGGCGATCAGCAGCGCGGACGACAGGAATTCGGCGAAAGCGCCCGACAGGCCCATGCTCGACAGCAAGGCGGCGATGCCCAGGCCGGCGGCGATGCCGGCGATGGGGCCCAGCCAGCGCGATGCGCCGCTCTTGGCGGCGGCGCCCGCGGCACCGGCCGTGGCCGCGCCGGCGGCCGCCGGCGCCGCGGTGGCGCCTGCGGTGTTGCTGGCGGCGGTCGGCGGCGTGGTGGCCTGGCGCTGCTGGGTCACATTGGAGGATTGGCGGCCGACGCTGCTGCCGCCGCCGGCGCGGCGGGCTTCGGCGTCGAACGACGCCGTTACCAGCGCGGCGCCGGAAATGGCGATGAGCGCCGCGGCGACAAACCGCGAGAAACAGAATTTGGTCATGGATGTGCTCCCTCGTACCCGCGCCCCGCTGCCCCCGAGCAGCGGAAGGCCGCACGGATCGTGCGGTCCTTCAGCGCGACTTCCTTACAGTAATCTGAATGACGTAAGAATAACGGACAAGCCGCCGCCCCACAAGTTCCCCCGGGGCAACGGCAAGCCGAATCGGACCCAGCGCAATCAGGCCAAGCGCACGCCCTCGTGCAGGGCCGCGATGCCGGCCGTCAGGTTGAAGTACTGCACCCGCTCCAGGCCGGCGGTGCGCAGCATGTCGGCCAGGGTTTCCTGGTCGGGATGCATGCGGATGGATTCGGCCAGGTAGCGGTAGCTGGCCTCGTCCTTGGCCACCGTCTTGCCCAGCCAGGGCAGCACGTTGAAGGAATACCAGTCGTAGGCCGGCGCCAGCGGCTTGGCGATGCGGGAGAACTCCAGCACCAGCAGCTTGCCGCCCGGCTTGAGCACGCGGGTCATCTCGGCCAGGGCGCGATCCTTGTGGGTCATGTTGCGCAGCCCGAAAGCCACGCTGACGCGGTCGAAATAGCCCGTCGGGAACGGCAGGCGCTCGGCGTCACAGACGGCGGTGGGCACCAGCTGGCCGGCGTCGGCCAGGCGGTCGCGGCCGACGCGCAGCATGGAATCGTTGATATCGGTCAGCCAGACCTCGCCGGTGGGGCCGGCGCGCTTGGCGAAAGCCTTGGCCAGGTCGCCGGTGCCGCCCGCGATGTCCAGCACCTTCATGCCGGGGCGGATGGCGGCGCGGCCGATGGTGAAGGCCTTCCAGACGCGGTGCAGGCCGGCCGACATGAAATCGTTCATGATGTCGTAGCGCTGCGCCACCGAGTGGAAGACTTCGGCGACCTTGCGGGCTTTTTCGCTTTCCGGCACCGATTGGAAGCCGAAATGCGTCGATTGGGACGCGGAATCCGCGGAATGTTGCGATTCGGAGGGGTTTTGCATGGTGAATTCCCGATATATCGTCCAATGGTAGCCTATCGGGGCCCGCCGGATGCCGCCCGCGGGCGCGGGAAGGCGCCGTGCGGTCACATACCTGAAATATTGCGGCCATACTATCGCAATGTTCGCGCCGCGCCGGCGCTCCGAAGCGTGCCCTATTCGCCATGTCCAGCACCATCCTCGTCGTCGAAGACGAACCCGCAATCCAGGAACTGATCGCCGTCAACCTGTCCTTCGCCGGCCACAAGGTGCTGCGCGCCTTCGACGCCGACCAGGCCCAGACCCTGATCCGCGCCGAACTGCCCGACCTGATCCTGCTGGACTGGATGCTGCCCGGCACCTCCGGCCTGGCCATGGCGCGCAAGCTGCGCAACGACGAGCGCACCCGCGCCGTCCCGGTCATCATGCTGACCGCCAAGGGTTCCGAGCAGGACAAGGTCGATGGCCTCGAAGCCGGGGCCGACGACTACATCACCAAGCCCTTCTCGCCCAAGGAGCTGATGGCCCGCATCAAGGCCGTGCTGCGCCGCCGCGCGCCGCAGCTGACCGACGACGTGATCGACGTCGGCGGCCTCAAGCTCGATCCGGTGACGCACCGCCTGTCGGGCAACAGCCAGTCGCTGCAGATCGGCCCCACCGAATTCCGCCTGCTGCATTTCTTCATGACCCATCCGGAACGCGTGTTCTCGCGTTCGCAACTGCTGGACCAGGTCTGGGGCGATCACGTCTTCGTCGAGGAACGCACCGTCGACGTGCACATCCGCCGCCTGCGCAAGGCCCTGGAGCCCAGCGGCCACGATGCGCACGTGGAAACGGTGCGCGGCAGCGGCTACCGGTTTACGGCACAGGTCCCGGCGCGGTAAAACTCCCGCACGATGATCTGGCTGCGCACCCTTATCCTGGTCGCCCTGTGGGCGGCGATCGCGCTATTGGCGCAATGGCTCATTGGAGATCCCGCCGGCTGGGTGCTGTTCAGCGCCGCCCTGGTCGTCATGCTGCTGTGGCGCAGCTGGCGCCTGCACCTGGTGTCGCACTGGGCCAGGCATCCCGACACCTCGCCGCCCGCCTCGGTCGGCCCCTGGGACGATATCCTCGCCCCCCTCTACCGCTACACCCGCGCCCGGGCCCGCGAGCTGGCCGAAACCCGCGACACCATGCAGGGCATGCTGGCGGCGGCGCAGGCCCTGCCTGACGGCGCGGTCACGCTCAATGAAGACTTCCAGATCGACTGGTGCAACCGCATGGCGCGCCAGCACCTGGGCCTGCGCCTGCCGGCCGACCGCGGCCACAACCTGCTGAACCTGCTGCGCGCGCCGGAATTCGTCGAATACGCGCACCGCGCCTCCTGGCCCGATCCCATCCTGGTGCGCCTGGGCCAGAACGGCCAGGAGCGGCTGATGATGATGCAGCTGACGGCCTACGCCAGCAACCAGCGCCTGCTCATCACCCGCGACGTGACCCAGATCGAGCGCCTGGAGACCACCCGCCGCGATTTCGTCGCCAACGTCTCGCACGAACTGCGCACGCCGCTGACGGTGCTGGCGGGTTTCCTGGAAACGCTGCGCGACATGCCCGCCGACGCCCTGCCGCCCGAGCAGCGCGCGCAGTACCTGGACATGATGCACGAGCAGGCCCAGCGCATGCAGGCCATCGTCGAGGACCTGCTGACGCTGTCGACGCTGGAATCGTCGCCGGGCAGCGACCCGCGCGCGGTCAACATGGGCGCGCTGCTGCAAAAGGCGCGCCAGCAGATCGAGGCGCTGTCGGGCGGACGCCATGTGATCGAATGGCACATCGACGAAACCGTCGACGTGCTCGGCGCCGAGACCGAACTGACCTCGGCCCTGTCGAACCTGCTGACCAACGCCGTGCGCTACACGCCCGACGGCGGCACCATCACCGTGCGCTGGGAACGCGAGGCCGACGGCGGCGGGCGCTACAGCGTGCAGGACACCGGCATCGGCATCCCCGCGCGCCACATCCCGCGCCTGACCGAACGCTTCTACCGCGTCGACCGCGGCCGCTCGCGCGCGGTCGGCGGCACCGGCCTGGGCCTGGCCATCACCAAGCACATCGCCATGCGCCACGATGCCGAGCTGCTCATCAGCAGCGAGCCCGGCAAGGGCAGCCTGTTCGCGCTGCGCTTCCCGCCGGATCGCATCGCGGTCGACCCATCCGCCTGACACGCCGGCGCGCCACGCGCATGATCCGCGCCGCAACCGCGGCGCGGATGGTAAATTCCCGGCCATGCGCATCCTGGTCATCGAAGACGAACCCAAGCTGGCCGACTACCTCAAGAAAGGCCTGTCGGAGCAGAGCCATGTGGTCGACCTGGCGCGCGACGGCGTCAACGGCCTGCACCTGGCGCTGGAAGGCGCCTACGACCTGATCGTGCTGGACGTGATGCTGCCCGGCGTGGACGGCTTCGGCATCCTGGCCGCGGTGCGCGCCAACAAGGACACGCCGATCCTGATGCTGACCGCGCGCGACGCCGTCGAGGACCGCGTGCGCGGGCTGGAAGGCGGCGCCGACGATTACCTGATCAAGCCCTTCGCCTTCTCCGAGCTGCTGGCCCGCGTGCAGGCGCTGCTGCGGCGCGGCCGCTCGCAGGAACCCACCGTGTTCCGCCTGGCCGACCTGGAACTCGACCTGGCGCGGCGCAAGGTCGCGCGCGGCGGCCGCCGCCTGGACCTGACCGCCAAGGAATTCAACCTGCTGGCCCTGCTGCTGCGGCGCCAGGGCCAGGTGCTGTCGCGCACCACCCTGGCCGAACAGGTCTGGGACATGAATTTCGACAGCGACACCAACGTCATCGACGTGGCCGTGCGGCGCCTGCGCAGCAAGCTGGACGACCCGTTCGAGGCCAAGCTGCTGCACACCGTGCGCGGCATGGGCTACGTGCTCGAATCGCGGCCGGAGCCCGCGCGCGGATGAAGCCGCCGCGCGTGCGCTCGATGCAGGCGCGCCTGACCCTGCTGCTGGGCGCGATCGCGCTGCTGGTTTCCAGCCTGGCCGGCGCCACCCTGTTCTGGGCCCTCAAGCGCGAAGTCGAACGCCAGGAGATCACCGAGGTCAGCGGCAAGCTGGAACTGATCAACCACCTGATCGACATGCAGAACAACGCGCGCGGCCTGCACGACCTGGCCGCCACCTTCGACGACATGCGCGCCGGCCAGAGCCAGCTCGGCATCTGGATCGTCGACGCGCAGGGCCATCCAGTCTATGGCGGCGCCATCCCCGAAACCCTGCAGGTCCTGCCGGACCGGCAGGTGCTGTTGCAGCAGGCCGACGGCAGCCGCCTGCGCGGTCTGCGCGTCGCGGTCGACGACCGCATCCTGCCAGGCGCGCAGTTGACGGTGGCGGTCAGCACCCGCACCAGTTCGCAGTTCCTTTACGCCTACGGCACCGCGCTGGCGCTGATCTGCGCGCTGTGGGTGGGCGCCACCGTGGTGCTGGCGGCCTGGGCCGTGCGCCGCAGCATGGCGCCCACGCGGCGGCTGTCGGAACAGGCGGCCCGCATCCAGCCCGACAACCTGGCCGTGCGCCTGCCGCTGCGCGACACCGACCGCGAGCTGCATGAGCTGGTGCTGTCGTTCAACCGCACGCTGGAACGGCTGCAGGCCGCCTACCAGCAGATGGAAGGATTCAACGCCGACGTGGCGCACGAACTGCGCACGCCGCTGGCCACGCTGATCAACGGCACCCAGGTGACCCTGTCCAGCGGCCGCGACGCGGCCGAGTTGCGCGACGCGCTCGAATCCAACCTGGAAACGCTGGAAGACCTGAAGACGCTGGTCAACGACATGCTGTTCCTGGCCCGCGCCGACCGCGGCGAGCGCGCCGCCGACCTGGCACCGGTGTCGCTGGCCGCCGAGGCCCGGCGCGTCGCCGACTTCTACGAGGCGGCGCTGGAAGACCGCGGCGTCACGCTGCGCTGCGACGGCGACGCCATCGTCGCCGCCAACCCCGGACTGGTGCGCCGCGCGCTGGCGAACCTGATCTCCAACGCCATCAAGGCCACGCCGCGCGGCGGCGAGATCGTGCTGGCCTGCCAGCCTCGCCCGGCCGGCGCGCGGGTCGAAGTGCGCAACCCCGGCGCGCCGATCCCGGCGGCCGACCTGCCGCGCATCTTCGACCGCTTCTTCCGCTCCGGCCAGGCGCGCGCGCCGCGCAGCGAGGGCCACGGCCTGGGCCTGGCGATCGTGCGCGCCATCGCCCGCATGCATGGCGGCGAGGTCGACGCGGCCTCCGGCGCCGAGGGCACGGTGGTCGGCATCACCCTGCGCGGGTCGGGCCCGGACACCGCCGGCGGCCACATTACAAAGAAGTAATCTTCGCGACAGAACCGGGTCACCCCGGTTTTCCTAAAGTGCCTCCCATGGTCAACCCCCATCAAGGGAACAGCATGAAAGGCACTTTGCTCCGCATCACCCAGATCACGGCCCTGGCCGCGCTGCTCGGCACCGGCACCGCCTTCGCTGCCGGCGCCCATGGCGAACACGCCGGCCACGCCATGCCGGCGGCCTCCGCCCCCATCGGCACGCCCGGCGACGCCGCCCGCGTCACCCGCAGCATCGACATCGACATGACCGACGCCATGCGCTTCACGCCGGCGCAGGTGCAGGTCAAGGCCGGCGAGACCGTGCGCTTCAACGTGCGCAACTCGGGCCGCATCCGCCATGAAATGGTGCTGGGCACCGACGCCGACCTGCAGGCCCACTACGCCATGATGATGAAGGACCCCGGCATGCGCCACGAAGAGGCCAACGCGATCTCGCTGGAGGGGGGCAAGAGCGGCCAGATCGTCTGGAAGTTCGACCGCGCCGGCACCGTTTCTTTCGGCTGCCTGGAACCTGGCCACTACACCGCCGGCATGAAGGGCGCGGTGTCGGTGCAATAACGCCGCCGCGGATCCCTCATGAAAACCTTCCCTATTCCCACCCGCCGCCGCTTCGTGCAGGGACTGGCCGCCGGCGGCGCGTTGGCGGCGCTGGGCGGCTGGCGCGCCGCCAGCGCGGGCCCGCGCGCGGCGCAGGCCGCGGCCGCACCCGCCGAACTGCGCGGCACCGAATTCCACCTGGAGATCGGCGAAACGCCGGTCAACTACACCGGCGCCGCCCGCATCGCCACCACCGTCAATGGCCAGGTGCCGGCCCCGCTGCTGCGCTGGCGCGAGGGCGACACGGTCACGCTGCGCGTGACCAACCGCCTGCGCGAACAGACCTCGATCCACTGGCACGGTATCCTGCTGCCCACGGAAATGGACGGCGTGCCGGGCCTGAGTTTCCCGGGCATCGATCCGGGCCAGACCTTCACCTACCGCTTCGACGTGCGCCAGAGCGGCACCTACTGGTATCACAGCCACTCGGGGTTCCAGGAGCAGACCGGCCTGTACGGCGCCATCGTCATCGACCCGCAGCGGCCCGATCCCATCGCCGCGGACCGTGACTACACCGTGCTGCTGTCGGACTGGACGGACGAAGACCCGATGCGGGTCTTCGACAAGCTCAAGGCCATGCCCGACTACTACAACCGCAACCAGCCCAGCGTCGAGAGCCTGATCCGCGAGGCCGGCGAGAAGGGATGGCGGGCGGCGCTGTCCGAGCGCCTGATGTGGGAACAGATGCGCATGAACCCGTCCGACCTGGCGGACGTCTCCGGCGCCACGTACACCTTCCTGACCAACGGCGCGACGCCGGCCGGCAACTGGACCGGCCTGTTCAAGCCGGGCGAACGCGTGCGGCTGCGCTTCATCAACGGCTCGGCCATGACGTACTTCGACGTGCGCATCCCCGGCCTGAAGATGACGGTGGTGGCGGCCGACGGCCAGGACGTGCGGCCGGTCGACGTGGAGGAATTCCGCATCGCCGTGGCCGAGACCTACGACGTGATCGTCGAGCCCGCCGAAGACCGCGCCTACACCATCTTCTCGCAGGCCATGGACCGTTCCGGCTACGCCCGCGCCACCCTGGCGCCGCGCCCCGGCATGCAGGCCGAGGTGCCCGCGGTCGACCGGGTGCAGCTGCTCGGCATGATGGACATGGGCATGAAGCACGACATGGGCGGCATGGATCATGGCGCCGCGCCCGAGGCGACCGCCGGCGCGATGGCCGGCATGAACCATGGCGCCATGCCCGGCATGGACCACGGCAGCTCCCACGGCGGCGGCGCGGACCAGGGCGGCATCGTCGAGGTCAGGCATCCCTATCCCGAGGAACGCGGCCCCGGCAATTCGATGCTGCCCGACGTGGTCTCCACCCGCCTGGACGACCCCGGCATCGGCCTGCGCGACAACGGCCGCCGCGTGCTGACCTACGCCGACCTGCGCTCGATCCGCGAACCCGACGACAACCGCGCGCCAACCCGCGAGATCGAGCTGCACCTGACCGGCAACATGGAACGCTACATGTGGTCGTTCAACGGCGTGAAGTTCTCCGACGCCAAGCCCATCGTGCTGCGCTACGGCGAGCGCGTGCGCTTCGTGCTGGTCAACGACACCATGATGACCCACCCCATCCACCTGCACGGCCTGTGGAGCGACCTGGAATCGCCCGACGGCGCCTTCCAGGTCCGCAAGCACACCCTGTCGCTCAATCCGGCGCAGCGCCTGAGCTACCGCGTCAGCGCTGATGCCCGCGGCAACTGGGCCTACCACTGCCACCTGCTGTACCACATGGAGGCCGGCATGTTCAGGGCGGTCGTGGTGGAGTAGGCGATGAGAAACCGGAATATGCGCACTTCCTTTCCCCCGTTCCGCCACGCCGCGCTGACCGCCGCCCTGCTGGCGGCCCTGGCCGGCCAGCCGGCCCTCGGCCAGGCCATGAACGACCATTCCGGCATGGATCATGGTTCGATGCCGGGCATGAACCACGGCGCCGCCAAGCCACAGCCCGCGATGCCGCCCGCCATGGATCATTCCTCCATGCCCGGCATGGACCACGGCGCGCCGGCCGCCGCGCCGCCCGTCGGCAGCCTGCCGTCCAGCGACGGCGCCGGCAAGCGTGGCTATGACAGCTACGGCCTGCACCCGCACATGATGGACAGGGACGCCTCGTCGCGGCTGCTGTTCGACAAGTTCGGCTGGTCGCGCAACCGCGACGGCCAGAACGCGCTGGAATGGGACGGCCGCTTCTGGTGGGGCACCGCCACCGACCGGCTGGTGATCAAGAGCGAAGGCGAACGCGAAAGCGGCGGCGGTTCCGGCGCCAAGGTCGAGGCCCTCTGGAGTCACGCCTTCTCGCCTTTCTGGGACCTGCAACTGGGCGCGCGGCGCGACTTCGGCACCGGTCCCAAGCGCAACTGGGCCGCGCTCGGCCTCGAGGGCGTGCTGCCCTACAACATCGAGTTCGAGACCACCGCCTACGCCGGCCCATCGGGCCGCACCGCGCTGGCCCTGAAGGCCGAGTACGATCTGCTGCTTACCCAGCGTCTGATTTTCACGCCGGAGATCGAGGCCAGCGCCTACGGCCGCAACGACCCGGAGCGCGGCATCGGCTCGGGCCTGTCCGACGCTTCGCTGTCGCTGCGCCTGCGCTACGAGATCACGCGCCAGTTCGCGCCCTACGTCGGGGTATCCTTCGAACGTAAGTTCGGCCGCACCGCGGACTATGCGTCCGCCGCCGGCCAAGGTCGCTCGCAGGCCGCCGTGCTGGCCGGCGTGAGCTTCTGGTTCTGATCTTTCTCGCGGAGACCCATGAAAACACCTCTCATCCCCGCCCGTCGCCTGCTGCTGGCGGCCGCGCTGTCCCTGCCCCTGTACGCCGCGCCGATCCTCGCGCAGGCCCAATCCGCCCCCAAGGTCCAGGTGTGGAAGACGCCCACCTGCGGCTGCTGCGAGGACTGGGTCAAGCACATGCGCGACAACGGCTTCGAGGTCACCACCCACGACGTCCAGGACACCGGCCCGGTGCGCCGCAACGCCGGCATGGCCGACTATGGCTCGTGCCATACGGCCGTGGTGGACGGCTATGCCATCGAAGGCCACGTGCCGGCCAGCGACGTGCGCCGCCTGCTGCTCGAAAAGCCCGATGCCGCCGGCCTTTCCGCGCCTGGCATGCCGCTGGGTTCGCCCGGCATGGACGGCCCCGAATACGGGGGCCGCAAGACGCCACATGATGTCCTGCTGGTGGACAAGCGCGGCGGCGCCAAGGTGTTCCAGGCGTATCGTTAGGAGATGCCCCGGGGATGCTCCCGGCCGGGCGGCGCCCGGCCGTTCTGAAACAATTCATCCCCACCCGGGCAATGGGTACCTCTTGCACCGCAGCAAAAATGCGCCACAATAAATAAAACGCATTTCTCACCCGACCCCTGGCAGTCATGGCACACATCGTCCTGTTCGAGAACATCCACCCGAGCGCCCGCGCCGTCTTCGAAGCCGCCGGCTACACCGACATCGTCACGCACGCCGCGGCCCTGCCGCCGGCGCAGCTGCAGGACGCCCTGCGCGGCGCCCAGGTCGCGGGCATCCGTTCTCGTACCCACCTGGATGCCGCCCTGCTGTCCGGCAACCCCGACCTGCGCGTGGTCGGCTGCTTCTGCATCGGCACCAACCAGGTCGACCTCGACACCGCCATGCAGCGCGGCATCCCGGTGTTCAATGCGCCCTTCTCCAACACCCGCTCGGTCGCCGAGCTGGTGCTGGGCGAAGCCATCCTGCTGTTGCGCCGCATCCCCGAGAAGAACGCCCGCGTCCATCTCGGCCACTGGGACAAGAGCGCCGCCGGCGCCTTCGAGACCCGTGGCAAGACGCTCGGCATCGTCGGCTACGGCAACATCGGCTCGCAGATCAGCACCCTGGCCGAAGGCCTCGGCATGCGCGTCATCTACCACGACGTCGAAGCCAAGCTGCCGCTGGGCAACGCCCGCCCGGCCGGCTCGCTCAACGACCTGCTGGAGCAGGCCGACGTGGTCACCCTGCACGTGCCCGGCGGCAAGTCCACCGAGAACATCATGAATGCGGAGACCATTGCCCGCATGCGCCGCGGCGCCATCCTCATCAACGCCTCGCGCGGCACCGTGGTCGACATCGACGCCCTGCACGCCGCGCTCAAGTCCGGCCACCTGGCGGGCGCCGCGCTCGACGTGTTCCCCACCGAGCCCAAGGGCGCCGACGAACCGCTGGCCAGCCCGCTGATCGGCCTGCCCAACGTCATCCTCACCCCGCACATCGGCGGCAGCACGCAGGAATCGCAAGAGAACATCGGCCGCGAAGTGGCCGAGAAGCTGGTGCGCTTCCTGCAGGCCGGCACCACCAAGGGCGCGGTCAACTTCCCCGAACTGCCCTACCTGGAACAGGCCGGCGCCACCCGCATCCTGCACGTGCACCGCAACGCCCCCGGCGCGCTGGGCACGCTGGACAACCTGATGGCGCAGCACGGCCTGAACATCGTCAGCCAGACCCTGCAGACCAAGGGCCAGATCGGCTACGTGATCACCGACGTCGATGGCGAGGTCGATGATTTGGTCATGACGACGCTGCGCGATCATCCGATCACGGTTCGCTGCGACCGGCTGTAAAGGAAAGGCGCTCAAGAGAAAGGCCCGCTCGCGCGGGCCTTTTCCATGCGCGTGGCACGGGCGGATGCGGACGCAGGACGGCCGCGGCTGGACGGGAACGTGAGCCCCCAGACGCGGATCACATCATGCCCGGCCCGCGAAATGCGCCGCCACCCAGCGCTCACAGACGTCCCACAATTTCGGCGCCCCGCGCTGGATCACCGGCCCGTAGCGGGCCAGCACCTGCTCGCGCGACACGCCATTCTCGGTCCAGGTGCCGCCGCCCGTGAACACGTTGATCAGCAGCGGCTGGAAGCGGTCCAGCGCCTTGGCGAAGCGCGCGTCCTCGCTCTCGGCCTGCTCGAATTCCCGCCACAGCGCCAGGAACTCATCGCCCTGCGGCGAGGGCAGCAAGCCGAACAGCCGCTGCGCCGCCTTGTCCTCGTGCTCGGCCTGCCAGGCCGCCGACGATCCGCCGTGGACCGGGAAATCGCCGACGTCGATCTCGACCACGTCGTGCAGCAGCAGCATCCGCATGACCCGCTGGGTATCCACCGGACCGCTGGCGTATTCGCTCAGCACCAGCGCGTACAGCGCCAGGTGCCAGGAATGCTCGGCGGAATTCTCCTTGCGGCTGCGGTCCAGCAGCGGCGATTGCCGGACGACGGTCTTGAGCCGGTCGATTTCGCGGAGGAATTGCAGCTGTTTTTCCAGTGAGGTCGATGCCATGGTGTCCTGCGTGGGTGGCGGTCTTGGCGCGAATGCCGATCGCATCCCCGACACTGTACCGCCCTGGCTGGCTCAGGGCGCCAACGCGGCCCCCGCCGCCCGCGCCAGGCACTCGGCCATCTTGCCGCGGACGCTGCCGGCGTCGAACGGCAACCGCCCGATGAGGCCGATCTCGCGATGAAACGCCGCATCGCCCAGCGACACCAGCCGCAGGCCATCCGTATCCAGGCCGCGCAAGCGCGGCAGCAGCGCCACGCCCAGTCCGTGGCGCACCATGTTGGCGATGGCCTCGATCTCGTCCAGCTCCACGGCCTCGTGCACCGTGATGCGCTGCTTCTTCAGGAACAGGTCCACCACGCGCCCGCCGAACGACGCGCGGTCGTAGCGGATGAAGGGCTGCGCCGCCAGCACCTCGCGCCACGGCGCCAACGCCATCGCGGCCGGTATGGCCAGCACCACTTCCTCGCGCAGCAACGGCTGCCAGCCCAATTCCGGCGGCAGCGCGAACGGCGGCCGGATCAGCAGCGCCATGTCGACCTCGCCGGCGTCCACCTGCCCCAGCAGCGACAGCGACACCCCCGGCACGATCCGCACCCGCACGTCGGGATAGCCGGCGCGGAACTCGCCCAGCGCCCGCACCAGCAGGTCCTGCTGCACCGAGGCGATGGCGCCGATGCGCAGCGATCCGCTGACGTGGCCGGCGCCGGCCGTGGACGCCATGCGCTCGGCCATGGCCACCAGTTCCTCGGCCTGCGGCAGCATCTCGCGGCCATGGTCGTTGAGCACGGCGGCGCGCGCGCTGCGGTCGAACAGCGCCACGCCCAGATAGTCTTCCAGGCGCTTGATCTGCGCGCTGACGGCCGACTGGGTCAGGCCCAGCTGGGCGCCCGCCCCGGTGAAGGTGCCGTCGCGCGCCACGGCGATGAAGGTCTTGAATTCTTTGATCACAATCAATATTTTCGATGCTAAGACACAAAAAATATCGTTTTTCAATCAAAAAAACAATTCATAAACTAGCAGCTCAGGACACGACCCGATAGCGATCGTCCGCATTCTGAATTACCTTTTCCGCCTCATCCGGAGCTTTTCATGACCGCTCAAACCAACCTGCCGCCGTTCCACCTGGCCTTCCCGGTCCGCGACCTGGCCGAAGCCCGCGCCTTCTACGGCGAAAAGCTGGGCTGTCCGGAGGGCCGCAGCTCGCCCGAATGGATCGACTTCAACTTCTACGGCCACCAGATCGTCGCCCACCTGGCCCCCAGCGAGTGCGGCCACAAGGCCACCAGCGCGGTCGATTCGCACAATGTGCCCGTGCGCCATTTCGGCGCGGTGCTTTCCATGGAACAATGGGAAGCCATGGCCAAGCGCCTGACCGATGCCGGCACCGAGTTCGTCATCGAGCCCTACATCCGCTTCAAGGGCGAAGTCGGCGAACAGGCCACCATGTTCTTCCTGGATCCGTCGGGCAACGCGCTGGAATTCAAGGCGTTCAAGAACCTGGATTCGTTGTTCGCCAAGTAATCCGTCTCTACAGGTTTCGTGCCGTTGAACGCAACACCAGACCCATCTTCTTCGGCCGAAGCCACCTGGCGCATCCAGCCCCAGGGTGACCGCTGCCTCATCGTTTCTTTCGGCGACCGGATCGACGCCGCCGTGGGCCGCACCTGTCTGGCGGCGGCGCGCAAGCTGCGCGACGCCGGCCTGCCGGGGGTGACCGACGTGGTGCCGTCGTTCGTGGCGGTGGCCGTGCATTACCGACCCGACGGGCTGGGCCACGGCCCCACCTACGCCGACCTGGCCGAGCGCATCGAAGCGCTGCTGGCCGACGGCATCGCGGCCGACAATGCCGCCGGCCGCGAGGTCGACGTACCGGTCTGCTACGGCGGCGAGCACGGGCCCGACCTCGACGAGGTCGCCCGCGCCGCCGGCCTGACGCCCGACGAAGTCATCGCCCTGCACAGCGGACCGCGCAGCATGGTGTTCATGCTGGGCTTCGCCCCCGGCCACGCCTACCTGGGCGTGCACGACGAAAAACTGAACCTGCCGCGGCGCCCCTCGCCGCGCACCGCCGTGCCGGCCGGCGCGGTGGCCATCGCCAACCGCCAGACGGTGATCTACCCCAACCGCCTGCCCGGCGGCTGGCACATCATCGGCACCACGCCGCTGACCATGTTCGACCCCGCGCGCGAGCCGGCCGCCTACCTGCAGCCGGGCGACTCGGTGCGCTTCGTGCCGATCAGCGCCGACGAATTCGCGCGCCTGCGGGGGAACCGGCCGTGAGCATCACCATCATCAAGCCGGGCATGCTGTCCAGCTTCCAGGACCGCGGCCGCGAGGGCTACCAACACCAGGGCATCCCGGCCGCCGGCGCCATGGACGAACGCGCCCACCGCCTGGCCAACGCGCTCGCCGGCAACAGCGGCGACCCTGCCACGCTCGAAATGACCCTGACCGGCCCGACGCTGCGCTTCGACGCGCCGGCCTGCTTCGCGCTGGCCGGGGCCGACCTGGGCGCCACGCTCAACGGCCAGGAGATCCCGCAGCACCGGCCGCTGGTGGCCCGCGCCGGCGACACGCTGGCCTTCGGCGCGCGGCCCGCCAACGGCGTGCGCGGCTACCTGGCGGTGCACGGCGGCTTCGCGCTGGCGCCGGTGATGGGCAGCGAAACCACCTACCTGCGCAGCGGCTTCGGCGGCTTCGAGGGCCGCGCGCTGGCCAAGGGCGACCAGGTCGGCTTGCGCCAGGCGCTCGATGGCCACGGCCTGGACGCGCTGCAAAAGGCCCTGTGGGACCTGCGCATCTACCTGCCTGGCACGCTCGGCCACAAGCAGCGCGACGCCATCCGCTTCCTGCCCGGCATGCAGTGGCAGGAATTCTCCGAAGCCAGCCGCCACGCCTTCGGCGGCTCGGAATTCCGCATCAGCCCGCAGTCCGACCGCATGGGCTACCGCCTGCAGGGTCCGGCGCTGTCCATGAGCCAGCCGCGCCAGATGCTGTCCGAGGCGGCCTGCTTCGGCACCGTGCAGGTGCCGTCGGGCGGCGAGGCCATCATCCTCATGGCCGACCGGCAGACCACCGGCGGCTATCCCAAGATCGCGCAGATCGCCAGCGTCGACCTGCCCTTGCTGGCGCAGTACGCGCCGGGACGCGCGCTGCGGTTCGCCATGATCGAACTCGACGAGGCGCAACGCCTGGACGGCGAGCGCGAACGCGCCTTCGCCCAGTTGCTGGACGCGCTGGCGCCGCTGCGCGCGCTGCTGGGGCCTGGCCGCCCTTGAAGCCAGCTCGCAAGCGCCCCCGAATAACCGCCCGAACCTCCACAGGAACCTCATCATGAGCACAAGCATCGACCTGAACTGCGACATGGGCGAAAGCTACGGCGCCTGGAGCATGGGCAACGACGCCGCGGTGCTGGCCTTCGTCAGCTCGGCCAACATCGCCTGCGGTTTCCACGGCGGCGATCCCGCCACCATGCGCAAGACCGTGGCCGCCGCCCTCAAGCAGGGCGTGGCGCTGGGCGCGCATCCCAGCCTGCAGGACCTGGTGGGCTTCGGCCGCCGCGCGATCCCGATCACGCCGGACGAAGCCTACGACATCACGGTCTACCAGATCGGCGCGCTGGCCGGCGTGGCCGCCTCGCAAGGCGCGCGGCTGCACCACGTCAAGGCGCACGGCGCGCTCTACAACATGGCCGCCAAGGACGAAGGCCTGGCGCGCGCCATCTGCCAGGCGGTCAAGGATGTGGATGCCACGCTGCTGCTTTACGGGCTGGCGGGCAGCAAGTTGATCGACGCCGCGCGCGCCATCGGGCTGGCCGCGGCCAACGAGGTCTTCGCCGACCGCTCCTACCAGGACGACGGCTCGCTCACGCCACGCACCCGCGCCGGCGCCATGATCGAGGACGTCGACCAGGCCGTGGCGCAGGTGGTGCGCATGGTCCGGGAGGGCAAGGTGCGCTCGGTCGACGGCAAGGACGTGCCGGTGCAGGCCGACACGCTCTGTATCCACGGCGACCAGCCCAACGCGCTGGTGTTCGCGCGCGCCATCCGCGAGGCGCTGGAACGGGCCGGCATCGCCGTGCGCACGCCGTCCGCGCGCGCCTGACGCCGCCATTCGCGGGCGACGGGCGGCACTGTTTCGATGACGCAGCAAGGACGCGCCGGCGCCTCGGGCGCCGGACGCTGTCTCGCCGTTACGCGCGGCCGTAGCGCGGCGCGGGTTCCTCGGCGTCCTGCAGCGAGGCCTCGTGGTAGGCCCGCAGGATACCCGGCAGCACATCCAGCACGTAGCCGCGGGTCAGTTCCGCGGCGCGGTCGAAATCGCGGCTGGCGAGCGCCTGCGTGATGCCCTGCGTATAGGTCTGCAGCCGGTTCGATTCCATGGTCTGCCGCGCCAGCAGGTAGCGCAGCGGCTCGACCTGCTCGTACAGCTTGGTCAGCACCTCGGCCAGCGGGGCGTTGCCGGTGAAGCGGGCGCCGGCCAGGTAGAACTCGCGCAACGCCGCGATATAGGCGCGCACGTCGCGCTTGGCCATGGCGGCGGCGATCGCCTCGTCATAGGCGCGCAGTTCGGCCACCAGCGGCGAAATGTCGTCTATCTCGGCGACCTGGCGGATGCAATAGGCTTCCAGCTCCGCGCGCAGCTTGTACAGGTGGCGGATCTGGGTTTCGGAATACAGGGTGACCCGGAAGCCTTTGCGCTGGACATGCGTCACCAGGCCGCTCAGTTCCAGCAGACGCAGCGCTTCCCGGATGGGACTGCGGCTGGTGCCGAAACGCTGCTCCAGTTCCTGTTCCCGCAATGGCTGCCCGGGCCTGATAGTGCCATCCACTATCAACTCACGAATCTGTTCCTGTAGGAAGTACGGAATCGTGGCGGGCGCTTTGACGTCCAATCGGCTCCCCTTGTACTGCTGATGCAAGTATTGCGACAGCGACAAGATACTAGAAATTTATTGAAACACAAATAGGAAAATTGTTGCAGGAATGAGGTCCAGCGCGAACCTCAATGCCAGTCGTCGCGGTACACGAACTTCGGCATCTGCCAATTGAAGCGCAGGGCCAGCAGGCGCAGCGCCAAGCCGACCGCCAGCGCGATGGGCACGGCAGCGTTGGCCGGCAGGCCCAGGGCCTGCGCGCCCAGGTACAGCGCCCCGGTCACCACCGACACGCTGGCGTACAGCTCCTTGCGGAACAGCAGCGGCACCTCGTTGCAGAGCACGTCGCGCAGCACCCCGCCGGCGCAGCCGGTGATCATGCCGCTGATCAGCACCACCGTGATCGGCAGTTGCATCAGTTGCGCAACCTGGCAGCCGATGACCGTGAACGCCACCAGGCCGAGCGCGTCCGCCAGCAGGAAGACGCTGCGCAGGCGCCGCATGACCGGCGCGATCAGGGCGGTCAGCAGCGCCGCGCCCGCCGTCATCCACAGGTATTCGGGATGGACCACCCAGGTCAGCGGATAGTGCCCCAGCAGCACGTCGCGCAGCGAGCCGCCGCCCAGCGCGGTGACGCAGGCGATGATGCAGACGCCCATCCAGTCCATGTCGCGCCGGCCGGCCGACAGCGCCGCGGTCATGGCTTCGGCCACGATGGCGACCAGGTAGAGCGTGTGCAGCAGGGCGGGCGAAAGGTCGTAGAACATGGAACGGCAAGGGATGGGGACGAAACCCGCGGGCGCGACGGCTTCCCGGCACGGGCGACAGGCCCCATTGTATTGACACG
This sequence comes from Achromobacter xylosoxidans, assembly GCF_001457475.1. Lineage (NCBI taxonomy): Bacteria > Pseudomonadati > Pseudomonadota > Betaproteobacteria > Burkholderiales > Alcaligenaceae > Achromobacter > Achromobacter xylosoxidans. The sequence continues at coordinate 507,491 of NZ_LN831029.1, read as the reverse complement.
GCATCGCCCCCCGCCATTGCCGCCGCCCCCCATCCTCCCTTACGCTGGAAGTGCGTTGATATCGGTCAAGCCCCTGTCCGCGCCCTGGCGGGACAATGGGGGTGTGCCCGCAAGGGCGATATCGGCCGGCCGGCGGGCTAGCGGGAGCCACCGGCCCGGCCCCATCTCGGGAGAAACGTATGTCGCAACAACCTGGCCCCATCCTACTGGCCACGGATCTCAGCGCGCGGGGTGATCGCGCCCTGGATCGCGCGCTGCAACTGGCCAAGGAACTCGATACCAAGCTGGTCGTGCTGCACGTCATGGAAAACCACGGCGTGTCGGCGCGCCTGACCACGCCGGTCTGGCGCCGGCTGGCCGCCGACCACAAGGCGGTGGCCGAGCGCGAACTGGCCGAGGACCTGGCCAACGCCGGCGTGGCCACCGAAGTGGTGGTGGTCACGGGCGATCCCCTGGTCCGCATCATGGAAACCGCCGACAGCTTCGGCTGCTCGCTGATCATCGCCGGCATCGCGCGCGACGAGACGCTGGGCCGCCTGCTGCTGGGCACCACGGTGGAAAAACTGGTGCGCCAGGCGCGCCAGCCGGTGCTGGTGGTCAAGAACCGTCCGCGCAAGCCGTACCGCGACGTGCTGGTCGCCACCGACTTCTCGGCCGGTTCGCGCCAGGCGCTGCGCGCCGCGCTGCAACTGGTGCCCAACGCCGACCTGACGCTGTTCCATGCCTATGACGTGCCGTTCCAGGGCAAGAACGTGCCGGACGACGCCGTGACCCGCAGCTTCTACCACGCGGCCGAGCAGAGTTCGCGCGAGTTCATCGCCGAAACGCCGGAACTGGCCAACGTGGCGCCGCCCAAGGTCGTGATGGAATGCGGCCAGCCGGAAACGGTGCTGTCGGAATATTCCTTCAACCATCGTTCCGACCTGGTCGTCACCGGCACCCATGGCCGCACCGGCCTGTTGCGCACGGCCATCGGCAGCGTTGCCGAACGGCTGCTCGAAGCGCTGCCCAGCGACGTGCTGATCGTGCGCCTGGCCGGCGAGGAGTGACGCGCCGCGCTGACGCCGGGGCCCCCGGGCCCCGGCGTCAGGCGTCGCCGTCCTGCATCATGGCTTCGATGCGGCCGCGCAGCAGGTGCAGCAGCACCAGGCCCGGCAGCGCGATCACCACCGTCACCAGGAAGAACCCGGGCCACCCCAGGTGCTCGACCAGCGGCGGCGTCAAGGGTCCGGCCAGGTAGGTGCGACCCACCGCCGACAGCGCGGACAGCAGCGCGAACTGCGTGGCCGAGAAGCGCTGGCGGCACAGGGCCATCAAGAGCCCGACGAACGCCGCCGTGCCCAGGCCGCCGCACAGGTTTTCCAGCCCGACCGCGGCGCCCATGAGCCAAATGCTCTTGGGGCTGACCGCGATCACCCAGTAGCCCAGGTTGGACACCGCCTGCAGCAGCCCGAACACCATCAGCGACCGGTACAGCGTCCAGCGCGACATGACGAGGCCGCCGGCAAGGGCGCCGACGACGGTCGCGGCCATGCCCATGACCTTGTTGACCGCGCCCACCTCGGTAGGGGTATAGCCCGCGCCGCGGATCAGGAACGTGGTCGAAAGCGCGCCGGCAAAGGCGTCGCCCAGCTTGTACAGCACGATCAGCAACAGCACCGCCAACGCGCCGCGCCGGGTGAAGAATTCCTGCAGGGGCGCCGACACGGCCTCGCCCAGGCTGCGCGGCGGCTTGGCCACGTGCTCCGGCTCGGGCGCCCACAGTGTCGCCAGCGCGCACAGCAGCATCAGGCCGCCCATCACCACATAGGTATTGCCCCAGCCGATCCACTGGTCGGCCAGGATCAGCGCCAGCCCGCCCGAGACGATCATCGCCACCCGGTAGCCCATGACCTTGATGGCCGCGCCCGCGCCGCGCTCTTCCTTGCGCAGCACGTCGGTGCAGTAGGCGTCGAAGGCGATGTCCTGGGTGGCCGACAGGAAGGCCACCAGCACCGCCAGCAGGGCCAGCGCCTGCAAGGCCGACGACGGCGACAGCGTGCCCATGACCATGATCGCCAGCCCCAGCAGCACCTGCGTCACCAGCATCCAGCCGCGGCGCCGGCCCAGCAGCGGCGGCGCATAGCGGTCCACCAGCGGCGCCCACAGGAACTTGAGCGTGTAGGCCGTGCCCACCAGGGTCAGGAAACCGATCTGCTGCAAGGGCACGCCGGCCACCGTGGCCCACGCCTGCAGGGTGCCGCTGGTCAGGGCCAGCGGCAATCCGCTGGCGAACCCCAGGACCAGCAGGGGCGCGACGCGGGGACTGGTGTAGACGTTGGATACAGCGGTAATGACGGTCTCCTGAAACGGGCCGGCCGGGCGCACGGACGGGCGCGGCGGGCTTGCGGCATTTTAGGCGCTGGCGCCCGGGCCGTCAGCCGGCGTTTCAGAATGTCAGGGCGAGGCGAAGCGGTACACCGCCAGGGTGCTGCGCCAGCTGGGGAAGGTCTTGATCTCGCGCCCTTCGTTGAAAGTGGCGCGCTCCAGGATGCGCAGGCCCAGCTCGCCGGCCAGCTGTTCGAAGTCGCGCAGCGTGCACAGGTGGATGTTGGGCGTGTTGTACCACTGGTAGGGCATCTGGCCCGTCACCGGCATGCGCCCGCGCAGGATGGCCCAGCCGTGCGGCCAGTAGCCGAAGTTGGGAAACGACACCACGCCGTGGCGCGCCACCCGCGCCATCTCGCGCAGGATGTGCTCGGTGCGGTGCATGGACTGCAGCGTCTGCGACAGCACCACGGTGTCGAACTGCTTGTCGTCGAACAGGGCCAGGCCGTCTTCCAGGTTCTGCTGGATCACCTCGACCCCGCGCCGCACGCAGGCGATGACGCAGGTGTCGTCCAGCTCGACGCCCGCGCCGCGCACCTGGCGGTGATCGCGCAGGTGCGCCAGCAGCGCGCCGTCGCCGCAACCCAGGTCCAGCACCCGGCTGCCGGGTTCGATCCAGCTGGCGATGCGCGCCAGGTCGGGGCGCAGCGTATTGACGGCGGGACGGGGAGTCACGGGATTCATGCGGAGCGTCCTTCGGTCTGAGCGGCGTCGGTCAGTCCCAATTCGCGGGCGATGCGCTCGTAATAGCCGCGAACCACGGCATGGTAGCGCGCGTCGTCCAGCAGGAAGGCATCGTGCCCGTGCGGCGCGTCGATCTCGGCGTAGGTGACGGGGCTGGAATTCTTGAGCAGGGCCCGCACGATCTCGCGCGAGCGTTCCGGCGGGAAGCGCCAGTCGGTGGTGAACGACACCAGCAGGAAATCCGCCTGGGCCGGCGCCAGCGCGCGCGCCAGGTCGCCGCCGGTCTTGCGCGCCGGATCGAAATAATCCAGCGCGCGCGTGATCAGCAGGTAGGTATTGGCGTCGAAATAGCGGGTGAACTTCTCGCCCTGGTAACGCAGGTACGACTCGACCTCGAACTCGACGTCGTAGCCGTAGCGGTAGGCGCCGTTGGCGGCCGGTTCGCGCTGGGCGCGGCCGAATTTCTCGGCCATGTCGTCGTCGGACAGGTAGGTGATGTGGCCGATCATGCGCGCCACCGACAGGCCGCGGCGCGGCACGGTTTCCTGCGCGTAGTAGTCGCCGCCATGGAAATCCGGATCGGTGATGATGGCGCGCCGCGCCACTTCGTTGAAGCCGATGTTCTGCGCCGACAGGCGCGGCGTGCTGGCGATGACCACGCAGTGGGCCACGCGCTCGGGCAGCGTGATGGCCCAGCTCAGGGCCTGCATGCCGCCCAGCGAACCGCCCATCACGGCGGCGAAGCGCTCGATGCCGAAGTGGTCCGCGACCCGCGCCTGCGCCTGCACCCAGTCCTCCACCGTCAGCACCGGGAAGGCGGCGCCCCAGGGCTTGCCGGTCTCGGGGTTGATGCTGGCCGGGCCGGTCGAACCGAAGCACGAGCCCAGGTTGTTGACGCCAATGACGAAGAACACGTTGGTGTCGACCGGCTTGCCGGGGCCCACCATGTTGTCCCACCAGCCGACGTCGCTGGGGCTGTCCGCGGCCTGGCCCGCCACGTGGTGCGAGGCGTTCAGGGCGTGGCAGATCAGCACCGCATTGCTGCGCGTGGCGTTGAGCGTGCCATAGGTCTCGACCGCCAGCTCGTAGCTGGCCAGCGACTGGCCGCTGAGCAACGGCAGCGGCTCGTCGAAACGCAGGAAAACGGGAGCAACCAGTCCGACGGAACCGGGATCAGCGGCATCGGACTGCGTGAGGGTGGCGGCGGGCAGGGTCGCGAGCGCGGCACTGGCCGAATCACCGGCCAAATTCTGGGCAGGAGTGGTCATACGGACCTCTTTAGCTGGATTTATTGGAAGGCGCCCGCAAGCGGATCAGGCAAATCGGCGCCGAAAATTGGATAGTGCGGCAGGAATTCTAGCACTGCTGGTGGCGGGGACGGCAAGCGGCCGGGAACGGCCATGGCCGTCAGCGCCGTGATCGCGGGAAGGCCCGCATCGGAATGCCAGCCCCCTTCCCCGCCGGCCGCATCCTCCCGCTCCGAGGCGGCAGGCGCCTCAGGCCCCCGCCTCCCAGGGCTCGTGCCCCAGGTATTCGTAGCGTTCGGTATTGACGCGCGAGATGCGCCATTCCACCGGCTGGCGGTTGTACGAATAAGCCACGCGCCGGATCTCCAGCAGCGCCGCGCCCTCGGCCACGCCCAGCCAGCGCGCATGGGCGCGGTCCGCCAGGCAGGTGCGCAGGCGTTCGTCGGTGGCGATGACGTTGACGCCGAACACGTCCTGGTACAGCGCATACAGCGTGCTGGCGCGCTCGCGCAGGTGCGCCTCGGTCATGCCCGGAAAGCGCGATTCCGGCAGGCAGATGTCATCGACCATGACCACGTCGCCGTTCAGCGACAGCATGTTGAGGAACTCGAACACGTAGGCGCCGGCCGCCAGCCCCAGCTTCTCGCGCGCCTCGGCCGAGGCCTTGACGCGGCGAAAGCGCAGCAGCTCGGTGGCCGGATACGACTTGTGGCCGTCCTGGCGCAGGATGCGGAAGAACTTGAAGAAGTGGTGGTTGCGGGTGTGCACCGCGACGTAGGTGCCGCGGCCCTGGTGGCGCACCAGGATGTTTTCGGCCGCCAGTTCGTCGATCGCCTTGCGCAAGGTGCCGATCGACACGCCGAAGCGCTCGGCCAGGTTCTTTTCCGGCGGAATCGCCTCGCCCTGCTTCCATTCGCCTTGGGCCAGCGCGGCAAGCACGGCCTGCTTGACCTGCTCGTACAAGGGACTGCCCAAAGGCACAGTCGATGACAGGCTGGTGTTCATGGGTGCATCGCAATAAATCCGGGGCTCCAGTGTAGCGGCGCGAGGCGCCTCTCCTCAAGTCATACAATTCATATATATGATTTAGTTGACATGCTGAAAAACGAGCCATAAGATTTGCCGGACGTTGTGATCCGAAGCGCCCGCGGCACTCCGCCGTGGCGCTCACCCAGGAGGGAAAGACGATGATTCACGCCGTATTGCACGATGCCAAGGACACGGTGGCGGTCGCCGTGGTGGAAGGCCTGACCGCCGGAACGGAACTCAATGCCTGGATCATGGACGAGGACAAGATCATCCATGTGCGGGCCGCGCAGGACATTCCCATCGGCCACAAGGTCGCGATGAAGGACATGGCCGTGGGCGACACGGTCTACAAGTACGGCGTGGACATCGGCCGCGTGGTCGCGCCGATCCAGGCCGGCCAGCACGCCCACGTGCACAACATCAAGACCAAGCGCTGGTAAGCCGATCCTTCGCCCACACAGGAAACCATCATGTCCGTCATCAATGCTCAGACCACCTTCCAGGGCTACCGCCGCGACAACGGCCGGGTCGGCGTGCGCAACCACGTCATCGTGCTGCCCGTGGACGACATCTCCAACGCCGCGGCCGAGGCCGTCGCCAACAACATCAAGGGCACGCTGGCCCTGCCCCACCCCTACGGCCGCCTGCAATTCGGCGAAGACCTGGAACTGCACTTCCGCACCCTCATCGGCACCGGCTGCAACCCCAACGTCGCGGCGGTGGTGGTGATCGGCATCGAGGAAGGCTGGACCAAGCGCGTGGTCGACGGCATCGCCGCCACCGGCAAGCCGGTCATGGGCTTCAGCATCGAACTGCACGGCGACCACGACACCATCATGCGGGCCTCGCGCTGCGCCAAGGAATTCGTGCATTACGCCACCGCGCTCACCCGCAGCACGTGTCCCATCTCCGACCTGTGGGTCTCGACCAAGTGCGGCGAGTCCGACACCACCTCGGGCTGTGGCGCCAACCCCACCGTGGGCAACGCCTTCGACAAGCTCTATGCGCTGGGCTCGACGCTGGTGTTCGGCGAGACCTCGGAACTGACCGGCGGCGAGCACATCGTGGCCGAGCGCTGCGCCAACGACGCCGTGCGCGAACGCTTCATGTTCATGTTCGACCGCTACCAGGCCATGATCGACCGCTGGAAGACCAGCGACCTGTCCGAATCGCAGCCCACCAAGGGCAACATCGCCGGCGGCCTGACCACCATCGAGGAAAAGGCGCTGGGCAACATCCAGAAGATCGGCAAGCAGTGCCGGGTCGACGGCGTGATCGACAAGGCCGAGATCCCCGACGGCCCGGGCCTGTGGTTCATGGACTCGTCCTCGGCCGCGGCCGAGATGGTGACGCTATGCGCGGCCTCGGGCTACGCGGTGCATTTCTTTCCCACCGGCCAGGGCAACGTCATCGGCAACCCGATCCTGCCGGTCATCAAGATCTGCGCCAATCCGCGCACGGTGCGCACCATGTCGGAACACATCGACGTCGACACCAGCGGCCTGCTGCAGCGCGAGATCGACCTGAACCAGGCCGGCGACAAGCTGCTCGAATGCATGCTGGCCACCGCCAACGGCCGCTGGACCGCGGCCGAGGCCCTGGGCCACCGCGAGTTCGTCCTGACCCGTATCTTCGAAAGCGCCTGACGGCGCCCCGATGCGGCGCGCCGGCCGTCCGCGCCATCGCGCGGGCGGGAGCGACGCGGCGGCGGCCCTGTCGCCGCCGCGTCGCCGCCCCACCGCAAACCGCAGTCCTTGCAACACCTCGCTCTCGCGCAGCACCCGCAGTCCCTCGCAGCACACGCAGAAAATGCATGCAGACCCGGGCGCAAGCCGCCACGGCAGCACAGGCGCAAGCATTCCTACCCGGGCGCCAACCCCCAAGGAGGAAGACCGATGAACCGCGAGCAACACCCCCCCATCGACGACGCGCAACGCCGGCGCGTGCTCGGCGCGCTGGGCGCCGCCGGCCTCTGTGCGCTGGCGCCGTGGCAGCAGGCGCTGGCGCAGAAGGGCAACTGGCCCGATCGCCCCATCAACTACGTCGTGCCCTTCCCGCCCGGCGGCCTGACCGACGTGGCCGCCCGCCAGGTGGGCAAGGCACTTGGCGACGCCGAACGCTGGAACGTGGTCGTGGAAAACAAGCCCGGCGGCAGCGCCAACATCGGCGCGGCGCATGTTTCGCACGCCGCGCCGGATGGCTACACGTGGCTGGCCATCACCCTGTCGCATGCCGCCAACGCCACCTTGTTCGCCGGCAAGGCCGGCTACGACCTGACCCGCGACCTGGCGCCAGTGGCCGGCCTGGCGTCCTCGCCCATCATGGTGGTGGTCAATGCCAAGAGTCCTATCAAGAGCATGGCCGACCTGGCCCGGGCGGCCGCCGCCAAGCCGCTGGCGGCCGGCTCCAGCGGCAACGGCACGCCGCCGCACCTGACGCTGGCGCTGTACCAGAAGCTGACCGGCACGCCGCTGATGCACGTGCCCTACAAGGGCGGCGCGCCGTCGCTGACCGACCTCATCGGCGGCCACCTGGACGTGGTGTTCTCGAACTATCCCGAGTCGCTGTCGCACGTGAAGAACGGCTCGCTACGGGCGCTGGCCATCACGACCCGGGATCGCAGCCGGGACCTGCCCGACGTGCCCACCGTGGCGCAGGCCGGCCTGCCGGACCTGATCGTGGAGAATTTCACCGGCGTCATGGCGCCCGCCAACACGCCGCCGGCGCTGGTGCAGCGCATCGGCGATGCCATCGTCAAGCAGATTTCGCAGCCCGCCATGCAGCAGGCCCTGCAACAACTGGGCTTCGTGCCGCAGCCGCGCGGGCCGGCGGAATTCGGCAGCTATCTGCGATCCGAGGTCGACCGCTGGGCCAGGATCATCCGCGACGCCAACATCCAGATCGCCTGACGCCGGAGCCGCCATGCACGTGCTTATCTCGGAATTCATGGACGCGCCCGCGGTCGACGCGCTGCGCCAGCGCTTCGACGTGCGCTACGCCCCCGACCTGGTGGAGCAGCGCGACGCCCTGCTGCGCGCCGCCGGCCAGGCCGATGCCCTGATCGTGCGCAACCGCAGCCAGGTGGACGCGGCGCTGCTGGCGGCCGCGCCGCGGCTGCGGGCGGTCGGCCGGCTGGGCGTGGGGCTGGACAACATCGACCTGCCCGGCTGCGCGGCGCGCGGCATCCAGGTGGTGCCGGCCACCGGCGCCAATGCGCGCGCGGTGGCCGAATACGTCGTCGGCACGCTGCTGGCGCTGCTGCGCGGCGCCTATGCCGCCAGCGCCGAGGTGGCGGGCGGAGAGTGGCCGCGCGCGGCCTTATCGCAAGGCCTGGAGGCGCATGGCCGCACCCTGGGCGTGGTCGGCTTCGGCGGCATCGGCCAGTTGACCGCGCGGCTCGCGGCCGGGCTGGGCATGCGCGTCGTGGCGTGCGACGCGGCCTTGCCCGCCGACCACCCCGCCTGGGCCGATGCCGGGGCGACGCGGCTGGAACTGGACGACCTGCTGGCCCAGGCCGACGCCGTCACCCTGCACGTGCCGCTGACCACCGGCACCCGCCACCTGCTGGACGCCGCCCGCATCGCCCGCATGCGGCCGGGCGCTGTGCTGATCAACACGTCGCGCGGCGGCATCGTCGACGAAACCGCGCTGGCGGCGGCGTTGCGTGGCGGCCACCTGGGCGGCGCGGCGCTGGACGTGTTCGAACAGGAACCGTTGTCCGCCGGCGGCCCGCTGGCCGGCGCGCCCAACCTGATCCTGACCCCGCACATCGCCGGCCTGACGCGGGAAGCCAACACCCGCGTTTCCGACATGGTGGCCGCCGGTGTGACAATAGCGCTTACCGGCGGTGCCCGATGAAGCGCGGCGCGCCTCCCTGACAGGAAGGATATGGCTCACATCTATCTGGACGAACTCCAACACCTGGCCGCGGCCAGCCTGGCCGCCGCGGGCGCCAACCCGGCCATGGCCGACAGCACCGCCCGCGCGCTGGTCTTCGCCGAAAGCCAGGGGCTCAGTTCCCACGGCCTGTCGCGCGTGCCGTTCTACGCCGGCCACCTGCGCACCGGCCGCGCCCTCGGCGCCGCCGTGCCGCGTATCCTGCACGAGCGCGGCGGCGCGGCGCTGATCGATGCCGGTTCGGGCCTGGCATTTCCCGCCTGCGCGCTGGCGGTCGAGGAAGCCACCCGCCGCGCCCGTGAACATGGCGTGGCCTTTATCGGCGTGGCCAACAGCCACCACTTCGGCGAGGCCGGCTATCACCTGGAAGCCCTGGCCGACGCCGGCCTGGTGGCCCTGGCGCTGAGCAACTCGCCGGCCGCCATGCCGGCCTGGGGCGGCAAGCGCCCCTTGTTCGGCACCAACCCCATCGCCGCCGTGTTCCCGCGCCGCGGCGGCGGCCGCATCGTCATCGACCTGTCCTTGTCGCAGGTGGCGCGCGGCAAGCTCATGATCGCCGCGCGCGACAACCAGCCGATCCCGCTGGGCTGGGCGCTGGATGCCGACGGCCAGCCCACCACCGATCCCAAGGCCGGCCTGGCCGGCAGCATGCTGCCGGCAGGCGGCGTCAAGGGCGCGATGCTGGCGCTGATCATCGAACTGCTTGCCTGCGCCCTGACCGGTTCGCACTTCGGCTTCGAGACCGAATCGTTCTTCGTCGACGAGGGCGGCCCGGCGCGCCTGGGCCAGGCCTTCATGGCGATAGACCCGGGCGCGCTGGCGGGCAACGAGGCCTATCTGGAGCGCGTCGAAACGCTGGTGGAGGCCATGCTGGAAGACGACGGCGTGCGCCTGCCCGGCGACCGCCGCCGCAAACTGCGCGACGAAGCGCTCAAGCACGGCGTGGAGATCCCCGAGGCGCTGATGGCGCAGTTGCGCGCCATGTCGGGCGTGGCCTGAATCCGCCGCGCCTTGCCCGCTCAACCACCGAAACCCGCCGCGCCCGCCCCGACGACGGGCGCGCGCCCCGATCACATGAACCACGACGAGCTGGCCGGCCTCTATGCCGGCGGCGCCACCCGCCTGGCGCCCGACACATTGGCCGGCGCCGGGCTGGACGCCCACGCCTGCGCCTGGCTGCTCGACCCCGGTCTGCCGATGCGTCCCGACCCCGCCGTGGCATTGGTCGAGTTCGTGCCGCCGGCCATACACCGCTCGCCGGGCGGCGCGATGCTGGTGTTCGCGCGCGAACCCTGGGCCGATGCGCTATGGCTTGCAATCGCGGCCGATGGCCGGGTGGTGACGGCTGGCGAGGATGCGGCCCCGCTGTTCGTCAACACGCGGGTCGAACACTTCCTGCATTTCCTCGCGGCCCTGCAACGGTTCCAGGCCGAGGCGAGCCGCCACCATGCCGGCCCGCGCGTCTACAGCCAGTCCGAAATGCAGGCCCGGCTCGACGCCCTGCGACGCGGTGAATTCGTGCGACGGCATCAGCCTGCGGCGGGATCCGAGCCGCCGTCGTTCGATCGCCCCGCCGCGCTGCGCCAGCTCGATCGGACCTGGCATCAGCACGATGCCAAGGCGCTGCGGCGCGGCGGCTGGTGGTGCCGGATCCGCGAACAACTGCGCGACGGACTGCTGTAGCGCCGGACGCCGGCCCGCCCGCTACGTCCCCGCGTGGCTGAACCACAGCATCAACGGCGCCAGCAGCAGGAACACCACGGTCGACACCAGCACCGCGCCGGCGGCGGTATCGCCCATGTCGGTATAGCGCTTGGCATACATGTAGCTGACCACCGCGCAGGGCATGGCCATCTGCAATGTCAGCGCACCGGCCAGCACCGGCTCCAGGTCGAGCGCCCAGACGATCGCCAGGCCCGCGGCCAGGCCGGTCGCCAGCCGCATCGCCGCCACCTTGGCGCCATCGCGCAGGCCGTTGGCCGGGATCAGCGCCAGCGCGTGGCCCAGGCTCAGCAGCATCAGCGGCACCGTCACGGCGCCCAGCATGCGGGTGGTCTCGATCAGCCAGGCCGGCACCGGAACGTTCAGCAGCCGCATCGCGACGGCCAGCACCGAAGCCAGCAGGATGGGGCTTTTCCAGCTGCCCCGGGTGTTGACGCCCGGCAGCAGCCGCACCGCGATGGTGTGCATGACAAAGGAATTGACGGCGAAGAACGCCACCGCCACCGACAGCCCGGCATCGCCGAAGGCCAGCTGCGAAATCGGCAGACCGAGGTTGCCGGCGTTGGGCAGAAAGGCGGTCGGCAGCAGCGTGCGCACCGGCAGCCGGCCCAGCTTGAGCAGCAAGGCGCAGGCCAGCGCGCACAGCAGCAGCGCCAGCAGCGTGGCGGCGGCCACGTCGGCCAGCGCCCGATCGTCCAGGCGGGTGGTGACGAAGGTGTGGAACACCAGCGCGGGGGTGGTCACCGAGGTGACCAGGGTGGTGATGAAGGCGCCGCCGAACGGCAGGTCGCGCTTGCCCCAGAAGATGCCGATGCCCACGCACGACAACAGGGGCAACATCAGCACGATGGCCGACAAATAGAACTGCGCGATGGCCAGCATGCGTTTATTCCGTCAGAGATTCAAAGTGAGATACGTGGCGGCATCGCCGCTTGTCCGGGGGCCATCGGGGGTCGGAGCATGGGTTGTCTTTTTCCAGGCTATCTGCGCCCTATCCGTCATGTCCGCCAAACCCGCTTCCGCCATCCCGCGGGCGCCCGCCCCCGTCCGGCTTTCGCCTCGAGAATCCGCCTCGCTGCACTGGAGCGCCATCGGCAAGACCAGCTGGGAAACCGCCCGCATCCTCGACATCAGCGAAAGCACCGTCAATTTCCATCTGCGCAACGCCTGCCGCAAGCTGCAGGTGCGCGGCCGGCGCGCCGCGGTGGCCACGGCCATCCGGCGCGGACTGCTGAACACGGTCACGGCTTGACCACGACCGACCTCAGGAATTCGCGCGCCCGCTCCTCGGGCAGGCTGGCTTCGGTGCCCGCCGCCACGGCCTCGATCAGCATGGAGTCGGTCACCCACACCCGCGCGCGCAGCCAGCCGGGCTTGCCCATGGCCTTGCCCTGCACGTCGATGTCCTGCCCATAGGGCGGCCACTCGGTGGGCGGCGGCGCCTGCATGTTGACATACAGCGAGCGCATCAGCGCCATGCCCAGCGCCTGCCGCGCCACGGGATCGGCCGCGATCTCCCGCGGCAGCGGCGCCGAGCCGATGGCGAACACCGCCTCGCCCACGGTGGCGCTGGCCAGCGTGAAATCCAGCGTATGGGTATCCAGCCGCAACTGGCGGGTCTCGGTCTGCACGCGGTTCGGGAAAGCCGCCCGCACGCGGCCGTCGGCCACGTCGACCTCGCGCCAGTTGTAACGGGGCGAACAGGCGCTGGCCAGCAGGGCCACCACAAGAATCAGGCCGGCTTTCTTGAACATGAAACGAAACAGCGATGAAATCGTCATTACCGTAAAGACCCCACGGTCTTTTCATTTCGAGGACAGCCCCAAATTGTCGCCGATTTCCATGACCCCAGCGCCCGACGGCACGCTCCTGGCCAATCATGCCTGGCCCGCCGCCCCGAATGTGCCTTCGCCGATCGTCGGCCCGGGCACGCCCAGCATCTATCTGCTGCATGGGCTGAGCGAGCACGCCGGGCGCTATGACCGGCTGGCGCGCTGGCTGGCGGCCCGCGGCTGGACGGTGGGCGCCCATGACCACCGCGGCCATGGCCGCTCGGGCGGACGCCCCGCCACCCTGGCGCACCAGCAAGACCTGGTGACCGATGCCGTGGCCCGCCTGGCCGACTGGACCGCCGCCCAGGGCCGCCCGCCGATCCTGCTGGGCCACAGCCTGGGCGCCCTGGTGGCGGTGCGGATCGCGCTGCAACGGCTGGCGCCGATCGACGCCCTGGTGCTCAGTTCGCCGCCCTTCGTGGTCAACGTGCCGCTGTGGGTGCGCCGCACCCTGACCTGGATGTCGCTGCACGCGCCCGACCTGCGGGTGCCCCATGGGCTGGCGCCGGCGCGGATCTCGCACGACCGGGCGGTGGTCAAGGCCTATCGGTCCGACCCGCTGGTGCGGCGCAGCATGACCGGCCGGCTGGCGCGCTTCGTCGATGACGGCGGACGCGATTCGCTGCGCGAAGCCCATCTGCTGCCATGCCGCACCCTGCTGATGGTGGCGGGCGACGACTCCATCGTGGCCGCCGAGGGCAGCCGCCAGTTCGCCCAGCGGGCGCCCGCCGAGCTGCTGACCTTGCGCTGGTACGACAGCGCCTGGCACGAGATTTTCAACGAAACCGCCCCCATCGCCGACCCGGTCTATGCCGACCTGGACGAGTGGCTGGCGCGCACCGCCGCGCAATTGTCCCTGTCCCCGGTATTGACTCCCTCGGCAGAGGAGGCCAGCACCCCGTAAAATCCGGCGACAGACCCCACCGAGAAGATTCCGTGACTGATACCGCCGCCCAACGCCTCTCCCGCCTGGAAGCCAACCGCTCGCTACTGGCCCAGACCCTGCGAGGCATCGAAAAAGAAGGCCTGCGCGTCGACGAGCAGGGCATCCTGGCCCGCACGCCGCACCCGGCCGGGCTCGGCTCCGCGCTGACCAACGAACACGTCACCACCGACTATTCGGAATCGCTGCTCGAACTGATCACCGGCACCCACGCCAATGTCGACGCCCTGCTGGCCGAACTGACCGCCACGCACCGCCATGTCTACAGCGTGCTGGATCATGAGCTGATCTGGAACCAGTCGATGCCGGCCACCCTGCCCGCCGAGGCCGACATTCCCATCGCCTGGTACGGCACGTCCAATACCGGCATGCTCAAACACGTCTACCGCCGCGGCCTGGCCGAGCGCTACGGCAAGACCATGCAGTGCATCGCCGGTGTCCACTACAACTTCTCGCTGCCCGAAGCGCTGTGGTCGGTGCTCGACACCCAGCCCGGCACCGACCAGGACCGGCGTTCGCGCGGCTACATCGGCCTGATCCGCAACTTCACGCGCTATTCCTGGCTGCTGATGTACCTGTTCGGCGCCGCGCCGGCGCTGGCGCGTGATTTCCTGCGCGATGGCGAGCACGGCCTGCAGCGCCTGGGCGACCATACCCTGTACCTGCCCTACGCCACCAGCCTGCGCATGAGCGACTTGGGCTACCAGAACAAGGCGCAGTCGCAGCTCAAGCTCTGCTACAACGATCTCGACACCTTCCTTGGCCGCCTGTACGACGCGGTCACCCAGCCCTGGCCCGACTACCAGAAGCTCGGCACGCATCGCAACGGCGAATGGATCCAGCTCAACACCAACGTGCTGCAGATCGAAAACGAGTACTACTCCAGCATCCGCCCCAAGCGCGCCACCGGCCGCTGCGAACGCCCCATCACCGCGCTCGCCGAACGCGGCGTGCAGTACGTGGAAGTGCGCTGCCTGGACATCAACCCCGAATCGCCGGTGGGCATCGACGCCGACACCAGCCGTTTCGTGGATGCCTTCCTGCTGTTCTGCGCCGCCTCGGACAGCCCCTTCTTCCCCGCCAACGGCTACTGTCAGCGCAGCGCCGACAACTTCGCCACCGTGGTCAAGGAAGGCCGCAAGCCCGGCCTGCAGCTGGACCGCGAAGGCAAGGCGGTCGAGCTGGCGCAGTGGGGCCGGGAACTGCTGGACCAGATCGCGCCCTACGCCGCGCTGTACGACGCCGCGCTGGGCGGCAGCGCCTACGCCGACAGCCTGGCCGCGCAACGGGCCAAGCTGGGCCGCCCTGACGACACGCCCTCCGCGCGCCTGCTCGCGGCGCTCACCGACAGCGGCGAATCGTTCCACGACTATTCTCTGCGCCAGAGCCGCGAACATGCCCAGGCCCTGCGCGCCGAGCCCCTGCCGGCGGACGTCGCCGCCGAATACCGCCAGGCCGCGCTCGACTCCAGCGCCGAACAGCGCCGTATCGAGCAATCCGATGACGTCGATTTCGACACCTACGTCGCCCGCTACCACGCCGCGCTGAAAGCGCCTCGCAAATAAGGCGTATCGTTAAGGTTTTGGATCAGGAGGCTTGCCCCATGCGCCGCATTGCAACATTACTGCTGGCCCTGGCCGCCGGCGCGGCCGGGATCTCCTACGCCGCGCCGCCGCCCATGCAGACCGTGGAATCGGTCGACCTCAAGCGCTATGCCGGCATGTGGTACGAGATCGCCAATTTCCCGATGTTCTTCCAGCGCAACTGCGTTGGCGACACCACCGCGGAGTACACGCTGCACCCCGACGGCACCGTCGGCGTCAACAACCGCTGCCGCACCAAGGATGGCGACATCGACTCGGCCTCGGGCACCGCCACGGTGGTCGAAGGCAGCAACAACGCCAAGCTCGAGGTCTCGTTCTTCAAGCCGATCAAGGGCGACTACTGGGTCATCGGGCTGGACCCGGACTACCGCTGGGCCGTGGTCGGCACGCCCGACCGCAAATACCTGTGGATCCTGTCGCGCTCGCCGCAACTGCCCAAGGAAGACCTGGACCGCGCGCTGGCGGCCGCCACGGCGCAGGGCTACCAGCTCGACGAACTGCGCTACACGCCGCAGAAGTAACGGCGGCCTGGACCGCCCCGGGGCGTGACGCCTCGCCCGCCATGGCCCTGGGGCGGAGGGCGGACTCGGCGCGCGCCACGTCCGCCCTCCTCGTCATTCGACCGCCGTCATCGCGCCGGAGCCATTCAATCCGCGTAATCGCGCGCCAATCGCACCACCGTCACGCCCGGCTTGAGCTGGCGCAGCGACGGCATCACCAGCGTGCAGCGGTCATAGGGCGACACGATCGCGCGACCGTCGGCCCAGCCGATCACCGATCCCGCCTTCTCCAGTGTCTCCAGGCCCTGCCAGGGCTGCGCGAAGCTCACGTCCATCGACGGCGCCACCACCGCGTCGGTCACTTCCAGCACGCGCTGCGGTACGGCATCCGGTTGCAGCCAGTCGGCCGGGACGTCAGCCGCGTCCATCACTTCCGACGCGACCAGCATGCGCGCCACCATGTCGCGCGCAACATCGCGCGCCGCCGGGTCGCCGTGAAAGCCGCACTCGATCAGCAGCGCGCAGGCCGTGTCGCGCGCCGGATCGCCGAACTGCGCGAAGTCGCGCATGCGCACGCCGTCCTTGTGGCCGGCATCCACGATGACATGCTGCGGCGCCTTCAAGCGTCGCGCCAGCGCGATATTGCGCGGCAGCACGCCTGTCAGCAGCAGCGGCGCGCCCGGCTCGTGCATCGAATGCAGGTCCAGCAGCCAGTCGGCGCGCTCGACCCACGGCCGCAACTGGGCGGCGCGCCGGCGGTCGCTGCTGATGGGATTGTCCAGGCGCTCGGCACTCCAGACCCGGTTCATGTCCTCGTCGACGAAACGCGAGGCGTCGTGCCGCGCCAGGTCGAAACGGTCGAAGGCCGGCAGGTTGCAGAACGCCAGCGTCAGGCTGCCGCGGCGCGGCCGCAGGCCCGCCGCCAGCAGATCCTTCAGCGCCCAGGCGCCGCACAGTTCGTTGCCGTGCACCAGCGCGGACAGCATGAGGGCGCGGCCGGGCAGGCCCGAGTCGAAATGCCAGACGCCCGGCGTATCGGTATTGCCCAGGCGCTCGGCGGCGAGGTCGGGAACGGGAAGGGTGAAATCCATGAAGTGGCCTGCGTTGATGCGGTGTGGGGATCTGGATGCGCCGACGGCCGCGCTGGGCGGCCGCCGGCATGGAAACGGGTCGCGCTTATTGCGCCTCGATCTTGGCCGCCTTGACCAGCTCGCCATACTTGCGCGTCTCGGCGGCCTGCGAGGCCACCGGATCCACGCCCGGCTGCGCCAGCACGCCACCGGCTTCCAGCATCTTGGCGCGGAACTGTTCCGACTTGAGCGTATCGGCCAGCGCCTCGCGCAGCTTGGCGGCCACCGGCTCGGGCAGGCCGGCCGGGCCGTACAGCGAGAACGTGATGCCGAGGTCGACCGCCTCGAATCCCGGCGTCTCGGCCAGCGCGGGGATCTCCGGCGCCACCGGCGAGCGCTTGGGCTGCGTCACCCCCAGCGCCACGATCTTGTCGGCGCGGACCTGCGGCAGGCCCGAGGACAGCACCAGAATGCCGAAATCCAGCTGGCCGCTCATCAGGTCGGTCACCAGCGGCGAGACGCCGCGGTAGGGGACATGCTCGGCGCGCGTCTTGGTCTCCTGGTTGATCATCTCGCCGGCCAGGTGCAGCGTGGTGCCGACGCCCGACGAGCCGTAGTTGAAACTGCCTGGCGCGGTGGCGCGCAGCTTCTGCAGGTATTCGGAAGCGGTCTTCACGCCGGAATTCTTGCTGGCCGCCAACACCATGGGCTGCGAGGCGATCACGCCGAGCGCGGTGAAGTCCTTGGCGCCGTCGTACTTGACGGCGCTGTTGATCATGCGGGCGACCACCATTTCGTTGGTCGATCCCAGCAGCAGCGTGTAGCCGTCCGGCGTGGCGCGGGCCACGCGTTGCGCGCCGATGGTGCCGCCGGCCCCGCCCGCATTCTCGACCACCACGCTCTGGCCGATGCGCTTGGCCAGCTCCTCGCCGAACAGGCGCGCGGTCAGGTCGACGCTGCCGCCGGCGGGATAGCCGACGACCAGCGAAATGGGATGATCGGGGTAGCCGGCGGCAATGGCCGGGGCGGCCACGGCCAGCGTGGACGCTGCACAGAGCGCGGCCAGCGCGCCGCGCAGCGGATGCGTGATCGAAATCATGGGTTTCTCCCTGGGGTGCTGTGGTGGACGGCGGCGCCGCCTCGTTTGGAATATCGGGAGACATTCTGCGGCGCGCATCGCGCCCACTTCGTGCCAAATCAGCACATTTAAGTGCTGATTTGGTTGCAAGCGGCCGGCTCGCCGGTGCCGGACACCCTTGGCGGGCGACGCCCCCTAGGCCTTGCGATTCGCCGTGGCTTCCCAGGCGGCCTCGGCCAGGTCCGCCAGGCGCGCGCGGGAGCGGTACAGCCGCACCTCGAATGCGATCTCGTCGCTGCGCCCGCCCAGCGACACCAGCGTGCCACGGCGGCAATCGGCCGCCACCATCGACCACGGCAGCCAGGCCACGCCGAGCCCCTTGAGCGCGGCCCCATGCGCGGCATCGAGCGAATCGATGCGCACGAACGGTGTCAGCGCGTAGGGCGTGGAATCAAGCCGGTCGCCCAGGATGCGTTCCATCGACAGGCCGCCGGCGTAGGTGATCAGCGGTGCCGCCGGGCCGCCCTCGCCCAGCACATAGCGGGCGCGGCCGCGGCCGTCGGCCTGGCTGACCGGCACCAGCTTGTCGGTGCCCAGCGTCATGTAGCGGTAGCGCACCGGATTCAGTTGCATCGACAGCGCCGGATGTTCGTAGCAGCACAGCAGGTCGACCTTGCCCTGCTCCAGCCGCATCGCCATGTCTTCCATCTTGCCGGTGGAGATTTCCAGCTGCGTGCCTTCGACCAGGACCTTTGGCGCGCGGTGGCGCAGCCGCGCGATCCAGTCGCCCACCACGGTGCGCGACAGGCTGCGGCCGGTGGCGATGCGCAGCACCGCCTCGCCGCCCGCGCCCGAACTGCGGATGCGATGGCGCACCAGGCCCATCTGCTCGACCACCTGGGTGGCGGTCTTGAGCAGCGCCTCGCCCTCGGCGGTCAGCGTCACCGGCACGCGCTGGCGATCCACCAGCGGCGCGCCGGCCCAGGCTTCCAGGGTACGGATGCGGCGCCCGAAGGCCGGATGCGTGACGTGCCGCGCCTCGGCGGCGCGCACGAAACTGCCGCTCTGCGCAAGCGCGATCAGGTCTTCGAGCAGTTTCAGGTCGGCCATCGCGCGCCCGTCTCCGTCAACCCGCTCAGGCTTGCGCCAGGCCCATCATCGCCAGGGTGGCGCGGGTCAGCTCGCTGGCCGGGTCTTCCAGCTCGTTCACCAGGTCGAAGTGGTTGCAATGCGGCGTCGGGATGCGCGTGGCCTGCAGGCCGGCGCCGGTCCAGGCGCGCTCGAAGGCTTCGGTCTGGTTCTTGAAACCCTGCGTCTCCAGGCCGCCGACGGCCAGCAACATGGGGCCGGCGCGCTCGGGCAGGTTGAAGATCGGGCTGTGGCGCGCCGCCTGCTCCGGCGTCAGTTGCAGCCAGGTATTGGGCAGGACGTCGCACAGCGGCCGCAGGTCGAACAGGCCGCTCAGCGCCAGCGTGCCCTTGATCACGTCGTCCGGCACGCCGTAGCGCGCCGGCCAGGCGGGCGCGGCCAGCATCGCCGCCAGATGCCCCCCGGCCGAACTGCCTCCGACGTAGATACGCTCGGGATCGACGCCGTACGTCGCCGCGTTGTGGTACAGCCAGGCCAGCGCCGAGCGCATCTCGCGCACGATTTCCGGCAGCGTCGCTTCGGGCGCCAGGGTGTATTCCGGCACCGCCACCGCCGCGCCGGCCGCGTTGAAGGCCTCGGCCATCACCGGCGCGTCTTCCTTGCGCTGCGCGCGCCAGTAGCCGCCGTGGATGAACACGAACAGCGGCGCCGGGCCGCGGTTCGCCGCCGGCAGGAACAGGTCCAGCCGCTCGTCCTGACCCATGCCGTAACGCAGGTTCAGCAGACCGGGGCGGCGCGACTTCACCGCGGCGGCCGACTCGGCATAGCGGCGCACGCAGGCGTCGAAGTCGGCCACCGACTCGCGGGCGTTGTATTGCACCTCGCGCTCGGCGATGGTGGGGAAAAAGAGATCGATGTCCGCGTCACGCATGAATGGCCTGCCTGTCTTCCTGGGAAATGATGTGTTCGATGAACTGCGCCGTCTTGCGGTAATGCGCCGCCAGCATTTCCACCGACCGCTCGACGTCGCGCGACAGCGCCGCCTCCAGCAGCTGGCGGTGTTCGTCGTCGACATTGCGTTCGGGGCCGTAGGCGGTGGCGCCGGCGCGCGCCGGGCGCCGGTAGCGCTCGGTCTGCGCGTACAGCTGCGTGGACAGGTCCAGCAGCCAGTGCGAGCGGCAGGCGCCGATCAGCGCATGGTGGAAGTCCAGATGGCGCGCCTCGAGCGATTCCTCCAGTTCCTGGCTGGGCGGCACGGCCTCGCCGGCGCGCTGCGCGGCCCGCGTCAACGCGTGGTAGGCGCCGACCAGCCGCGCCTCCCAGGCGTCGTCGGCATTGGCCAGCGAGCGCCGCAGCGCGTCGCAGTCGATCAGGATGCGGGTTTCGCAGGCGTCCCACATTTCCTCGACCGACAGCGGCGCGATGCGAAAGCCGCGCGAGGTGGTGGTGATCACCATGCGTTCGCTGCGCAGCCGGTTCAGGGCCTCGCGAATCGGGGAAAAGCTGCTGCCGTAGCGTTGCTTGAGCAATTCCAGGCGCAGCGACTGGCCCGGCGCGAACGCGCCGCTCATGATGTCGCGCCGGAGCAGGCGGTAGACCTGCTCGGACAGCGTGATTTCCTCTACCTCGGCGCTCCCGTCGGCGCCGGGCTCGTCCTGGCGGGACGCTTTGATTCTTGGCTTCAACGTGCTCTCCAGATGTCAGCTGGCGTTCGGCGGCGCGGCCGGTGGGCGCTCAGGCGGCCCATTCTACCCGCGGCGCGGCCGCCCTCACCCCCGTGCCTCGCGCGGCGAGTCGGGCAGCGGTTCGAAGTCGCCATCCAGGTCGGCGGCGCCCGCTTCGGCCAGGTCGTCGTAGCGCGCCGCCTGCAGCGGGCGCCGGTTCACCCGCAGGTCGAACACGTCGAAACGGTTGTAGTGACCCACGATGTCGTGCATCTGGCGCGGCTGGATGCAGCGCGACAGGTCGATGTCGGCGTAGACGATGCCTTCGTCGTCGACCAGCGGCTCGCCGATCACGCGCCCGTCCGGCCCCAATATTCCCGAAAACGCGCTGTTGCGGCGCGCCAGCATCTCGCGCGCCTCCGGATGGCTGGCGCTGATGGCGTCCTGGATCTCGGTGGAAATGGTCGAGCACGACACCACCGTGAACACCTTGCCCTCGAACGAATGCGCCGCCGCCCGCAGCCGGATGGCTTCGGCCATGTCGTAATCGGGCGGCGCCACCGGCAGCGAGATATAGCTGGCGACGTGCACCATCTCGCCCTGCGCCAGCAGCGAGAAGCGCGCCAGCGTGTTGGTGTTCTCGCCGCAGGCCAGGCCGCCGAGCTTGCCGACGGATGTGTCGTACACGCGCAGCGATTCGCCATCGCCATGGGCCCAGGTCAGCTTTTCGGCCCAGGTCGGCACCAGCTTGCGATGGCGGCCCAGGATGCGGCCTTCGTCGTTGATGAAGACCATGGTGTTGTAGATCGTGCCGACGCCGTGGCGGCTGCGCTCGTTCACGCCCACCACCACGTTGACGCGGTGCTGGCGCGCGGCTTGCGCAATGCGGCGGATCTCGGGCCCGGGCAGCTCGATCGCGCTCTTGCACAGCTTTTCGAACCACGGACTGCCCTGCACCGGGTTCATCACCCAGCTCCAGTAGGGATAGGCCGAGACGAACACCTCGGGAAAGGCCACCAGGCTGGCGCCGTTGCCGGCGGCCTCGGCGATCAGCGCGCAGGTCTTGTCGAC
Source organism: Achromobacter xylosoxidans (assembly GCF_001457475.1). Classification (NCBI taxonomy): domain Bacteria; kingdom Pseudomonadati; phylum Pseudomonadota; class Betaproteobacteria; order Burkholderiales; family Alcaligenaceae; genus Achromobacter; species Achromobacter xylosoxidans. The sequence goes on along the minus strand of NZ_LN831029.1, from coordinate 485,694 downwards.
GGTGGCGTCGGTGTCCAGGAACACGGGGGCCGCCTGGACGGCGGCGGCCTTGAAGACGGGCAGGTTCAACATGCGTGTGGCTCCTTTAGCGGTCAGATGCCGAGATAGCGTTGCGCCAGTTCGGGCTGCGCGGACAGTTCCGCGGGCGCGCCCGACCAGGCCACGCGGCCCTTGTCGACGATGTAGTGGCGGTCCACCAGCGTCGCCATCTCGGGCAGGTTCTTGTCGATCACCAGGATGGTCTGGCCCTCGGCCTTCAGCGCCCGCAGGCAACGCCAGATTTCCTGGCGGATCAGCGGGGCAAGCCCTTCGGTGGCCTCGTCCAGGATCAGCAGCTTGGGATTGGTCATGAGCGCGCGGCCGACCACCAGCATCTGCTGCTCGCCGCCCGACAGCGTGCGCGACGACTGCGCGCGGCGCTCCTTCAGGCGCGGGAACAGCGCGTAGACGCGCGCCAGGTCCCAGCCACCCGGCGCGGCGCGCGAGGTCGCCACCAGGTTTTCTTCCACCGTCAGCGAGCCGAACACGCGCCGCCCTTCCGGCACCAGCCCCACGCCCAGCCGCGCCACCGCGCTGGGCGCGGGCCGCGCCAGCGTCTGGCCGCGGAACTGGACCTGTCCGCCGGTGGCCGGCAGCATGCCCATCAGCGTCTTGATGGTGGTGGTCTTGCCCATGCCGTTGCGGCCGATCAGCGAGATCACCTCGCCCTCGGCGGCCTCGAAGGCCATGCCGAAAAGCACCTTGCTCGACCCGTAGCCGCCGGTCAGGCCCTCAACCTTCAACATGTTCTTCTCCCAGGTAGGCGGCGCGCACTTCCGGATGGCGCCGCACCTCGTCGGGCGCGCCGCTGAACACCACCTTGCCGTAGACCAGCACGCTGATGCGGTCGGCCAGCGCGAACACCGCATCCATGTCGTGTTCCACCAGCAGGATGCCGTAGTCGCCCTTCATGCCCAGCAGCAGGCGCGTCATGCGCGCGGATTCTTCCGGCCCCATGCCGGCCATGGGCTCGTCCAGCAGCAACAGGCGCGGCGAACGCGCCAGCGCCACCGCCAGTTCGAGCTGGCGCTTCTCGCCGTGCGCCAGGTCGGCGGTGCGCACGTGGCGGCGCTCCGCCAGCCCGACGTGCGTCAGCCATTGCATCGCCTGCGCCTTCAGGCCGGCATCGCGGCGCGGATCGGACCATGCGCCAAAGGCGCGGCCGCCCTTGAGCATGCTGGACAGGATCACGTTTTCCAGCGCGGTGTATTCCTGGCACAGCTCGGTGATCTGGAACGAGCGGCCCAGCCCCAGGCGGGCCCGCTCGAAGGCGCGCAGCGCCGTCACATCGCGCCCGTCCAGCTCGATGGTGCCCGAGTCCGGCCGGATCTCGCCGCAGATCTGCGCGATCAGCGTCGACTTGCCGGCGCCGTTCGGGCCGATGATGGCGTGGATCTCGCCGGCGCGCACGTCCAGATCCACGCCGTTGGTGGCGACGACCGCGTCGAAGGCCTTGCGCAGCCCGGATAGCCGCAACAGTGTCTGCATGTTCGATGCCTCATCGGGATGCCACGGAGCCGGCTCCGCCGGGCCGTCGGCATGCCCCCTTGAGGGGGGAGCGCGCAGCGCTTCGGGGGTGGGTTCAATCCGCATGGCGCGTCTCCAGCAAGCGACCGAACAGCCCTTTCTGCCCCCACAGCACGACCAGCACCAGCACCGGCCCCATGTACAGCAGCCAATGCTCGGTCAGCGACGACAGCATCTGCTCCAGCCCCAGGAACACCGCCGCGCCCGCGATCGGACCCAGCAGCGTGCCCACGCCGCCGAGGATGACGATGGCCATCAGCTCGCCCGACTTGGTCCAGGCCGCCATGTCCGGCGTCACCAGCCCGGCATAGTTGGCCCACAGCACGCCCGCCAGCCCCGTGCCCACCGCCGACAGCACGAAGGCGCTCAGGCGATACGGCGTGGGCGCCACGCCCAGGTTGATGGCGCGCCGCTCGCTCTGGCGCAGCGCCTGCAGCACCATGCCGAAGCGCGAGTTGGTGACGCGGATGCACAGCAGCGTCCACACCGTCAGCAGCGCCAGGCAGACGTAGTAGAACGTCAGCGGATTCTCCAGGTTCAGGCCCGGCAGCACATTGCGCTGCGAGATCATCAGCCCGTCGTCGCCGCCATAGAACTGCAGCGACACCAGGATGAAATACACCATCTGCCCGAACGCCAGCGTGATCATGATGAACTGCACGCCGCGCGTGCGCAGCGCCAGATAACCGAACAGCCAGCCCGCCAGCGCGCACACCGCCAGCGCGATCGGCCACACCACCAGCGCGGCGTTGCTGCCGGCCCAGCCGAACAGCGGTCCGGCTTCGGTGGTGTGGAAGGCGATGATGCCCACCGCATAGCCGCCCAGCCCGAAGAACATCGCGTGGCCGAAGCTGACCATGGCGCCGTAGCCGATCACCAGGTCCAGGCTGACCGCGGCCAGGCCGTAGATCAGGAAGCGCGTCACCACGCCGATCAGGAACGGCGTGTCGGTGGCCGCCGCCGCGCCCGGCAACGCCAGCAGCAGGATCAGCCCGGCCAGCCCCCAGCGCGCGCGATTCGAAAGTGTCTTTGCCATCATCATCCTCGCGCCGGGAACAGCCCGCCCGGCTTGGCGATCAGCACGATCGCCATCAACACATAGATACTGGCCGACGCCAGGCCCGCGGCCAGCGGATCCGCCGTGGCCGGCGAGAACACCGCGCCCAGCAGCTGCGGCAGGAAGGCCCGCCCCATGCTGTCGACCATGCCCACCAGCAGCGCCCCCGCCAGCGCGCCGCGCACCGAGCCCACGCCACCGATCACGATGACCACGAAGGTAGTGATGAGGATGCGCTCGCCCATGCCGATCTCCACCGCCAGCAGCGGCGCCGCCATCACGCCCGCCAGCCCGCACAGCAGCGCGCCCAAACCAAACACCAGGGTGTAGAGCTTCTTGATGTCGATCCCCAGCGCGTCGACCATTTCGCGGTCATCGGCGCCGGCGCGGATCAGCATGCCGATGCGGGTGCGGTTCACCAGCCACCACAGCCCCACCGCCACCAGCGCGCCGACGGCGATGAACGACAGCCGGATCAGTGGATACTGGAACCCCGGCGCCAGCGTCACCGCGCCTTCCAGGAAGGACGGAATGCCCACCAGCGGCGGGCGCCGGCCGAAGATCAGGCTGACGGCCTCGTTCGAGAACAGCAGCAGGCCGAAGGTGGCCAGCACCTGGTAGAGGTGGTCGCGCTTGTACAGCTTGCGGATCACCACCACCTCGACCGACAGCCCGTACAGCCCCGCCCCCAGCAGCGCCGCCAGCACGCCCGCCAGGAACGAGCCGGTGCTGCCGATGGCGTAGGCCGCGCAGTACGCGCCCACCATGTAGAACGAGCCGTGGGTCAGGTTCACCACGCCCATGATCCCGAAGATCAGGGTCAGTCCGGCGGCCAGCAGGAACAGCATCGCGCCGAACTGCAGCCCGTTGAGCAACTGTTCGAAGAGCAAGGTCATGACGGCATCTTGCAGAATTGGGCATAGGCGTCCTTGTCATCGGACACCAGCTTGCGTACCAGGTGCGGCGACAGGCCGCCGTCGGCGTCCTTGTCGATGCGCATCAGGTACAGGTCCTGCACCGGATGCTGGTTGGTGTTCATGCTGAACTTGCCGCGCAGCGAGGCAAACTCCGGCTTGCGCAGCGCGGCGCGGAACTCGGCCTGGCGCGACAGGTCGCCGCCGGTGGCCTTCAGGCCCGCGCCGATCAGTTGCGCCGTGTCGTAGGCCTGCATGGCATAGTCGGTGGGCACGCGGCCGTAGGCCTCCTTGAAGGCCTGCACGAAGGCCTTGGACTGCGGGTTGTCGAAATCCTGCGACCAGATGCCGGTGGTGTACGCGCCCAGCGCCGCGTCGCCGGTGGCCTTGATCATGCGCGCGTCCATCGAGAAGCTCGGCATCAGCATCGGCACGGTCTTGTTCAGGCCCGCCGCGGCGTACTGCTTGACGAAGTTGATGCCGGTGCCGCCCGGATGGAACTGGTAGACGGCGTCGGGCGCCAGCGACCGCACCCGCGCCAGTTCGACCGAGAAGTCCGACTGGTCCAGCTTGGTGTAGATCTCGGCGACCACCTCGCCCTTGTAGGTGCGCTTGAAGCCCTCGATGGCGTCGCGCCCGGCCTGGTAGTTGGGCGCCAGCAGCGCCACCCGCTTGTAGCCCAGTTCATTGGCGGCCACGCCGCCCGCCGTATGGAAGGCGTCGTTCTGGTACGAGGCGACGAAATAATTCTGGTCGCACTTCTCGCCGGCGAAGCTCGACGGGCCCGGGTTCAGGCTGACGTAGAACGCGCCCGACTTGACCACGCCCGGCGCCACCGCCGCCAGCACATTCGAAAAGTTCACGCCGGTGAACAGCTTGATGCCCGACTGCAGCATCCGGTCGGCCGCCTGCTTGGCGTTGGCCGGTTTCAGGCCATCGTCCTCGATCACCAGTTGCACCGGCACCCCGCCCAGCTTGCCGCCGCCCTGCTTGATCGCCAGGTTGAACGCGTCGCGCTCATCCTCGCCGATGTAGCCGGCCGGCGTCGACAGCGTGGCGATGAAGCCGATCCTGACCGGCTCGGCCGCATGCGCCACGCCACCCAGCGTCCAGGCCAGGCCCGCCGCCAACATTGTTTGCTTGATCATTGTTTTCCCCTTGGAGACCGCCGCGCGCGCCGCCCCGCGACGCGCGCCGGAATTTCGCCTAGACCGCCACCACCGGATGGCGCAGCGTGCCGATGCCTTCCACGCACGCCACCACCACGTCGCCCGGCCACAGCCACTCCTGCGGCTTGCGGCCCGCGCCCACGCCCTCGGGCGTGCCGGTGGCGATGATGTCGCCCGGCTCCAGCGTGATGCCGGCGCTGATGTCCGAAATCAGGAACGGCACCTTGAACAGCATGTGGCGCGTGTTCGAGCCCTGCTTCTTCTCGCCGTTGACCGTCAGCCACAGGTCCAGTACCTGCGGATCGGGGATCTCGTCGGCCGTGACGATGCAAGGGCCGAACGGCGCGTAGGTGTCCTGGCCCTTGGAATAGATCCACTGGCCGGCGCGGCGGCAGTCGCGCGCGCTCATGTCCAGCATCACGCTGTAGCCGAACACGTACGACAGCGCGTCGGCCTCGGCCACGCGCGCGGCGCGGCGGCCCATGATCACCGCCAGTTCGACTTCCCAGTCCAGTTGTTGGGTGATCTTGGCGTTGTGCTCGATGGCATCGCCCGGGCCGATCACGGTGGTGGGCGGCTTGGAGAAGATCACCGGCTGCTTGGGCAGGTCGGCCGAGGTATCGAGCGTGCGGCTCGATTCGGCAACGTGCTCGACGTAGTTCAGGCCGATACCGAAGATGTTCTTGCGCGGACGCGGAATCGGCGCCAGCAGCTTGACGTTCTCCTGCGGCAGCGCGGTGCCCACGGGCCAGGCGCCACGGTACGACTCCATCAGCTTCGAGGCCTGCGCCACGGCTACCGGGCCCAGGTCGATGAAGGCCAGCATGTCGTCCGGCAGCGCGACGCCGCCGGCTTGCCCCAGCAGGGCCAGGTCGATCACATAGCCTTCGGCCAGCGCGCCCAGGCGGGCGGCGGCGGTGGGATGGGCGCGAAAAGTTACCAAGCGCATAGGAACTCCAGGAAATTCAAGACGAGTTGAGACGGGCGCCCGGCTTGCGCCGGGCGGCGGATGAAAATTCAGTGGGGTTGGCGCAGCCGCTAGATCAGTTTCTGGTGGCCGTCGTTGTCCTTGACCGCTTCCTCGCGGTACAGCGCCAGCGCGCGCATCACCGGCAGGTCGTTGAAGCAGAACAGGCACGCGTCGTCGTTGGACGACAGGTTGGCGTGCTCGTGCACGGCCCAGGACGGCACACAGAAGATGTCGCGCTCGGTCCAGTCGTAGCGCTTGCCGTCGATGACCGAAAAGCCGCTGCCCTTGGCCACCTGGTAAAGGAAGCTGCCGGTGTGGCGGTGGGCCTTGGTGTGCTCGCCCGGACGCAGCAGCTGCATGCTGGCGCCGATGGTCGGCATGACCGGACCGCCGGTGGCCGGGTTGGTGTATTCCATCAGGATGCCGTCGTAGGGGCTGCCCGCCGATACCCGCGCGTGGCGGCGCAGCGCTTCGTAGGTGGGCTCCCATTCGTACTTGAAGAGCGGCGAATACGGCTTGGTCCAGCCCGCCGTCTGCGGCCGCAGCGCCGCGCTGCCCCACAGCGCGCTGGTGTCGTCCACCGGGTGCGTCACGGTCTGGTTCAGGTCTGGATGCACGGCGTAGAAGCCGGCCTCGAAGGCGTTGACCAGCGGGATGTCCAGGCCGTCCTGCCAGATGCAGGTGGTGCCGTCATCGGCCACGCCGTGCTCGTGCCAGGTGCCGTTGGGCGTGAGCACGAAGTCGTTCGCGCCCAGCGTCATCTTGTGGCCGTCCACCACCGTGAAGGCGCCCTTGCCTTCCATGATGAAGCGCAGCGCCGAATGCGAATGCTTGTGCGCCGATGCCAGTTCGCCCGGCCGCATCACCTGCAGGCCCGAATACAGCCAGCCGACCGCGGCGGCAACGTCGCGCCGGCCCGGGTTGTTCAGGTAGATCACGCGGCGGCCGGCCTCTTCCGGAGAAACCAGCTCGGCCGAGCGCAGCACGTGGCCGCGCAGTTCCTGGTAGCGCCAGACCACCGGCACCGACGCCGAGCGCGGCGCCCACGGCTCGATCTTGTTGGCCACCGTCCAGAGCGCGCCGGTCTCGAGTCGCGCCAGGTCCTGGTAATAGGCGATGCGCTCCGGCGAGTCCGCCACGTTGGCGCGGCCGGCGGTGTCTTCCCGATAGGCGTCGTACCTGTTCGCTTCCATCCCTTGCCTCTTTTTTATAAAAATCAAAAGATTTTCGAAAATATTAGATGCATCAAAGGAATCGGGCAATGATTGCGCGCTAGGGGTTTTCCTGGGGCCATCGCCCGCCTCAAAAAAAACCGGCGACGAATCCGAAAATACTGTACAAAAACACAGTGTGACGTGCTACATTGCGCTCGCCCGAAAAACGTCTTCCAGGAGACTCCTGTGTCCGAAGCCGCTCAAATCGCCCAGACTCACGTCGTCCAGTACATCGTCGTTCCCTACCGCACCGCCGCCAATGGCGTGGCCCCCGGCGAAATCCGGCCCGCCAGCAGCGAGTTCGGCGCCATCCGCATCGCCAACTCCATGGCCGGCAAGTTCGCCGGCGTCGCCGCCTACGAGGTCATGATCGACAAGGAAACCGGCGACATGGAATCGCCGCGCATCCTGACGCAGATCGGCACCGTGCCGTCGCTCGACGACTGACCTGGCCGCAACCGCCGCGCCAATGCAAACGCCGCCGGCGCCGCATCGCGGTGCCGGCGGCGCATGGACCGCTGAGCATGTGCCCATCCCGCCGAAGTTGGGGTGAGCGGACTGAGAGTGGAGCTAGGGAGGTGGCCGCTTTTTTCGCGTCTGTGGCCGGGTAAGACGCCCAGTCCGCTCAATGCAACCGCGGCGTCCGGCGACGCGCAACCCGCGCGCGCCGCCGGATCGCTGGCCGCCGCTTAGAAGCGGTGACGCACGCCCACCATGCCGACGGTGCTCTTGAGGCCGTCGATGAACGCGAAGTTCGTGGCATACGAACCCAGCGCGTACAGGTTGGTGCGCTTGGACAGGTTGTAGGTGTAGCCCAGGCTGTAGATGTTCATCGTGTCGTCGCCGCCGGTCAACGAGGTGTTGTTGGCGTCGGCGCGCTGCCACGAGAACAGGACATTGCCGGCGCCGCCGACCGGGGCCGACAGGCCGACCAGGTACGAGTTCGACTTGAAGTCCTTGGCCACGACGTTGGAGCTGAAGCTCTTGCCCGACGGATTGACGGCGCTGCTGAAGGCGTTGAGCGACTGGCCGGTGAACCAGCCGTTGCGCGTCTGGCCGTAGGCCAGCGCCAGCTTGATCACTTCGAAGTCGTACGAACCGCCGATGATCCACTGCTTCGGCTTCTCGTCGGTGCCGAGCTGGTTGGCCATGTTCAGCTGGTCGTACGTCAGGGCCACGTTCAGCGGGCCGTTGACGTAACGCAGGCCGGTGGTGATGGCACGGGTGTTGTCGGCCGTCTTGAAGCCGGTTTGCGCGGCGGTCGTGTCGGCCACGTTGAACGAGTAGCCCAGGCCGAACTGGAAGCCGCTGAACGACGGGGTCTGGTACATGACCATGTTGTCGTGGCGGACCGTGTTGGCGGCGCCGAAGGCGGCGCCAACGTTGGCCTGGCCGTAGCTGGCGCCGAACGGATCGATCGCGCCGAGGTACTTCGAGGCGATGTTGGTCTGGCGGCCAAATTCCAGCAGGCCCCACGAATCGCCCTTCAGGCCGACGGTGGCCTGACGGCCGAACAGGCGGCTGCTCTGGCCCGACTGGCCGTTGGCCGAGTTGAAGCCGCTTTCCAGCGTGAACACGGCGCTCAGGCCGTCGCCCAGGTCTTCGGCGCCGCGCAGGCCCCAGCGCGAACCGCTGGACACGCCGTTGGACATGCCGACCTTCGATTCCTTGTAGCCGTCGTTGCCCTTGATGCGCTGGAAGCCCACGCCGGTGTCGATCAGGCCGTACAGGGTCACCGAGGTTTCAGCATGCGCCACGCCGGACAGCGCGGCGAACAGAGCGGTGACGAACAGAGTCTTTTTCATTACAGATTCCCGTTGATTGAACAGACATGCGCATGCGGGTCGGCACGCAACACGAGCGGCGATTCCGCGCATGACCGGAACGACTTCTAGGAACGCTGTATGTCAGTTTTTGGGACCTCGGCAAACGCGAATCATCATCGATGAAAATCGGACGAATTTGTGGCGCGAGCCCGACACCCAAGCCACATCGGGGCTCGCGCCCCGGTGTGTCACAACGGTGTGCTATTTGAAGAGCAGCGCCTAAAGGGCAGCGCCGGCGCGGTCAGTAGTCCCAGATGACCGGCACCCAGCGAAAGGCGTCGCCATCGATCGCCACCCGGCCGACGGAGGGGAACGGCAGATGGGCGGCCACCAGCAGCCCGCGGTTCTGCGCCAGTTCCTGGAAAAGACGGAGCCGCACGCGGGCGGATTCCTCGGGGTCGTGCTCGAAGCCGTTGTGCCAGTCGGGATGATCGAAGCCCACGGGGAATATCGCGTCGCCGGCAAAGGTCAGCCGCTCATCGCCGCCGATCAGGTCGACCACGCTGTGTCCCGGGGTATGTCCGCCGGTGATGCGCACGACCACGCCGGGCGCCACTTCGTGCCGGTCCTGGAAGATCCGCAGCCGGTCGCGGTATTCGTTGTAGAAACTGGCCGCGGTCGACCTGAGCACGGCAGGCACCGGCTTGGGCATGACCGTATGGGAGAAGTCCGGCGACGTCCAGAACGCGACCTCGGTCGCGGACACGTGGATGCGCACGTCGGGCCGCAGGCGTTCCTTCACGCCATCGACCAGCAGGCCGCCGACATGGTCCATGTGCATGTGCGTGATGATCACGTCCGTCACCGACTCCAGCGCGATGCCGGCGTCCTCCAGGCGCTGGGGCAATTGGCCGGCGCGCGGAAAGCCCGGGAACTGCCCGCCGAGGCCGGCGTCGATCAGGATCGTCTGGTCGCCGCTGCGGGCCACCATCACGTTCAGCGGCCAATCGAAGGCGTCCGGCGGCATGAACATGTATTGCAGCCACCGCGCCAGATCGGCGGGATCGGCATTGGTGGCCATGGTCGCGGTGGGCAACGGCAGCACGCCATCGCTGATCACCAGCGCATCGATCTCGCCCACCCGCAGCGCATAACGCGAGGGCACCAGATCGTGGGGAGGCCGGACGCACGGATCGGACAGGCTGCTGAACGGCAGGGTTTGGGTTGCGGATGGCATGACGGGATCTCCAGAGAGGCGGTTGGATCAGGCTCGCGACAGCGCGGGCAGGTCGGCATTGACGCGATCCTGCGGGGTGGCGGCAAGGCCTTGCGGCGTGCCGGAAAGGCGATGGAGGCATCCTAGGGGTGGCGCGTCCCTGGCGGTAGGCTCGCGGCGGGAAGCATGCTGTTGTGCGCGACGCACCACTGCGCATCGCCAGGCGTTCGCATCGGCGTTTTCCGCTTGTCGCGGCGCGTCTCGCTGCGGCAAAATAGCCGCCTGCCACATCCCCTTCCCTTCGCGTCCACCCCTGCCATGACCGACTCGGTGACCCTGTTCGACAGTCATCGCCCGCGCCTGTATGCGATCGCGTACCGCATGCTGGGCGAAGTGGCCGAGGCCGAAGACGTGGTGCAGGACGCATGGCTGCGTTGGCATGGCGCCGACCGCGGCGCCATCGAAAATCCCGAAGCATGGCTGGTCACCGTCGCCACCCGCCTGTCCATCGACCGCCTGCGCCTGGCCAAGGCCGAGCGCGCCCATTACGTGGGAGTCTGGCTGCCCGAACCCATGTTGACGGCCGCGCCGTCCACGCCGGAGCAGCTGCACGAACTGGCCGACGACGTGTCGGTGGCGTTTCTGTTCATGCTGGAGCGCCTGTCGCCGGACGCCCGCGCGGCCTTCCTGATGCGCGACGTGTTCGACGCCGACTATGAAGACATCGCGCAGACGCTAGACAAGAGCCAGGCGGCGGTGCGCCAGCTCGTCCGAAGGGCGCGGCAGCAGTTGCGCCAGGGCACCCCGCGCGAAGCCGTGCCAAGGGCGACGCTGCAGCGCCTGCTGCAAGCCTTCGCCGACGCGATGCAGCGCAGCGATTTCCATGGCCTGCATGCGCTGCTCAGCGACGATGCCGAACTCATTGGCGACGGCGGCGGCAAGGTCGGCAGCTTTGCCAGCCTGGTGGGAGGCAAGCGCCTGGCACAGCTGTTCTACGCGGGCAAGCGCCGGTTCCGCGATGCGTTGCGCACCGAGGTGGTCCTGGTGAACGGGCAATGGGCCCTGCTGCGCTTCATCGATGGCCAACTGGAATCCGTGCAGTCCTATGAGACCGATGGCGAACGCCTGACGCGGGTGCTGGTGCAACGCAACCCGGACAAGCTGGCGCGCATCGCGGCGGCGCTGGCCCGGGGCTGACCACTGCCCGCCGCCCGCCGCCCGCGTTGGTGCGCGGCGGGCAACACGGTGATCCCCTGCGCGGACCTACCGCCGGGCCTGCCGCACTTCTACGATCGACCTGTCACCTTTCAACCAAGGACAGGCCATGTCGAGAATCGCGAAGTTCGCACTCCCCCTTATAGCCGCCGGCGCATTGCTGGCCTCGCCGGCCCACGCCGCCTCCCACCACGCAGCCACCGCCGGGCCGGCCAATCCGGTGGTCACGGAATTGACGACCAGGAACCTGCCGGACATTCCCGGCAAGGACGCCCTGATGCTGCTCGTCGACTACCCTCCTGGCGGCGCCGACCCGGTCCATCGCCACGACGCCCATGCTTTCGTCTATGTGCTCGAGGGCAGCATCGTCATGCAGGTCAAGGGAGGCAGGGAAGTGACGCTGACCGCCGGCCAGACGTTCTACGAAGGGCCGGACGATATTCACACCGTAGGCCGCAACGCCAGCCAGACCAGGCCGGCCAGGTTCCTGGTGGTCCTGATCAAGAAGCAGGGCGCCCCCGCCCTGACACCCGTCGAATAGGCGGTCGGCGGCTCGGAGCGGACCCACGCGCACGCGGGCCTTGCCTCTAGGGAAAGCCCGTATTTTTTGCGGACGATGTCACAAAGTTGCCCGGTGTGCCGTCTTGAGGGGTAGGACCCACCCAAGGGGTAGGACCCACCCACTCACCGAGCCACCACCATGTCGACACTCTCATCCGCCTCGTCGGCCGCGCCCCGCTCCACCGCGCCGGACTCCCTGGCCGACAGCTTTGCAACCAGCTACGCGGGCGTCGTGGCCTTCATCGCCGTCGCCGCGGAAGGCAACTTCGCCAAGGCCGGCGACCGCCTGGGCATCGGTCGCTCGGCGGTCAGCCGCAGCGTGCAAAAACTGGAAGACCAGTTGGGCACCCGCCTGTTCGTCCGCACCACGCGCAGCACCTCGCTGACCCTCGAGGGCGAGCGCTTCTACGAACAATGCCATCCCGGTGTGGAACGCATCGTCCAGGCCCTGGACGACATGCGGGAACTGCGCGAGGGCCCGCCCGCGGGTCAATTGCGCGTGTGTTCCACCGTGGGTTTCGGCCGCAAGGTCGTCGCGCCGCTGCTGCAAGGGTTCCGCCACGCCAATCCTGATATTTCGGTGGAACTGTTGCTGGACGACGGCCCCACCGACTTCACCACCGACCGCGTCGACCTCTCGTTCCGCAACGGCCGCATGGAAGACAGCCAGGTGATCGCCAAGAAAGTGATACCCATGCAGATGATGCTGTGCGCCGCCCCCGCCTACGTCGCCCGCCATGGCCTGCCGGACAGCGTCGACGACATCGCCGGCCACCGCTGCGTGAACTTCCGGCTCGCCTCCGGACGCGTATATGAGTGGGAATTCAAGGTCGGCGGCCAGCTGCGCAAAGTCGCTCCGCCCGCCATGCTCACCTTCAATGACGCCGACCTGGTCTTGCAAGCGGTGCTGGACGGCCATGGCATCGCGCAGATGGCCGGCTATCAGGTCTGTGACCACCTGCGCGCCGGCACGCTGGTGGCGTGCCTGCCGCAGTACGCGCCCGACGACCGCGGACACTACCTGTGTTTCCTGAGCCGCCAACACCTGCCGGCGCGCATGCGGGTCTTCATCGACTACATGACCGAGCGCATCCGCGCGCTGGACCTGCAGATCCTCGACAGCCTGCTGTCGGCGCCGGCCTGAATCGCTATTGCGTCAACGCCACCACGCATTCGATGCCGCCCTGCGCCATCTTGGCGTAAGGACACAGGCGTTCCGTATTGCGCACCAGCTCCTCGGCCACCGCCCTGGCCACGCCGGGCAGGTGGATGTTGATGTCCGCGGACAGCGCGAACAGGCCGTCGACGGGATCGCGGCCAAAGGCGATGATGGCCGTCACCGAGGCATCGGCAATGGCCAGGCCGGCGCGCTCTGCCAGCATGCTGAGCGCACCGTGAAAACAAGCCGCATAGCCCGCGGCGAACAGTTGCTCGGGGTTGGTTCCTCCGCCCGGGCCGCCCAGTTCGACAGGCAGGCGCAGCTCGACCTGCAACGCGCCGTCATCCGACATGGCGATGCCGGAGGCGCGGCCATGCGCGGCCTCGCCGCCCCGCACCGTCACGCTGGTGGCGTACAGGGGTTGGAAATCACCGCCCCGGTACTTGTCCAGGAGCGCCTGTGCAGGCGGCCGCGGTCTGCTCATGGAAGTCCCCGCGCGCGCCGCTACGTGCCCGAACCGGAACGGCTGAACCAGGTTTCGAAATCGATCGCGCCCAGGCGCGGGCCGGGGCCGGGCACCAGCGTCGTATCGTCGAGCAGCGCCCCGAAATAGCGCGCGCCCGCGTCCGCCCGCAGCGTGCGTGAGTCGCCGATCCTGTCCATGTAGCGCCGCGCCAGTTCGGCCAGGCGCAGGCGCTCGGGCCCGGCGATTTCCACGATGCCGTTCACCGGCGGCGCCAGCGTGGCGTCGGCCATGGCCAGCGCCACGTCGTCGGACGCGATCGGCTGGACGTAGGCGGGCGACAGGCGCACTTCGCCATCCTGGGTGCCCGACTGCACGATACCGCCCAGGAATTCGAAGAACTGCGTACTGTGAACGATGGTGTAGGGAATGCCGGCCGCCTGGATCAATTGTTCCTGCGCGATCTTGCCGCGGAAGTAACCGCTTTCGGCCAGGCGGTGCGTGCCCACCACCGACAGCGCGACATGGTGGCGCACGCCGGCGCGAGCCTCGGCGGCCAGCAGGTTGCGCCCCGAGGTCTGGAAGAATTCCAGCACGGCCCTGTCTTCGAACGACGGCGAGTTGGCCACGTCGACCACCGTCTCGACCCCGGCCAGCGCCGCGTCCAGGCCCGCGCCGGTGATCGTGTCGACGCCGGTCGCGGGCGACGCGGCGACAGCGTCATGGCCCCGTTCGATGAGCAATTTGACGAGCTTGGAGCCGATCAGGCCCGTGCCGCCGATGACCAGGATTTTCATGGCGCGCTCCTCAGTTGAACTTGGCCTTGTCCAGGCCATAGGCCTTGTCGGCCGAGCCGGGCACGGTCCGGAAGCCGACGTTCAGGCGATTCCAGCCGTTGATGGACATGATGGCGAAGCTGAGGTCGCTGATCTCCTTTTCGGACAGTTGCGTGCGCACGCGCTCGTAGACCTCGTCGGGCACGCCCTGCGCGCCCAGCGTGGTCAGCGCCTCGGTCCAGGCCAGGCAGGCGCGCTCCCGCGGCGAGAACTCGGTGGATTCGCGCCAGATCGCCACATGGTGCAGGCGCAGCTCGCGCTCGCCACGGATCTTGGCTTCCTTCACGTGCATGTCCAGGCAGAAGCCGCAGCCATTGAGCTGCGATGCCCGGATCTCCACCAGCGACAGGATGGACTGCTCGATCGCGCCGGACTTCAAGAGCATGCCGAACTCGACGAATTTCTTGAACAGTTCGGGCGATTGGGCGAAAGCGTTCAGGCGTTGACTCATGGTGACTCCTTCAGGGGGTTGGGCAGGTCCAGGCAGCGTGGCGCGGGAAGGTGCGCGCGCTGGAACGACACCCGGATCGTAGGTCGGCCTGAACCGCGGCAGAAGGCCCGGCCAGGGGATCATGGTGTTGCCTCGGCGGCAACAATCAGCGGATGGACGCCATGGCCTCGCTTGGTCGGTTGAACGCGCACAACCAAGCCGGTATCATGACGTCGGTTGCCTGATCCACGGATCAGCGCCGCTTGTAGCCCGGCTCCCGCGGCTGCTCCCCCGCCTCGCGCACTCCGACGCCCCGCCTCCTCGCGGCATTCCCCAGCGTCGCCACTTTTCCCCGTTTTTCCCCTTTTTCCTTCCATTTCCCTCCACTCGCATTTGCACGGGAGAAGGCATGTCCTGTTCCAGAACCATTGCCGACGTCGGCAACGGACGCCACTTGCTGTCCGCACTTTCCCTGTCCGTGTTTTTCGTCGGCGCGAGCGAGTTCATGCTCGCGCCGATGTTGAACCCGCTGGCCGACGCCTTTCGCGCCAGTCCGGCCCAGGCCGCGTGGCTGGTTTCCAGCTACGCGTTCGCCTACGCCATCGCGGCGCCGATCCTTGGCCACCTATCGGATCGCGTCGATCGGCGCCGGCTGTTGCTGGCCGGCCTGCTGTCATTCGCGATCGACGGCGTCGGCGTCGCGTTGGCGCCAACCCTGGAGGTCGCGATGGCGCTGCGGATTTTCGGCGGCCTCGCCTCCGCCGTCATCATTCCGAATGCGTTCGCGCTGGTCGCCGACATCATGCCGCGCGACCGCCAGGCCGCGGCCATGGGCGTCGTCATGCTGGGCATGACGGCGGGCATCGCGATGGGGCCCGCGCTGGCCGGCCTGCTGACCGACTGGATCGGCTGGCGCGCACCGTTCCTGCTGACGTCGGCGGGCTGCCTTGTCGCCTGCGTTGTCAGCGGCATGTCGATACCGCGCCGGCACGCCGCGCGCGCGCCGCGCCAGCGCAGCGCAATACATTGGCTGCGCGCGCGGACCATCGTGCGTCCGCTGTTGGCCAAAGGGCTCTGGAACGGCGCGGGCGTGGCCGCCTTCCTGCTTTCGGGGGAAATCCTGCGCGCGCGCTATCAGCTGGACGTGGCGCAGGTCGGCCTGAGCGCAACGGCGTTCGGCATCGGGCTGGGGGTCGGCAACCTTTCCACCGGCGCGCTGCGCCGGCTGGGCTGCGGAGAAGAAGGCGCTTTGGTCATCACCACCACGCTGCTCGGGGGTTGCGTGGCGGCGTTCTATCTTCTGCCGTTGCCACTGCCCGGCGCGCTGGCTTGCCTGGCGGCGTGGGGCGCCGCGCTGGGCGCGGGCGCGCCGCTATCCACAGCCGTATTGGCGAAACGATCGGATCGGGACAAGGGCGCGGTGCTGGCCGCGGCGGAGACGCTGAACAACGTGTCCATTCTGTCGCTGGTGCCGCTGGCGGCGCCGCTGCTTGCGTCCGGAACGGCCCATCAGGCCGCCGGCGTGCTGTTGGCCGGCCTGGGCATCGGCATCGCATTGGCCATCCGCGACGCCGTTGCGGCAACGCGATGATGGGCCAGCGGCGATGATTGGCCATTTGGTCGATGGCGCGCCCGACAGGAATCGAACCTGTATCAAGAGCTTCGGAAACTCTCATTCTATCCATTGAACTACGGGCGCAGCGCAAGGAGGCGGTATTGTACCCAGTTTTGCGCAATCTGCATGAAGTGGATCAATTCGCCGGGCAAACTGCGTGAAAACCCCGTCCGGACGTTGGACGCGTGTCCGTGACACCGTTATATAATCCAGCGTTTGCTTGCAAGGCGGTCTGCTTTTGCCGCCCTTTGTGCAGTACTGATTTTCTGTTGCCGCCGCCAGGCGCCCCGGTACCCGTTAGCAGGATTTGGTCATGAGCAACGAGCAGGAACACATAGAAGAGCACTCCTCCCCCATCAAGACCCCGAAGCAACTGATCGTCACGGTCATACTGGCCTTCGTGGTGCCTATCGCCATCATCATCCTACTGGTGAACATGGTCGCCTCGGGCTCCAAGGTCGGCGCCGGCTCGGATACGCTATCCACCGAAGCCGTCACCAAACGCATTGCCCCCGTCGCCGGGTTCGCGCTGGTCGACGCCAACGCGCCCAAGGTCTTCAAGACCGGCGAACAAGTCTTCCAAGCCGTCTGTACGGCCTGTCATACCGCCGGCGTGGCCGGCGCTCCCAAGGTGGGCGACAACGCCGCCTGGGCGCCCTTCATCAAGTCCGGTTTCGACGCAATGATGAACGTCGCGCTGCATGGCAAGGGTGGCATGCCCGCCAAGGGCGGCAACCCGACGCTGTCCGACTTCGAGGTCGCGCGCGCCGTGGTCTACATGGCCAACAAGTCGGGCGGTTCGCTGCCGGAACCGGCCGCGCCGGCTGAGGAAGGCGCCAAGAAGGAAGGCGACGCCGCGCCGGCCGCTGCGGCTCCGGCTGCCGCGCCCGCCCCGGCCGCCGCCGCCCCCGCTGCTGCTGCCCCGGCCCCCGCTGCTGCCGCGCCTGCCGCCGCACCGGCACCGGCCGCCGCGCCGCAACAGGCCGCCACGGTCAATCCCGCTGGTGAAAAGCTCTATAAGAGCGTCTGTTTCGCCTGTCACGCCACCGGCGTGGCCAACGCCCCCAAGTTCGGCGACAAGGCCGCCTGGGAGCCCTACATCAAGACCGGCATGGACGCCATGGTCAAGGTCGCGATGCAGGGCAAGCCGCCCATGCCGCCCAAGGGCGGCGCGGCCAACGCTTCGGAAGACGACATCCGCGCGGCGGTCCAGTACATGGTGGATGCGGCCAAGTAAGCGCTACCCTTCGCGCCGCGCGACCGCGAGTCCCGCGGGCCCGAAAAAAAGCCCCTCGATGCATCGAGGGGCTTTTTTGTTTCCGGCGGCGCTTCGCGTCAGTCGGCGGCCGAGGTCTTGAGCAGCGACATGCCCAACTGCACGCGGCGTTGCAGCCACAGGCTGGGACGGTAGCGCGGGTCGCCCGTGACGCGCTGCATGCTCTTCAGGATCTCCAGGATGCGCTCCGCGCCCAGCGCATCGCCCAGGGCCAGCGGGCCCACCGGATATCCCAGGCCCAGGGTCACGGCGCGGTCGATGTCTTCCGGCGTGGCGATCTGCTGTTGCGCGATGTCGGCGGCGATGTTGACGATCATGGCCACGATGCGCTGCGCGACGAAGCCCGGCGAATCCTCGACCACCGACACCGGCACGCCGTCGCCGGCCAGCACCGCGTGCGCGGCATCGCGCCATTTGGCCTCGGTTGCCGGCGACACCATCAGGGTGCGGCGCTTGGCCTTGTCGAACGCGTGCAGGGTATCGAGGCCGACGCAGCGCGCCGGATCCAGCCCTTGGGCCGACACCGTGGTGGACACGTCTTCACCGAACGGCGTGACGATGATGAGCGCATCGGCCGCCGGCGTGGAACCGGACACCAGCGGCGCGCCCAGCTTTTCCAGCAGCGCGGTGGCGCGCGCGTAACCTTCCGCGTGGCGCGGGCTGACCCAGACCTTCAGGCCTTGCGGCAGCGCCGGCACGGGCGGCTCGGCGGGCACTTGCTTCTGGCCGTCGACGTACTTGTAGAAGCCCTCGCCGGCCTTGCGGCCGATCAGGCCGCCGGCCAGGCGCACGGTGGTGATGGGCGACGGGCGAAAGCGCGGCTCGTCGAAGAACTGGCGGTAGATGGATTCCATCACCGGATGCGAAACGTCCAGCGCGGTCAGGTCCAGCAGCTCGAACGGGCCCATGCGGAAGCCGGCCTGCTCGCGCATGATGGCATCCACCTGCGCGAAGCTCGCCACCGATTCCTGCGCCACGCGCAGGCCTTCGGTGTTCATGCCGCGACCGGCGTGGTTGACGATGAAGCCGGGCATGTCCTTGGCGCGCACCGGCGTGTGGCCCATGCGGCGCGCCAGTTCGGCCAGCGCGTCGCCGGTCTCGCGCGCGCTGCGCAGGCCGTCGATGACCTCGACCACCTTCATCAGCGCCACCGGGTTGAAGAAGTGATAGCCGGCGACGCGTTGCGGCAGCTTGCAGGCGGCGGCGATGGCGGTGATCGACAGCGACGAGGTGTTGGAGGCCAGGATGCAGTCGTCGGCCACCACGCCTTCCAGCGCCGCGAACAGGTCGCGCTTGACGTCCAGGCGCTCGACGATGGCTTCGACCACCAGCTGGCATTGCGACATGTCGGTCAGCGCGGTGGCGGACTCGACCCGCTCCAGCGCGGCCTGCGCGTCGGCGGCGGTCAGCTTGCCCTTCTGGGCCAGCTTGTCCCAGGTCTGGCGCAGCGACTCGCGCGCGGCGGCCACGGCGTCGGCGCTGGTGTCGTACAAGCGCACCCGCAAGCCGGCCTGCGCCGCGATCTGGGCGATGCCACGCCCCATGGCCCCGGCGCCCACGACGCCGATGGTTTGAATCTCCGTCATCAACTTCTCCTGCCTGTCATTGGAATGGTGTGTGCGCCGCGCGCTGCGGGGGTATCAGGACGGGCTTTGCGCCAGCGCCTGGATCTCCGCGTCCGACAGCCCGAGCTTTTCGGACAGCACCTGCGCGGTGTGCTCGCCCAGCATGGGCGGGGCGCGACGGTATTCGACCGGGCTGCCCGAGAACTTCAGCGGACTGGCGGCCATGGGCACGGTGCCCGCGGTCGGATGCGGCAGTTCGCGCTTCATGCCGCGCGCCAGCACCTGCGGGTCTTCGTAGACCTGGTCGAGCGTATTGATCGGGCCGGCCGGCACGCCCACGGCCTCGAGCGAGGCGAGCCAGTGGTCGCGCGCGCCGGTGGCCATGCGTTCGGCCAGCAGCGGCACCAGCGCCTCGCGGTTCTTGACGCGCTGCGGGTTGGTGGAAAAACGCGGGTCGGCCGAGAGTTCGGGCAGGCCGATGGCGCCGCAATAGTTGCGGAACTGGCTGTCGTTGCCCACGGCGACGATCAGGTGGCCGTCGCTGGCGGCGAAGACCTGGTACGGCACCAGATTCTGGTGCGCGTTGCCGGCGCGGCGCGGGGCGTTGCCGGAGGTCATGAAGTTCAGGTTCTGGTTCGCCAGCATGGCGACCTGGCAATCCAGCAGCGCCATGTCGATGTGCTGGCCCAGGCCGCTGACCGAGCGCTCGTGCAGCGCGGCCAGGATGCCGACGGTGGAGTACATGCCGGTCATCAGGTCGGCCACGGCCACGCCCGCCTTCTGCGGACCGCCGCCGGGCAGGTCGTCGCGCTCGCCGGTGATGCTCATCAGGCCGCCCATGCCCTGGATCATGAAGTCGTAGCCGGGGCGGCTGGCGTAGGGACCGGTCTGGCCGAAGCCGGTGATCGAGCAGTAGATCAGGCGCGGGTTCGCTTCCTTCAGGCTGGCGTAGTCCAGGCCGTACTTGGCCAGGCCGCCGACCTTGAAGTTCTCGACCAGGATGTCGCTCTGCAGGGCCAGTTCGCGCACCAGTTCGGCGCCGCGCGGCGAGGCGATGTCGAGGGCGACGGAGAACTTGTTGCGGTTGGCCGAGAGGTAGTAGGCGGCCTCGGTGGTGTCGTTGCCAGCCGCGTCCTTCAGGTACGGGGGGCCCCAGGCGCGGGTGTCGTCACCGGCGCCGGGGCGCTCGATCTTGATGACTTCGGCGCCGAGGTCGGCCAGGTTCTGGGTGCACCAGGGGCCGGCGAGCACGCGGGTCAGGTCCAGGACGCGGATGCCTGTCAGGGGAGCGGGACGTTGCGACATCTTTTATCTTTTCGCCAGAGAGGATTGGGTCAGTGGGGATATTAGCCGGTGGGGGCTTGGGTGTGTTGGGGTGGTCGTTTTGGGGGGACGCGGGTGGTTCTTTAGACGCCCTTTGCGGTGTGGCGTGGGGAATGGGGGGCTACGATTGCGGTCCGGAGCGTTCGCTCCGGACTGCCCCTTACTCATCCTCGTCCTCGCCTGCGGCGACTCCTTCGGATTCCGTCGGGCGCATCTACACGCCCCCCATTCCCCACGCCACACCGCAAAGGGCTGCGCTGAAGGCTCATCGCGGGTGCTGGGACGGACGGTGTGCTTGGCATTCTGGTGACGACCACGGGGGGATGAGGGGTGGGGCGGGGCCCGCCAAAGGCGGCTGCGCGGGCAGCCTTTTTTGGCTTACATGCTGTTTTGCGGTTGGAGGATGACGCTGCGCGGGGGTGGAGGACCTTCACGTTGCATGGGCGCCTCGCGGCACACGATGCATGGCGCCCTGCCCTGTTGCTCCAGTGTTGAGGTGTCGGCATCGGGGGTGGCGGGTGGATGCCCGCCACGCCTTCGCACGGCTTAACTGTTGGCCTTGATGACCTCGCGGGCGATGACCAGTTGCTGGATTTGCGAGGTGCCTTCGAAGATGCGGAAGAGGCGCACGTCACGGTAGAAGCGTTCCACGGCGTATTCGGACATGTAGCCGGCGCCGCCGTGGATCTGGACGGCGCGGTCGGCGACGCGGCCGACCATTTCGGTGGCGTAGAGCTTGCAGCAGGCGGCCTGCATGGTGGTGTTCTCGCCGCGGTCGCGCAGGCGGGCGGCGTCCAGCACCATGCAGCGGGCGGCGTAGAGTTCGGCCTGGCTGTCGGCGATCATGGCCTGGATCAGCTGGAACTCGGCGATGGGCTGGCCGAACTGCTTGCGTTCGGTGGCGTATTTGACGGCGTCACGCAGCAGGCGGTCGGCGATGCCGACGCACAGGGCCGAGATGTGCAGGCGGCCCTTGTCCAGCACGCGCATCGAGGTGCGGAAACCGTTGCCTTCCTCGCCGCCCAGCAGGGCCGAGGCGGGGACGCGGCAGTTGTCGAAGACCACGTCGCTGGTGAGCGCGCCGGCCTGGCCCATTTTCTTGTCGGGCTTGCCGATGATGAGGCCAGGCGTGCCGGCTTCGACCAGAAAGCACGAAATGGAATTGGCGCGGCGTTCGGGCGCGGTGCGCGCCATCACCGAGAACAGGCCGGCGATGGGCGCGTTGGTGATGTAGCGCTTGGTGCCGTTGAGCACGTAGTGGTCGCCGTCGCGTTCGGCCGACAGGCGCAGCGCCATGGCGTCGGAGCCGGCGTCGGGTTCGGTCAACGCGAACGAGCCGATCAGTTCGCCGCTGGCCAGGCGCGGCAGGTAACGGGCGCGCTGTTCGTCGGTGCCGGCCAGCACGATGGCCTGCGAGCCGATGCCGATGTTGGTGCCGGCCAGCGAACGGAACGCGGGCGAGGTCTGGCCCAGTTCGAACACCACCTTCACTTCTTCTTCCATCGTCAGGCCCAGGCCGCCGTGGTCGGGCGAGATCGACAGGCCGAACAGGCCCAGCTCGCGCATTTCGGCGACGATGTCCGGCGGCACCTGGCCGCTGGCGGCCAGTTCGTCCTCGGCGGGAATCAGGCGTTCGTGCACGAAGCGGCGCACGGCGTCCAGCAACAGGGTCAGGGTTTCGGTGTCCAGGGCCATGATGTCAGTCTCTCGGGAGTGCGGGGCGGCGGCGCTCAGGGGCGCATGCCGCCAACCAGTAAATCGAAATAGCCGGCGGCGATGGTCTCGGCGCTGTCGCCCTGGCCGGGCTTGTACCAGCGCACCATCCAGTTCAGCATCGACAGCACGGCGCGGCCGGTGGCGGGCACGTCCAGCGGCCGGAACGCGCCTTCGGCCACGCCCTGCGCGATCAAGTCGCGCAGGCGCTTCTCGTAGCCGTCGCGCAGCCGGGCGGCGTCCTCGCGCTCGGGCAGCGCCATGCCGGAATAGCCGATCAGCATGGTGACGAACTCGGCGTGGTGCTGCTCGAAATAGCGGGCGTGGCCGACCATGAAGGCGCGCAGGCGGGCGGCGCCGCCCTCGGCGCGCGCCACGTCCTGGCCGACGCTCTGGTTCAGGCCGCTCAACACCGCCAGGATGATGGCGTCGTAGATGTCCTGCTTGGTGGTGAAGTAGTGATAGATGGCGGCCTTGGACACGCCAATGGCGGCGGCCAGGTCCGACACCGAACTGCCGTCGTAGCCGCTGCGCGCGAACAGCTTGGCGGCTTCGGCCAGGATGCGTTCGCGCGGCGCCGCCAGGGTCGGCGGGCGGCCGGCGCGGGCGCGTTTGGTGGCGGGGGCTGCGGAAGTCGCCATGAGGGAACCTGGTGAGGCGGCGTCGAGGCAGGCAATGCCGGACCGCGGGCGGTCCCGTTCCATTGACAGCGGTTCGGCGCTTGCCGTTAAATAAAGATTAATTAATTACCGGACGGTCGGTAGGTAATTGTAGGCACATCCCTTTCCGCCATGCAAGCGCGGCTTGGGCGCTCAACCCGAAACCACACGTGACGCCGTTATGCCCCACTCCCTCGTGACAGATCTGTATGGCCAGATGTCCCTGCCGGTCATCAGCGCCCCCATGTTCATCGTGTCCAACCCGAAGCTGGTCGTCGCGCAATGCACGAGCGGCATCGTCGGTTCGTTTCCGGCGCTCAACGCGCGTCCGCAGAGCCTGCTGACCGACTGGCTGGACGAGATCCAGGCGGGGCTGGCCTCGTACCGCGAGGCCAATCCGGGCGCCACCGTCGCGCCCTACGCCGTCAACCAGATCATCCACCAGTCCAACGACCGGCTCGAACAGGACCTGGCGGTGTGCGCCAGCCACCGCGTGCCGCTGATCATCACCAGCCTGCGCGCCCCCGGCGACCTGGTCAAGGGCATCCACGACTGGGGCGGCAAGGTGTTCCACGACGTCACCACCATCCGCCACGCCGAAAAGGCGCTGGAAGCGGGCGTGGACGGGCTGATCCTGGTGTGCGCGGGCGCGGGCGGCCATGCCGGCACGCTCAGCCCGTTCGCGCTGGTGTCCGAAGTGCGCCGCTTCTACGACGGCCCGCTGATCCTGTCGGGCGCCATCACCTCGGGCGCCCAGGTGCTGGCCGCGCTCGCCATGGGCGTGGACTTCGCCTACATGGGCACGCGCTTCATCGCCAGCGAGGAAGCCAACGCCAGCGAAGGCTACAAGTCCGCCATCGTCGAGGCCAGCGCCTCGGACATTCTCTACACCCCGTTCTTCACCGGCATCCCCGGCAACTACCTGAAGGCCAGCATCGCCGCCGCCGGCCTCGATCCGGCCAACCTGCCGCAGCCGGACAGCGGCGCCTCCAACTTCGGCTCCAGCCGCGTCAAGCCGTGGAAGGACATCTGGGGCGCGGGCCAGGGCGTGGGCAACATCGGCAGCGTGCAGCCGACGCGCCAGATCGTCGACACGCTGCGCCGCGAGTACGCCGAGGCCAAGACCCAGCTGGCCGCCAGGACCTTCGCATGAGCGCCGGGCTGCGGGTCACGCGCGACGGCGCGGTGCTGACGCTGGTGATCGACCGCCAGGACCGCCGCAACGCGCTCGACACGGCCACCTACGCCGCGCTGACCGAACAGCTCGCGCTGGCCAGCGCCGACACCAGCGTGTCGGCGGTGATCCTGGCCGGCGCCGGCGAACACTTCACCGCCGGCAATGACCTGCGCGACTTCCAGGCCGAGCGCGGCGCCGGCGACAGCGCCGGACTGACCTTCCTGCGCGCCCTGACGCAGGCCGACGTGCCGGTCATCGCCGCCGTCGAGGGCTATGCCATCGGCATCGGCGTGACGCTGCTGCAGCATTGCGACTTCGTCTACATCGGCGAAGGCGCCACGCTGCGCATGCCGTTCGTGGCGCTGGGGCTGTGCCCGGAGGGCGCGTCCAGCCTGCTGATGCCGCGCCTGGCCGGTGCCCGCCGCGCCGCCGAATGGCTGTTGCAGGGCAAGGCGTTCTCGGCGCGGGAAGCCTGCGAGGCCGGCCTCGCTACCGCGGTCACCGCCAAGGGCGGCGCCCTGGCGGCCGCGCAGGCCACCGCCGCCAGCCTGGCCAAGCAACCGCCGGCCGCCTTGCGGCTGACCAAGGCCATGCTCAAGCGCCCGGAGCGGCAGGCGATCCAGGACACGCTCGATTACGAGGCGCAGCAGTTCCGCGCCCGTTTGCAGACGGAAGAGGCGCAGGCCGCGTTCGCGGCGTTCTTCAAGAAGTGAATCCGGCACGGCCGGACGCCTTGCGCGCCCGCCGCGCCGCATGCGATGCCTGGGCCGGCGCGCTTGGCCAGATGCCGCCCGGCGCGGGGCCGGACGCGGCCGGCAGCCGCCCTTGTCAGAACGGCGAGTCGGGCCGGAAGTTCGGCGCCCGCCGCTCGCGCAACGACTGCACGCCTTCGCGCACGTCCGGGCCGCCGAACCCCATGAATTCCAGCGCCAGCGACGTATCGAAGGTCGGGCCGGCCATGCGCAGCCAGTTGTTCAGCGAATACTTGGTCCAGCGGATCGCGGTCTGCGAGCCGGCCGCCAGGCGGTTGGCGACCTCGAAGGCGCGGCCGATCAACTCGGCCTCGTCCACGCACAGCGACACCAGGCCGATACGCTCGGCCTCTTCGCCGCTCACGGTTTCGCACAGCATCAGGTAGTACTTGGCGCGCGCCATGCCGCACAGCAGCGGCCAGACGATGGCGGCATGGTCGCCAGCGGTGACGCCCAGGCGGGTGTGGCCGTCGATGATGCGGGCATCGCGCGCGGCGATCGAGATGTCGGCCAGCAAGCCGGCCACCAGCCCCGCGCCCACGGCGGCGCCGTGCATCGCCGACACGATCGGCTTGCTGCAGTTGATGATGTTGTAGACCAGATCGCGCGCCTCGCGCCAGACGCGGGTGCGCACGTCGAAGTCCTCGGCCATCTGCTGCACCAGGTCCAGGTCGCCACCGCCCGAGAAGCCCTTGCCCTCTCCGCGGATCACCACCACCCGGGTGTCCGGGTCGGTATCGATATCGCGCCAGATGTCGGCCAGCTCGCGGTGCATGCGGTCGTCGGCGGTGGACAGCTTGCCCGGCTTGCCGTCCTTGGAGCCCATGATCAGCTCCAGCACGCCGTTGGGATGGCGGCGCAGCTTGAGGGACTCGTAGGCGGAATAGTGTTCCAGCGTGATATCGGTCATCGTCGTCTCCGGTGGCGCGGGCGGAAGGCCGCGCGTTTTGGGGCACTATAGTGGATAGCCCCTGCCCCGACGATCCCGGAGCCTCAGCCCATGAACACCCCCGACTCCTCCTTTGCCGGCGAGATCCGCCGCGACGATCTGCCCGCCCTGTTCACCGCGCGCGGCCCGGACACCCACAAAGGCAGTTTCGGCACCGTCGGCGTGGTAGGAGGCGGGCGCGGCATGGAAGGCGCGGCGCTGCTGGCCGCGCGCGCCGCGCTCAAGACCGGCGCCGGCAAGGTGCTGGTGGGCTTCGCCCAGGACGCCGCGCCGCTGCCCTGCGATCCGCTGCAACCCGAACTGATGCTGCGCGACGCCCGCTCGCTGCTGGACACGGACTGGGGCGTGACCGCCTGGGTCGCCGGGTGCGGCATCGGCACCGGCGCGACGGCCGCCAACGCCCTGTCGGAACTGTTCGTGCTGCGCCACGGCGCGCCGCTGGTGCTGGATGCCGACGGCCTGAACCTGCTGGCCAACGGCGGCATCCGGCCCAACTGGGGCGACGGCCCGGTCGTCCTGACCCCGCACCCGGCCGAGGCTGGCCGCCTGCTGGGCCAGGACACCGCCCGCGTCCAGGCCGACCGCGGCGCCGCCGCCCAGGCGCTGGCGCGGCGCTTCGGCGCCTGGGTGGTCCTGAAGGGCGCCGGCACGCTGATCTGCGCCCCCGACGGCACGTGGCGCCGCAACACCAGCGGCAACCCGGGGCTGGCCACGGCCGGAACCGGGGACGTATTGGCCGGCATGCTGGGCTCGTTGTTGGCTCAGCGCCTGCCCCTCGAGCAGGCCGTGGCCGGCGCGGTCTGGCTGCATGGCGCGGCCGCCGACGCCCTGGTGGCCCGGGGCATCGGGCCGATCGGGCTGACCGCGGGCGAGCTGGCGGATGCCGCCCGGGGCCTGCGCAACGGTGGACCGACAGCCTAAGTCCCCGGCGGCAAATACATTTTTACAACATACTAGGGTTTTCCCCTAAAAACGCGTTGCTTTTGATTTAGGGTTATCCCTATAATGGTTTACCCCAAGACGAAACGGACTGGAGAAAACCATGAGCGAACTGACCCTGAACCACACTGCCCGCCTGACCGACGCGCTGGAGCGCGACCTGCTCCGCGGCGCCCTCGAGAACCAACCGAATTCCCACCCGCTGACCAACCTGAAGAAGGCCGGCAAGTCGATCGCCGCCGCTGTCGCCGCCGTGTTCGCCTTCATCGACGAGGTGAACGAGTCGATGAACAAGGCCCGCGCCGCCAGCTCGCGCTTCTCCGGTTCGCAGTGGTAAGAACAGCCGTGCCGGACTGAGTCGCGACCGATCTCCCGCGATTCAGCCTGGCGCGCTGCCGCTGTGACGCCCGCCGCCGATGCGGCGCCCGTTGCATCGGACCCGGCGTCCGGGGCCTTTGGCCTTTCCCCTCACCGGGCGCCATCGCGCCGCGCCGGCCCCACTTGCGGGGCCCCGCGACGCCCTCCACGACGCAATTCCCCCGTCGCCCCAGTGCGAAGCCGTCCCGAAGCGGGACCGCCTCGAACTGGGGCGATTGGCATTTTTCGCGCGGCTTCGCCGGCTATTCCCCCTCTCGGCGTTTACCCTGACGTCGGCCCGGCGCGCATTGACAGCGCGCGAAGCCCCTACCGATAATCGGCCCCTTGCCGTCGTGCCTGGCGCCAAAAACACCGCAAGCCCCCCGGCCGACGTTGCGTTTCCCCGGTAGGCCCGCCCCTGTTCCGCGCCGCCAGCACGATCCGGTTCGTTCCCCATCCGGAGTTGTCACCATGAAGTTGCGCACCACCCTGGCCCTCGTGGCCGCCGCCATTCCCTTGGCCGCTGCCCAGGCCCAGACGCTGAAGATCGGCCTGTCCGCCGAACCCACCTCGGCCGACCCCCACTACCACAAGATGACGCAGAACGACGCGTTCTCCGCGCACGTCTACAGTTCGCTGGTAGGCCGCAGTGCCGACATGAAGCTGGTGCCCGCGCTGGCCACGTCCTGGAAGAACCTGGACGACCTGACCTGGGAATTCAAGCTGCGCGACGACGTCAAGTTCTCCAACGGCAAGCCGTTCACGTCCGAAGACGTGCTGTTCACGATCTGCCGCACGCTGAACAACGAGACCAACGTGTCGCAGTCCTACATGGACACGACCAAGCTGATCACCGACGTGCAGACGCCGGACGCCCACACCGTCATAATCAAGACCGGCGCCCCCTTCCCGCTGATGCCCGCCGAAATGGCGCGCTCGCTGCCGATCATCTGGAACGGCATCGTCGAGCACGGCAAGCTGACCTTCGACCCGAAGAAGGGTTGCGGCGTGACCGGCCCGTGGCCCACGGTGGCCGACTTCAACAACGGCAAGGACGCCATCGGCACCGGCCCGTACACCCTGAAGTCGTACGTCAAGGGCACCGGCATCGAACTGGTGCGCAACGAGAACTACTGGGGCCCGAAGCCCTACTGGAAGGAAGTGAAGTTCGTGCCCGTGCCGGCCGCCGGCCCGCGCCTGACCGGCCTGCTGTCGGGCGACTTCGACATGATCGAAAACCCCGCCGCGCGCGACCTGCAACGCCTGAAGGACAACCCCAAGTTCGGTTTCGTGGCCACGCCTTCGACCCGCCTGGTGTTCTTCCAGCCCGACGTGGCGCGCAACCCGAGCCCGTTCGTCAAGAGCGCCGACGGCAAGAACCCGCTGCAGGACCTGCGAGTGCGCAAGGCGATCTCGATGGCCATCGACCGCAAGACCATCACCGCCCGCATCATGGACGGCATGGCCACCCCGGCCTACCAGTTCATGCCCGACGGCATGTTCGGCGCGCTGCCCAAGGCCCCGGAAATCAAGTACGACCCGGAAGGCGCCAAGAAGCTGCTGGCCGAAGCCGGCTACCCCAACGGCTTCGAACTGACCCTCTCGTCCACCAACGACCGCTACGTCAATGACGGCCAGGTGGCGCAGGCCGTGGCCCAGTACCTGGCCCGCGTCGGCATCAAGACCAACGTCGACGCCATGACCGCCTCGATCTACTTCCCCAAGCGCGCCAAGCGCGAGTTCAGCTTCTCGATGGGCGGCTGGCCGGCGGAAACGGGCGAAGCCTCGGCGCTGTTCCAGCTGTGGGTCGCCTCGCTCGACTCGCCCAAGAGCCTGGGCACCAGCAACTACGGCGGCTTCACCAACGCCGATTTCGACAAGGTCTACAAGCAGGCCATCGTCACGGTCGACGCGCCCAAGCGCGAGAAGCTGCTGCAGGAAGCCACCCAGATCGCGCTGGACAACGTGCCGCTGATCCCGCTGCACTTCGAGAGCAGCATCTGGGCCTTCCGCAAGGGCATCTCCTACGAAGGCCGCCGCGACCAGTTCACGCTGGCCACCTCGGTCAAGCCCGACGCCAAGTAATCCGGCGCGGGACATGAAAACGGCTGCCCTCGGGGCAGCCGTTTTTGTTTGTGCCAGCGTCCGCGCGTCTTGCCTCAAGCGCCCGGGCCGTCCTCCAGCAGCACGTCCAGCTCGCGCGACAGCAGGGCAATGAAGGCCTCCGTCTTGGACGGCAGCTGGCGCCCCTGCATGACGTGCAGCTGCAAGGTGCGCGACTGCAACTGCGCGTTGGAGATCGGCACCGCCACCAGTTCGTCGCGCTTCAGGCTCCAGGCCACCGAGATGTAGCCGCTGAGCATGATGGCGTCGGAGCCGAACACGAAGCCGTGCAGCGGCGACGAGTCGTTGCAGGTGAAGGTCGGTTCAAGCTGCACCGACTCCAGCAGACAGCCCATCTCGAACAGATGCCGGGTGGTGGTGCCCGGGCCGGTCAGCGCCAGCGGGTAGCGGCCCAGTTCCTGCAGGCTGACGCTTTTGCGGCCGGCCAGCGGATGGCCCGCGGCCATGACGGCGTGTACCGGCGCGCGCCGCGAATAACGCACGCTGACGCCGCTGAGCCGCTCGACGTTGAAGGTCATGCCCAGCTCGACGCTGCCCTCGGCAACGCGGCGCGCGACGTCGGCCGGCGTGCCCACGTGCAGGTCGAAACGCACATCGGGCCAATCACGGCGGAACCGCGCCATGGCCGACGGCAGGAAAATGCGCGCCACGCCCTCCACCGCCGCCATGCGGATCTCGTTGCGCGCCATGCCCTTGAGCGCGGCGATCTCCTGCAGCACCGAGTCCGATTCAAGCAATGTGCGGCGCGCGTGGGCCAGCAGCAGTCGGCCGGCCTCGCTCAGCACCATGCCGCGCGCGGCGCGCTCGAACAAGGGCGCGCCCGCCTCTTCCTCCAGCTTGGCGATCTGCCGGCTGATGGCCGACACCGCCACGTGCAGGCGTTCGGACGCGCCGCTCAGGCTGCCCGCCTGGGCCACTTCGACAAAGTACCGCAGGGCGATGCCGTGCATGTTCGCGCCTCGTTGGGGGTGAATCCATGAAGGAGAAAGCTTTGCTTTTTTTGCAAGGCTTCCGATAAATATTCTAATTGTAGAGAAAGCTTCCCTGATCCTAGAATTTGCGCAACGATCCAGCCGGACGCCCCCTGACGCGTCCGGCCAGAAAAGGGGAAGTCCGTGTCAGCAGCAATCCCGAGCGCCAGCCGCGCCGCGGCCGTCGGCCGCGCGACCGCCTATGCCGAGAGCGGCGCCTTGCAGCGCGACCTGGCAACGCTGGTCGCCCATCGCACCGAAAGCCAGAACCCCGACCAGCGCGAGGCGCTGTACGACTACCTGCGCGCGGCGATCGCGCCGCGCCTGGAAAGCCTGGGCTGTGCCTGGCGCGTCGAGGACAACCCGGTCGCAGGCGGCCCGCCGTTCCTGCTGGCGGAACGCATCGAGAACCCGGCCCTGCCCACCGTGCTGATGTACGCCCATGGCGACGTGGTGCGCGGCTACGACGAACAGTGGCGCGCCGGCCTGGCGCCGTGGCGCCTGACGGCCGAGGGCGATCGCTGGTACGGCCGCGGCACCGCCGACAACAAAGGACAGTACTGCGTCAACATGACCGCGCTGGAACAGGTGCGGGCCGAACGCGGCGGGCGCCTGGGCTTCAACCTGCGCATGCTGGTGGAATGCGGCGAGGAAGTCGGCTCGCCCGGTCTGCACCAGGCCTGCGCCGCCTGGCGCGAAGCGCTGGCGGCGGACGTCTTCATCGCCTCCGACGGACCGCGGCTGGCGGCAGACCTGCCGACGCTGTTCCTGGGATCTCGCGGCACGCTGCTGTTCGACCTGACGGTTGACCTGCGCGGCCACGCCCACCACTCTGGCAACTGGGGCGGCGTGCTGCCCAATCCCGGCATCATCCTGGCGAACGCGCTGGCCAGCCTGGTGGATTCGCGCGGCCGCTTGCTGGTTGATGGCCTGCGCCCCCCGGCCATTCCGGCCGCGGTGCGCCAGGCGCTGGCGGACATCCAGGTGGGCCAGGACGACGACGCGCCCGACGTCGACCCGGACTGGGGCGAGCCCGGCCTGTCGCTGGCCGAACGCCTGTTCGGCTGGAACACGCTGGAAGTGCTGGCCTACAAGACCGGCAACCCCGACAACCCGGTGGGCGCGATCCCGCCACGCGCCAGCGCCACCTGCAACCTGCGCTTCGTGGTCGGCACCGACTGGCGCCAGGCCGAGGGCATCCTGCGGCGGCACCTGGACGCGCGGGGCTTGCAGCAGGTCAATGTCCGCGTGCGGCGCGGCACGCCGGCCACCCGGCTGGACCCGGATGATCCGTGGGCGCGCTGGGCCGTGGCCTCGCTGGCCGCCACCACCGGCAAGACTCCGGCGCTGCTGCCCAACCTGGGCGGCACGGTGCCCAACGACGCTTTCTCGGAAGTGCTGGGGCTGCCCACCATCTGGGTGCCGCATTCCTATCCCGCCTGTTGCCAGCACGGCCCCGACGAACACCTGCTCGCCTCCGTGGCGCGCGAAGGCGCGGCGGTGATGGCCGGCCTGTTCTGGGACCTGGGCGAACAGGGCGCGGCCGTGGCCGCGCAACGCGAGCGCCTGACCGCCACCTGACCGCCTTCGGGCGCCATCCCTTATACAATCCCCCTCGCTTGATCGGAGTTCCCATGTCCTCGTCCCCTACCGCGTCCCGTCCGCGCCCCTTTTTGCTCGCCTGTCCGGATCTGGCGGCCGAGCGCGTGGGCAACACGGATACCCCCGGCGTCTGGCATTTCGACTCCGGCGTGCCGGGCAAGCGCGTGATGCTCAGCGCCCTGGTCCACGGCAACGAGCTGTGCGGCGCCTGGGCCCTGAAGGACGCGCTGGCCGCCGGCCTGCGCCCGCGCCGTGGTTCGCTGACGCTGGCATTCTGCAACCTGGCCGCGTTCGACCGCTTCGATCCGGCCAACTACGCGCCGGCGCGCTTCGTCGACGAAGACATGAACCGGGTCTGGAGCGACGACAAGCTGGCCCAGCCCATCAGCCAGGAACGCCGCCGCGCCGCCGCCATCCAGCCCTGGGTGGCGCAGGCCGACTGGCTGCTGGACTTCCACTCGATGAGCAATTCCGACGTGCCGCTGCAACTGACCGGCATGGAACAGCGCAACATCGACCTGGCCCTGTCGCTGGGCAACCCCGCCACCATCATCGCCGACGCCGGCCATGCCGCCGGCGTGCGCATGCGTGACTACGGCCGCTTCGGCGAGGCCGGCGACAACGGCACCCGCTCGCTGCTGATCGAATGCGGCTTCCATGGCGCGCCCGAGGCGCGCGGCGTGGCGCTCGACCAGATGGCGCGTTTCCTGGTGGCGGCCGGCACGGTGGACGAGGCCGACCTGCCCGCCGCCTGGTTCGCCCCCCAGGCCAGCGCCCAGCGCGCGCTGCGCGTGACCCACGCGATCGCCGCCAAGAGCGCCGACTTCCGTTTCGCCGAGCCCTGGAAGGGCCTGGAGACGCTGGCGCGCGCCGGCAGCGTAATCGGCTGGTCCGAGGGCGAGGCCGTGACCACGCCCTACGATGATTGCGTGCTGATCATGCCGTCGACCGCCAACCTGCGGGCCGGCGTCACCGTGGTCCGGCTGGCCCAGCCCATCGTCTGATTCTTCGCGCGGCGCGCCCTCGATGGCGCGGCGCCTCATATAAAAAAACACCAAGGGAAGCAGCATGTCCGCAAACGTTTTCATCCGCAGCGCGTTATCGACCTGTACGCTGGCGGCCGCCCTGGCCGCTGGCGCCATGGCCCAGGCCCAGTCGGCCCCGCAGACGCTGCGCATCGGCCTGTCGTCCGAACCCACGGCGATGGACCCGCACTACCACCAGGTCACGCCGAACGACGCGATGACCTCGCATATCTTCGAGACCCTGGTCGGCCAGGACGCCAAGATGAACCTGGTGCCGCGGCTGGCGACCGCCTGGAAGGCGGTGGACGACACCACCTGGGAATTCACCCTGCGCGACGGCGTGAAGTTCTCCAACGGCCAGCCGTTCACGCCCGATGACGTGATCTTCACGCTGTGCCGCGCGCTGCACAACGAACAATCGATCGGCGGCTCGTATGCCAGCGTGGTGCAGAAGCTGGCCAGCATCGACGTGCGCGACGGCAACGTGCTGGTCATCAAGACCCACCTGCCCTACCCGCTGCTGCCCAACGACCTGACCCGCAACGCCATGCTGTGGAGCGGCATCGTCGAGCACGGCCCGATCCGCTTCGAGCCCAAGAACAATTGCGGCGTGACCGGCCCCTGGCCGACCATCAGCGACTTCAACAGCGGCAAGTCCGCCATCGGCACCGGCCCGTACACGCTCAAGTCGTACGTCAAGGGCAGCGCCATCGAGCTGGCGCGCAACGACGCCTACTGGGGCGACAAGCCGGCCTGGCCGAACGTGCGGCTGATTCCGGTGCCGGCCGCCGGCCCGCGCCTGACCGGCCTCCTGGCCGGCGACTTCGACCTGATCGAGAACCCCGCCGCGCGCGACGTCAAGCGCATCTCGGAAACGCCGGGCTTCGGCTACGTCATCACGCCGTCGGTGCGGGTGGTGTACTTCCAGTTCGACGTGGCGCGCAGCCCCAGCCCGATGGTGCGCGCCGCCGACGGCAAGAACCCGCTGCAGGACGTGCGCGTGCGCCGCGCCATCTCGATGGCGATCGACCGCAAGGCCATCGCCGCCCGCATCATGGACGGCGCCGCCACGCCGGCCAACCAGTTCCTGCCCGATGGCATGTTCGGCACGCTGCAACCGCCGCCAGAACTGAAGTACGATCCGGCCGCCGCCAAGAAGCTGCTGGCCGAGGCCGGCTACCCGGACGGCTTCGAGCTGACCATCTCGTCCACCAACGACCGCTACATCAACGACGCGCAGATCTCGCAGGCCGTGGCCCAGTACCTGTCGCGCGTGGGCATCAAGACGACCGTGGACGCCATGACGCGCTCGGTCTACTTCCCCAAGCGCGCCAAGCGCGAGTTCAGCTTCGCCATGGGCGGCTGGTCGTCGGAAACCGGCGAAGCCTCGTCGTTCCTGCAGTACTGGGTCAGCGCCTTCGACAAGGAGCACGGCCTGGGCACCAGCAACTACGGCGGCTATGACAATCCGGCCTTCGACAAGGTCTTCAAGCGCGCGCTGACCACCGTCGATCCGGCGGTGCGTGAGAAGCTGCTGCAGGAATCCCTGACGCTGGCGCTGGCCGACCTGCCCAGCATTCCGCTGCATTTCGAAAGCAGCATCTGGGCATTCCGCAAGGGCCTGGCGTACGAAGGCCGCGCCGACCAATACACCCTGGCCATGTCGGCCAAGCCCGCCAATTAAGATCGCCGTTTGCGGCGCCTGCAACCCCGAGCCCACCAAGGAAATATCACGTGGCCCTTTTCATCCTACGCAGACTGATCCAGAGTCTGTTCGTGCTGCTGGCCGTCTCGGTCGTGGTCTTCTTCGCGGTATATGCCGTGGGCGACCCGATCGAGCTGCTGGTCAGCCCCGAAGCCAGCCAGGCGGCGCGCGAGGCGATGATCGCCCGCCTCGGCCTGGACCTGCCCGTGTGGCAGCAATACACAGGGTTCCTGTGGCGCGCGCTGCACGGCGACCTGGGCACCTCGTTCGTGCACGGCATCCCGGCCATCGAGCTGATCGTGCAGCGCATCCCCGCCACCTTCGAACTGGTGATCGTGGCCATCGGCCTGACCTGTGTGATCGGCATTCCGCTGGGCCTGGTGGCCGGCCTGTACCGCGATGAGCCCCTGGGCCGCGGCATCATGGCCTCGTCGGTACTGGGCTTCTCGCTGCCCAACTTCTGGCAGGGCATGATGCTGATCCTGCTGTTCGCGGTGTGGCTCGGCTGGCTGCCCGCCACCGGCCGCGGCGACACCGTGACGGTGCTGGGCGTGCGCCTGTCGATCCTGACGGCCGACGGCTGGTCGCACCTGATCATGCCGGCCATCAACCTGGCGCTGGCCAACATCGCGCTGGTGCTGCGCCTGACCGCCTCGGGCGTGGTCGAGGCCCGCAGCCAGGACTACGTGAAGTTCGCGCGCGCCAAGGGCATCAAGCCCGGCCGCATCGTGCGCCGCCACATCCTGCGCAACATCCTGATCCCGGTGGTCACCGTCATCGGCATGGAATTCGGCAGCCTGATCGCCTATTCCACCATCACCGAAACCGTGTTCGCGTGGCCCGGCATGGGCAAGCTGCTCATCGACAGCGTCTACCAGCTCGACCGGCCCGTGGTGGTCGCGTACGTGATGCTGGTCACCCTGATCTTCGTGGTCATCAACCTGGTTGTGGACATCCTGTACGCGGCGCTCGATCCGCGCGTGCAGCTCGTGACCCCCGCTCAATAATCGCCATGGCTCAATCTCCCAATACCGGCCGCACCCGTACCGTCCAGCCCCTGGCCGATACGCCCAAGCGCGCCTCGATCCTGAAGAAACTGCGGGCCCGCCCGACCGTGCGCGGCTCGGTCATCGCGCTGGCCATCCTGGTGCTGCTGGTGGTGTTCGCGCCCTACTTCGCGCCGCAGAACCCCTATGACCTGGCCAACCTGTCGCTGATGGACGGCCGCCTGGCGCCGCGCCAGGCGCTGATGGACGGCAGCATCGCCTGGCTCGGCACCGACGACCAGGGCCGCGACATGCTCAGCGCCATCCTGTACGGCCTGCGCATCAGCCTGATGGTGGGCCTGTCGGCCGTGATGCTGGCCACCGCCGTGGGCGGCGCGGTAGGCCTGGTGGCTGCCTACGTCGGCGGCCTGGTCGACACCGTGCTGATGCGCATCGTCGACTTCATCCTGGGTTTCCCGACCATCCTGGTGGCGCTGGTGCTGCTGGTGGTGCTGGGGCGCGGGGTCGACAAGGTGATCCTGGCGCTGGTGCTGGTGCAGTGGGGCCACTATGCCCGCATCATGCGCAGCCGCGCGCTGCAGGAACGGCGCAAGGAATACGTCGAG
The DNA here is from genome assembly GCF_001457475.1 of Achromobacter xylosoxidans. NCBI lineage: Bacteria > Pseudomonadati > Pseudomonadota > Betaproteobacteria > Burkholderiales > Alcaligenaceae > Achromobacter > Achromobacter xylosoxidans. Next base: position 449,794 of record NZ_LN831029.1, on the reverse strand, counting down.
GCCGCCGCCAACCTGGGCTTCCCGGCCTGGCGCATCATGGTGTTCCACCTGCTGCCCAACTGCCTGGGCCCCGTCATGGTGTTCGCGACCATCCAGATCGCCACCGCCATCGCGCTGGAAGCGACGCTGTCGTTCCTGGGCGTCGGCGTGCCGATCACCGAACCCTCGCTGGGCCTGCTGATCTCCAACGGCTTCCAGTACCTGCTGTCGGGCGACTATTGGATCAGCCTGTTCCCGGGCATTGCGCTGCTGTTGCTCATTCTTTCAATCAATATCGTCGGCGACCGCCTGCGCGAAAGCCTGGATCCGAGGAAATGACCTACCCCCGAAGCGCTTCGCGCTCCCCCCTCAAGGGGGCATGCCAGCGGACCGGCGGAGCCGGCTCCGCGGCATCCCGATTGGGCAAGGCCTCCGCATGCTTGGCGGCTGGCGCAATGGACAAATGATATGAATGACACGCTTCTAGAAGTGCGCGGCCTGCGCACCGCATTCCATACCGAGGCCGGCGCCTGGCTGGCGGTCGACGGCGTCGACCTGACCGTGCGCCGCGGCGAGATCGTGGGCCTGGTCGGCGAGTCCGGCTCGGGCAAGTCGGTCACCGGCTTTTCACTGCTGGGGCTGATCGATCCGCCCGGGGAAGTCGTCGACGGCGAAGTGAAGTTCAAGGGCAACGACCTACGCAAGCTCTCCGAAGAGCAGATGCGCCAGTTGCGCGGCAACCGCATCGCCATGATCTTCCAGGACCCGCTGATGACGCTCAATCCGGTGCTGCGCATCGGCGAGCAGATGATGGAGGCCATCCTGACGCACGAGGACGTGCCGCGCGCCGAAGCGCTGGAGCGCTGCCGCGAGGCGCTGGCCATGGTCGGCATTCCGTCGCCGGAAAAGCGCCTGAAGAGCTACCCGCACGAATTCTCGGGCGGCATGCGCCAGCGCGTGGCGATCGCCATCGCCATGCTCAACAAGCCCGACCTGATCATCTGCGACGAACCGACCACGGCGCTGGACGTGACCATCCAGGGCCAGATCCTGTACCGCATGCAGGAGATCTGCCGCGAGCACAATACGGCGCTGATCTGGATCACCCACGACCTGGGCGTGGTGGCCGAGCTGGCCGACCGAGTCGCGGTCATGTACGCCGGCCGCATCGTCGAGAGCGGCCCGGTCGAACAGGTGCTGGACGCGCCGCGCCATCCTTATACCCGCGGCCTGCTGGACTCGATGCCTGGCGCCACCACGCCGGGCGCGCGCCTGCACCAGATCAACGGCATGGCGCCCAGCCTGGCCGGCCGCCCGTCGGGCTGTGCCTTCCGGCCGCGCTGCACCCACGCGGTCACGCGCTGCACCGAGCAAGCCCCCACCGTTACCACCGAAGGTTCGCGCAGCTATCGCTGTTACGTCCCGATCGCCCGCGAGGCCGAGCAAGCATGAGTCAAGCCGATACCCCTGTCATCGAGCTCAGGAACGTCCACAAGCGCTTCGAACAGCGTCCCGACCTGGCCCAGCGCATCCTGGCCCTGGGCGGCCGCCCGATCGACCGCCGCACCGTGTATGCCGTCAACGGCGTCGACCTGCGCATCGGCCGCGGCGAAGTCGTCGGCCTGGTGGGCGAGTCCGGCTGCGGCAAGTCCACCCTGGGCCGCGTCGTCGCCGGCCTGCACCGCCAGACCGAAGGCGACCTGCTCTACCAGGGCCAGGACGCCCGCCGCCTGCGCGGCGCCGACAAGCTGGCCTACACGCTGGGCGTGCAGATGATCTTCCAGGATCCGCAGGCCTCGCTCAATCCGCGCCAGCGCCTGCGCCAGATCCTGGGCGAATCGCTCAAGGTGCACAAGCTGGCGCCGCCGGCCGAGATTCCCGCGCGCATCGACCAGGCCCTGAAGGAAGTGGGCCTGGACACGGAATACCGCGATCGCTTCCCGCACCAGATTTCGGGCGGCCAGCGCCAGCGCATCGGCATCGCCCGCGCGCTGATGGTGGCGCCCAAGTTCCTGGTGTGCGACGAACCGGTGGCGGCGCTGGACGTGTCGATCCAGGCGCAGGTGATCAACCTATTCATGGACCTGCGCGAGCAGCACGGTTTCACCTACCTCTTCATCAGCCACGACCTGGGCGTGGTGCGCCACATCTCGGATCGCGTGGCTATCATGTACCTGGGCAAGATCGTCGAGATCTCGACCTCGGCCGAGATCTTCGCGCGCGCCAACCATCCGTACACCCAGGCCCTGATGGCCGAGGTGCCGGACGTGGCCCGCCGCGGCCGCAAGTTCACGCCGATCAAGGGCGAGATCCCGTCGCCGCTGAACCCGCCGTCGGGCTGTACCTTCAACCCGCGCTGCCCGCACGCCATGCCGCGCTGCCGCGAGCAGGCGCCGACGCTGAAGGAAATCTCTCCGGGCCACTGGTCGGCCTGCCACCTGAACGAAGCCACCGCCTGAACGCCATGAAACCCTCTGACATGTCCAACGTGGACCGCATCGCCATCGAAATGGGCCATGCCGGCCGCAACGCCATCACCTATATCGACGAGGATCGCAATTCCGATCGCCCGTTCAAGCTGCAGACCTACCGCCCCTACGGCTACACCCCGGACCGCCCGGTGGTGATCGTGCAGCACGGCGTGCTGCGCAACGGCGACGAATACCGCGACTTCTGGGTCGAGGCCGCCGACAAGCACAAGCTGCTGATCGTGGCGCTGACCTTCTCCAACGAGATCTGGCCGGGCGTGGAAAGCTACAACAACGGCCGCGTGTTCTCGGCCGGCGGCAACCCGCGCCACATCGACGGCTGGACCTATGCGCTGGTCGGCAACGTGATCCGCGACATGATCGCGGCCGAGATCACCGATGGCGAGAACGTCTACCTGTTCGGCCACTCGGCCGGCGGCCAGTTCGTGCACCGCCTGATGAGCAGCCAGTCGCACGCGCCGTTCAAGGCGGTGACCGCGGGCAACCCCGGCTGGTACACCCTGCCGACATTCGATTATCCGTTCCCCGAAGGCATGGACGGCGTCGGCCTGACCGAAGACCACCTGGTCAAGCTGCTGGCCTATCCGATGACCATCCTGGCCGGCGACCAGGACATCGCCACCGACGACCCCAACCTGCCGTCGGAACCGGCCGCCATGCGCCAAGGCCCGCACCGCTTCGCCCGCGCCCACAACTACTTCGAGGCCGGCCGCAAGGAAGCCGAGCGCCGCGGCGTGCCGTTCAACTGGACGCTGCAGGTGGTGCCCGGCATCGGCCACGACGGCCGCGCCATGTCCGCGGTCTGCGCCAGCCTGTGGTTCGAGGGCGGCATGCCGAGCGACGCCGAGCTGGCGCGCCTGGCCGGCCAGCAGGTCGCTTGAACGTTCCCTTTCATTCCCGCTAGCAGAATCGCCATGTCCACTTCCCGCACTGAACAACTCGTCGCCGGCATCCAGAGCTGGCTGCAATGCGAATCGCCCTCGAACTTCCCCGACGGCATCGCCGCCATGGCCCGCATCATCGCCGACTACGCCGCCGCGGCCGGCCTGACGGTGGAACTGTCGTCGCTCGGCCCCGCCACCGGCCCGCTGCTGTACGCCACCAACCGCGCCGCTGGCGACACCCGCCCCGGCATCCTGATCCTGGCGCACATGGACACGGTGCACCCGGTCGGCACGCTGCTGGAGAACCCGGTGCGCATCGACGGCGACCGCCTCTACGGCCCCGGCAGCTATGACATGAAGGCCGGCATCTACCTGGCGCTGACCGCCCTGGCCGGGGTCGCCCGCCCCGGCGCGACGCAACTGCCGGTGGACTTCCTGGTGGTGCCCGACGAGGAAACCGGCAGCCACGCATCGCGCGCGCACATCGAGCGTTTCGCCGCCAACGCCAAGTACGCGCTGGTATGCGAACCGGCCCGCCCGAACGGCGGCAAGTGCGTCACCGCGCGCAAGGGCACCGGCATGCTGAACCTGAACGTCAAGGGCCGCCCGGCCCACGCCGGCATGCAGCACGAGAAGGGCCGCAGCGCGATCCGCGAAATGGCGCACCAGGTGCTGGCGCTGGAAGCGATGACGGACTACGAGCGCGGCATCACCGTGAGCGTGGGCACCATCGCCGGCGGCACCGTGACCAACACCGTGCCGGCGCTGTGCCGCTGCGTGGTAGACTTCCGCGTGCCCGACATGGGCGCGGCCGAAGACGTGCTGCGCCGCATGCGCGAGCTGTGCGCGGTGGGCCCGGACGTGGAACTGGACATCGACGTGGAACTGAACCGCCCGCCGATGGTGAAGACCGAGGAAGCCGCCGCGCTGCTGGCGCTGGTGCAGGGCTACGCGGAACGCGCCGGTTTCCTGCTGGAAGACGCGCCGATGACCGGCGGCGGCAGCGACGCCAACTTCACTTCGGCCTTGGGGATTCCGACGCTGGACGGCCTGGGCGCCGATGGCGACGGCGCGCACACGCTGAACGAGTACATCCTGGTATCGACGCTGGAACAGCGCCTGAAGTTCTGGGAGCTGCTGTTGAAGGAACTGGCGTAACGCCGGTCCGATGAAGCGGCGGGCCGTGGCCACGGCCCGCCCGCATCACGCGCCCGCGCGGTGCGCAGCGCGGGCGGCGCCCGCCTAGTACTTCTCCGGCACGAACATCTCTTCGGGCACCGGATGGCGCAGGTAGTCCTCGTGATGGACGCGTTCGGGCAGCACCACGTCGGCATGTGACACCGCCTGGTAGGGCACCTGTTCCAGCAGGTGGCTGATGCAGTTCAGCCGCGCCTTCTTCTTGTCGTCGGCGCGCACTACCCACCAGGGCGATTCCGGAATGTGCGAGCGCTCCAGCATGACTTCCTTGGCCTGCGTGTAGGCCTCCCAGCGGCGCCGGCTTTCAAGGTCCATCGGGCTGAGCTTCCATTGCTTGAGCGGATCGTCGATACGGCTCTGGAAGCGCGATTCCTGTTCATTGTCCGACACCGAGAACCAGTACTTGATGATCTGGATCCCGCTGCGCACCAGCATCTTCTCGAATTCGGGCACCGAACGGAAGAATTCCTCGTACTCGGCATCGCTGCAGAACCCCATCACGCGCTCCACCCCGGCCCGGTTGTACCAGCTGCGGTCGAACAGGACGATCTCGCCGGCGGCGGGCAGGTGCGCGGCATAGCGCTGGAAATACCATTGCGTGCGTTCGCGCGAGGTCGGCGCGGGCAGCGCGGCCACCCGGCACACCCGGGGGTTCAGGCGCTGCGTGATGCGCTTGATGACGCCGCCCTTGCCGGCCGCGTCGCGCCCTTCGAACAGCACCACCAGGCGGTGGCCGCCATGCATCACCCAATCCTGCAGCTTGACCAGCTCGCCCTGCAGCCGCAACAGCTCGCGAAAGTACAGCCGCCGCTGCGCGTGCCAGCTGTCGCCGCCGGCGGCGCCATTGCCCACCCGCCAGTCGTCCAGTTCCATCTCCAGCTCTTCGTCCAGGCTATCGATCAGGTCTTCCTGCAGGCGCATTTGGCGCTGCAACGCATCCGTATCGCGTTCGAGCCCATTCTCCATGGCGGCCTCCCATTGTCGTTTCAGTCGTCGGCGCACGCGCCGTGCGCCCGGATCTGCGCTAGGGTGGCTGGCGAATGTGACAGGCGATCAAGGCCCCTGCCCGCGGTCAACTGGCCCTAAAATGTTCGCCGAGAGAGGCCCAGCAGAAAAACACGCCATGCAAGAAAACCCCGCAAGCAGCGCCATCGCCTACGGCCTGGCCACGATCGCCGCCGACGGCGCCATCCTGGACACCTGGTATCCGCGCCCGTCCCTGGCCGACCACACGCCGGCGGGCGGAACCCGGCACCTGACGCCGGAGGAAGCCCGCGCGGCGCTGGGCGAGTACGTGCCCACCTCGCTCGGGCGCGACACGCGGCGCAAGGTCGACATCGTCGCCGTGCGCACCGCCATCGCCTCGCTCGACGCCCCGCCCGCCGACGCGCATGACGCCTACCTGCGGCTGCACCTGCTCAGCCATCGGCTGGTCCGGCCGCATGGCGTCAACCTGGACGGGCTGTTCAACGTGCTCGCCAACGTCGCGTGGACTTCGGCCGGGCCGTGCGCCGTCGACCAGGTCGAGGCGCTGCGCTGGCAACTGCGCGCCACCGGGCAGGTCCTGGAGATTCGCGGCGTCGACAAGATCCCGCGCATGACCGACTACGTCGTGCCCGCCGGCGTGCGCATCGCCGACACCGCCCGCGTGCGGCTCGGCGCGCACCTGGCGGCCGGCACCACCGTGCTGCACGAAGGCTTCTGCAACTTCAACGCCGGCACCCTGGGCGCGTCGATGGTCGAGGGCCGCATCAGCGCCGGCGTCATCGTCGACGACGGCACCGACATCGGCGGCGGCGCCTCCATCATGGGCACCATGTCCGGCGGCGGCAAACAGGTCGTGGCGATCGGCAAGCGCTGCCTGCTGGGCGCCAACTCCGGCATCGGCATTTCGCTGGGCGACGACTGCGTGGTTGAGGCCGGCTGCTACATCACCGCCGGCACGCGCGTGCTGACGCCGGAAGGCGCGGTGGTGAAGGCCGTGGAGCTGGCCGGCCAGCACGGGCTGCTGTTCCGCCGCAACTCGCAGACCGGCGCGGTCGAGACGCTGGTGCGCACGGCGGCCTGGGGCACCTTGAACCCGGCGCTGCACACGGGGCACTGATCGGGCGGGCCCGCGGCGCGGCGCCGTCGTCAGGCGTGCAGCAACCGCCGCATCGCCTGCGGCGACTGGCCGAACGCGCGCAGAAAAGCCTTGCGCATGCGGTCGCGGTCGCCAAAGCCGGTTTCGCGCGCCACCACCTCGGCCGCGTGGCGGCCGGACTGCATCATGTCCTGCGCCGCTTCCAGCCGCAGGTGCTCCACCGCCTTGGCCGGCGACTGGCCCGTTTCCTGGCGGAACACACGGCTGAACTGGCGCGGGCTCAGGTGCGCGGCGCGGGCCAGTTCCTCCACCGACAATTCCGCCTTCAGGTTGGCCTTGGCGTAGGCCAGCGCCGTCTGCACCCGGTCGGACTTGGCATCCAGCTCCAGCAACGCCGAATACTGCGACTGCCCGCCCGCGCGGCGTTGCGTCAGCACCAGCTTGCGCGCCACGGCGCGCGCCATTTCCGCCTCCAGGTCCGCTTCCACCATGGCCAGCGCCAGGTCGATGCCCGCGCTCATGCCCGCTGACGTCCAGATCGGGCCGTCGGCCACGAAAATGCGGTCCTCGTCCACCTTGACGCGCGGGTGCTCGCGTTGCAGGCGGCGCGCATAGAACCAGTGGGTGGTGGCGCGCCGGCCATCGAGCAGGCCGGCCTGCGCCAGCACGAATGCGCCGGTGCACATCGAGGCGCAGCGGCGCACCCGCCGGCTGGCGCCGCGCAGCGCGCGCAACAGGCTGTCGGAAGCGCCTTCGGCAGTGTTGTCGCCTGCGACGATCAAGGTGTCGAAGGTGCGTCGCCCCAGCCCGATGGTGTCCTGTGCGAACCCCAGCGAACTGGCCACGGGGCCGCCATGCTCGGACACCAGGACGACCCGATAGGCCGGCTCGCCGGTCTGCCGGTTGGCCATCTCGAAGACGGCGCTGGCCGCCAGGCTCATGAGCTGGAACCCAGGGTGCAACAGGATCGCGATGGTTTTCATGGCGGCGCCGTCCGTTCTTGCCGTATGTCCGAAAAAGACGTTTCTATGTCATTGAGGATATTCCATCCCGACTCTACTCTGCAAGCGTACCGGCACAACCCGCCGTCCCTCTTTTCGGAGCACATCTCATGAGCAACACCCCGCTTGGCAACATTCCCGGCCGCGCCCTGGTCACCGGCGCCTCATCCGGCATCGGCGCGCGCTACGCCCATCATCTGGCCCTGCGCGGCCACGATCTGACGCTGGTGGCGCGCAACGTCGAACGCCTGGAAACCCTGGCCGCGCGCCTGCGCGCCGAGACCGGCCGCGACGTGCGCGTGCTGCCGGCCGACCTGTCCCGGGCCGACGGCGTGCAACGCGTGGCGCAGGCGCTGCGCGAGGACGACACGCTGACCCTGCTGGTGAACAACGCCGGCATCGGCGCGGTGGCGCCGCTGCTGCAATCCGAGCCCGGCCAGATGCAGGCCATGATCGACCTGAACATCAGCGCCCTCACCCACCTGACCATGGCCGCGGCGCCCGCCTTCGTGGCGCGCGGTGGCGGCACCATCATCAACATTGCGTCGATCGTCGGTCTGCACCCCGAGCTGCTGAACGGCGTCTACGGCGCCAGCAAGGCCTATGTGCTGGCCTACTCGCAGTCGCTGCGCCACGAACTGGCGGACAAGGGCCTGCGCGTCCAGGCGGTGCTGCCCGGCGCCACCGGCACCGAGTTCTGGGACCTGGCAGGCAGGCCGGCCAGCGAGTTGCCGGCCGCCATCGTGATGAGCGCGGACGACATGGTGCGCAGCGCCCTGGCGGGCCTGGACCAAGGTGAGTTCATCACCATTCCTTCGCTGACCGATCCGGCCCTGCTGGAACGCCTGGAAGCCGCGCGCCAGGCCCTGGGGCCGGAGCTGTCACGCAACACGCCAGCGCCACGCTACGGGCTTCAGGCGCCCGGCGGCACCGGCACGAACGGATAGTGATCCACCCGGCCGCGGCCGGCGATGATGGCGGTGGATTCGGGCACCTCTTCCCAGGCGCCCGGCATCTCGCTCAGCGGCTCGGACAGCAGCAGGAAGGCGTCGTCGTCCAGCGCCGCGACCTTCGGATCGTCGGGATAGAGTTCGCGCAGGTGCCGCACGCAGGTGTTGTGGAACAGCGTGCGCGAATCGCGCTCGCTGGAATAGCGCACCGCGATCAGGCGCTCGCCGTCCAGGGCGCAGACCGTCATGTTGATCGGCCGCGCCACGCCGTGGCGCCGGCCGGTTTCCTCGACCGCCCCCACCATGCGCGCCAGCGCCGGCAGCGGATCTTCTTCCAGGCCGAAGGTCAGCGCCAGCAGGAACATCACCTCGGAATCGGTCGACCCCTCCAATGAACCGAAATACGCGGGCGCGATCATCAGCATCAGATCGCGCCGCAGCAGCGGATAGTCGCGGATCACGCCGTTGTGCACGAACAGCCAGTTGCCATGGCGGAACGGATGGCAATTGGTTTCCTGCGCCGGCGTGTCGGTGGCGGCGCGGATGTGGGCCACGAACAGCGGCGAATGGATGGCGCGCGCCGCCTCGCGCAGGTTGCGGTCGTTCCAGGCCGGATGCACGCTGCGGTAGCGGAACGGCGGTTCGGGCGGCCGGCCGTACCAGCCCAGGCCGAAACCGTCGCCGTTGGTGGTGGTGGCGCCCATGCGCGCATGCAGGCTCTGGTCGATCAGCGAGTGCGTGGCCTTGAACAGCACGCTCTCCATTTGCAGGGGACTCCCGGTATAAGCCAGCCAGCGGCACATGATGCGCTCCTTGGAAACCGGCCCGGCCAGTGGCGGCGGGCCGGTCCCAGTGTAGGAGCGGGGCGCAATTTTCTACAAGTCGGCGCCGTCCGGGCCGGGCATAGTCCGAGGCTTGTCTGTATCGCCGGAGCATCCGCCTTGGACACCCCCGCCTCATCTTCGCCACAGCTGGGCTTCGCCAGTGACAACACCGCCGGCGCCAGCCCGCAGATACTGGCCGCGCTGCTGCACGCCAATGAGGGACAGGCCCCCGCCTACGGCGCCGACGACATCACCCTGCGGGTCGAACGCCGCCTGGCCGAGATCTTCGAGCACGAGGTCGACGTGCTGCTGGTGCCCACCGGCACCGCCGCCAATTCGCTGTCGCTGGCGGCGCTGACGCCGCCCTGGGGCAGCGTGCTGTGCCATGCGCACAGCCACATCGCCAACGATGAATGCGGCGCGCCCCAGTTCTACAGCGGCGGCGCGCGCCTGGCGCTGCTCGATGGCGCCGCCTCCAAGCTCGACCCCGGGCAGCTGGCGCATGAAGCGCACCGCAAGGCCGGCGACGTGCATTCGATGCCGCCCGCCTGCGTCAGCATCACCCAGGCCACCGAGACCGGCAGCGTCTACTCGCTGGACGAGATCCAGGCCATCGGCGCCATCTGCCGCGGCGCCGGGCTGCCCCTGCACATGGATGGCGCGCGCTTCGCCAATGCGCTGGTCAGCCTGGGCTGCACGCCCGCGGAAATGACCTGGAAGGCAGGCGTCGCGGCGCTGTCGTTCGGCGCCACCAAGAACGGCGTGCTGGGCGCCGAGGCCATCGTGCTGTTCGAGCCGGGGCGCGCCACGGAACTGGCCTACCGGCGCAAGCGCGGCGGCCACCTGTTCTCGAAGATGCGGCTGCTGTCGGCGCAGATGGAAGCGTATCTGGCGGACGACCTGTGGCTGGACAATGCGCGCCAGGCCAACGCCATGGCGGCGCGGTTGGCGGCCGGCATGGACGGCCTGCCCGGCGTGGCCTTGCAGGGACCTGTCCAGGCCAACATCCTGTTCTGCCAGTTGCCGGCCGCGGCCATCGACGGCCTGCTGGCGCAGGGCTTTCGCTTCTACCATGACCGCTGGGGCCCGGGCGTGGCGCGGCTGGTCACCTCGTTCAGCACCCGCGAGCAGGATGTCGATCATTTCCTGGCGGCATTGCGGGCGCTGGCGCGGTAGGAATTCCCCGGGGCTGCGCCCCGCTCAAGCCGCGCGCCGGTAGGCCGAGGGAGGCACCCCGTAGGCGGCGCGGAAGGCCCGATTGAAATGGCTTTGGTCGTAGAAGCCGACATCGGCCGCGACCTGCGCGATCGTGGCTGGCGCGCGCGCCAGCGCGGCGCAGGCCCGTTCCAGGCGCAACCGCGTCAGCCAGGCGTGCGGCGTCAGGCCCACCGACAGCGCGAAGCGGCGCAGGAACTGGTAGCGGCTCAGCCCGCACAGCCGGGCCAGGTCTTCCAGCCCGATCTTGTCGCCCAGATGGCCCTGGCAGTAGTCCAGCACCGTCCGCTGGTGCGCGGGCGACAGGCCGCCGCGCACCGCCTGCGGCGCCACCGTGCCGGTGCGCGCGAACAGCGCGCCCATCAACGCCAGCGACGCGGCCTCGTGCGCCAGCGGTCCGGCGGCCGCGTCCGCCATCCAGGATGCGTGCAGCGCCACGAAGCGGGCCGCCAGCGCGCGATCCTCGATCAGGGTGCCCAGGAAGCGTTCGTCCGGCGCGCCGCCCGATACCTCGGCGATGAAATCGCGCATCAACTCGGGCGCGATGCGGAAGGTCTTCAGGGTATACGACTGGCCATAGTCGGCCACGCCAGCACCGTCATGCACCTCGCCGGGAGGCATCAGGGCGATACCGCCCGGCCCCAGCAGCGTGCTGCGGCCACGGAAGGTCTGGCGCTGCACGCCCTGGGTCACCAGGCCGACGTGATAGTCGACGTGGTAGTGCCGGTCAAACTGGAAGTCGACCAGGCGCGCCACGCCCAGCACCAGGCCGGGCGTGCCGGACACCGCTTGGTAACGCACATCGTCCTTCATCGTTGGCGCCATGATGCAAAGCGGCAGGTATAGGTCCTGGACGCGCCTCCCGTCATGTAATTTATTGCGGCGCTATTTCTTCAGCAAGGCCTTGAGCATGGCCATGCGCTCCTTGGGATTCATGGCGGCGGTGGCCTCGTCTTCCTGGATGCCCGGGGCGTCCAGGCCCATTTCCTCGATGAAACGCGAGGGCTCGCGCACCAGGTCCTCGCGCGCCCGGCGCCGGCGCTTGCACCAGCTCAGGTTCAGGCTGCGCTGGGCGCGGGTGATGCCGACGTACATCAGCCGCCGTTCTTCCTGGATGCGGGTGGCCAGGTTCTCGGCGGCGCGCGCCGGGTCGCCGACTTCGTCGTCCTTGCCCAGGTGCGGCAGCAGGCCTTCTTCGACGCCCGCCAGGTACACGTGCGGATACTCCAGGCCCTTGGAGGCATGCAGCGTCGACATCTTGACCGCGTCCGGTTCCTCTTCCTCGCCCCGCTCGAGCATGGTCACCAGCGCCACGTGCTGCACCAGCTCGAACAGCGACATGTTGTCCTCTTCGGCCTTGCGCTTGAGCCAACCGGTCAGTTCCAGCACGTTCTGCCAGCGGGTCTGCGCCGGCCGCTCATCGAACAGTTCGAACAGATGGCGTTCGTACTGGATCGCCTGCACCAGGTCGTCCAGGATCACGCCGGCGGGTTCGGCCGGCGCGCCATCGGCGCCGGCGGTGGCGCCACGGCCGGCGCGCCACTGCATGCGGCGGATGAATTCGGTGAAGGTGCGCAGCGGTTCGAGCTGGCGCGGCGCCAGCAGGCTTTCCAGCCCGGTCTCGTCGACCGCCGCCAGCAGCGACAGCTCGCGGCTGGCGGCATACTGGCCCAGCGTCTGCAGCGTGGCCTGGCCGATGCCGCGCTTGGGCGTGGTGGCGGCGCGGATGAAGGCCGGATCGTCCTCGTCGTTGGCCAGCAGCCGCAGATAGGCCAGGATGTCGCGCACCTCGGCCTTGTCGAAAAAGCTCTGGCCGCCCGCGATCGTGTACGGGATCTTCAGGTTGCGCAGCGCCTGCTCCAGGATGCGCGACTGGTGGTTGCCGCGATACAGGATGGCGAAGTCCTTCCACTGCGCCTGGCGCTCGAAGCGCGAGGCCGAGATTTTCATGGCGATGGACTCGGCCTCGTGTTCCTCGCCGTCCATCGCCGACACCAGGATCGGCTCGCCCACGCCCAGGTCCGACCACAGCTTCTTCTCGAACAGCTTGGGGTTCTTCTCGATCACCTGGTTGGCCGCGGCCAGGATGCGCTGCACCGAACGGTAGTTCTGCTCCAGCTTGATGAGCTTGAGGTTCGGATAGTCGGTGGTCAGCTTGGCCAGGTTCTCGATGGTGGCGCCGCGCCAGGCGTAGATGGCCTGGTCATCGTCTCCCACCGCGGTGAACATGGCGCGCGGGCCGGTCAACAGCTGCACCAGGCGGTACTGGCAGACGTTGGTGTCCTGGTACTCGTCGACCAGCAGGTAGCGCACGCGGTTCTGCCAGCGCGTGCGCACTTCTTCGTTGTTGGCCAGCAGGATGGCCGGGATGCGGATCAGGTCGTCGAAGTCCACCGCCTGGTAGGCGGCCAGCGTGGCGGCGTAGCTGCGGTAGACGTTGGCTGCCTCGACGTCGCCCGGCGTGATGGCTTCACGCGCGGCATCGTCGGGCTCCATCAGCGCGTTCTTCCACAGCGAGATGATGCCCTGCACGTGGCGCAGGCGGCCCTTGTCGGTGGTGGCCAGCAATTCCTGGATGATCGCCATGGCGTCATCGGCGTCGAGGATCGAGAACGTCGGCTTGAGACCCGCGTTGCGCGCCTCTTCGCGCAGGAGCTTCACGCCCAGCGAGTGGAAGGTACTGATGGTCAGGCCCTTGCCCAGCTTGCGGTCCACCAGCGTCCTGACGCGCTCGTCCATTTCGCGCGCGGCCTTGTTGGTGAAGGTCAGCGCCACCACGTTGCGGCCCATGTAGCCGCATTCGCGCAGCAGGTAGGCGATCTTCTGCGTGATGACGCGCGTCTTGCCACTGCCGGCGCCGGCCAGCACCAGGCAGGGACCGTCCAGGTACAGCACCGCCTCTTTCTGCGCGGGGTTCAGGCCGTGGCCGATGGGTTCGTGTGCGGACATGGGATTCGGGGAAAGGGGAACGACATAGAGTAATCGGACGGGCGCGGCGCGCGGGTCAGATTTCCAGCGGGTCGACCTCCAGCTGCCAGCGCACCCGGGCCTCGTTGGCCAGGTACGGCAGGTGGTGCGACCACGACGCCAGGAAGGCCTGCAACGCCGGGCGGCTGGTGCTCTCCACCAGCAGCTGGGCGCGCTCGATATTGGCCACCCGCACCACGCGCAACGGCACCGGGTCGTACAGCATGATCGCGTCCAGCCCCGGAAAATCGGCGGCCCACTCGCCTTCGGGCAGGGCGCGCGCCTGTTGCAGGAAAGCCTGCGCCACCGCCAGCTCGCGCGCCTCGGCCGTCAGCAGGGCCTGGTAGGCGAACGGCGGCAGGCCGGTGCTTTCGCGCTCTTGCAGCGCATGGCGCGCAAAGCCCGCGTAGTCGTGGCGCAGCAGCGCCTGGTACACCGGCTGCTCGGGATAGCCGGTCTGGATGATGACCTGGCCGTTGCCCTGGTGGCGGCCGGCGCGGCCCGCCACCTGCATCAACTGGGCGAACAGGCGTTCGGGCGCGCGGAAATCATGCGCGAACAATGCCGAATCGGGGTTGAGCACGCCGACCAGCCCGAGCCGCGCGAAGTCGTGGCCCTTGGACACCATCTGCGTGCCGACCAGGATGTCGACCTCGCCCGCATGCACCGATGCGAACAACGCCTCGGCGCTGCCTTTCTTGCGGGTGCTGTCGGCGTCGATGCGCAGGATGCGCGCCTCGGGGAACAGTTCGGCCAGGTGTTCCTCGACCCGCTGCGTGCCGCGCCCCATCGGCGCCAGGTCCTGGTCGCCGCATTCGGGGCAGGCATGCGGCACCGGCGCCTGGTAGCCGCAGTGGTGGCATTGCAGGCGGTGGCCGCGGCCGGCGGCGCGGTGCAGCACCGTGAAGGCGGTGCAGCGCGGGCAATTGCTGACCCAGCCGCAGGACTGGCAATGCAGCACCGGCGCGTAACCGCGGCGGTTCAGGAAGATCAGCGACTGTTCCTTGCGCGCCAGCCGTTCGCCCAGGGCCTCCAGCAACTGCGGCGACATGCCGTGCTTCATCTGCAGGCGGCGGGTGTCGACCAGCTTCATGGCCGGCAGCGAACTGGCGCGGGCGCGCGCCGGCAGCGCCAGCCGCAGGTAGCGGCCGCGCTCGGCATGCTGCCAGGTTTCCAGCGACGGCGTGGCCGAGCCCAGCACCACCGGAATGTCGAGATCATGGGCGCGCCACACCGCCAGGTCGCGCGCGGAATAGCGCAGGCCGTCCTGCTGCTTGTACGAGGCGTCGTGCTCTTCGTCGACCACGATCAGGCCCAGCTCGCTCATGGGCGCGAAGATCGCCATGCGCGTGCCCAGCAGCATGCGCGCCTGGCCACGCTGCGCGCGCGCCCAGGCCTGCAGTCGTTCGCCATCGGACAGGCCGCTGTGCAGCACCGCCAGGCCGTCCGGCCCCAGCAGGCCTTCCAGCCGGGCGCGCAACGCGCCTTCCAGCTGCGGCGTCAGGTTGATTTCCGGCACCAGCAGCAGCACCTGGCGGCCCGTGGCCAGCACTTTTTCGGCGGCGCGCAGGTAGACCTCGGTCTTGCCGCTGCCAGTCACGCCATACAACAGCACGGGCTTGAACCTGGCGAGCCCCGCGATGGTGTCCACCGCTTGGCGCTGCGCATCGTTCAGCTCGGGCGGCTGGTCGGCCGTGGCCGGGTCGCGGACCGCCTTGCGCTTGCGTCCGTCCAGCCGCGCCACCGGGCCGCCGGCCGAGCGCTTGCCCTGGTAGGCGGTCGGCTTGCGCAGCGGCGGCGGCAGCGTCGGCAGCATCACCTCGCCCAGCGGCCGCTGGTAGTACTCGGCGGCAAAGCGCGCCAGGCGCAGCCAGCCTTCGTCAAAGGGCGGCAGGTCGCGCAGCACTTCCTCGATCGGCTTGATCTGCCTGGGCTCGTAGGACGGCTCGGCCGGGTTGTCCACCACCACGCCGATCAGCTTGCGGCGGCCGAACGGCACGATCACCCGCAGGCCGGCGGCGATCGGCTCGTGGTGGCGGTAATCGAATGGGCCGGGCAAGGGCACGTCCAGCGCGACGCGCACCCAGCAGACCGCCGCGGGCGCGGCCGGCGTGGATTCGACCAGCGCGAAGACTTCAGACATGGAGGAGAAAACGGAACATGGACGGTGCGGGCCCGCAAGTCGGGAAAACGGTGTCGGGAAAATGGGCCGGGCCGGCCAGAGGGGATTGTCGCCTCAACCCCTTCCAGAACGCCAGGGGAAGCCTGTGGATAACTTTGGGGAAAAGGCCGGGGCAACGTTAAATATTGGAATAAGGCAAGATTGCATCAAGTCTTGCAATCCTGTTGAAAACTTATTTTATTCCATTAAAAACAATGACTTGTACAAACTTCCAAGATTGTAAAATAGCTTATAAAGGGTTTTCCCCGAGCGCAATCTTGCTGTGCACAACTGCGCTCGGGAGGCCTCGACGCCCGGCCCTGCGGGCCGAAGCGTTCACTCACTTACCCTCTGAGCGAACGGCTGTGACGGTGGACTTCATCCACCAATTCCGCTACCGCGTCTGGGGGAGTGAAGCGCGAAATGCCATGCCCCAGGTTGAACACATGCCCACCTTTGCCCACCGGCCCGAAAGCGTCCAGCACGCGGCGAGCCTCGGCGCGGATGGCGTCGGCGCCGCCGAACAGGGCCATCGGGTCGAGGTTGCCCTGGAACGCGACGCAGTCGCCGGTGCGGCGCCGCGCCGCCGCCAGGTCGACGGTCCAGTCCAGGCCCACGGCGTCGCAGCCGCAGGCGGCGATGTCTTCCAGCCACTGGCCTCCGCCCTTGGTGAAGACAATGGCCGGCACGCGGCGGCCTTCGTGTTCGCGCGTCAGGCCGGCCACCACCTTGCGGGTGTAGGCCAGCGAAAACTGCTGGAACAGACCGTCGGCCAGCACACCGCCCCAGCTGTCGAACAGCATGACGGCCTGCGCGCCCGCCGCGATCTGGGCGTTCAGGTATTGCAGCGTGGCTTCGGCGTTGATTTCCAGGATGCGGTGCAGCAGGTCCGGACGCGAATACAGCATGGTCTTGATCAGCCGGTAATCGTCGCTGCCCTGCCCTTCGACCATGTAGCAGGCGATGGTCCAGGGACTGCCGGCAAAGCCGATCAGCGGCACCTTGCCGTCCAGGTCGCGGCGGATGGTGCCGACGGCATCGAACACATAGCGCAGCTTGTCCATGTCGGGCACCGCCAGGCGCGCCACGTCGTCCTCGGTACGCACCGGACGGGCAAAGCGCGGCCCCTCGCCTTCGGCGAAGTCCAGGCCCAGGCCCATGGCGTGCGGCACGGTCAGGATGTCGGAAAACAGGATGGCCGCGTCCAGGTCGAAACGCTCCAGCGGCTGCAGCGTGACTTCCGAGGCGTAGTCCGGATTCTGAGCCAGGCCCATGAAGGAACCGGCCCGGGCCCGCGTCTCGCGGTATTCGGGCAGGTAGCGGCCCGCCTGGCGCATCAGCCAGATCGGGGTGTAGGGCACGGGCTCGCGCAGCAGCGCGCGCAAGAACACATCGTTCTTCAAGACGGAAGCGGACACGACTATCCTCGATGATCGGAAGCCGTGATTTTACTGCCCCAAGCTGACAGGGTGCGGCGCGCACGCGATCCGGGCTTGCCGTGACGCAAGCCGCCGCGCTTTCGTCACGGGTTGGCGACACGCGGCGCCGCGACCGCCGCACAACCGCTGCCGGGCAGGGCCGCCGGCGCTAGTCTCGCGCCTGCTCGGCCTGCCGGCGGTAGGGTCCGGCATCGATGCCATGCTTGCGCATCAGCGCCCAGAAAGCCCGCCGATGCTTGCTGGAGGCGCGCGCGGCGCGCGCCACGTTGCCCTGGTGGCGGGACAGCGCCAGGCGGATATAGTCGGATTCGAAACCATCGACCACGCGCGCCTTGGCCTGCCGGAAGGGTTCCTGGGCTTCGCGGCCCGGCTGGTAGCGCATCCCCGCCAGCCCCTGTTGCAACACCTGCCGAGGCACCCGCGGCCGGACGTCGGCCGCGCCAACGGCGCGTGGCGCGGCGGCGGCGTATATCACGCCGGGTTCTTCCACCAGGCCGCCCGGCAAGGGCGCGCGCCGCGCCAGCCGGCCGAGCCGCACGCGCAGGCTTTCCAGGCAGTACGGCGACGCGATGAAATCGGCGGCGCCCAGGCGCAGCAGGTCTTCGATGGCGGGCGCGGTCATGTCGTGCACCAGCAGCAGGATGGGCGTGGCAAGCGTGCCGCGGGCCTGCTGCAAGGACATGCGGGTCCACGCCAGCGAAGCCGGCGCGACCGGCAGGACGCAGTGATCGTAGCGGCGCAACCCCACCGCCAGCCCCGCCAGCGCGTGCGTATCCGGACCACCCGGACCGCTGCCCGGCAGCCGCAGGTGCACCAGATGCAAACGCACCCGCGCCAGCCGCGGCTGGTCGCGCGCGACCCAGTCGCCCATGGCGGTTTCGTGGCCGGGCGCCAGCAGCACTCCGCAATCCATGGTTTCTCGCACGCCACCCTCCAGCTTCGAATTGCAATGCCTGAAGGCTACCGGCGCGCCAGCCGGGCCGCCATTCGTAGCGAACGCAGGCCGGCCTGCGGCTGACCGAGGGGTTGCGCAGCCGTGGCCGCGCAAATGAAAAAAGCGGCCCATGGCCGCTTTTCCCGGATCCGGGGCGAACCCCGGCAGGTCATGCTTGCGCTCAGTGCGAGCGGCCGCCTTGGCGCAGCTTGCGCGCCGCGATGGCTTGCGCCGCCAGCATGGCCAGCTCGGCCTCGACAACCGCGATGTCCGCCTTGTCCTTGGCGTTGGCCAGGGCCTCTTCGGCGCGCTTGCGCGCTTCCAGGGCACGGGCCTCGTCCAGGTCGGCGGCGCGGATGGCGGTGTCGGCCAGGACCGTCACGCTGCCCGGCTGCACTTCCAGAATGCCCCCGGCGACGAAGATGTTCTCCTCGCCTTGGTCGGCACGGACGATCTTGACCGTCCCGGGGCGTACGCGCGAGATCAGCGGGGTATGGCCGGGCAGGATGCCCAGCTCACCCGCCTCGCCAGGCAGCACCACGAACTTCGCCTCACCGGAGAAGATCGCTTCCTCTGCGCTGACGACATCCACATGCAGGGTAGCCATATCGGTTCCTTATTGCAGTTTCTTGGCCTTCTCGAAGGCCTCGTCGATCGAGCCGACCATGTAGAAGGCCTGTTCCGGCAGCGCATCGCACTCGCCGTTCACGATCATCTTGAAACCACGGATGGTTTCGGCCAGCGGCACGTACTTGCCGGGCGAACCGGTGAACACTTCGGCCACGTGGAACGGCTGCGACAGGAAACGCTGGATCTTGCGGGCGCGGGCCACGGCCTGCTTGTCTTCCGGCGACAGTTCGTCCATGCCCAGAATCGCGATGATGTCGCGCAGTTCCTTGTAGCGCTGCAGCGTCTGCTGCACGCCACGGGCCACGGCGTAGTGCTCTTCGCCGACGACTTGCGGGTCGAGCTGGCGGCTGGACGAGTCCAGCGGGTCCACGGCCGGGTAGATACCCAGGGCGGCGATATCACGCGACAGCACGACGGTCGAGTCCAAGTGCTGGAAGGTGGTGGCGGGCGACGGGTCGGTCAAGTCGTCAGCGGGCACGTACACGGCCTGGATCGAGGTGATCGAGCCGGTCTTGGTGGACGTGATGCGCTCTTGCAGCTTGCCCATTTCCTCGGCCAGCGTGGGCTGGTAGCCCACCGCCGACGGCATACGGCCCAGCAGCGCCGACACTTCGGTACCGGCCAGGGTGTAGCGGTAGATGTTGTCCACGAAGAACAGGATGTCGCGGCCTTCGTCGCGGAACTTCTCGGCCATCGTCAGGCCGGTCAGCGCCACGCGCAGACGGTTGCCCGGGGGTTCGTTCATCTGACCGAACACCATGGCGACCTTGTCCAGAACGTTCGACTCTTCCATTTCGTGGTAGAAGTCGTTGCCTTCACGGGTACGCTCACCCACGCCGGCGAACACCGACAAGCCGCTGTGCTGCTTGGCGATGTTGTTGATCAGTTCCATCATGTTGACGGTCTTGCCCACGCCGGCGCCGCCGAACAGGCCGACCTTGCCGCCCTTGGCGAACGGGCACACCAGGTCGATAACCTTGATGCCGGTTTCCAGCAGTTCCACCGACGGCGACAGCTCGTCGAAACGGGGAGCCGGTTGGTGAATGCCACGCTTTTCGTCGTGCTGGATTTCGCCAGCTTCGTCGATCGGGCGGCCCAGCACGTCCATGATGCGGCCGAGCGTGCCGGTGCCGACCGGCACCGAGATCGGGGCGCCGGTGCCGGCGACCTTCATGCCGCGGCGCAGGCCGTCGCTGGAGCCCAGGGCGATGGTACGCACCACGCCGTCACCCAGCTGTTGCTGCACTTCCAGCGTCAGACCCTTTTCGGCGAACGAGGAACCCTCGTCGACCAGAGTAAGCGCTTCGTAGATCTTGGGCATTTGATCGCGGGGGAACTGAATATCCACCACGGCGCCGATGCACTGAACGATGGTTCCGTTGCTCATGTCGATTCCTTGCTTGATAGCTTTTGACGGGATGCTGCCTGCCTCAGACGGCGGCAGCGCCCCCTACGATTTCCGAAATTTCCTTGGTGATCGCGGCCTGGCGGGTCTTGTTGTAGACCAGCTGCAGATCGCCGATGACCTTCTTGGCGTTGTCCGACGCCGCCTTCATGGCGACCATCCGGGCCGACTGCTCCGAAGCCATGTTCTCGGCCACGGCTTGGTACAGCAGGCCTTCCACGTAACGCTGCAGCAGGTCGTCGATCACGCTACGAGCGTCGGGTTCGTAGATGTAATCCCAGCTGTAATCCGATTTCACTTCCGAAGTCTTGGCCAGGCTTTCGGCGCCCGTCTGGTACGGATCTTCCAAACCGCTGGCCAGGGGCAGCAGACGCAGGAACAGCGGCTCCTGCTTCATCGTGTTGACGAAGCGGGTCGAAGCCACGTACAGCGCGTCGATGCGGCCTTCCAGGTAGGCGTCCAGCTGCACCTTGATCGCGCCCAGCAGGCGATCCAGTTGCGGCTTGTCGCCCAGTTGCACTTCCTGGGAAACCAGCTTGGCGCCGATACGGGACAGCACGCCCACGCCCTTGTTGCCGAAAGCGGTCGCTTGAACGGCGATGCCGTTTTTCTCGAACTCTTTCAGCTTCGACAGCACCACGCGGGTGATGTTGGTGTTCAAGCCGCCGCACAGACCCTTGTCCGTCGTCACCATGACCACGCCGACCGCCTTGACTTCGCGCTCGACCAGGTACGGGTGGCTGTACTCGGGGTTGGCCTGCATCAGGTGCGCGGCGATCTCGCGCACCTTGGTGGCGTACGGACGGCCCGCGCGCATCCGCTCCTGCGCCTTGCGCATCTTGGATGCGGCGACCATTTCCATCGCCTTGGTGATCTTGCGCGTGTTTTGCACGCTCTTGATCTTGGTTCGGATTTCCTTAATTCCGGGCATTGCGCTTTCCTGTGAAGACTGGCCGATGGGTTGGCGCTTGCGCCTCAACCATCCGATAAGGATGGGTGAGGCGCAGCTGACGCCTAACCCATCACTTTCTTAAAAAGCACCGTGCTTCTTGAATTCCTGGATGGCGGCGGCGAGTTCGCCTTCGTCGTCCTTGGACAGTTCCTTGGTGTCTTCGACGCGCTGGATCAGGGCGGCGTGCTTGGCCTTGAGCTGGTCCTTGAGCGCCTTTTCGAACGACAGCACCTGGGCCACGTCCACGTCATCCAGGTAGCCGTTGTTGACCGTGTACAGCGTGACGGCCAGTTCCCACACCTGCAGCGGCTGGTATTGCGGCTGCTTGAGCAGTTCGACCACGCGCTTGCCGCGCTCGAGCTGGCGACGGGTGGCGTCGTCCAGGTCCGAGGCGAACTGCGCGAAGGCGGCCAGTTCACGGTACTGCGCCAAGTCGGTACGGATACCGCCGGACAGCTTCTTGACGACCTTGGTCTGGGCGGCGCCGCCCACGCGCGACACCGAGATACCGGCGTTGATGGCGGGACGCACACCAGCGTTGAACAGGTCGGTTTCCAGGAAGATCTGGCCGTCGGTGATCGAGATCACGTTGGTCGGAACGAAGGCCGACACGTCGCCCGCCTGGGTTTCGATGATCGGCAGCGCGGTCAGCGAGCCGGTCTTGCCCTTGACGGCGCCATCGGTGAACTTCTCGACGTAGTCTTCGTTCACGCGGGCGGCACGTTCCAGCAGGCGCGAGTGCAGGTAGAACACGTCGCCCGGGTAGGCTTCGCGGCCCGGCGGACGGCGCAGCAGCAGCGAGACCTGGCGGTAGGCCCAGGCTTGCTTGGTCAGGTCGTCATAGACGATCAGGGCGTCTTCGCCGCGATCGCGGAAGTATTCGCCCATCGTGCAGCCGGCGTAGGCGGCCAGGTACTGCATGGCGGCGGAGTCCGAAGCCGAGGCGGCCACGACGATGGTGTATTCCATCGCGCCGTGCTCTTCCAGCTTGCGCACCACGTTGTTGATCGTCGAAGCCTTCTGGCCGATGGCGACGTACACGCAGGTGACGCCCTTGCCCTTCTGGCTGATGATGGTGTCGACGGCCACGGCGGTCTTGCCGGTCTGGCGGTCGCCAATGATCAGTTCGCGCTGGCCACGGCCGATGGGAACCATCGAGTCGATAGCCTTGATGCCGGTTTGCAGCGGCTGCGACACCGAGCGGCGGGCGATAACGCCGGGGGCCACTTTTTCGATGATGTCGGTGGCCTTGGCGTTCACGGGGCCCTTGCCGTCGATCGGCTCGCCCAGCGTGTTGACCACGCGGCCTTTCAGCTCGGGGCCGACCGGCACTTCCAGAATGCGGCCGGTCGTCTTGACCGCGTCGCCTTCGGACACGCCGGTGTAGTCACCGAGAATAACGGCGCCGACGGAATCACGCTCGAGGTTGAGCGCCAGACCGAAGACGTTGTTGGGGAATTCGAGCATTTCGCCCTGCATCACGTCGGACAGGCCGTGGATGCGGGTAATACCGTCGGTCACGGACACGACGGTGCCCTGAGTACGGACATCAGCCGAAGCGCCCAGGCCCTCGATGCGGCTCTTGAGCAGTTCGCTGATCTCGGAGGGATTGAGTTGCATATTGACTCCTGGAATCCTGTTAGTGCTGCCTTTAAGCGGCGAGCGTATCGCGCATGCGGGCCAATTGGGCTTGTACGGAAGTATCGAGCACCTGGTCCCCGACGGCCACGCGCACGCCGCCGATCAACGACTGGTCGACGGTGACGACGGGCTTGAGCTTCAGGCCGAATTTCTTCTCGAGGGCGGCGACCAGTTCTTGGACCTGGGCGTCGCTCAGCTCGAACGCGCTGGTGATTTCCGCCTGCGCCGTGCCGTCGTGACGGTTCCGCAGCACCACGAATTGCGTGGCGATCTCGGGCAGCAGCAGCAACCGGTCGTTTTCGACCAGCAGCTCGATGAAATTGCGGGCGGCCTGGGGCAGTTCGGCCTTCACCAGGCCGGTGAACAGCTCGACGCGCTGCTTGTCACCCAGACGCGGATCGGCCATGGCCTCGCGCACGTCGGGGTTGGAGGCGACCTGCGACAGCTCGCTGACCAGGTCGGCCCAAGCCTGCAGGCCCGCCTTGTCGTCGCGCGCGGCGGCGAACAGGGCTTCGGCGTACGGCCTGGCAACAGTGGAAAGTTCAGCCATGACGGTCCCGGATTAAAGCTGCGCGCGAAGCTGGTTCAGCAGCTCGGCGTGGGCGCGGGCGTCAACCTCGCGCTTGAGGATCTGCTCAGCACCCTTGACGGCCAGCGCGGCGACGTCGTCGCGCAGCGAATCACGGGCGCGCTGGACTTCCTGCGCGGCATCCTGTGCAGCTTGCGCCACGATGCGGGCACGCTCGGCTTCCGCTTCACGGCGGGCCTGCTCGATCAGGGAGGCGGCTTGCTTCTCGGCCTCGATGATGCGGGCGTGGTTTTCGGACTTGGCAGAAGCCTCGATCAGACTGACACGCGCCTGGGCCTGGGCCAGATCGGCCTTGCCCTTCTCCGCGGCGGCAAGGCCGTCGGCGATTTTTTGGCGGCGCTCGTCCATCGCCTTCGTCAGAGGAGGCCACACGAATTTCATCGTGAACCAGCCCAGAACGAAGAACACGAGCATCTGGAAAATGATCGTCGCGTTCAGATTCACGGTCGTTCCTTTAACACCTTGCGGCTCCGACGGCGCCCGGGACGGGCAACGCGGAGCACTCGATACTTTGCCGGCCGGCGACGGGGCTCAAGCCCGCATCGCCGCCAGCGTCATGACCCGCCTTTTCGCCGGCGGGCGTGCCTTAGCCGACGAACGGGTTGGCGAAGGCGAACAGCATGGCGATACCCACGCCGATCAGGAATGCCGCGTCGATCAGGCCAGCCAGCAGGAACATCTTGGTTTGCAGAGCGTTCATCAGTTCAGGCTGACGAGCCGAAGCTTCCAGGTATTTGCCGCCCATCAGTGCGATGCCGATGCAAGCGCCGATAGCGCCCAGACCGATGATAAGACCGCAAGCGAGAGCAACGAAAGCGACGTTGGTCATGACAACTCCTTGGTTAGAAATCTGAAGTCAAAAAATAAAAAGATTGGGGTACTGCTCAATGCAAGATGATCTTGCTATCCAGCGCCGGCCGGGTGGCCTGCGCCGGAAATTCGGGGGATCAGTGGCCTTCGTGCGCCTGGCCGAGGTACACCAGGGTCAGCATCATGAAGATGAAGGCCTGGAGCAACACGATCAGGATGTGGAAGATGGCCCAGATCGAGCCGGCCAGCACGTGGCCGATTCCCAAGCCGATGCTGGCGCCGTTGAAACCGGTCCAGGCACCGCCCAGCAGGGCGATCAGCATGAAAATCAATTCGCCGGCGAACATGTTGCCGAACAACCGCATGCCCAGCGACACGGACTTGGCGGCGTATTCGATCAGGTTCAGCAGCAGGTTGAACGGAGCCAGGACGAGCGCGCCCAGGCCATGCGCATGGAACGGCGCGGTGAACAGTTCCTTGACGAAGCCGCCCGGGTGCTTGATCTTGATGCCGTAGTAGAACATCAGCAGCAGCACGCCCAGCGACATGCCCATCGGCACGTTCAGGTCGGCGGTCGGCAGCACGCGGTGGTAGTAGAGGGGGTCGCCATGGTGCGCGCCCAGGCCGGTCAGGCGCCAGATCGACGGCATCAGGTCGACGGGCAGCAGGTCCAGCGCGTTCATCAGGATGATCCAGAGGAACACGGTGAGGGCGAGCGGAGCGATGAAGAGGCGGCTCTTGGCATTGTGGACGATGCCCTTGGCCTGGTCGTCGACCATGTCGACGATCATTTCCACGAAGGCCTGGAAGCGGCCCGGAACGCCGGCGGTCGCACGGCGGGCGGCGCGCCACAGGAAGAAGATGACGATCAGGCCCGTCAGGCCGGACCAGAACAACGAGTCGTAGTTGATGATGTCAAACTGAGCAATTGCAGTCTGTTTTTCGCCCGTATTGTTCAGGTGCACCAGGTGGTGCTGAATATAAGCGGACTGAGGCGACACGTCGCTGGCAGCAGCCATTTGAATCCTACCCTATTTGCTGTATGCCCGAGCCCTTGCGAGCCGGACGATTCCACGATTCCGTTTGCCGTAACCTACCCGGCAGCGCTATGACAACTTGCGGAACATCAAAAGCAGGAGATATCCCTTCAGGGTGAGTATCAGACCCAGCAGCGCGGCGGGCCAGACGAGGCTGTCCTGCGCCACACGCGAAAGCAGCCACAACAGCAATGCCGTTGCGAACAGCTTGATCAACTCACCAGAGAGAAAGGTAAAGGGACTGGCTTTACCGGCCCGAACACTGACAGCCAGGCGCAATGCGAACAACGCATTGGGTATGAAATACGCTCCTGCCCCCGCCAGCGCCGACCAACCTGCCGCCGCCCCTCCGACAACCCCCGCTATTACTGCTGCTGCGAGCCCCATGGCGCCTTGCGCCGCCAGTGCCAACAGGAGACCGCGGCCCGCCTGAGCATTCAGCGCCGCGCGATCCGCGTCACTGAGAACCAGCACCCGGTCCACCGGATCCTGACCCGCCAGAACCTGGCGTGCCTCGCCCCGTTGCGCAACGGACTGGTTCATTCCACAGGACTCGTCCCGGGCCTTTCCACCCCAACCGCGCGCAGGTTCGTGCCGCACTGTGTTCTGCTGCATCAAACTTCCCCGCCTAAAGCCGTCGTACTAAAAGCCGTATCAGTAGCCGCGATCACTAACCACGCATTGCCGCTAGCCACGCATGCATTACCAGCCGCGCATTACCAGCCGCGCACACTAGCCGTCCTACAGCCGTTCATACGACCTTTGCCCCTGTCAGAACCGGCGAAATCATCGCCCTGTGTTCTTATCCCGCAAGCGTCAAACCCGCAGAGTATAGCGTGTTTTTTTTTACCCGAGCAAATGAACTTTAGGGGGTTTGTAAGGCGACAACAGGCCCGGCCGGACCGCGCGTCGCGACGGAAATTGGGGACGTGAATGACGCCGGCCAACGCGCCAAAGCGCGGGCGCTCGGGACAAGAAAAAGCGGCTCCCGCAGGAGCCGCGCGGAGCTGCCCGGCCAGTGGCGCCCACACGCCGCCCGGCCGCGCGCAGCGCGTCAGTCTTCCTTGACCGGCGGCGGCGCCCACAGCCCGTCCAGCGCCACGTCCTGCGGCCAGTACAGGCGCATGCTGAGCAGGAACGGGCCATCGGCGGCCGGCGTGGCCAGCCAGTTGGAACGCTTGCGCTCGCCCGGATCGCGGCGCTGGATGTAGATGTCGAGCGAACCGTCGGCGTTGTACTTCAGGTCGTCGGTACTGCGCAGCGCGTAGCGATTGGCGGGGTTGTCCGGGAAGCCGTGCTTGTCGTTATAGACATGCAGCGACCAGAAGGCATTGGCCGGCGGCAGCTGGCCCTTCTCGAAGTGCAGCACGTAGTCTTCGTTCGAGTTGAGCGCGCGGCCCTTGTTGTCGGCCACCGTGACCGGATAGAGCACGTCTTCCGGCGTCGGCGCGCCCAGGCCGGCGTAGGCGATGGCGGCGCGGCGCGTGTAGTCGGTGCCGTAGGTGCCGATGCCGGTGAGCACGGTGTTCCAGCCATTGATCGGCGTGGCCAGGCGCGACACGCCGTCGGCGATGCGGCGGCCGGCCAGCGGCTGCGCGTCGGCCAGGGCCTGCTGCACGGTGGGGCTCAGGCGCCCATACGAAAACGGCTGGCGGCCATCCAGGCCGATGCGGCGCATGCGATCGAGCATGGGCGTGTCATTGGCATGCGGCGGGTTGTTGCGCAGCACGTCGAAGAACAAGGTGAAGAACGACGCGGCGTCCATGCTGGCGGCCTGCTCGGCCGGCGTACCTTCTGGCAGGTTCACCGGCATCGGCATGGGCACGTCGCTGCCGATCGGGGCCGAGCCGACGCCCGGGCCGGTCTGCGGATAAGGCGAGGCGCTGCCGGCGCCACGATGACGGCCGGGCGCCGCCGCCGCCGCCACCATCGAACTGGCCGTCATGTTGGCCTGGATCTGGTTGACCCCGGCGTAGTCCTGCGGACCGCTGGTCTGGGTCCAGCCGATCAGCCAGCCGGTCGAGGTCGGGCTGTGGATCACGTCCATGCCCGGCGGCAGCGCGCCCTGCCAGTTCGGGCCGACGATGGCGAACGACTGGGCGCCGGGGCCGTTGGTGCGCGTGCCACGCGAGGCGAACACGTCGCTCCACATGTCCAGCGCCGACAGCACCGTGTAGCGCTTGCCGGTATCCGGCAAGCGCACGATCAGCGGCGCGCGCGACACGTCGAACCACAGGCTGGAATACAGCGCGTCGGCGCTGGGCCACGGCGTATCGGCGGCGCGCGGGTCGGGGAACGCGGCCTTGTGCCCGAACTGGTTCATCGGCGCCTTGCCATCCAGCGGCGACTGCACGGCGGTGGCCTTGCGGCGCGCCAGTTCCATCAGCACCATGGGATAGGCGTAGACGTACGCATCGATCGCGGTGTCGCGCAATTCCTGCGCGCTCATCTGCGGCGCGGGCGCGGCGGCGGCGGGATACGGCGTTTCGGACACCAGCCGCAGCGTCGACCGCGGCGATTGGGCTTGCGTAGCGGTCACGAAGCAGACGCTCACCGCGCCCGCGAGCGCGGCGGCGGACCACCGGCGATTGAAGGGGGAAGTACGCATGCAAGGCTCCTTGTTGCTATTGTTTGCAGACGAGCCGCCGCGCATGAGGCTTACCAGTTCGGGCAAGCCTCTCTGGCGCGGCACCTCGTTTTCAGAGTGACGCCTTTTCAGGATAGGGCCGATCCCTGCAACAAGGTGCTGTCCAAAAGTTTCAAGGCGCAACGCCCGCGCGGAATCGCGCAGCCATGAAAAACGCGCCCGGGGTGGGCGCGTGTCGGAAACAGGGCGTCGAACGCGGATGCCCTGGTCCTGGCATGCCCGGCCCGGGGGGGGGCCGGAACGGGCGTAACAAGAATTAACGGTGTTTGAAGTCGGGTTTGCGCTTCTCGGTGAAGGCGGCCATGCCCTCCTTCTGGTCCTCGGTGGCGAACAGGGAATGGAACACGCGGCGCTCGAACAGCAGGCCTTCGTTGAGCGAACCCTCGAAGGCGCGGTTGACGCATTCCTTGGCCATCATGACCGACGGCAGCGACATCGACGCGATCACGGTGGCCGCGTCCATGGCTTCTTCCATCAACTTGTCGGCCGCAACGACGCGCGACACCAGGCCGGCGCGCTCGGCTTCCTCGGCGCCCATCATGCGGGCGGTCAGGGCCAGGTCCATGGCCTTGGCCTTGCCCACCGCGCGCGGCAGGCGCTGCGTGCCGCCGGCGCCGGGGATGACGCCCAGCTTGATTTCCGGCTGGCCGAACTTGGCGGTGTCGGCGGCGATGATGATGTCGCACATCATGGCCAGTTCGCAGCCGCCGCCCAGGGCGTAGCCGGCGACCGCGGCGATCACGGGCTTGCGGATGCGCTTGAGGGTTTCCCAGTTGCGGGTGATGTATTCGCTGCCGTACACGTCCATGTACGACCAGTCTTTCATGGCGCCGATGTCGGCGCCCGCGGCAAAGGCCTTTTCACTGCCGGTGATGACCACGGCGCCGATGTCCGCGTCCGCCTCGAAAGCCAGCAGCGCCGCCCCGAGTTCGTTCATCAGTTGATCGTTGAGCGCGTTGAGCGCCTTGGGGCGGTTCAGCGTCAGCAGACCGACGCGGCCGCGGGTTTCGACCAGCACAAACGACTCGCTCATTACCTGTCTCCAGAGGATGGGATGAAATAAGATATACGCATGGAAAAAACCGATGCTTTCCCCATACTTTACCGCCTCGCGCCCCACGACCCCGCGGGGCACCGCTACCGGATAACCCTAACCGTCCAGGCGCCCTCGCCGGATGGCCAGCGCCTGTCGCTGCCGGCCTGGATTCCGGGCAGCTACCTGATCCGCGATTTTTCGCGCCAGATCGAGTCGCTGACGGCCCATGCGGGCAGCCGCCGCGTGCCTGTCGACAAAATAGACAATCACACCTGGCAGGCCGCGCCTTGCGACGGTCCGTTGCGGGTGGAGTACACGGTGTATGCCTGGGACCTGTCGGTGCGCGGCGCGCACCTGGACGAAACGCACGGCTTCTTCAACGGCACCAGCGTGTTCCTGCGGGTGCATGGGCAGGACCACCTGCCCTGCCTGGTGGACCTGGCGCCGCCGCGCGGCATCGACGGCTGGAAGGTCTACACCAGCCTGCCCGAGGCCCGCGGCCACAAGGGCGCGGCGCGCCGCCATGGCTTCGGCCTGTACCTGGCGCCGGACTACGACGCGCTGATCGATCATCCCGTTGAAATGGGCACGCCGCAGGTGGCGAGCTTCACGGCGCATGGCGCCGAGCACGAACTGGTGTTCACGGGCGTGGCGCCCAACCTGGACCTGGCCCGCATCACCGACGACGTGCGCAGGATCTGCGAAACGCAGATCGCCTTCTTCGAACCGCGCGGCAAGCGCGCGCCATTCCTGGACAGCAGCGATCGCTATGTCTTCATGACCATGGTGACGGGCGACGGCTACGGCGGCCTGGAGCACCGCGCCAGCACGGCGCTGATGACGGCGCGCAAGGACCTGCCGGTGCTGGGCCAGCAGGGCCAGGGCGAAGGCTATCGCGGCTTCCTGGGGCTGGTCAGCCACGAGTATTTCCACACCTGGAACGTCAAGCGCATCAAGCCGCAGGCGTTCGTGCCGTACGACCTGGCGCAGCCGGACCTGACGCGGCTGTTGTGGGTGTTCGAAGGCTTCACGTCCTACTACGACGATCTGCTGCTGCTGCGTTCCAACGTGATCACGCAGAACGATTACCTGCGCCTGCTGGCCAAGACCATCACCAGCGTGGCGCGCACGCCGGGGCGGCACAAGCAGTCGGTGGCGGAAAGTTCGTTCGACGCGTGGACGCGCTATTACAAGCAGGACGAGAATTCGCCCAATGCGCTGGTCAGCTATTACACCAAGGGCGCGCTGGTGGCGCTGGGGCTGGACCTGCTGATCCGCCAGGAGTCGGCGGGCGCGCATTCGCTGGACGATGTGATGCGGCTGTTGTGGCAACGGTATGGGCGCGATTTCTATCGCGGCAAGGCGCAGGGGTTGGCGGAGGATGGCTTGCCGGCGCTGATCAAGGAGGCGACCGGGGTGGATGCGCGGCGCTTCATTGCGCGACATGCCTACGGGACGGCGGATGTGCCGCTGGCGGAGCTGCTGGCCGCTCAAGGCGTCAAGCTGCAATGGAAAGCCTCGGTCAATATTCCTTCGCTGGATGTGCGCACGCGCAAGCAGGGGGATTCACTGGTGCTGGCAACGGTGCTGGAGGGCGGCGCGGGACATAGGGGCGGATTGTCTGCCGGGGATGTGCTGGTGGCGATCGATGGCTTGAAGGTCGAGGGGGCCTCCGGTGTGGAGGTGCTGCTGGGACAGTACCGGGTGGGGGATCGCGTGGACGTGCACGTGTTCAGGCGGGATGAGTTGCGGGTGTTTCAGGTTCGGTTGAGTGGGCCTGAGGCGCTGGATTGTGTGTTGTCGGTTGGGTGAGTATTTTTTTTAGGGCCTTCTTTATTGGAAGGCCCGTTTTGCATTGGGGCGGTGGGGTTCTTCAGGCGCGTGTGGCGGGGCAGGCGGGGGAGGACGGGGCTACGATTGCGGTCCGGAGCGTTCGCTCCGGACTGCCCCTGCGTCAACCTTGTACGCCTTCGGCTCCCTTCGGTTTCCCTTGGGCGCATCTACACGCCCCGCCCTCCCCCGCCTGCCCCGCCACACGCTCGCGTTGAGACTTAACGGCCGTTGCTGGGGCGGGCTGTTTGCTTGGCGTTTTTGCCGTCTAGGTGTGGGGTGGGGAGGATCTTGCGGGGCCCGCCGCAAGCGGCCGCGCGGGCGGCCTTTTGCGGCTTACGTTGTGTCTTGCGATTTGGGATGACGCTCTCGCGGATGCGTCAGTTCAACTTCGCGCCGGAGACTTCGACGGCTTGTTTCCAGGTGTCGAGTTCCTTGTTGATGTGGTCGACGAAGGCGGCGGGAGTGGAGCCTACGGTTTCGTAGCCGTAGCTGTTCAGCTGGGCCTTCAGGTCGGGGGTGTTGATGGCGGCGGCGATGGCGCTGCTGAGGGTGTCGAGGATGGCGGGTGGCGTGTTGGCGGGGGCCAGGATGCCGTACCAGCCGTTGATGACGAAGCCGGGGACGGCTTCGGCGACGGTGGGGACGTTGGGCAGCAAGGGGGAGCGGTGTTCGCCGGTGACGGCCAGGGCCTTGAGCTTGCCGGACTGCACTTGGGGGAGCGAGGTGGAGATGCTGTCGAACATCAGCGAGACCTCGCCGCCCAACAGGGCGACGACGGCGGGGCCACTGCCTTTGTAGGGGACGTGCAGCATGTCGGCGCCGGTGCGATGCTTGAAGATCTCGGCGGCCAGGTGGCTGGTGTTGCCGTTGCCGGCGGAGGCGAAGCTGAGCTTGCCGGGGTGCTGCCTGGCGTAGGCGATGAGTTCGGGGATGTTGTTCGCCGGCGTGGACAGCGGCGCCGAGACCAGCATGGGCAGGGTCGCGACCAGCGAGACCGGGGCGAAGTCGCGCCGGGTGTCGTAGGGCAGCGAGGGATAGAGGCTGGGGTTGATGGTGTGGGCGGCCAGGACCATCAGCAGGGTGTAGCCGTCGGGCCTGGCGCGGGCCAACTGGGCCGAGGCGATGGCGCCGCCGGCGCCCGGCTTGTACTCCAGCACCACGGGCTGGTTCCACTTCTTTTGCAAGGCCGCGCCCAGCGGGCGGGCCAGCATGTCGGCGCTGCCGCCGGGCGGGTACGGGATCAGCAGCGTAATCGGCTTGTCGGGATAGGCGCCGGCGGGTGCCGCCGCCGCGGGCTGTGCGCGGACGGTGGTCGCCGCGGCAAACAACAGGCTGGCGGTTGCCAGGACGGCTAGGACGGGACGGTGCATGGCGGACTCCGGGATGGCTCGGACAGGGCGGGTTGCCTCAGCCCCTGACGTAGCGCGGCGCGCCGGCGGCATCGAGCGCGATGACCGATGGCGTGTCGGTAAACCGCAGGGGCGCTTCGGTGGCGGCCTGCAGCGCCTCGGCGCTGACGCCTTGCAGCATGGCGTGCACGCGCAGGCCCGCGGACGTGACGTCGATCACGGCCAGGTCGGTGTAGATGCGCGTGACCACGCCGGCGCCGGTAAGCGGGTAGCGGCATTGGCGCAGGATCTTGGGCGCGCCGTCGCGGCCGCGGTGTTCCATCATGGCCAGCACCTGGCGCGCGCCGACGGCCAGGTCCATGGCGCCGCCCACGGCGGGGATGGCGTCGGCGTCATCAGTCTTCCAGTTGGCCAGGTCGCCGCGTTCCGACACCTGGAAGGCGCCGAGCACGGCGTAGTCCAGGTGGCCGCCGCGCATCATGGCGAACGACACGGTGTGTTCGGTGATGGAGGCGCCGGGCAGCAGCGTGATGGGCTGGCGGCTGGCGTTGATGAGGTCCGGATCGACGGCGTCGCCGGCCGCGGCGGGCCCCATGCCGGTGATGCCGTTCTCGCTGTGCAAGAGGATGTCCTTGTCGGGCGGCAGGTAGTCGCCGACCAGGGTCGGCATGCCGATGCCGAGGTTGACCACCGAGCCATCCGGGATGTCGCCGGCCAGCAATTGCGCGACCTGCTGGCGGGTCATGGGCGTGATCGTCGGCATTTCAGGTCTCCACCCGCACCACGGTTTTCACGAACAGGCCGGGCGTCATGATGTGCTCGGGCGCGAAGGCGCCCAGCGGCACGACCTCGTCGACCTGGGCGATGGCGTGGCCGGCGGCCATGCACATCACGGGGTTGAAATTGCGCGCGGCGTGGCGGTACATCAGGTTGCCCCAGCGGTCGCCCTGGTGCGCGCGGATCAGCGCGTAGTCGCCGCGCAGCGGCTGTTCCAGCACGTAGCCGACGCCGTCGATCACTTCCTGGCGGCGTCCTTGCGCCAGCTCGGTGCCGTAGCCGGTGGGCGTGTAGAACGGCCCCAGGCCCGCGCCGGCCGCGCGCAGGCGTTCGGCCAGGGTGCCTTGCGGCACGCATTCCAGTTCCACCTCGCCGGCGCGGAAGGCGCGGGCGAAGGCCTCGGAATTGGGCGGGCGCGGATGCGAGCAGATGATCTTGCGCACCTGGCGGCGATCGAGCAGCGCGGCGATGCCGCGGTCAAAGGTGCCGGCGTTGTTGGCAATAATGGTCAGGTCGCGCCGGCTCAGTTCCGCCAGGCAGTGCAGCAGCTCGTATGGCACGCCGGCTTCGCCGAAGCCGCCCACCAGCACGCTGGCGCCATCGGGAATGATGGCCACGGCGTCCATCATGCAGGCCTGAATCTTGTCGATCACTTATTGCTCCTGGACGATGCCGGCGGCGTCCACGATCCGCTTCCAGCGGACGCGTTCCTGGTCGATGAAGGTGGCGAACTCGGCCGGCGTGTCGCCGCCGGCCTGCCCGCCCATGGCGCGAAAACGCTCGGCGACGTCGGGGCTGCGCACCACGTCGCGGGTGGCGGCATAAAGCGCGTCGATGACGGCGGCGGGCGTGCCGGCCGGCGCCACCAGGCCGAACCAGGCGGTGACCACCATGTCGGGCACGCCAGCTTCGGCCATGGTGGGCACGTCGGGCAATTCCGCCAGGCGCCGGTCGCTGGTGACGGCCAATGCGCGCAGCTTGCCCGACTGGATGTAGGGCATGGAGCTGGGCAGGTTGTCGATCATGAAAGTGAACTGCTGCCCAAGCAGCGCGGCCACCGCGGGGCCCGCGCCCTTGTAGGGCACGTGAGTGCCGCCGATGCCGGCGCGCTGCTTGAACAGTTCCGCCGACAGGTGCGGCGACTGGCCGCTGCCCGAGCTGCCGAACGACACCTGGCCCGGATCCTTCTTCGCCAGCGCCAGCAGGTCGGCCACGCTGCGCGCGGGCGAGGCTTCGTTGACCACCAGCACGTTGGGCACGGAAATCACCCGCGTCACCGGCGCGAAGTCGGCCGGCTTGTAGGGCAAGGTCTTGTAGAGCGCGTAGTTGATGGCATTGGGACCGATGTTGCCCATCAGGAGCGTGTAGCCGTCGGGCCTGGCGCGCGCCAGGGTCTGCGCGCCGATGATGCCGGCGGCGCCGGCGCGGTTCTCGACGATGACCTGCTGGCCCAGCTTCGCGGCCAGCTTGTCGGCGATCAGGCGCGCCGCGATGTCGGTGGTGCCGCCGGGAGAGGCCGGCACGATGAGGGTGAGAGGCCGTTCGGGCCACGCCGCCACGGCGGGCCCCGCCATGGCGAACAACAGCGCGCCGGCGGCCAGCCAGCGTTGCGGGTGCGGCATGCTTGTCTCCCTGCGAGATCCTGGTGCGGATCGTCTTGTGCGAAAGAGTGTGGCCGCGACGCCGCGAAATGCCTATTCCGGAATCTGGAGGAGCGGCTTCGCCTGCGCAAAAGAGCGCGCCGCGCCCGCCGTGTCAGCGGGCCGCCATCTGCGCCGCCGTGCGCAGGAACGCCCGCAGCGCGCGGTTGCCGTCGTCGCGCCGCGTGACCGCGTAGACCGTGCCGCTGCCCACCGCGGCCGGCAGCGCGCACACCGCGATGCGCGCGCCGAAGTGACCGCAGGTCGACTGCGGCACCAGCGCCACGCCCAGCCCTGCCGCCACCAGCGCCAGTTGCGCCGGCACTTCGGCCACGCGCTGCGCCACCGACTGCGCCAGGCCGGCGCGGGCGCAGGTGTCGGCCAGCTCGCGGGCGAACGCCGAGGTGTCCGTGCGCAGCATCACGAATGCGTCGCGCGCCAGGTCGGCCAGGGCCAGGCGCTTGCGCCCCGCCAGGCGATGGCCGGCGGGCAGCGCCGCCACCACCGGATCGGACCACAGCGCCAACGATTGCAGTTCGTCATCGTCGACCGCGGTGCGCGAGATGCTGACGTCGATGCGGTGGCCGCGCAGCGCCTCCAGCTGCGCCGCCGGGTTCATCTCGTTGAGCAGCACCGAGACCTGTGGATGGCTAGCGGCATGGCGCGCGATCAGCGCCGGCACCGGCCCCATGAAATGCGAACCGGACAGGCCGATCTCGACCCGCCCCGCCCTGCCCTGGTCCACCGCGCGCACCCGCACCGTGGCGTCCTTCAGGCCCGCGAGCGTGGCGCGCACGTCATTCAGGAACGCCGCGCCGGCCTCGGTCAAGGCCACCCGGCGGTTGGTGCGGTCGAACAGCTTGACCTCCAGCTCGCGCTCGAGCTGGGCGATCTGCAGGCTCAGCGGCGGCTGCGAGATATGCAGCCGGGCGGCAGCGCGGGTGAAGTTGAGTTCTTCGGCCAGCACGGCGAAATAACGGAGTTGGCGGATTTCCATGGCGGCCAATGATTTGTAAAATATATGAAACCAGACAAAAACTATATTGGAAACTATCGTTCGCGGCGAGCAGAATTGTTTGCGCGCCAATCGGGCGCAGACAACGCCTACCGGAGACCCGCCATGACCCAGTCGCCCCGCGTCCTGCGCATCGGCCAGATCGTTCCCAGTTCCAACACCACCATGGAAACGGAGATCCCCGCCATGCTGCGCCGGCGCGAGACCATCGCGCCCGAACGCTTCACCTTCCACTCCAGCCGCATGCGCATGAAGCAGGTGACGGCGGCCGAGCTCGCCTCGATGGACCGCGAATCCGACCGCTGCGCGCAGGAACTGTCGGACGCCCGCGTCGACGTGCTGGGTTATGCCTGCCTGGTGGCCATCATGGCGCAGGGCCTGGGCTACCACCGCGCCTCGCAGGAACGGCTGCATCAGGCCACCGTGGACAACGGCGCGCCCGCGCCCATCGTTTCCAGCGCCGGCGCGCTGGTCGAAGGCCTGCATGCCATCGGCGCGCGCAAGGTCGCCATCCTGACCCCCTACATGAAGCCGCTGACCAAGCTGGTGGTGGACTACATCGAGCACGAAGGCATCGAAGTGCACGACAGCCTGTCGCTGGAGATCGCCGACAACCTGAAGGTGGGCGCGCAGGATCCGATGGCGCCCGCCAGCCATGTCGAGCGCCTGGATACGCGCGGCGTCGACGCCGTGGTGCTGTCGGCCTGCGTGCAGATGCCGTCGCTGGCGTCGATCCAGCCGGTGCAGGACCGCCTGGGCCTGCCGGTGGTGACGGCCGCCGCGGCCACGGTCTACCGCATGCTCAAGGTGCTGGACCTGGAGACGCGCGTGCCCGACGCCGGCGAACTGCTGACCGGCAAGTACTGAACGCTATTTCCCGAGCGAGAGGATCTCGTTGGCGTTGACGATGGCGCCGGCGATTTCCTCGGTGGTGACGCGTTTGTTCATGGCCTGTTCGCGGATCAGGTCATAGGCCTGGCCCTCGGTCACGTTGCGCGTGCGCATCAGGATGCCCTTGGCTTCGGCGATGCGGCGCGCGCCCAGCAGCTTGCCTTCGAGCTTGCGCAGGCGGCGCGCGTGCGACTTGATGTCGTCGTAGACCTGCCGCGCCACCACCAGCGTCGACAACAGGCCGAACGATCGCACCGGCGACGGCAGCACCGCCTTGGCGCCGATGCGCAGCACCGCTTCGACGATGGTCGGGTTCTCGTAGGTGACGATGGCGATGACCATCGGCGCCTCGTCGCTCTTGGCCCATTCGAAACCCAGGTCGATGACGTCCGGCCGCACCGCCAGGAACACCACGTCCAGCCCTTCGGGCAGCGTCGGCGCCGGCGGCCAGAAGGTCTGCACCTGGCAACCGATGCGTTGCAGTTGCTGCGTCAGCTGCCTGCCATCGGCGTCGTCCGGATGGTAGACGGCGATGCGCAGGGTGCGCAGGTCCTTCAGCAACGAGGGCGTCGCGCGCATCACGCGCAGGCGGCTTGCCGGCTCCACCGTCAGATCTCCAGCGAGCTCAGGGTCGCCGTCCAGTCGCCCAGCGAATGGGTGACCAGGTACGGATCGGGGTGCACCGGCCGCGTGGCTTCGCGCACGATGGTGAACTGCCCCTTGCCGTTGACCCGCCCCACCCGCGGATAAAGGCAGGTGTGGTGGTTGGTGGGATCGATGCGCACGCGGCCCTGCGGCGCCTGGAATTCGCTTTGCAGCACGCGCGGCAGGATCTGCGCGATTTCGTCGGTGCCGGTGTCGCGGTAGGCGTTGGCGAAGATGTGCATCTGGAAGTAGGCGGCTTCCCAGCACAGGTTGGGCACGCAGCCCTGGCCGAAACGCCGCCGCAGCCGTTCCAGGCAGCGGTGGTTGACCTCGGAATCGATCGATTGGAAATACGGCGCCGACGTGAAATGCCCCGCCGCCACCTCGGGCTCCATCTGCGAAATCTCGGCCTCGGAGGTGGTCAGGCTGGCGATCGGCATGGTCTTGGGATCGAAGCCGGCGTCGGCGTAGGCGCGATACAGACAGGCGGTGGAATTGCCCACCACGGTGGAAAAAATGAAGTCCGGCCGCTTGTTGCGGATGTCGTCGAGGATTTCGCGGTAGTCGCGCTCGGTCGCGTTCAGCGGCACGTAGCGCTCGCCCAGCTTGGCGCTGTCCTGGCGTTGCAGCACCAGCTCGCGCATGATGCGGTTGGATTCGTAGGGATAGATGTAGTCCGAGCCGATCAGGTAGACGCGGGCGCCGAAGTTGGCGGTCATGAATTCCGCCAGCTGCACGCTGTTCTGGTTGGGCGCGGCGCCGGTATAGATGATGTTGTTGGAGAACTCGAAGCCTTCGTACAGCGTCGGGTAGAACAGCAGCCGGTTCCATTTCTCGACCACCGGCAGCACCGCCTTGCGGCTGCTGGACATGTAGCAGCCGAAGATGACGTTGACGCGGTCCTGGGTAATCAGCCGTTCGGCCAGCACGCTGTAGGTGGCCGGGTCGGAGCGCGGGTCGTAGCGCACCGGCACGATCTCGCGCCCGTCGACGCCGCCGGCCTCGTTGATCTCGTCGATCGCCAGGAGCGTGCCTTGCAACTGGGAACGGCCTATGGTCGATGTGGCCCCCGTTTCAGAGAACAACACGCCCACGCGGATAGGATCTTTGTTTGCCATGATCGGAGGAACCGCCGCACAGAGGTCAATCGGTCGAGGTGATCAGTTTCAGCATAGGCGCGCGCGGCGTCAACACGTGGATTCCTGGGGGTCAGCCGAGCGTGGCGCGGCCGTAGCCATGGGCCAGCGCCGCTGGCAGCGCGGCCGCGTTCAGCACGATGCGGTAGCCATGGAATCCGAACATCGCCCGCAGCTGGGGTTCGGCTTTCGCGTCCAGCGCCACGCATTGCACCCGCAGGCCGCGGCGGCGCAGCGCCAGCACCGCTTCGCGGGCGTCTTCCACCAGATAGCGCGGATCGTGCACGTCGATATCCGACGGCGCGCCGTCGGTGACGACGATCAGGGCGCGGCGTTCGCCGGGCGCGCGCAGCGCCAGCTCGCCCGCATGGCGCAGCGCCGCGCCCAGGCGGGTGGAATAGCGGGCCCGGGCCGCCGCGATGCGGCCCAGCGCCGCTGCGGTCGGCGCGACGCCGGCGTCCAACAGGCGGTAGTAGTGCACCGCCGCCCGCGTGTCGGAGCAGAAGCCGTGCACCGCGATGCGGTCGCCGTTTCCGGCCACCGCGCCCACCAGCAGCGCGGCGGCGCGTTTTTCCAGGTCGAGCACGGTGGCGCCGTCCCGTGGCGCGGGGTCGTTGGCCGAGGCTGACAGGTCCAGCAGCACCAGCGTGCTACAGACGCCGGGCTGGCTGCCCGGCCGCTGAAAAAAGCGCGCATCCGGCGCCAGGTCGAGACGGCGGTCGATCATGACTTCGATGGCCGCGTTCAGGTCGATGTCATCGCCTTCCCATTGGCGCCGCAGGCGCCGCGCGCGGTCAAGGCGCCGCGAACGCGGCAGCACCAGCCGCGGCTGGCGCAACCCCGCCAGCAACGGCGCGTCGGCGCGCCAGCCGGGCAGGCGTTCGATCACGGTGCACCAGTCCGGTCGGCTGCGCGTCAGCCGGTAGTCCCATTCGGGATAGTCGTAGCGGCCCAGTTCGGCGTCCTCGTCCGACGCCGCCTGGGCATCGTCGGGCGCCGCCTCGCGCGATTGTGGCGCCGCGCCCTGGCTGCCCAGGGCCAGCTCGGGCGGCGGCTCGACCGCCTCGCCGTAGTCCCACAGGTAGCTGTTGTCGTCGCGGTAGGCCACCGGCACCACGTACTGCAGCGGATTGAAGCGCACCCGCATCTGCCCCAGGTCGTTGGCCAGCAGCGAGGCCAACCGGCGGAACGCGGCGACATCCGCCAGGTCGGCGGCGGCCTGCGCCTCGAACAGGTCGCGCGCCTTGTTGACCCAATGGTTGTCATCGCGCAGCGCGGGGTCCATCAGCAGGCGGCACATGCGCCGCGCCAGCGCGGTGAAGCCCAGGTCGGTCGGATCGGGCGGCGGCGGGATGAACGGGCGGAACCAGCGCCGCACGCCGGGATACAGCGCCGCCAGCACGCGTTCAACGCGGGTGTCCTCGATGGCGGACACCACCGCCAGGCCCATCGGCTTGAGACTGGCGACCGGCTGGGAGGCGGGCGAATACAGCAGGTGCGCGGCCGCGTGCGCCACGGCGGCGCGGCGCAGCGTGCCCGCGGCATCGGCGTTCGCCCTGGCGGCGGCGGATGCCGCGCCGTCCGCCTTCTGCCCGGCGCGCGCCGCCGGCAGCAATAGATGCGTGGCCGTCAGCACGGGCCGCGGCGGCGTGCCGGCGGCCTCCGGGTCCATCAGCTCGACCGTCATGGCATGACCGGCCAGGCTGCTGAGCAGCCACGACAATGCGGGTTGGGCGGGATCCGGCGCCGCCGAACGCACGCGGGCGACCGCCGCGCCCTCTCCTTCCCCCGGCGAATGCAGGCCGCGCATCGTCATTCCAGGTTGGCGTCGATCAGCGCCCGCAACGCCGCCGCCATGTCGGGATCATCGGTCAGGGCGCGCGTCATGGTCATGTCGCAGCTCTCGGCCGGACTGACGCCATCGCGGATCAGCACACCGGCATAAATCAGCATGCGGGTCGACACGCCTTCGTCCAGGCCATGGTGCTTGAGTTCACGCGAGCCGTGGGCGATGCGCACCAGCTGGCGCGCCAGGCCGGCGTCGATGCCGGCCTCGTGCGCCACGATGGCGGCTTCGTGCTCGGCATCGGGATAGTCGAAGTCCAGCGCGACGAAGCGCTGGCGCGTGGACGGCTTGAGATCCTTGGCGCTGCTCTGGTAGCCGGGGTTGTACGACACCACCAGCTGGAAATCGGGATGCGCGTGGACCACCTCGCCCTTCTTGTCCAGCGGCAGGATGCGGCGCGCGTCGGTCAGCGGGTGGATCACCACCGTGGTGTCCTGACGCGCCTCGACCACTTCATCCAGGTAGCAGATGCCGCCGTGGCGCACCGCCAGCGTCAGCGGGCCGTCGTGCCAGGCGGTGCCGTCGGCGTCCAGCAGGTAGCGGCCGACCAGGTCGGAGGCGGTCATGTCCTCATTGCAGGCCAGCGTCACCAGCGGCCGGCCGAGCTTCCAGGCCATGTATTCCACGAAGCGCGTCTTGCCGCAGCCGGTGGGGCCTTTCAGGATCAGCGGCAGCCGGTGCGCATAGGCATGCGCGTACAGCTCGGCCTCGCGGCCGCTGGGGCGGTAGTACGGTTCTTGCGCAATCCGGTAGGAGTCGAGCGGAGCGGCCACGGTGCGGATCCTGTGCAGCGGTCCGGCCGGCGCGCGGCCGGACCTGGAGAACGAAAGGGAACTAGCGGTGCTGCGGCGCCTCGTTGGGAATGCCGTCCATCGGGCATTCCGGCGTGCCCACGGTCGAGCGCGTGAACGACTCGACCTGCTTGCGCGTGCCCTCCGGGTCGTTGATCCAGTTGGCGTAGAAGTTGTAGGGGCAGGCGGCGACGCCGGTGGCTTCCTCGCCGGAGTTGATCTTGCCGGTGTAGCCGCGGTGCACCAGCTTGAACAGGTGGTTCTGCGACTGCATGTTCTTGCGCGCGTCGCGGATCAGGCTGGTCGACAGCTCGGCGTACTGGATGCCCATTTCCTCTTCGCCGCATTCGCCCAGCGTGCGGCCGTCGAAGCCGATGATGGCGGAGTGGCCGAAATAGGAATAGACGCCGTCGAACCCCGCCGCGTTGGCCACCGCCACGTAGACGTTGTTCATCCACGCCATGGCCTTGGACACCATCACCTGCTGGTCCTTGGCCGGATACATGTAGCCCTGGCAGCGCACGATCAGTTCGGCCCCGCGCATGGCGCAGTCGCGCCAGATCTCCGGATAGTTGCCGTCGTCGCAGATGATGAGGCTGATCTTCAGGCCCTTGGGGCCTTCGGACACGTAGGTGCAATCGCCCGGATACCAGCCCTCGATCGGCACCCACGGCATGATCTTGCGGTACTTCTGCACGATCTCGCCCTGGTTGTTCATCAGGATCAGCGTGTTGTAGGGCGCCTTGTTGGGATGTTCCTCGTGGCGCTCGCCGGTCAGCGAGAACACGCCCCAGACGTTGGCGCGGCGGCAGGCCTCGGCGAACACCGCGGTCTCCTCGCCCGGAATGGCCGCGGCGGTGTCGTACATCTCCTTGGCGTCGTACATGATGCCGTGGGTCGAGTACTCGGGGAAGATGACCAGGTCCATGCCGGGCAGGCCGCGCTTCATGCCCACCACCATGTCGGCGATCTTGCGGGCGTTGTCCATCACCTCGGCCTTGGTGTGCAGGCGCGGCATCTTGTAGTTCACGACGGCCACGCCCACGCAATCGTTGCTGCTGGAGATATCTCCGTGTCTCATGACAATGCTCCTCGTTGGTTGACGGTCATACCGTCAGGAAAGACCTGATCTTGTCCTGGTCCACGCCGGCCCGGCCGGCCTCGTGCACGATGCGGCCCCGGTCGATCACCAGGAAGCGATCGGCCAGGTCCAGCGCGAAACCCAGCATCTGTTCGGAGACGACGATGGCGAAGCCGCGCTCCTCGCGCAGCGCGTTCAGCGCCCGCGCGATGTCCTTGATGATGGAAGGCTGGATGCCCTCGGTGGGCTCGTCCAGGATCAGCACCCGCGGGTTGGAGATCAGCGCGCGGGCGATCGCCAGCTGCTGCTGCTGCCCGCCCGACAGGTTGCCGCCCTTGCGCCGGCGCATCTCCTGCAGCACCGGGAAGAAGCGGTACAGGTAGTCCGGCACCGCCTTCAGCCCGCTGCGCTCGGCGCCGGCCATGATGTTCTGTTCGACGGTCAGGAACGGGAAGATCATGCGCCCCTGCGGCACGAAGGCCAGGCCGTTGCGCACCCGCTGGTAGCTCTCCATCCCCGCCAACTCGGCGTCGTCGAGCCGGATGCTGCCCGAACCGGAGCGCAGCATGCCGATCAGCGCCTTGAGCAAGGTGGTCTTGCCCATGCCGTTGCGGCCCATGATGGCCACCGATTCGCCCGGCGCCACCTCGAAGCTCACGTCATGGATGACGTGCGACTCGCCATAGCTCACATTCAGTTTGTCGATGCGGAACACGGAGTTCTCCCTGTCAATGGCCGAGGTACACGTCGAGCACGCGCGGATCGGCCTGCACCTCGGCCACGCTGCCCTCGCTCAGCAGGCGGCCCTGGTGCAGCACGGTGACCTTGTGGGCGATGCGCTTGACGAAATCCATGTCGTGCTCGATCACCACCACCGACTTGCCGCGCGCGATGCGCGCCAGCAGCTCGGCGGTCTGTTCGCGCTCGCGCGGGCTCATGCCGGCCACCGGTTCGTCCAGCAGCAGCAGGCGCGGCGCCTGCATCAGCAGCATGCCGATCTCCAGCCACTGCTTCTGGCCGTGGCTCAGGCGACCGGCCTTTTCCAACAGCCGGTCGGCCAGGAACACCTGTGCCGCCATCGCCTCGATGCGGGCGCGCACCTCGCCGCTGCGCCGAAAACGCAGCGAGCGGATAACGCCATGCGCGTTCGGCAGCGAAATCTCGAAGTTCTCCAGCACCGTCAGGTCCTCGTACACCGACGGCGTCTGGAACTTGCGGCCAACGCCGGCGCGCACGATGTCGAACTCGGCCATGCGCACCAGGTCGCGGCCTTCGAACATGACGCGGCCGGCGGACGGCCGCGTCTTGCCGCAGATGATGTCCAGCAGGGTGGTCTTGCCCGCGCCATTGGGGCCGATGATGACGCGCAGCTCGTCCTGCGCCACGCTCAGGCTCAGGCCGTCGACGGCGCGAAAGCCGTCGAATGACACGGTCAGGTCCTCGACGCTCAGGATGGCGCCGGCGCTGGGGCGGTCGATGCGCATGTCCATGGCGGGCGACTCCGTCATATCCAGGGCGGTGCTCATCGCGCACCTCCGGCGGTGCGGCGCGCCTGCAACTGGCTGACCACCCCGGCCAGGCCGTTGGGCATCGCCACCACCACCACGATGAAGATGGCGCCCAGGAAGTACAGCCAGATCTCGGGAAAGGTCTCGGACAGATAGGATTTGAGAAAGCCGATCAGCAGCGCGCCGACCACCGCGCCCGGGATCGACAGCCGGCCGCCGACCGCGGCATAGATCACCATCTCGATCGACGCCACCACGCCGATGGCCCCCGGCGAGATCAGCCCCACCTGCAAGGTGAAGAACGCGCCGCCGATGGACGACAGCACCGCCGCCACGCAGAACACGCAGGCTTTCACGTGCGCCGTGTCGTAGCCCGAGAAGCGCACGCGGTCCTCGCGGTCGCGGATGGCGATGAGAATCTTGCCGAGCCGACTGCGCACGATCGCCAGCGCCGCCAGCATGGCCAGCGTCAGCGCGGCCGCCTCGATCAGGTACAGCGCCAGCTTGCCGTCGTCGCCGACGATGTCCCAGCCCAGCAGCGTGCGGAAATCGGTGATGCCGTTGGCCCCGCCCGTGTCGCCCTGCTGGCCGATGATCAGCACCGTCAGCGTCATCGCCAGCGCCAGGGTCACGATGGCGAAGTACACGCCGCTGACCCGCTTGCGGAAGATCGCCAGCGAGAACAGGTAGGCGGCAAGGCCCGGCAAGGCCACGATCAGCAGCAGCGTCCAGCCCAGCGAATGGAACGGCAGCCACCAGACCGGCAGGCTGTCGACGCTGCTCCACACCATGAAATCGGGCAGGTCGGGCGCGGACGCCTCCAGCTTCAGGAACATGGCCATCATGTAGCCGCCCAGGCCGAAGAAGATGCCCTGCCCCAGGCTCAGCACCCCGCTGTAGCCCCAGGTCAGCACGATGCCGATGGCGACGAAGGCGAACGCCATGTATTTACCGACCAGGTTGAGCCGGAACGGGTCCAGCGCCAGCGGCAACACGGCCA
This sequence comes from Achromobacter xylosoxidans, assembly GCF_001457475.1. NCBI lineage: Bacteria > Pseudomonadati > Pseudomonadota > Betaproteobacteria > Burkholderiales > Alcaligenaceae > Achromobacter > Achromobacter xylosoxidans. The sequence continues at coordinate 405,412 of NZ_LN831029.1, read as the reverse complement.
GGATCAATAGCGCCACCAGCGCCAGCGCGATCTCTTCGGTCCTGCGGTGCAATGCCTTCATCGCGTCATCCTCGCGTCTTGGTGGCGAACAGCCCGTTGGGGCGGAAATACAGCACCGCGATCACCAGCACCAGGATGGTGACCTTGGCCATCGAGCCGCTCATCAGGTATTCCAGCGTGGTCTGCGACTGCGCGATCGCCAGGCCGGAGAACGCCGTGCCCAGCAGGCTCTGCACGCCGCCGAACACCACCACGATGAACGAGTCGACGATGTACAGCTGGCCGGTGCCGGGATTGGTCGAGCCGATCATGGTGAAGACGCAGCCGGCGATGCCCGCCAGGCCCGAGCCCAACGCGAACGTCAGCGCGTCGACCCGCCGCGTGTTGATGCCGACGGCCCCCGCCATGGCGCGGTTCTGCGTCACCGCGCGTACCCGCAGCCCCCAGGCGCTGCGGTACAGCAGCAGATAGACCCCCAGCGCCACCAGCAGCGTCAGTCCCAGGATGAAGATGCGGTTCAGCGGGAACTGCAGGTCGGGCGTCGGCTCCCAGGCGCCGCTCAGCCACGACGCCAGCGGCACGCTGACCTCCTGCGCGCCGAAGATCGAGCGGTAGGCCTGCTGCAGGATCAGGCTCAGGCCCCAGGTCGCCAGCAACGTATCCAGCGGCCGGTTGTAGAACCAGCGGATGAAGCCGCGTTCCAGCAGGTAGCCGAACGCCGAGGTCACCAGGAACGCCAACGGAATCGCTACGAACAGGTACACGTCCATCCACCCCGGCGCCCAGTGCTGGAACGCCACCGACACCAGGTAGGTGGTGTAGGCGCCCATGGCCATCAGCTCGCCGTGCGCCATGTTGATGACGCCCATCAGGCCGAACACCACGGCCAGGCCTATGGCCATCAGCAGGAGGATGCTGAACAGGCTGATGCCGTTGAATAGCTGCATTGCGGCGATGTCGATGTTCATGATCGCGTTCCATGTCGCATGGCAAGCCCCGGCGACGACGCCGCCAGGGCCGGGCGGGTCCGTTTACAGCTTGGGAAAGGGATTGGGTTCGATCAGGTCGGCCGATTCCCACACCACGTCGAACTGGCCGTCGGGCCGGGCGCGGCCGACCCGCACCTTCTTCCACACGTGGTGGTTCTTCTCGTGCACCCGCACCGTGCCCTCGGGCGCCTCCAGCGTCAGGCCGGCCGAGGCCGCGATGACCTTGTCGGGATCGAACGAGCCGGCCTTCTCCACGCCCAGCTTCCACAGGTAGACGCTGTTGTAGGCCACCTCCATCGGATCGCCGATGACGCGGTCCTGCCCGTACCTGGCCTTGAAGGCCTTGACGAATTTCTCGTTGGCCGGATTCTTCAGGCTCTGGAAATAGCCCATGCAGGCGTAGTAGCCGGCGGCGTTGTCCTTGCCGATGCCCTCGATCTCGTTCTCGGACACCACGGTGGACAGCAGCACCACCCGCGTGCCGTCCAGCCCGGCCGCGCGCAACTGCTTGTAGAAGGCCACGTTGGAGCCACCCACCACCGTGCTGTAGATGCATTCCGGCTTGGCGGCCTTGATCTTGTTGATGATGGACGAGAACTCGGTGTGGCCGAGCGGCGCGTATTCCTCGCCCACCACCTTGGCGCCCATGTGCGCGATGGCCGGCTTGGCGATCTTGTTGCAGGTGCGCGGATAGATGTAGTCCGAGCCCACCAGGAAGAAGGTCTTGCCCTTCTCGCGCGCCATCCACTCGACCGCCGCGATCACCGACTGCGTGGCTTCCTGCGACGGATAGAACACGCGCGCGTCCTGCTCCTGCCCTTCGTAGTAGGTCGGGTAGTAAAGCAGGCCCTTGCTGCGCGCCAGCACCGGCAGCAGCGCCTTGCGCGAGGCCGAGGTGTAGCAGCCGACGATGGCCGCGACCTTGTCGCGGTCCAGCAGCTTACGGGCCTTCTCGGCGAACACGGCGTTCTCGCTGGCGCCGTCCTCGACCACCGGCTCGATCTTGCGGCCCATCACGCCGCCCGCGGCGTTGATCTCCACGATGGCCAGTTTCTCGGCGTCCACCAGCGACGCCTCGGCGATGGCGATGGTGCCGGACAGGGAATGCAGCAGGCCGAGTTTCACGGTGGCGTCCTGCGCGAACGCGGCGCGGGGCAATGCGGCCATCCCCGACGTGGCGCCCAGCAGGACCATGGAACCACTGTGCTGCAAAAAGCGGCGGCGGTTGTATGCGCTCATCGATACGCTCCTGTGCGTTTGCGAAGGCAAGCCTGCGGCCTGGCCGCCCGGGATTGGGCGGCCACCAGAGGCAGCCACATCACGACGACAACCGTCCGACCGTCATGCACGTTTCTCCGGGCAAGGCTCCGCCCACGACGCGTCATTGCGCCATTCGAAAGAAGACGATGTGCAAACGGAAAACGAAAAGGCCCGAGCCGGAAATTCCGGCTCGGGCCCTTTTGCCCTACGCCTGACTGGCAACACTGGCAGTCGGCGAAAATTGGAAGACGATCTTGCGTCTGGAAGGCATTCTGAAGAAGCGCACGGCCTCGTGCCATGCGTATTTTCCCTTAGCGGGCGCGGCTTTGCGGCCGCGGATGGCGCGCGCTGGCAAGCGACCTCACTGATTGCGCTTGCGCGCGGATGAGACCGTTTGACGTATCACCGGCGCATGCCGACGCAACGCCTGCCATAAGCCCGTCATGACCGGCCCCTGCGGCCGGTCGGCACGCCGACCGGCCGCCAGCGCCTCGACGCTGCCGGGCAGATGGCGATTGGCCAGAGACAGCAGGCGGCCGTCTCTCAATTCGTCTTCCACCAGGAAGCGCGGCATGTGCCCCCATGCCAGTCCTTGCAGAATGATTTCTTTCTTCATCACCTGGTCCGCGACCGTGCACTGGCGCGCCCCCTCGATCATGAAGAAGTCGCGCGCCGGCGCATGGCGGGCGGTGTCGCGCATCACGCACTGGGTGTAGTCGCGCAGGTCCTCGGGCCGCAGGGCGCGCCTGGCCGGCGCCAGGTAGCCGGGCGCGGCAACGGGCACGAACGGCACCCTGCCCAGGTCGAGCCATTCGACGCGCGCGTCTCCCGCTTCCATACGATGCAGAATCAGGTCGGCATCGCCTTCCAGCAATCGTTCCCAAGGCCCGGTCACGGCTTCGAAATGCAGGTTCAGTCGCGTGGCCGGCCACTGCGCAAAGAACTTTCCCAACAGGCCCAGCAGCAGCGGGCGCGGGCAGAAGTCGCCGATCACCACGTTCAGTTCGCTTTCCTGGCCCATGGACAACTGCTCGGCATGCGCGCGCAGGCCGGCCAGTTCGCGCAGCAAGGCCTGGGCGCGCCGATGAAACGATTGGCCCGCCGGGGTCGCCTTCACCCTGTAGCCGCCCCGGTCGAGCAGTTGCAGGTCGAGCTGGCGCTCCAGCTTGGCGACCGCCGCGAAGACCGCGGGATGCGAGCGATGCAGTGTTTCCGCCGCCGCCTGGAAGCCGCCCTCGCGCACCACCGCGTCAAAGCACTGCAGGTCGTGCAAGGTAAATTCGCTCATGTCGGAAATTCCTACAATGTCTGTGCGAACTTTGTAATTTCTTTGGCGCCTGGCCGCAACTACGATCCCGTTCACGTTGTTCCAACGTAGCCGGCCCGGCAGATGAGCGCGACATCCGCCCCGGGGCCCTCTCCCTCACACAGGACGCTCATCATGCAAGACGACATTCCCTTCATCACCACGGGCGACGGCGCCCGCATCGCCTACCGCTGGGACGGCGACGCCGGTCTGCCGGTGCTGGCCTTGTCCAATTCCATCGGCACCACGCTGCACATGTGGGACGACCTGGCGCCGGCGCTCGCGCGCCACTTCCGTGTACTGCGCTTCGACACCCGCGGCCACGGTGCTTCCAGCGTGCCGACAGGCCCCTACTCGCTGGACCGACTCGGCCGCGACGTGCTCGAACTGTTCGACGCGCTGGGCGTGGCGCGGGCCCACTTCCTCGGCCTGTCGCTGGGCGGCATCATGGGCCAATGGCTGGGCGTGCATGCGCCAGAACGCATCGACCGCCTGATCCTGGCCAACACGTCGCCCTATCTCGGCCCCGCGCCGTAATGGGACGAGCGTATCGCCACCACGCTGCGGGCGCCGGACATGAAGGACACCGCCGAGACGTTTCTGGCGAACTGGTTCCCGGCCGAGATGCTGCGCGCCGGCGGGCCGGTGATCGACACCTTCCGCGACATGCTGCTCAATACCGACCGGCAGGGCCTGGCGGGCGCGTTCGCGGCCGTGCGCGACACCGACCTGCGCCGCGCCATTGCGCTGATCCCGCGACCGACGCTGGTGATCGCGGGCCGCGACGACACCGTCACCGCCGCCAGCCATGGCGAGCAGATCGCCGCGACCGTGCCGGGCGCGCAATGGCTGCTGCTGGACGCCGTGCACCTGTCCAACATCGAGCGGCCCGATGAATTCCGCGAGGCGGTGCTGGGCTTCCTGCTGTCGCGCTGAAGAAAAGACAGGTCGGTGCCGGGGACGAAACGCGCCGGGGACCGAGGGCTGGCCAGCAAGGGCCGGGGGAACGCGAAGCTACTCCCCCGCCCGCTCCCAGCGCCGCTGGATCGCCTTGGCCGCCACCACGCCGTCCGCCATCGACGTGACCACGCAGGGATGCATGCGATGGGCCACCTCGCCGATGGCGTAGATGTCCGGCACGCTGGTCTCGGCGGTGGCGAAATCGGTGCGGATGTAGCCGCGCTCGTCGCGCGCCAGTTGCAGGCTGTCGGCGAACGCGGCCTGCGGCTCCCAGCCGTAGAACACCAGGATCAGGTCGTAGCGCTGGCCGTCCACGCTGCGGGTGGCCGGATCCACCTGGTACGGGCCGATGCGCACGCCTTCCTTGCCGGCGCGCAGCACCCATTGCTGCTGCGCCCGCACGCTGCGGGCGTACAGGTGCACGGCGCGGGCGCCGCGGTTGCGCACGTAGACGTAGTTTTCGAAGGCGTTGTCGCCCCCGCCCAGCACCGCCACCGACAGGCCGGAGTAATCCTGCGCCACGATGGGCGAACCCGGCCCGATCAACACGCCGGGCCAGCTGGCGCCCGGCGGATGTTCCGGGAAGCCCTTGGCGCGCACGCCCGAGGCGATCACCAGGGTGCGGCCGCGCGTCTGCGATACGTCCCCATTTGCGTCGACCAGGGTCGCCTCGATGCCGCCCTTGCAGGGCCGCACCGCCGTCACGCGGGTGTCCAGGCGCAGCGGCACGCCGGCGGCGCGCACGCTGGTATCGATATTGGCGGCCACCTGCTGGCCGGTCATGCCGGGCAACACCGCGATCCAGTCGTCGGCGAAGGGGTTGTCCACGCTCAGGCCGCCCAGGCGGCCGCTGGCCTCGACCAGCAGCGGCGCCAGGCCCAGCCGGGCCAGCCAGAGGGCGCAGGAGGCGCCGGCCGGGCCGCCCCCTACAATGACCGCATCGTGCATCTGTTGCATTTCATCCCTTGTTTGCCGTCGCCGCCCCCGCGCGGGCGCCCGGCCATGGCCGGATTGTAGCCAGCGCGCCGGCCCGGTCCGCCGCCGCCTTACAATTCCGGGATTCCATCCAGGTTTTCATCATGCCCACACGCCGCATCATCCTTTCCGGGCTCGCGCTCGACGCCCGCATCGGCATCCTCGAACACGAACGCCGCGCCACCCAGCCGCTGCACGTCGACGCCGAGTTCGACGTCGACATCCAGCGCGCGGTCGACGACCACGATATCCACAGCGTGCTGGACTATCGCCGCCTGCGCGAGGCCATCGTCGAGGAATGCACCCAGGCGCACGTGAACCTGATCGAAACCCTGGTGGAACAAGTCGCCGCGCGCCTGTTGGCCGACTTCCATGAAATCCGCTCGCTGCGCCTGCGCATCAGCAAGCCCATGGCCTTCTCCGACTGTGCGGCGGTGGGCGTGGAAATCCAGATCTCGCGTTGACCATGAACGATATCGCCTCCCCCGACACCCGCGCCGTGGCGGACTCCATTGATGCGGTGGCGCCGACCGGCGCCGTCTCCGTGGCCGGCCCCGACGACAAGAAGGCCCGCCACGAAGGCAACAAGCTCACCAAGCGCCTGGCGCGCGAGACCACCCGCGCCATTTCCGACTACAACATGATCGAGTCGGGCGACCGCGTCATGGTGTGCCTGTCGGGCGGCAAGGACTCGTACGCCATGCTGGACATTCTGCTCCAGCTGCAAAAGCGCGCGCCGTTCCCGTTCGAGCTGGTCGCGGTCAACCTCGACCAGAAGCAGCCCGGCTTCCCGGCCGACATCCTGCCGCGCTACCTGACCGAGCTGGGCGTGAAGTTCCACATCGAGACGCAGGACACCTATTCGATCGTCACCCGCGTGCTCGAAGAGGGCAAGACGATGTGCTCGCTCTGTTCGCGCCTGCGCCGCGGCATCCTGTACCGCGTGGCCTCGGAACTGGGCGCCACCAAGATCGCGCTCGGCCACCACCGCGACGACATCCTGGGCACCTTCTTCCTGAACCTGTTCTACGGCGGCAAGGCCAAGGGCATGCCGCCCAAGCTGGTGTCCGACGACGGCCGCCACACGGTCATCCGCCCGCTCGCCTACGTGCCGGAAACCGACCTGATCGCCTACGCCGAACTCAAGCAGTTCCCGATCATTCCCTGCAACCTGTGCGGCTCCCAGGAAAACCTGAAGCGCAAGGAAGTCGGCCGCATGATCAAGGAATGGGACAGGCAGCACCCGGGCCGCTCGTGGAACGTCTTCAACGCCCTGTCGCGCGTGGTGCCGTCGCACCTGATGGACCGCGACCTGTTCGACTTCGTCGGCCTCAAGCCGACCGGCGTGCCGGACGCCAACGGCGACACCGCCTTTGACGCGGTCGATCCGTCGGATGACGCGGACGAGGCCTGTGGCGACACGCCCGCCACGCCCGACGCGGCCGGCATCGTCGAGAAGAAAGTGACCTTCACGCGCGGCTGAGCGCCGCCCCGTCCGCGCGCGGCGTGGGGGCCCTTTTCATCGCCGAGCCGCCTCAAGATGAAAACGCCCCCTTGGGGGGCAGCAAGCCGAAGGCGCGGCGTGGGGGCCCTTTTTCATCGCCGAGCCGCCTCAAGATGAAAACGCCCCCTTGGGGGGCAGCAAGCCGAAGGCGCGGCGTGGGGGCCTCCCCCCTGGCGCTCAGCCGTTCAGCACCCGCACCGGCTGGCCATCGCGCCAGGCCTTCACGGCCTCCAGCGCGTTGCGGTAGAAGGCCTCGAAGTTCTCGCGGCTGACGTAGCCCAGGTGCGGCGTCAGGATGACGTTGTCCAGGTCGCGCACGCTGTCGGTGGGCGACAGCGGCTCGTCGGGAAACACGTCCAGCCCGGCGCCGGCGATGCGGAACTTCACCAGCGCGTCCATCAGCGCCGCCTGGTCCACCAGGCCGGCGCGCGAGGTGTTCACCAGATAGGCCGTCGGCTTCATCGCGGCCAGCGCCGCGGCGTCGACGATGTGGCGGCTGCGATCGGACAGGATCAGGTGCAGGCTGACGACGTCGGACGTCGCGAACAACTCGTGCTTGTCGACCCGTGTGACGCCCGCCTCGGCGGCGCGCTCGTCGGTCAGGTTGGGGCTCCAGGCCACCACGTCCATGCCGAACGCCAGGCCCACCTTGGCCACCGCCGCGCCCAGCTTGCCCAGTCCCAGCACGCCCAGCCGCTTGCCGGCCAGGGGCTCGGGCATGCCGGTCTGCCACATGCCCCGACGCATGGCGGCGTCTTCGGCGGGCAGGTGCTTGAACAGCCCCAGGATGTGGGCCCAGGCCAGTTCGGCGGTGGCGGTGTTGGCGTCGGCGCTGCCGGGCGCGCCGCTGACCACGATGCCCTGCGCGGCGCAGGCCTGCATGTCGATGGCGTTGTTGCGCATGCCGGTGGTGACCAGCAGGCGCAGGTTCGGCAGCGCGCGGATGCGGCCGGCGGGGAACGGCGTGCGTTCGCGCATGGCCACGATCACCTCGAACGGTGCGAGCGTGGCCTCGACCTGCTCGTCGGGAATGAAGTTGTTGAAGATCCGCACTTCGGCGTCGCCGCCGAGGGATCCCCAGTCCGCGTAGCGCTTGGCGACGTCGTGGTAATCGTCGAGTATTGCGATTTTCAAGTTAGTCTCCGGGTGGCGTGGCGCTCGCTGCGCCAGCCGCCCGGCCGGCGCGACCCGCGCCGGTCAGTTCAGTCGTGCCTTGAGTTGGTCCAGCGGCAACGCGCCGCTGGTGCGCGAGCCGTCGGCGAAGAACATCGTGGGCGTGCCGCGCACCATCAGTTGCTTGCCCAGCGCCAGCAACTTGTCCTCGGGCACGCTGCAATTGGCGGTGGCCGGCTTCTGGCCGCGCAGCATCCAGTCGTCCCACGCCTTGCCCGGGTCCGCCGAGCACCAGACGTCACGCACCTTGACGTTGGAGTCGGGCGACAGGATCGGGTACAGGAAGGTGTAGACGGTGATGTTGTCGACGTCTTCGAGCGTCTTGCGCAACTGCTTGCAGTAACCGCAGTTGGGGTCCTCGAAGATCGCGACCTTGCGCGAGCCGTCGCCCTTGACCTGCTTGATGGCCAGGTCCAGCGGCAACTGGTCGAACGGGATGGAACCGAGCTTTTCCTGCGCCTCGCGGGTGACGTCGCGGCGCGTCATGGCGTCGATCAGCGGACCTTCCATCACCCAGGTCACTTTTTCATCGGTGTAGATCAGGTCCATGCCCAATTGCACCTCGAACAGCCCGTAGGGCGTGCGGCGCACGGCGGTCACGTCCATGCCGGTGAAGCGCTGCCTGAAACGTTCCTTGACCGCATCCGCCACGGGATCGGCGGGCGCCACCTGGGTGGTGGAATAGCTCTTGCTGCCCTTGCCCGCCTGGCCGACCGTGCTGGTGGAAACGGCCTTGTCGCCCGTTGCCTGCGCTTGAGCGCTGGCGGACAGGCCCAGGCCCGCGGCCATGAAGCAGGCGGCCAGCGTGGCGGAAAAACGGAAATTCATGGGGACTCCTGTATTTAGCGTGACGTATCGCCCTCGTTGGCCGAAAGCGTAACCGATCCGACGAAAGGGGCTGGCCGGGGGCTTGCCGGAATCAGACCCCCCGGCGCCCTGCGGGTTCCGTGCCGGGCCGGCGGCGTCGGTGCATCGACCGGCGCGGGCCGGTGCGATTCAGTTCGTCGAGGCCCCGGCGATCAGGCGCCGCTTGACCAGCGGGACCCGCTCGACCCAATGCATGCCGGCATTGCGCAACCACACCAGCGGCGTGGCATGCGAACCGAACAGCTTGTGCAGCCCGTCGGTGGCCAGCCGCAAGGCCAGCACCGGCTCGGCGCGGGCGCGCTGGTAGCGATGCAGCACCCGCAGGTCGCCCGCCTGGCGGTAGGGTTCGCGTCCGGCCACGGTGCGGGCCAGCGCCTCGACGTCGCCCAGCCCCAGGTTCAGGCCCTGCCCGGCCAGCGGGTGCAGGCGGTGGGCGGCGTCGCCGGCCAGCGCGATGCCGGGCGCCACCATCTGGGCACGCTCCAGCGTCAGCGGAAAGCCATGCAGCTTGCTGCGCACCTTCAGGCGTCCCAGGCGGCCCTGGGCCGCATGTTCCAACAGCGATTCCAGGCGGGCCGCCTGCGCATCCGCGGGCAAGGCCAGCAATTCCCGCGCCTGCGCGTCGCGCATCGACCAGACCATCGATACCTGCGGGCCGTCGGCCGTGTCCGGCAGCGGCAGCAGCGCCAGCACGCCGTCGTCGCGGAACCACTGGAAGGCGGTGCCCTGGTGGGCGCGCTCGGCGTCCAGGTTCACCACCAGCCCGGTGTCGTTGTAGGAAACGGCGTCATGCTTGAGGCCGGCGGCGGTGCGCAGCGGCGACGCGGCGCCGTCGGCGCCGACGAACAGCTCGGCCTGGATGCGGGCGCCGCTCTCGGTTTCGATGGCGCCGGCCTGGTAGCCGGTGCAGCGGTCTTCCAACCAGGGGATGCCGAACATGCGCACCGCCTGGATCAGCACCCGCTCGATCTCGCCGGACTCGACGATCCAGGCCAGTTGCGGCAGGGCCGCCTGCCAGGCGTTCAGGTGCACCAGGCCGTCGGCGTCGCCATGGATCTCCATGGCCTGCACCGGCGTCAGCCGCGCGGACGGCATCGCGTCCCACACGCCCAGCTCGGCCAGGAAACGCTGGCTGGCGGGCGAGATGGCGTAGACGCGCGCGTGGTAATGGTTGGGATCGGCCGGTGGCACGGTCGTGCGCGGCGCCAGCAGAGCCACGCGCTGGCCGCGGCGGGCCAGCGCCAGGGCCGAGGACAGGCCGACGATGCCGGCCCCGCAAACCACGATCTGGTGTGTCATCTTGCGCTCGGCTCCCCGGCCTGCTTCGGCCACAGCAGCCACATCTGGCCGCGTTGCTTCATGCGCCCGGCCTGCTGGCCGGCCTCGTCGCCGTAGCCCCAGTAGAAGTCTGCGCGCGCCGCGCCGCGGATGGCGGTGCCGGTGTCCTGGGCGAACACCAGGCGTTGCAACGGCCGGTCGGAGGCCGGGAAGGTGGTGGCCAGGAACACCGGCGTGCCCAGCGGCACGAAACCGGCATCCACCGCGATCGCCCGCCGCGGGGCCAGGTTGACGCCATAGGCGCCCTTGGGGCCGAGCTCGGGATCGATCACCGGCTCTTCGCGGAAGAACACCACGGCCGGGTTGGCGTTGAGCATCTCGGGCACGCGCTTGGGATTGCGCTGCGCCCACGCGCGGATGTTCTGCATCGAGGCCTGGTCGGCCGACAGCTCGCCGCGGTCCGCCAGCCAGCGGCCGATGGACACGTAGGGCTGGCCGTTGTGGTCGGCGTAGGCCACCCGGATGGTCTTGCCGCTGTCGGGGCCGTCGGTCAGCAGCACGCGGCCCGAGCCCTGCACCTGCAGGAAGAAGTTGTCGACCGGGTCGTCGACCCACACCACCACCGGCGGGCGGCGGCCGGTCGACTCGATGGCCGCGCGGGTGTCGTAGGGCACCACGCGCTTGCCGTCGAGCTTGCCGCGCACGCGCTTGCCGGCCAGTTCCGGATAGACCGAGCCCAGGTCGATGGTCAGCAGGTCGGCCGGCACCGCGTACAGCGGCCATTGGTAGTTGCCGCCCTGGCGGCGCGAGCCGCGCACCAGCGGCTCGTAATAGCCGGTGACGGTATTGGCGGCCGGCTTGCCGTCGGCCGCGTTCAGGCGCCAGGGTTGCAGGTAGGTCTGCAGGAAGCGGCGCACGCCCTCGGGATCGTTGGCGGCGGGCGCCCGGGCCGGATCGGCCGCGGCGGCACAGACGGGCTGCCAGGCGCGCGGGGTGGCGCGGGCGGGCGCGGCCAGGTTGCCGCTGGTCGGGCGCATCAGCCCCTTGCAGTTGCGCAGGAACAGGGGCCAGAACTGGGCCAGGTCGTCGCTGCTCCAGCCCGGCATCTCGGCCCAGGTGCCGGCTTTGTATTTGCCGGCCAGGGCGCGCGGCGGCGTATCGGGCAGGGCCGACAGCGCCGGCACCACCAGCGGACCGTCGACGGCCGCGGGGCGGGCGCCGGAAACGCCGGATTCACCGGATTCGGGCGGGATCTCTGAGGTGGTGGTACATGCCGCCAGCAGGGCCGACAGCACGGACAAGCTAAGAATGCGCTTCATGAGCAGATGGAAAACCGTACAACGTATGGCCGCGCCCCGCGTCAGTGCAGGGTGCGCGGCATGGCCAGGACGAATTCGGAAATCGGCACTTCGAACGGAATGCCGTTCTCGCCGACGCAATGATAGGTGCCGCGCATCGTGCCGACCGGCGTGGGCAGGGGGCAGCCGCTGGTGTATTCGAAGGTCTCGCCGGGCGCCAGCAGGGGCTGCTGGCCCACGACGCCCAGCCCGCGCACTTCCTGCACGCGCTGGTTGCCATCGGTGATAATCCAGTGGCGGCTGATCACCTGGGCCGGATGCTCCCCGGTATTGGTGATGCGCACGGTATAGGCGAACACGTATTGCTGTTCGCCGGGATCGGACTGTTCAGGCACGAAGCGCGGAGTGACAGAGACGCTCAGGTCGTAGGGTTTCACAGTCCTTTCCTGTGTGGCACGAGCAAGCTGCAATAATGGCACATTATGCCTTCACCCACCCCGAACGCCATGTCTACCACCACCCGCATCACCCCCAGCATCCTGTCCGCCGACTTCGCCCGCCTGGGCGAGGAAGTGCGTGACGTCGTCGCCGCCGGCGCCGACTGGATCCATTTCGATGTGATGGACAACCACTACGTGCCCAACCTGACCATCGGCCCGATGGTCTGCGCGGCGATCCGTCCCCATGTTTCCGTGCCGATCGACGTGCACCTGATGGTGGAGCCGGTGGACGCCCTGGTGCCGATGTTCGCCAAGGCTGGCGCCAACTACATCAGCTTCCACCCCGAAGCCAGCCGCCACGTCGACCGCACCCTGTCGCTGATCCGCGAGAACGGCTGTAAGGCCGGCCTGGTGTTCAACCCCGCCACGCCCCTGTCGTACCTGGACCACGTCATGGACAAGGTCGACCTGGTGCTGATCATGTCGGTCAACCCCGGCTTCGGCGGCCAGAGCTTCATCCCGGGCGCGCTGGCCAAGCTGCGCGAGGCCCGCGCCCGCATCGACGCCTGGACCCAGGCCGGCGGCCACGAAATCGTGCTGCAGGTGGACGGCGGCGTGAAGATCGACAACATCGCCGAAATCCGCCGCGCCGGCGCCGACACCTTCGTGGCCGGCTCGGCCATCTTCGGCAAGCCCGACTACCCCGGCATCATCAAGTCCATGCGCGAGCAGATCGCCATCGGCGAAACCACCGCCGTCTGAGGAATACCCGCCATGACTCCCTTTCGCGCCGCGCTGCTGGACCTGGACGGCACCCTGCTCGACTCCATCCCCGACCTGGCCTTCGCGGCCAACGCCATGCGCGTGGAACTCGGCATGATCGCGCTGCGCGAGGATGTCGTGGCCACCTTCGTCGGCAAGGGGGTGGACAACCTGGTGCGCCGCAGCCTGGCTGGCAGCCTGGACGCCGCCGACCCGTCGCCCGAGGACTTTGCCCGGGCGCGCGAGGCCTTCTACCGCCACTACCACCTGGTCAACGGCGAACGCGCCCAGGTCTACCCGGGCGTCATCGAGGGCCTCAAGCACATGCGCGAGCAGGGCCTGAAACTGGCCGTGGTCACCAACAAGCCCACCGAATTCACCCTGCCGCTGCTGCAACGCACCGGCCTGGCCGGGTTTTTCGACGCGGTGGTGTGCGGCGACACCTGCTCGCGCCGCAAGCCCGACCCCGACCAGGTGCTGCACGCCTGCGAACTGCTGGGCGTGACGGTGGCCGAGGCCGTCACCATCGGCGATTCCATCAACGACGCCCAGGCCGGCCGCAGCGCCGGCACCCAGGTGCTGGTGGTGCCGTATGGTTACAACGAAGGCCGTGACGTGCGCGAGCTCGATGTCGATGGTATAGTGGACACGCTCGTCAACGCCGCCCAGTGGGTGGAGCTCTGGAATCAAAACCAGAACGCCGCGAAAGCCCAGGCCTGAAGCCGGGGTCCGCGCCCTTGACGGCACACTTGAACATCGAACCGCTATCACCTGATGAACGTTTCCATCCAGAACCAAATGCTCGGCGCCTCGTGGCGCTGGTGGCGTTTGTCTTCCGGGTGGCGATGATTCCCTTCCCGGCCCTGGACGCGTCCCCGCCTCCCAGCGCCGATACTGTGTAGAACACAGAGCCAAGCCCGGAACCAGTAACCTGGACCGGGCTTTTTGTTGTGTGCCTGGTCCCAAGCAGATACCCATCGCCCACGAGACCCGCCATGACCGAAATCGAATTCAAAGCCCTCGCCGCCCAAGGCTACAACCGCATCCCGCTGGTGGCCGAGACCTACGCCGACCTGGACACCCCGCTGGGCATCTACCTGAAGCTGGCCCATGCCGGCCCGCAGGCCGGCCGCATGACCTGCCTGATGGAATCGGTGGTGGGCGGCGAGCGCTTCGGCCGCTATTCCTTCATCGGCCTGCCGGCCCGTACCGTGATCCGCGCCAGCGGCACCCGCACCGAGGTGCTGCACGACGGCAAGGTGGTGGAAACCCACGACGGCGACCCGCTGGCCTTCATCGAGCAGTACCAGGCCCGTTTCAAGGTGGCCCTGCGCCCCGGCATGCCGCGCTTCTGCGGCGGCCTGGCCGGCTACTTCGGCTACGACACCGTGCGCCACATCGAACCGTGCCTGGGCCCCGCCGTCAAGCCGTTCCCCGCCGGCATGGAAGGCGGCACGCCCGACCTGATGCTGATGCACGTGGACGAACTGGTCATCGTCGACAACCTGGCAGGCCGCATCTACCTGATGGTCTACGCCGATCCGGGCCAGCCCGAAAGCTACAGCCGCGCCCAGCAGCGCCTGCACGACCTGCGCGCGCGCCTGCGACGCCCGGTGGAAATCCCCTACAGCCACGCCAGCATGCAGACCGAAGAGCGGCGTGACTTCAAGAAGGAAGACTACCTGGCGGCCGTGCACCGCGCCAAGGAACACATCGCCGCCGGCGACCTGATGCAGGTGCAGATCGGCCAGGTCATCGCCAAGCCCTTCCGCGACTCCCCCCTCTCCCTCTACCGCGCCCTGCGGTCGCTCAATCCCTCCCCCTACATGTACTTCTGGAACTTCGGTGACTTCCAGGTGGTGGGCGCCTCGCCCGAGATCCTGGTGCGCCAGGAGCGCGTGGTGGTGGACGGGGCGCCCAAGTCGCAGGTCACCATCCGCCCGCTGGCCGGCACCCGCAAGCGCGGCGCCACGCCCGAGGAGGACGCCGCCCTGGCCGCCGAGCTCAAGGCCGACCCCAAGGAAGTGGCCGAGCACGTGATGCTGATCGACCTGGCCCGCAACGACGTCGGCCGCGTCGCCGAGGTGGGGTCGGTCAAGGTCAGCGACACCATGGTGATCGAGCGCTATTCGCACGTCATGCACCTGGTGTCCAACGTCACCGGCAACCTCAACCCGGGCATGAGCAGCATGGACGTGCTGCGCGCCTCGTTCCCGGCCGGCACACTGACCGGCGCGCCCAAGGTCGAGGCCATGAAGATCATCGACGAGCTCGAGCCCGTGCGCCGCGGCATCTACGGCGGCGCGGCCGGCTACCTCAGCTACGGCGGCGAAATGGACGTGGCCATCGCCATCCGCACCGGCGTCATCAAGGACGGCACGCTGTACGTGCAGGCCGCCGCCGGCATCGTCGCCGACTCCAACCCCGAAGCCGAATGGGCCGAGACCGAGGCCAAGGCCCGCGCCGTGCTGCGCGCCGCCGAGCAGGTCCAGCACGGCCTGGACGAGCCCATCTGAGACGCCCGCCGCCCCCCATGACCGCCCCGGGCCGCGAATCGGCCCGCCTGGAGAAAAAAATGCTGTTGATGATCGACAACTACGACTCGTTTACCTACAACCTGGTCCAGTACTTCGGTGAACTGGGCGAGGATGTGCGCGTGGCGCGCAACGACCAGATCACCCTGGAAGAGATCGCCGCGCTCAACCCCGACCGCATCTGCGTGTCGCCCGGCCCGTGCTCGCCGGCCGAGGCCGGCATCTCGGTGCCCGTCATCCAGGCCTTCGCCGGCAAGAAGCCGATCCTGGGCGTGTGCCTGGGCCACCAGGCCATCGGCGCCGCCTATGGCGGCAACATCGTCCGCGCCCAGCAGATCATGCACGGCAAGACCGTGCGCATCTCGCATACCGGGACGGACATCTTCACCGGCCTGCCGACGCCGTACACTGTCATCCGCTACAACTCGCTGACCATCGACCCGGCGACGCTGCCCGAGTGCCTGGCCGTGACCGCCACGGCGCCGGACGGCGACATCATGGGCGTGCGCCACAAGACACTGCCCCTGTACGGAGTACAGTTCCACCCCGAATCCGTGCTCAGCGAACACGGCCACGCCCTGCTGCGCAATTTCCTGAACCTCGCCTAAGAAGGACGCACCGTGACGATCTCCCCCTCCGAAGCGCTGACGCGCTGTATCGAACACCGCGAAATTTTCCACGACGAAATGCTGCACCTGATGCGCATGCTGATGCGCGGCGAAATGTCGCCGCAGATCGCAAGCGCCCTGCTGATGGGCCTGCGCGTGAAAAAGGAAACGGTCGGCGAAATCACCGCGGCCGCGCAGGTCATGCGCGAATTCGCCACACCGGTGGTCACCCCCAACCCCGAAGACCTGCTGGACATGTGCGGCACCGGCGGCGACGGCAGCCACACCTTCAACATCTCCACCACCGCCATGTTCGTGGCGGCGGCGGCCGGCGTGCCGATCGCCAAGCACGGCAACCGCAGCGCGTCCTCGTCGAGCGGCAGCGCCGACGTGCTGGAAGCGCTGGGCGCCAACCTGGTGCTGACCCCCGAACAGGTGGCGGAATGCATCCAGGCCACCGGCATCGGCTTCATGTTCGCGCCGGCGCACCACGGCGCCATGAAGAACGTGGCCGCGGTGCGCAAGGAACTGGCCGTGCGCACCATCTTCAACATCCTCGGCCCGCTGACCAACCCGGCCGGCGCCGCCAACCAGCTGATGGGCGTGTTCCACCCCGACCTGGTCGGCATCCAGGTGCGCGTGCTGGAACGCCTGGGCTCGCGCCACGTGCTGGTGGTGCATGGCAAGGACGGCATGGACGAAGCCTCGCTGGGCGGCGCCACCATGGTGGGCGAGCTCAAGGACGGCAAGGTCAGCGAGTACGAAATCCACCCCGAGGACTACGGGCTATCCATGATGTCCAACCGCGGCATCAAGGTGTCCAATCGCGAACAGTCGCGCGAGCTTGTCATAGAGGCGCTGGACAATGTCGAGGGCACCGCCCGCGACATCGTCGCGCTCAATGCGGGCCTCGCCATCTACGCAGGCAATAAAGCCGATTCCATTCCCGCAGCGTTAGCGCTAGCATTTGAACTGATTTCCACCGGCGCGGCGCGAGCCAAGCTGGAAGATTTCTGCGCATATACCCGGAAATTCCAGAAATGAACGATATTCTCGCGAAGATCCTCGCCGTCAAGGTCGAGGAAGTCGCCGCCGCCCGCCAGATGCGCAGCGAAGCCGAAGTCCTGCGCGAGGCGCAGGCGCGCCAGGACGTGCGCGGCTTCGCCCAGGCCATCGAAGACAAGATCTCCCAGGGCAAGGCCGGCGTGATCGCCGAAATCAAGAAAGCCTCGCCGTCCAAGGGCGTGTTGCGCGAGACCTTTCAGCCCGCTGAAATCGCCTCCACGTATGCCGTGCATGGCGCGGCCTGCCTGTCGGTGCTGACCGACGTGCAGTTCTTCCAGGGCTCGCACGACCACCTGCGCCAGGCGCGCGCCGCGTGCTCGCTGCCGGTGCTGCGCAAGGACTTCGTGATCGACCCCTACCAGATCATCGCCGCCCGCGCGATGGGCGCCGACTGCGTGCTGCTGATCGTGGCCGCGTTGACGCCGACGCAATTGCGCGAGATGGAAACGCTGGCGATGGAACTCGGCATGGACGTGCTGGTGGAAGTGCATGACGCCCAGGAACTGGACGTGGCGCTGACGCTCAAGACGCCGCTGCTGGGCATCAACAACCGCAACCTGCGCACCTTCGAGACCAGCCTGCAGAACACGCTGGACCTGTTGCCGCGCATCCCGGCCGGCAAGCGCGTCGTCACCGAAAGCGGCATCCTCACGCCGCAGGACGTCCGGCGCATGCGCGAACACAAGGTCGATGCCTTCCTGGTGGGCGAGGCCTTCATGCGCGCCCCGGACCCGGGCGCCGAACTGGCGCGCCTGGTCGGCTGAGCCGCACCGCCGCGCGGCGTGTTCAGTGTGGACGCGCCAGCCCCAGCGCCGCCGCGCGCCGGTACAAGGTGCTGCGATGCACGCCGAGCGCGCGCGCCGCGGCGCTGACATTGCCCCCGTGCGCGGCCAGCGCCGCGCGGATCGCGTCGTCGGCCATCGCCTGCAGGCTGGCCACCGGCGGCGCGGACGGCTGTGCGGGTGCGCCACGGATGTCCGCCGGCAGCATGTCGTGTTCGACCACGCCTGACGCGCCCGCCAGCACATGCAAGGTGCGCAGCACCGCCGCCAGCTGCCGATAGTTGCCCGGCCAGGCATAGCGCACCAGCGTTTCCTCGATCCCGGCCGGCAACACCGGGCCCGCGCCCTGCGCGGCCCATTGCGCGCGCAGCAATTCGCGCAGGTCGGCGCGTTGGCGCAGCGGCGCCAGGGTCACGGTGTATTCGGCAATGCGGAAATACAGGTCGGCGCGTACCGGGGCATCCACGCCTTCATGCGCCAGCGGCCGATGGGTGGCGCACACCAAGGTGAAATCCACCGGCACCGGCCGGGCCGCGCCCAGCGGCGACACCTCGCGCGATTGCAGCACGCGCAGCAGGCGCGACTGCAGCGCCAGCGGCATGTCGCCGATCTCGTCCAGGAACAGCACGCCGCCGTGCGCCTGCCGCAGCAGGCCCTTGCTGCCCTGGCGGCGCGCGCCGGTGAAGGCGCCGTCCTCGTAGCCGAACAATTCCGATTCGATCAGGCTTTCGGGCAGCGCGGCGCAATTGACCGCCACGAACGGGCCGGCGGCGCGGCGGCTGCGCGCATGCAGCTGGCGCGCGAAGACCTCCTTGCCGGCGCCGGTCTCGCCCTGCAACAGGATCGACACGCCCGCATCCGACAGGTGCACCGCCCGCGCCAGCGCGCCCAAGGTGGCGGCGTCGAAGCTGGCGGTATCACCGCGCGCGATCAGCGCCGGTAACGCCGACGGGGCCGGCGGGGCCGGCAGGCGCAGCGACGGCGGCGGCGCGACCGGCGCGTGAGAACGGGGCAGGCGCAGCCGCGCGTGGTAGGCAGCGCCGCCACGGGCATGCACGCGCCCCGCCGCGTCGGGCGCATGTTCCAGGTCGCCGTCGAACAGGTCGGCGTAGCGGTAGACGCCCAGCGCCGTGGCCGCCAGGCCCAGCGCCTGCATGGCGCGACGGTTGGCGCCCACCAGCAGGTCGCCATGAAAGGCCAGCAGGGCTTCGGCCGGCGTGCCCAGCCCGGACCGGTCGGCGTGCAGGCGCAGCACGGCGCAGGGTTCATGGGCGGCATCGAACAGCTGGTGTTCAATCAGGTCGACCGCCGCGCGCACCAGCGCCAGCACGTCCGCCCGCACTTCGCGCGCGGGGCTGGACAGGTCCAGCACGCCCAGCATGCGGCCTTCGCTGTCGGTGATGGGCACCGCCGCGCAGGTCAGGATGCGGTTCGGCTCGAAGTAGTGCTCGGCGCCGTCGACGACGATGGGCCGGCCTTCCACCAGCGCGGTGCCGATGGCGTTGGTGCCGGCGGCCGCCTCGTCCCACGGCGCGCCGGGCATCAGGGCGACCCGCGAGGCGCGCTGCGCGAAATCGATGTCGCCGTCGCTGTCCAGCACCAGGCCTTGCGCATCCGACAGGATCACCAGCCCGTCGCTGCCGCCTTCGCGGCGCAGCAAGGACATGGCCGGCTCGGACATCCGCCGCAAGGCTTCATTGCGCTGGCGCGCCTCGCGCAATTCGGCGGCGGTCATGGGTTCCGCGCGGCGCGCGCCGCGCATGTCGATACCCAGGTCGGCGCAGCGGCGCCAGGAGCGCAGGATGGGCTCGGCGACCAGCCCGCCAGGCACGACGCCTTGCTGGTTGAACAGCTGGCGCGCGTGCGTCAGCGACTGCCAACGGGATTGAGTGGCCATGCGTGTCTCCTTGGACGGTGTTCTGCGACACCTGTTCCGCGACAGTGTCGCGAAACGCGACACCCGGTAGCGGCGAACCGCCGCCCACGGCCCTTGCCGGCGCGTGGAAAGGTACTTTCGCACGCGGCAAGCGCGCTTGTCCAGCCGCGTCCCCACACATGGCACGCGGTTTGCTTGATGTGGAACAGGCACCCGACTGCCGTTACACCGACCTATACGGAGACAAGCATGGACATCGCGACCCGCGTCACCCCCGAATCCTATGGCACGCGCCTGGACCTCAGGACGCAGTACGACAACTTCATCGACGGCAAATGGCAGGCGCCCGCCGACGGCGAATACTTCGACAACGTCACGCCGGTCACCGGCCAGGTGCTGACCCGCAACGCCCGCTCGAAAGAGCGCGACATCGAGCTGGCGCTGGACGCCGCGCACCGCGCCGCGCCCAAATGGGGGGCGACCCCCGCCGCCGAACGCGCGCAGATCCTGATGCGCATCGCCGACGTGATGGAAGCCAATCTCGAACGCCTGGCCACCGCGGAAACCTGGGACAACGGCAAACCGATCCGCGAGGCCCGCGCCGCCGACATCCCGCTGGCGATCGACCACTTCCGCTACTTCGCCTCGTGCATCCGCAGCCAGGAAGGCGGGCTGTCGGAGATCGACCACGACACCGTGGCGTATCACTTCAATGAACCGCTGGGCGTGGTCGGCCAGATCATCCCGTGGAACTTCCCCATCCTGATGGCGGCATGGAAACTGGCGCCGGCGCTGGCGGCGGGCAACTGCGTGGTGCTCAAGCCGGCCGAGCAGACGCCGCTGGGCATCCTGCTGCTGATGGAACTGATCGGCGACCTGCTGCCGCCGGGCGTGGTCAACGTGGTCACCGGCTTCGGCCTGGAAGCGGGCAAGCCGCTGGCCTCCAGCAAGCGCATCGCCAAGATCGCCTTCACCGGCGAGACCACCACCGGCCGCCTGATCATGCAGTACGCCTCGCAGAACATCATCCCGGTGACGCTGGAGCTGGGCGGCAAGTCGCCCAACATCTTCTTTGCCGACGTGGCGGCGCAGGACGACGACTTCCTCGACAAGGCCATCGAAGGCTTCGTCATGTTCGCGCTGAACCAGGGCGAAGTCTGCACCTGCCCCAGCCGCGCGCTGATCCAGGAATCGCTCTACGACAGGTTCATGGAACGCGCGCTCAAGCGCGTGGCCGAGATCAAGCAGGGCAACCCGCTGGACGGCGACACCATGCTGGGCGCGCAGGCGTCCACCGAGCAGTTGGAAAAGATCCTGTCGTACCTGGACATCGGCAAGCAGGAGGGCGCGGCGGTGTTGGCCGGCGGCGCGCGCGCGCAGTTGCCGGGCGCGCTCGAAGGCGGCTATTACGTGCAGCCCACCGTCTTCAAGGGCCACAACAAGATGCGCGTGTTCCAGGAAGAGATCTTCGGCCCGGTGGTGGCGGTGACCACGTTCAAGGACGCCGACGACGCGCTGGCGCTGGCCAACGACACGCTCTATGGCCTGGGCGCGGGCGTCTGGTCGCGCGACGCCAACACCTGCTATCGCATGGGCCGCGCCATCAAGGCCGGCCGGGTCTGGACCAACTGCTACCACGCCTATCCCGCGCATGCGGCGTTCGGCGGCTACAAGCAGTCGGGCATCGGCCGCGAGAACCACAAGATGATGCTCAACCACTACCAGCAGACCAAGAACCTGCTGGTGAGCTACTCGCCCAAGAAACTGGGTTTCTTCTGACCCATGGGCGACGCCCGCCGGTCCGTGTCGCGCCGGCCCATACCGGGCCGGCCCGTCGCGGGCCAGGGTGGCGTCGCGGGAGCTGCATCATGCCAGGACCCACCCCGCGCGTGGTCGCCACCGACGCGGCGCGCGCGCTGATCGACACCCTGCGCGCCAAGCATGGCCCGCTGATGTTCCACCAGTCGGGCGGCTGCTGCGACGGCAGTTCCCCCATGTGCTACGCGCAGGGAGAGTTCATGGTCGGCGGCTCGGACGTGCTGCTGGGCGAACTGGAGGGCTGCCCGTTCTACATGGGCGAAGACCAGTTCGCGTATTGGGAGCACACCCAGCTCATCATCGACGCCGTGCCCGGACGCGGCGGCGCGTTCTCCCTCGACAGCGCCGAGGGCAAGCGCTTCCTGCTGCGCTCGCGGCTGTATTCGGACGAGGAATGGGCCGCCGTAGCGCCGGTCACGCGCGGTTGAGACCGGCGCTTCGCGCGGCCTGCCGCGGGCGGGGCGTCAGGAACGCCGCGGCCCGCCGCCCTTGGCGGCCGGCTCGGCGCCAGCGGTCTCCTGTTGTCGCCACTGGAACGACACGCGGCGGATGCGCGCGGCGCGGAATTGCGTGAACGAACGGCCACCCGGCATGGGTGCGCCGCGTAGCGGACTGCTGCTGTTTTTCATTGCGGGAAAAGCGTTGGCGGAAAAAACTCTGCGGTGCCGGCGCGCGGCGCCGGCAACCATGATCGAAAGGTGGGCGCCGGGTTCAGCCGGCCGCGGCGGCCCAGGCGCCGACAGGGGCGCGGCGGGTCCAGTCCAGGGCGTCCTCGAGGCGGTCGTTGCCCCAGAACATCTCGCCGTCCACCAGGAAGGTCGGGGCGCCAAACAGTCCCAGGTGGCGGGCCTCGTCGACCCGGCGCCGCAGCGCCTCCTTGGCGGCCTCGGACTTGCCGCGCGCGATCAGCGCGTCGGCGTCGAGCGACAGGTCGGTCAGCAGCGTGTGCACCACGTCCTCGGCCTGGATGTCCTGGTCGTGCTGGAAATTGGCGCGGAACACCGACAGGCAGAAATCACGGCCCCAGGGCTCGTCCTGCCCCAGCAGCGCGATCCGGGCGGGCAGCACGCTCATGCGCGGAAACAGGCGCGGCCGGTTGTAGGGCACGCCGTATTTTTCGGCCAGGCGGGCGATGTCGCGCATCATGTAGGCGCCCTTGCCGGGGAACAGGCGGAACGGCGTGTCGTTCCAGCCCTGGGCCTGGAAGATGGGGCCGAGCAGGAACGGCCGCAGGTCGACCCGCACGTCCGCCTGCGCCGCCAGGGCGCCGATGCGCTCGATCGCCAGGTAGCTGTAGGGGCTGGCGAAATCGAACCACATCTCGAGGCGGGGCGAGGCGGGCAGGGACGCATTCATGACAAAAGCTCCAACGGCTGGGGAACCTGGGAAACCAGGGCGACCTGCGCATCCGGCAGGCCGCTGAGGACGACATCGCGATCGCTGCCCACGATGATGGACTGGCCGGCTTGCAATACGCTGTCGTCCGGACGGCGGTACTCGGATAGCCAGAGCGCGCCGGCGTGGCACTCGATGCGCAGGCCCGAGGCCCGTCTGAGCAGCATAGTCGAACCCCGGGCCAGGCGAAATGACATTCCCGCAGTGCAACATAACCGGATCATGGCGCATCCCCCCGCCGCAACGGCGGCCATCATGGCGGGCGTGGGCGGCTGGCCACCGCATCACCCGTCGTCTGAGTCATATTGGACGCCGCAGGCGTTATATTGCACAAGCGACATTTCCGCCGCACACGCATGAGTTTTACGAATGTCATACCCGCTGGCAAAACTTCCCCCGCTTGATCTGGTCCGAGGCTTCGTCGCCGTGGGCCGCCGCATGAGCATCACGCTGGCGGCGCAGGACCTGCACGTGACGCAGTCGGCGGTCAGCCGCCAGATCCGGGCGCTGGAGGCCCACCTGGGGGTGCCGCTGCTGGTGCGTGGTTTTCGCAGCGTGTCGTTCACGTCGGAAGGCGCGCAGCTGTTCCGCATGGCCGACACCTGGCTGAGCCAGTTGGGCGACCTGACCGAGCAATTGCGCGCCCCGGAACGCCGCACGCCAGTCACCGTCACCACCACCATCGGCGTGGCCTCGCTGTGGCTGCTGCCGCGCCTGGGCGACTTCCAGGCCGCCCATCCGCAGATCGACGTGCGGGTGGCGGCCGACAACCGGGTCATCGACATCGACCGCGAAAGCGTCGACATCGCCATCCGCTACAGCCTGCGCGACACCGTGCCGGACGGAGCCGTCTGGCTGTTCGGCGAGTCGGTGGTGCCAGTGGCCCATCCCTCCCTGCAGGCGCGCGCCCTGGATGCGCGCGAACTGCAGCGCCATGTGCTGCTGGAGTTCGACGACCCCACCCGGCCCTGGCTGCAATGGTCGGAGTGGCTCAACGCGCGCGGCCTGGGGCGAGTGCGGCCCAAGGGCATGCTGCGCTTCAACCAGTACGACCAGATCGTGCACGCGGCGCTGGCTGGCCATGGCATCGCACTGGGGAGGCTGGCGCTGATCGCGCCCATGCTGGCGGACAAGCGCCTGGCGACGGTCGGCGGCCAGCCGGCGGACGCCACCGAGCACGCCTACTGGCTGGTGCGCAACGCGCGCCGCAGCACCCCCGACGCCGAGATCGTGACGCGCTGGCTGGTGCAGCAGGCCGCCACCACGGCGCGCCTGCTGGCTCCGGAATAAGGCCTCCCCCGCGAGGCCGAATCCCCGCCATGCCGGCGCCTGGCGATCGCCAGGCGCTCTTGCGGCTTGGGCGACCGGCTTGGGCGACCGGTTTGTGCGACCCGCTTGGGCGACTCACTACAAGTTCTATACAAACCTTCATAGATTTGCGTTCCCCCTCCTGTAGATTGCGGCCTGCATAGCACGCACGGACCCGAGCTCCCCCCCTGCGAATGAACCCGCGCGCCCCGTTCCCCCGGCGGTCGCGCGGGCCCGTTGCCGCCGTTTCACGGCGCAATGCCCCGCCCTCCTTTCATGGCGCAGATGAAGCTCTTCCGTTCCACCGACGCCTGGCAATCCTGGTTCATCAACTTCCAGCGTTCCTTCCTGATCCTGCTGGCGCCATGGCTGGTGTCCGTGCTGGCGCAGGGCGCCGGCCGCGCCTATCTGCTGGCCGCCTACGCGCCCCCCGGCGCCTACGCGGCGCTGCCGCAGGACGTCAAACGCATGCTGGCGACCGGCCTGCTGTTTGACATCAAGGTCGCGGCGATCGCGTTCTCGGTGCCGCTGCTGGCCGCGCTGGTGCTGGCCGCGCGGCCGGCGGCGCACGCCCTGTGGCTGCGCTGCCTGCCAGGCCTGGGCGCAGTGCTGGCCACCCTGTTCGCCGCCAGCACGGTGGTGAGCGTGTACTACTTCGCCACGTTCTCGCGCTCGATCGACATCTTCGTATTCGGCCTGATGGACGACGACACCCGCGCCATCCTGGCGACGCTATGGCACGGCTATCCGGTGCTGCGGACGCTGGCGCTGCTGGCGGCGGTGCTGGGCGCCACGTACTGGCTGGCGCGGCGCTGGGGCTCGGGCATCATGCGGGCGCGGCTGGCGCGGCGCGCGCTGGTTCCCAGCGCGCTGCGGCTGTTCCTGATCATCGGCGTCACGGTGCTGGCCTGTCGCGGCTCGCTGGGCACCTTTCCGCTCAACAAGGACGACACCGGCATCTCGTCGCTGCGCCTGCTCAACGACATCACGCCCAACGGCATTTCGGCGTTCTTCTGGGCGTTGTCCGAGCGCGACAACGACAAGCGCTTCAGCCCCGTCACCGCTGACGAAGGCGCGCGGCTGTATCGGCGTTTCCTGGGACGACCCGGCCGCGATCTGCAACCCTTCATGGCCAGCACCGGCGCCAATCCGCCAGCCCGCGCCCGGCCGCCGCACGTCGTGCTGCAGATCATGGAAAGCATGGGGCACCACATGAACACCCACGACCGCCCCGGCCGCGACCTGTTGGGCGCGCTGCGGCCGCACTGGCGGCAGGACTGGCGCTTCGACCGCTTCCTGTCCGAAGGCAATGGCACCATCGATTCGCTCAGCCGGCTGCTGGTGCGCAGTCCGGTGCTGGCCATCAGCCAATCGTCGGCGGCCAATGCCACCTTCGCCAGCAATGCCTTCACGCCATTCCTGGCGCGCGGCTATCGGGTGG
Source organism: Achromobacter xylosoxidans (assembly GCF_001457475.1). Taxonomy (NCBI): domain Bacteria; kingdom Pseudomonadati; phylum Pseudomonadota; class Betaproteobacteria; order Burkholderiales; family Alcaligenaceae; genus Achromobacter; species Achromobacter xylosoxidans. The sequence goes on along the minus strand of NZ_LN831029.1, from coordinate 379,773 downwards.
TGTTCGTCACCTCGGGCACAGCCACCTGGCGCAACCTGGGCCGATTCGCCACGCATCTGGGCGCGCATGAGTTCGCCGACCAGCTGACGCTCAAGCACCGCTATCCCGAGGCGCAGGCGGGCGCCTGGGGCGTGCCCGACGAATACATGTTCCGCTACATCGCCGAGCGCCTGGCGCGGGCCGACCGTGACGGTGAACACCTTTTCATCGTCGGCCTGTCCACCACCCACCACCCGCCGTTCCTGGTTCCCGAAGGCGGCCAGCGCGGCGGCCTGGACCTGGGCGATGTCGAACGCCTGCCCTACTACGAAAACTGGACAGGCCTGGAAGACGCCTTCGACACGCTGCGCTACGCCAACGACCAGCTTGGGCGCTTCCTGAGCGGCCTGAAAGGCTCCGCCCAAGGCGCTCGCACCATCGTCGCGGCCACCGGCGACCACAACATCCTGGGGGTCGCCTATTCCGCCGACACCGACGCCGTCCTGGCGCGCGCGGTGCCGTTCTACCTGTATGTGCCACCGGCCTATCGTGGGCAATCGACCTACGATCCGTCACGCCCGGGCAGCCACAAGGACATCCTGCCCACGCTGTACCACCTGAGCCTGCCGGACACTCCCTATTTCCGCAGCGGCTGCGATCTGCTGGCCGCGCGGCCCGATCCGCAATGGTGCTTTGGCTTCAACAACCCGCGCCTGCTGATCACGCGCGACGGCGCCTACCGGCGCGATCATCCCGGACGCATCCTGCCCTGGGCCGGCGCCAGCGGCCTGGCGCTGGCGCCCGAGCGGGTCGCGTCGGCGGCGCAGGCGGCCGAGCAGGAACGGCTGGAAGCGTATGCCCCGCTGCTGCAATGGCAGATCAATCACCAGGTGCAGCACCAGGTGCCATTGCGGCCGGATCGCCCCTGAACCGGCCCGCCGCGCATGCGCGGCGCGCGGCGCCCGGACCCGAGGCGGCCCGCGCCCGCTAGTCGACGCGCACCAGCGCGTCGCCCGCGACCATGTCGCCGACCACCGCGGCGTCCGCGAAGCCCTGCTCGCGGAACAGCTCCAGCACCGCCTGGGCCGCCTGGGGATCGCAGGCGACCAACAGGCCGCCAGCGGTCTGCGGGTCGGTCAGCAACGCCCGTTCGACATCGGATACGTCCGCGCCCAGCCGCACCGATTCGCCATACGACGCCCAGTTGCGGCCCGACGCGCCGGTGACCACGCCTTCGGCGGCGAAGGCCTGCACGCCTGGCAGCCAGGGCAAGGCCTCGCGCCGCAGCCTGGCGGTCAGCCCCGCGCCGCGAGCCATCTCCAGCGTATGTCCCAGCAGGCCGAAACCGGTGACGTCGGTGATCGCATGGACCCCGTCCATCGCGGCCAGCGCCGCGCCGGGGCGGTTCAGGCGGGTGGTGGTGTCGATCATCACCCGGTACCCGTCGGCGTCCAGCCGGTTCTTCTTCAGCGCCGCCGACAGGATGCCCACGCCCAGCCCCTTGCCCAGCACCAGCACGTCGCCGGCACGCGCATCGGCGTTGCGCTTGATGCGGTCCGGATGCACCAGCCCCATGGCCGCCAGGCCGTAGATCGGTTCGACCGAGTCGATGCTGTGGCCGCCCGCCACCGGAATGCCGGCCTCCTTGCAGACCGACTCGCCGCCGCGCAGGATGTCGGCGATGACGCCGTGCGGCAGCACGTTGATCGGCATGCCGACGATGGCCAGCGCCATGATCGGCGTGCCGCCCATGGCGTACACGTCCGACAGCGCATTGGTGGCCGCGATGCGGCCGAAGTCGTAGGGATCGTCGACGATCGGCATGAAGAAGTCGGTGGTCGCGATCAGCGCCTGCTCGTCGTTGAGCCGGTAGACGGCGGCATCGTCGGCCGTCTCGGTGCCCACCAGCAGGTTGGGGTAGCTGGCGGCCGGCCCGAAGCGCGCCAGCAGCTGCGACAGCACGCCGGGCGCGATCTTGCAGCCACAGCCGCCGCCGTGCGACAGCGAGGTCAAGCGCGGCACCGCCGCGGACGCTGCATCCTGGGTCATGTGAATCTCTCCGTAGGTGATGGGGAAAAGGATAGCATCGCGGCCCCGAATGGCCCTATGATGATCCGGCAGCAGGCAGCAACGGACGGCCGCCCGCCATCGGGCGCACCGACAGCCAAACTTCACCGTGCGTGAGGGCTATATGGATCGCCGACACTTCCTCCGTTTCTCGAGCGCCCTGTGCGCCACCCAGGCCGCGGCCCTGCCCCTGGCCGCGCGCGCCGGCCAGGCGCCCGTCAGCGCCGACTGGCGCAGCTTCGAACTGACCACCCACATCCAGGTCCGCGACCCCGGCGCCCATGCGCGCCTCTGGATCCCCCTGCCCTACGCCACCGACACCGGGTACCAGCGCGGCGCGCAGAGCGCCTGGCTGGTCAGCGGCGGCGGCAGCGCGCGGCTGGCGCAGGCGCCCGGCTACGACGTGCGCATGCTGGCGGTGCAATGGCCCGACGCCCAGGCGCCGCGCGAAGTCACCGTGACCAGCCGCTTCCAGACCCGCAACCGCCGCGTCGACCTGACCCAGCCGCCGCCACCAGGCGCCTCGCGCGAAAGCGCCGCCTCCCTGCGCGAATACCTCCAGCCCACCGAGCTTTTGCCCACCGACGGCATCGTCAAGACCACCGCGGACCGCATCACCCGCGGCCACCAGGGCACGCTGGCGCGGGCCCGGGCCCTCTACGACTGGGTGGTCGACAACACCTGCCGCACCGCCTCGACCCGCGGCTGCGGCACCGGCGACGTGCGCTACATGCTTGCCGCCAACGACCTGAACGGCAAATGCGCCGACATCAACGCGCTGTTCGTCGCCCTGGCGCGCGCCGCCGGCATTCCCGCCCGCGACGCCTACGGGCTGCGCGTGGCCGATTCGCAGCTCGGTTTCAAGAGCCTGGGCAAGGCCGGCGACGTCACCCGCGCGCAACATTGCCGCGCCGAGTTCTACGCCGACGGCTACGGCTGGGTCCCGGTCGACCCCGCCGACGTGCGCAAGGTCATGCTGGAGGAGCCGCCCGGCGATCTGCCCACCACGGACGCCCGCGTGCGCAGCGCCCGTGTCATGCTGTTCGGCGCGTGGGAAATGAACTGGGTTGCCTACAACCATGGCCACGACGTCGTCCTGCCCGGCTCCGCCCACGGCGCCGTGCCGTTCCTGATGTACCCCAACGGCGAAACCGCCGACGGCCGCCTGGACAGCCTCGACCCCGACAGTTTCCGCTACACCCTGACCGCCCGTTCGCTGTCCACCTGAACCGGCGCGCGTCCATGGTCAGCCGCCGCCACCTGCTGCAATCCGCCCTGTCGCTGGCGGCGCTGCCCGGCTGGGCCCGCGCCGCCGCCAGTGACAGCGCCCTCAAGGCCGCCACGGGTCCCGACTGGGCCGCCTGGACCGCCGCGACGCCGCCGCTGGTCCTGCCCGACCTTGCGGGCCGCGAGCAGAAACTTGCCGCCTGGCGCGGCAGCGTGGTCATTGTCAGCTTCTGGGCCACCTGGTGCGACCCCTGCCGCGACGAAATCCCGCTGATGTCCGCCATGGCCAGGCGCCACCGCGAAGAAGGCCTGCGCCTGGTCGCCGTGAACGTCGGCGAAGCGCTGGGCAAGATCACCACCTTCCTGGCCAAGTGGCCGGTCGCCGGCACCGTCCTGCACGATCGCAACAGCAGCGCGGCCAGGCAATGGGATGCCGTCGGCCTGCCCGCCAACTACCTCGTCGACCGCGGCGGCCGCATCCGCCACTGGCACCTGGGCGCGCTGGACTGGCAGGCCGCGAACGTCAACGGCGTCGTCACCAGGATGCTGCGCGCGTGATTGTGCTTGCGGGGCTGCTACCGCGTGACGGCCATGTCCGGCGTGAAAGCGCCCTTGCCTCGCGCCATTCGTCTCAGGCGCCGGTATGCCTTGAACACCCGCCGCAGGTCGGTGACGCCGCGCGCATGGCGGACCAGCCCCGGCCAGGCGCGCAGGTCGAGCATCGACCGCGCCAGCTGGGCGCGCGCTTGCGGGTTTTCGACGTCCTTGCGAAGCAGGTCGACAAAGCACAGGAGTTCATGCAGGACGTGGCGCACGATCGAGACGCGGGTTCTCTGGCCGAGGTCCTGCCGCCTGGACAGCGCCAGCAGCGTCTCGATGATGTGAACGTAGCTGACGCCGCGCCACTGGCGTATCCGGGCTGACGGCGAAAGGGTTATCGAGTCGGGGTTGCGGCGATAGCCGTACACCGGCTCGGACGCGAAGCCCATGCGCCTGGCGACCAGCGCAAGTTGGGTGGTCCACAGGATGTCCTCGTGAAATATCGAGGGATCGAACGCCAGGCCGTGTCGGGTGATGAGTTCGCGCTTGACCAATTGCAGGCAAACATAGTGCGGCCATTCGCCGATGGCGACGCAGTGCGCGATCCAATCCTCGCCCGTCATGGCGCCGGCGGTCGGTTGTCGGGTGAGGACGGGGGGCCGGGGCAGGGGCGCAGGCGCGTGCGTGAACCGGTACGCGTTTCCGACCAGCACCTCCAGCCCCTGCGAAACGGCCTGTTCGTGCCACCGGACGAGTCCGGCCGAGGGCAGGAGATCGTCGGCGTCGGCGAAGGCGACCCAGGCGCCACGCGCGGCCCGCAGGCCCGCATTGCGCGCGGCGCCGAGTCCCTGATGGGGTTGCCTGAGGATGCGAAGGCGCGCGTCCGTGGCGCCGCGCGCCTGCAGGATCGCCACGCTGCCATCGGTGGAACCGTCGTCGACCGCGATCACTTCCAGGCTCAAGGCGGCGTCGGCCAATAGCGCGTCCAGTTGGTCGGACAGATACCGTTCGCAGTTATATACCGGCACGATCAGGCTGACCTGCGGCGCAGTGGGTTCGACGTGGCTCATGTTCTGTTCAGGCGTGGGCTTACGGGAGCGCCGCGCCTTGAACCCCATGCGGTGGCATGGGTTTACGAGCAGGGATGTCTTGTCCGATGGGCGCGGGCGGATCGGTAAGCTACGCCGGATTCAGCGGGCCGGGGAACAAGACGGACAAATGCAGGACCGATCCGGATACTTGCGATCCGGCAGCCACGAATTGGCGGAAGGCAGCAGGAGTCGAACCTACCTGGGAACGTCTGACGTCCCCAACCGGGTTTGAAGCCCGGCCGTGCCACCGGGCACGGATGCCTTCCAGAGAAAACCGCCGATGAAAGACCGCCTATGATACCGCCTGGCCCGCCCCGAGATACGCGCTGTCGTTGCGCAGCACGTGGGTATCGCGCAGCCGCCGCGTCAAGCCGGTCCGATCGAAGAACTCCAGGATCTGGATCGCGCGCTTGCGGCCCAGCCCCGTCGCATCCCTGAAGGCCGCCGCGTTCAATCCTTCGGGCCTTGCCGCGAGATCGATCGCCAGCGCCACCAGCTCGGCCACCCGCTCGCGATGGTAGAACAGATCCTTCACCACCTGCGCCACCTCGCCGCGCCGCAGCAGCTTGCGCAGCACCTGCCGCACCCGCTCTTCCGGCTCGCCCTGCGCGCGCGCCAGGTCGCGCACCCAGGGGGGATCGTAGGCCCCGGCGGCCAGCAGCGGCAGCAGGCGCAGCGCGAGTTCCGCCTCGGCCTCGGCCAGCGCCGCGGTGTGGCCCGGCAGATGCAGCCAGGGTCCGTTGCGCAGCACCCGGCCCTGCTGCCGCAGGTCTTCCAGCAACCCCTGCCACAACGCCTCGGAGGCGGCCGGCAAGGCCATGCGGCGCAGGCGGGAGCCGTCGGGGCCCGGTTCGTCCGGCGCGCCCTGGTGGAAGGTCGCCAGCGCCTGCTCCACCCGTGTCCGCAGCGCTTCCCAGTGCGTGGCCAGGATCAGCGTGCGCGCGCCCTGCGGCGTGCGCGGCTCGATCCAGATCGCCCCCTCGGGCGCCGCCAGGTCGCGCACCGGCCAGCCTGCCAGGCGTTGCAGCGTCGTTTCGTCCAGGCCCAGCGCGGCCTGCGCCAGCAGCGGTCGCAGCCCGCCGCCGTCCAGCATGTCCGCCACGCCTTGCAGCCACTGCATCCGCGCCGGCGCGCGGCGCTTGCGGTCCGGCGCGTTCGGATCGAGCACCCGGCCGCCGCCCACGGTGCGCGTGGCCTGGGCGTTGCGCACGATGTAGCGGTCGCCCGGCATCGCGCACACCGGCTCATCGAACACCAGCTGCACCCAGCCCGACTGGCCCGGGGCCAGCGCGTCGGCCGACAGCGGCACCACGTGCGCCACCTGCCGCGCCGCGCCGATGTGCACGTGCAGCGGCGTCCAGGCCCGCAGCGGCGCATCGGCCGAAGGCAGCAGCGTCAAGGCCACATCGACGTGGCGCGACGGGAGGAAGCAGCGCGCATCGGCGATCCAGTCGCCGCGCGTGATCGCGCTCTTGTCGATCCCCGCCAGGTTCAGGGCGCAGCGCTGGCCGGCCGCGCCGGTCTCGCTGGGCTGGTTCTGCGCGTGGATGCCGCGCACCCGCACCCGCGTGCCCGCCGGCATCAGGCGCAGGTCGGCATCGTCGTCGCCGGCGCGCGCGCGGCCGCCATGCGCGGTGCCGGTCACCACGGTGCCGTGGCCGGCCAGCGTGAAGACGCGGTCCACCGCCAGCCGGAACAGGCCGGCGCCATCGCGCGCGCCCAGCGCCTGCGCGGCCTCGTCCAGATGCTGCTTGAGCCGCGCCACGCCTGCGTCGCCGGCGCGCGCCGCGCATACCTCGAACAGGGGCGCGTCCTGCAGGAACGTATCCGCCGCCAGTGCCGCGATCTCGCCGCGCACCGCCGCCAGCCGGGCGGCGTCGGCGCGATCGGCCTTGGTCAATGCCACCGCCCCGCGCGCCACGCCCAGCAGCGCCAGGATCGCCAGGTGTTCGCGGGTCTGTGGCATGACGCCGTCATCGGCCGCCACCACCAGCAGGCCGAAGTCGATGCCGCTGGCGCCGGCAGCCATGGTGTGCACCAGCTTTTCGTGGCCCGGCACGTCGATGAAGCCCAGCACGTCGCCGTTGGGCAGGGGCGTGTAGGCGTAGCCCAGCTCGATCGAGATGCCGCGCGCCTTTTCTTCCTTGAGGCGGTCGGTATCGACGCCCGTCAGTGCCCGCACCAGCGTGGTCTTGCCATGGTCGATATGGCCGGCGGTGCCGACGATCATGCCCGCGGCTCCGTGGATTGCGCCGCGAGTCCGGCGAGCTGCTCGGTGAAGGCGGCCTCGTCGCGCGCCTCCAGGCAGCGCAGGTCGAGCCACAGCGCGTCATCGGCGATGCGGCCGATCACCGGCACCGGCAGGTGGCGCAAGCGGGTTTCCAGCCGGTCCAGATGGCGCCCGGGACGGCCCTTGCCACGGTAGCGCACCGCCAGCCCGTGGCTGGGCAACTGATCCACCGGCAACGCGCCGCTGCCGATCTGGCTGTACATCGGCACCGCCTCGACCTCGTAGTCGGCGCCCGCCGCGTGCGCCAGCACGCCGCGCAGGCGCTCGGCCATGGGCTGGATCTCGCGCTGCGGCCGGGTCAGCAGGCGCAGCGTGGTCAGGCGCTGCGCCAGGAATTCCGGCGCGCGGTACAGCTGCAATACCGGTTCCAGGGCCGCCAGCGTCAGCTTGCCCACGCGCAGGGCGCGCTTGAGCGGGTTCTTCTTGATCTTGCGGATCAGGTCGGCGCGCCCCACCAGCAGGCCGGCCTGGGGACCGCCCAACAGCTTGTCGCCGCTGAAGGTGACCAGATCGGCGCCGGCGGCGATGGTCTCGCGCACCGTGTCCTCGCGCGGCAGGCCGAACTGGGTCAGGTCCACCAGCGTGCCGCTGCCCAGGTCCACCGTGGCCGGCAGGCCGCGCGCATGCGCCAGCGCCGCCACCTCGGCCACGCCGACGCTCTTGGTGAAGCCGGTGACGGCGTAGTTGCTGCAATGGACCTTCATCAGCATCGCGGTGCGCGGGCCGATGGCGTTCTCGTAGTCGGCGGCATGGGTGCGGTTGGTGGTGCCCACCTCGACCAGCCTGGCGCCGGCGCGCTTCATGATGTCGGGAATGCGGAAGGCGCCGCCGATCTCGACCAGTTCGCCACGCGACACCACCACCTCGCGGCGATCGGCCAGCGCGTTCAGCATCAGCAGCACGGCGGCGGCGTTGTTGTTGACCACGGTGGCGGCCTCGGCCCCGGTCAGTTCGCACAGCAGGTCGTCGATCAGGTCGTCGCGGTCGCCGCGGCCGCCGCTGTCCAGGTCGAACTCCAAATTGGCCGGCGTGGTCAATGCGCGCAGCACCGAGGCCACCGCCTCGTCGGGCAGCAGCGCGCGGCCCAGGTTGGTGTGCAGCACGGTGCCGGTCAGGTTGTAGACGGCGCGCAGGCGCGGCGCGGCGGCGCGCGCCAGGGCGCCGTCGACGGCGGCGGCCACGGCGGCTTGCGCCAGTTCCGCGCGCGGCAGTTCACCCGCCAGGGCGCGCTGGCGCAGGGCATCCAGGTGCCGGCGCAGCGCCGCCACCACCTGCGTGCGGCCATGCGTGTCCAGCGCCGCGGCCAGCGCCGGCGCGTTCAGCAGCCGGTCGAGCGCGGGGATGTCGGCGGCGGCGGCAAGCCCGGTCATGGCTATTCCTCCTCGGCGCCGTGCCACAGCAGCGGGTTGCCGCTGGCGCGCGAATAGCCGGCCTCGCCCACCAGCACGTCCAGCATCAGGCTGGCGAGGTCGTCGGCCACCGGCTCCACGTGCAGGTCCTTGTCCTGATAGAAGATCTTGCGGTAGGTGTGGCAGCGGTCGCAGGTCTCGGCCTTGATGGCGGGCGCGCGGCCCTCGATGGCCTGGTAGGCCACGGACTCGACGTCCTCGCAGTGCGAACACTTGACCCGCACCATGTGCCACTGGGTCGCGCACAGGCTGCAACACAGGTAGCGGTAGCCTTCGAACTGCCCCCCCACCCGCACCACGCTGGCCACCGGCAGGCTGGCGCAGACGGGGCAGACGCCGAAGGGCGAGGCCACCGGCAGCTGCTTTTCGTCGAAGCGGCTGGCCAGGTCGGTCCAATACACCTGCAAGGCGGCCATGACGAACGGCGCGGCGGCGCCGTCGACGCCGCGATGCTGCTCCGACAGCACCGCCTCGGCCAGGTCTTCGAGCGATTCGGTGTCTTCATCGAGCGCTCGGCGCAGCGCCGAGCAGACTTCCAGCGCCTCGGCCGGCACGTCCTGGCCGCCCGCGACCTCGTCGACCAGCTGGCGCAGGATATCCCGCCACAGCGGGTCGCGCGGCCATCCCACCGCCTGCAGCGGCGGCATGCCATGGGCCTGCGCCAGGGCGATGCGGTCTTCCGAGGCCGGCGGCGCGTTGCAGCCGCGCAGGGCGTTCTGCTGGGCGTCGACCAGCCGCGCCATCAGCAGCAGGTAGTCGGCCACCGGGCTATCCACGGCCAGTTGCCGCAGCCGCGCCGCGCGCGTCGCGAAAACCGAATCGCGCGCCGGCAGCTGGATGCGGGGGATGGTGTTGTGGTCTAGCGCTTCGATCTCGCCGCGCGGAAGAATTCGCTGCAATTGCGTCTCCAGATAAACAAACACGGCTGCCGCCCCGACAGGGGGAGGCAGCCGTGCGGTGGGATCGGGCGGGATCCACCCGGCGGCGCCGCCACCGCCAGGTGGCGCCCGCCGCGCGGGGCCCGCTTACTTCGTCGTGGACTGCTTGCCGATTTGTTCCCGGAACCAGGCGCGGTGGTGCTTCCATGCCCAGCCCGCGGTCACGTAGCCACGCAGCATCGCCGTGAGCGAGCCCTTGACCCAGATCGCCGCATAAATATGCACAATGATCGCGCAAATCAGCACCAATGCACAAACGGCATGCAGCACAGAGGCGGCGCGCACCACCCAGATCGGGAAATAGAAGGCGAAGAACTCGCGCCAGATCACGATGCCGCTGGCGAACAGCCCCAGCATGCACAGGATCAGCACGTAGAACAGCAGCTTCTGGCCGGCGTTGTACTTGCCGACCTCGGGCAGCTTGTCCTCGCGGTTCTCGACCACGTCGTTGAGCTGGCTCAGCCACTGGCGGTCGGCCTTGGTCATCAGGTTGTGGCGCCACATGTGGCCGGCGAACACCACGAAGCAGAAGAACATCACCAGTCCGATGAACGGATGCAGGATGCGGGTCCAGGGACCGCCGCCGAACAGGTTGGTGAGCCAGAACATCGACGGGTGGAACAGCGCCAGCCCGGACAGCGCCAGCAGGATGAAGGTGAAGGCGATGATCCAGTGGTTGGTGCGCTCGCCGGGCGAATAGCGCTTGATCCGGCGGTGATGGCGGTCGTCACTCATGGCGGATCTCCTGTTCGGCACGGCGTTCGTCTTCCTCGTCGACCTCGTTGCGGCCGACGCGGGCGTAGTGGAAGAAGCCGGCCAGCGCCGTCAGCGCCATGGCGGCCACCCCCAGCGGCTTGGCGATGCCCTTCCACAGCGAGACCATCGGGCTGATCTGCGGCTCCTTGGGCAGCCCGTGGTACAGCCCGGGCTGGTCGGCGTGATGCAGCACGTACATCACATGGGTGCCGCCCACGCCTTGCGGATCGTACAGGCCGGCCTGCTCGAAGCCGCGCGACTTCAGGTCCTCGATGCGCTCGGCGGCGTGCTGCTTCATGTCGTCCTTGGTGCCGAACACGATGGCGCCGGTGGGGCAGGCCTTGACGCAGGCCGGCTCCTGGCCGACGGCCACGCGATCGGAACACAGGGTGCACTTGTACGCCTTGTGGTCCTTCTTGCTGATGCGCGGCACGTTGAACGGGCAGCCGGTGATGCAGTAGCCGCAACCGATGCAGTTCTCTTCGTGGAAATCGACGATGCCGTTGTTGTACTGGATGATGGCGCCCGGCGAGGGACAGGCCTTCAGGCAGCCCGGATCCTCGCAGTGCATGCAGCCGTCCTTGCGGATCAGCCACTCCAGGTCGCCTTGCGGGTTCTCGTACTCCGAGAAGCGCATGACGGTCCAGGAATGCTCGGTCAGGTCGGCCGGGTTGTCGTAGACGCCGACATTGGTGCCAATCTCGTCGCGCAGATCGTTCCACTCCATGCACGCGCTCTGGCAGGCCTTGCAGCCGATGCACTTGGAGACGTCGATCAGCTTGGCCACGGACCCGGTGACGGGCTCGCGGATGCCGGGCGGCGGCGTGGTGGTGGCCGAGCGCCGTTTGATGTCGAGGGATTGCATAGACATGAGCGCTCTCCTAGATCTTCTCGACCTGCACCAGGAACGACTTGAATTCCGGTGTCTGCGAATTGCCGTCGCCCACGAACGGGGTCAGGGTGTTGGTCAGGAAGCCCGGTTTGGCAATGCCGACGAAGCCCCAGTGGATCGGGATGCCGACGTGATAGACGGTCTTGCCCTCGATGGTCAGCGGCCGCAGGCGCTTGGTGACCAGCGCCACCGCCTTGATGTAGCCGCGGTTGGACGACACCTTCACGCGCGAACCGTTGGCGATGCCCAGTTCCTTGGCCATGACTTCGCTGATCTCGACGAACTGCTCGGGTTGCAGGATCGCGTTGATGCGGACGTTCTTGGTCCAGTAGTGGAAGTGCTCGGTCAGGCGGTAGGTGGTGGCCACGTAGGGGAACTTGTCCACCGTGCCCATCGCCGCCAGGTCGTCCTTGAACACGCGCGCCGCCGGGTTGCTGGTGACGCCCTTGGCCTTCGGATACAGCGGGTTGTAGCCCAGCGGCGTCTCGAACGGCTCGTAGTGTTCCGGGAACGGCCCTTCGGCCATGCCGGCGCGCGCGAAGAAGCGCGCCACGCCCTCGGGGTTCATGATGAACGGGCCCATGCCGCCGTCGGGGTTTTCATCGCCCTTGAAGTCGGGGATGTCGGCGCCGACCCAGGCCTTGCCGTTCCACGCGATCAGGCTGCGGCGCGGGTTGAAGGGCTTGCCCGCGACGTCACAGGAGGCGCGGTTGTACAGGATGCGGCGGTTGGCCGGCCAGGCCCAGGCCCAGTTCAGGGTCTGGCCGATGCCGGTCGGATCGCTGTTGTCGCGGCGCGCCATCAGGTTGCCGCCGGGCCCCCAGGCGCCGGCGAAGATCCAGCAGCCGCTGGCGGTGGAACCGTCGTCGCGCAGTTCGGCAAAGCCGGCCAGCTGCTCGCCGCCCTTGCGCGTGACCTTGGTCGGGTCCTTGGGGTCGACCAGGTCCACCAGCGCCTTGCCCGAGTATTCCTTGGCCAGTTCTTCCGCGGTCGGGCTCTGCGGGTTGGAGTACGGCCAGGACAGGTTGACGATGGGGTCGGGGTACTTGCCGCCCTCTTCCTGGTACATCTTGCGCAGGCGCGTGAAGATCAGCGACATGATCTCGATGTCGCTCTTGGCCTCGCCCGGAGGCTCGGCGCCCTTCCAGTGCCATTGCAGCCAGCGCCCGGAGTTCACCAGCGCGCCGTCTTCCTCGGCAAAGCAGGTGGTAGGCAGGCGGAACACCTCGGTCTGGATCTGCTTGGGATCGACGTCGTTGGCCTCGCCGGCATTGCGCCAGAATTCCGAGGTCTCGGTGACCAGCGGGTCCATGATGACCAGGAACTTGAGCTTGGCGAAGCCCGCGTTCAGCTTGGCCTTGTTGGGCGCGGCCGCCAGCGGGTTGAAGCCCTGCGCCAGGTAGCCGTTCATCTTGCCCTGGTTCATCAGCTCGTAGACCTGCAGCATGTCGTAGAGCTTGTCGAGCTTGGGCAGGTAGTCGAACGCCCAGTTGTTCTCGGCGGTCGCGGCCTTGCCCCACCAGGCCTTCATCAGGCTCACATGGAACTTGCCGTAGTTCTGCCAGTAGCTGAGCTGGTTCGGCCGCAGCGGCTTGAGCGCGCGCGTGGCGATGTACTTGCCGTAGTCCTGCTCGGGCTCGTTGGGCAGCGTCATGTAGCCGGGCAGCAGGTTCGACATCAGGCCCAGGTCGGTCAGGCCCTGGATGTTCGAGTGCCCGCGCAGCGCGTTCATGCCGCCGCCGGCGATGCCGATATTGCCCAGCAGCAACTGCACCATGGCGCCGGTGCGGATGATCTGCGAACCGATCGAGTGCTGCGTCCAGCCCAGCGCGTACAGGATGGTCGCGGCCCGGTCGGTGGTGGCGGTGGACGCCAGCATCTCGCAGACCTTCAGGAACTTGTCGCGCGGCGTGCCGCAGACGCGTTCGACCATCTCTTCGGTATAGCGCGAGTAGTGCTTCTTGAGCAGCTGGTAGACCGAACGCGGATGCTCCAGCGTCGGGTCGGTCTTGACGTAGCCGTCATCGCCGCGCTCGTAGTCCCAACTGGCCTTGTCGTAGGTCCGCTTGTCGGCGTTGTAGCCGGAGTACAGGCCCGCGTCGAACGCGAAGTCCTCGCGCACGATGTAGGAAAAGTCGGTGTAGTTGCGCACGTACTCGTGCTGGATCTTGTCGTGATCCAACAGGTACTTGATGACGCCACCCAGGAAGATGATGTCGGTGCCGGTGCGTATGGGCGCGTAGAAGTCCGCCACGGATGCCGAGCGCGTGAAGCGCGGATCCACGACGATCAGCTTCGCCTTGTTATGGGCTTTCGCTTCCGTGACCCATTTGAACCCGCACGGGTGGGCCTCGGCGGCATTGCCGCCCATGATCAGTACTACGTCCGCGTTCTTGATGTCGACCCAATGGTTCGTCATCGCTCCACGGCCAAACGTCGGGGCAAGACCTGCCACCGTCGGGCCATGTCAGACACGGGCTTGGTTGTCGAACGCCAGCATCCCCATGCTACGCACGGTCTTGTGCGTGATGTAGCCCACCTCGTTGCTGCTTGCCGAGGCGGCCAGCATGCCGGTGGTCAGCCACCGGTTGACCGTCTTGCCGTCTTCGGTCTTTTCGACGAAGTTGGCGTCACGGTCGGCCTTCATGAGCTTGGTGATGCGCGTGAGCGCGTCGTCCCAGGAAATACGTTCCCACTTGTCCGAACCGGGCGCCCGGTATTCCGGGTACTTCAGGCGGTTGGGACTGTGGATGAAGTCGATCAGGGCCGCGCCCTTGGGACAGAGCGTGCCGCGGTTGACCGGGTGGTCGGGGTCGCCCTCGATGTGCATGATGCTGGCGCGGGCATTCTTGGCGCCATCGCCCAGGCCATACATCAGCAGACCACAGGCGACCGAACAGTAGGGACAGGTGTTGCGCGTTTCCGTCATGCGCGCAAGCTTGTACTGGCGCACTTCGGCCATGGCCGTGCCGGGGGCTGCCCCCAGCAATGCCAGGCTCGAGCCAGCCAGCGTGGTACCGGTCACCTTGAAGAACTGGCGGCGGTTCATGTTGACCATGAAGCACTCCTCTCCGGGTGAATAAGGGGAAAGCGCGGGCCGGTCCGGGGAAAAGCCCTACGAATTCCAAGGATTTGCAAGCAAGTATAGGCGCAGCGCGGGCGAGTTGCCATGCCTTGCGTCCCCCGAACGCGAAACCCGGCAATGAGAACGATTTACGGCCAGGATCGGGCTTTTTCGTGGATTTTGGATCATCGCGAGGCTGCTACCATTGCCGGCGGCGGGTTCCGACCCGTTTTTCCGCCCGTCCCGCATGCCTGTTGGAGCGCCGATGCGCCGTTTTGCCCCCCTGGCCCTGTCCCTGTCGCTGGCCGCGCCCGGCCTGGCGCCGGCGCCGGCCATCGCCGCGCCGGCGCTGACCCCGGCGGCGGCGGCCACCGAGTCCGCCCGCGAAGCGGCAATGGAAGGCTACCTGTACTTCTACCCGCTGCTCACGCTGGACCTGACCCGGCGCCAGTTCACGCATCCGTCGCAAAGCGAGCAGGGCGCGCCCGCCAATGCCTTCCTGCACACCCGCACCCTGCCCAGCCCCGGGTCGGCCACGCCCTGGGCCAATCCCGACATGCTGCGCAGCAGCGCCTGGCTCGACCTGAGCGCCGGCCCGGTGGTGCTGTCGGTGCCGGACAGCCAGGGACGCCTGTACACGCTGACCCTGCTGGACCTGTGGAACGAGGCCTTCGCCACGATCGGCACGCGCAGCACCGGCACCGCCCGCGGCAATACCGCGATCGTGCCGCCGGGCTGGACCGGCACCCTGCCCTCGGGCATGCCGCGCATCGACGCCCCCACGGCGTACGTCTGGGCCCGCTCCCTGATCCAGGGCGACGGTGCGGCCGACTATCCGGCGGTGCACGCCTTGCAGGACGGCTTCACCCTGACGCCGCTGGCCCAGTGGAACCTGCCGGCGCAGTCGCAACGGGTCAAGGCCGACCCCTCGCTGGACCTGAAGACGCCGGTGCGCGAACAGGTCGAGTCGATGCCGACCGACGCCTTCTTCACCTACGCCGCCGAGCTGCTGCGCCGCAACCCGCCTCACGCCACCGACCAACCGGTGCTGGCCAAGCTGCGCCGGGTAGGGCTGATCCCCGGTCGGCCGTTCGACTTCGACAAGCTCGACCATCCGGTCAAGCAGGGCCTGCGGCGCGGCCTGCGCGAAGCGCGCGAACGCATGCAGGCCGCCGCCGGCGTCAGCCTGAGCAGCGTCAATGGCTGGCAGCGGGAGACGGCCAGCGTCGGCGTCTACGGCAACGCCTACCTGCGGCGCGCGCTGTCGGCCCAGGCCCAGCCGGGCGCGGGGCTGCCCGAGGACCTGTCGGCGCTGCTGCTGGCCGCCGACAGCCAGGGCCGGCCGCTGGATGGCGCCCACCGCTATACGCTGCATTTCGACGGCGGCCAGTTGCCGCCGGCCGGCGCGCTGTGGTCGCTGGCCGCCTACGACGCGCAGGGCCTGCCGGTGGCCAACCCGATCGAGCGCTACACGCTGGGCGAGCGTGATCCGCTGCAATACAACGCCGACGGCTCGCTCGACCTGCTGATCAGCCACACCGCCCCCGAGCCCGGCGCCCAGGCCAACTGGCTGCCGGTGGCGGCCGGCGGGCCGGTGTACGTGCTGCTGCGCGTCTACGCCCCGGGCCCGGCCTTGCTGGACGGGCTGTGGACGCCGCCGCCCGCGGTGCGCGACGACCCGCAGCCCGAGCCGGAACCCGCGCCCGAGCCGGAACCCCGGGCGCAGGCCGCGACGGCGCCCGCCGCAACTCCCCCCGCCAAGGCGCCTCCCGGCGCTCCGGCCACGGCCCCCGGCCCCGCGAAGAAACCCTGACAAAGGCGCCGGCGACGGCGCCATGACAGGGTTTCGCCACTACCATAGGCGTTTTGTCGCCGAGTAGAACGCCCGCCATGGACGAAGCCTTTAGCCACCAACTGTCGATGACCATCCTGATGACGCCCGATATGGCGAACTTTTCAGGCAATGTGCACGGCGGAACCATCCTCAAGTACCTGGACCAGGTCGCCTACGCCTGTGCCAGCCGCTACGCCGGCCAGTACGTCGTGACCCTGTCGGTCGACCAGGTCGTGTTCCGCGAACCGATCCACGTCGGCGAGCTGGTGACCTTCCTGGCGGCGGTGAACTACACCGGCCGCACCTCGATGGAAATCGGCATCAAGGTGGTCACCGAGGACATCCGCAAGAAGCTGGTGCGCCACACCAATAGCTGTTATTTCACGATGGTGGCGGTGGATGACAACGGCGCGCCCACCGCCGTGCCGCCGCTGGCGCCGCGCAACCTCGAGGAAACACAGCGCTTCGAGGCCGCCCGCCTGCGCCGCGAGCTGCGCCAGGAAATGGAACGGCGCCACGACGAAATCAAGCGCGAGACCACCCATGAAGGGTGAGAGCCCCCACGCCGCGCGCGCTTCGCGCGCTAGCTGCCCCCCGAGGGGGCTGCCCGCCCTTGGGGCGGCCCGGCGGGCGGTAGGAAAGGACCCCCACGCCGCGCGCGCTTCGCGCGCTAGCTGCCCCCCAAGGGGGCTGCCCGCCCTTGGGGCGGCCCGGCGGGCGGGCGGATATTCTTGCGACGAACGGCGTCCAGGTCACAGGTGACCGGACATGAAAAAACCGGGCCTCAAGGCCCGGTTCTTTTTGGCGACGGCGCAACGCTGCGCGTCACGCGCCTTCGGCCGCGCCCGGCGGGCGCGATGGCGGCGCCGTCACGGCCGGCTCGCGGTCGCGGCCGACCATGCGCTTGAGGCCCAGCCACTGTTGCGACCAGAAGCCCTGGCCGTAGTCGCGGCCGCCCAGTTCCGGCTGCTGGTCATGGATGCCGGTGGGGCCGTAGCCGACGCCGAAGCGGGCCGAGCGGAACAGCACGTCCCAGACCGGGAACAGCGCGGCAAAGTTGTAGCCGCCGGCCGGCCCCGGCGTCGACGCGTCATAGGCGATGGAATGGTGATGGCGGTGGAAACGCGGGCTGACCAGCAGGCGTTCGCCGATGGCGCCGAAGTGCATGCGCAGGTTGGCGTGCGAGAAGCTCTGCGCCAGCTGCGTGATGGCCACGATCGCCACGAATTGCGCGGGCGGCACGCCCACCAGCTGCGACACGAATACCACCACGACGTCGCGCAGCATGTCGTCCAGCAGGTGGTTGCGATCATCGCTCCACATGGTCATCTGGCGCTGGCTGTGGTGCACCGCGTGCAGCGCCCAGAGCCAGGCAAAGCGGTGCTGGGCGCGGTGGTACAGGTAGTCCACCAGGTCGAACAGCAGCAGGTAGATGATCAGGCTGACCCAGGCCTGGTCGGTGACGCCGGGCCAGTACTGGTCGAGCTGGAACGGCGCGAAGCCCCAGATGTGCAGCTGCCCGAAGACGCTGTCCCAGAACGGGTCGATGGTGAAGAACAGCGCCAGGCGGAACACGCCCAGGCGGTGGATCAGTGTGTAGAGCACGTCGATGCCGATCTGGCGGCGGTCGGTGACCGGCTCGACCGGGCGCAGGCGCTGCAGCGGGCCGAACACCAGCAGCAGCACGGCCACCTGCAACAGGCCGACCAGCAGCCACATGGTGGCGTCGTAGCCGTCCTCGATGAAATTGCTCAGGCCCAGGTGGAACAGCGCCGGCTGCACCAGGGTTTCGAACAGCCATTGCTGGCAGTTCCCGAACCATTGACTAAGCGTATCCATGATCAGTGATGCGTGGCGATCCAGTCGCGGTAGGCGGGATGCGTATCCAAGGTAGCAAAACAATAGCCCTTGCGCTGCAGGCCTTCAATCAGCGGCTCCAGCACGGCGGGGGCCCAGGGGTCCTGGCGCGACCAGATGCCCAGGTGCGCCAGCAGGATGTCGCCGGGCTTGATGGTGCGCAGCGCCTGGTCCAGCAGCTTGGCGTTGGGGTACTTGTCGCTGGGCAGTTCGTCGCCCAGGAAGCCAGCCGGCGCCCAGCCCACGTGCTCGAAGCCGCAGGCCTTGGCCGCGCGCAGCAGGGCCGGCGAGGTCTTGCCGCCCGGCGCGCGGTACAGCGGCAGCATCGGCTTGCCGGTCATCTGCGTGAAGCGGGTGGCGGAGCGCTTGATCTCGGCGCAGTACTGCTCGGCGGTCCAGGTCTGGCGCTTGCCCGTGTCGGGGCCGGCGCTGGGCTTGACGCGGAACTTGCCGTCCGGCAGGTCGCCCTGCCAATAGACGTGGTCGTAGGTGTGCGAGCCGAACACATGGCCCTCGGCGGCGCGCGCCTTCCACCACGGCGCCCACTGGTCGTCCAGGCTGCTGCCGTCGGTCAGGGTGCGCTCGTTGGCCAGGAAGAACGTGACCTTGACGTGGTGGCGCGCCAGCACGTCGGCGATCAGCGGCGCCACGCCCATGTGGCCGGTGTCGAAGGTCAGGTAGACCGGCTTGTCACAGGTCGCGGGGGCCGCGCCGGCGGCCTGCGCCGCCAGCGCCAGGCAGATGGCGGCGGCCAGTTGCCGTTTAGCGGGTCGGCGCATGGTTCAGCGTCCAGACGCCGTGCGGCGACTTGCCGACGGTCACCTGCTTGACGACTTTCTTCTGCTCCAGGTCCACCACGGTGAGCTTGCGGGCCCAGCGCGAGGTGACCAGCAGCGTCTTGCCGTCGGCCAGCACGTCCATGCAGTCGGGGCCGCCCGGCACCGGGAAGGTGTCGACCACGGCCAGCGTCTGCAGGTCGATGCGGCTGATGGAGTTGGCGGTGCGGTTGCTGACGAACAAGTGGCGCTGGTCGCCCTGGGCGCGGAAGGCGTGCGCGCCGGCGGCGGTCTTGATGCGCGAGATCAGCTTGGCCGGGCCCTTGCTGACGTCATAGGCCTCGACGTAGGAATCGCCGGTCAGCGCCACCAGCAGCGTTTTCTGGTCGGGCGTGAGGAACACGTCGGCCGGGGTCTTGCCGACCGAGACGGTCCACTTGGGCGTCTGCGTGGCCAGGTCGATGGCGATGAGCTGGTCGCTGTCCTGCAGCGTGACGTACGCCGTGGTGCTCTTGGCGTCGATCATGATGTGGCTGGGCGTCTTGCCGGCCGGGATGCGCTTGACCAGCGTCAGGTCAAAGCCCTTTTCCAGCGGCTTCCAGGCGTAGATGTCGATGTGGTCCAGGCGGTTGGCGGCCGTGACGAACCACTTCATGTCCGGCGAGAACTGCAACTGGTAGGGATCGACGATGCCGGTCAGGGTGCGCTGCACCTCGCCGGTCTTGGGATCCATCAGCGTGATCGAGTCGCCCGTGGCGTTGGCCACCATCAGCGACTTCTTGTCAGGCGTGAGGTACAGGTGGTGCGGTTCCTTGCCCGTGGGGACGCGCCGCAGTTCCGTGTACGTGGCGGGATCGACGATGCTGACGTTGGCGTCCAGGGAGTTCAGGACGAAGATCGGGGCCGACGCCGCGGCGGCGCTGAGCGCCATCCCTGCGCCCAGGAGGGCGCAGCGGACAAAATGCAAGGGATTCAATTTCCAGGTCCGACAAAAGGGGATCGGGCACCGATCCCAGCGCTCGCCATTTTGGCATAGCCGCCTGTCAAAAAACCGTAAATCCGACCGTCCGGGCCATGCGACAGCCAGGTTGCGGCACGGCTACAACGCTCGCGCCGCCACACCTGCAACAATCGTAAAAAATCATTTGGCGCCAATGGGTTGCGGCGTGATGTTGTTCCAGGTTCCGAACGACACATCGGTGCCCTGGAGCGTGGCCGCGCGGCGCGCCGTGGCCGGCCCCAGGTCAGCCTCGCGCAGCTCGCCACGCGCGTCGATGACGAAGCTGCCGATGCCGGTATGGCCGTAGCGGGCCGGCCAGGCCAGGATCCAGTAGCCGTCGCCGCCGTGCGCCGGCAGCACCTTGTAACGGTAGCCGTAATAGGCATCCGCCACCGGCACCTCCGGCCCCATTGCCAGCGCGTCCGGGCCATAGGCCTGCGCCGGGTAACCGGGCAGTTCGGGCCAGTACAGTCCGTCCAGCGCGCCGGGCCGGCTCACCAGCCGGTCGGCGTAGCGGCCCTGGCCCACCCCGTCGCGGTAGCGGATCTGGGCCGCGTGCAGTTCGCGCAGGGTATCGATGGCGTTGAGCTCGTTGCGCCCGATGGCGCGGCGCGCGATTTCCGCCTTGCCGGCGGCCGGGTCGAACCGCCAGCCCTGCGCCACGCGCACGATCGGCACCGGCATGGTCCAGCCGGAATCGCCCACGCTCAGCCAGGCGCGGCGTTCGCCGTCGGCCAGCACCTCGTGCTTGCGGGACCATGCCGCCAGGAAACGATAGACATCGTCCTGCCCGACCCCGCCCGGCACGATCTGGCGATGGTCCGGCCCCAGCACCTTGGCCAGGGCCACGGGGTCGCTGGTGGCCAGCGCCTCGCCGAAGGCATTGGCCGCGGCCTCGGGCGTGGGATAGACGCTTTGCGCCGCGGCGGGCGTAGCCAGCAGCGCCAACGCCAGCCAAGCGACGCTGGCGGCCCGGCGCGACCACCGGCCGGGGGCACGGACGAGCGCATTCATCATCGAGACTCCGCTGATCATGGTGCCTACCTCCGTCCGCCGAAATGTCCGCCACCGCCGCCGATGTGGCCGCCGCCTCCGCCATGCCAGCCTCCGCCCCCGCCGCGTGGCGCGACCCGGGACTCGCCGCCGCGCTGCACCTGTTGCCGCATGCGTTCGCCATTGCCGGCGTCGCGCAGGGCGCTGCCGCCGTTGTTGGCGCGGGCGCGGTCGCGGGCGGCGGCCGCGTCGGCGCGCTGCCGCTGCGCCGCCGCCTGCCGGTCCTGCGCCGGAAGGTGGCCCGGCCCCTGGGCCCGCGTGCCCGCGCCGCCCTGCCCCAGGTTGCCGCCGCGCGGTCCGGTGTGTCCTTCGATGGACTGGCCGGTGCGGCCCTGGAAGGATTGCGCGGCGCGCTCGCGGGCCGCGTCGCGCGAGCCCGGCGCGGGCGGGGTCCGCCCTTGCGCCCGGTTCTGCAACCCGGCCTGGCGCTGGCCGTCGAACTTCTGCCGGCTGGCCGCATCGGCATAGGGCGCGTTGCCGCGGTTGGCCGGGTTGTGCTGCCAGGCGACGTGGTTGCCGTTGATGTTGGCGGCGTTGATGCGCTGGTTGACGTTGATGTTGTTGTAGCGGTTGACGTTGATGTCCACGTCGTTGTGGCCCCAGTTGAAGCCACCCCACATGGAATCGACCGCGGCCACGCCCAGGCCGAAGCCGATGCCGGCCACCAGCGAGGTGGCGAACACCGAGCCCGGCGGCGGCGGGTAATAGGCGGGGGGATAGGCGGGATAGGGCCAGGCGCCGTAGACCACGGCGGGGTTGTAGCTGGGCACGTAGACCACCTGCGGATCGGCCGGCTCGATCACCACCACGGTCTTGCCGCCAGTGTCGGTCGAGGTGACCTTCTGCTGTGGCGTGCTCTTGAGGTTGCCGGCCTGCCTGGCCTGCGCCCGCAGCCGCTGCACCGAGTCCATGACGGCATCGGGCTGCGCCAGGAAAGCGTCGCCCACCGATTTCACCCACGCGGGCTGGCGCCCCATCATGTCCATGACCGATGGAAAGGCCACCAGGGACTTGACGCTGGGATCCCAGGATTCGCTCTCGACGGCCTTGACGGCGGCGTCGCCCGACTGGCCGGCATGCGCGGCCGACCATTGCGCCGCGGCGGCAATGTCGTCGGGATAGGTGGCCCCCATGAGGACCTGTGACAGAAGGGAGTCGGGGTAGAGCGCCACCGGCGCCAGCAGCTGGTCCAGCTGCCCCTTGTCCAGCTTGGTCTGCGCCGCGGCGGGCAGGCAGATCGCCAACCCGAGGCACAGGCAGCCGAGGAACCACGCTTGCAGTCGACGCATTTCCCGTTCTCCGTGATCGCAACGCAAAAGCCACAAACCTGGAGTGAACCGCCGGATACCGCGCAGACAATATATACCGAAACCGGCGCCGGACAAGCGCCGGTTTCGGGCGACGGACGCCTAGAGCTTGGCGACCGAGACCTCGGTGGCCTTGACGAAGGCCAGCACCTCGGTGCCCACCTGCAGGTCCAGCTCCTTGACCGAGCGGGTGGTGATGACCGACGTGACGATGCCGGCGGGCGTGTCCACGTCGACTTCCGAGACCACCGGGCCCAGGATGATTTCCTTGATCTTGCCGCGGAACTGGTTGCGGGCGTTGATGGATTGAATGCTCATGGTCCTGCTCCTGAAAAAAGAAAGGATTTCCGTTGGATCCCGCTCGCGCCGGGATGGCGCTTGCCGGGAAAACCGCCCCCGCGGCCGCGGACTAAACCGCGAGCCGCAGGTGCCGTATCTGTATGACCGGCGCAAGGGGCCTGTCCCCCGCCGCCGGCGCTTCCTGCTTCATCACCACCCGCAGCACCCGCGCCTCCAGCGCCGCGAAGGCGGCCGAGCCCCGCCAACGCGGCCGCGCCAGTTCGACACGCTCATCCAGCACCACGCGGCCCTCGTCGATCACCAGGATGCGGTCGGCCAGGGCGACAGCCTCGCTGACGTCGTGCGTCACCAGCACCGCGGTGAAGCCGTCGCGGCGCCAGATGTCCTCGATCAGCTGCTGCATGCCGATGCGGGTCAGCGCGTCCAGCGCGCCCAGCGGCTCGTCCAGCAACAGCAGGCCCGGCCGGTGCACCAGCGCCCGGGCCAGCGCCACGCGCTGACGCTGGCCGCCCGACAGGCGCGCCGGCCAGTCGCCACCACGGTCGCCCAGGCCCACCTGCCGCAGCACTTCGGCCGCCTGCGCCCGCGCCTGGCCGGGCAGGCCCAGGGCCACGTTCTGCACCACGCTTTTCCACGGCAGCAGGCGCGCGTCCTGGAACATCATCCGCACCCGGCTGTCGGCCGACCATTGCGGAAAATTGTCGAACAGCACCGGCGAACGCGCCGGCGCGCCGCCCTGCGCGCCGCTCGGCGTCTCCAGCCCGGCCAGCAGGCGCAGCAGCGTGCTCTTGCCGCAGCCGCTCTGCCCCACCACCGCCACGAACTCGCCGGGCGCGATGTCCAGGTCCAGCCCCTTGAGCACCAGGCGCTCGCCATAGCGCTTGGACAACTGGCGCAGGGTCACGCGCAGCGCCGCCCGGGCCGGCACCGCCTCGTCGGCGGCCGGTTCGCGATCGGCGCGCCCGGGAACGTCCAGGTGCTGCAACAACTCGAACTCGTTGGGGTTGATGAACATGGCGTGGCCTCCGCGCGCCGCGTCCTCAGCGGGACGCCGCCAGCTTCTGCTGATAGTCGGTCTTGACGAAGCCGGCGAACGATTTCTCGGTCACCGCCAGGAACTCGGGCGAGGCGTAGGCGGCGGCGATGTCCTTGACGAAAGGCTTGTCCAGGTCGGCCGTGCGCACCGCCACCAGGTTCTGGTAGGTGGGCGTGGTCTCTTCCAGCGCCAGCGCCTCGGTCAGCTTCAGGCCCGAGGCCAGCGCGAAATTGCCGTTCACGAACGAGTAGTCGGTGTCTTCCAGCGAACGCGGCAACTGCGCGGCCTCCAGCGGGATCAGCTTGATCTTCTTCACGTTCACGGCCACGTCCTTCTCCGATACCCGCAACGGGTCGTAGCCTTCGCGCAGCTTGATCCAGCCCAGCTCCTGCAGCACCACCAGCGCGCGCGCCTGGTTGGTCGGATCGTTGGGCACCGCCACGCTCACGCCCTCGGGCGCGGCGTCCACGCTCTTGTACTTGCGGCTGTAGATGGCGATGGGCGCGGTCGGCACCTTGACCAGTTCCGACAGCTCCAGCTTGTTCTTGGCGGCGAAGTTCTGCAGGTACACGATGTGCTGGAACGCATTGGCGTCCAGCGCGCCTTGCGCCAGGGCGAAGTTCGGCTGCACGTAGTCGTTGAACTCGACGATGCGCACGGTATAGCCCTGCTTCTCCAGGATCGGCTTGATGCCGAGCTTGATCTGGTCGCTGTAGGGGCCGGCGGTGGCGCCGAAGACGATTTCCTTTTTGGCTGGATCGGCGGCCAGCGCGGCGCCGGACAGCGACAGGACGGCGGCGGCCAGCGCCAGGCTCAGGAGATTGCGTTTGACGGACATGGGATTCCTCTCGGGATCAGCGTTTGTCGATGCGTCGCGCGACGGTATTGCCGGCGAACTGGATGATCTGCACCAGCACCACGAGCAGCGCCACGGTCAGCACCATCACGTCGGTCTGGAAGCGGTAATAGCCATAGCGGATGGCCAGGTCGCCGATGCCGCCGCCGCCCACCACGCCGGCCACCGCGGAATACGACAGGAAGCTCACCGCCAGCACGGTCAGGGCCAGCACCAGCCCGGACCGCGCTTCCACCAGCAGCACCCGGCGCACAATCTGCAGTTCGGATGCGCCGGCGGCGTGCGCGGCCTCGATGACGCCGCGCGGCACTTCGCGCAGGCATTGCTCGACCAGCCGGGCGAAGTACGGAATCGCCGCGAATGACAGCGGCACCGCCGCCGCCACCGGGCCGATCGAGGTGCCGGCGATGACGCGGGTGAACGGCACCAGCGCCACCAGCAGGATGATGAAGGGGAATGAGCGCACGGTATTGACCGTCCAGCTCAGCAACCGGTGCGCCAGCGGACGGTCCAGCGACTGGCCCGGACCGGTCAGGAACACCAGCACGCCGAGCGGCCCGCCCAGCAGGATCGACGCGGCCAGCGCGATGCCCAGCATCAGGAAGGTCTGGCCGACCGCCACGCCCAGTTCGGGCAGCAATTGCACAAAGGTGTCCAGCATCAGGCGACCTCTTCATAGGGATGGGTGGCTTCGCGGATCAGCTCGCGGCCGAGCGCCGAGGTCAGGTGCACGCCGGCGCCGGAAATCTCGGCCTGCTCCAGCACCTGGCCGTTCTCCATCACCGCCACGTGGCGGCACAGCGCCCGCACCACCGCCAATTCGTGCGTGACGATGACGATGGTCACGCCCAGGCGTTTGTTGATGTCGCGCAGCACGCTCAGCACCGAGCGCGTGGTCTCGGGGTCGAGCGCCGAGGTCGGCTCGTCGCACAGCAGCACCGCCGGCTCGCTGGCCAGCGCGCGCGCGATCGCCACGCGCTGCTTCTGGCCGCCGGACAACTGCGCCGGATGGCTGGCGGTCTTGTCGGTCAGGCCGACGATCTCCAGGCATTCACGCACCCGCGCCGCGATCTGCTCGCGGCCGCGGCCGCCATGCACGCGCAGCGGGAAGGCCACGTTCTCGAACACGGTCTCGTTCTGCAGCAGGTTGAACTGCTGGAAGATCATGCCGATGTTCTGGCGCGCGGCGCGCAGCGCGGGCTTGCCGAGCGCGGTCAGCTCGGTGCCGCCGACCCGCACCGTGCCTTCGTCGGGACGTTCGAGCAGGTTGATCAGGCGCAGCAGGGTCGATTTTCCCGCGCCGCTCTTGCCGATGATGCCGAAGGTGTCGCCGGCGCGGATCGACAGCGACACGTTGCGCACCGCGTCGAAGCGGCCGGCGCGCGTGGCGAACGACTTGCTCACCGCGTCCAGCCGGATCAGCGGCTGCGGCAGCGAGGCCAGGTCGGGAAGGGAAGAAAGATCGGTCATCGGCGAATCTAGGTGAAGGTCATGCGCATCAGGAATACGCGGTGGGTTCGGGAATCTGGTCCAGCAGCGCGTAGCGGCCCAGGTCGCGGATCTTGTAGGCCACGGGGTCGTGCAGCGTGTGCACGCGCGCGTTGCGCCAGTAGCGGTCGTAGCCGTAGCGCGCCGCGGTGGACGAGGCACCGGTGACGTCGAACAGGCCGTTGCCTACCTCCAGCGCGGCGCGGTGCGCCAGCACCTTGGCCTGGGCGCCGGCCACCGCCACCTCGCCACGTTCGTCGGCGGTCAACGACGGGCCGCGCGCCAGCGCCGCGTCGAGCCGCTGGCCCGCCAGGTCGGCCAGCGCCTGCGCCGCCTGCACCCGCAGCCAGAACTCGCCGAAGCGCTCCTGCACGTAGGGATCGTCGGCATGGCGCTGCACGCCCGACGCGAACCAGGGCCGGGCGTCCTCGCGCACATAGCGGCGCGCTTCCTGGAAGGCGCCGCGGGCGATGCCCAGGTACAGGTTGGTCATGATCAGCTGCGCCACCTGAGAGCGCAGCGTGGCGCGCGGCGTGGGCGCGACGCCAGGCGCCTGCAGCACCTGCACCGGCTCCAGCCACACGTGATCGAAGCGCACCGTGCCGCTGTCGGTCTGGCGCTGGCCGAAGGCATCCCAGTCGGGATTGACGGTGATGCCATCGGCGCGCGTGGGCAGCGCGGCGATCAGCGCCGTGCCCGAAGGCTTGTGCCAGGCGGAGAAGGTCAGCAGGTCGGATCCGACCGAGCCGGAGCTGAAGTTCTTGACGCCGTCGATGCGGTAGCCGTCCAATTCGGCGCGCGCCACCACCCGGCGGTCGAGCGGATTGAGCGCATTGCCCCAGAACAGATTGCGTTCGACCGTGGGCGTCAGGAAATACGCGTGCTGTTCAGGCGTGCCATAGAGCAGCACGCCCGCCACTTGCAGATGATGGAAGCCGAACACGTGCGCCAGCGCGCTGTCGGCCTCGGCCAGCGTGCGCACCGCCGCCAGAACAGTCGACCAGCTTGCGCCGGCGCCGCCGTACTGCGTCGGCACCGACAGGCGCAGCAGGCCGCTGGCGCGGATCCGTTCGCGTTCGGCGGCGGCGTGGCCGCCCTGGCGGTCGCGTTCGACGGCGGTCGCCGCCAGTTGCTCGGCCAGGGCCTGGACAGCGCTGGCGGTATCGGCCGCGCGCGCCGGCGCGGCGCCGGTGGCGGGTGCACGGTCGGTATCGGGATGGGGATGGATCTTGGCCATGGCGTCTCGTCGCGAGGATGGCGTTCAGGCCGGCCGGTAGGCCGGGTTCCAGCGCAGCAGGCGATGCTCCAGCGCCCGCGCCAGGGTGTCGGCGGCCTTGCCCAGCAGCGCATACAGCAGGATGCCCAGCAACACCACGTCGGTCTGCAGGAACTCACGCGCGTTCATGGTCATGTAGCCGATGCCGGATTGCGCCGATATCGTCTCGGTCACGATCAGGATCACCCACACCAACCCCAGCGCGAAACGCAGGCCCACTAGGATCGAAGGCAGCGCGCCCGGCAGGATGACGTCGCGATACAGCGGCCATCCGGACAGGCCATAGGAACGCCCCATCTCGATCAACGCGGGATCGACCGAGCGGATGCCATGGAAGGTGTTGAGATACACGGGGAAGAACACGCCCAGCGACAGTAGCGCCAGCTTGGCGGTCTCCTCGATGCCGAACCACAGGATGACCAGCGGGATCAGCGCCAGCACCGGGATGTTGCGGATCATCGGCAAGGTGGTGTCCAGTAGGGTCTCGGCGGTGCGCGAGGAACCGTTCAACAGGCCCAGCGCCAGGCCCAGCCCGCCGCCCAGCAGCAGGCCCCACAAGGCCCGCAGGGCGCTGATGCGCACGTGCTGCCAAAGCTCGCCGGACACCGCCAGCGACCAGGCTGCCGCCGCCACCGCCGACGGCGCCGGCAGGATGCGCGAAGACAGCCAGCCGGCCTGCGCGGCCAGTTGCCACAGGCCCAGGATCAGGGCCGGGACCAGCCAGGGCGCCAGCGCCGCGCGCCAGCCGGGCTTGCGGACGGCATCCATCAGCTGGCCGCTTCCTTGGGCACCAGTTCGGTGGCCATGACTTCGCCGAAGGGTCCCGTCAGCACGGTGTTGCCGACCTGCCTGCCGCCCTTGCCGGGCAGCAGCGGGAACACCAGCTCGGCAAAGCGGTACGACTCCTCCAGGTGCGGATAGCCGGAGAAGATGAAGGTCTCGATGCCCAGGTCGGCATATTCCTGGATGCGCGCGGCCACGGTCTCGGGGTCGCCCACCAGGGCGGTGCCGGCGCCGCCGCGCACCAGGCCCACGCCGGCCCACAGGTTGGGCGAGATCTCCAGGTGCTTGCGGCCACCGTGCTCGTCGTTGAGCTTGCCGCCGTGCAAGGCCGCCATGCGGCGCTGGCCTTCGGAATCCATTTTCGAGAACGCCGTCTGCGCGGCGCGCACGGCGTCCTCGCTCAGGTGGCTGATAAGGGCGTCGGCGGCGGCCCAGGCGGCCGCTTCGGTCTCGCGCACGATGACATGCAGGCGGATGCCGAAGCGCACCGTGCGGCCATGCCGCGCGGCGCGCGCCTTGATGTCGGCGATCTTCTTCGCCACGGCCTCGGGCGGTTCGCCCCAGGTCAGGTACACGTCGAGCTGTTCGGCGGCCAGCTCGTGCGCGGCCTCCGACGAACCGCCGAAATACAGCGGCGGATACGGCTTCTGCACCGGCGGGTAGATCACCTTGCCGCCCTTGGACACCAGTTGCTCGCCCTCGAAGCTGTAGCCCTCGGCCTCGTGGCTGTTTGCCAGGATGCCGCGCCAGATGCGCAGGTAGTCGGCGGTGATGGCGTAGCGTTCGTCGTGGCTGACGAAGACGCCATCGCCCTCCAGCTCGCCGGGGTCGCCGCCGGTCACCACGTTGACCAGCAGCCGCCCTTCGGACAGGCGGTCGAAGGTGGCGGCCATGCGCGCCGAGAATTGCGGCGAGCTGACGCCGGGGCGGATCGCCACCAGGAACTTGAGCCGGCGCGTGGCGCCGATCAGGCTGGAGGCCACCACCCACGCATCCTCGCAGGAGCGCCCGGTGGGCAGCAGCACGCCGTCGTAGCCCAGCGTGTCGGCGGCCACCGCCACCTGGCGGAAGTAGTCATAGCCCGCGGCGCGCGCGCCGCGGCTGGTGCCGAGATAGCGCGAATCGCCGTGGGTGGGAATGAACCAGAAGACGTCCATGGAATGCCTGCCCTTGTCTATTTCAGGCCCGACGGCGCGGCGTCGAACACGTTGAGGGGTTTGGGAATCAGCTTGAGCGCGTGGAACGCATCGGCCACCTGCTGCTGTTCCAGCAGCACTTCCCGCGTGATCGGCTGCACGCCGTAGGCCAGCCGCTCGGCGGCCAGTTCGACCACCGCCTTGTCCAGTCCCAGCACCGGCTGCAGCAGCGCCACGGCCTCGGCGCGATGATCGCGCGCCCACAGGTCGCCCTTGCGGATCTCTTCCAGCACGGTCTGGATCACTTCGGGATGCGCTTGCTGGTACGGCCGCGCGGCCAGGAAGAACTGGTAGTTCTTGACCACGCCCGTGCCATCGGCCAGCACGCGCGCGCCCAATTGCTTCTCGGCCGCGGCCTGGAACGGATCCCAGATCACCCAGGCGTCGACCGACCCGCGCTCGAAGGCGGCGCGGGCGTCGGCCGGTGTCAGGTAGGCAACGTTCACGTCGGCATAGGGCACGCCGGCGCGCTCGAGCTGCTTGAACAGCAGGTAGTGCACGTTGGAGCCCTTGTTCAGCGCGACCTTCTTGCCCTTCAGGTCGGCCACGCGCTTGATCGGCGAATCCTTGGGCACCAGGATCGCCTCGCTGGTGGGCGACGGCGGTTCGTTGCCGACGTACACCAACGCAGCGCCGGCGGCCTGCGCGAACACCGGCGGCGCCTCGCCCACCGTGCCGAAGTCGATCGAGCCGACGTTCAGTCCTTCCAGCAACTGCGGGCCGGCGGGAAACTCCGTCCATTTCACCGTGATGCCCTGCGCCGCCAGGCGCTTGTCCAGGTCGCCCAGGGCGCGCACGATGGTCAGCGTGCCGTACTTCTGGAAGCCGATGCGCAGCGTCTTGGCATCCTGCGCCTGCGCGGCGGGCCACAGCAACGCCGCGCACAGCAGCGCCGCCAGCCAGCGGAAGACGGAAAGACGCGATATCCAGATCATGCTGCGCATGGAAACCCCTTTTTGGTTCAGACGCTGAAGCCGCCCGCGAGCGCGAGCCGGCCGAGATCGAAGGCTTCATTGACGACCACCCCGCGCGGCCGCAGCTGCTCGGCCAGGCGCTCCACCGAGTCCTCCAGCCGCGTGCGCACGTCGTCATCGATATGGCTGGCGCCGTCATCATCGACGCGCACCTGCTTGTCCGTGGCGTAGACGCCGGCCAGGATGTGGCGCGCGCCCAGCGCCGACAGCACCGGCTTGAGCCCGTACTCCAGCGCCAGCAGATGGGCCGGGCTGCCGCCGGTGGCGATGGGCAGCACCACCTTGCCCGCCAGCGCCTTTTCATCCAGCAGGTCCAGCACCGCCTTCAGGCCTCCGGAAAACGACGCCTTGTAGACCGGCGTCGAGATCAGCACCGCGTCGACCGCCGCCACGCGGGCCCGCAGGGCGTTCGCGGCCGGACCGGCGTAATGACCTTCGATCAGGTCTTCGGCGGGCAGGTCGCGCAGTCCCAGTTCGGCGATGGCCAGCCCGCGCGCGCGCAACAGGTGCGCGGCATGGCGCAGCAAGGCGGAGGAACGGGAACGCTGCGACGGACTGCCCGCCAGGGTAAGGATGCTCATGTTGGATGCCGGTGTTGCGTTGGAGAGTCGTGCGCGGCGCCTGCGCGGATCAGAAGGCGGGAATCAGCGAACCCTTGAATTCGCTTTCGATGAAGCTGCGCACTTCGGGCGATTGATAGGCGGCGACCAGCTTCCTGACCCAGGGCTGGTCCCGGTCCTTGGTGCGCACCGCGATCACGTTGGCATAAGGGCCGTCGGCGGCCTCGCGGCCGATGGCATCGCGCGCCGGCACCAGGCCGGCCTGGGTGGCGTAGTCGTTGTTGATCGAGGCGGCCGTCAGGTCATCGAGCGAACGCGGTAGCTGCGCCGCATCCAGCGCCACCAGCTTGAGCTTGCGCGGATTGGACACCACGTCCAGCGGGGTGGCGTTGTTCTTCTGCTCGGCCTCCGGCTTGAGGGTGATGAGTTTGTAGGCGGCCAGCAGGCGCAGGGCGCGGTTGCCGTTGGACGGATCGTTCTGGATGCCGACCGACGCGCCTTCGGGCAGGTCGTTGAGCGACTTGATCTTGCGCGAGTAGAAGCCCAGCGGCGCGGTGACGGTCAGGCCGACGGGAACGATGTCGAAGCCGCGCGCCTTGATCTGGTTGTCGAGGAACGGCTTGTGCTGGAAGGCATTGGCGTCGAGGTCGCCGGCGTTGAGGGAGGCATTCGGGAGTTGGTAGTCGTTGAACTTGACCAGCTTGATCTCCAGGCCTTCACGGGCGGCGACCTGCTTGACGACGTCGAAGATCTTTTCGGTGGTGCCGACGGAGATGCCGACGGTGATGGTCTTTTTCTCTTGCGCGTCGGCGTGGGCCGTACTGGTCAGGGCCAGGGCGAGGGTGGCGGCGGTGAGCAGGTGGCGGGTGAAGGACATCGTGTTTTTCCGACGGGATTCGAATGGGATGACTGGATTCTGTCATTGCGAAATCCTTGGGAAAAATACTTAGTGGGTATGAGGATATGTGTTGTGGGTTGATGGTTTGGGTTGCTTTGTCGTTTTGGAAATATGACGTTATTGCTGGGGGTTTTGGTTTTTTGGGGAGCGGGGGGATTTGAGTTCTTAAGGCGCGCGTGTCGGGGTCGGTGGGGGATGGCGGGGCTACGATTGCGGTCCGGAGCGTTCGCTCCGGACTGCCCCGGGCTCAACCTCGTCCGCCTTCGGCTCCCTACGGTTTCCGCCGGGCGCATCTACACGCCCCGCCATCCCCCACCGCCCCCGACACGCGCTCGCGATGAGGCTTAGCCTCGGGCGTTGGGACGGGTGGTGTGCTTGGCGTTTTGGCGCACATCGGGGCTGGAGAGGAGGGTCTTGCGGGGCCCGCCGCAAGCCGGCCGCGCGGGCGGCCTTTTGCGGCTTACGCGACGTCTTGCGTCGGGATAATGGCGCTCTCGCGTGTGGGAGAGGCCGAATCGCTTGCTATTGAAAGCCTGTTGGCACCCCGCCTGTTTGTGGTCGGCGCGAGAGGTCGTCACGCGCAACATGCCTTATGCCGCGCCGACCACCACCGCCCCTCCCCTGACGTGCGGAACCATTAGAAAACCGCCCACCGCCAGCGCGCAGCGCACCCGCAACACTTTCAAATACACAGACGCTCATCGTGGCCGCCCGCGCGGCCGCGATGGGCTGCCCCGTAGATTCCATTCCCTGCACACAGGTCTAGCAGCGCGACAAGCCTAAACGCACGTAGCCCCTCGGTCGGGCGGACCCGATGGCGGGCAACCTCGATGCGCCCGAGGGAATCCGTAGGGAGCCGAAGGCGTACGAGGATGACGATGGGGCAGTCCGGAGCGAACGCTCCGGACCGCAATCGTGGGCGCCCGCCATCGGGTCCGCCCGACCGAGGGGCGACCTACGAAGCAAAAACTCACCCGCCAACAAAAAACAACCTAAGCCCCCACCCGCCGATACTCCCCAGCAGCATGCCCCCCCGCCAGCAACGCCCGCCCCGCCCCAAACAACTTCTCCCGCAACGTCCCCTCCGCATAAGCCGTCTTGTACACGCCTCGCTCCTGCAACTCCGGCACCACCAGATCCACGAAATCCGCATAGCACTCCGGCGTCACCGTCCTCGCCAGGTTGAAACCATCGATGTCCGTCTCTTCGACCCACGACGCCAGCTCATCGGCCACCTGCGACGCGCTGCCCACCAGCGCCGGATAGCGTCCGCCCAGCGCCATGTCGGCCAACAGATCCCGCACCGTGCGGTCGGTGCGCGCCACCGTCAGGTTCTTTACCGCCGACTCGATCGCGTTGTTCTTCACGTAGCGGATCGGTTCGTCCGCCGCGTAGCGCGAGAAGTCGATGCCGGTGGAGCTGGCGTAGTGGGCCAGGCCCGCTTCCGGATTGGCGTAGCGCAGGTACTCCGCGTGCTTCTCGCGCGCCTCGGCCTCCGTGCGTCCCACCACCGCCGTCACGCCCATGAAGAACTTGATGTCGCGCGGGTCGCGGCCCTCGCGCGCCACCGATTCGCGCACGCCCGCCACCAGTTTGCGCAGGCCTTCCTTGGTCTGGCTCGACACGAACACGCATTCGGCGTGGCGCGCCGCGAAGGCCTGGCCGCGGCCCGAGGAGCCGGCCTGGTACAGCACCGGCGTGCGCTGGCGCGACGGCTCCGAAAGATGGTAGCCCTGGACCTTGTAGTACTTGCCTTCGTGATCGATGCGCCGCACGGCGGCCGGGTCCGCGTAGACACGCGCGCGCCGGTCGGCGCGCACCGCGTCGTCGTCCCAACTACCTTCCCACAGCTTGTAGGCCACCTCCAGGAACTCGTCGGCGCGGTCGTAGCGCTCGTCGTGCGCGATCTGTTCCGACAGGCCCATGGCGCGCGCCGCGCTTTCCAGGTAGCCGGTGACGATGTTCCAGCCGATGCGGCCGTCGGTCAGGTGGTCCAGCGTCGAGAAGCGGCGCGCCAGCAGGTACGGCGCCTCGTAGGTCAGGTTCACCGTCACGCCAAAGCCCAGGTGGCGCGTGACGGCGGCCATGGCGGACACCGCCAGCAGCGGGTCGTTGACCGGCAGCTGGATCGACTCGCGCAGCGTCAGGTCGGCCGAGTCCTGGTACACGTCGTAGACGCCGACGATATCGGCCAGGAACAGGCCGTCGAACAGGCCCCGCTCCAGCAGGCGCGCCAGGTCGGTCCAGTAGTCCAGCGTCTTGTACTGCGTCGAGGTATCGCGCGGGTGGGTCCACAGGCCGTGGTTGATGTGGCCGACGCAGTTCATGTTGAACGCGTTCAGGAGGATCTGCTTCTTCGCCATGGCGTGCCGTTCCGAGGGAATCAGGTGGTGCCGACGCGGCCGGGCGCGGCGTCGTTCAGGTAGTAGTTGCCGACCGCGTGGCGCTTCCAGCGCACCGGATCGTGCAGCGTATGGGTGCGCGCATTGCGCCAGTGGCGGTCCAGGTTCAGCTGATCGAGCGTGGCTTGCGTGCCGGCCAGTTCGAACAGCTTGGTGCTGGCGGCCAGCGCCGATTCGGTGGTCAGGGCGCGGGCCTCGGCCACGGCGATGGCGGCGGCGGCCACCAGGTGAGGTTGCGGGTCGGCGGTGGCGGCGTCGAGGATGCGGCCGGCGCGCGCCACCAGCGCGCGGGCCGCGTCCAGGCGGATCGACAAGCGGCCGAACTCGCTGATGGTCAAGGGATCATCGGCGGCGCGCTCGACGCCGGCGTCGATCCACGGCCGCGAGCGGTTGCGCACGAAATCCAGCGCGTCCGCCAGCGCGGCCTGGCCGATGCCCAGGTCGATGGCGGCGTGGATGATCTGCGCCAGCGGCTTGATGGTGTTGGGCGGCGCGGAAGGGTCGACCAGCACCATCACGTCCTCGGCCGGCACGGCCACGTCCTGGAACAGCACGGTGCCGCTGCCGGTCACGCGCTGGCCGAACCCCGACCAGTCGTCGATCACCTCCACGCCGGGGCTGTCGCGGCGCACGAAGGCCAGCCGCTGCAGGCCGTCCTCGCCCACGGTCGCGGTGGGAATCCATTGCGCATAGAGCGCGCCGGTGCAATAGAACTTGCTGCCGTTGATGCGCCAGCCGCCGCCGTCGGCCGACAGGCGGGTGCGGCGTTCGGCCGCCGTGCGCGTGCCGATTTCGGCCAGCGCGTTGCCAAAGCGTTCGCCGGCCAGGGCGCGGGCGTAGAAGCGGCGCTGCTGGCCGGCGTTGCCGTTCACCCGCAGCACTTCCAGCGCGTAGTAATGGTTCTGCGGGATCTGCCCGAGCGAGCCGTCGGCGCCGGAGATGATGGCCGTCACTTCGGCCAGCGTCACGCGCGACACGCCGGCGCCGCCGTGCTCGCGCGGCACGGTGATGCCCCACAGACCCGATTGCGAATAGCGCTCCAGCTCCGGCAGCGGCAGGCGGCGCTCGCGGTCGCGCTGCGCGGCTTCGCGGGCGAAGTCGGCGGCTAGCTCGCGCGCCACCGCGATTGCCTCGCCGTCGCTGCCGATGATGGCGGCGCGTCGCGGCGCCAGAGTGGAAATGGCTGTGTCGGTCATCGCTCAGATCCAGGAATGACGGTTGGGACGGCGGCCGTTCAGCAGATAGTCGCCGACCGCGTGGTACTTCCAGCGCACCGGATCGTGCAGGGTATGCGTGCGGGCGTTGCGCCAATGGCGGTCCAGGTTGAACTCCGCCAACGACGCACGGGCGCCGGACAGCTCGAACAGCGTTTCGCTGGCCGCCAGCGCGATCTCGGTGGTCAGCGCCTTGGCCCGCGCCACCGCGATCGAGGCGGCGGCGACGTCGTCGGCACCGAGCGCGCGCGGCGTGGCTTCATCCAGGTGCGCCGCGGCCTCGGCCAGCACCGCCTGCGCCGCGTGCAGGTCGATGAACAGCCGGCCGACGTCGCCGATCACATAGGGGTCCTGCGTGGCGCGTTCGACGCCGGCCTCGGCCCAGGGACGGGCACGCTCGCGCAGGAATTTCACGGTGTCGTTCAGGGCCGCCTCGGCAATGCCGGCGTCGATGGCGGCCTGCATCAGTTGCGCGAACGGCCCCTGCAAGGCGGGAGTCTCCTGCAGTTTCCAGGCCGGCAACACACTGTCCGCCTCGACCCGCACGTTGTCCAACAGCACGGTGCCGCTGGCGGTGGTGCGCTGGCCGAAGCTGGACCAGTCGTCCACCACCGTCAGGCCGGCGGCGCCGCGTTCCAGCAGCACCGTCACCAGCCGGTCCTCGGTATCCAGCGCCTTGGTCGGGATCCAGTGCGCGTACAGCGCGCCGGTGGAATAGAACTTGCGGCCTGACAAGCGATAGCCGTCGCCATCGGCCACCAGCCGCGCCTGCACGTCACGCGCATGGCGGGTGTGGCGCTCGGGCCCGGCGTTGCCCAGCCTGCGGCCGGCCAGCACGCCCTCGTAGTAGCGCCGCTTCTGCGCCGGAGTGCCGACCTGCCGCAGCAGGTTGAGCGAACCGAAGTGGTTCTGCGGGATCTGGCCCAGCGACGGGTCGGCCGCGCTGAGGATGCGGAACACGTCCGCCAGTGTCACATGGGATACCTGGGCGCCGCCGTACTCGCGCGGCACCGTGATGCCGCCCAGCCCGCTGGCCGAGTAGCGCTCGATCTCGCGCCACGGCAGGCTGCGCGTCTGGTCGCGGTGCGCCGCGCCCTGGGCGAAATCCGCCGCCAGCGCCTGCGCGGCTTCGATAGCCTCGCCGTCGCTGCGGATGCGGGCGGCGGGCACCACGCGCGGAGCCTCGTCGTCATCGATCGGGAGGGAGGAACTCGCGGCTTGCGGCATGGGTGGGTGCGGACAGTTGGGAAAGAAGCAGCCTATCGGCCCGCCACGCCGCTTGGAAGGACGGATTTCTCATGCGGATATTTGGAATCGGTATATGCGCCGCCCCCCCTTCGTCCCTACTGTTAGCAGCCCCGGCGCCGGCATATCCAAATCACGAAAGAGTGTTTGCGGCGCGCTTTGGCGCTTGCTTAGAGTCGAGCTTTTCCGTGACTACCCGCGCCGCCTTCATGCCCGTACTGGATCTGCCCATTGCCCTGGATTACGACGGCGCGCTGGAAACGCGCCTGTTCGACGACATCCGCCTTGCGGTCGCGCCGCACATTCCCGCCGCGCGCCTCGATCCGCCTCGCGACCTGGCCGCCGCCGCCGAGCGCCAGGCGGCCGGCGAATACGCGATCTGGAACACCGTGCACGATCTGTTCATCACCCAGGTGGCGGCACATGCCATCGCCGGCCTGTTCCGCGACGACACCGATTTCCAGTTCGCGCTGGCGCGCCAACTGGGCGATGACGCGGCCCACGCCGAATTCTCGCTGGCGCGCGCCAGCCTGCTGCTGGAGCGCGATGCCAGGCCCGAGGTCGAGCAGGGCGTGCGCGACGCCTGGGACCTGGTCGGCGGCTTCGCCCTGCGCAACTGGCAGAACTTCCTGGCCTGGCAGTTCCACTACGAGCACTACATCCTGGCGCGGCTGTTCGTGAATCGCCGCACCGCGAAGGTGCTGGACTTCGGCCACCGCGAGTTCGGCGAGAACCGCATCCTGCCCGACGAGGAAGCCCACCGCATCCGCATCACGCAATGGTGGCTGCGCAAGCTGGCCGGCGCCGACGAAAGCGAGCGCCACGAGTGGACCCAGGGCCTGATCCAGGCCGACGAGGACGTGCAGCGTCTGCTCGGCCCCTACCTGCGCGACTCCTGGCAACTGAACCTGCGCGCCACCGGCCTGGACACGCGCAACCACGTGGCGCTGTACGACGCCTGGCGGCGCGAACTGCTCGCCACCCTGCTGCGCGTGGCGCCCGACGACCTGCCTTCCCTGACCAGCCTGGCCGCCTGACGCGGCCGCTCCCCTTACGACCGAAGGAATCCGCATGACCCAGCCCTTGCCCCCGGCGCACGAGAACGACGCGCCGCAGGATACCGTCAACCCCCTGCGCCGCTGGCTGATGGGCGCCGGCGCGCTGATGGGCGTCGGCGCCCTCTTTCCCAACGTGATCATGGCGCCCGCCCATGCCGACACGCAGAGCCTGCCGAACACGCTGGACGGCGCGGTCAAGGGCGGCGTGCTGAACGCGGTGGTGCACCCCGAGCCGCCCACGCTGGCTTTCTACCTGAACTCCTCCACCCCTACCGGCGCGGTCGCGAGCAAGATCTTCGACGGCCTGGTGGAATACGGCCCCGACCTGAAGCCGCGGCCGGTCCTGGCGGAAAGCTGGAGCGTGTCGGAAGACGGCAAGGCCCTCACCTTCAAGCTGCGCCAGGGCGTGCTATGGCACGACGGCAAGCCCTTCACCGCCGCCGACGTGAAATGGTCGGCCGAAGAGGTCTGGCTCAAGCACGCGCCCAGCGCGCGCCGCGTGTTCCAGTACCTGCAGCGGATCGAAACGCCCGACGACCACACCGTGGTGCTGCACCTGTCGCAGCCCACGCCAGTGGCGCTGAACGCCATCGACTCGCTGGGCGCGCCGATCCTGCCGCGCCACCTGTTCGAAGGCACCGACATCCAGAACAATCCGTACAACAACAAACCGGTGGGCACCGGGCCGTTCGTCTTCAAGGAATGGAACCGCGGCAACTACATCGTGCTCGAACGCAATGAGCACTACTGGCAGCCCGAGCGCCCGTTCCTGGACCGCATCGTCTGGAAGATCGTGCCCGACGTCTCCGGTCGCGCCACCGCGCTGGAGACGGGCGCGGTCTCGTATGGCGAGCGCAATCCGGTCGCCTTCACCGACGCCACCCGGCTCGCAAAACTGCCCAAGCTGGCGGTGGACACCGCCGGCTACAACGGCTTCGCGGCCTGGCTATGGCTGGAAACCAACCTGCGCGACCCGATCCTGTCGAACCTCAAGGTGCGCCAGGCCATTGCGCACGCCGTCAACAAGCAGGCGCTGGTCAAGACCGTGTGGAACGGCTATGCCGAGCCCTTCGTCAGCCCGGTGCCGTCGCTGGTCAAGCCCTATCACAACCCCAACGTGCAGCAGTATCCCTACGACCCGGCGCTGGCCGAGAAACTGCTGGACGAGGCCGGCTACCCGCGCGGCGCCGGCGGCTGGCGCTTCGCGCTGACGCACGACTACATTCCGTTCGGCGACGACTACCGCCGCACCGGCGAGTTCGTGCGGCAGGCGCTGCGCAAGATCGGCATCGACGTGACGCTGCGCGGCCTGGACCTGGCCACCTGGACGCGCAACGTCTTCACCGACTACAACTTCCAGCTCATCAGTTCGTGGGGCACGGTGCTGATCGACCCGCAGCTGGGCGTGGAGACGCGCTACTGGAGCAAGGCGGAAGCGCGTGGCACGCCCTGGTACAACGTGTCCGGCTACAACAATCCTGAAATGGACCGCGTCATCGAGGCGGCCCAGGTCGAGACCGATCCGCAAAAACGCATCGAGCAGTACAACGAGCTGCAGCGGCTGGCGCAGCGCGACCTGCCGCTGATCGGCCTGTTCGAGTTCCGCTGGTTCGGCGTGTGGGACAAGCAGTTGCGCAACGTGACCGACGCGTCGTCGCACTCGCGCAACAACTTCGCCCACGTCTGGCTCGGCAAGGCCTGAGGGGCCGGCGATATGCTTGCGCGCCTGCCCCGTCCCGTCCGCTACCTGCTGCAGATCCTGTTCGTGGTGGCCGCCACGGGGGTCGCCAATTTCTTCCTGCTCAAGCTGGTGCCGGGCGACCTGGTGGACGTGATCGCCGCCGAGAACAGCGGCATCACTCCCGCCCACGTGGCCGAGCTGCGCCAGGCCTACGGCCTGGACCGGGGCCTGCTGGCGCAGCTCGGCTATTACCTCAAGAGCCTGGCTTCACTGGACCTGGGCTATTCGTTCCGCTATGGCGAACCGGTGGCCGACCTGATCTTCGGCCGCCTGCCGGCCACCCTGGCGCTGATCGGCACCGGCCTGGCCTTGTCGGTGGCATTGGGCGTGCTGCTGGGCGTGCTGGCGGCGCGGCGGCCGCACGGGCTGCTGGACACGCTGCTGTCCGGCCTGGCCACGGCGGGTTATTCGGCGCCGATGTTCTGGACGGCGTTGATGCTGATCGTCGGCTTTGGCGTGCACCTGGACTGGCTGCCGGTCGGCGGCATCCGCGACGTCGGCGCCGCCCATACCGGCGGCGCGCTGTGGCTGGACTACGCGCGGCACCTGGTGCTGCCGGTGGCCACGGTGGCGATCTATTACGTCGCCATCTACGCGCGGCTGTCGCGCGCGTCCATGATCGAGACGCTGCAGGAAGACTACATCCGCACCGCCCGCGCCCGCGGCAACAGGGAGGGCCGGGTGGTCTGGCGCCACGCGCTGCGCAACGCCATCCTGCCGGTGGTCACCATGCTCGGCCTGCAGAGCAGCGCGCTGCTGGGCGGCAGCATCGTGGTCGAGACCGTGTTCGCCTGGCCCGGCCTGGGGCAACTGTCGTTCGAGGCCATCGCCAGCCGCGACGTCAACCTGCTGCTGGGCATCCTGCTGATGAGCGCGGCGCTGGTGGCGGTGATGAACATCGCCGTGGATGCCTGCTATGGCCTGCTCGACCCGCGCGTGAGGAAAGCATGAAGCACGCCTTGAAGTTTCTGGCGCGCCTGTTGCGGGCGCCTTCCGCCGCCATCGGCGCGGCTGTGCTGGTGTTGCTGGTGGCCGCCGCCGCCACGGCCGGCTGGCTGTATCCGGGCGACCCGCTGGAAATGGTCGGCGCGCCCTTCACCTGGCCCGGCACCGACGCGGAATTTCCGGCCGGCACCGACCTGATGGGCCGCGACATCCTGGCCGGCCTGTTCCACGGCGCCCGAGTCTCGCTGCTGGTGGGCGGCGCCTCCGCCGCCATCGCGCTGGCGCTCGGGCTGCTGGTGGGCGCCATTGCCGGCTACGCCGGGCCGCGCGTGGACGCGGTGCTGATGCGCCTGACCGAACTGTTCCAGACGGTGCCGTCTTTCCTGCTGGCGATCGTGCTGGTGGCGATCCTGGGGCCGTCGCTGTCGACCATCATCTTCGCGCTGGGCGTGACCTCCTGGACCGGCATCGCGCGCCTGACCCGCGGCGAGTTCATCACCCTGCGCCAACGCGAATTCGTGCGCGCCGCGCAGGCGCTGGGTGCCGGCCACGCCCGCATCATGTTCCGCGAAATCCTGCCCAACGCCCTGCCGCCCATCATCGTGACCACCGCCGTTCTGGTGGCCAACGCCATTCTGTCCGAAGCCGGCCTGTCGTTCCTCGACCTGGGCGACCCCAACGTGGTCAGCTGGGGCAGCATGGTCGGGGCCGGGCGCGAGGCGCTGCGCACCGCCTGGTACATGACCGCCCTGCCGGGCCTGACCATCATGGCGGCCGTGCTGGCCCTGAACCTGTTGAGCGACGCCGTCAACGACGCGCTCAATCCCAAGCTGCGGCGGCGCGCCGCCGTGGCGCCCGCCGCCCCGCTACCGACTGCCTCCCCATGAGCACACTGATCGACATCCAAGGGCTGAACGTGGCCTTCCCCGGCCATCAGGCCGTCAACGGACTGGACCTGCGCATCGCCGCCGGCGAGACCCTGGCGCTGGTGGGCGAATCCGGTTGCGGCAAGTCCACCACCGCGTTGGCGCTGCTGGGCCTGCTGCCGCGCCACGCCCGCGCCAGCGGCCGCATCCTGTTCGAGGGCCGCGACCTGCTGGCGCTATCCGAGCGTCAACGCTGCGCCCTGCGCGGCGACCGCATCGCCATGATCTTCCAGGAACCCATGACCAGCCTGAACCCGGTGCTAACGCTGGGCCAGCAGATCGGCGAGGCCCTGCGCCTGCATCGCGGCGCCTCGGCCCGGGCCGCGCGCCAACGCGCGATAGAACTGCTGGACCTGGTGCGCGTGCCCGAGCCGCAGCGGCGCGTCGACGACTACCCCCACCTGCTGTCGGGCGGCCAGCGCCAGCGCGCCATGATCGCCGCCGCCATCGCCTGCGAACCCGCGCTGCTGGTGGCCGACGAGCCCACCACCGCGCTCGACGTGACGGTGCAGGCGCAGATATTGCGGCTGCTGGACGACCTGCGATCGGAACTCGGCATGGGCCTGCTGCTGATTACTCACGACCTGGCGGTGGTGGGCGACTGGGCCGACCGCGTGGCGGTGATGGTGGGCGGCGAGAAAGTCGAGGAAGGCGCTGCCGCCACGCTGCTGTCGCGACCGCGCCATCCCTACACCCAGGGTCTGCTGGGCGCTTCGCTGCGGCTGGATGACGCCACCCACTATCGCCAGCGACGCCTGCCGGAAATCCGCTCGCGGCTCGATCCGGCCTCGGGCCGGCCCATATTCGGCCTGGTGACGCCCCCGCGCGTGGCCGCGGCCAATGACCCGACCGCCGGCGATCCTCATCCCCTGCCCTTGATGCAGGTGCGCGACCTGCGTGTCGACTACGCCACGTCCCAGGGCGCCAAGCACGCGGTGGACGGCGTGTCGTTCCAGATCGCGCCTGGCGAAACGCTGGGCCTGGTGGGGGAATCGGGCTGTGGCAAATCCACCCTGTCACGCACCCTGGTGCGGCTGCTGACGCCCGCCGCCGGACAGATCCTGCTGCGCGGCCAGGACACGTCGCGCCTGGACCGGCGCGGCCTGGCCGCCTACCGCCAGAGCGTGCAGATGATCTTCCAGGACCCCTACGCCTCGCTCAACCCGCGCCACACGGTCAACGACATCCTGGAATCGGCGCTGCGCATCCACCGCGTGGCCGATCGCCAGGAACGGCGCCGCCGCATCGCCCACATGCTGGACGCGGTCTGCCTGCCGCAGAGCGCCCTGGCGCGCTACCCCAGCGAGTTCTCGGGCGGCCAGCGCCAGCGCATCGGGATCGCTCGCGCCCTGGTGCTGCGGCCGTCGCTGGTGATCTGCGATGAACCGGTGTCGGCGCTGGACGTATCGGTGCAGGCGCAGATCCTGAACCTGCTGGTCGACCTGAAGGCCGAGTTCAACCTGTCGTACCTGTTCATCTCGCACGACCTGTCGGTGGTGCACTACCTGGCCGACCGGGTGCTGGTGATGCACGCCGGCCGCATCGTCGAGGAAGGCCCCAACGCCACCCTGTGGCGCGAGGCCCGCCACCCCTACACGCGCAGCCTGATCGAAGCGCTGCCGCGCGGCCTGGACGGGGAAGGGGAAACCCTGCGTCGCCGCGCCTGACAGGGCGGGCGCGGGCGGCGCCAGACAGTCATCCGAACGCGGTACTGGATTGCGGGCAGGGGCGGGCCTATACTGGATTCGCCCTTGCTGGACGTTCCTTTTCTCAAAGG
Organism: Achromobacter xylosoxidans; assembly: GCF_001457475.1. Classification (NCBI taxonomy): domain Bacteria; kingdom Pseudomonadati; phylum Pseudomonadota; class Betaproteobacteria; order Burkholderiales; family Alcaligenaceae; genus Achromobacter; species Achromobacter xylosoxidans. The sequence goes on along the minus strand of NZ_LN831029.1, from coordinate 337,018 downwards.
AGACGCAACATGTACAGGCATCTGCTCATCGCCGTGGACGGCTCCCTGCTGTCCGAATCGGCCTTCAAAAAGGCGCTCGTTTTCGCCAAGGAAATGAACGCCGCCATCACCCTGCTGCGCGCCATCCCGGAAGACCACCTGACGGTCTACCAGGCGGAAATGCTGGGCGCCCACCAACCCCAGCACACCGACCAGGCGCGCAAGAACGCCACCGGCTACCTGGAAGGCCTGGAGACCGAGGCGCGCCACGCGTTGGTGCCGTGCGAGACGGCCGTGGTGGTCAACGACCACCCGCACGAAGCCATCGTCGACACGGCGCAGCAACGCGGCTGCGACCTGATCGTGATGGGGTCGCACGGCCGCCACGGCATGACGGGCTTCCTGCTCGGCAGCGAGACCCAGCGCGTGCTGGCGCGCACCAGGCTGCCGGTGTTGGTGTTCCGCTAGGGATCGCCGCGCCAGCCCGCCCTACGGCATCGCCGCCGTGGCCGGCGCGTGCTGGAAGGTGAAGCTGTCGGCGTAGACGTGATCGAGGCTGGCGCCACGCCCCGCCAGCAGCGTGGTCGCCTCGCTGACCATCGCCGGCGCGCCGCACAGGTAGAAGGCGTGTTCGGACAGGTCGCCGTGGTCCGCCAGCACAGCCTGTTGCACATGGCCGCGCCGGCCCCGCCAATCGGCGCCCGCGCGCGACAGCACCGGCACGAAATTGAACTCGTACAGCCGGCCAGCCCAGCCTTCGATCTGCTCGCGCAGATACAGGTCGGCCTCGGTTCGCATGCCCCAGTAGAGCGTCACCGGCGGGCAGTCGTCATTGTCCAGCAGCGATTCCAGGATCGCCTTGATCGGCGCAATGCCGGTGCCCGTGGCCATCATGATCATCGGCCGCCAATCTTCCTCGTGATAGCCGAACACGCCCAGCGGCGCCTCGATCTCCAGCGCCGCGCCCGGCCGCGCCTGTCCCAGCCACTGGTCGGTGTAGCGGCCGCCCGGAATGCGGCGCACGTGGAAATCCACCAGGTTGCCGGCGGGCGCCGAGGCCATCGAGAAGCTGCGGGTGGCGCCGTCGGGCAACACCACGTTCATGTACTGGCCCGGCGCGTAGTCCAGCGGCGTGTCCGGCGGCAGCGCCAGCGTCAGGTGGATGACGTCGTCGCACAGCGCGGCGATGCGGTGCACGGTGGCGTCCAGGCGCCGCGGCTCGGCGAATTGGCGCGGGTTGGCGACGCTGATGCACAGATCGCTGCGCGGCCGCGCCTGGCAGGCCAGCGCATAGCCCTGGGCCGCCTCTTCCGGCGTCAGCGCCATGGGGAATTCTTCGTAGTCGACCACCCCTTCGGCCAGCTTGATACGGCAGGTGCCGCAGCCTCCGAAGGTACATTCGTGCGGCAGCCGCACCGAGACGCGCTCGGCCGCCTGCAATACGGATTCATCCGGCGCGACCATGAAAGCCTGCCCGGTCTCGAGGATCTGGACACGGTATGCCATGACGACAGCGCCTATTTCTTGATGTCCGCCTGCACCAGCACCTTCAGGCCGCGCGGCTCCAGCATTTCGGCCAGCGCCCCCAACGCGGCCAGGCCGGCCTGGGTGTCCTGCTCGCCGTTGCCGCCGCTCAGGCCGACGCCGCCGATGACCTCGTCGTTGACCACGATGGGAAAGCCGCCCACGAATGCGGCGAACTTGCCCTCGAAGCTCCACTGGATGCCGAAGGCCTCATTGCCGGGCAGCGCCGGCCCATTGGGCGGCGTGGTGAACAGGTGCGTCGAGCGCTTGTGCCCGGATGCGGTGAAGGCCTTGTTCCAGGCGATCTGCGGGCCGGTGATGCGGGCGCCGTCCATGCGCTCCAGCGCGATCGGATAGCCGCCGTCGTCGACGATGCACACCGATTCCAGCACGCCGATCTGCTCCGAGCGGGCGATGGCCGCGCGCACCATGGCGCGGGCTTCTTCCAGTTCCAGGCGATAAATCTGCTTCATGTCTGTTCTCCGAAGGCGCCGTCAGCCGGCGCGGTAGACGGTCTTGATCTGCGTGTAGAACTCCAGCCCGACCCGGCCCGATTCACGGAACGTCGACGTGCTGGAGCTTTTCAGGCCGCCGAACGGCGCGTTGATGAGATTGCCCGTGGTGGTGCGGTTGATCTTGACGGTGCCGGCCTGGATGTCGCGGGCGAAGCGGTGGGCGTAGCGCGCGTCGCTGGTGGCGATGGCCGCGGACAGGCCGTATTCGGTGTCGTTGGCGCAAGCGATGGCCTCGTCGTAGCCGTCCACCGCGATCAGCGCCAGCACGGGGCCGAAGATTTCCTCGCGCGCGATCCGCATCTGCTGCGTCACGTCCGTGAACAGGGCCGGCGTCACGTAATAGCCGCGCTCGAAGCCCGGACCGTCCAGGCGCTCGCCGCCGATCAGGTGGGTGGCTTCCTGCTTGCCCACCGCGATGTAGCTCAGCACCGTGTCGAGTTGTTTACGCGTGGCCAGCGGTCCCAGGTCGAAATTGCCCTCCAGGCCGTTGCCGATGGTCAGCTTGCGCATGCGCGCCAGCAGTTTGTCGGTGAACGCCGCCAGCACCTTGCGATCGACCAGCAGGCGGCTGGTGCCGGTGCAGGCCTGGCCGCTGAGCGAAAAGCCGCCCTTGACCGCCAGGTCCACCGCGCGATCCAGGTCGGCGTCGGCCAGCACGATCAGCGGGTTCTTGCCGCCCAGCTCCATCTGCGTGCGCGTGGTCAGGTCGGCGCCACGATGGATCTGCTCGCCGGCCGCGGTCGAGCCGGTGAAGGAAATGGCGCGCACCGCCGCCGCCGTGGTGATGGCCTGGCCCACCTTCGAGGCCGGCCCGGTCACGAAATTCAGCACGCCCGGCGGCAGGCCCGCCTCGACGAAGGCCTCGGTGAGCCGGTAGCCGGTCAGCGGCGCATCGGACGAGGGCTTGAACACCACCGTGTTGCCCGTGATGAGCGCCGGCGCGATCTTGCGGGCCGGGATCGAGATCGGGAAATTCCACGGCGAGATCACCGTCACCACCCCCAGCGGCTCGCGCTGGCTGTAGACCACCATGTCGGGATCGTCGTTGACGAAGGTCTCGCCGGTGAACGACTGGCCCTCCACCGCGTAAAAGCGGATGGTCTGGGCCGAACGCAGGACCTCGTCGCGCGCCAGCGCCAGGCCCTTGCCTTCCTCGCGGGTCAGCTCGCGCGCCACCTCGTCGGCGTGGTCTTCCAGGTGCTGGGCGGCACGGAACAGGATGGCGGCACGCTTGGAGATCGGCGTGTCGCGCCAGGCGGCGAAGGCATCCGCAGCGGCCTTCACGGCGCGGGCGGCGTCGTCCGCGTCCGATTGCTGGAAGCGCCCCACCACGTCGGACGTGTCGGCCGGGTTCAGGTTGGGCGCCGTGACGCCCGAAGCGCAGGCCACCCATTCCCCGCCGATGTAGTTGAGAAAAACCTGCTGCGAGAGATCGTCCACGGAAGTCCTTCCTCTGCCGGGCTGGCCGGGATGCCCGGGAATCGGCCGTCTTAGGTAATTTCTGAACATTGTATACTTTAATCTATATGGCGTGATGCGCGTAAACCCCAAGCCGGGCTCACCGCCAGATCAGGACGGCGCAGATGGTGGAGACGAACAGCGCCAGCACCACCGGCAGCAGCAGCGCCCGCACCAGCGACAGCACGTGCACCCGCGCGAACCCGGCCACCGCGATCAGCGAGGACCAGGCGATCAGCGTGCCGCCGCCGGTCCACACCGCGCCCATCTGGCCCACTGCCGCCAGCGTCGCCGGATCCACGCCCACCACCGGCCCCAGCGCGCCCGACAGCGTGCCGGTCAGCGGCAGGCCGGCGAAGCCCGAGCCGTCGATGCCGGTGATCATCCCCACCAGCAGCACGCCGAAGGCCACCAGGAAGTGGTTCTCGGGGATCAGGTGCTGGCCCGCCGAGATCACTTCGAACAGCAGGCCCGGCGCCTGCGCCTGCGGCACGCCCAGGATCTGCGCCGCGGTCTCGTTGGCGCCGACGAAGAAGAAGCCCGCGATCGGCAGCACCGAACCCATTGCCTTGAAAGCGAACACGAAGCCGTCGGTCACGTGCTCGGGGCACACGTCCAGCATCCTGCTCGGCCCTTCGGCGGCCAGCGTCACCAGCATCATCACCACGAAGGCCACGCCGCCCACCAGCGCGGCCGCGTCGCCGCCGCGCAGCGCGGGCAGCGCCGGGAACAGGCGCGGCAGCACCATCACCGCGATCACGCCCAGGAACGCCAGCGGCGTCACCACCGCGAACACCCGCGACCAGCGCACCCGGCGCCGCTCCTCCTCGTCCAGCCCCGGCCCGCGCGGCAGCGCCGGATTGGCGCCCATGGTGCCGCGCGCCAGCTCGGCCTTGTCGAACGAGCCGGAATGCTCGATCTCGGCCAGGCTGCCGTCCTGCGCCCGCGCCTGCCAGGCCGACAGCAGCGCCGCATCGGCCGGCACGATGTGCTTGCGGATCAGCAGGTAGGCAGCGGTCAGCGCCACCGCGCCGGTGATCAGCGACAGCACCAGCGCCCGGTCCGCCACCACCGCGGCGCTGACGGCGGCGCCGGCGGCCTTGGCGCTGATGCCCGGCGCCACGCCGATCACGTAATCCGAAGACAGCGCCATGCCCTGGCCGGCGATGGCGATCGCCATGGCGCCGGCCAGCGGCGGCAGTCCGGCCGCGATGGCCGCGGGCAGCAGGATCGCCGACACCAGCGGCACTGCCGGCGTTGGCCAGAAGAACAGCGAGATCACGTAGGTACAGAGGGCGATGATGAGAAACGACGAGTGCCCGCCGCGCATCACCCGCCGGAACGGCTGCACCATGCGCACGTCCGCCTGCAGCGTCTTGAGCGCGTTGAGCAGGGCCGTCATGAAGGTGATGACCAGGAAGATGTTGAAAAGCTCTTTGGCGGCTACGAAGCTGGCCGAGAAGATGCCGATCAGCGCGCTGATCGGGTTGCCGGTGATGGCCAGCACCACCAGGAAAGTGCCGATCACCGACGGCACCACCACGTTGGCGCGCAGGATCATCGTCAGGATGATCGCGGCGACGCTGATCAGGTACATCCAGTGAGCGGCGTTGAGCACGACGTCCGATTGCATGCGCTATTCCCCTTGTCGACGTGGCTGTTGGGTCGCCACTTCGGTATACTATATTTCGTTTGCTGCCATACCAACCGAAATATGCAGCGCCTAGGGAAAGCGATAATCCTGAAATTTCCATGAATATTCGAGAAAAATCAGTGCATTAAGTTGGGGTGCAAGCCCCGGTTTGGTGCATCGCCGATATTTCAATAGACTATCGTATACAAAAAGAACGGATTCGGCATGATGGCTTCCCTACCCGATCTCTGGCATTACGCCGCCATGGCGGCGGTGGTGTTCGGCGCCGCGCTGGCGCAGGGCGTGGGCGGCATCGGCTTCGCCATGTTCGCCGCGCCGGTGGCGGCGCTGTGCTTTCCCCAGCTCGCCCCCGGCCCCCTGCTGACGCTGGGCGGCTTCATCTCGCTGCTGACCGCGCTGCGCGAACGCGCCGCCATCGACTGGCGGGCCGTCGCCTATGCGCTGACCGGGCGCGCCGCCGGCACCCTGATCGCCATCTACGCCATGGCCCGCTTCGCGCCGCAGACGCTGGGCCTGCTGTTCGCCGCGCTGATCCTGGCCGCGGTCGCGCTCAGCGCGGCCGGGCTGCGCTTTGCGGCCACGCCCGGCCGGGTCTCGGGCGCCGGCGTGGCGTCCGGCATCATGGGCACCATGACCTCGGTCGGCGCCCCGCCCATCGCCCTGGTGCTGCAACACGCCGAACCGCCGCGGCTACGCGCCACGCTGGGCATGGTGCTGTTCCTGGGGTCGCTCTTTTCGCTGGCCATGCTGGCCTGGGCGCGGCGCTACACCGGTTACCACGCCGGCCTGGCGCTCAGCCTGGCGCCGTTCCTGCTGGCCGGCTTCGCCGTGTCGGGCCGCCTGCGCCACCGGTTGCCGCCACGCGCGGTGCGCGCCGTGCTGCTGGGCGCCTGCGCCGTGGGCGCGCTGGGAGTGATCGGCAAGGCGCTGTGGGCCGGTTGAACCCGCTTGCGTCCGCCACCGCCCATCCCGGTAATACAATGCAGACTGTATCCATTCCGCCAGACCTGCTCGCCATGACCACCACGCCCGTCAGCTCGCAAGCCGTAGACACGCCGCAAACTGCCCCGCTGAAGATCGGCGAGCAGCATCCGCAGTTGTTCGCGGTCATCCGCGACAAGCTGCGCGAGCGCATCCTCAGCGGCGAATTCACCCCCGGCGACCGCCTGGTCGAAGGACGCCTGTCGGAAGAGATGGGCGTGTCGCGCATCCCGGTGCGCGAAGCGCTGCGGGCGCTGGCCGCCGAAGGGCTGGTCACCATCGAGCCGCGCCGCGGCGCCTCGGTGTCGGTGCTGTCGGACGCGGTCGCCTACGACATGGTCGAGGTCCGCGCCACGCTGGAAGGCCTGAACGCCAAGCTGGCGGCGCAGCGGCGCGACGACAAGACCGTCGAGCGCCTGCAGGCCTTTCTGCGCGAAGGCACCGAGGCCGCGCGCGGCGAGCAGCTGGACAAGTTCCTGGCGCTGAATTCGCAGTTCCACGAGATGCTGGCCACCATCGGCGGCAACGTGGTGCTGACCGACCTGATGCGCTCGCTGCGCGACCGCACGGCGCTGCTGTTCGCGCCCAGCAACATGCACCGCGCCAAGCAGAACTGGGACGAGCACTCGCAGATCCTGAACGCCGTCATCGCCGGCAATGGCGACCTGGCCGCGCTGCTGGCCAGCCAGCACGTGCACAACGCCGCCAAGGCCTACACCGAGACGCGCCAGGCGCATTCGTCGGCCGCCTGAGCGCGGCCCCGGCCGCAACCCGCTCAGGGCGCCACGGGCGTCGCCTGGCCGGCATCGTCCACCACCACGCCCTTGCCGTCGCGCACCACCCACGACACCGCCACGTCGCCCAGCACGAAAGTCTGGCAGGCCATGCGGTAGCCGGCCTCGAAATCCTCGGGCCGCAGATGCTTGCGTTCCTTGGGCTTGATGGCGTCGGTGTTCTCCAGCCCCTGTTCGATGCGGCATTTGCAGGTGCCGCACAGGCCGCCGCCGCACTTGAACGGAATGCCGCCCTGTTCCTTCAGCGACACCCGCAGCAGATTGCTGTTCTCGGGCGCGCTGGCCACCTTGCCGCCATTCGATAGAAACGTGATGTTGACCATGCTGCTCAGTGCTCCGCGGCGACGGGGCCGGGACGCCGCGTCAGGGTGGTTTGCATGCTGCCGAAGCGGCTCAGGTGCGCCAGCTCGCGGCGCGCCGCCGCCAGTGAGGCGAACGACTCCAGGAACTTGGACGGCACGCGGTTGACGATGTAGGGCGGGGTTTCCTCGGTGACCAGCAGTCGCGCCGGCCCTCGCAGGCGGGCAATGCTGAACACCGCGCGGGTCCTGCCGTCGCAGGCATAGTCGTAGGTCTCGACGATCTCGGCCTGCGCGTCCACCTCGGTGCGGTACACGCCGGGCTTGGACGTCAGGATCACGAACACGGCGTCATTCGCGTCGCGGGTCATGCACGGTTCCTTTGCATCGGGTTGGGCGCCGGGGCCAGGGCGTGTCGGCGCCGCGGGACGCCCGGCGCGGGCGTCAGGGTTGCTCGAGCGCGGCCGCGGGCTCGCGCGCTGGCGCCACCTCGACGTCCTGCGCCAGCTCGATATCGTGGCCGAGCCACAACTGGCAGGCCAGGCGGTAGCCGGCGTCGATGCGCTCGCCCAGCTGCTTCTTTTCCTTCCAGTTCACCGGCGGCAGGTGCTCGGCCCCCGCCAGCACGCGGCAGGCGCACTTGGCGCACTTGCCCATGCCGCACTCGTAGCGCAGGTGCGGGAACGGAAACTGCCGGATGCCGGCGCGCACCACCAGGTTGGCGTTGTCCGGCACCTCGCCGGTGTAGGTCTGGCCGCCTTTGTGGAATGTGACGGTAGGCATGTATCGGTCATCCAGTGAAGCGCCGCGGCAGCCGGCCCGCGCCATGCGCGGGTGGCGCCGCAAGCGCGGGCTCGGGCGTTCAGGCCGCCAGACCCAGCTCGGGCAGGGCGATTTCCTGCTGCACGTAGTCGGTATAGAGCGCGGTGGTGTACAGCAGCCGCATCTGCGCGCCGATCTCGCAGATCTTCAGGCAGCGCTGCTGCAGCTCGACCGTGTTGGCGTGCTCCAGCACGATCTGGTAGCCGCGTTCGCCATGGATTTCGTCGGACACGATGTGCAGGTCGAAGAACTCGACCTCCTCGTCGGTGAAGCCGTATTTCTCGCGCAGGGTCGGGGTCTGCTTGCGATAGATCGACGGCACCTGCGATTCCAGGCCCACCACCAGGCCGGCCACCGCCACGATGGGGTCTTCGCGCATGGCCACCGCGTAGCACCAGCTTTGCAGGGCGCGGGTGGTGGGCGACATGTTGTCGGGGTTGGTGACCCGCTCGCGGGTGGTGCCGCAGGCCTCGGCGAAGCGGATCAGCAGGTCGGTATGGCGGTCGCCGCCGATCTCCTCTTCGTACATGTTGGCCAGCAGGAAGTCCTTGGCCTCGGTGTAGGTGTCGGGCGTGCGGGCGTACAGATAGCCCAGGTAGTCGGCGAACGGGCCGACGTAGTGATAGTGGTTCTCGGCCCAGCGCGACAGGTGCTCCCGGCTGAGCTTGCCTTCGGCCCAGGCAATGGAAAAAGGCGAGGCATTGGCGCTCTTGCCCTTGATCGCGTTTTCCAACGCGGTGCGGAATTCATCTCGGTTCATCAGTTCTGCCATGACGCGCTCCAGGTCTGTGAGGGAGGGGCCGGCCGAAAACCTCGACCGATGCAGAACATTGTATACCGTCTACCATTTTGATCGACTAGGGTATTCCCGTTGCCATCGAAGCCAAAAGGGACCGTCCCCCTGATATCAATGACTTGGATCGACCCGGACGGATTGGAGATCAGGGTTTACCCTGGTACAATGAATACACTTTCAATGCAATCCGGAAATACCATGAACACCCGCCATCCCCTGGGAGACGCCCCGATCGGCCAGCAGCTGCTGGCGCACTACGCCCGCCGCGATGCGGTGCGCCATGCCACCCCCTTGTTCCCTTCGTCATGGGCCGAATGCCTGGCCCCGTTCCGCAATGCGCGTCTGCGCCCGCAGGCCAAGCCCGCCGGGCAGGGCGGCGACAGCGCCCCGGTCGGCCAGGCTGGCTGAATCGGCATGCGCCGCGTTGCGGCGCGCCGTGCCGGGCGCGCGACAGAGCCGCGGCGCTCGCAATGATGGGCCGGGCGCCGCGCGTTTTCAGGTGTTTTGAATGGGGCCCGCGCCCGGGCTCCGCATGCGGCGCGCGCCGGCCAGCAACAGCACCAGCAGGAAACCCAGCGTGTAGGCCAGCATGTCCCACCAGTCGGGCACGCTGCCCAGGATCACGCGCAGCACCGGCTGCTCCAGGCGCCAGCCGTAGTGGCGCGCCAGATACTGGCCCAGTTCGACCGCGTAGCCGGTCAACAGCGCCGCGACGGCCAATGGCAGTACGCCGGCGCGGATGAAGCTGCGGTACACCAGATAGGCCCAGCCCACCGCCACCACGTCGCCCACGAAGCCGCGCAACAGCGGGCAGGGCTTGCCCAGGGTGGCGATCAGCGCCTCCACGGCGGTCACGGCCAGCAGCGCGGCGAAGGCCGGCCGGTTGAAAGTCAGTCTCATCGCGATGCCATGCGCCCGTGGCGCGGAAAACACGGTTATTGGAACGGTCGACGCAACTGTTAACGCATTTGTCAGGTCGACGGGCGTAGCCTGATTCGACCACGCGGCAAGCGAGGGTACTAGAAAACAAGAGGAGACAAGCATGAGCGCATTCGATCCGGATGGGCGCCGACGCTTCCTGCGCCAGGCCTGTACCCTGGGCGCGACCGGCACGCTGGCCGGCCACGCCCTCACCAGCCTGGCGGCCCCGGCCACCGTCACCCTGCCTTTCGCCAACGGCGAGCGCGACCTGATCGCCTATCCGCAGAAACGCCCGCTGATCCGCCAGACCTCGCGGCCGCCGCAGCTGGAAACCCCGTTCGCGGTCTTCAACGAAGACCTGATCACGCCCAACGACGCCTTCTTCGTGCGCTACCACCTGGGCAACATCCCCACGGCCATCGACCCCGCCGCCTACCGGCTGCGCGTGGGCGGGCTGGTCTCCAAGCCGCTGGAATTGTCGCTGGCCGACCTGAAGCAGCAATTCGGCGCGCCGGTCGAACTGGTGGCGGTGACCCAATGTTCCGGCAACAGCCGCGGCTTCTTCGAGCCGCGGGTGGGCGGTGGCCAGCTGGGCAACGGCGCCATGGGCAACGCGCGCTGGCTCGGCATCCCGCTCAAGCGCGTGCTGGAAAAGGCCGGCATCCAGGCCGGCGCGCGCCAGGTGACGTTCGAGGGGCTGGACCGGCCGGTGCTGCAGGGCACGCCGGAGTTCGTCAAGGCGCTGGACGCGGCCCACGCGCTCGATGGCGAGGTGATGCTGGCGTACGCCATGAACGGCGCCGACCTGCCCATGCTCAACGGTTATCCGGTGCGGCTGGTGGTGCCCGGCTACTACGGCACCTACTGGGTCAAGCACCTGGCCGACATCAAGGTGCTGGACAAGGAGTTCGACGGCTTCTGGATGCAGAAGGCCTACCGCATTCCCGACAACGACTGCGCCTGCACGCCGGCGGGCAAGGCGCCGGAAAAGACCCGTCCGATCGGACGCTACAACGTGCGCAGCTTCATCACCAGCCTGGCCGACGGCGCCCGCGTGGCCAAGGGCCGGCGAGTGCAGGTGCGCGGCATCGCCTTCGATGGCGGCCGCGGCATCCGCGACGTGCAATTCTCGGCCGACGGCGGCAAGACCTGGCGTGCCGCCACGCTGGGCCGCGACCTGGGCCGCTATTCCTTCCGCGAATGGCACGCCGACTTCACCCCCGCGCAGGCCGGCGTCTATCAGTTGAAGGCGCGCGCCACCAACATGGCCGGCGACACCCAACCGCTGGAGGCGCTGTGGAATCCGGCCGGCTACATGCGCAACGTGGTCGAAACCGTGCGCGTCGACGCCGCCTGAGGAGAGCGCCATGATCCGACTCGCCCGCCTCGTCCTGGCCCTGGCCGCCGCCGGCGCCTGCGTTCCCGCGCTGGCCCTGGACATCCAGCTGCCGCAGGAAACCGCCACCCTGCACCCCGGCGCCGGTCCCGGCGCCCAGGGCGCCACCCTGTGCCTGATGTGCCACTCGGTCGACTACATTTCGTCGCAACCGCCCATGCCGCCGGGCTTCTGGGACGCCGAGGTCAAGAAGATGGTCGGCACCTACGGCGCGCCGATCCCGGCCGAACAGGTGCCGCTGATCGTCGAGTACCTGAACCAGGCCTACCCGCCCCCGGCCCGGCCCAAGCCCTAGTTCCCGCCGCGGCGCGCAGGCCGCGCGCCGCGGCTGCCTCGTCCCGCGGCTGCCTCGTCTTAACCCGGACCCCTAATAGGCGTACCATTGGACGGCCCCCGCCCGCCATGTCCGGGTGATCACAGAGGCCTCCATGCTCCAGCCCGTTTCGGCCAACAACGATCTTCCCCCCACATCGCCGGGCACGTCCGCCGCGCCCCCTCAACCCGTCCTGCGGGTCAGCACGCTCTCCCCCTTCGCGTTCCCGGCGTTCCGCATCATCTGGATCGCCAACCTGTTCGCCAACCTCGGCACCTGGGCGCAATCGGTGGCCGCCGCCTGGGTCATCACCACCGAACAGAGCAGCCCGCTGATGGTCGCCATGATCCAGGTGGCCGCGGCCTTTCCGCTGGTGGCGCTGTCGATCCTGACCGGCGTGCTGGCGGACAACTACGACCGCCGCAAGGTCATGCTGGTCGGCATGCTGCTGGAACTGGCCGGCGGCATCTTCATCACGATACTGGCGTATATCGGCCTGCTGCATCCGATCACCCTGATCATCTCGGTCTTCTGCATCGCCATCGGCAGCGCCATCGTCACGCCCGCCTGGCAGGCGGCGGTAGGCGAGCAGGTGCCGCGCGAGCACATCGGCAGCGCGGTGCTGCTCAACAGCGTCAACTACAACGTGGCGCGCGCAGTCGGGCCGGCGATCGGCGGCCTGCTGCTGGGCGCCGCCGGCGCGCCCACCGTGTTTCTGCTGAACTGTGTCTGCTACGGCAGCCTGATCTGGGCCATCTGGCGCTGGCGCCGCGACGTGCCGGCGCGGCGGCTGCCGCCGGAGCGGCTGTTCGAGGGCGTGGTGGCGGCGCTGCGCTATACCCAGCATTCCACCGTGACGCGGGTGGTGATGCTGCGCGCCTTCGCCTTCGGCCTGTCGGCCAGCGCCCTGTGGGCGCTGCTGCCGCTGCTGGCCTACGCCCACGAGCAGGGCGACGCGCTGCTGTACGGCTACATGCTGGGCGCGCTGGGCGTGGGCGCCATCCTGGGTAGCGCCGTGGTGCGGCGGCTGCAAGCAGCCTGGGGCGCCAGCGGCCTGGTGAGCGTCGCGGCCGGCCTGCTGGCCGCCTGCCTGCTGGTGCTGGGGCTGACCGACACGCTGTGGCTGGCGTTTCCGGCGCTGCTGCTGTCCGGCGCCTGCTGGATCGGCGTGCTGGCCACCTACAACACCACGGTGCAGATGCTGGTGCCCGACTGGGTCAAGGCGCGTTCGCTGGCGCTGTACCAGACCGCGATCTTCGGCGGCCTGGCGGCCGGTTCGTTCATGTGGGGTCATTTCGCCGGCACCATGGGCGTGTCCGGCGCGCTGTCGGCGGCCGGCGTGATGCTGGCCATCACCGTCGCGCTGCTGTACCGCTCGCGCCTGCCCGAACAGGTCAACACCCAATCGCTGGCGCGCGCCGACGCCACCGAACCGGCGCTGTCGGCGGCCGGCTTCAACACCCAGCACGGCGCGGTGCTGGTGGCGGTGGAATACCTGATCCCCAAGGAAAAGCTGACCGCCCTGATCGATGCGGCGCGGCCATTGCGCCTGCTGCGGCTGCGCAATGGCGCGCAGCAATGGCAGCTGTTCCGCGACCTGGAGCGCGAGGGCGTCTGGCGCGAAGTCTTCCTGGTGGAAAGCTGGATGCAGTACCTGCGCATGATCGACCGCATGACCCTGGCCGACAAGATGGTGCTGGACGAATTGCGCGCCCTGCATGCCGGCGACAAGCCGCCGGTGGTGTCGCGCAATGTCAGCTACCTGGCCATGAACGAAGCGCAGGGATTTTCGCTGCGCCGCGAACCCGAATCGCTCTGATCCGCGAGGTACGATCATGCTGCCCTCTCTCTGGCGTAAATGGCGCGCGTCGCGGCATGGCGGGCCCCAGCTGGACACGATCCTCGCCAGCGCCGACCCCGAGGCGCCGCTGGCGCAGCGCAACCTGTGGATGGTGGACCTGTGCCGCTGGATCGACCGCCCCGGGCGCGATCCGGCCGAGGACGGCCGCCACCCGCAGCACGCGCGGCTGCGCTATGTGCTGCAGGTGCTGGAGAACAACCCCGCCCTGGCCGCTCCCGTGGCCGCCACGCTGCGCTCGCTGGTCACCGACAACGACCCGACCTCGCTGCTGTGTGACACCGGCGTGGCCTCGCACCCCGGATTCTGGGGCGAGTTCTGGGAGCGCGCGCAGGCGCGGCTGCTGCCGCCTCCGCCCAACCGCGGCGACATGTTCGGACTTTTCGCGCTGATCTTCCGCAGGGCGCATGATGCCGCCTGGATCCAGGCGCTTGACGAGGAAACCCGCGCCCGCTTGCGGCGCCTCATGCGCCATGGCGACGGCATCGCCCACGCCGATCCCCTGGCGCCCGAGCCGCCCCCGCGACACCTGGTCGACGCCCTGACCACCAGCATCCAGGTGCTGGCCAGCCAGGTGCGCGCCACGGGCCTGAGCCAGGACATCCGCTCACGCCTGCCCGGGCGGGTGCGGGAGAGCCCATTCTTTGCCCTGGCCGCCGCCGCGGCGGAACTCTGCGACAGCGCCCCCGACACCCCGCGCGACGTCTTCGTCAGACGCCTCAATGTGTTTCGCGCCTTGCTGGACGGCTGCCGCGATGGCGCCCGTGACGTCTATGCCGAACTGGAACAGAACGGCGTATCGGTCGAAGTGGTGTTCCAGATCGAACGCATGAAACTGCGGCTGGCGCGCATCGAACTGCTGCTGGGCGTATGGGTCGACCCGACCCAGCGCAACAAGTACGCGCACCTGATCGCCGAACTGGTGCGTTCGACGCAGGCGCGCAGCAGCATCCGCCATCTGGCCGCCACCTCGTTTGCGCAATTGGCGCGCCGCGTCATGGATCGTACCGCCGAGACGGGGGAACACTACATCGCGCGCGACGCCACGGAATACCTGTCGATGCTCAAGGCCTCGGCGGGCGGCGGCCTGGTGATGGTGCTGACGGTCTACCTGAAATTCTTCATCGTCTCGCTGCATCTGGACAAGTTCATCGAGGGGCTGCTGGCCTCGCTCAATTACGCGGGCGGATTTCTGGCGATCCACTTCGCCCACTTCACGCTCGCCACCAAGCAGCCGGCGATGACTGGCCCGGCCCTGGCGCACCGCCTTGACCAAGCCAACACGCCCGAGGGCCGCGAGGCCTTCCTGGACGACACCCTGTCTATGATCCGCTCGAACGCGGCCGCCATCCTCGGCAACCTTGCGGTGGTGTTCCCGCTGGCCTGGGCGGTGCAATGGACGGCGCAACACTGGCTGCAACGGCCGATGATTGACGCGCAGAAGGCGCAGGCGACGCTGGACTCGTTCTCGGCATGGGGACCGACACCCATCTACGCCGCCGCAACCGGTGTGCTGCTGTGGCTGTCCAGCCTGGTTGCCGGCTGGGCCGACAACTGGTTCGCGCTGCACCGCGTCCATGACGTGATGGCCTACGACCGACGCATCCGCCACCTGTTCGGCGCGCGAGGCGCGGCGCGCTGGGCCGGTTTCTGGCAACGCAATATATCCGGCATCGCGGGCAACGTCTCGCTGGGATTGATGCTGGGTCTGGGACCGGCCATCGTCAGTTTCTTCGGTCCGCACGTCGAGGTCCGCCACGTCACCCTGAGCGCCGGCCAGATTGGCGCGGCCATCGGCGCGCTGGGCTGGCAGGTCGTGCATACACACGCGTTCTGGATGGCCGTGGCGGGCACTGCGTTGACCGGCATCCTCAACGTGGGCGTGAGCTTCGCGCTGGCGTTCAACGTGGCGCTGCGTTCGCGCAACCTGCGCCGCGGCGACCGCAAGGCGCTGGCGCTGGGCGTGCGCCGGCGCATCTGGCAACGACCGGCCACATTGTTCTGGCCTGTCAAGCCGCGAGAACCGCTCAAAACGTGATCGTGACCAGGACGGTATCGCTGTAGTTGCCCGGGCGCGGCGTGGCCTGCGCGGGCACGCGCCCATAGACCGTGAATGTTTGGTTGGCGCCCGTGCCGGTGCCATTGAGCGTCGTGCCGCCGGTCACCCCATCGCCCCAGACGGTCGCATAGTTGGCATCCTGGTACAGCTGGTAGCCGACCGTGTCGGCGGCGGTCGCATGTTTCATCTTGCGCGCCATCACGTTGTTGGCCACCGAACCGCCGTTGAGCGCCACGGCAAAGGCGTTGTTGTTGGTACAGCGCACCGTGACCTGCGCATTGGCTGTCACCGCCTGCTTCAACAGGCCCTGCGGTGGAAACGCGAGATTGGTCGCATTGATGGTGCAGTTCTTCTGCACCGTCGCCTGCACGGTCAGCGGGATGAACAACCGTTGCGTGAGCAGCGCGGCCGAGATCGGGCAGTTCACCAGCAGGGTGGACAACAGGCCGATCGAAATGTCCACATAGCCGCCGGTGGTATAGGTTTCGCTGTATAGCGTGTTGGCGTTGCCGATCGTGGAAACGCCGCTCTGGCCACCCGGCAACTTGGCGTAGTAGGAGAACCTGGCGGAGGCGTCGCCGCCCAGCGCGGGGCCAACCAGCAGTATCGACGTCGGCCCGGTGGTGGCGGCCGTGCTCCACACCTGCGTTCGGCTACTGTCGGTGTACAGGTTGTAGTTCATGCGGAACGAAGCCGCGCCCATGGCACGGGCGCCCGTGGACGGGCTGGTGTTGCCCACGCCCATGTTGAAACACAGGCGCGCCCCGAGCGCCAGTGCGGTGAAATTGCAGGAGACCTCAACGGTGTTGGAATCGGCGAACGTATCGGCAGGCAACAGGGGGTTGACCGTGCCGAAGTTGATTGTCGAGGTCGTACCTGCCGCCAGCGAGCAGGAGCTGGCCTGTGCGGGCGCCACCGCGTCCAGGCCCAGCAACAGTCCCACCACGCACAATGCGTACCTCATGAGTCGGGCCCCCTCAATGGCTGGCAGACGAATGGCCCCAGCGTGGGCAACGGACGCGCGGGGTCGTGCCGGTACGGGAAATCGACCACGCATGACACTGCGCCGCCCGAGACCCGCAAATGGTTTTCGGCCTGCAGGTCTTCCACGAAGGCGATGCCGTCGTAGCCCACCACTGACTGCTTGCCGCTTTCGACATGCGCCACGCGCGCACCCACGGGCAGCATGCCGCCGTCTGGCAGATGCAGGATGACCGACGCCGCCGCATAGCGCTGCAACGCGAACTTGACCAGCACGCCGGAACCGGCCTGCGGCACCGCCACGGCCTTGGTCGTCTCCAGCTTCATGTCCACCGGCAGCTCGTCGGGGTCGATCGAAAGACGGTTGGTCTGGTAGGAATTCAGGTCTGGCACCAGCAGGTGACCGGCGCTGTTGGTGCGGCCCAGCTTGCGGTTCTCGTGCAGCACCGCCACGTCCGGCGTGCCGTCGGTGCTGACCAGCGCAAAGCCGTCGTTGATACGGCGCGATGGCGTCAGCGCACCGTCCATCAACACCAGCGCGCCGACCGCCTGCACCGCCGCCTGGCCGCGCCCGCCGTAGTCCTGGCCCAACGCGGTCAGCTGGCCGTAGCGGCCCAGGAATTGCAGCTTGCCCTGGTTGTACTGCGCACCGCCGCTGCGCCCATTCTCGACACCCCAGCCCCAGCCGCCGTCGTAGTCGACATTGCGCTGCGCGCCGACGCTGTAGATGCCCTGTTCGCCCTGCCGGCCGACCGAGGCGTTGACCTGGGTGGAGTCGCCCAGCAGGATGGACAAACCGATATAGACGCCATGCGAACCGGTCTGCGCGAAGTCGTTGTACGCACTGATGTTCATGGAAACGCGGCTGTGCAAGTTGGCGGTATAGGACGCCGACCCGATCCGGGCGGCCGGCGCCTGCGGCAGGCGGACACCGACATAGCTCAGCGCGACGCTTTGCGACTGCGTCAACGGCAGCGAGAAGGTGGCTCGGTCGGTCTGGCGCGGCACCGGCACGTCCTCACGCGAGCCCAGATCGCCGTAGTCGCCGAGCGCGCGCACGGCTTGCAGCTCGATACTGAATGCCGGCTCGATGTACTGGTAGCCCAGGCTGACCTGGGCGCCGTTGTACTGACCGGCGCTGCCGGACAGGGCGCCGTTGACAACGCCCGCCTGGCCCAGCCGCACCAGTGCGCCGGCGCCGGCGTTGTAGACGCCCGCGCTCAACTCGGCATGGCCTTCCAACGTCAACGCGTCGCTCATGCCGTAGCGCCCCGACGCCGTCACGGCGGGCCGCTTGTCATAGTCGAACGAACGCACACTGAACTGGCGCCTTGCGACGCCGGCCTCGATCGAGTAGCTGGACAGGCCGGTGGCCAGCATGCGCGTGTCGATATACAGCGGCACCGAGGTACTGACGCTGCGTCCCAGCGCGTCGCGCGTGACCAGCGTGGCCTGGCCCGAACCGGTGATACCGGGGATTTGATTGACCACGAACGGCCCGGCCGGCACATTGCCGGAATACTGCTGCACGCCATTGACGTACAGCGACACCGACGTCGGCACCACTGACGAGGCGCTCAACGACGACACGGGAAACGTCACCAAGTCGGGCCGCAGCGCGAAGTTGCGGCCCCACTGGATGCCCGCCACGCGCACAGAGCGCGACCAGTTCAGCGACGAGGTGATGGTATCGCCGATCCGCAGCGTGCGCAGGGTATCCTGGTCGGAGTGGGTCCAATAGGTGTCGTAGCGGACATAGCGGTCCGCGCGCCCGCCCAGGTATGCGGTCCCGGTATTGTTCAGCGTGCCTTGGGGATCGAAGTAGCGCTGCTCGCTGTACATCGATACCTTGTTGAATGCGTCGGTCTGAGCATACGCCTCATAGTTCAGGATCAGCCCTCGCCCCGAGGTGGCGCGCGGGGTCTGGGGCACGCCCCGCGTATCCACTTCGAAGGGGCGGCGCAACGCGTCCGGCACCACCAGGTTCACCGTCTGCATCGCGGCGTTGTAGGTGTAGCGCAGCCCTGCAATGTCGTCGAGCGCAATCTCGCTGGCGCGGGGCGCGCCAAGGCTGCTCACATCCACGCCGACCGAGCCCAGCGCGCCGGCGCTGGCGGACAACCGGCCCTGCGCGTCCCGGAAGCGCAACAGTTGCGTGGTGTTCACGCCGTTGATACTCACCTCCAAATAGACGTCGCGTTCGGTGATGTCACCGAACGACACCAGTTGGATGGGCAGGTCCGCCGCCGCCGCCGCCGCGCCGGACAACGCGAGCACGAGGCGGCAGGCACAGCGCCCGCCAGCACGGATCGCACGTACTGCCATGGGCTGCCTTCTCTTACCCCGCCGGCCACCGGCACGGCGGCGCGGGACGCAATCGGTCAGTCGACTCGCGGTGTGATGGTGACGAAGCTGCCGTTCACCAGGGCTCGTATCCTGATCGGACCGGCCGCGTCATGCCTGGCGGGAAAGCGCCACAAGCGCTCGCGACCGGCCAGCGCATATCCCAACAGGCCGTCCACCTTCGCCAGCGGCGTGTCACCGCTCGACAGCAACTGCAGCGACGCCACCTGCGCATAGCGGCTGCCGCTGTTGCCCAATCGAAGCACCCATTCCTTGCCCTGCCGGGCCAGGTGCCAGGCCAGTTCAGGCGCCGGCTCCGGCGTGGCGCCCGCGACGAACACCGGCACGGAATAGCGCATGCGCAGCACCACGCCATTGACGCGCGATGTCGCGGGGTCGGGGATTTCGTCGATCACCAGCCGGTAGCTTTGCTCCATCGGAGCCAGTTCCTTGCTCACGCGCACCAGGCGCACCAGTTGCTCGCCGTTGGGCGGCACCTGGATGATCGGCGGACTGGCCTGGATCTCTTGCGTGGGAGTCAACACGTCATCGCCCTGCGCCTGGTCCCAGGCATACACGCGTACCTGGCCGTAGATCGGGGTTGCGCCCGGGTTGCGCAGCAGGATGCCGGTGGCGCCCTGCTGCGGCGCCAGGTCCACCAGCACCGGCGAAATCTGCAGGGTGGCGGCCTGGACCGGCATTGCCGCCAGGCTGATCCAGCCGGCCCATATCGCCACGGCCAGCCCGCGCAGGACGCGGGCCACTAGAAGTACACCGTCGCGGTGACAGTGGACGAATACGTGTCGGGCGCGGGCGTGGTCTGCGCCGGCACGGTGCCGTTCACGGTCAGCGCTTGCGACGAGCCGTTGCCGGTGCCGCCGACACGATCGGCGGTGCCGGTGTCGCCCCAGACCACCGTCTGGTTGGGCGCGGGCTGGTACAACTGGTAGGACACCACGGACGTCGTGTTGCCGGTAGTGGTGCCCTGCATGTAGCGCGTGGCGAAGGTGGAGCCGGTGCCGGTGCCAGCGCTCAGGCCCACCGTGTAGGGCGTGGTGTTGGTGCAGGTCACGTTGACCGTGGTGGTGTTGTTCAGCGCGGTATTGAGCACGCCGTGGCTGCCGAAACTGAGATTATTCGCGCCGATGGTGCAGTTCGCGGTGATGGTCAGCGTCACCGCCATGTTGGCCGTGGTCTGGGCCCGCGCCGCTTCGGGCCAGGCCGCGACCGTCGCCAGGGTGAAAGTCAGAGTCGTCGCGCACAAGGACAAGCGTTTCATGAATCACTCCCACGAAATACCGCTGCACTGTCAGACCTGCGTGAAGAATAATGGTACGGCCAATAAACCGGTTTCGCACAATTTGTTTAATTCAACGTCCCCGATACTTACCACTTCTCACCAACCGGATTAAAAAATCGGGGAAAAGAAATTGAATTGCCCCTATGAAAACACGATTGGATCGATGCCGGATAAATTGTTGTAATTCAGCACACTAGAGAATTTCAATTAGTAACCACCATTCAAATACAGGAGGATTTCCCGGACCGGAAATTACGCACGGGAGATTATCTGGCCGCATGCGAAAGTCACTGCCCGGTCGCATTATCCGGACGCGGCCAGATAATCGGCCGTCAGCGCTGCCGAGGCGCGCCGGCGCCTGACGAAGCGTTGAATCGACATGTCGCACTAGAATCGACGCTTCCCCACAGCCGGCGCCCCCCCTTGCCCCGGCGCCAGGCCACGGCATCCCATGTTCTCCTTCTCACGCAACACCATCCACCCCGCAGGCCAGGGCCTGCCGGCCTCCGAACGCCTGGGCGCCTTGCTGGCCGTTATGCTGGCGGTCTGCATGGCCAGCCTGGACACCGCCATCGCCAACACCGCGCTGCCCACCATCGCGCGCGACCTGCGGGCCAGCGACGCGGGCTCGATCTGGGTCATCAGCGGCTACCAGCTGGCGATGGTCGCCGGCCTGCTGCCGGCAGCCGCGCTCGGCGAGATCCTCGGGCACCGCCGCGTCTACATGGTCGGCATCGTGGTGTTCACGCTGGCGTCGCTGGCCTGTGGACTGGCGCCCACCCTGCCTGTGCTGGTGGCCGCGCGCATCCTGCAGGGGCTGGGCGCGGCCGGCGTCATGAGCGTGAACGCGGCGCTGCTGCGCTTCATCTATCCCGCGCCGGTGCTGGGACGGGGCATGGGCCTGAACGCCATGGTGGTGGGACTGTCCTTCGCGGCCGGCCCGACGGCGGCCTCCACCATCCTGCTGCTGGGATCATGGCATTGGCTGTTCCTGGTCAACGTGCCTATCGGCCTGCTGGCCATGGCGCTGGGCCTGCGCGGCCTGCCCCCCACGACGCGCGCGCCGCACGGTTTCGACGGGCTGGCCGCCGCGCTGTGCGCGTTGACGCTGGGACTGTTCGTGCTGGGGTCGAACGAACTGGCGCACGGCGCGCCGTGGCAGCGCGTCACGCTGGAATGGGGCCTGGCGGCCGCCAGCCTGTGGCTGCTGATGCGGCGCCAGGCCGGCCATCCCGCGCCCATCCTGGCGGTGGACCTATTGCGCCGGCCGCTGTTCGCGCTGTCGGCGGCCACCGCCGTATGCGCGTTCGCGGCGCAGGCGCTGGCCTTCGTGTCGCTGCCATTCCTGTTCCAGACCGTGCTCGGCTACACGCAGGTGCACACAGGCTTTCTCATCACGCCCTGGCCGGTCGTGGTGGCCTTCATGGCGCCCATCGCCGGCCGCCTGTCGGACCGCTATCCGGCCGGCATGCTGGGCGGCGTCGGCCTGGCGTTGCTGGCCCTGGGCATGGCATCGCTGGCCTTGCTGCCGGCCGCGCCATCCGCATGGGACATCTCGTGGCGCATGGCATTGTGCGGCGCCGGCTTCGGTTTTTTCCAGTCGCCCAACCTGCGCGCCATCATGACCTCGGCGCCGCCATCGCGCGCGGGCGGCGCCAGCGGCATGATCGGAACGGTGCGCCTGCTGGGGCAGGCCAGCGGCGCCGCGCTGGTGGCCGCCTGCTTCAATGTCTCGAGCACCCATGGCGCGGTGATGGCGCTGTGGCTGGGCGGCCTGTGCGCCGCGCTGGCCAGCCTGGCCAGCTTCGCGCGGCTGCGTTTCGGCGCGGTCGAGTCCGCCGATGCGCCGGCGGCGCGTTGAAATCGCCGTTTTATTGCGTTTAATGTCGTTATATATCGGTGATCGCCAGACACATACGTAAGATGTGCAACACGCGCTAAATATTCGTTCAGGGCGGGCCGTTGTCCGGGTGTAGTCCCGTACCTCCCTGAATGACGCGTATGACACAGTTCCTGAAAGACATCACCATCCGCCGCATGATCCTGTGCACGCTGCTCACGATCAGTGTCCTGCTAGCCGGCCAGTCGGCCATCAGCGTAAAAGGGTTGCAAAGCTCCGGTGAAGCGCTCGCCGCCAGCTATGAACTCCTGAACGAAGTCTCATCCCTCTCCCGCGTCAACGACCAGATCATGCGCGCCCGCCTGCGGTTGGCGCGCCAGATGGAATACGTCCGCGACGGTCTGGCCGCCCCCGCCGCGGAAGAAGGCCGCGCGATCGACGCCGCGTTGGAGGCCGCCCGCAAGAATCAGGCCGCTTTCCTCGAATCGGCCAAGGACAGCGCGCCCGCCTCGATACTCGAACCGCTGCAGGGCGGCTTCAACGCCCTGGTCAACGATGGCATCGCGATCCAGCGCGGCTTCCTGGCGGCCGAGGACCTCGAAAAGGCCCGCGCGCACGCCGCCGGCCCGGTCATCGCCGCCAGCCGCGCCTTCGGCAAGGCCATCGAAAACTACGAAGCCTATGCGCAGGAACGCCAGGACGCCCTGCGCAACAGCGCGCAGCGGGAACGCCAGCAGGCCTACACGGGCATTGGCGTGCTGCTCGGCGTCTGCCTGCTGTTGCTGGTTCTGGGCGACCGCTACGTGGTGCGCTTCGTGCGCCAGCCGCTGGACCAGGTCAAGCGCCACTTCCAGCACATCGCCGCCGGCGACCTGACCGCGCCCATCGCGCCCTATGGCAGGAACTGCGTCGGCCAGCTGATTCCCTATCTGCAGGAAATGCAGGCCAGCCTGGTGCGCACGGTGCACGCGGTGCGCGACGGCGTGGCCGAGATCAACACCGGCTCCAGTGAAATCGCCGCTGGCAACCAGGACCTTTCCAGCCGCACCGAACAGCAGGCCGCCTCCCTCGAAGAGACCGCCGCCAGCATGGAGGAACTGCTGTCCACCGTCACCAGCAACGCCGACAACGCGCGCCAGGCCAACGCCATGGCCGCCGAGGCCTCGGAAGTGGCTCGTCGCGGCGGCGCGGCGGTGCAGAGCGCGGTCGCCACAATGCGCGAGATCGCCCAGGACTCGGGACGTATCGAGGATATCGTCGGCGTCATCGACGGAATCGCGTTCCAGACCAACATACTGGCGCTGAATGCCGCGGTCGAAGCCGCCCGCGCCGGCGAGCAGGGCAAGGGCTTCGCCGTGGTTGCCGGCGAAGTGCGTTCGCTGGCACAGCGCAGCGCCAGCGCCGCCAAGGAAATCAAACAGCTGCTCGGCGCGTCCGGCGCAACCGTGCAGGCCGGCGCGGCGCAGGTGGAAACCGCCGGCCGGACCATGCAAGAGATCCAGCTCGCCATCGAGCGCCTGACCGTGCTGGTGGGCGACATCGCCGCCGCCTCGCGTGAACAGGTCACCGGCATCGGGCAGGTCAATACCGCGGTCACGCAGATGGACCACGTCACGCAGCAGAACGCGGCGCTGGTCGAACAGGCCGCCGCCGCGGCCGCCTCGCTGGAATCACAGGCCCAGCGCCTGCAGCACTCGGTCAGCACCTTCCGCCTGCCCGCCGGCCAGCAGGACCCGGCGCCGCTGGCGTTGCCGGTGCGCGACACGCTGGCCCTGCCGGCCTGACCGGCCGCGGGCCGTTGATCTCCGGCGACCGCGCGGCCGCGCTATTGCAGCGTGGCCGCGTGGACGTCGACGCCGTGGCGGATGACCCGCTTGGGCAGGTCGCCGCCAATCCAATAGGCCAATTCGGCCGGATGAGCAACGTCCCAGGCGACGAAATCCGCCATCATGCCGGCGGCCAGCACGCCGTGCGTCGCCTGCAGGCCCAGGGCGCGGGCCGCATGCACGGTGGCGCCGGCCAGCGCCTCCTGCGGCGTCAGGCGGAACAATGTGCAGGCCATGCTCAGCATCAGCCGCAACGACAGCGCCGGCGAGGTGCCGGGGTTGAGATCGCTGGAAATCGCGATCGGCACCCCGTGGCGGCGCAACAGTTCGACCGGCGGCAATTGCGTTTCGCGCAGCGCGTAGAACGCGCCGGGCAGCAGCACCGCCACCGTGCCGGCTGCCGCCATGGCGCGCGCGTCCGCCTCGGTCAGGTATTCAAGGTGATCGGCCGACAGCGCGCCGTAGCGCGCGGCCAGGCTGGCGCCATGCAGCGACGACAACTGTTCTGCGTGCAGCTTCACCGGCAGGCCCAGCTGGACCGCGGCCTGGAATACGCGTTCGACTTGCGCGGGCGAGAATGCCAAGTGTTCGCAGAACGCATCGACCGCGTCCACCAACCCCTCGGCCGCCAGCACCGGCAGCATGCGGCGCGCGACCTCGTCGATGTAGTCGTCGGCGCGTCCGGCGAACTCCGGCGGCAGGGCATGCGCGGCCAGGCAGGTGGCGCGCACGGTCAACGGCAGCGTCTGTCCCAGGTGCCGCGCCACGCGCAGCATCTTGCGCTCGTTGGGCAGATCCAGGCCATAGCCCGACTTGATCTCCAGCGTGGTCACGCCATCGCGCAGCAGATGCAGCGCGCGGCGCCGCGCGCTGGCGTACAACTGCTGCTCCGAAGCGGCGCGGGTCGCCCGCACGGTGCTGGCGATGCCGCCGCCCTGCGCCGCGATCACGGCGTAGTCCACGCCCTGCAGGCGCTGCTCGAATTCCTGGCTGCGGTCGCCGCCGAACACCAGGTGGGTATGGCAATCGATCAGGCCGGGCGTCACCCAGGCGCCAGCCAGGTCGTGCACGGGCGCGTCCCCGTCCGGCGGCAGCGCCGCCTCGGGACCGATCCATTCGATACGATCGCCGCGGGTCACCAGCGCGGCCCGTTCGATCGTCGCGTATTCCCCGCCCGCCATGGTCGCGGCGTGGCAATTGCGCCAGACCTGTTTCATCGCGTCACTCCCGTCATCGACATGGTCAAAGG
The DNA here is from genome assembly GCF_001457475.1 of Achromobacter xylosoxidans. Taxonomy (NCBI): domain Bacteria; kingdom Pseudomonadati; phylum Pseudomonadota; class Betaproteobacteria; order Burkholderiales; family Alcaligenaceae; genus Achromobacter; species Achromobacter xylosoxidans. Next base: position 312,110 of record NZ_LN831029.1, on the reverse strand, counting down.
CTGGGCAACAGGCCCGGCGGCATCAGCGCGTTCAGGTGGCGGTCCGCGATCAATTGGCTGGCCGCCTCGATGTCGGGCGCGAAGAAGCGGTCCTTCTCGTAGTGCGCCACCTTCCCGCGCAGCAGGCCGCGCGCGCGTTCCAGCTTGGGCGATGTCTTCAAGCCGGCGCGGAAATCCAGGCCCTGGCACGCGCCCAGCCATTCGATCGCCAGGATGTCGCGCACATTGTCGGCCATCGGCCAGAGCCGCTTGCCGGCGTTGGGCGCCATCGATACGTGGTCTTCCTGGTTGGCCGAGGTCGGCAGGCTGTCGACGCTGGCCGGATGGGCCAGGGCCTTGTTGTCGCTGGCCAGCGCGGCCGCGGTGACCTGCGCGATCATGAAGCCCGAGTTGACGCCGCCATTGCTCACCAGGAATGGCGGCAACTGCGACATGTGCTTGTCCATCATCAGTGAAATGCGGCGCTCGGACAGCGCCCCGATCTCGGCCAGCGCCAGGGCCAGGTTGTCGGCCACCAGCGCCACGGGCTCGGCATGGAAATTTCCGCCCGACAGCACATCGCCCTGTTCGGCGAACACCAGGGGGTTGTCGGAGACGGCGTTGGCCTCGATCTGCAACACCTGCGCCACATGGCGGATCTGCGTCAGGCAGGCGCCCATCACCTGCGGTTGGCAACGCAGCGAGTAGGGGTCCTGGACCTTGCCGCAATCGACGTGCGAATGGCCGACTTCGCTGTCTTCGGTCAGCAGGTCGCGGTATACCGCGGCCACGTCGATCTGGCCGGGCTGGCCGCGCGCTTCGTGGATGCGGGCGTCGAAGGGAACGCGCGAGCCGAGCATGGCCTCGACGCTGAGGCTGCCGCATACCAGGCCGGCCGCCAACAGGTCTTCGGCTTCGAACAGGCCGCGCAGCGCGTAGGCGGTCGACACCTGGGTGCCGTTCAGCAGCGCCAGGCCTTCCTTGGCCGCCAGCGTCAGGGGTTCCAGGCCGGCGCGCGCCAGCGCCGCCTTCGCGGGCAGCCATTCGCCGTCACAGCGCGCCCGGCTTTCGCCCAGCAACAACAGCGACATGTGCGCCAGCGGCGCCAGGTCGCCCGACGCCCCCACCGACCCCTTGAGCGGAATGTGCGGATAGACGCCCGCGTTGACCAGCGCGATCAGGCTGTCGATGACCCGGCGCCGGATGCCGGAACGGCCACGCGCCAGGCTGTTTATCTTGAGCACCATGATCAACCGCACCATGTCGTCGCCCAGCGGCTCGCCCACGCCCGCCGCGTGCGACAGCACCAGCGAGCTTTGCAGCGCCTCCAGATCCTCGCGCGCGATCCGGGTGGAGGCCAGCAGGCCAAAGCCGGTGTTGATGCCATAGGCGGTGCGGCCGTCGGCGACGATGCACTCGACGCAGGCGACGCTGGCGTCGATCGGCCCGTAGGCGGCCGGGTCCAGCGTCACGCGGCCCGGATGCTGGTAAACCTGGCGCAGTTGCGCCAGCGTCAGGTGGCCGGGTTTGAGGTGCAGATCCATGTTGTTGTTCTCCAGGACGGGATGCGGTGTCAGGCGATGTCGGCGCCACGCCGCGCCGGGGCCGGACAGGGCGCGGGCCGGGGATCGCGGCGCGCGAAAACGTAATAGAGCAGCCCGGGCACGATCAGGCCGATGATCCACGAGATATCGACGCCGCCCAGGCGCGCGACCAGCGGACCCGTATAGAGCTTGGTCGAGATGAACGGCATCTGCACCAGCACGCCGAACACATACACCAGGATGCCGGGCCAGTTCCAGCGGCCGTAGCGGCCATCGGGATCGGACAGCGCCGCCACATCGTAGCGCTCGCGGTTGATGAAGTAATAGTCGACCAGGTTCACGGCGCTCCAGGGCGTGAAGAACGCCAGCAGGAACAGGATGAACGACTTGAAGGCATTCAGGAACGAATGCTGGCCCAGCCAGGCGACCAGCGTGGCCGCGCCCACGATCAACAGCACGAACACCAGCCGCTGGCGCCGCGAGATATCCACATGGCCCCGAAAGCCGCTGATGATGGTGGCGATGCACATGAAGCTGCCGTACGAGTTCAGCGTCGAGATGGTGACCTTGCCGAACGCGATGCTGAAGTACAGCGCCGCCGCGGTGGCGCCGGCGCCGCCCAGGCCGACGATGTAGGCCACCTCGCGGCCGGCGAACTGGCCCGCCGCCATGGCCGCCGCCAGCACCCCGAGCGTCATCGCGATCTGCGCTCCTAGCACGGAACCCAGGCCGACCGCCAGGAAAGTCCCGAACGAAGATGTCCGGCTGGGGAGGTAGCGCGAGTAGTCCGCCACATACGGGCCATAGGCGATCTGCCAGGACGCCGCCAGCGACACCGCGAGCAGGAACGAGGCCCAGCTGAAATGACGGATCTGCAGCAATTGCCCCACGTCGCCCAACGCGATCACGCGGCTGAACAGGTAGACGAAGGCGATCAGGCCCAGCACGCTGGCCACGCGGCCAATGATGTGGATCATGCGGTAGCCGAACACCGTCACCAGCACGATGACCGCGGCGAATATCAGAATGCCGGCGCTGTCGCTCACCCCCAGCAACTGGCCGATGGCCTGCCCCGACAGCACCGTGCCGGTGGCGGTGAAGCCCAGGTACATCAGGCACACCAGCACGATCGGGATGGCGGCGCCATAGACACCGAACTGCACCCGGCTCGAGATCATCTGCGGCACGCCCAGTTTGGGGCCCTGCGCCGCGTGCAGCGCCATCACCGCGCCGCCGAACACCTGGCCGACGAACAGGCCGACCAGCGACCAGAATACGTCGCCGCCCAGCACCACCGCCAAGGCGCCCGTGACGATGGCGGTGATCTGCAGATTGGCGCCCAGCCACAGCGTGAACTGGCTATAGAGCCGCCCGTGGCGCTCCGTTTCCGGGATGAAGTCGATCGAGCGCCGCTCGACCAGCGTTCCCTTTGGCACCGCGCTGTCCTGCTCCATGCATTGTCTCCTTGCGGACGCCGCCATGCGGCGCCCTGGCTCTTCTGGATGAGGCTGCCTGCCGGCGGCTCAGCGCGCGGCATCGACCATGGGCAGGTCCAGCCCTTGCTCGCGGGCGCAGTCGATGGCGATGTCATAGCCGGCGTCGGCATGGCGCATCACGCCGGTGCCCGGATCGTTGGTCAGCACCCGCGCGATGCGCTCGGCCGCCGCGTCGGTGCCGTCGCACACGATCACCATGCCCGCGTGCTGCGAGAAGCCCATGCCCACGCCGCCACCGTGATGCAGCGACACCCAGGTGGCGCCGCCGGCGGTATTCAAGAGCGCATTGAGCAGCGGCCAGTCGGACACCGCATCGGAACCGTCGCGCATGGCCTCCGTCTCGCGGTTGGGGCTGGCCACCGAGCCGGAATCCAGGTGATCGCGGCCGATCACCACGGGCGCCGACAGTTCGCCGCTGCGCACCATCTCGTTGAACGCCAGCCCGAGGCGGGCGCGCTGGCCCAGGCCAACCCAGCAGATCCGCGCCGGCAGGCCCTGGAAGCGGATGCGCTCGCGCGCCATGTCGAGCCAGCGATGCAGGTGCGCGTCGTCGGGAATCAGTTCCTTGACCTTGGCGTCGGTCTTGTAGATGTCCTGCGGATCGCCCGACAGCGCGGCCCAGCGGAACGGGCCCACGCCGCGGCAGAACAGCGGGCGGATGTAGGCAGGCACGAACCCCGGAAAATCGAAGGCATTGGCCACGCCCTCGTCCTTGGCCATCTGGCGGATGTTGTTGCCGTAGTCGAAGGTCGGGATACCCTGCTTCTGGAACGCGAGCATGGCCTTGACGTGCACGGCCATGGACTGCTTGGCGGCCTTCACCACCGCGGCCGGTTCGCTGCGGGCGCGCTCGCGGTACTCGGCCCAGGTCCAGCCGGCGGGCAGATAGCCATTGAGCGGGTCATGGGCGCTGGTCTGGTCGGTGACCATGTCCGGACGCACCCCGCGGCGCACCAGCTCGGGCAGCACTTCGGCGGCGTTGCCGCACAGCGCGATCGATACCGCGCGGCCTTCCCTGGTGTAGCGGGCGATGCGCGCCAGGGCGTCATCCAGGTCGGTGGCCTGCTCGTCCACATAGCGGGTGCGCAGGCGAAAGTCGATGCTGGCCTGCTGGCACTCGATGTTCAGCGAGCAGGCGCCGGCCAGCGTCGCGGCCAGCGGTTGCGCGCCGCCCATGCCGCCCAGGCCGGCGGTGAGCACCCAGCGGCCGCCGAGATCGCCGCCGTAGTGCTGGCGGCCGGCCTCGACGAAGGTCTCGTACGTGCCCTGCACGATGCCCTGGCTGCCAATGTAGATCCAGCTGCCGGCGGTCATCTGACCATACATGGCCAGGCCCTTGGCGTCGAGTTCGTTGAAGTGTTCCCAGGTGGCCCAGTGCGGCACCAGGTTGGAGTTGGCGATCAGCACGCGCGGCGCATTGGCGTGGGTCTTGAACACGCCCACCGGCTTGCCCGACTGCACCAGCAGGGTTTCGTCCGCCTCCAGGCGCTTGAGCGTTTCGACGATGCGGTCATAGCAGTCCCAGTCGCGCGCGGCGCGGCCGATGCCGCCATACACCACCAATTCCTTCGGATTCTCGGCCACCTCGGGGTCGAGATTGTTCATCAGCATGCGCAGCGGCGCCTCGGTCAGCCAGCTCTTGGCCGTCAGCTGGTTGCCGCGCGGAGCGCGGATCTCGACATCGCGGTATCGGTTCGATTTTTCCAAGGCAGTCTCCATGATCCGGGGCCTGGCGCGTCGTGCATTGACGCGCGGCCTGTTGCCGGAATCATAGGATGCCTATGCTTGTATATACAAGCTCGCAAGACCAATTCACCGATCAGGGATTTCCCGCATTCCCGGCCGAAACCGGGCCGCAGCGTTCAGCCCCGGCGCGGCTGCAGTTCGATCAGGCAGGCGTCCAGCGCGCCGGGGGCTTCCAGCCGGAATTCGGCCAGGCCGTCGCGCTGCACATCGAGCGCGGTACGCTCGATGTGCAGGCAGTCATAGCGCGCCGGCGCTGGCAGCGGCTGGCCGTCTCGCCACACCGTCAGCGGCCCGCCCGCGTTCAGCAGCAGCACGGTGCTGGCCGCGCTGTGGAAACGCCAGTGCCGCGCGGCGCCGATCCATTGCAGGCGGGCGCGGTAATGGCGCGGGGAGTAGATCAGGTTGAAATCGCGGATGGGGCCGTCCAGCAGCCGGCAATCGACGGCGGCATCGCCGGAAAAGGCGTAGGCCTCGCGCGGCCGCAGCGGCGGCTGCGCGCGGCCGTCGACGGTCAGCGCGATGCCGGCGCCTTCCAGCACCGTGATGATGCGCTGCAGGCCGCTGAACAGCGAAAAGCCGCCGTCCTGCGCCACGTCGGCGATCGACAGGCGCCATTCGAACGCGCTCGTGCTGCCGCCATCGTTGCAGGCCACTTCCTGGGTGGTGCCGCCGCCATTGCGCCAGGGCATGCGGGGATAGTCTTGTGCCCGGTACAGGCGCACGTCATGCGAAATCATGTGGTGAATTTTCCTTCGAGGCGGTGGCGCGATCCGGGATGGATCAGGCGCGCCAGCGTGACCGCGCGCTCGCCCGACCAGGTGCGGCGGCGGATCAGCAGGCAGGGTTCGCTGCGGTCGATCTGCAGCAGCTGGCACTCGCGCGGCTTGGCGAGGATGGCTTCCACCACGTGCTCGCCCTCGGTCAACGGCGCCACCCGCGTCAGATATTCATAGGGGGTGTGCTGGGTGAAGTCCTGCTTGAGATAGTCGGGCGCCAGCCGCACGTTGACGTAACGGTCTTCGAGCTGGATCGGCACATCGTCTTCGAAGTGCACGATGAGCGAATGGAACACCGGCTGGCCTTCGCGGATGTCGAGCGCCGCCGCCTGCTCGCTGCCCGCCGGCTCCTCGACCAGGCGCACCACGCGGCTGTGGTGCCGATGGCCGCGCGCCGTGATCTCGTCGGCGATGTTGTTGACGGAGAACAGCGCCGACCGGGCCTTGGGCTGGGCCACGAACGTGCCCACGCCCTGCATCCGCACCAGCAGGCCTTCGGCCGTCAGCTCGCGCAACGCCCGGTTGACCGTCATGCGGGAATAACCCAGTTCCTGCACCAGCTCGCTTTCCGACGGCACGCGGTAATGCGCCGGCCACGCGCCGGTACGGATCTGCTGCGCGATCATCTGCTTGAGCTGCGCATAAAGTGGCGCCGGCAGGGCGCTGGCCTGGGGCGGCAAGCGAGGCGGGTGAGAGGCCACGTGTAATCCTGTGTCGTGCCGTTGGACGAATGGCGATTATAGGGCCCTAGACATGTACAGACAGGCGGCCCGCGCTGGACGTCCTGGCGATGTCCGCGTATACTCCCCCCCTGTATATACCGGAGCCCGCCGTGCCCCATTCCCCCGCAGAGAAAAAGCGCGTCACCACGCGCCTGCGCCGCATCCAGGGCCAGGCGCTGGCGCTGGAGCGCGCCGTCAACGAAGGCACGGAATGCGGCGCGCTGCTGCAACAGCTGGCCGCCCTGCGCGGCGCGGCCACGGGACTGATGGCCGAAGTGCTCGAAAGCCATCTGCGCGAGACCTTCCTGCAATCCGCCCAGGGCGGACGATCCGGCGCCACGCTCGAACCCGAAGCGGAAATCGACCAGGTCATGCGCATCGTCCGCTCTTACCTCAAATAACCCCATCCGACCTTCTGGAGCCTCCCATGAAATCACGCGCCGCCGTCGCATTCGGCCCTGGCAAGCCGCTGGAAATCGTTGAAATCGACGTCGCGCCGCCCCAACGCGGCGAAGTGCTGGTACAGATCACCCACACGGGCGTCTGTCACACCGACGCCTTCACCCTGAGCGGCGACGACCCCGAAGGCCTGTTCCCCGCCGTGCTGGGCCATGAAGGCGCCGGCGTGGTGGTCGAGGTCGGCGAAGGCGTGACCTCGCTCAAGCCGGGCGATCACGTCATTCCGCTCTACACGGCCGAGTGCCGTGAGTGCAAGTTCTGCCTGTCGGGCAAGACCAACCTGTGCCAGAAGGTGCGCGCCACCCAGGGCAAGGGCGTGATGCCCGACGGCACCTCGCGCTTCAGCTACGAGGGCAAGCCGCTCTACCACTACATGGGCTGCTCGACCTTCAGCGAATACACCGTGGTCAACGAGATCTCGCTGGCCAAGATCAACCCGGCCGCGCCGCACGAGAAGGTCTGCCTGCTGGGCTGCGGCGTCACCACCGGCCTGGGCGCGGTGCACAACACCGCCAAGGTCAAGGAAGGCGACACCGTGGCCGTGTTCGGCCTGGGCGGCATCGGCCTGGCGGTGATCCAGGGCGCGGTGCAGGCCAAGGCCGGCCGCATCATCGCGGTCGACACCAACCCCAACAAGTTCGTGCTGGCCAGCGCCATGGGCGCCACCGACTGCATCAACCCCAAGGACCACGACAAGCCGATCCAGGAGGTCATCGTCGAACTCACCGACGGCGGCGTGGACTTCTCGTTCGAATGCATCGGCAACGTGCACGTGATGCGCGCCGCGCTCGAATGCTGCCACAAGGGCTGGGGCGAGAGCATCATCATCGGCGTGGCCGGCGCCGGCCAGGAAATCAGCACTCGCCCCTTCCAGCTGGTCACCGGCCGCGTCTGGCGCGGTTCGGCCTTCGGCGGCGTCAAGGGCCGCACCCAGCTGCCCGGCATGGTCGAGGACGCGATGAGCGGCAAGATCGACCTGGACCCGTTCGTCACGCACACGCTGCCGCTGGACCGCATCAACGAGGCCTTCGACCTGATGCATGAAGGCAAGTCGATCCGTACCGTGATCCATTACTGACGCGCCGACCGACGTCCCCGCGGGCCCGGCGTTTGCGCGCCGGGCCCGCTTCTTTTGCATGACAGATCCGCGACAGCCGCCACGATCGATGTGACAGGCCTGTCATTCATCTTCACGTCATCTCGGCCCGCGACCATGCGCCCTCCGAAGACAGAGGGATGCTCGCGAATGATCACGTGGAAGAGGACGGCCGGCGCGGCCGCATTGAGCCTGGTGGCGCTGCTGGCCGGTTGCGGGGGCAGCGACGATGACGACACGCCGGCCAGCCCGGCGCCGAATCCCGCGCCGGTCGCCAGCCGGCCGATGGAACTGACGATCCTGCACATCAACGATCATCATTCCAACCTGGACAGCAAGAAAAAAGACCTGAAGCTGCTGAACGCCGCGGGTTCGCGCGTCACGGTCAATGCCGAGATCGGCGGCTTCCCGCGCGTGACGGCCGCCTTCCAGGCGCTGTCCGCGCAGGCGCCCAACGTGCTCAAGCTGCATGCCGGCGACGCCACCACCGGCACGCTTTACTTCAATCGCGCTGGCGAACCGGGCGAGGCCGACGCCGCCCTGATGAACACGGTCTGCTTCGATGCCATGACGCTGGGCAACCATGAGTTCGACAAGGGCGACAGCGGCCTGAAGCGCTTCGTCGAACTGCTGCACTCCGGCACATGCCAGACGCCGGTGCTCAGCGCCAACGTCACCTTCGGCGCCAACTCGGCCTTGAATCCGTCGCGCGCGCCCGGCATGGTCAAGCCATCCATCGTGCTGCAACGCGACGGCCAGCCCATCGGCCTGGTCGGCCTGACCATCGCCAACAAGACGCAGCAGTCGTCCAGCCCCGACCCCGGCACGTTGTTCTCCGACGAAACCGCCGCCGCGCAGCAGCAGATCGACGCCCTGCGCGCGCAAGGCGTCAACAAGATCGTGGTGATGAGCCACATCGGCTATGACTACGACAAGCGGATCATTCCCAACCTGAGCGGCGTGGATGTGGTGGTCGGCGGCGACTCGCACACCCTGCTGGGCCCGGCCGCGCTGTCCACCTATGGCGTCGGCTCGCCCGCCGGCGCGTACCCCACCGAACTGCGCAACAAGGACGGCAAGCTCGTCTGCCTGGTGCAGGCCTGGGAATACTCACAGGTGGTCGGCGAACTGAAGGTGAGCTTCGACGCGAATGGCGATGTGACCGCCTGCGCCGGCACGCCCCACGTGCTGATGGGCGACACCTTCAAGATCGGCGGGGCCGCGCCCGCCTCGGCCGACCAGGCCGCCATCGTGGCCGACGCGGCCGCCAGCGGCTTCCTGCGCGTGCAGGCCCCGGACGCGCAGGCCACGGCCGTGCTGCAACCCTTCAAGGCCAAGGTCGACGCGTTCAGCGCCAGCCTGGTGGCGACGGTGCCGCAGGAGCTGTGCTCGCGGCGCGTCCCCGGCGGCCCCGGCTCGCGCGACTACGGCCGCTCCAGCGTCGCCTGCAACACGCTCGGCAACGTCAGCCTGCACGGTGGCGACATCCAGCAACTCGTCGCGCAGGCCTACCTGGAAGTGGCCAATGCCAACTATGGCGGCGCCGATATCTCGCTGCAAAGCGGCGGCGGGGTGCGCGTGCCGCTGCTGGGCAACGTGACCGCGGCCAACGTGATCGAGGTGGTTCCGTTCGGCAACATGCTGTGGCGCCTGGATGTCACCGGCGCCGAGGTCAAGAGCATGCTGGAAGACGGGATGCAGGCGGTCTACGGCCCCGGCGGCTCCACCGGCCCCTACCCGTACGCGGGCGGCCTGCGCTGGGATGTGAATGCGGCCCTGGCCCAGGGCAGCCGCGTGTCGAACATCGAGGTGCGCGACAACGCCAGCGGCAACTGGCTGCCGCTGGACCTGAACCGCACCTACAAGCTGTTCGTCCTGAGCTTCAACGCCACCGGCGGCGACGGCTACAAGACTCTCGCCAACGTGCCGGCGGCGCGGCGCCAGGACATCGGCGTGCTGGATGCCGACGTGCTGCAGGCCTACATCGACAGGCAGGCCAAGGACCCCGTGTCCGGCCTGCCGGTGCTGAACCTGCTGCCGATCGACCTCTACAGCACCAAGACCTACAGCGAATGAGCCTGCGGACCTGGCCCCCTCCAAGCGGGGGCCAGGTCCTGGCGCGGCAGCGCGGCGCGCCCGCTTTCTGCGTAGACCTGCTCGGTGCCGCGCACGAAGGTCTCCAGCGAGAAATCCCTGACCGCCTTGCGCCGCGCCGCCGCCGCCATCCAGTCCAGCAGAATCCGGTTTTCCAGGACATCGGCCAGTATCTCCGCCACGCGCGCCACCGCGCCGGCCGGAACGATCCAGCCGCTGCTGCCGTTGACGACATTCTCGGCCAGCCCGCCCGTGTCGCTGACGATGACGGGCTTGCCGGCCGCCATCATTTCGCGGCAGGCAAACGAGATCGTCTCCAGACTGGATGACAGCACGAAGCCCAGGTCCGTCGCCGCCAGCAGCGGCCGCACGTCCTGCAGCAAACCCGTGAAGACCACCGCGTCGCGCATGCCCATCTCGTCGACCCGCTGCAGGTCGGCCGCGCTGGGCGGCTGGCCGGCAATCAGGACGGCGATCTGGCGCCGCTGCGCCTCGGGCAGCATTGCCACGGCCGCGACCATATCCAGCCAATTCTTGTAGGCCGCGGTGCCCGCCTGGCTTCCCACCACCAGCCGGCCCCTCAGCGCCGCCGGCAACAACTGCTCGCGCGCCAGGGCCGCCTCATGCGGCGACGCGGGACGAAAGCGCCGGGTATCCACGCCGTTGCGCACCAGCCGCAGGTCCGCCGGCCGGAACGCCGAACGACGCATGCCGTCGAAGGTATGCTGGCTGACGCAGATGACCCGGTCGGTCGCCAGCCCGGCCCGCAGCCGCGTGCCAAGACTGCGCGGATGGCGGCCGTTGTGCTGGGTATAGACCATGAACGGACGCAACGGCCCCATGCCCATCGACGCCAGCATGCACAGACGGTGGTCCGCCGAACCATTGACGTGGACCACGTCGAATGCCTCGGCCCGCAGCAGCGCGCGCAACTGCCGCAGCGCGCGCCATTGCCGGGCGGGCGCGCCCTTGAACTGCAGCGCGATCGCGCGCACGCCGGGCAGGGCGCCGGCTTCATCCAGCAGGCGGCTGCCGCATGGCGCGGCAATGGTGATGTCGGCCTTTCCGCTGAGCATGCGCGCCAGCGAAATGACGTAGGTCGTATGGCCGCCGCCGTCGCCCTGGTGGAAATTGGTATAGAGGATCTTCATCAATCGGATTCCGCAAACGTTCCCGTGGCCGTCCCGGGTGGCAGCAGGCAGCGCCAGTGCCGCTTCTCGAATACGTCCGGCCCCAGGCGGCTGGCCTCGGACAGGTTGTAGACCTTGACGCCGCGCGCCGCGAGCAGGGCGGCCGCGCGGCGAAATGCCGGCTCGATGTGCCCGTCGAATTGCCGGTCCAGCGCCGTCGCCAGCGCCGCGCCGCCATGCTCATAGAAGCGCGGCCCCGCCGCGCTCGTCAGGTCCAGGCCATGCAGATACACCGTGGGCGCGCCCAGCCAGGCAAGCAGCTGCAGCGCGGTGTACGCCACCGTGCCTCCGCCGAACAGCCCGCGAGGCGGGTCGAGGCTGAAGCCGTGCGCATGTTCCGGATGGTGGGCATCGAACAGCACCAACCCGGCATCGCCTTCCAGTTCACGCGCCAGCGCATCCGGGTCGGCGCGCGGTTGTTGGGCCCGCTGGTGCACCTCCTCGAACAGCGCGATGGAACACCGTATCCGCCGCGCATCGAACAGGAACGCGATCCAGCGATAGACCTCGGGGGTGACGAACAACAGCAGGTCCTGCGACAGCACCTGCGCCACCAGGTCGCGGCGGCGGCGCACGAATCCCGCATCCAGCATGGCGTAGTAGTCGAAGCGCAAGCCGGGGTGCCTCTGGCGCAGCGCAATCGAGCCATTCACGCCCATCACCGTCTCCAGCACGCATTGGTCGTAGTCGATGCGGGCCACCGACGGGCCGCTGAGGATCAGGTGCGCCGCGGCCGTGATGCGCCGCGCCACCATGGCCAGCGGCAACAGGCCCGGACCTGTCGCGCCCCGCAACGCGCAGCCCGACAGGCGGCCGGCCGGATCGCGTTGCACCCGCACAAAGGGCCACAGCACGGCGTTGTGGCGCTGGGCCGGTGGCCGCGTGTGGCGATAGAGCATCCGCAACCCCTTGGCCAGGGGCCGGCTCGACAACAGTCGCGATAGCAGTGGGCGCTTCATGGTCGGCGCGCGCCGTGACAAGGGCCGCGCTCACTCATTGCCCAGCTCCTGGCACAACGCCTGCGCGTAGGCCGGACCGTTTCGCATCTGCGCATAGGCCGCATAGTGCTGCCGATAGCGTTCGCTGTAGACGTCGGGCAACGGCCGCGCGCGAGACAGCTGCGCCATGCCGGATGCGCGCCACACCTCGACCTGCGCCCGCACCTGGGCGCGCGTGACCTCGCCCCGCGCCTGGCGCGCGGCGTATGCCTCGCGCGTCGAGTCCGGCAGTTCGCATTCGCCCGCCAGCGCCGTCGGCGCGCGTGGGCTGGCCGCTGGCTGCGCCGCCGCCACCGGCATCGCGACCGCCAGGCCGGCCACCAATATGGCGGCCCACGCCGCCCGATTCGATCGCTGCATGAGCGCTCCCAGGCGTCCACCCCGCGCCGCCAACCGGCGCGGCGGGGAACAGGAGCAGTCTAGGCAACGCGTTGCGACAGAATCCGCACGGGAAGATTAGTTTTCTGTAATGTTGCGGTCCGCGATCCAGAATCCGATGGTGATGACGCCACCCTCGGAACACGCGAACGGCCTGCCGCCATGCATGCGCGCGATGGCCGCAACGATGGCCAGGCCCAACCCATGGTGGTTGGCATCGAACACGCGCGCGGTTTCCATGCGATAGAAGCGGTAGAACAGCCGCGGCAGATGCTCCTGGCCGATGGGATCACCGTGATTGCGCACCGCGATGCGGATGCCTTCATCACCACGATCGATCAGCAGGTCGATGCGCGTGCCGCGGTGCGCATAGCGCACGGCGTTGGACACCAGGTTGGATACCGCTCGCTGCAGCAGCGGCCGGTCGACATGCGCCGCGGCTTCGCCCGATACCGCGAACGACAGATCGGCATCCATGGCCTCGGCCTCGTGGTAGTCCGCCACCTCCGACAGCACCTGCGCCAGGCTTGCCGTCCAGCTGCCGCGCGCCTGCGCGCCGCGGTCCGCCTGCGACAGGAACAGCATGTCGTTGACGATGCCCGACAGGCGCTGCAATTCCTCCAGGTTCGATCCCAGGATATCGCGCAGCACCGCCTCCGGCCGCTTGCCGCTGAGCGCCAGCTCGGTCTCGCCGATCAGCGTGGCCAGCGGCGTGCGCAATTCGTGCGCGACGTCGGCGTTGAACCCCTCCATCTGCACGTAGGCCCGCTCCAGCCGCTGCAGCACGGCGTTGAACTGGTGCACCAATGGCCGGATCTCTTCGGCCTGTTGGCTTTCGTCGAGCCGCTCGCCGATGCGGTCGGGCGAAAGGCGGGCAGCCTGCCGGCCCAGTTCGTCGATCGGCGCCAGCGCCCGCCGCACCAATCGCGTGCCAATCGCCGACACGACGATGGCGCCGGCCAAGGCGCAGGCGAGCAGCGTCCACGCCAGGGCCGCGCGCAGATGCAGGTCCGACGTGATGTCCAGCACCAGTTCGGCATTCGTCGAACCGCCCGGCGATCCGGGCACCGGCAACGCGAAATTGATATGGCGGCCATGGCCGGCCTCGCCATCGCCCGGCCCGCCATAGACCACCCTGGCGCCATCGATCTCCAGCGCCAGCGAAAAATCGGGCCGGCCGTAGAAGAAGTCCTCGAGCTTGTGGCGCAGCGAGGCCGAATCGCCCTTGGCCGCGTTCTCCTCGACCAGGTGCCTGATCACCTCCATCTTCTGCGCCAGCAGCGCTTCCTGGCGGATCGACAGATTGCGGTTGGTGGCCCAATAGACCGCGACGCACACCAGCCCCAGGCCGGCGAACGTCAGGATCGCCAGCCAGCGCGTGAGCCAGCGGCGCAATGATCTGGGGCGCGGCGCCGGCATCAGTCGTCCCGCGTTTCCAGCACGTAGCCCATGCCGCGCACGGTGTGCAGCAGCTTCTTCTCGAAGGGGTCGTCGACCTTGCCGCGCAGGCGCCGCACCGCCACTTCCACCACATTGGTATTGCTGTTGAAATTGATGTCCCAGACCTGCTCGGCCAGTTCCAGCCGCGACAGCACTTCGCCCTGCTTGCGCATCAGCAGCGCCAGCAAGGTGAATTCCTTGGCCGTCAGGTCCAGCCGCGTGCCGGCGCGGTAGGCGCGCCGGCGCAGCAGGTCGAGTTCCAGGTCGCCGATGCGCAGCACGTTCTGGCCGCCGGCCTCGGCCACGTTGTGGCCGCTGCGGCGTCCCAGCGCCAGCACCCGCGCCAGCAGTTCGGACAGGGCGAACGGCTTGGCCAGGTAATCGTCGGCGCCGTCACGCAGGCCCTTGACGCGGTCCTCCAGCTTGTCGCGCGCGGTCAGCATCAGCACCGGCACGCGGTCGGTCTTGCGCAGTTCGTGCAGGACGGAAAAGCCATCCATGCCCGGCAGCATCACGTCCAGCAGGATCAGGTCGTACTGGCTTTCGCGCGCCAGGTGCAGGCCGCTGACGCCGTCCATCGCCACATCGACCACATAGCTGTGTTCGGTCAGCGCGCGGCGCAGGTACTCAGCGAGTTTTTTTTCGTCTTCAATGACCAGTATTTTCATGGGGCCCCGAATGGAAAGAGGGACGAACCGCGACGCGTCGCCACCCTATTCTACGTGCGCGACGGCGGGCAACGGCGTCCGCCGTCCTGGCGCCAGGGCGCGGGACGGCGGGTCGCGGTCGGCGGTCGCCTGGCCGGCTCTGCCGCCGATGGCGGCAGGCAAGGGCAAGGGTCCGATCAACCCGGCGTGTAGATCGCGTCCAGGCGGGCGCGCTCGGCTGGCGTCATCGCCTCGACTTCCGCCAGCGCATCGGCGCGGGTGCGCGACGTGCCCTGCTTGGCCCAGCCCGGCTTGGCCAGGTTGTTGTAGGTCAGGAAGAACCACTGCCGCTTGTCGGCCTTGGCGGCGGCCAGTTCGTTGGCCACCTGTTCGCCGGTCTTGCCACCGGTGGCGTGATCCGGCGCGATGCTGTAGCCGATCTCGGTATTGGTCTGGTGCCAGGTGCTGTTGGCGCTGGCCAGGGCCGGCACGGCCAGGGCGCCGCACAGGGCGAGGGTGGTGACAATGCGTTGCTTCATGAGGGTCTCCCAGTTTCAGTGACTTGCCGGGGCGGCTGGAGCGCCGCGCCTGCACGCTTCTGTCAAGCGGTGAAGACACTTTAAGGACGCGACCGCGTCAATTCGCCAACACGCCGATTACGAATTCGTAAGGCGCGCGAACCTTACGGAAATGTCATTTTTCTGTCGAGGATCTGACGAGGACCGTTGGATAGAGTGCCCACCAATGCCTGCCTCAGCCCGAGTCCGTGGCGCTCTCCCTTGGTTGACCTCATGCGTTTATCCCCGATACCGCTCGCCCTGGCGGCGGCCCTGTGCCTCACGCCGGCCTGGGCCCAGCCCGGCCCCGCCAGTCCCACGCCTTCCCCGCGCGCCATGCCGGCGGGCCAGGTTTTGACGCTGGAACAGGCGCTGGCGACCGCCTATGAACGCAGCCCGCTGCTGGCGGCCGCCCGCAACGAAGCCGCGTCCAGCGAAGGCCAGCTCACACAGGCCGGCGTCATTCCGAATCCCAGCATCGAGGTCGGCATCGACGACAACCGCCGCACCACGCGCACCACCACCACGACCTTGAGCATGCCGGTGGAACTGGGCGGCAAGCGCGCCGCGCGCGTCAAGGCCGCCGGCCTGGCGCGCGACATTGCCCAGCGCGACCTGTCGAGCGCGCGCGCCGACCTGCGCGCCGCCGTCATCGCCGCCTTCTTCGACGTGGCGGTGGCGCAGGAAACCGTGCGCGTGTCGCAGGGCGCCGTGGAGATCGCGCAGAGCGCCCTGCGCCTGGCCGAACGGCGCGTCGCGGCCGGCAAGGCGCCGCCGCTGGAAAGCAGCAAGGCCCGCGTCGAACTGGCCAACTCGCGCATCGAGGCGCGCGCGGCCGACAGCGCGCTGCAGGCCGCGCGCCGCAAGCTGGGGCAACTGTGGGGCGCGCCGCAGCCGGATTTCGCGCAGGTCGGCGCCGACCTGGGCACGCTGCCGCGGCGCGAAGCCATCGACGACCTGCGGGCCGCGCTGGCCACGTCGCCGCGCATGGAGGCGGGGCGCCTCTCGGTCGAAATGGGCCGGGCGCAGCTGGAAGTCGAGAAAAGCAAGCGCTATCCGGACATCACCCTGAGCGCCGGCGTCGCCCGCGACAACGAGCAGGGCCGCAACAAGGCGCAGTTCGGCGTGGCGATCCCGCTGCCGCTGTTCGACCGCAACCAGGGCAACGTCTACTCGGCCACGATGCAGTCGTACAAGGCGCAGGACATGTACCGCGAGCTGGAATCGCGCCTGACCGCCGACCTGCTGCAATCCGTATCGCAATTCGACCTGGCCGCCAACTCGGCGCGCGAGTACCGCGCCACCGTGCTGCCCGGCGCCGCCGAAGCCTACGACAGCGCCCGCAAAGGCTTCGAGGCCGGCAAGGTGAGCTTCCTGGAAGTGCTGGACGCGCAACGCACCCTGTCGCAAGGAAACATCGGCTACCTGAACGTCCTGGCCAGCGCCTATCAGGCTTCGGCGGACATCGATCGCATTCTCGGACGTTGAACCCTACCTTCCCCATGACCATGCATACCGCGCTTTCCGCCTTTACCCGTCCGGCGCTGGCCGTCGCCCTGTCCGCCGCCTGCCTGCTGGCGCTGGCCCTGCCAGGGCCGGCCCTGGCCGATGCCGGGCACGGCCAGGCCCCCGCCGGCTCCGATACGCGCGTTGCCGCCGACAGCACGGCCACGCCGCAAGACCATGATGAAGACAAGATCACGCTGAGTCCCGAGCAGATCCAGGCCGCCGATCTCGGGATCGAAACGGCCGGTCCCGCGCGCCTGGAGACGGCGGCGCAATTTCCCGGCGAGATCAAATTCAACGCCGACCGCACCGCGCACGTGGTGCCGCGGCTGGCCGGTGTGGTGCAGGAGGTGTCGGCGGACCTGGGCCAGCAGGTCCGGAAGGGCGATCTGCTGGCGGCGCTGTCGAGCACCGCGCTGTCGGAACTGCGCAGCGAATGGCTGGCCGCCAGCAAGCGCCGCGACCTGGCCGCCGCCACGCACCAGCGCGAACTCAAGCTGTGGCGCGAAAAGGTATCCGCCGAGCAGGACTACCAGCAGGCCCGCACCGCGCTGCAGGAGGCGCAGATCGCGGTGCAGAACGCCGCGCAGAAGCTGGCGGCCATTGGCGCGCCGCCGCAGTCCAAGGACCTGAGCCGGCTGGAGATCCGCGCGCCGTTCGATGGCGTGGTGGTCGAAAAACACATCGCCCTGGGCGAGGCGCTGGCCGACACCGCCAGCATCTTCACGCTGTCGGACCTGCGCACCGTCTGGGCCGAGTTCGTGATCGCGCCCAAGGACCTGCAGGACGTGCGCGTGGGCGAAACCGCCAGCGTCGCCTCGGCGGCCTTCTCCGGCCAGGCCCGCGGCAAGGTGTCGTACATCGGCTCGCTGCTTGGCCAGCAGACCCGCACGGCCACGGCCCGGGTCACGCTCGACAACCCCGACATGGCCTGGCGTCCGGGGCTGTTCGTCTCCGTCAACGTGGTCACCAGCAGCGCCGACGTGCCGGTGGCGGTGGCGGCCGACGCGGTCCAGACGGTCGAGAACGAATCGGTGGTGTACGTCGAAGCGCCGGGCGGCTTCCTGGCGCAGCCGGTCAAGCTCGGCCGCGCCTCCGGCGAGCAGGTCGAAGTGCTGTCGGGCCTGGCCGCCGGCACCCGCTATGTCGCGCGCAACGCCTTCGTGCTGAAGGCCGAGCAGGGCAAGGCCAGCGCCAGCCACGCGCACTGAGCCGGAGCATCCAGACATGTTCGAACGCCTGATCCGCTTCGCCATCGAGCAACGGTGGCTGGTCCTTTTCGTCACCCTGAGCGTTGCCGCCATCGGGGTCTACAACTACACCCGGCTGGCCATCGACGCCGTGCCGGACATCACCAATGTGCAGGTGCAGATCAACGTCGGCGCGCCCGGCTATTCGCCGCTCGAAACCGAACAGCGGATCACCTATCCGATCGAGACCGTCATGGCCGGCCTGCCCGGGTTGCAGCAGACGCGCTCGCTGTCGCGCTACGGCCTGTCGCAGGTGACGGTGATCTTCAAGGACGGCACCGACATCTATTTCGCGCGCCAGCTGGTCAACCAGCGGCTGCAGGAGGCCAAGGAAAGCCTGCCCGAGGGCATCACGCCGACCATGGGCCCGATCTCCACCGGCCTGGGCGAGATCTACCTGTGGACAGTGGAGGCCGAGCCAGGCGCGAAGAAGGACGACGGCAGCCCCTACACTCCCACGGACCTGCGCGAAATCCAGGACTGGGTCATCAAGCCGCAGCTGCGCAACATCACCGGCGTCACCGAGATCAACTCGATCGGCGGCTTCGCCAAGGAATACCAGGTGGCGCCCAACACCGAGCGGCTCGCGTCCTATGGCCTGTCCCTGACCGACATCATGGCGGCGCTGGACCGCAACAACGCCAACGTCGGCGCCGGCTACATCGAGCGCAAGGGCGAGCAGTACCTGATCCGCGCGCCGGGCCAGGTGCGCTCCATCGACGACATCTGCGACGTGGTGCTGACCGCCGTCGACGGCCAGGCCATCCGCATCCGCGACGTGGCCGACGTCAGCATCGGCCGCGAACTGCGCACCGGCGCCGCCACCGACAACGGCCAGGAAGTGGTGCTGGGCACGGTGTTCATGCTGATCGGCGAAAACAGCCGCTCGGTGTCGCAGGCGGTGTCGGCGCGCATCGACGCCATCAACAAGACCCTGCCGCCCGGCATCAAGGCCGTCACCGTGTACGACCGCAGCAACCTGATCGACAAGGCCATCGCCACGGTCAAGAAAAACCTGCTGGAAGGCGCGACCCTGGTGATCGTGATTCTGTTCCTGTTCCTGGGCAACATCCGCGCCGCGCTGATCACCGCCATGGTGATCCCGCTGTCGATGCTGTTCACCTTCACCGGCATGGTCACGTACAAGGTCAGCGCCAACCTGATGAGCCTGGGCGCGCTGGACTTCGGCATCATCGTCGACGGCGCCGTGGTGATCGTCGAGAACTGCGTGCGGCGCCTGAGCCACGCGCAGGAACACCAGGGCCGGCCCCTGAGCCGCAGCGAGCGCTTTCACGAGGTGTTCGCCGCCGCGCGCGAAGCTCGCCGGCCGCTGCTATTCGGCCAGCTCATCATCATGGTGGTGTACCTGCCGATCTTCGCGTTGACGGGGGTCGAAGGACGCATGTTCCACCCCATGGCGCTGACCGTGGTGCTGGCGCTGCTGGGCGCGATGATCCTGTCCGTCACCTTCGTGCCGGCGGCGGTGGCGCTGTTCATCGGCAAGAAGGTGTCGGAAAAGGAGAACCGCCTGATGCTGTGGGCCAAGCGCCGCTACGCGCCGCTGCTGGACCTGGCGCTGCGCCGCACGCCGCTGGTGCTGGCCGGCGCCACCCTGTTCGTGGCGCTGTGCGGCGTGATCGCCTCGCGCATGGGCAGCGAGTTCATCCCCAACCTGAACGAAGGCGACATCGCCATCCAGGCGCTGCGCATTCCCGGCACCAGCCTGAGCCAGTCGCTGGAGATGCAGAAGCAGCTGGAAACCCGGCTGAAGCAGAAATTCCCCGAGATCGAGCGCGTCTTCGCCCGCACCGGCACCGCCGAGATCGCCTCCGACCCGATGCCGCCCAACATCTCCGACGGCTACATCATGCTCAAGCCCAAGGATCAATGGCCCGCCCCGCGCAAGACCCAGGCCGAGCTGCTGCGCGCGATCCAGGAAGAGGCGGCGCAGATGCCGGGCAACAACTATGAGTTCTCGCAACCGATCCAGCTGCGCTTCAACGAATTGATCTCCGGCGTGCGCAGCGACGTGGCCGTCAAGATCTTCGGCGACGACAACGACGTGCTGAACCGCTCCGCCGCCGAGGTCGCGCAGGTACTGCAGGCCATTCCCGGCGCCTCCGAAGTCAAAATCGAGCAGACCACCGGCCTGCCGGTGCTGACGGTCAACATCGACCGCGCCCGCGCCGCCCGCTACGGCTTGAGCCTGGCCGACGTGCAGGACACCCTGGGCATTGCCATCGGCGGCCGCGAAGCCGGCACCTTCTTCCAGGGCGACCGCCGCTTCGACATCGTGGTGCGTCTTCCGGAAGCCGTGCGCGAGAGCATCCCGGCGCTGCGCAAGCTGCCCATCGCCCTGCCCAGGAGCGAGGGACAGGCGCAGACCGCCTACATCCCGCTGTCCGAGGTGGCCAGCTTCGACCTGGCGCCCGGCCCCAACCAGATCTCGCGCGAGGACGGCAAGCGCCGCATCGTCG
Source organism: Achromobacter xylosoxidans (assembly GCF_001457475.1). Taxonomy (NCBI): domain Bacteria; kingdom Pseudomonadati; phylum Pseudomonadota; class Betaproteobacteria; order Burkholderiales; family Alcaligenaceae; genus Achromobacter; species Achromobacter xylosoxidans. Next base: position 291,755 of record NZ_LN831029.1, on the reverse strand, counting down.
TCAGCGCCAACGTGCGCGGCCGCGACCTGGGCTCCTTCGTGGCCGACGCCGAGGCGGCGCTGGCCGAGAAGATCAAGGTCCCGGCCGGCTACTGGACCGCCTGGGGCGGCACCTTCGAACAGCTGCAGTCCGCGGCCCAGCGCCTGCGAATCGTGGTGCCGGCGGCGCTGCTGCTGGTGTTCGGCTTGCTGTTCGCCATGTTCGGCAACATCAAGGACGGCCTGATCGTGTTCACCGGCATTCCCTTCGCGCTGACCGGCGGCGTCATCTCGCTGTGGCTGCGCGGCATTCCGCTGTCGATCACCGCGGCGGTGGGCTTCATCGCGCTGTGCGGCGTGGCGGTGCTGAACGGCCTGGTGCTGCTGTCGTTCATCAGCTCGCTGCGCGAGTCCGGCAAGCCGCTCGACCAGGCGGTGCGCGAAGGCGCCCTGACGCGCCTGCGGCCGGTGCTGATGACCGCGCTGGTGGCCTCGCTCGGCTTCGTCCCCATGGCGATCGCCACCGGCACCGGCGCCGAGGTGCAGCGGCCGCTGGCCACGGTGGTCATCGGCGGCATCATCTCCTCGACCATCCTGACGCTGCTGGTGCTGCCGGCGCTGTACCGGCTGATGCACCGCAAGGATGCCGAGGAGGCGGAGCTGGCGGAAAGCGAAGCGCAACGCCAGGAACGGCCCGCCGCCGGATGAACCGACGGGGTCATGCCCACGGCCTCGACCCTTGCGCAAATGTAATGTCGCCGTCCGGAAGCTGTCGAAGACGGCCCAATAAAGTGGCGAAACGCCGGCGCTTCACGGCCTGCGTGGCCCGTCAGCTCCACCTGAAAGTACCCAGACAATGCGTCCCTATCCTGATCTGCCGACCTTGCCACGGACCCCGCCGCGTCCGGTGCAGGTCTCCATCATCATTCCCTTCCTGAACGAACGCGAGGTACTGCCCCTGTGCCACGCGCGGCTGCGGCAGGTGCTGGACGCCCTGGGCGAACCCTGGGAAATCGTGTTCGTCGACGACGGCAGCCAGGACGGCAGCGCCGAATACCTGGCGGGCCTCATGGCGCGCGAGCCCGGGCTGAAGCTGGTGCGCCTGAGCCGCAACTTCGGCAAAGAGGCCGCCATGACGGCGGGCCTGGAGCATGCCACGGGCGCGGCCGTTATCCTGCTGGACGCCGACCTGCAGGACCCGCCGGAACTGATCCCGGACATGGTGCGGGCCTGGCGCGAGGGCGCCGACGTGGTCTGCATGCGGCGCCGCAGCCGCGCGGGCGAAAGCTGGCTCAAGCGCGCCTCGGCCTATGCCTACTACCGGCTGCTCAGCCGCCTGAGCCGGGCCGCGATCCCGCCGGACACCGGCGATTTCCGCCTGATGAGCCGGCGCGCGGTCGACGCGCTGCTGCGGCTGCCCGAGAGATGCCGCTACATGAAGGGCCTGTACGCCTGGATCGGCATGCCCACCCGCGTCATCGACTACGACCGCGCTCCCCGCGCCGCCGGCGCCACCAAGTGGAACTATTTCGCGCTGCTGCGGCTGGCAATGGAAGGCATCACCTCGTTCTCCACCGCGCCGCTGCGCTGGGCCACGGCCGCCGGCGTGACGGCCGCCTTGCTCGGCGCGCTGTTTGGCCTGGCCATCATCTTCAAGACACTCATCTTCGGCGATCCCGTCGAGGGCTATCCCTCGCTGATGGCCATGATCACTTTCCTGAGCGGCATTCAGCTGATCACCATCGGCCTGCTGGGCGAATACATGGGCAAGACCTACATGGAAGCCAAGCAGCGGCCCGTCTACCTTGTGAGCGAGGTGCAGCACAGCGCCGCGGCGGTCCTGCCGCTGGCCGACACCGGCAAGGGTCCGCATGCGGTTAACTTCTAGGGGCCTGCTGCTGGGTCTGGGCGTCATCCTGGCGTTGCGGCTGCTGGCAATGACGCTGATGCCGCTGGCCGACACCTCCGAGCCGCGCTATGCCGAAATCGCCCGCCTGATGGCGGCAAGCGGCGACTGGATCACGCCCTGGTTCGAGCCGGGCGTGCCATTCTGGGGCAAGCCGCCGCTCGCGTTCTGGGCGCCGGCGCTGTCGATCCGGCTGCTCGGCCTGTCGGAACTGGCGGTGCGCCTGCCATCGTGGCTGGCCATGCTGGGCGTGCTGGCGCTGGTGCATGCGTGCGGCCGCCGCCTGCACGGCGAACAGGCGGCGCGCTGGGCCACGCTGCTGTTCGCCACCATGCTGCTGCCGTTCGCCAGCGCCGGCGCGGTGCTGACCGACGCGTTCCTGGCGCTGGGCATCACGCTGTCGATGGTCTCCTTCCTGCTGGCGCCACGCGAGCCCCGCCCATGGTGGCGTTATGGATTCTTTGCAGGCCTGACGATCGGCCTGCTGTCCAAGGGGCCGCTGGCGGTGGTGCTGACGGCCGCCGCGATCGTGCCGTGGATGCTGTGGCACCGCAATGGACGCGCACAGCTGCAAGCCCTGCCCTGGGCCAGCGGCATCGCCCTGACGCTGATGCTGGCGCTGCCCTGGTACATCGCCGCCGAACTCAAGACGCCAGGCTTCCTGCGCTACTTCATCATCGGTGAACACTTCCTGCGCTTCGTCGATCCGGGCTGGCAGGGCGACCGCTACGGCTCGGCCCACCAACGGCCTTACGGCGCCATCTGGCTGGACTGGCTGCTGGCGACCCTGCCATGGGGCTTGGTCTGGCTTGGCCTGTTGCTGTGGCCGCGTCGCCAAGCGCCGCTACGCCGGCGCGTGCCGACGGCCTTGCGCGACCCAGCCACGACCTACCTGCTGGCCTGGGCGCTGGCCACGCCGGCCTTCTTCACGCTGTCGGGCAACATCCTGTGGACCTATGTGCTGCCGGCGCTGCCGCCGGTGGCGCTGGCGCTCGGCAACCAGGCCAGCCAGTGGCGCGCGGCGCGCCCGGGCAGGCTGCTGCTGGCGGGCATGGCGCTGGCGCCGGCCGCCGCGCTGGCGCTGGCGCTGCTGGCATGGGCCCGGCCGGTTCACTACAAGACGGAGAAGCAGCTGGTGCAACAGGCCGAAGCCGCCATGCGGGAAGGCGACAGGCTTTACTTCGTCGACAGCCGCCCGTTCTCGGCCCGCTACTATTCGCGCGATACCGCCGGTCTGATCGAGCCCGCCGACCTGGCCGCCGTGCTGCCGGAACCCGGCCAGCGGGTTTTCCTGGCGGTCCCCAAGGACGAGGCTGGCAGCTTGCTGGCGGGCTGGCACGGCACGGTAACGCCCCTGTACTCGAGCCGGCGCTACACCTTGCTGCGGGTGGCGGGCGCCACTGTGCGCTGAAGCGCCAGCGTCTCAGCGCGGGCCGCGCAGCCGCATCAGGCTGAGGATCTCGAACAGGATCTGCGCCCCCGCATGCGCCGTGTTGGCGGTGGCGTCATACGACGGCGCCACTTCCACCAGGTCGCCGCCAACGATGTCCAGGCCCGCCAGCCCGCGCAGCATGGCCTGGGCCTCGCGCACCGTCACGCCGCCAACCTCGGGCGTGCCGGTGCCGGGCGCGAAAGCGGGATCCAGGCAATCGATGTCGAACGACACATACACGGGCGCGTCGCCGACGATGGCTCGCGCCTGGGCGATGATGGCGTCCACCCCAAGCCGCGGAATGTCCTCCGCATGGATCACGGTCATGCCGGATTCATACGAGAACTCCCACAGGTATTCGGCCGATCCACGGATGCCGATCTGGATCGTGCGCGTCGGGTCGAGCACGCCTTCCAGCACCGCCTGGCGGAATGGCCCGCCGTGATGGAAGCGGCTGCCGTCGAAGGGGCCGCCGGTGTCGCAATGCGCATCGAAATGCACCAGCGCCACGGGTTGCCGGGCGCCCAGCGCCCGCAGGATGGGCAGTGTCACGGAATGGTCGCCGCCCACCGAGAGCGGCGCGACGCCGGCTGCCACGAGTTTCTCGTAGGCCGCGTGGATGTCCTCGTGCGACTGTTCCAGGCTGTAGCGACTGCGCATCGGCACGTCGCCGATGTCGGCCACGCGCAGCTCGCGCACCGGCGCGCACTTGAGCACATGGTTGTAGGGGCCGACCCGCTCGATGGCGCGCAACGCGCGCGGCCCGAAGCGACAGCCGCTGCGGTTGCTGGCGCCCAGATCCATCGGCACGCCGAGCAGCGCCACCTGCAGGTCGCCGAAATCCGGTTGGGTCCAGTCGACCTGCCGCGCCGGCGCGTCGAGCAATGTCGGCATGCCGGCATAGGGCGCGCTGCGGGTGCCGCTGTCGTCGATGACGTTGGCCGCCACCGCGCGAAAGTGCGGATCGTGGATGACGGCCTCGTTGGCTCCGCCAAACCGGGCACGCAGCGCGGCCAGTTTCTCGGGGGTGAAACTCATGGGGTGCTCCTGGAAGATGAATCGCCGTGAACCGGCGCCGCCGCCTGTCCGATCAGGCTGACGATGATGAAACTGACGGCGCTGACGGCCAGGCTGGCGTAGATCGGCGTGTTGGCCGCCAGGCCGTCGCGGATCATGAAGCCGATCGCCGTGGCGCAGCCCAGCAGCATGCTGGCGATCGCGCCGGCGGTCGTTCCACGGCGCCACCAGATGGCGCCCAGGATCGGCACCAGCATGCCGCCGACCAGCAGGTTGTAGGCGCAGGTCAACGCGTCCAGCACGTCGTCGACCACCAGCGCGATGCCGAGCGTGGCCAGGCCGACCAGCAGCGTCATCAGGCGATGGCTGCGCACGTGGGTAAAGCCGCGGCCGCCGCGCAAGGCCGGCAGCAGGTCCTCGGCCAGCACGGTGGAAGACGCCAGCATCGCCGCGCTGGCGGTGGACATCATCGCCGCCAGCGCCGCCGCGATCACCAGGCCGCGAATGCCAGCCGGCAATTCGGCCTGGACGATGGCGGCAAAGGCGTTGTTGACGTTGTCCAGGTCGGGCAGCAAGACCCTGGCGGTCATGCCGATCAGCGCGCCCACCAGGCCATAGACTATGCAATACAGCCCCGCCGCCGCCCCCGCCAGCCTCGCCACCCGCTCGCTGCGGGCGGTAAAGACGCGTTGCCAGATGTCCTGGCCGATCAGGATGCCGAAGAAATAGATCAGGAAGTACGTCACGATGGTGGGCCAGCCGATCGCGGTCGGCTCGAAGCTGGCCGCCGGCAGTTTCGCCACCAGTTGGTCCCAGCCGCCGACCCGCGACAGGCAGATCGGCAGCAGCACGGCCATCAGGCCAACGGTCTTGATCAGGAACTGCACGATGTCGGTCAGGGTCAGCGACCACATGCCGCCCACCGCCGAATACACCACCACCACGCCGCCGCCCACCAGGATCGCCAGCCAGAAGGGCATGTCGAACAGCACCTGCATCACCGTGCCGGTCGCGATCACCGAGGTCGCGGCCAGCATCAGCGCGTAGGCCATCATCACCAGCGCGCTGACATGCCGGGTGCGCGCGCTGTAGCGGAACTCCAGGATCTGCGTCACGGTGAAGATGCGCAGCTTCAGCAGCGGCCGGGCCAGGAACACGTTGAGCACGATGATGCCCAGGCCCAGCATGGCGCACAGCCAGAACCCCGAGATGCCATGCACATACCCCAGCCGCACCGTGCCGACGGTGCTGGCGCCGCCCAGCACCGTGGCCGCCATGGTGCCCATGTAGAAGGCCGGTCCGAGATTGCGCCCCGCCACCAGGAAATCCTCGTGCGTCCTGGCGCGCCGCATCCCATACCACCCCAGCAACAGCATCGCGGCCAGGTAGGCCACGACTACACCGATGTCCAGAACCATGTTCTTCCCCTTGTTTCGTCACGTGCGGCATGGGCCATCGAGCGCCGCCGGCAAAACAGCTATTGAAATAGAAGTGAATCTGGAAAACGCATCCTTCCAGACCCCGGTTCGCGCGCTTGCCGGCGCCAGCGCCGGCCTTGCATCGAATCGACAACCCGGGTGGAATAATAGAAATCCGGGCTTTTTCCATCCATGCCTAGTTCGGAAAATTCACATCGATGCTCATCGATGTTTTGTCGGTGATTACCCTATGCTCTCGAACGTTTCCGACCTCGACCTGCGACTGATCCGCGTCTTCCTCACCATCGTCGACGCCGGCGGCGTCTCCGCCGCGCAGGCGCTGCTGGGGGTGGGCCAGTCCACCATCAGCAGCCAACTGGCCACGCTGGAGACCCGCCTGGGTTTCACCCTGTGCGAACGCGGCCGCGGCGGCTTTCGCCTGAGCGCCAAGGGGCAGCGCTTCGACAAGCTGGCGCGGCGCGCGCTAGCCTCGCTGGACGACTTCAGCGCGCAGGCGCGCAACATGCACCGGCAACTGGTCGGCAACCTCACGCTGGGCCTGATCGGCAACGCCACCATGGCGCAGAACGCGCGCATCGGCCACGCCATCGAGAAATTCCGCCGGCGCGACGAAGCGGTGCGCCTGTCGGTGCTGATCCGCAGCCCGCGCGAACTGGAGGAACTGATCCTGAAAGACGAAATGCAGGTGGCCATCGGCTATTTCCTGCACCGCGTGCCGATGCTGGACTACACGCCGCTGTTCCAGGAAAGGCAGGTCGCCTACTGCGGCGCCAGCCATCCGCTGGCGGCGCGCGCCGGCCGCGTCACCGAAGCGGACATCGCCGACGCCGACTGGACCTGGCGCACCTATCCGCTGCCGGAATCGTCGTTCGCCGGCCGCCCGCGTCACATCACCTCGGAAGCCGACAACATGGAGGCCGCGCTGATCCTGATCCTGTCGGGCGCGCACCTGGGCTACCTGCCCGAGCACTACGCCGCGCCCTACGTGACGGCCGGCCTGCTGCACGCGCTGGACGCCGACGCCTATCACTACGACGTCGAGATCAGCATGGTGGCCAAGCGGCGCAGCCACCTGGATGACATCGCCGCGGCCTTCCTCGAAGACATGCGCGCGGCGCTGCTGGCTGCGCCGGACGCCACGCCGTGATATACCTGTGCCGCGCGCGGCGCCCGTCCACGGGCCTTGCGCGCCGCATACCAGGAGCCCGCATGTCCACTACCGCCACCCTGAATTCCGCCGCCGGCGCGCCGCGCCGCATGACCGTCCCGGCGTTTCGCGCCCGCAAGCGCGCCGAACCCCTGGTCATGCTCACCGCCTACACCGCGCGCATGGCCGAACTGCTGGATCCGCACTGCGACGCGCTGCTGGTGGGCGACAGCCTGGCGCAGACCATCTACGGCCTGCCGTCCACCGTGCCCGTCACGCTGGACATGATGATCGCGCACGGCGCCGCGGTGGTGCGCGGCGCGCGCCAGGCCCTGGTGGTGGTCGACATGCCGTTCGGCAGCTACGAGGAAAGCCCGGAGCAGGCCTTCCGTTCGGCCGCCCGCGTCCTGAAGGAAACCGGCGCCAGCGCCGTCAAGCTGGAAGGCGGCCAGGCCATGGCGCCGGCGATCGCCTATCTGTCGACGCGTGGCATTCCGGTCATGGCGCACATCGGCCTGACGCCGCAGGCGGTCAACATCCTTGGCGGCTATGGCGCCCGCGGCCGGGGCGATGCCGAATACGCCCGCATCGCCGCCGACGCCACGGCGGTTGCCGAGGCCGGCGCCTTCGCCGTGGTGATCGAAGGCGTGGTCGAGCCGCTGGCGCTGGCCATCACCGAGGCGATCGCCTGCCCCACGATCGGCATCGGCGCCTCCGCCGGCTGCGACGGCCAGGTGCTGGTGGTGGACGACATGCTCGGCATGTTCGAGCGCACCGCCCGCTTCGTCAAACGCTACGACACCCTGGCCGACCGCATCCAGGCGGCCGCGCGCGATTACGCCGCCGACGTGCGCGCGCGCCGCTTTCCCGAGTCGCGGCACCTGTACGGCTGAATCCGGCCCGCGCGCTTTTATCGCTAGAATCAAGCCATGCCTGTTTCCCGCGCCCGCCGCCTGCCATGAATCCGCCCCGCCACGACACGCCCCAATTGCAGGACGCCATCGCCGATGCGATCAGCACCGCCACGCGCGGCGCGGGACGCGTCAACATCCTGGTGGCCGGCAAGACCGGCGTGGGCAAGAGCACGCTCATCAACGCCGTGTTCCGCGGCGAGCTGGCCAAGACAGGCGCCGGCAGGCCGGTCACCCAGACCACGCAGGAATTCTCGCGGCCCGGCCACCCCCTGACCATCATCGACACCCGTGGCCTGGAAGTGGGCGACTACGCCCGCTCACGCCAGCAATTGGCCGACCTGATCCGCGAACGCTCCGCCGCGGATGACCAGGACCGGCACCTGCACGCCGCCTGGCTGTGCATCCAGGACAGCGGCCACCGCGTCGAAGACGCCGAAATCGAGCTGAGCGCCCTGCTGGCCGACGCCGGCATCCCGGTTATCGTCGTGCTCACCAAGGCGCGCAAGAACAGTCCTTTCCTGGAACAGGCCCGCGCCCTGTTGCCGCGCGCGCGCCAGGTGGTGGCGGTACGCGCGCTGCCCGAACGCATCGAGGAACTGGACGCGGACCTGCCGCCGATGGGACTGGACGCGCTGATCGAAGCCACCGCCCAGTACATCCCCGAATCACAGCAACGCGCTTATGCCAATGCGCTATCGACCCGCAACCAGAAAGCCCTGGAAGTAAAAAAAAAGCGGGCTGAAATAGAAGTGAACATCGCGGCTGGACTGGCCGCGTCCGCCGCCGCCGCGCCGATTCCGTTTTCCGATGCGGTGGCGCTGGTGCCGATCCAGGTCGGCATGATCGCCAAGATCGGCATCACCTTCGGCATGGAGTTGAACACCGCCGCCATCAGCACGCTCGTCACTTCCTCGCTGGGCGCGTCGGCGGCCACGCTGGTCGGGCGTTCGGTGGTGTCGGGCCTGCTCAAGTTCATCCCCGGCGCCGGCAGCGCCGTGGGCGGCACCATCGCCGCCACCACCGCCGGCGCCATCACCAAGCTGCTGGGCAACGCCTATGTCGCGGTGCTGTACGACTTCTGCCAGAAGCATCCGGGCCAGGATCTCGACATCCCGATGATCACCCAGGCCTTGAAGCAGCGCATGAAACCGTGACAGCCCGCGCGCGGCGCGACACGTCCCGCGTCAGTCCCTGAGCAGCGCCTGCGTGTCGCGGGCCGCCCGGACGGTGGTCTGGCGGGCACGCACCAATCCGAACAGATCCTTCGGATCGGCCAGTTGCGGCGCCACTTCGACGCGCGTGCCGATGCCGTGCTTGAGCGCGCTGTCGCGCAGCCAGCGCAGCGCCGAAAAATCCTCCAGCGCAAAGCCGACCGAGTCGAACAGGGTGACGTCGCGGGCATCGCCACGCCCGGCGCACCGGCCCGTCAGCACGCGCCACAGTTCGGTCACGGTGAAGTCCGCCGGCATCTGCTGCAGATCGCCTTCGATGCGGGTCTGCGGCTCGTACTCGACGAACACCGGTCCGGCGCGCAGCACGTCCGCGTGCAGCTCGGTCTTGCCGGGGCAGTCGCCACCCACCGCATTGATGTGCATGCCCGGCTCGATCATATCGGCCGTCAGGATGGTGGCGTAGGCCTTGTCGGCCGTGACGGTGGTCACGATATCGGTTCCCGCGACCGCCGCGGCAATGCTGTCGAAACGACGCAGGCGCAGCCCCGCCACACCCGCCAGGTTGCGCGCCAGCTTGTCGGTGGCGGCGCCGTCAACGTCATACAGATGCAGGGTGTCGATGCCCAGGATGTGATGGAATGCCAGGGCCTGGAACTCGCTTTGCGCGCCATTGCCGATCAAGGCCATGCGGCGCGATCCCGGACGCGCCAGGGCGCGCGCGGCCAGGGCGGAGGTGGCGGCGGTCCGCAGCGCGGTGGTCAACGTCAGTTCGCTGATCAGCAGCGGTTCGCCGGTGCTGACCCGCGCCAGCGCGCCAAAGGCCATCACCGTGCTCAGCCCGGCCAGCGGATTGCCCGGATGGCCATTGACGTACTTGAAACTGTAGAGCTCGTGGTCGGCGGTGGGCATCAGTTCGATCACGCCGGTCGCCGAGTGGCTGGCGACGCGCGCGCTCTTGTCGAACTCCTGCCAGCGCAGGAAATCGGCCAGCAGATAATCCAGCAGGTCTTCGAATACCTTGCGCGGGCCCTGCGCGGCCACGATTTTCGCGACGTCGGTGGTGGTGAGCAGTGTCGTCATTATTTTCCCCTGATGTATCGGTAGGGAAATTCTGGCCGATGGGCCGGTCAATGCCTAGCGTCCACTTTCCACACAAAACGCGGCGAACTTGCCATTCTGGCAACGGCCGATGCCACTTGTCGCAATCCGGCCGCGGCGCCGCCGGATCCAGGCTGCCCGGATATAGAAATATGCATGGCGCCCATGCCTGCGCGTTATGCATGGCGGACGCGATTTCCTGCCGCAATGCGGCAAATGCGTCGACATATCAAGCGCTTGGCGCGATGCCGCGGCACCCGCGAGCCGCTTCGCGGCCGCCGCCGCCGGGTTTGTAGTTTCCCGCCCGCACATGCATGCTTGAGCCTGCGACGACGCGTCGGGACGGCTTCCGGCGCGCCCGCGCGCCCCCATAACGCACACACCGCCCGCATGCAGCATGCCCTGAGCGGACCTGGAGATCGATATCGTGAGCAATGCATCCCCCGCCCGCAAGATGGGCCTGGCCGTCGCCCAGATGGGCGCCGTCAATCTTGCCGACAGCCGCCAGGCCGTGGTCAAGCGCCTGGTCGAGATGCTGCGGGAGGCCGCCGGCCGCAAGGCCGAATTCGTGGTGTTCCCCGAACTGGCGCTGACCACGTTCTTTCCGCGCTATTGGATGGACGACGCCGAGGCGGTCGAGCGTTTCTTCGAGAAATCCATGCCCAACGCCGACGTGCAGCCGCTGTTCGACACGGCCCGGGAACTGGGCGTGGGCTTTTACCTTGGCTATGCCGAACTCACCCCCGAAGGCCGTCAGTTCAACAGCGCCATCCTGGTCGACCGCAACGCGCGCATCATCGGCAAATACCGCAAGATCCACCTGCCAGGCCATTCCGACCACAAGCCCGACGCCCCCTTCCAACATCTGGAGAAGAAGTTCTTCGAAGTCGGCGACCTGGGATTCGGTGTCTGGGAAATGGACCGCACCCGGATCGGCATGTGCCTGTGCAACGACCGCCGCTGGCCCGAAACCTACCGCGTCATGTCGCTGCAGAGCGCCGAGCTGATCGTGCTGGGCTACAACACGCCGTCACTCAATATCCATTGGGACGAGCCCGCGCACCTGCGCACCACCACGCACGAGATCGTGCTGCAGGCCAGCGCTTACCAGAACGCGGTCTGGATCGGCGCCGCGGCCAAGTGCGGCCACGAGGACGGCCATCACATGATCGGCAGTTCCATGATCGTGGCGCCGTCCGGTGAAATCGTGGCCCGCGCCAGCAGCGAGGAAGACGAAGTCATTACCGCCCGCATCGACCTCGGCCTGGGCCAGGCCTTCCGCGACCACGTCTTCAATTTCGCCAAGCACCGCAGCCCGCAGCATTACCGGCTGATCGTCGAACGCACCGGCGCCGGCGATCCCCTGCCCACGGCCCGGCCGGATTGACCGCCGTAGCGGCCGGCCCTAATCCTGCCCGGTCCCGGACCGCAGTTCGGCCGGCAGGTATTCGCGCATGACCTCGATGAAGCGGCGCAGGCGGGCCGGCTGCAATCGCGAAGGCGCATAGATCAGGTAGACGGGCAGGGGCGCGGCGCGCCAGGCCGGCGCCAGCTGCACCAGCCGCCCGCTGGCCAGTTCATCCCGCAATGCCCACGCCGACGCGATGCCCACGCCCAGGCCCAGCAGCGCCGCGCGGCGCAAGGCATACAGCCCATCGGTGGACAGGCGCGGCTGGATCTCGAAGCGGGACACCTCGCCGGTCTCCACGTGGGTCAGGCTCACCTCGTCGCGGTAGAACGTGCGCAGCGCCAGCCATGGCAGGCGCGCCAGTTCCGACGGATGCTCGGGCACGGGTCCGCCGTCCAGCAATGACGGCGCCGCCATCACGCTGCGCGGCACCTCGCCCAGCTTGAGCGCGACCACGGAAGGGTCCTGCACCGCCCCGACCTTGATCGCGCAATCGATATTCTCCGCGATGAAATCCGGCACGCGGTCATGCAGCAGCCATTCGACCCGCATGCGGGGATACTGGCGCAGGTATTGCGCCAAGGGCTCGACGAACTGGTTCTGGCCGAACGCGTGCGGCGCCACCACGCGCAGCGTGCCCGCCAGTTCCTCGCCAGCCCCGCGCACGTCATTCTCGAACGACTGCCAGGTCGCCAGCAGCTCCCGGGCACGCTCGTAGCAGCGCTGGCCATCCTCCGTCAGGCGGATGGCGTGGGTCGAGCGCTGCAACAGCCGCACCCCAAGGGTGCGCTCCAGCAGCTGCAACCGACGGCTGACGGTCGGTTGCGTGCCGCCGAGCTGCAGCGCGGCGGCCGACAGACTGCCGGCCTCCACGATGCGCACGAAGGTTTCGATCAACAACATGCGGTCGGTGCCGGTCGCGACGGCAAGGGCAGGGGTGCTCATACGCGTATCGTATAACGGATCTACCCCCAAGCCGGCTACCCAAGGCCGCTCGGTGCGCTCAGAATCTGCGCCATACGCACATGACGGTGCGCCATTCTGAACGGATTCCCCCCATGACCTTCGATACCCGGGCGCACGCTGCCCCCGCTTTCCACGAGCTTTCCGCGCGGCTGGTGCTGCTGCTGGCGATAGGCGCCGGCCTCGCGGTCGCGTCCCTCTATTACAACCAGCCGATGCTTGGCATCCTCGGCGCGGACCTGCGCGCCGGCGCCGGCGAACTGGGCTGGATTCCCACGCTGACTCAGCTCGGTTATGCGTTTGGCATATTGACGCTGGCGCCGCTGGGAGACCGCTATGACCGCAAGCGCATCGTCCTCATCAAGGCGGGCGCCCTCAGCGCCGCCTTGATGCTGGCCGCGCTGGCGCAGGACATCGGCGTACTGCTGGCCGCCAGCTTCGCCATCGGGCTGTCCGCCACCCTGGCGCAGGACATCGTCCCCGCGGCCGCCACGCTGGCGCCGGCCGCCCACCGCGGCCGCATCGTGGGCACGGTGATGACGGGACTGCTGCTGGGCATCCTGCTGTCGCGCGTCGTCAGCGGGTTCGTCGCCGAACAGTTCGGTTGGCGCGCCATGTTCCTGGTCGCGGCGCTCTCGATTCTGGCGCTGGGCGCGGCCTTGTGGCGCGGCCTGCCGACGTTCGCGCCGACCACCGCGCTGCCTTACGTCGAATTGCTGCGCTCGCTGCCCCGACTCTGGCGCCAGCATGGCGAACTGCGCCGCGCCGCGCTCGCGCAGGGACTGCTGTCGCTCGGCTTCAGCGCCTTCTGGTCGACCCTGGCGGTGATGCTGCACGGCGCGCCGTTCCACCTGGGCGCCGCCGCCGCCGGAGCCTTCGGCCTGGCGGGCGCGGCGGGCGCATTGGCCGCGCCGCTGGCAGGCCGCTACGCCGACCGGCGCGGCCCCAACGCCGTCAGCCGCCTGGGCGCCGCGCTCACCGCGGTTTCGTTCGCGGCCATGGCACTGCTGCCGCTGCTGTCGACGCAATCCGCGCTGTGGCTGATCGCCGCCAGCGCCATCGGCTTCGACCTCGGCATCCAGGTGGCGCTGATCGCGCACCAGAGCATCGTCTACGGCATCGATCCCGGCGCCCGCAGCCGGCTCAACGCGGTGCTGATGGTCAGCGTGTTCATCGGCATGGCCGCCGGCGGGGCGCTGGGCAGCCTGGCGCTGGCACACTGGGGCTGGATCGGTGTCACGGTGGTCGCCACGACCGCGGCGGTCGGCGCGTTGCTGCTACGCGTGTGGCCCGCCCGGCGCCCGCGCCGTGACCGTGCCGGTTGCCCGGCCTGAGGTTGCCGCTGCGCGGTGGGTCGTCCGGCCCGCCGCGCTCGCGCCCCCCGCCGTGCGAAGGCCGCCTCGGGAAAACACGGGTGAAAATCCTGGCGATCTGATTTATGCTCAAAAAAAACATAAGTCGCCTTTTTTTTAACCCATAAATGCTCATATTGAGCATTTATACGCTATGGACCTTCGCCATGACCGCCGATCCCACGCATTTCGTCGAATTCGACCTGCCCGGCGCCGGCCAGCCCGGCATCGTCGGCCAGGCCTGGACCCGGGTGCCCGCCCCCCTTTCCGCCGCCGAACGCGCCGAGGCGGCAAGCCGCATCGGTGCGCTGCTGGCCCGCGAGAACGCCGTGGTGGTGGCGCATTACTACGTCGATGCCGACATCCAGGAACTGGCCGAAGCCACCGGCGGCTGCGTCGGCGACTCGCTGGAAATGGCCCGTTTCGGCCGCGACCACCCCGCCGGGACACTGGTCGTGGCGGGCGTGCGCTTCATGGGCGACACCGCCAAGATCCTCAGCCCCGGCAAGCGCGTGCTGATGCCGGATCTCGCGGCCAGTTGCTCGCTCGACCTGGGCTGTCCCGCGCCGGACTTCGCGGCCTGGTGCGACGCGCATCCCGACCGTACCGTGGTGGTCTACGCCAACACCAGCGCCGCGGTGAAAGCGCGCGCCGATTGGGTCGTCACCTCGTCGATCGCGCTGGACCTGATCGCCGACCTGCATGCGCGCGGCGAGAAGATCCTGTGGGCGCCCGACAGGCACCTGGGCCACTATGTGCAGCAACAGACCGGCGCCGACATGTTGCTGTGGCAGGGCGCATGCCTGGTGCACGACGAATTCAAGGGCGCCGAGCTGGCGCTGATGCGCGCCCAGTACCCCGATGCGCGCGTGCTGGCGCATCCCGAATCGCCTTCTCCGGTATTGGCGCAGGCCGACGTGATCGGCTCCACCACCCAGCTGATCGAGGCCGCGCGGACACTGGATACGCGGCGCCTGATCGTCGCCACCGAACAGGGCATCCTGCACAAGATGCGCCAACGGGCGCCCGGCAAGCATTTCCTGGCGGCGCCCACCGCGGGAGACAGCGCCACCTGCAAGAGCTGCGCCCAGTGTCCCTGGATGGCGATGAACGGACTGGCCGGTGTCGCGCACGTCCTGGAGCACGGCATCAACGAGATCGAACTGGACCCTGCGCTGGCCCGGCGCGCCAAAGCGCCGATCGATCGCATGCTGGACTTTGCCCAGGCGCGCAAGCGTCCGGTGCGGGCCAGCGGCGACCTGGCGCGCGATGGCGCGCTGTTCCAGCGGGTCGGCCCGGCCTGAAGCGCGTGGCCATCGGCTTTTCCTGCGAGGTCCCGTCATGCATTTCGACGTCATCATCGTCGGCAGCGGTCTGGCCGGCAGGGCCGCCGCGCTCGAACTGGCGCCGCACCGGCACGTTGCGCTGGTCAGCAAGGGTGCGCTGCATGCCGGCGCCAGCCCGCACGCGCAGGGCGGCATTGCCGCGCCGCTGGGGCCGGGCGACAGCGTGGCCGCGCACCTGCGCGACACGCTGGATGCCGGCGCCGGCCTGTGCGACGCGGCGGCGGCGCGCGCCATCCTCGACCAGGCGCGCGCTGCCATCGCCTGGTTGCAGGCGCAAGGCGTGGCGTTCACGACCGAGGGCCAGGCGCTGCACCTGACCCGCGAGGGCGGCCACGGCCAACGCCGCATCGCGCATGCGGCCGACGCCACCGGCCGCGCCATCATGACGGCGCTGGGCGAGCAGGTGACCCGGCTTGCCGCCATCACGGTGCTGGAGCGCCACTGCGCCGTCGATCTGCTGCTGGACGCGCCCGGCGGCCGCTGCCGCGGCGTGCGCCTGCTGGACCTGGACCGGCGCCTGCGCCGCGAGGTCTCCGCCGACCAGGTGGTGATCGCCAGCGGCGGCGCCGGCCAGGTCTACGCCACCACCACCGCGCCATCCGGCGCCACCGGCGACGGCATCGCCATCGCCGCGCGCGCCGGCGCCCGCACCGCCAACCTGGCGTTCATGCAGTTCCATCCCACCGGCCTGCATCACCCGCGCGCCGACGGCTTCCTGGTCTCCGAAGCCGTGCGCGGCGAGGGCGGACGGCTGTGCCTGCCAGACGGCAGCCGCTTCATGCCGGCCTACGATCCCCGCGCCGAACTGGCCCCGCGCGACATCGTCGCGCGCGCCATCCATGCCGAAATGCGGCGCCACGCGCTCGATTGCGTCTACCTGGATATCAGCCACCGCCCGCGCGCTTTCCTGCTGGCGCACTTTCCCGCCATCCACGCGCATTGCCTGGCGTTGGGGCTGGACATCGCCACCACGCCCATTCCCGTGGCGCCGACCGCCCACTACACCTGCGGCGGCATCGCCACCGACACCCGCGGCCGCAGCAGCGTGGCCGGCCTGTACGCGGTGGGCGAAGCGGCCTGCACCGGCCTGCACGGCGCCAATCGACTGGCCAGCAATTCACTGCTGGAATGCGTCGTCACGGGCCGCGCCGCGGCCCGCGACATCCTGGCGCGCCCCGCAAGGATACGGGTCGACACCCCGGCCTGCGCGGTGCCGGCCCGCGACACATCGGCGGCAGCCTTCGCCACCCCGCTGCGGCAATCGCTGCGCGCCTTGATGACCCTCGAAGCGGGGATCGTGCGCAGCGATGCCTCGCTGCGGCGCGCCGCCGACCACATCACCGCCTTGCGCCGCGTGCTCGATGCCCGCGACCATCTCGACGACAGCCTGGAAGGACTGGAACTGCGCAATCTGGCCCTGGTCGCCGATTTGACGGTGCGCGACGCGCGCGATCGCCGCGAAAGCCGCGGCGCGCATTTCAACCAGGACTGGCCTGACCGTTCGGCCCTACCCGCAAGCCCTGCAATGCCGCCCCGCAATCATCGGCCGTGACGATTGCGACACTGCCCTCGCGCCGTGGTCAACGGGGCGAGGGCAGCGTGGCCGGCAAGGCCCGGTCAAGGTTGGGCGGCGTAGCGCGGCGAGCGAGGGCCGTACAGAATGCCGCCGGAAGTACCGGCACTGAGCAGCATGTTGTTCGTCATGCCGGCGACGCCATAGCTGCGATCGGAGAGCGTATTGACGACCTGATCCACCACCGCCTGCACCAGCATGCCGATCAGGCCGCCGCTGCTGTTGCTGGCTTGCACGACCTCCTTGCTGCCATCCCACAGCTTGGCGCCCGTGCGCAGGTCCACCAGCGCGGCGTCGATCGAGACGGTGATCGAGCTGGACAGGACCGCATAGCTCGACCCGTACTGTTTGACGGTCATGTACAAGGCGGCATCCGCGCCAAAGATCTCGCGCAGGCGCGCGGCCGGCAACTCGTGGATTTCGTCCGCGTTGGTCAGGCCATTCTGCTTGAAGGTCTCTTCCATGACGGCAACGGGCACGACGTAGTAGCCCGATTCCGCCAGCGGCATGGTCGCCTGCGCCAGCACCGCCGCGCCCGCCGCCACGTCCACGGACGTGTTCAGCGGCGGCAGCACCAGGATCGATGCCGGCTTGCTTTCGCGAAAGGCGGCATAGTCCACATTGCGCTGCGGCGCGGCGCAACCCGCCAACAGCGCGACCAGCGCCAACACGGCAATACGCATGATCGTGTTCATCTCAGGCTCCTTTCTTGGCCGGCTGTGCGCTGGCGGGCGCGGCGGCGGGCGCGGCGGGCGCCGCCGACGGCGCGGCCGACGCGGGCTCGGACGGCGCGGCCGACGCGGCGTTGTCCGCCATCTTGCTGGCATTGCGCAGCAGGAAATCCATGAACGGCTTGGATTCGGGGAAGGCCGCCTTCTCGCCTTCCAGCTGTTCCAGGCCCTTGGCGCCATCACCCAGCTTCAGGTACAGCATGCCCAGATGCGCGCGGAAGCCCGGCGGCAATTGCGCGTTGCTCGCCCGCGCGGTTTCGATGTTCTTTTCCATCGCCAGGCTCTGCGCCGCGTAGTCGGCGCCATCGTCCTTGAGATAGGCGTAGACCGAAGGTTGGTACGACTGCCAGCTGTACATGCTCTTGGGTTGCTGCGCGCACGCGCCCAGCACCCCCGCCAAGGCAACCACCGCCATGGCGCGCCCCATGCGCGCGAGCGCCCGCGGGCGCGCCTTCGCCAGATTGTTCGACATTGGGATACCTATCAGGGTTGGACCGGTTGCCAGGCGCCTTGCTCGATGCCATCGACCAGGCGATCGACGGCCTCGCGGATCGCCAGGTCCAGCACCTTGCCGTTCAGCGTGGAGTCATAGCCGGCGGTGCCGCCGAAGCCGATGACTTCGCGGTTGGACAGGCTGTATTCGCCCGCCCCCGACGCGGAATAGACCACCTCGGAGGTCGTCACGTCGACCACGTTGAGGTCGACCTTGGCGTAAGCCACCTGTTCCTTGCCGCGGCCGAGGATGCCGAACAGCTGATGGTCGCCCGTCACCTTGCGGCCGAACGCCGTCACGTCGCCCGTCACGACGTAACGCGCGCCCTTGATCTGGCTGGCCTTTTTGTTGAACGCCGCTTCCTGCGCGATTTCGGACAGGTTGTCGCGGTCCATCACCTGGAACCGACCGCTGCGCTGCAGATGGCTGACCAGGATGGTCTTGGCCTGGCCGCCGAGGCGGTCCACGCCGTCGGAGAAGACGCCACGCAGGTAGTTGGTGCGGTTGTCGAACTTGCCAACCGAGATCGGACTGCGCACGCCCTGGTAGGGCTTGCTGGCCGCGGCGACCGCGGGTACCGCGACCGACTGGGAACGTTCGGTGGCGCAACCGGCCACCAGCAGTGACAGGACCGTCACCGCGCCAAGCGTTACTGCCTTGCTCAACATGCCTTACTCCTGCAGACCCGGCACTCGATGCGTGGCGGGCGAAGCGTGAAATGATGGAATCGGGCAGTGAGTATATACAATTACATACAGTCGTAATAATTAGAATTGATGTAGAAAAGCCGGTTATTTCGTCCTAAAAATCACCAATCTCGGCCATCTGCAACACTCCGCGTACGGACGAGTCAGATTTTTCGGGCATTGGCACCGTGCCGGCACTCTTTTTGCCGGGGCGCGCTCCCTCGTGAGCGCCCCCTCTCGAACCGTTGCCCAAGAGCCGGCCGGTAGGTCCGTCAGTCGTCCTGGGCGTCGGCCGGCTTGTTGATCTGCGAGGCGTCGATGATCTCCGTCACCAGCACCGCCTGCGGGCCGTGCAGGAAATACTCGGCCTCCAGCGGTTCACGCAGCTTCATGTAACGGTCCTCGCCGATCTGCATGGTGTGGCCGGCGGCCAGCTCGGCGCCGCTGTCGAGCAGGTACGCCATGATGTTGTTGAACATGTTCGAATACTGCTCGCCCTGGTGATGGCCCTCGGCCAGCACGGCGAAGTCCGGCAGCCCGAAGCGGCCGGCGCCATAGGTGCGCATCCACACGCCTTGCACGCCTTCCACCTCGTACTTCACGAAGCCGCAGTACAGCATGTTCAAGGGCAGCGAACGCAGCAGTTCCAGGCTCTCGTCGCCCATCGACTCGCGCGAGAACACCCCCGCCGGCAGTGACGTGTGGGCATCCTCGTTCAACACCGCGACGGCCTGCAATCCAGTCAGCGCCCCGGCCACCGCCGCCAGCGCCACGTACTGCTCCAGCGGATCCTCCTCGAAGCCGGCGTAGTAGAGCAGCACATGGCTGACGTGGCCGCGCACCTGCTCCTTGACCTCGGCGGGATAGTGCGCCGGCGCCACGCACGCCTCCAGCGCATCCTGGGGGAAGGGCGCGTTGAAACCCACCAGGCGAACCACGTGCTTGCCCCAGCCGACCAGGGCCAGCAATTCCGGCATGTCCGGTTCGATCTCCGCGCGCGCCTCGCGCATCTCGGGGTGATAGGCGCGCAGCGCCGCCGCCAGCGCATCGGCCTGCGGCGCCAGCGGCGCGGCGAACACGACCTGCAGGCTCGGGCCATCCTTCATGTCGGGATTGGCCGTCAGGGCGACGGTGTCGGCGGACGATTCGGCGCGACCGAAAAAACGGGAGAAGATGCTCATGGAAAGGATCCTGGCGGTGCGGGAAAAGCGTGGATGCTAGCAAGGCGGCTACGGACGCAGGCTCGCCATGTGCAACAAAACCCCGCCGCGCGCTACCGGACGTTAGCGGACGCCGGAAAACCGCGCCGCGTCACTTCAGTTCGCGCGTCGCGCCGATGACGCGCAGGGTGGGCATCAACTGGCGCCAGGCGTCCTTGGGAATGACCGCCGGCCGCTTCAGGTCGGCCGCCGCCGGATCGTCCAGCAGGTCGCCCTTGCAGGCGAACACGATGCTGTTGGTCATGTCATCGTCCACCACCTCGAACATGGCGCCGCCGAACGCGGCGCGCACCCGGTCCAGGTAGGCGTGGTGCAGCGGATGGTTCACATGGAAGTTGATCACCAGGATGCCGTTGTCGCGCAGGGCGCGATGGCAATCCGCGTAGAAGTCCGCCGAGCACAGGGCGGGAGGGATGCCGGCGTCGTCGAAGCCGTCCAGCAGCAGCACGTCGGCGGCGTCCCGCAGCCCGCGCAGATGCTCGGCCGCGTCCGCCTGGACCACCCTGAAACGCTCGCCATCGGGCGGCACCATGAATGCATCGCGCAAGGCGATGACGCCCGCATCGATCTCGACCACCTCGATGCGCGAATGCGCCAGGTAGCGATGGCAGAACTTGGCCAGCGACCCGCCTCCCAGCCCCACCATCAGGATGTCCGCGGGCGCCGGCGCGAACAGGACGAAACCCATCATCATCCGCGTGTACTCGAGGTCGAGCGCATCGGGGCTGAGGGTCGACATGCGGCTCTGGATGACCTTGTCGGAAAAATGCAGGGTGCGCGTCGTGCCCGCCACGTGCACATAGGGTTGGGCCGCGGGCAGGGCGGCGCTGGCGGCATCCGGCGCCACCGGCGCGCTGGACAGGGACAGGGAGGAATCACGGACGGACATGGGGCAGAAGATACCACCGCCGCAGGGCAGCGCGGCAGTGTCGGACGGATTCCTGCCGGCGCGGTTAAAGAATGCGCATCGGCCTGCCGTACATGTCGTGTCACCTCGCCGTCGCAGCGCCGGCCATCGGCCGGCCGCGACGCCATGTGTCCCGCCTTACCGGAATCCTCCATGCAGCCCCTGCTCACCGACACCCTCCTTCCGACCACAGCCACCGCCAGCAACGACGCCCATGCCGCCGCCAGGCGCGACGCGGATGCGGCGCGGGACCGGGACGCCGCGCAGCCCGCGGACAAACCCGTCTCGATCCGCGTGATCCTCAGCGACGATGCGCTCGAGCGCGCCGCCAAGGCGCGCAAGGCCGCCTTCCAGATGGCCACCGACGCGGCCCAGTCGCGCCACGACCTGGCACGCGCCCGCGTCGCGCAGATCAAGCAGCGCATCGACACGCTCAAGAAGATGCTGATGTTCCTGGGCAAGGCCGCGGCCAAGGCCATCCTGCGTGAACTGCGCCAGCTGGCCGGCGAGCTCGGCCAGGCCGCCAGCGCCCTCAAGGACAGCGGCGGCGTGCAGGCCGCCGGCGCGTCGCCGGGTGCGGCGGCCGCGCCCGTGGTGCATGGCGCGAGCGGCGTCCCGGCCACGGGTGACGCCAACGGCACGCCGGCCGGCACGGCCGAAGGCGCCGATGCCACGGGCGCCGGCGCGCCCACGCCGACGACCGCCGCCTCCCGCGCCCTGGCGGCCTATGCCGCCGCCAGCGACACGGCGCTGGACAGCGACGCCGATACGGCCGACACACCCGCGGCCGACACCGCGGCACAAGGCGCCGCCGCCGCGGCCCGGGCGGACGCCGCCAAGGCCGCATCCGCGTCCGTCGACACCGACACCGACACGGCCGGCGACCGGAACGACAAGGCCGGCGCCCCCACCGAATCCCGCCACGAGCCGCAGGCCGCCCAGAAGCGCCGCGAGGGCGACGCCCAGGCCGTGCGCGATGCCATCCGGGCCATGAAGGAACTGCTCGCCATGCTCAAGAGCAAGCTGCGGCAGCACGACAAGGAAGCCCAGAAGCAGGTCGCCGAAGTCCGCGACGCCCTGGCCGAGGCCGAAAAAACGGCCCAGGCCATCGACGGCGGCGGCGCGGCAGTGGGCGTCGGCGGCATGGAAGGCGGCGACGCCACGACCGCCGCGGCCTGAACCAGACGGCGGCGCGGGCATGCCGAGCGGCATCGCCCGCGCCCCTGCGCGGCCGGGCGCAGCCGGCTTATGATGGCCCCTTTCCTCCCAGCCGCCGCGCCGGATGACGCGGCTACCGCAATGCCTCGCCTTCACCCGCTCTGCTTCGCTTTTCTGCTGTTGCCGCTCCTGGCCGCCGCGCAAACCCACGTCGACCCCGACGCCGAGCAAGCCCGGCAGACCTTGAAACAACGCGCCATCGAACCCGAGTGGATCGACGACTGCTTCGTGGCCGGCAACCCGTTTCGCTACTGCATCTACCTTGACAAACAAGCGGGTGGATTTCGCGTGGTCGACCAGCATTTGCAGGAGCCTTACCAGGTCTACCTGTTCGACAACGGGCCCGACTACCCCAAGGAAGGCCGCTATCGCATCCGCCTGAACGGCAAGATCGGCTTTGCGGACGAGGAAACCGGCGCCATCGTCGTCGCCCCGGTCTATGACTGCGCCTTTCCCTATGAAGACGGCAAGGCCAGCGTCGGTTTCGGCTGCAAGGAAGAAAGCGACGGTGAACATCGCTGGTGGTCAGGCGGCAAGTGGCAGGACATCGACCGGCAGGGCAAGGTCATCGACTAGGGAACCGCGCGGCCTGGCTCGCAGCAACTCCCGGCCAGCCCCAGGTTGCTCGCGAACGTGGTGCCGGCGTAGGCGCGCCGCGCCAATCCCATCGCCGCCAGCCGCGGCATCACCCCGTCCAGCAGCAGATCCAGCGACTGCATCGCCCCACCCGGCAGCGCAATGAACCCGTCCGCCGCGCCGGCCTCGGCCCGGCGCTGGATCTCGGCCACCGCGTCGTCGACCGTTCCCACCACGGTCCAATGCGCCGATGCCGCGGCCTCCGGCCGCGCCAGCAGCTCGCGCAGACAGGGTTGCTCGCGCTCGACCAGCCGACGCAGCAATTGCACGTGCGTGGGGCTGCGCATGTCGGGCCCGGGTTGCCCCAGCATGCGCACGGTGATGGGCTGGTCCGGATCAAGCCGTTCAAGATCCAGGCCCAGCGCCCTTCCCACGTACAGGCGCTGGCGTGCCCGGTCCTGGTCCGCGTGGGCCGCGCGATGCAAATCCCGGGCCTGGGCCCGCGACGCCGCCAGATACAGGCTCAACCCCGGCAGCACCCGTATGGCCGCGGGCTCGCGGCCATGGTCGAGCGCCCGCTGCCGCAGGTCCCGGCGCAACGCCACGCCGCATTCGATATCGGGCGTAGCGGCGAACACCGCATCCGCCACGCGGGCGGCGAAGTCGCGCCCCCAATCGGACGCGCCCGCCTGGAACAGGGGAATGCGGCCGTGGGCGCGACCAGGCACATTCAGGGGTCCCTGGACGCTGAAATACTCGCCGCGATGCGCGATCGGCGCGATACGCGTGACATCCGCGTACTGCCCGGACTCGCGGTCCGCCAGCACCGCCTCCTGCGGATAACTGCGCCATAACGCGCGCACGACTTCGGTGAACTCGAGCGCCTTGCGATAACGCTGCGCCGAAGGCGGCATTGGCGCATCGCCGAAATTCCGGCTGCCGTCCAACGCGGTGACGATGTTCCAACCCGCGCGCCCTTCGCTGATCCAGTCCAGCGATTGCAGCTGGCGCGCCACCACGTAGGGCGGATTGAACGAGGTCGCGGCTGTCGTCACCAGGCCGATATGCCGCGTATCCTGCGCCAGCGCCGCCATCAGCAGCGCCGGATCCAGGCTGCTGAAGCCCGGCCCGCGCGCCAGCGCCGGCACGTCCAGGAACAAGGCATCCGGCCGGAACACGAAGTCCAGGCACGCCTGCTCGGCGCGGCGTGCCACATCGCGGTAGAACGGCGCGCCGTGCAGTTGCTCGACCCGACTGTCCGGGCGTCGCCAGCCGGAGGCGGACAACCACGTGGCGGCCAGCGACAGGCCGATGCACAAAGGGGAAGATGACATGAGGCTAGATTCCTTGGAGTATCGGTTCAGTCGGTTTCGGCGCTGGAAACGGGCACCACCAGCGGCGTCCCGGACACGGGATCTGCCATCACGACGCAGCGGATGCCGAACAGGCGCCGCACCCGCTCCGGCGTGATGACCTCGGCCGGCGGGCCGCTGGCCTGCACCTTTCCGTCGCGCAGCGCCACGATGTGATCGGCATAGCGGGCGGCCTGGTTCAGGTCGTGCAGCACCATCACCAGGGTCTTGCCCTGCCGCTGGTTCAAACTGCGGCACAGATCCAGCACTTCCAGCTGGTGAGCGATATCCAGGTAGGTGGTGGGTTCGTCGAGCAGCATCACAGGCGCGTTCTGCGCCAGCGCGAATGCCAGCCAGGCGCGCTGGCGCTGGCCTCCGGACAAGGTGTCGACGGGCCGATCGGCCAGGGCCGTCAAGCGCGTCTGTTCCAGCGCGCGTTGTACCGCCTCGTCATCCTCCGCGCGCCACGGCTGCCAGAACGCCTGGTGCGGATAGCGGCCACGCGCCACCAGCTCCGCCACCCGTATGCCGTCGGGGGCTTGCGGCGCCTGCGGCAGGCAGCCCAGGCGAACGGCCAGCTCGCGCGCTCCAAAGCGCCGCAGGTCCTTGCCGTCGAGCAGCACCGTGCCGGCCTGCGGCGCCAACAGACGCGCCAATCCCCGCAACAGCGTCGACTTGCCGCACCCATTCGGCCCGAGGATGACCGTAATGCGTCCGGCCGGAATATCGAGGTCCAACTGCTGGCACACCGCGCCCAGGTCATGCGCCAGTGTCAGCCCACGCGCGCGCAGCGCCATCGCGCAAGGCGGGGATGCAGAGCAATCTTGCATGGGTAATCGTCCGCGAGAGGAAATCATCGGGCGCCCCGACGCAGCAGCAGCCAGATCAGGTAGAGGCCGCCCAGCAAACCGGTCAGCTTGCCGATGGGCAGGTGCAACGGCCAGAACGTCTGCTGGCCGAGCAGGTCGGCCGCCACCACCAGACAGGCGCCCATGGCGGCCGCCCCGCCCACCGACGGTCCGGTGCTGCGCAGCAGGCGCCGGGCGAGCTGCGGCGCGGCCAACGCGATAAAGGCGATCGGCCCGGCTGCGCCGGTGGCCAGGGATGCCAGCATCACCGCGCAGAACAGCATCGCCAGCCGTACCCGGGTTACCGGCAGGCCCAGCTGCCCGGCGACGTCGTCGCCCATTTCAAGCAGCGCCAGGCGGCGCACCGACAACCAGACGGGCGGCAGGAACAGGACGATGGCCACGCCGGCAAGCCAGGCATGCGCCCATGCGCGCGCATTGAGCGAACCGGACAACCACAGGTTCGCCAGCAATGCGTGATCGAGATCGCCCTTGACCAGCAACAGGCCATTGACGGCGTGCAGGATCGCGCCCACGCCAACGCCGACCAACACCAGGCGTCGCGTGCCCATGGCGCCCTGGCGCCGCGCAAGCAGCCAGACGGCGACCGCGGTCAAGGCGCCGCCAGCGACCGCGCCCATTGCCGCGCCGACGGTGGACGGGCCGTAAACCACGATATGCAACAGCGCGCCGGTGGCCGCGCCCGTCGTGAACCCGATCAGATCCGGCGAGCCCAGCGGATTGCGCGACAATGACTGGAATACGGCCCCCGACACCCCCAGCGCGGCCCCCACGGACAGGCCGGTCAGCACCCGCGGCAGACGAAAGCCCAGGATCAGGCGCTCACCGGGCGTGGCGGACGATCGTCCGATCGCGATGTCGAGAATGCGGCCCAGCGACAGTTCCGCGCTGCCGATCCCCAGGGCAATCAATGCCAGGATGACGGCGCACAGGGCGAGCGCCAGGCCACCGAGTAAAACCCGCCGCCGGGCCAGGAAGCCGAAGCGATGCACGTACCGCCGCGGCGGCATGGGAACGGAATCGCGCATGTCAGCAAGCACCGGCACGGCGCGCCAGCGCGACAAAAAGAGGTCCTCCGAGCAGCGCCGCCATGATTCCGGCGCTGATCTCGTCGGGCGGGACGATCATCCGGCCCAGCGTATCGGCAGCCAGCAGCAGGCAGGCTCCGACCAGCGCGGCGCAGGGGATCAGGCGCCGATGCGCGGACCCGCAGGCGTGGCGGGCCAGGTGCGGCGCGGCCAACCCGATGAAGGCGAGCGGCCCGGCGGCGGCGGTGGCCGCGCCGGCCAGCAACACGATAGCCGCCGCGGTGCCTGACCAGGCCAGGTACGGCCGCGTGCCCAGGGTCGTGCCAAGCTCACGTCCCAACGC
Organism: Achromobacter xylosoxidans; assembly: GCF_001457475.1. Lineage (NCBI taxonomy): Bacteria > Pseudomonadati > Pseudomonadota > Betaproteobacteria > Burkholderiales > Alcaligenaceae > Achromobacter > Achromobacter xylosoxidans. The sequence goes on along the minus strand of NZ_LN831029.1, from coordinate 265,587 downwards.
CAATGCGTCCAGGGTTCGGCCCCATGCCAGCGCCAGGGCGACGCCCGTCACGGTTGCCGGCAGCACCACGGCCAGCACGGCGCCAGAGCGTCCTTGCAGCGAGCCGACCACCCAATGGCGGAATTGGTCGAAGACGCGATCGTCGCTGTTGACAGTGATGATCTGCGTAGCGGCAAACAGGATCGCCGACATGGCCGCGCCCGCCAGCACCAGCCGCAGGGGATCGCGCCCGCGATGCAGTCCGCCAATGGCATGGACCAGCGCGCCCGCCAGCGCCGCTCCGCCCAGGCCGGCCAGCAGTTGCGCGACCGGGCCGTGCACGACGCCCAGTGCCGTGGCCGCGGCGATGGCAAGCGCCGCGCCCGCATTGACGCCCAGCAGCCCTGGATCGGCCAGCGGGTTACGGGTCAAGGTCTGCATCAACGCCCCGGCGGCGCCCAGCGCCGCTCCGGCCGCCAGCGCCAGTAGCGTGCGCGGCAAGCGCAGGTGACGCACCATGAGGTGCGCGCTGTCGAGCGGATCGAAGGCGGCCAAGGCCTGCCTCACCGTCGTCAGCGACAGCGGACGCGCCCCCATCATCAGGCTCAGCGGCGCCAGCAAGGCAATCGCGAGGGCACAGGCCAGCAACAAGCACCAGGTATGGCGACGCGCAAGCGGCGTGCGCGCCCTTGGCATCGGCGTCATGTCCCGAACCGTTCGAGCAGCGCGTCGAGGATCTGGCCCGCGCTGTACGCATCTATGCGAAAAGCGTCCCGGCCCAGGCCATAGACCTGGCGCGCGCGTACCGAAGGCAGGTTGGCCAGCACCGGATCGCGCAACATCGCCTCGGCATCGTCGGCATCCGCGCGCAACACGAAGGTGGTTTGCGCGGTCAAGCGGGTCAGCGCTTCATACGGCGCCCAGACGAAGTCTCCGGGGCGGCCCAGCGCGACGTGCCAGGCGGGATCCGGCGCCTCGATCCGAAACCCCAGGGCCGCCAGCAGCCGCGCATGCGGGCTGGCCGGCGTGGCGATGGGATTGTTGGTGCCCGGGCCGTTATAGCTGATGATGTTCACCTTGCCCTGCGGTACGCGCAAGCGGGCACGCGCCGCGGCAACCCGGGCATCGAAACCGGCGACGGCGCGCGTCGCGGCGGCCTCCGTGCCCAGCGCCCGGCCCAGCTGCAGGGCCAGTTCCTGCCAGGTCTGGTGGCTGTAGTCCACCACGATGACCGGCGCGATCGCGCGCAAGGCGTCGAGTTGCTCGCGCGCTGAATCCGCGCCCGTGGCGGAAACAACGATCAGATCGGGCCGCGCCGCGTAGGCGGCCTCCAGGTCCACCTGCCCGGCCGGCCATGACGGCTTGAGACCGCGTGCGCGCGCCACTGCCGCCCATTGGTCGAAAAAACGGCCGTTGGCATTGCCGGCACTGGCGATCACCGGCGCTTCGATGGCCAGCAGCGTGCCGGTCACCGTGACCGACGTCGACAGGACGCGCCGCGGGGCGGCAGCCAGCATTGTCCGCGTGCCGTCGGCATTGTCGAAACGGCGCGGCCATCCATCATCGGCCAGCGCGGACGCCGGCAGGAAGACCGCCACCGTCAGCGACAACACCAGCAGCAGCCACGCAGTTATGGGCCGGCCCGCACTCACCACGTGAGCCTCGCGGTCGCCATGACCGTGCGGCCCGTGCCGTAATAGCACGAGGTGGCGGCCGAGCACGTGGCCACATACCGCTTGTCGGCCAGGTTGCTGCCATTGAGCGCCAGTTGCAGGTTCATGCCGCCGATCTTGCCGGCGTCATAGCGCAGCGCGGCGTCGAACAGCGTGTAGCCGGGAATATGCAGGTAGTTGGCCAGGTCGCCATAAGTCGGGCCGACGTAGCGCACGCCCGCGCCCATGCCCAGGCCGGCCAGCGGACCGCCATGGAAGGTGTAATCGACCCACATCGAACCCATCCAGTCGGGCACGCGGATCATGCGGTTGCCGGTATTGCCATCGTTGCTGCGCACCACCTTGGAGTCCATGCGGGTGACGGCGCCGATGAGGCTCAGCCCGCGCAGCGGCGTGACACGGCCTTCCAGCTCGATGCCGCGCACCCGCACCTTGCCGGTCTGCACCTGGTAGGCCTCGTCGGCTTCGTTGAGCGGGTCGGCCGTCAGCACGTTCTGCTGCGACAGCTCGTAGGCCGACAACGTGATCATGCCGTCAATGGCGCGCGGTTCGTACTTGATGCCCGCCTCCCACTGCTTGCCGGTGGTGGGCTTGAAGGCGCTGCCCGAACGCGTCGTTCCGCCGGTCGGCTGGAACGACTCCGAATAGCTGAAGTAGGGCGCCAGCCCATTGTCGAACAGATACGTGACGCCGGCGCGGCCGGTGAAGGCCTCGTCGCGGGTCACCTGGCGCGTCCCCGTCAGGCGATTGAGCGAATCCATGCGCGTCCAGTCCTGTCGGCCGCCCAGCGTGAAGCGCCAGCGGTCCAGCGCGATCTGGTCCTGCAGATACACGCCATACTGCGAATCGGTCTCGCGGGTGGACATCTGCGGCGCCAGTGTCGGTTCGAAATCGTAGTGGGTGTAGACGGGGTCGTACACATTGATGGCGATGGCGGCGGGCGACACCGCCGCCGCTTGGCGCAGGAAGGTCCACTGCGTCTTCTGCCAGTCGAAACCGGCGACCATGGTATGGGCGACCGGCCCGGTCGCGAACTTGCCCTCCACGCGCGTATCGATGGTCTGCGCATCGGAGTCGCCCTCGCCCTGCACCGCGCGACGATTCAGGATGCGGCCGCCGATGAGCGTGCTCAGGTTGGTAAGCGCGGCGCCGCGCACGCCATTGCCAACCGTGGCGCGGTACAACGAGTCCACGTGCGTGTAGCGCGCGTTCTGGCTGACTTTCCAGGCGTCGTTGAACTGGTGTTCGAGCTGCCAGCCGGCGGTCCAGATATTGCGGTCGTAAGTGTTCCAGTCGGGTTCGCCCAGGAACGTCGTGTTCTTGATGTAGCCCTCGGCGGCCGGCACGACGGTGCCCTCGTAGGGCAGGAACTGGAAGGTGCTGCCGCCGCGATCCTGTTGGTACATCCCCAGCAGCGTCAGGCGCGTGGCATGGTCATTGAAGTACATGGTGGCGCTGGGCGCGATGAACCACTGCTCGTGGTCGGTGTGCTTGATCTGGGTGGACCCATCGCCATACAGGCCCACCAGCCGCCACAGCACGTTTTCGTCCCCATTGGCCCCGCCCAGGTCGAACGCCGTCTGCGCGCGCCCATGACTATCCAGCTGCAACTGCACCACCTGATCCTGCTCCGGCGTCGGCAGCTTGCTGACCTGGTTCACCATGCCGCCAGGGGCCAGTTGGCCGTACAACACGCTGGACGGGCCTTTCAGCACCTCGACGCGCTCCAGGTTCCAGGTGTTGAAGGACGTCCGGTTCCAGCTCAGGCTGGTGTCCGACGGCGCGCGCAAGCCGTCCAGCATCACGTTCGCGCCAAAGCTGCCGGCATCGAAACCGCGGATGTAGAGATCATCCACGCGGTTGTCGATGCCCTGGCTCTCGGGCAGCACGCCCGCGGTGTAGCGCGTGGCTTCGTTGAGATTCCTGACGCCGCGCAGATCCATCTCGCGCCGCTCGATCACCGACACCGACTGCGGCACTTCACGCAACGGCGTATCGGTCTTGGTCGACCCTCCGATCGTCTCCGCCGGGCGGTAGGCATTCACCGTCACCGCTTCCAGGCTCACCGCATCGTCGGCCGCCAGCGCGGTTCCCGCCTGGACGAGCAGCGCCGCCAACAAGGGATAAGCCAAGCGCCCGGTCGGACGCGCGACACGGCGGGAATGAGGACGCATCGGGACGACGGCGGGCACGGGACTTCTCCTGAAAGCAAATAAGATTCGTTCTCAGGCAAGTAGAGCATGGGAGCGCGGCACACGTCGTTTGTGGAAACGGCGGAATCGTTCGCGCAAACGGCAATCGCCGCAGCCGCGCGGGGATTTACAGGCGGGCGCGCACCTGGTTCGGCGTCAGCCCGAAGTGGCGGCGGAATGCCGTGGAGAAACTGCCCGGATTGGCGTAGCCGGCCATGGCCGCGGCCTGCGTCACGCTCACCCCCTCGGATTCCAGGGCGTGGCGGGCCAGGCGCAGGCGCTCGTGCTGCAGGAAGTCGAACACCGTGATCCCCAGCGCCTGCCGGAAATGGCGTTGCAGCGTGGTGGCCGTGGTATTCATGTGGCGCGCGATCTGGTCGATGCTCAAGGGCTGGTCGGCGTGGCGGCGCAGCCAATGCGTAAGATCGACCATACGACGATGAACCGCCGCGGGCAACGGCATGGGATCGGTGCCATGGCAATCGCCCGCCCTGCCATGCGACAGCGCCTCGATGACCAGTTCGATGGCACGGCATTCAAGGTAGAGGCTGCCCAGCTGTCGCGGCATAGGCGGAGGACTCAGCAACTGCTCGGCCAGCAGCCGGATCCGCGTGGATGCGTTCCAGCAGCGCGTCGCCAGATGCGGGGCAATCACCGCGGTCTCGCCGAGCGACTGTTCCAGCCACTGCCGGCTCACGCCGATGCTGACACGCCGCGACGATTCTCCCCCTCGCACCACACGCCGGCATTCCTCGGGTTCGCGCAGCATCACCAGACCCGCGTCGGCCCCCTGACCACGAACCAGATTCAGCGCGGCCCGGCCGTAGCTGACGTCGATCCTGCCGTCGAGCACCAGTACGATCCGCAGGGAATCGTCCACAGTCGCCAACCCCGTCGACGACTCGCCACCGGCCTCGCAAGCAAGCTGCAAGCTCAGGCCGGGTCGCAGGCGATGGAATTTCCGCAAGGGCGGCGCGCTGGCCAAGCCAGGCGCACCGGACTGGGTGCTTGCCATAAAAAAAAGCGGCCGCCGTTCGGGACGAGGATGGCCACGACACGTTTATGAAAACGATTCTCATTATATTTTTTGCAGTCCTGTGTGGCAAGAACCAGTTTCAGCGTGAGAATGTTGTCGCTGTGCTGACCGCGATGGAAGCGCGCGGCCTGGCTCACGGCATCCCCGGCCAGCCCCAGGTTATGTTCTCAAGGTGCCCGATTCCGGCGCGGCTACGTGCCCGGGGCCCGACCCGGCGCCGCTCGACTGCCCAGCGCTATCCGCGATCGGAGCCTTGGCGCCCTGTACTTCCAGACATCATGATGTAGCACATCGCAATTGCAGCCAGTGCCGCCCCGGCCCATAACGGATACGACCCGCCCAGGCCAATCAGCTGGCCGCCTATCATTGTCCCGATAGCGATCCCGATATAGATTCCCGAAGAGTTCAGCGCAATGACCAGGTTGGCTTCCTGTGGAGCCAGGCTGATCAGCCTTTGCTGCTGTGCGGGTGACTGGGCCCAGCTGCTGCCCCCCCAGCACGCTATCAGGAAAGAAATCGGATAGATCGCTTCAGGTCCTTTCCCGCCGGACATGAGGCCCAGGCCGCCAAGGGCCAAGGTCATGACAAGGTATGCGCAGGCAAGCGTCATGATCGGCCCGTGCCTGTCCGTAGCCCACCCGGAAAGATAGTTGCCGCAAAAGGCGCCAAGCCCATACATGAACAGCATCATGGTGAAATTGGCGGGCGGGATCTGAAAGCCTTCCAGGATGGAGATGACGAAGGCGTACGCCGAGTAAGCCGCTGCCATCCCGAAAACCGTGAGCATCAGTATGCCCACGACACCTGGTCTTGCAAGCACCGACAATCGTTGCCGCAAACCGATGGCGGCGCCTCCGGGCATGGGCTTCATCACGAGAAAGACCGTTGCCGCCGCCGCGAACGCAAGAACGCCGACAAAAGCCAATGAGGCGCGCCAGTTCATGAACACGCTGATCGCATGGCCAAGCGGAACGCCCAATGCAGTGGCGACGGTGAGCCCTCCGATCACGACGGAAAGCGCTCGCGCCCGCTGACCGGGATGCACCATGGCGGCAGCCGTCGCCCCCGCGTTCGGGGTGTAGGCCGCCGCCGATGCGGCGGCGGCTATCCGCGTCAGTATGAGAAGCCCCAATGTCGTACATGCCGCGGAAGCGATGTTGGCAAGGCCGAGCAAAACCAGCGACGACACAAGCAGCCTGCGCCGGGCCACCGTGGAAGTCATCGTCGCGATGATCGGGGCAAGCAATGCATAGGCAAGGGCGAACGCAGTGACCGACCACCCGGCCATCGATGCGCTCACAGACAGGTCTTCCGCCATCTCCGGCAAAAATGCGGAAACGATGAATGCATCCATACCGACCGCAAACGTACCCAAGGCCAAGACCAGGGTTGAGCCCAGGGAGCGCTGTGATTGTTCGACGTTTTCCATTTTCATATCAGGATATTTAATATCTAGATTAACGAACCAAAAAAAGAGGGAAACCCTCTTTTCCGACGGCTAGCTTGAATAGCCCGCATACCATTGCTTCATTCGCTGGCTCCCTGATGGCGGAGATGCCTTTATCAGATCGGCAATGGTCTGCGCGGCCAGTTCCTTTCTCCATGCGGTCTCGGCTCGCTGCATGGCGGCGGCGATTCCACAGGGACGCGCGAAGTCGTTTGGCTTGGCAAGACATCCCGCGCCACGCTGCCTGATTTCGGTGCACCGGAATGCCCACTCATCTCCCTCGATGGCCATCACGACATCCAACAGGGAGATCGCCTCGGGAGACTTCGCGAGTTGAAAGCCCCCCTTGGCGCCCGCCGAAGAAGTGAAAATTCCGGCACGCACCAGACTCTGGAGAAACTTGTTCAGATAGTGCGAAGGCAGTTCGAATGCGGCGGCGAGCCTGGATGTCGGCACCGGCCCGTCATTGCCGACCCACGCCAGGGTCAGGCAACAGTGCAATGCCCATTCAACACCTTCGCTCATCTTCATGCTATTTACAATTTCCAGTGATCGACATGAAATTACGCAACGCATGCAGCGCTGTTGCCATCGATAGGCCAACATCCGCAACGACGGGCTGTTTCGCGCACCATCCAGCAGGTAGCTTCGCCGCTTTAATTTGGATAAATTATATCTAGATAAATTGCACCGTCAACCAACGACGCGGCACATCAATGAGGGTAGCGCAATGAAACCAGAGAAAGTGCACCTGACGCAGGAGAAGGAGACCCTGCTGATCACGCTGTTCGCGAAGGCCGGCGAATCCGAACTGGGCGACTCGCTCCTGAACGACCGCTATGCCGCGGAAGCGGTGAAACGCATCGATTATGACTTCGCCAGGCTCAAGGTCGGCCGCGACATGATGATCGGTCTGGCGATGCGCGCCCACCATCTTGACGAATGGGCGCGCCGCTTCATCGAACGCCATCCTCGATGCGTCGTACTTCACCTGGGTTGCGGGCTGGATACGCGCTACTTCCGCATCGCCCCAGCGCCAGGCGTGCGCTGGTACGACGTCGACTACCCCGAGGTGGTCGACCTTCGGCGTCGGCTTTTCGCGATGCAGGAAGGCTATTTCCTGATCGCATCCGCTGTCCAGGATGTCGCGTGGCTTGAGCAGGTTCCCGCCGACCTGCCGGTGCTCGTAATCGCGGAGGGCCTGCTGATGTACCTGTCGCGAGACGACGTCAGGGCGCTACTCGGGGGTATCGTTTCCAGGTTTCAACACGGGGAATTCATCTGTGACGCGCTCAGTTCCCTGGGCGTTCGCTTCGTCCAGCGCATTCCGTCGGTGCGCGCCACCGGCGCGCAGTTGAAGTGGGGGATCGACGACCCGCGTGAGCTGGAGGCACTCGCGCCGCCGCTGAAACTGGCCGAAGAGGCCGACTGCTATCGCCGCGATGACGTCGCGCGGTTTTCCCTGCTGTCGAGAATATCCATCGGCATCATGCTCGCGATCCCCGCCCTCCGGCGCATGAACCATCTCCTTCGCTACACCATTCAATGCGATCCACGCCCGACGCCGCGGTAGCGGATGGAGGCAATGTAAGTGGCAATGGCCTGGCGGGAGTTGGCGTAGCGACCTCACTGGTTCCTTGCAGGCAACATTGAAGGGAATTCATGACGTCACTGGATAGCGCGGGTCCCGGATATCTTACGGGCACTGGGCCGCGCCGTGCGGCTCTCTGGAACCAAGACAGAGGACATCACCATGCAGGCATATCGGATCACCGCCGGCCAGGGTATCGGCTCGTTGCAACGCGGGGCGCTGGCAGCGCGCGCCCCCGGTCCCCATGAGGTGCGCGTGCGCGTCAAGGCCGTTTCGCTGAACTTCCGCGACCTGATGGTCGCGCGTGGCGGCTACCTGAAACCGGCGGACGCCCCCGTCATTCCAGCGTCCGACGCCGCTGGTGAAGTCGTGGACGTCGGCGCCGGGGTCACACGCTACCGGCCGGGCGACCGGGTGATGGGCGCCTTCTTTCCGGACTGGATCGATGGCGAGTCCGACCCCGTCAACACCGCGCGGGTGCCGGGCGCCGCCAGCGACGGCGTGCTGGCCAGCGAGGTCATTTTCTCCGAGCACTCCCTGGTCGCCATTCCCGATTCGCTCTCGGATGAACAGGCCGCGACCTTGCCATGCGCCGCCGTCACCGCCTGGAGCGCCCTGTTCGTCGCGGGACGCGCCAAAGCCGGCCAGACCGCCTTGCTGCTGGGCACCGGCGGGGTATCGATCTGGGGCCTGCAACTGGCCAAGGCTGCGGGCCTGCGCGCCATCATCACCTCGTCCAGCAACGAGAAACTGGCGCGGGCGCGCGAGTTGGGCGCGCACCACGTGATCAACTACCGCGACGCCCCCGAATGGCAGGACGAAGTGCTGCGCGTCACCGGCGGCGAAGGCGCCCACGTGGTGCTGGAAGTCGGCGGCGAGGGCACGCTGGAACGCTCGGTCGCGGCGGTCCGGCATGGCGGCGCGGTCGGCATCATCGGCGGTGTCAGCGGTTTCGACTCGGTGCCGGTCTCGCCCTTGGCGTTGATCGCCGGCCACAAGCGCCTGGAGGGCATTCTGGTGGGCAGCCGCAAGATGCTGGAAGATGTGACGCGGCTGGTCGACAGCGCCGGCATCGCGCCGGTGATAGACCGGGTCTACGGTTTCGACGAGGCGCCGGCCGCGTTCGAGCGCCTGGCCTCGGGCCGTCACTTCGGCAAGATCGTGATCCGCGTCGACCGCTGAACGGCACAAAGAAAAAGGCCGCCTTGATGGCGGCCCAGGTGTCGAGAGACAACGCTCTTCAAATGCGGAAAGTCGCGTCGGGCGTTGTCGAGACACCGACCTTATTTCTCGTTTTCAACATCGGGGCCACGCCCCGAGGCATCACTCCACCGTCACGCTCTTGGCCAGATTGCGCGGCTTGTCCACGTCGGTGCCACGGGCGCAGGCCGTGTGGTACGACAGCAGCTGCAGCGGCACCGTGTGCAGGATCGGCGACAGCTTGCCGTAGTGCTCGGGCATGCGGATCACGTGCATGCCTTCGGCGCTCTGGATCTTGCTGTCGGCGTCGGCGAACACGTACAGCTCGCCGCCGCGCGCGCGCACTTCCTGCATGTTCGACTTCAGCTTTTCCAGCAGCTCGTCCTTGGGCGCGATGGTGACCACGGGCATGTGCTCGGTCACCAGGGCCAGCGGGCCATGCTTGAGTTCGCCGGCCGGATAGGCTTCGGCGTGGATGTAGCTGATTTCCTTGAGCTTGAGCGCGCCTTCCAGCGCGATCGGGTAGTGCATGCCGCGGCCCAGGAACAGCGCGTTTTCCTTCGAGGCGAAGCGATCGGCCCAGGCCATGATCTGCGGTTCCAGCGCCAGCACCGAGCCGATGGCCACGGGCAGGTGGCGCAGCGCCTTCAGGTGCTCGGCCTCCTGCTCGTCGGTCAGGCGGCCGCGCACTTGCGCCAGCGCCAGCGTCAAGAGGAACAGCGCGGTCAGCTGCGTGGTGAAGGCCTTGGTCGAGGCCACGCCGATTTCGACGCCGGCGCGCGTGATGTACGACAGCTTGCATTCGCGCACCATGGCGCTGGTGGACACGTTGCAGATGGTCAGCGTGTTTTCCATGCCCAGCGAGCGGGCATGCTTGAGCGCGGCCAGCGTGTCGGCGGTTTCGCCCGACTGCGAGATCGTGACGACCAGCGAGCGCGGGTTCGGCACGCTGTCGCGGTAGCGGTATTCGCTGGCGATTTCGACCGCCACGGGGATCTTGGCGATCGATTCGATCCAGTACTTGGCGGTCAGGCCGGCGTAGTAGCTGGTGCCGCAGGCCAGGATCAGCAGCGAGTCGATGTCCTTGAAGATCTTGTAGGCGTCGTCGCCGAACAGTTCGGGCGTGATGGCCTCGATGTCCTGCAGCGTGTCGCCGACGGCGCGCGGCTGCTCGAAGATCTCCTTCTGCATGTAGTGGCGGTAGGGGCCGAGTTCAGCCGCGCCGGTGTGCACCTGCACGGTATGCACCTGGCGTTCCACATTCTTGCCGTTGGCGTCCACGATCCAGACGCGCGCCAACTGCAGGTCGACGACGTCGCCGTCTTCCAGGTAGATGATCTGGTCGGTGGTGCCGGCCAGCGCCAGCGCGTCCGAGGCCAGGAAGTTCTCGTTCTGGCCCACGCCCACCACCAGCGGCGAACCCTGGCGCGCGCCGACCACGCGGTGCGGTTCGTCGCGGCAGAACACGGCGATGGCGTAGGCGCCATGCAGGCGGCGCACGGCGTTCTGCACGGCCTCGAACAGGTCGCCGGCATACAGGTGGTTGACCAGGTGCGCGATCACTTCGGTGTCGGTCTGGCTTTCGAAGACGTAGCCCACGGCCTGCAGCTCGGCGCGCAGTTCGTCGTGGTTCTCGATGATGCCGTTGTGTACCAGCGCGATGCGCGGCTCGTCGTTGCCCAGGTGCGAGAAATGCGGGTGGGCATTGTGCGTGGCCGGCACGCCGTGCGTGGCCCAGCGGGTGTGGGCGATGCCGGTGAAACCTTGCACCTTGTCCTGCGCGACCTGTTCGGCCAGCTCGGCCACGCGCTGTGTGCTGCGCGTGCGGCGCAGGTGGCCGTCGGCGTAGACGGCGACGCCGCAGGAGTCATAGCCGCGGTATTCCAGCCGCTTCAGGCCTTCGACCAGGATCGGGGTGATGTCGCGCTGGGCGACGGCGCCAACAATGCCGCACATAGGAGAGACTCCTGAAAGTTCGAGTACGGAACGCATTGTGCGCGTCCCGCCAAGAAATTTGATTTCTTTATCTGGTCATATTTGACAGTTTATTCACTTACATATTTGTGATTAAATAATATTTCACTAATCATGCATTCATGAATTAATCATGCAAAACCAGCCGGTCACCCTGCCTGAGTTGGACGATCTGGACCTGCGCATCCTGGAACAGTTGCAAGACGACAACTCGCTGACCAACCAGGAACTGGCCGCGCGCGTGCACGCCTCGCCGCCGACCTGCCTGCGACGGGTGCGGCGCCTGGTGGAAGAAGGCGTGATTGCGCGCCAGGTGGCCATCCTGGCGCCAGACAAGCTGGGCAGCACGCTGACGGCCATCGTCGAGATCACGCTGGACGTGCAGGCGGCCGAAAGCCTGGGCGCCTTCGAACGGATCATGCTGGCCGAACCGGCGGTGCTGCAGTGCTACCGCGTGTCGCCGGGACCGGATTTCGTGGTGATCGCGCAGGTCAAGGACATGCCGGCCTATCACGCGCTGGCGCACCGCGCCTTCACCGCGCACGCCAACGTGCGCAACGTGCGCACGTTCTTCTCGGTGCATCGCGCCAAGTTCGAGACCCGTATCGATCCGCGCGGATAGGAGCCGGTCGGTCGGGCCGCGACGCCGCTAGCGCGCCGCCAGCAGCCGCTCGAACTGCGCCAGATAGCGATTGCCCATCTTCTGCACGTCGTGCTCGTCGCGCACGTACTGATACGCGCGCTCGGTGATTTCCTGGCGGAACGCGGCGTCATCCAGGCAGCGCGCCATGCCCTGGGCCATGGCGTGGAAGTCGGCCACCGCGCACAGCACGCCGCGCCCGTCGGCCAGGCTTTCCTTCAGGCCGCCGGCATCGGTGGACACCACCGGCACCCGCTGCAGGAAGGCGTCCAGCACGCTGCTGCCCAGCGCCTCTTCCTCGGAGCTCATGACGAACACGTCGAGGATGCTGTAGAAATCCTCGACGCCCTTGCGAAAGCCCGCGAAACGGTAGACGTCCTCGACCCCCAGCGCCCGCGCCTCGTCGCGCGCCTGCTGCTCGCGATCGCCGCCGGCGCCGAAGTGCAGGAAGACGAAATCGCGCCGCGTCTTCGCCAGTTCGGCCACCGCCCGCACCAGCGTCACCGGATCCTTGTCGCGGATCAGCGCGGCCGACGTGGCCATGACCTTCTTGCCTTCCAGGCCAAATTCGCGCACCAGCGCGGCGACGTTTTCCTGGTTGATCCGGTGCGGCTCGACCGCGCTGCGGATGATGACCGGATCCAGCCCCAGGCGACGCGGTTCGCTCGCGGCCATGTCGCTGATGGCCACGAACAGGTCGGTGTGGCGCCACTTGTAGCCGGTCTTCCATTCCTCGTTGGGCTTGACCACGAACGAAGTGCGGCGCGAGAACGCCACCGGGCGGCGGTGCAGCCACTTGGTCAGCACCGCCCAGGTGACGGTGTTGGCGGTCTGGGCGTGGATGATGTCGTAGCCGCTGCCCGCGCGCGCCAGGAATGCCAGCTGCGCCGGCACGTTGCGGACGGGGTGCGCCACGAAGCCCTCCTGGCGCACGCGCTCGGCCAGCGGGCCGCCCTCGCGGCACAGCACTTCGACCTGGTGGCCGGCATTGCGGAACGCCCGCATGCAGTACAGCGTCTGGCGTTCGCCGCCGCGCCACCCCTTCTCGAAGTTGAGCTGCAGGATCTTCATGCGCGGCCGATGCCCGAATACTCGAAGCCCTGGGCGCGCACGTCGGCCGGCGTGTAGAGATTGCGGCCGTCGATGATCAGCGGCGTCTTCAGCAAGGCCTTGACGCGGTCGAAGTCGGGCGCGCGGAAGACCTTCCATTCGGTGGCGATCAGCAGCGCGTCGGCGCCGTCGAGCGCATCGTACATGTCGGTGGCGAAGCTCACGCCGGGCTTGCCATCCAGAATCCGGCCGGCCTCGTGCATGGCCACCGGATCGTAGGCGCGCACGGTGGCGCCGCGGCGCGTCAGCTCGTCGATCACGGTCAGGCTGGGGGCCTCGCGCATGTCGTCGGTATTGGGCTTGAACGACAGGCCCCACAGCGCGATCTTGCGGCCGCTCAGGTCCTCGCCGTAGCGCGCCACCAGCTTTTCCGACAGGCGGAACTTCTGCGCATGGTTGGCGGCCTCGGCGGCCTCGATGACACGCATCGGCAGCGCATTCTCGGCGGCGGTGTTGACCAGCGCCTGCACGTCCTTGGGGAAGCACGAGCCGCCGTAGCCGGCGCCCGGATACAGGAAGTGGTAGCCGATGCGCGGATCGGCGCCGATGCCGCGGCGCACCTGCTCGATGTCGGCGCCCAGCGCTTCGGCCAGGTTGGCCATCTCGTTCATGAACGAGATGCGGGTCGCCAGCATGGCGTTGGCGGCGTATTTGGTCAGCTCGGCCGAGCGCACGTCCATCACCATCAGGCGGTCGTGGGTGCGCTGGAACGGCTCGTAGATGCGGCGCATGACGCCGATGGTGTAGTCGTCGTCGGCGCCGACGATGACGCGGTCCGGGCTCATGAAATCGTTGATCGCGGCGCCTTCCTTCAGGAATTCCGGATTCGAGGCGACGCTGAACGGCACCTCGACACCGCGCTTGGCCAATTCCTCGGCCACCGCGGCCCGCACCTTGTCGGCGGTGCCGACCGGGACGGTGGACTTGTCCACGATCAGCTTGCGGCTGGTCATATGCCGGGCAATGTTGCGGGCGGCGGCCAGCACGTATTTCAGGTCGGCCGAGCCGTCCTCGCCGGGCGGCGTGCCCACCGCGATGAACTGCACGTCGCCGAACGCCACGCTCTGGGCCACGTCGTCGGTGAAATGCAGGCGGCCGGCCTGCACGTTGCGCCGCACCAGGTCTTCCAGGCCCGGCTCGTAGATGGGGATACCCCCCTGGCGCAGCAGGGCGATCTTCGCCGCATCCACGTCCAGGCACATAACGTCGTTGCCCATGTCGGCCAGGCATGCCCCCGACACCAACCCTACGTAACCGGTACCCACGACCGTGATCTTCATGCCTGAACGCCTTAAAAATAGGTAATCGTCGCGCCCGGGCATCCTGCCCCAGCGCCGGTCGCCATTATAGAAGGGCCGCCAGCCCGCCCGGAACGCGGCGCCCGCGGCGATCGGCTGGCGCTAGGGCGCCCGCAGCTTGCTGAAGCGCACCGTGTTCACGACCACCGCCAGCGCCGCGCAGATCGTGCCCAGCACCAGGGCCAGCCCCGGTCCGTGCGCCGCGCTGACACTGAAAGCGATCGCCACCAGCGCCGTGCCGAAGCTCTGCCCGAACACCCGGGTGGTCGCCTGCAGGCCGCCGGCCGCGCCGCTGCGCACGCGCGGCGCGGCCGACAGCATGGCGCGGTTGTTCGGCGTCTGGAAGAAACCAAAGCCCACGCCCGCCACGAACATGCCGGCGATGATGGGCACGTTGCCGACGGAGGCGGGCAGCGCCGCCAGCCACAGCATGCCGATCACCATGGTCGCCGCGCCCACGCCGCTCAGGGTGGCGGCGGAGTAGCGGTCCGACAGGCGGCCGGCCAGCGGCGCGATCAACGCCGTGCCCACCGGCCAGGCGCCCATCAGCATGCCCACCTCGAGATACGGCCGTCCCAGCACCTGCTGGAAATAGAAAGGCAGCGACACATACGAGGCCATCTGCGCCGCAAAGGTGCAGGCCGACGCCCCCACCGCGAACGCCAGCGGCCGGATGCGCAGCAGGTCCACCGGCACCAGCGGCGCGGGCTGGCGGCTGGCGCGGCGCACCAGTACCAGGCCCGCCACGGCGGCAATCGCCACCAGGCCGATCCCGCGCAGCAGGTCCTCGCCCATCATGTCGATGCCGGAAATGAACACGCCCAGCGTCGCCATGCACAGCAGCGCGCTGATCCAGTCCAGCCGCACGTCGTTGCGCGGCACTTCCGGCAGGTGGCGCAGGCCGAACATGGCCAACACGCAGATGGGCAGGTTGACGGCGAAGATCCACGGCCAGGGCGCCAC
This sequence comes from Achromobacter xylosoxidans, assembly GCF_001457475.1. NCBI lineage: Bacteria > Pseudomonadati > Pseudomonadota > Betaproteobacteria > Burkholderiales > Alcaligenaceae > Achromobacter > Achromobacter xylosoxidans. The sequence goes on along the minus strand of NZ_LN831029.1, from coordinate 250,484 downwards.
CGACAGGATCGCCGAGCCGATCGTCGGCCCCAGCACCGACATCACCGCCACCGTGGTGGCGTTGATGCTGATGCCGCGCCCCAGCATCTTGAGCGGATAGATGTTGCGCACCAGGCCGCCGAACAGGCACATCAGCGTCGCCGCGCCCACGCCCTGGAACACGCGCGCCGCCGTCAGTTGCGCCAGCGTGCCGGCCAGCGCGCAGCCCAGCGAGGCCAGGGTGAAAAGCACCAGCCCGAAGGTGAACATGCGCCGGAAACCGATGCGCTCGGCCAGGGCCGACAACGGCAGCAGCATCATCACCACCGCCAGGTTGTAGGCATTGACCACCCACACCGCCTGCGCCGGCGAGGCATTCAAGTCGGCCGCGATGGTCGGCAGCGCGACGTTGGCGATGGTGGTATCCAGCACCGACAGGCTGATGCCCGTCATCACGGTCGCCGCCGCCCAGTAGCGGCGCGGCGCCGGCAAACCGTCCGGCGCGGCAGGCTTGGACTTGCCCGCCGGCGCCGGGGACGCCGGCGCGGTCACGACTTCTTGACCGGCCGTTGCCAACCGTCGACGGTGACCTGCTTGCCGCGCGATACCGTCAGCTTGTCGGCCGGCGCATCACGGGTCAGGGTGGTGCCGGCGCCCAGCGTGGCGCCGCGACCGACGCGCACCGGCGCCACCAGTTGCGTGTCCGAGCCGATGAAGGCGTCGTCCTCGATGACGGTGCGGTGTTTGTTGACGCCGTCGTAGTTGCAGGTGATGGTGCCCGCGCCCACGTTCACGCGCGCGCCGATGTCGGCATCGCCGATGTAGGCCAGGTGGTTGGCCTTGCTGTCGGCGCCCAGCACGCTCTTCTTGATCTCGACGAAGTTGCCGACATGGGTGCGATCGCCGAGTTCGGCGCCCGGACGCAGGCGGGCGTACGGACCAATGCGCGCGTCGCCGCCGACCTGGGCCTGCTGCAGATGGCTGAAAGCCTCGATCTGCGTGCCCGCGCCGATGCTGACGTCGCGCAGCACGCAGTGCGGGCCCACGCGCACGCCGTCGGCCAGCGTCACCTGGCCCTCGAACACGCAGCCCACGTCGATGAACACATCACGGCCGCAAGTCAGCGTGCCGCGCACGTCGAAACGGGCGGGGTCGGCCAGCGTCACGCCGGCCTCGAGCTGGCGACGCGCCTGCTCGCCCTGATAGCGGCGCTCCAGTTCGGCCTGCTGCACGCGGCTGTTCACGCCCAGCGTCTCCCACGATGCGTCCGGCTGGGCCGCGCCCACCGGCACGCCGTCGGCCACGGCCAGCCCGACCACATCGGTCAGGTAGTACTCGCCCTGGGCGTTGTTGTTGTCGATGCGCGAGAGCCAGTCCTTGAGCTGCGCGGTGGGCGCGGCCAGGATGCCGGTGTTGACTTCCTTGATGGCGCGCTCGGCCTCGGAGGCATCCTTGTGCTCGACGATGCGGCAGACGTTGCCGGCGGCGTCACGCACGATGCGGCCGTAGCCGGTCGAGTCGGCCAGCACTTCGGTCAGCACCGCGGCGCCGTTGCCGCGCGCCTGCAGCAGGCGGCGCAGCGTCTCGGGCTGCACCAACGGCACGTCGCCGTACAGCACCAGGGTCACGTCGTCCTTGCCGTCGCCTTCGCGCAGCAGCGGCACGGCCTGCTGGACCGCGTGGCCGGTGCCTTGCTGCGGCTGCTGCAGCGCGAATTGCAGATCGTCCTGCCCCGCGAAAGCCTGCTTGACGCGGTCGGCGCCATGGCCGACCACCACGATGACGCGGGCCGGCTCGAGCTGGCGGGCGCTATCCAGCACGTGGGCCAGCATCGGTTTGCCGGCCAGGGTGTGCAGCACCTTGGGCAGGTCGGACTGCATGCGCTTGCCGAGTCCGGCGGCGAGAATCACTACATTGAGCATAAGTTCCGGTATTTGAATGCGCCCGCTACCGCCATGCGGCGGTCCGGGACGGGATTGAAAAAATCAGGGCTTGCCGTCGGCAGGCCCGCTGTTCTTGGTGGCCGCCTTGGCGGCCGGTTTGCGCGCGGTCTTGCGGGCGGGCTTGGCGACCGTCTTGGCAGCCTTGGCCGCCGGGGCGGCCGCGGCCTGCGGGCCGCCCGGCTTGGCCTTGGACTTGTCGGCCTCGGGCGCCGGCTGGCTGCCGGGCATCGATGCGGCCGTGGCCGCCGCGATCTGGTTGAATTGCTGTTGCAGCAGGTCCCACCAGGCCTTGGAGGCCGACTGCGCCGCCGCGCCCATCTGCTCGCTCATGGCGGGCTGGGCGCCGGCCGCGCCGCCGTCGGACTCGGGAGCCTTGGCCTCAGCCTTCGCGGCGCCCGCGGCCTCTTGCGACGCGCCTTGCGGCGCGCGCTTGGCGGCAGGGGCCGGCTTCAGGCCCAGCACCACTTCCAGCGGCGACGCCGCGCCGCTTTCGCGCACCGCGCCCAGGTCCAGGTTGGCGGCCGAATCGACAAAGGCGCGCAGCGTGCTGATGGTGGAGCGCTGCACTTCCATGCCCTGGATCGTGCTGGACAGCATCGACAGGTTCATGCGCAGCCAATTTTCCACCGAACGCAGTTCGGCGATACGGCGGTCCAGGTCTTCCAGGTTCATGGGCGGCGCCATCGGCAGGCTGCTCGCCAACCCGCCTGGGCCGGTCAGGCCAGCCCAGGCCTGGCGCATCATTTCCATGCTGGCCAGCAGGGGGTTGCCCGACAGGTCGGAATTCTGGCCCATGCCGGGCAGGACGAACGGGTTGCTGTGTTGGTCGCTCATTCCTGTCTTCCCATAGATCGCAAAACGCTGCCGGCCGGCGTGGTCATCCCGGCAGCAGCTGATTATTCTCCACCCGCACGTGGTCGCCGGACGCGAAGGCGAACGGCTGCGCGCTGCGGAATTGGCGCGAGCTGCCGTCGTTCATGCGTACCGTGAGCTCATAGTGCGTCACCGTTTGTTGCTGCCTGATATTACGCTCAACTTCACGGCCTGCCAAAGCGCCGCCCACCGCGCCCAGCACGGTCAGCGCGGTCTTGCCGCTGCCGCCGCCGAACTGGTTGCCGACCACGCCGCCGGCCACGCCGCCAGCAATGGTGCCGACCAGGTGGTCGCTATTGTCCTTGACCGGCACCTGCACCTGGCGGATCGATTCAACCACGCCGCAATTGCGGCAGGCCTGCGCCGCCGGGGCTGGGGCCGGCGCAGGGCGGCCTTGCGCCTGGGGCTGCTGGGCCTGCGCCTGGGCTGGCGGCCGCGCGGCCGGCGCTTGCGGCTGGCCAGGCGTCGCGGGCTGGGCCGGCGCCAGATTGGCGGCCTCGGGCCCGGGCTGGGCCAGCGCCGGGTCCTCGGCGTGCGGGGTGGCCGACGGCGTCGGCAGCCAGCCCATCACGGCGGCCACGCCGACCGAGCACATGACGATCACCGCGATGGCGGCGGCCGCGACCAGCGGATGCAGGCCGCGGCGGGGAGATTCGGTTGGGGCGGGATAATTCATGACGATGCTCCATCGTTACTAACCGGCAGTGGTATAGCACCCGGATGCGGTTTCGGCATGTTGCGATGGTGACGCTTCATTGCTGCGCCGAAGCGGTTGGACAGCCCGCGGCATTCGTGGAAAATAGGACCATGAATGCCATCACCTTGCCTCAGATCGAAGCGGCCATCAACTATTGGCGCAATGTCTCGCCGTCCACCGGCGACGAATCGCGCCTGTGCCCGGAGGCGGCCGCGCTGGCCACCCCCTATGCCCTGATGATCATGTCGCACCGCCGCGAACTGCCCATGGCGGATATCGGCGACAAGGCGCGCGATGCGCTGGCCCGCTGGCGGGCCGCGGGCGGCGAATGACGCCATAGGCCGCACACCCGATCGCGCGGCAGCGCCTGCCGATGCCTGCCCGGCTGGCCGACCGCGGCGGCGGCATCAACCCTTGAGCAGGGCCTGGATGTCGTGCACCAGGGCATCGACCCCGATGTTGTTGTTGGCCAGCACGCGCGATTCACCCTTGCCGTCGAGCAGGTAGAAGGCCGCGGTGTGGTCCATGGTGTAGTTGCCGTCCTTGGTCGGCGCCTTGGCGTAATAGGCCTTGAACGAGGCCGCCGCCTTCTTCACCTGGTCGGGCGTGCCGGTCAAACCCAGAAAACGCGGGTCGAACGCGGTTACGTATTGCTTGAGCACTTCCGGCGTGTCGCGCTCGGGATCCACCGTGATCAGCAGCACCTGGACGCGCTCGGCGTCCGGGCCCAGCTTTTTCATGACCTCCGTCAGCTCGGCCAGCGAGGTCGGGCAGACATCCGGGCACTGCGTGAAGCCGAAGAACACCACCACCGCCTTGCCAGCGAAGTCCTGCAGCGTGCGCGTCTTGCCGTTGTAGTCCGACAGCTCCAACCCGCGGCCCAGCTGGGTGCCGCTGATGTCGCTGCCCTTGAACTGCGGCGCGTTGTCGCCGCAGGCGGCCAGGGCGACGGTGAAAGCGGCGGCCGTGGCCAGGCGCAGGGCCAGGCGCCGACTGGCGGAAAATACGGACATCGACATCTCCAGGGGGTCAGATCAGCGCGACCCAGTGGTCCACCAGCAGGGCGCCGAACAACAGCGCCAGGTAGAGAATGGAAAAACGGAACATGCTGCGCGCCAGCTCGTCGCTGTAGTTGCGGTACAGGCGCCAGGCATACGACACGAACATGCCGCCCAGCACCAGCGCCGACGCCAGGTACAGCGCGCCGCTCATGCGGATCGCGGTGGGCAGCAGCGTGGTGGCGACCAGCGCGATGCTGTAGAGCAGGATCTGCAGACGCGTGAACTGCTGGCCGTGCGTCACCGGCAGCATGGGCAGGCCGGCCTTGACGTAGTCATGGTTGCGATACAGCGCCAGCGCCCAGAAATGCGGCGGCGTCCAGATGAAGATGATCAGCACCAGCAGCCAGGCCTCGGCCGGCACCGAATCGGCCACCGCCGCCCAGCCCAGCGCCGGCGGCATGGCGCCCGACAGGCCGCCGATGACGATATTCTGCGGCGTGCGCGGCTTGAGGATGACGGTGTAGATCACCGCGTAGCCGACGAAGGTGGCAAAGGTCAGCCACATGGTCAACGGGTTGACCAGCGTGTACAGCACGAACATGCCGGCCCCGCCCAGCAGGCCCGACAGGCCCAGCACCTGGTACGCGGAAATGGTGCCGCGCGCGGTGGCGCGCCGCGCCGTGCGCAGCATGCGGGCGTCGACTTCCTGCTCGATCAGGCAATTGATGGCGAAGGCGGCCGCGGCCAGCAACCAGATGCCCAGGGTGCCGAACAGCACGCGGCGCATGTCGGGTACGCCCGGCACGGCCAGGAACATGCCGATCACCGCGCAGAACACCGCCAACTGGGTGACGCGCGGCTTGGTGAGCACGAAATATTGGCGGAGCAATCCGGATTGGGGAGCGGCAAGACTGGTCATCATGCACCCTATTTTAAACGCGCACCGAATTGGGGCCGTAGCCCCCGGCCGGCGCGCCGCCCGCCGTGGACAGGCGCACCATGAGGACGACGGCGGCCAGCGTCAGGCCGGCCGCCCCGCCATTGTGCAGCACGGCGATCAATAATGGCCACTGGAAGAAAATGGTCGTCAGCCCGGTCAGCAGCTGGGCGCCCAGCAGCGCCAGCATCAGCGTGGCGGGGCCGCGCAGCCCCCGGTCGGCCCGCAGGCGCCAGGCCAGCACGCCCAGGTACGCGAACACGACGAAGGCGAAATTGCGGTGCACCCAGTGGATCGCCGTCAGCGCCGGTTGCGAGATCATTTCGCCGGACGGCAGCTCGCCCAGCGCGCGGATGATCGAATAGCCGCCATGGAAATCCATGTCAGGCACCCATTTGCCGTGGCACATGGGGAAATCCATGCAGGCAAGAGCCGCGTAATTGGTGCTGACCCAGCCGCCCAGCGTCACCTGGATCAGCAGCAGGATGAAGCCGCCGACCACCCAGGGCCTGAAACGCCGCGCCGCGGCGGCCACCGCATGGTGCGGGCGTTCACGCGCCGACAACCAGGTCATCAGCGCCAGCACCGACAGGCCGAACACCAGGTGCGCCGTGACCACGGCGGGCATCAGCTTGTGCGTCACGGTCCAGGCGCCGAACGCGCCCTGCACGCACACCGCCACCAGCGTGGTCACCGCCAGGGCCGGCGAGCGGCCCAGTTCGCGGCGGTAGCGCCAGGCCATGTAGACGATGCCGATGATCAGCATGCCCAGGATCGAGCCGACATAGCGGTGGATCATCTCGATCCAGGCCTTGGACAAGGTCACCGGGCCGAACGGCATGGCCTGCGAGGCCTCGTGGATGTCGCCCATCGCGCCCAGCGGCGTGACGCTGCCGTAGCAGCCGGGCCAGTCCGGGCAGCCCAGGCCCGAGTCCGTCAGGCGCACGAAGGCGCCGAACATGATCAGGTCCAGCGTCAGGAACCAGGTGAAGAAGACGAGTTTGCGATACCGCGCTTTGATGCGTTCCATGGAAACCAACTGAATACCGATTCAACCGATGCGCGAGTTATAGACCAGCTTGCTGATGTCCTTGCGCACCTTCACGCCGTCGGCGTCGGCGGGATACTGCATCATCAGGTTGCCCAGGGGATCGATCACCCAGATCGGCTGCGCCAGGCCGGGCTGGCCGGCCGCGGCCTCGCGCGCCAGCAGGAAGCGCGCCAACTGGTCCGGATCGGCGCGCAGCATGATCGTGCCCTGGTAGGCCTGCAGCACCTTGTCCGGCACCGGGCCGTCGTCGGTGATGAACCAGACGCGCGCCAGGCGGTCGACGTTCTTGCCCTGGCTGGCATGGGTGTTGCGGGTGATGTAGAGCTTGCGGGCGCAGCTTTCCGGGCAGGCCGCGCCGTCGGCCGCCACCAGCAGCCACTTGCCCTTCAGGCTCTGCAGGTCGAACGGCTTGCCATCCAGCGTGGTCAGCTTGAGCGCCTCCGGCGCGGGCATCGGCCGCTGCGGCTCGACCAACTGGCCATAGTTGCTGGCGTCCGCCGGCCACCACTGCGGATTCATGTAGACCACGAAGGCCGCCACGATCGGCGCCAGCGTGCACAGGAACACCAGCACCATCGGTGTCAGCGAGCGCCGTACGGGTTTGGAAGCAGTCATGTCGCGAGCCGCGTGGGTCATGGATTCTGTTGTCGGAAAGGGCGGTCAGGCCGCCGGGTCGTTGGCCGCGGCGCGTTGGCGCATGCGCTTGATGGCGCCCCCCAGCACCACCAGCCACGCAATGGCGGCAAACAAGGCGAAGGAAAACCATTCGACGGCATAGACCGTGTTCTGCTGGAAATTCACCGACGGCTGCGGCCAGTCGTGCACCAGGCCGTCGTCCTCGCCGGTGCCGAACTGGCTCACCACGGTGGGCAGCAGCGTCAGTCCGGTGGCCTTGGCGTAGGCCTCCAGCGGCAGGTTCTGCACCTGTGGCACGGCGCCGCCGGCGAGCGGCAGGCGCTCCGGCAGGCTGGAGGCGTCCTGGCCCCCCAGCGACCACAGCTCGAACATGCGCGGCACGCGCGGCGACAGCTCGCCCTTGATGGTCTGCGCGCCGTCGGGCGTGGCCGGCAGCGCCGGCGCGCCCTGGCCCTGGATCACCCGCGGCAGCCAGCCGCGCAGCACCAGCACCGCGTGGCGGCTGCCGGCATCCAGCAGCAGCGGCGTGGCCAGCCAGTAGCCCGGCTTGCCTTCATGGTTGCGGTTGTCCAGCAGTACACTGAATTCGGGCAGCCAAGTGCCGCTGGCCTGCGCCACGCGCCACGGCTTCATGTCGGCCGGCGCGGTCGACGGCGCCAGCACCAGCGGCGCTTGCTTGCGGCCGGCCTCGATAGCCGCCAGAATGTCGCGTCGCTCGTCGGCCCGCCGCAATTGCCATTGGCCCAGCGACGCCAGGATCACCACGGCGATCCCCAGCAGGAGCAAGGCGGCTACCGTGTAGCGGGTTGAATGCGGTCGAGCCATCTGTATTGAATCAATCGATTTTGTCCGGAGACCATCATGCGCGTTTTCGTCGTTCTGGCCTTCATCGGTATCCTGGCCAGTCTGGCATCCGCCCTGGTCTACCTGATGCGGGACAAAGGCAGCACCAACCGCACGGTCAACGCGCTGACGGTGCGCATCGGCCTGTCGGTTGCCCTGTTCCTGTTCGTGCTGTTCGCCCATCACATGGGCTGGATCGAAAGCACCGGTTTTAGATAAACCCGCGTCCGGCCGGTTCCCCGGCCACGCGACCAGCCCTATTGGAACACGGACCGCCATCAAGCGAAGGGCGAGGCCGGCGGCGCCGGTTTCCCGGCGGCCCGCCAGCCTCGCCCCGTCCAGCCGATCGGCCCGGCAGCGCCGGGCCCACGCCTCAGAACCAGTAGACGAACAGGTACAGGCCCAGCCACACCACGTCCACGAAGTGCCAGTACCAGGCGGCGCCCTCGAAGCCGAAGTGGTGGTCGGGCCGGAAATGGCCGCGCATCAGGCGGATCAGGATGACCGTCAGCATGGTGGCGCCCAGGATCACGTGGAAGCCGTGAAAGCCCGTCAGCATGTAGAACAGCGAACCGTAGGCGCCCGAATTGAACTTGAGGTTCAGCTCGGTGTACGCGTGGTGGTATTCAGCGGCCTGGCAGGCCACGAAGATGAACCCGAGGATGACCGTGGCGGCCAGCCAGAACATGGTCTTGCCGCGATGGTTCTCGCGCAGCGCATGGTGGGCGATGGTCAGCGTCACGCCCGAGCTCAGCAGCAACGCGGTGTTGATGGTCGGCAGCCAGAAGGGGCCCACGGTCTGGAAGTGCTCGACCACGCCGGCCGGGCCGAAGTTGGGCCACACCGCCTGGAAGTCGGGCCACAGCATCAGGCGGTGGTCCATGTCGCCCAGCCACGGTGTGGTGATGGTGCGCACATACCAGAGCGCGCCGAAGAACGCCGCGAAGAACATCACTTCCGAGAAGATGAACCAGCTCATGCCCCAACGGTACGACCCGTCGATGCGCTTGCTGTTCATGCCGGCCTCGGATTCCTGGATGGCGTCGCCGAACCAGTAATACAGCACCACGATCAGCGCGATGAAGCCGGCCAGCACCGACCACTTGGCCCAGCTCACGCCGTTGATCCAGCCCGCGGCGCCCAGGCCCATGAGCAGCAGCGCCACGGCCGTGCGCACGGGATGCCCCGAATCGGCGGGCACGTAGTAATAGGGTGCCTCTTTACCTTGAACCGAGTGGCTTGCACTCATGGCTTTCTCCCTGGTACTGATTTATAGAATTAAGTGATTCAAGTCAGGCTGGATACCGCCCAACGCACAATTAACACCAGCACGGCCACGAAGATCGCCGCCGCCAGCAGCCCCGCCACGATCACATGGACGGGATTGAGCCTGGCGCTGTCCTCGCGATAGCCCGCGCCCTTGCGGACGCCGAAAAATCCCCACGCCACCGCCTTCATCGTCTGGAAGAAGCTCAGCTTGCGCTGGGCGGATTCGCGCAGGTCGTCGCTCATCTCGTGGCCCGCTAGCCGCCGATGGCCTTGCCCGCCAGCAGCGCCGAACCGCGGAACACGGTCCAGGCGAACACGGCGATGACGAATACCAGCAGAACCAGTCCTGCGATCTTGTTGCGTCGGCGCTGCTCGGGGGTCATGGCCATGCTGCCTGTTGCGGGTTTCGGATCGGCGCTCACTTGACTTCGGGCGGCGTCTCGAAGGTATGGAACGGGGCGGGCGACGGCACGGTCCATTCCAGTCCTTCGGCGCCTTCCCACGGCTTGGCCGCGGCCTGCTCGCCCTTGCCCATGTAGCAACGCAGCACGGCCCACAGGAAGATCAGCTGCGACAGGCCGAACCAGAAGGCGCCGATGGTGGCGATCTGGTGGAACGTCGTGAACTGCGCGGCGTAGTCGGCATAGCGGCGCGGCATGCCGGCCAGGCCCAGGAAGTGCATCGGGAAGAAGGTCACGTTGAACGAGATCAGCGTCGACCAGAAGTGCAGCTTGCCCAGCTTTTCGCTGTACATGCGGCCGGTCCACTTGGGCAGCCAGTAGTAGGTGCCGGCGAACAGCGCGAACAGCGAGCCGGCCACCAGCACGTAGTGGAAGTGGGCCACCACGTAATACGTGTCATGCACCTGGATGTCGATCGGCGCCACCGACAGGATCAGGCCGGTGAAGCCGCCCATCGTGAACACGAAGATGAAGCCGATCGAGAACAGCATCGGCGTCTCGAACGTCATCGACCCGCGCCACATGGTGGCGACCCAGTTGAACACCTTCACCCCGGTCGGGATGGAGATGAGCATGGTGGCGTACATGAAGTACAGCTGGCCGGTCACCGGCATGCCCGTGGTGAACATGTGGTGCGCCCACACGATGAACGACAGCACGGCGATCGAGGCGGTCGCGTACACCATCGAGGCGTAGCCGAACAGCTTCTTGCGGGCGAACGCGGGCACGATGGCCGACACGATACCGAACGCCGGCAGGATCATGATGTAGACCTCGGGGTGCCCGAAGAACCAGAACACGTGCTGGTACAGCACCGGGTCGCCGCCGGCGGCGGCGTTGAAGAAGCCGGTGCCGAAGTGGCGGTCGGTCAGCACCATGGTGATGGCGGCGGCCAGCACCGGCATCACGGCCAGCAGCAGGAACGCGGTGATCAGCCAGGTCCAGCAGAACAGCGGCATCTTCATCAGCGTCATGCCGGGCGCGCGCATGTTCAGCACGGTCACGATGATGTTGATGGCGCCCATGATCGAGGACGCGCCCATGATGTGCATCGCGAAGATGGCCAGGTCCATGCCCGGGCCCATCTGCAGCGACAGCGGCGCATACAGCGTCCAGCCGGCGGCGGTGGCGCCGCCCGGCACGAAGAACGAGGCCGTCAGCATGATCGCGGCCACCGGCAGCAGCCAGAAGCTGAAGTTGTTCATGCGGGCGAAGGCCATGTCGGACGCGCCGATCTGCATCGGGATCATCCAGTTCGCGAAACCCACGAACGCCGGCATGATGGCGCCGAACACCATGATCAGGCCGTGCATGGTGGTGAACTGGTTGAACAGTTCGGGGCGGAAGAACTGCAGGCCCGGCTCGAACAGCTCGGTACGCAGCAGCAGCGCCAGCGTGCCGCCTTCGAGCAGCATGACGAACGAGAAGATGAGATACATCGTCCCGATGTCTTTGTGGTTGGTGGCGAAAAGCCAGCGGCGCCAGCCGGTGGGGGTGGCGTGGTGGTGGTCATCGTGACCGTGGCCGTGGCCCGGCGACACGTGGTCTACAGTGACGCTGCTCATGATGGACTCCTTCCTGCTGAGTGCCGGCTCCGTTCCACGGAACCGGCAGGGTATCTCTGACTAAACGGAACCAGCTCTGCGATGGGAAAGCGGGGCGCGATCAACGCGCGGCCGCGACATCCTTCGGCATCACTGTCGGGTCCTGCCCCTTGCCGGCGTTGCTCCAGGCATGGCGCGTATAGCTGATGACCGCGGCGATCTCGACATCATTGAGCTGCGGGCCGAATGCCGCCATGGCGGTGTTCGGCTTGCCCTTGAGCACGGTGTTGATCTGTTCCGCTTTCGGGCCCAGAACAACCTTGTCTCCATCGAGGGCCGGGAAGCTGCCCGGGATGCCCTTGCCGTTGGCCTGGTGACAGGCCACGCAATTGGCGGCGAAGACCTTCTCGCCACGGGCAACCAGTTCGGCTTCCGTCCACTCTTTATTGGGATCGTCGGCGTTTGCCGCCATCCTCTTCTTTTGGTCTTCAACCCACTTATCGTAGTCCGCTTGCGCCAGGACTTCCACGACGATGGGCATGAAGGCGTGGTCCTTGCCGCACAATTCGGCGCACTGGCCACGGTAGATACCGGGTTTTTCGGCGCGGAACCAGGCGTCGCGCAGGAAACCGGGGATCGCATCCTGCTTGACGCCGAAGTCGGGAATCATCCACGAGTGGATGACGTCGGCGGCGGTCAGGACGACGCGTACCTTCTTGTCCACGGGCACCACCATGTGGTTGTCCGTTTCCATCAGGTAGAACTGGCCCTTGGCCTCGCGGCCTTCGATCTGGGCGCGCGGGGTCGACAGGGTGGAGAGGAATTTGACGCCGGCGGCGGGGCCGTCGAGATACTCGTAGCCCCACTTCCATTGATAGCCGGTGACCTTGATGGTCAGGTCCGCGCTGGAAGTGTCTTTCATGGCCACGACCGTCTTGGTGGCCGGCAGCGCCATGGCGATGACGATGATGAAGGGGATGACCGTCCAGGCCACTTCCACGCCGAGGTGTTCGTGGAAGGTCGCGGCCTTGTGTCCGCGGGATTTCCGGTGCGCCCAGATGGAGTAGAACATCACTCCGAAGACGCCCACGAAAATCACAATACAGATCGTGAGCAGCAGCCAGTGCAGCCACATGACATCACGCGTGATCTGTGTGACGCCTTCATGCAGGTTCAGCTGATTGACCTTCGGGCCGCCGGGCATGTCTTGCACCTGAGCGATGGCCGCGCTGCCAATCAGCAGCGCACAAGCGCCCAGTATCCCTCTCCACTTCTTCATGCTTACCTCGAAACACGGCGCGAAGGCCCTTGTCGCCTAGTGGCACGGATGTCACTGCAACAGGACTACGCGCAATTATTAGATGGCAGGGCTAGGCAGGGGGAGATAGAGCGGCCCCCGCATTCCCACTCGAAATCACAAAGAAACTGGCGGATTATAGCGGACGCGCAAACAGATGTAAGTTTGTGCCCTTGAATTCATGCGGCCCGCCCCCATCTGCCCGCGCCCCCTTGACGCGCCGGATAAACCGGGTGGCATAAAATCCCGGCAGTCCCATCACAACGGCCTCCCAATGCCCAAGCAGCTGTCCGATCTGTATGCCGCCTTGCGCGCTCGCGCCCAGGAGCCCGCCCCCGCGGGCGCGCACGCTCTCTATATAGCGGGACGACGCTGCGGCTGGGCCACGCATGCCGCCTGTGACGCCCTCCAGGGAGCCGCGCACATCGACGTGGATACCGACGCGCTGCGCATCGGCGCGGCGTTGCCCCCGGCCCGGCGCTCGATGGCGTGCTCGAACAGACCGCGCAACTGTTGCGCCAAGCCAACTGCCTGAGGGGCTGGCGCGATGAATTGCTCGACGTCCTGGACGGCGACATTGCGCTGGGCGTGATCGAACGCGCGGCGGTGCGGCCGCTGGGTCTGTTGACCAAGGCGGTGCACCTGAACGCCTGGACCCCGGATGGCCGCATCTGGATCGCCCGCCGCGCGCTCAGCAAGTCCACCGACCCCGGCATGTGGGACACCCTGGTTGGCGGCCTGGCCGGCAGCGGCGAACCGCTTGAATCGGCGCTGGTGCGCGAATGCGGCGAAGAAGCCGGGCTGGACGCGCCCGACCTGACGCGGCGCTCGCCGCTACGCACCATCCTGCGCATCCATCGCCGCCTGCCCGAGGGCTACCAGGTCGAGGACGTGCTCACCAGCACCTGTGTGCTGGCGGCCGACGCCAGGCCCGCCAACCGTGACGGAGAAGTGATGGAAATTGCCGCGGCCGACGTCGACACGGTGGTCCGCCGCGTGGCGGAGGGCGAATTCACGTTGGAAGCCGCGCTGGTGATCATCGAAGACATCATGCAGCGCCGCGCCGCCGGCGAGATCTGAGCCGGCGACGCGGGCTGGGGGTCAGGCGCTGGCGCCGCCCGGCGCCGCGCCCGATTCACGCGCCTGGATTTCATCCGTTTCGACCGGCGGGTTTTCGACCCGGCGCGTCTCCACCTGTTGCGGCGCCACCGGCGTAGCCGTGGGCGCGGCCGGCGCGCCCGGCTCGGCCGCCCGCAGCGCCTGCACCGCGCGCGCGTCGAGTTCGTCGCCGGCAGCCACCCCGGCAGCTTCGGCCGCCGCCGCAGCCTGGGCCGGCGAAGGCACGGGCGCCTGCGCGGGCGCGGGAGCCGCCGTCGCGTTGGCCTGCGAGAACTGCTTCCAGACCTCGATGGCGCGCAGGCGCTGCTTGGCCACCACCTGGATGCGTTCGCGCAGGTGCTCGTCACGCGCCAGCAGGGCATGGAAATCGCGCGACGACAGCATCAGCAGCTTGCTGTAGCCCAGTGACGTCACCTCGGGCGCGATCTGCTGCTCACCCAGCAGGCCAAGTTCGCCGAAGAACTCGCCGCTGCCCAGTTCGATCATGGTGTTGTCCGGCAGGTGCACCGCCACCGCCCCCGACGCCACGAAGCACATCTCCTCGCCATGCCGGCCCTTGGTCAGCACCCGCTGGTCGGGCAGCGACAGGCGCGGCTTGAGCAGCTTGCTGATCGCGCGCAGCGAATCGGCCGACAGCCCCTCGAACAACGGCACGCGCTTGATCAGGTCGGCCGCGCTCATTTCGATGTCCAGCGGCGGGTGCGTATCGATGTGCGCCCAGCGGCTCTTCAATTGCGCCATCAGGTCGGCATAGACCTCGCCGCTGATCAGGAACTGCTCCAGCATGTCGCGATAGCGGATCCGTTCCAGTTCGCGCGCCACCCGGCCCAGATAGCTTTCCTGCAGCCATTGCGCGTACGACGGGTATTGCAGGTTCAGCGCCTGCATGGCGTTCTCTATCAGGTCCAGGCGGCGCTGGTGCAGCGCCACGATGCGCTGCGTGGCGGTCTCGCCCAGCAGCGGCGTGATCTGCTCGCGCGCGAACATGATCAGCCGCTGCGCCACCGACCGCTTGCTCATGAGATTGGCGAAACGCTGGCCCAGCTCGCGCGCCAGCCAGCCCTGGAAGCCGAACAGGTAGTGCAGCCGCAGGGCCAGCCGGAAACCGGTGGAATAGCGCACGTCGGCGATGATGGCGCGCTCGAAGCCCGGCACCCCGCCCATGCGGATCGCGTCCTCCAGCCGTTCGGCCCGCGCCAGCAGCGTTTCGGCCATGCGCCAGTCGACGATCTGCGCCTTGAGGATGTCGAAGAACATTTCCTCCTCGCGCTGCGCCACGATCGCCAGGCCCACCGCCACCCGCTGCTCGTCGCTCATCTGGCTGACCTGGCCGTCGTGCACGCTGGTCAGGCTGGCGTCGAACACGGCGCGGATGCGGTCGCGCACTTCCGTGCCGATATGCTCGGTCTTGGCAACCTCGTCGGTCTTGCCCTGCAGGTCCTCCAACGCCACCGCCAGCGCCTGGTTGCGGATGGTGCGCTCGACCGGCGACAGCTGGTTCAGTCCCAGCATGCGGATCAGCGGCCGCAGGCTGATGCCGTTGACGAACAGCGTCAACAGCACGAAACCGGTGGTGGCCACGGCGATGAACTGGCGCGCCTCCTCGGGCACGCCGGTCTGCTCGGTCACGGCCAGGGCCAGGGCCAGCGACACCGCGCCGCGCAGTCCGCCCCACAGCATCACCACCTTATAGGGATTGCTGACCTTGGTGCCCAGTTTGGTCAGCCCCAGCAACGGCAGCAGGCCGAACACCACGATGGCCCGCGCCACCAGCGTCGCCACGAACACCACCGCCACCAGCACCAGTTCCTGCCAGTCGGCCGCCGCCATCAGCTTGGGAATCAGCATGGCGGCGAACAGGAAGATGAGGGAATTGGCCCAGAAGCCGAATTGTTCCCACGCGCTCGACAGGTATTCGAAGGTCGTCGGCGACATGCGGGTGCGGCCGGTCGACCCCACCACCAGGCCGGCGATCACCGTGGCGACCACGCCCGACACGTTCAGGTAATGTTCGGAGATGAAGAAGGACAGGTAGGCCAGCGTCAGCGTCAGCGTGATCTCGGCCGTGGGAAAGCCGCGCAGCCAGGCAAACAGGAAACAGGCCAGGCGCCCCATGGCGAAACCGGCGATGCCGCCACCGATGAAGTGCACGATGAAGTCATTGAAGATGCCGCTGGCGGTCAGCTCGCCGTGCCCGCCCAGCACGGCCAGCAGCACCGAGTACAAGGCAATGGACGCGGCGTCGTTGAACAGGCTTTCGCCTTCCACCAGCGTGGTCAGGCGCTTGGGCGCGCCCACTTCGCGGAAGATGCCCACCACCGCCACCGGATCGGTGGTCGCCACGATGGCCCCCAGCAGCAGGCACACCACCAGGCCATAGGGCGAGATCGCGTCCAGCGTCACGCCCACCACCACGGTACACACCACCACCGCCACGATCGCCATCATCAGGATCGGGCCGATATCGTCCATCAGGCGCCGCACGTTCATCGACAGGGCAGTCTCGAACAGCAGCACCGGCAGGAACACCATCAGGAAAGTCTCGGAGGAAATCTCGAAGCGTTCCAGCGAATCCAGGAAGTCGCCGATCCAGCTCGGCGCCCAGCCATGGACGTGCACGATGATGCCCAGCAGGCAGCCGACGATTGCCAGCAGCACCGAATAGGGCAGCTTGAGGCGCCCGGCCAGCGGCGGCATGAAGCACACCAGGGTCAACAGCCCGGCCAGGCCGAATACGAGAAAACCTACATCCATGGATAGCGCCGCGTTCCGATCGTGAAGCTTGTGAGAAGTTTCACAAGAATAGCGGGTTTTCCTGTCGATTCCGGCGAACAGATCGTTCGGCCGCACGTTTCGTTACCCTGGCCGGCGCGGGCGATACGCGCCCGGGCGTGTTTTTTCGGTAAGGTAGGGGCCGTGCAGAAACTTCGCAGGAGCCGTACTTGGTACGCGTCCACTCCCTGGCACGGCGCAATGACGCGCCCGCCATGCTGGTCCAATTGACGGATTGCCATCTTTTCGGCGAGCCGGAAACCGTGATGCTTGGCGTCAATACCGACGCCAGCCTGCGCGCCGTGCTGCGGCAGATCGAGGCCGACGGCAAACGCCCCGACCTGCTGCTGGCCACCGGCGATTTGTCCCAGGACGGCGAGCCCGCCGCCTATCGACGCCTGGCCGCCATGCTCGGCGCCGCCCCGGCGCTGGACGGCGCCCGCATCCGTTGCCTGCCCGGCAACCACGACCTGCCATCCGCGCTGCGCCAGGAACTGCCCGAATGGTCGACGCCGGTGACCGACGTCGGCGCATGGCGCGTGATCTCGCTGGACACCACCGTGCCGGGCTCGAACGCCGGCCACCTGCCCGACAGCCAACTGGATCTGCTGGAGGCCGCGCTGGCCGAGGCGCCCGGGCGCCACACACTGCTGGCCATGCACCACAACCCGATGCAGATCGACAACCACTGGCACGACTCGATGATGATCGACAATCCCCAGGGGCTGTTCAAGTTGCTGACGCGCTGGCCGCAGGTGCGGGTACTGCTGTGGGGCCACGTGCATCACGAGTTCGACCGCCGCCGCCACAACCTGCGCATGCTGGCCACGCCTTCCACCTGCTTCCAGTTCAGCATCCGCGATGGCAAGCACGTGGTCGACAACCTCGCGCCCGGCTACCGCTGGATCAAGCTCTACCAGGACGGCTCCATGGCCACCGGCGTGCGGCGCGTGCAGGACGCGCTGTGGCACACGGGCGCCCAGCCCGGTCCGGACAGCGCGCGGGCGGCCTGAGAGCCGGCGGCCTGACAACCCCACAACGCTTTGGCAGCGCGGCCGCCTGCTACGTCACGCGTTTGGCGCGCGCAATAAAAAACGGGGCACCATATGCGTGGTGCCCCGCAAGCATCCGTCTCATAGGGGAGGGGAAAGAGGAGAAGCCGAGACGGATGACAAGACTGCCAACCAAAGTTCGCGGTCTACGTGAAGTTAGGCGGGGCGAGCTTCATTAAGTTTCTGAAATCGCCCGTTATTTCGCAGCGAATTTGTATCAATTTATTGGTGCGCCGCGACCATCGCCGCGGCGCCCCCCTCCCGCCGGCGCGCACGGCCGTCGACGCAAAGCAAAAGGGCCGCGAATCGCGGCCCTTTGCATGGGTACGGCGGGAAGCAGGCAGCAATCAGGCAGCCAGGTTGCCGCGCATCTTCTTCAACGCCGCGGCCTCGATCTGGCGGATGCGTTCGGCCGACACGCCGAATTCCTGCGCCAGTTCGTGCAACGTGGCGCCGCCGTCGTCCTGCAGCCAGCGGGCTTCGACGATGCGACGCGAACGCGGATCCAGCGCTTCCAGCGCGCTGGACAGCCCCGAGCTCTGCAACTGGTCGCGGGCGGCGCGTTCCAGCACGCGGGTCGGCTCCTGGCGGCCCTCGTCGGACAGGTAGGCGATGGGCGCGTAGCTGTCGTCATCGTCGTCCTGGTTCTCGAGCGACATGTCGCGGCCCGACAGGCGCACTTCCATTTCGCTGACGTCTTCGCGGCGCACGTTCAGTTCGCGGGCGATGTGATCGACCTGCTCGGGATCCAGCGTCTGTCCGTCCGGGCGCATGCTGCGCAGGTTGAAGAACAGCTTGCGCTGGGCCTTGGTGGTGGCCACCTTTACCAGGCGCCAGTTGCGGATGATGTATTCGTGGATCTCGGCCTTGATCCAGTGCACGGCGAACGACACCAGGCGCACGCCGCGCTCGGGGTCGAAACGCTTGACGGCCTTCATCAGGCCGACATTGCCTTCCTGGATCAGGTCGGCGTGGGGCAAGCCATAACCCAGGTACTGGCGCGCCACCGACACCACCAGGCGCAGGTGCGACAGCACCAGCTCGCGCGCGGCGCCCAGGTCTTCGCTGTCGCGCAGGCGACGGCCGAGTTCGGTTTCGCGTTCGGCCGACAGGACCGGCAGGCGGTTCACGGCCGAGATGTAGGCATCGATCGTGCCGAGTGCGCCCGGATTGGCGATGGCCAACGCCAGGGCGTTGCCGGACGTGGCCAACGAGGTACTGGGTTGCTTCATTGCGGCGGTCTCCGGAATGCAAAGGGGTAAAGACATGGATTCGATGTTAGCACTCTAGTAAAGGGAGTGCTAATTCGACTATTGCGGCGCGTCAAAGTTTCCCTTTTATAGGGCGTCCCCAATTTTAATTTGCCTGTCTTGCCCCCGGCGGCGGCCGGCTTTGTGTCATGGGGGCCGGGGCGCGCGTCGCGACCGGCGGGCCGGACGCCTACCAGCCCAGGCGCTTCAAGCCGGCGGCGGTGGCCTCGCCGTCCGGCCGCACGAACAAGGCGCCGCGCGGATCCATGTAGACCTGGTAGGTGGCGCCGTCGAACAACGGCATGTAGGCCGCGCTGCCGAATTGGACATCGACGAAGGGAAACCAGTTCGGGAAGCTCTGCTTGAGCGAACCCAGGTCCGGCGCAGGCCAGTCGTCCAGGGCGTGGACCGAGCGGGTGGCCGAGGCCTCGCGCGCCGCATCGCTGTATCGGCCGGACAAGCGTTCCAGGCGATACAACGGCGGCAGGCCAGCTATCAGCGCCGGCAGTTTCCAGCGCACCACGCGGGCGTCGATCTGCCACTGGTCGCCATAGAGCACATACCGCTTGGCGCCCACGCCCGGCGCGGTGGCGCTGACCTGGAACTGGCCCTCGGCCTGCTGGCGCACCTCGATGCGCGCCACCGGCTCGTCGGTGGTCAGGCGGAAGAACTGCACCAGCGACAGGGCCAGCAGCCCCGAGACGCCACCCAGCAACAGCAGCATCAGGCCAAACAGGCGGCGCACGGGCCGGAACTGGAAGGCGCGCCGGCCGCGCTCATCGCGCGGACCGCCCCGGCCCAGCAGCATCGCCATGCCCGGCAGGAAAAGGACCACCGCGGCCAGCAGGATCCAGACGAAGGGAGCGATTCCGTTGATCAAATCAGGCGATCCTATGCATAGAGCGCCGCGGCCGGGCGTCGGATGCCGGGCGCCCCGGGCCTGTCTCGGCAGGCCGCCCAGTATAGAAGCGGGGCGTCAGGCCGCCGGTTTTCCAAGCCGCTCGACGTGAAACCGGATGTGATCCTCGATGAACGTGGAGATGAAGTAATAGCCGTGGTCGTAACCTTCCTGGCGGCGCAGTTCCAGCGGCTGCCCGGCGGTGGCGCAGGCGGCCTCGAATACCTCGGGATACAACTGCTCGGCCAGGAACTGGTCGGCCGTGCCCTGATCGATCAGGATGCCCGCGGGAAACGGCTGGCGCAAGCCGCGCATCAGCGCCGAGGCATCGTAGGCGGCCCAGTCGTCGGGATTCTCGCCCAGGTAGGCGCCGAACGCCTTCTTGCCCCAGGGGCACAGGCTGGGCGCCGCGATCGGGGCAAAGGCCGAGACCGAACGGAACTGACCAGGGTTGCGCAGCGCCAGCACCAGGGCGCCATGGCCGCCCATCGAGTGCCCGAAGATGCCGACGCGCGCGGCGTCGCCGGGCAGCGCGCTGGTGACGATGGCGTGCAATTCACGCGTCACGTAGCTGTCCATGCGGTAATGGGCGCGCCAGGGGCCGGTGGTGGCGTCCAGATAGAAGCCGGCGCCGGTGCCCAGGTCCCAGCTTTCGTCCTCGCCGGGCACGTTGGCGCCCCGCGGGCTGGTATCCGGTGCCACCAGCATCACGCCCAGCTCGGCGGCCAGGCGCTGGGCGCCGGCCTTGATCATGAAGGTTTCCTCGGTGCAGGTCAGGCCGGCCAGGTAGAACAGCACCGGCACCGGCCCCTGCTCGGCCTGGGGCGGGACGAAGACGGAAAAACGCATCGGCAGGCCGATCTCGGCCGACTCATGGCGGTAATAGCGCTGCGAACCGCCAAAACAGCGATGCTGGGAAATGAGTTCCAGGGCGGCGGGCATGGCAGCGGTCTCCGGGTCTGAGGCTGAACAAAATTCGGGCGGGATTAGGGTATATCCACGGTACGACGATCCGTCGCCGAATGTTAACCTGCCCGAAACACGGAGTCCTTTCCACAAAAAGTATCGATTCCGTGCCCATATTGTGATCGCGGGACTTGACCGGCGACCACCGTGGCACTATTTATATACGTGAGAGAAGACAACCCGTTCTTCTGGAAGCGCAAGCCCTGACACTATGGCCCGTCTGCCCCGTCTGTACGCCCCTGGGCTGCCCCAACTGGTGCAGGCCAACTTCATTCAGCCATTGGCGGCGCCGTCCCAGCCCGCCCCGGCCGATATCCTCAACCAGCTTGCCGCGTGGCTGGGCGAATCCGCCCAGCGTCATCGTGTGTCGGTGCACGGCTGGCTGCTTGCCAACGATCGCATCCTGCTGCTGGCCACGCCCGCCGACGAGGAAGGCCTGCCGCGCCTGATGCAGACGCTGGGCCGCAACCTGGCCGCGCGCCTGCGCGGCGGCCGGGTGTTCGCCGGCCGCTACCGCTCGGCCCTGCTCGAGCCCGGCGCCTGGGTGCTGCCGGCGCTGGTGTGGCTGGAAACCTATCCGGTGCGCAGCGGCGCCTCGCAAGATCCCGATTCCTGGCCGTGGTCGTCGGCTTCCAGCCATACCGGCAACACCACCGCCGCCCCGGCGCAGTGGCAGTCCGATCACGCCGACTACTGGGCCTGCGGCAACACGCCGTTCGACCGCCAGGCCAATTACCGCAAACGTCTGCAGGACGGCCTGTCGCGCGAGGAAACCCAGCGCATCGACCAGGCGGTCTCCGGCCAATGGGCGCTGGGCGGCCCGAGTTTCATCGCCAGCCTGGCGCATACCGCCAGCCGCCGCGTGGCGCCAGGCCAGCGCGGACGCCCGCGCAAGAAGCCGGCCGCGCCGGCCGCCGTCGATGCCGACCCGGCCGCGGCCACGCCACCGGCCTCGCCGCCGGCTCCCACCGGCCACGGACCGGGTTCCGGCAACGGCGGCGGTTCCACTTCCTGACACAGCGCCTTCGGGCGCTTTTTCATGGCCGTTTCGGGACGCACCGACCGACGGCGGCCTGCGCTTGCTCGCCACCGGTCAGTGCGCGGCCAAAAAACATCACAATAAACAGGGACGTACCATCGCGGAAACAGGGGATAATCCACCCTGGCGCCACCCCTTGCGAAAGGTGCACCCTGGGAAGCCTTGTTTGACGCGCCTCTTTATGTGTCACCATATTAATGCTCTACGACGGTGCATTGCTTTAATTAGGGTCACACCCCTTATATTCTTATTGCACCCTACTACGCACGGGGGTATTGTCCGTTCCTGCACTGCAACATTGGAACGCAGTCTTTACTGCGGAGCGCGCCATGCCCCACACCACCCCGAACGATTCCTGTCCCACCCCCAAGGCGACCCCGATCGATGCCAGCCGCATCGGTCTGCCGCCCGCCCAGGGCCTGTACCACCCCAAGAACGAACATGACGCCTGTGGCGTGGGCTTCGTGGCGCACATCAAGGGCAAGAAAAGCCACGCCATCATCCAGCAGGGCCTGAAGATCCTGGAGAACCTCGATCACCGCGGCGCGGTGGGCGCGGACAAGCTGATGGGCGACGGCGCCGGCATCCTGATCCAGATTCCCGACACGCTCTACCGCGACGAGTTCGCCCAGCATGGCATCACCCTGCCGCCGCCCGGCGAATACGGCGTGGCCATGGTGTTCCTGCCCAAGGAAACCGCCTCGCGCCTGGCCTGCGAACAGGAACTGGAGCGCTCGGTGCGCGCCGAAGGCCAGGTCGTGCTGGGCTGGCGCAACGTGCCCGTGGACGTCGACATGCCGATGTCGCCCACCGTGCGCGACTGCGAACCCGTGATCCGCCAGTTGTTCATCGGCCGCGGCGCCGACGTGATGGTGCCCGACGCGCTGGAACGCAAGCTGTACGTGATCCGCAAGACCGCCAGCCACGCCATCCAGAACATGCACCTGGCGCATGGCAAGGAATATTTCGTGCCCTCGGCCTCGGTGCGCACCGTGGTCTACAAGGGCCTGCTGCTGGCCGACCAGGTCGGCCGCTACTACCGCGACCTGGCCGACCCGCGCACCGTGTCGGCGCTGGCGCTGGTGCACCAACGCTTCTCGACCAACACCTTCCCCGCCTGGCCGCTGGCCCACCCCTACCGCATGATCGCCCACAACGGCGAAATCAACACGGTCAAGGGCAACTTCAACTGGCTGCGCGCCCGCGAAGGCATGATGCAGTCGGCCGTGCTGGGCGACGACCTGAAAAAGCTCTACCCCATCGTCTACGAAGGCCAGTCGGACACCGCCACGTTCGACAACTGCCTGGAACTGCTGGTGAACTCGGGTTACTCGCTGGCCCACGCCATGATGATGATGATCCCGGAAGCCTGGGAACAGCACACGCAGATGGACGAAAGCCGCCGCGCTTTCTATGAGTACCACGCCGCCATGATGGAGCCGTGGGACGGCCCCGCCGCGGTCGCCTTCACCGACGGCCGCCAGATCGGCGCCACGCTCGACCGCAACGGCCTGCGCCCGGCGCGCTACCTGGTGACCGACGACGATATGGTCATCCTGGCCTCGGAAGCCGGCACCCTGTCGATCCCGGAAAACCGCATCATCAAGAAGTGGCGCCTGCAGCCGGGCAAGATGTTCCTGATCGACCTGGAGCAAGGTCGCATCATCGACGACGCCGAGATCAAGCTGCAACTGGCCAACAGCCGTCCGTACCGCCAGTGGATCGAGCGGCTGCAGATCAAGCTGGAATCGCTGCCGGCCCCGCGCCAGGCCGGCGTGCCGGCGCAATCGTCGGTGTCGCTGCTGGATCGCCAGCAGGCCTTCGGCTGGACCCAGGAAGACTACAAGTTCATCCTCGAGCCCATGGCCTCGACCGGCGAGGAAGTGATCGGCTCGATGGGCAACGACGCCCCGCTGGCCGTGCTGTCCGACCGCGCCAAGCCGTTCTACAACTATTTCCGCCAGCTGTTCGCCCAGGTCACCAACCCGCCGATCGACCCGATCCGCGAGCAGATGGTGATGTCGCTGGTGTCGTTCATCGGCCCCAAGCCCAATCTGCTGGACATCAACAACGTCAATCCGCCGCTGCGCCTGGAAGTGTCGCAGCCGGTGCTGGACTTCGCCGCCATGGCGCAGATCCGCGACATCGAGCAGGTCACCGGCAAGAAGTTCCGCAGCTTCGAGCTGGACATCACCTACCCGGCCGCCTGGGGTCCCGAGGGCATCGAAGCCCGCGTGGCCGCGCTGTGCGCGCGCGCCGTGGACGCGGTGCAGAGCGGCTACAACATCCTGATCGTGTCGGACCGCCTGGTCGACAGCGAACGCGTGGCCATCCCCGCCCTGCTGGCCACCTCGGCGGTGCACCAGCACCTGATCCGCGCCGGCCTGCGCACCAACACCGGCCTGGTGGTGGAAACCGGCTCGGCCCGCGAAGTGCATCACTTCGCGCTGCTGGGCGGCTACGGCGCCGAAGCCATCCATCCCTACCTGGCGCTGGAATCGCTGGGCAAGATGAGCGACCCGGAAAAGGCCGTCAAGAACTTCATCAAGGCAATCGGCAAGGGCCTGAACAAGGTGATGTCCAAGATGGGCATCTCCACCTACATGTCCTACACCGGCGCCCAGATCTTCGAAGCCGTGGGCCTGCAGAGCAGCCTGGTGAACAAGTACTTCACCGGCACCGCCTCCAACATCGAAGGCATCGGCATCTTCCAGGTGGCCGAAGAGGCGCTGCGCCAGCACCGGGCCGCGTTCAGCACCGATCCGGTCCTGGCCAACGACCTCGACGCGGGCGGCGAGTACGCCTATCGCGTGCGCGGCGAAGAGCACATGTGGACGCCCGATTCCATCGCCAAGCTGCAGCACGCCTCGCGCGCCAACAACTACCGCACGTACAAGGAATACGCGCAGATCATCAACGACCAGAGCCGCCGCCACATGACGCTGCGCGGCCTGTTCGAGTTCCGCTTCGACCCGTCGCGCGCCATTCCGCTCGATGACGTCGAGCCGGCCAAGGAAATCGTCAAGCGCTTCGCCACCGGCGCCATGTCGCTCGGCTCGATCTCCACCGAGGCCCACTCGGTGCTGGCCGTGGCCATGAACCGCATCGGCGGCAAGTCCAACACCGGCGAAGGCGGCGAGGACGAGCTGCGCTATCGCGCCGAAATGCGCCAGGGCAAGAGCACCATCAAGGACGGCGACACGCTGGCCTCGCTGCTCGGCTCCGACCGCATCGAAGCCGACGTCGCGCTCAAGAAGGGCGATTCGCTGCGTTCGAAGATCAAGCAGGTCGCCTCCGGCCGCTTCGGCGTCACCGCCGAGTACCTGTCATCGGCCGACCAGATCCAGATCAAGATGGCGCAGGGCGCCAAGCCCGGCGAAGGCGGCCAGCTGCCCGGCCACAAGGTGTCCGAGTACATCGCCAAGCTGCGCTACTCGGTGCCGGGCGTGGGCCTGATCTCGCCGCCGCCGCACCACGACATCTACTCGATCGAGGACCTGGCGCAGCTGATCCACGACCTGAAGAACGTCAACACCAAGGCCTCGATCTCGGTCAAGCTGGTGTCGGAAGTCGGCGTCGGCACGGTCGCCGCCGGCGTGGCCAAGGCCAAGGCCGACCACGTCGTGATCGCCGGCCATGACGGCGGCACGGGCGCCTCGCCGGTGTCGTCCATCAAGCACGTCGGCACGCCGTGGGAACTCGGCCTGGCCGAAACCCAGCAGACGCTGGTCCTGAATCGCCTGCGCAGCCGCATCCGCGTGCAGGCCGACGGCCAGATGAAGACCGGCCGCGACGTCGTCATCGGCGCGCTGCTGGGCGCCGATGAATTCGGCTTCGCCACGGCTCCGCTGGTCGTGGAAGGCTGCATCATGATGCGCAAGTGCCACCTGAACACCTGCCCGGTGGGCGTGGCCACGCAGGATCCGGAGCTGCGCAAGAAGTTCCAGGGCAAACCCGAGCACGTCGTCAACTTCTTCTTCTTCATCGCCGAGGAAGTGCGCGAGATCATGGCCCAGCTGGGCATCCGCAAGTTCGACGACCTGATCGGCCGCGCCGACCTGCTGGACATGCGCTCGGGTGTCGAGCACTGGAAGGCGCAGGGCCTGGACTTCGCCCGCGTGTTCCACCAGACCCAATCCGACGCCGACGTGCGCCAGACCGAAGAGCAGGACCACGGCCTGGCCGGCGCGCTGGACCACCAGCTGATCGAGCGCAGCAAGCCGGCGCTGGAGCGCGGCGAGAAGGTCTCGTTCATCGTGCCGGTGCGCAACCGCAACCGCACCATCGGCGCCATGCTGTCCGGCGCGGTGGCGGCGCGCTACGGCCACGACGGCCTGCCGGACGACACCATCCACATCCAGTGCAACGGCACCGCCGGCCAGAGCTTCGGCGCCTTCCTGGCCCATGGCATCACCATGGACCTGGTGGGCGAAGGCAACGACTACGTCGGCAAGGGCCTGTCGGGCGGCCGCATCATCGTGCGCTCGCCCAATGACTTCCGCGGCTTCGGCCCCGACCACATCATCGCCGGCAACACCGTCCTGTACGGCGCGCTGGCCGGCGAAGCCTTCTTCAACGGCGTGGCCGGCGAACG
Organism: Achromobacter xylosoxidans; assembly: GCF_001457475.1. Taxonomy (NCBI): domain Bacteria; kingdom Pseudomonadati; phylum Pseudomonadota; class Betaproteobacteria; order Burkholderiales; family Alcaligenaceae; genus Achromobacter; species Achromobacter xylosoxidans. The sequence goes on along the minus strand of NZ_LN831029.1, from coordinate 224,263 downwards.
CTTCGCGGTGCGCAACTCGGGCGCCGCCACGGTCGTGGAAGGCACCGGCGACCACGGCTGCGAATACATGACGGGCGGCACCGTGGTGGTGCTGGGCGCCACCGGCCGCAACTTCGCCGCCGGCATGTCGGGCGGCGTGGCGTACGTGTGGGATCCGGAGCGCACGCTCAAGCATCGCGCCAACCTGTCGATGGTCGAACTGGAAGCCGTGCTGCCGCATGCCGAGCAGCAGGCCCAGAACAACATCGACGTCTGGCACAGCGCGCAGCGCGGCGGCGAACGCGAAACGGATGAAGCCATCCTGCGCCGCCTGGTGGAAGACCACTTCCGCTACACCGGCAGCTTCCGCGCCCGCGAGATCCTGGGCGACTGGGAAGCCTCGCGCGGCAAATTCGTAAAGGTCATGCCGACGGACTACCGCCGCGCATTGGGTGAAATGTGGCGTGCAGCCAACCCGCAACAACTGGCTGCGTGAGGGATACCATGGGAAAGATTACCGGCTTTATGGAATACCAGCGCCTGCAGGAGGCCTCCGAGGCCCCGCAGAAGCGGCTGAAGAACTGGCGCGAATTCGTGCTGCACCTGACCGACGACCAGGCCAAGCAGCAGGCGGCGCGCTGCATGGACTGCGGCATCCCGTTCTGCAACAACGGGTGCCCGGTCAACAACATCATCCCCGACTGGAATGACCTGGTGTACAAGCAGGACTGGCGCCGCGCGCTGGATGTGCTGCATTCCACCAACAACTTCCCGGAATTCACCGGCCGCATCTGCCCGGCGCCGTGCGAGGCCGCCTGTACCTTGAACATCAACAGCGACGCCGTGGGCATCAAGTCCATCGAGCACGCCATCATCGACAAGGGCTGGGCCGAGGGCTGGGTCGCGCCGCAAGTGCCGGCGCGCAAGACCGGCAAGAAGGTCGCCGTGGTGGGCTCCGGCCCGGCCGGCCTGGCCTGCTCGCAGCAGTTGGCGCGCGCGGGTCACTCGGTCACGCTGTTCGAGAAGAGCGACCGCATCGGCGGCCTGCTGCGCTACGGCATTCCCGACTTCAAGCTGGAAAAGCACCAGATCGACCGCCGCATTTCCCAGATGGAAGCCGAAGGCGTGGAGTTCGCGCCCTCGACCTACATCGGCAACCCGTCCGACCCGGTGGCCGACGGCCTGACCGTGCGCACGCCGGAATCGCTGCTGGCCGAATTCGACGCCGTGGTGATGAGCGGCGGCTCGGAAACCCCGCGCGACCTGCCGGTGCCGGGCCGCGAGCTGTCGGGCGTGTACTTCGCCATGGACTTCCTGCGCCAGCAGAACAAGGCCGTGGCCGGCGACCGCCTGACCAACCAGACGCTGGCCAAGGGCAAGCACGTGGTGGTGATCGGCGGCGGCGACACCGGTTCCGACTGCGTGGGCACCAGCAACCGCCACGGCGCCGCCTCGGTCACGCAGTTCGAGCTGCTGCCGCAGCCGCCCGAGTCCGAGAACAAGGCCATGACCTGGCCCTACTGGCCGCTGAAGATGCGCACCTCGTCCTCGCACGAGGAAGGCTGCCAACGCGACTGGTCGGTGACCACCAAGCTGCTCAAGGGCAGCAACGGCAAGGTCGAAAAACTGGTCGGCTCGCGTGTCGAGTGGTTCAAGGACGAGTCGACGGGCCAGATGAAAATGCGTGAGGTCGAAGGCTCGGAATTCGAGATCAAGGCCGACCTGGTGCTGCTGGCCATGGGCTTCGTGTCGCCGGTGCAGACCGTGCTGGACGCCTTCGGCGTGGACCGCGACGCGCGCGGCAACGTGCGCGCCAACACCGACGACTACCGCACCAACGTTGAAAAGGTCTTCACCGCCGGCGACATGCGCCGCGGCCAGTCGCTGGTGGTCTGGGCCATCCGCGAAGGCCGCCAGTGCGCCCGCTCGGTCGATGCCTACCTGATGGGCAGTTCCGAACTGCCGCGCTGACCGGCGCCCGCCAGACGGCAATGGCCGGCTTCCTTGCGGGAGCCGGCCGTTTTGCTTCTTGTCGCGCCGGGTCGCCGACGACCCGGGGCCACGCGCCTTTGAACGCGGTACGCCCTAGGCACCGCCGCGCTGCATGCGCGGGCCCGATACCGCCGCCTGTCCCAGCCAGTAGGTCGCGGCCGCCACCACGAAACTGGCCGGCGCGGCGAAGCTCGCGGCCAGGCCGCTCATGTGCATCAGCACCAGCCCGCTGGCCGCGCCCGCGAACCAGGCGCCCAGCCCGCGCCGGTTGTAGGCGCTGCCGCCGCCCGGCGCCGGCGCGGTCTCGCCCACCGCCAGGATGTGCACCAGCGCCACCGCGACCCACGCCACCACGAAGATGCCCTGGTAGGCCAGCGCCTGCAGCAGATAGGCGAACACGTCGAACAGCATCAGCGCGTACGACACCAGGCCCACCACCACCGCCCATGCCGCCTTCGGCCAGCGGCCCAGGCCGAAGCGCGCGAAGAAGGCCTGCATGTTGATGGTGGCCAGGTAGTAGTTGGCGGTGTTGATGCGGGTCTGCGTCACCCACACGAAGAACAGGCCGCCCAGGCCCATCAGCTTGAGCAGCGCCAGCACCACCGACACCTCGCTCAAGGCGCCGTCGCCGGGAATGATCGCAACCAGGTAGATTCCGGCCACGCCGTTGAGCAGGAAGGTGACCAGGTAGAACGGCATGCCGAAGTTGTAGCGGCCGTGGTAGCGCGCGTCCTCGCGGCGGCCGAAGCGCGCGTAGTCGAAGGTGAACATCATCAGGATCCAGACGCCCATGTAGTACACATAGGCATCCCACCAGCCGCCCGCGACCGGCCCGCCGGCCGGGCCGAACGCCAGCCAGGCGTCGCTGTAGCCGTATTCGCGCGTGGCCAGCGCCACGGCCAGCAGCAGGCCGCCCAGGTAGAACGGCAACAGCACGCCGTTGAACTTGTCGAGCCAGCGCTGCACGCTGCCGAAGATCAGCAGCACGCTGTAGACGACCACCAGCAGCGCGAAGGCCCAATAGGGCACGGACGGGAACATGTGGTGCGCGGCGACCGCCATCACCGAGCCCTCGAACACGGCGTAGTAGATGGCGGTGGCGAAGAAGATCAGGGTAGCCAACGCCGCGCCCGAGGTGCCGAACACCGCGCGCGAGAACAGCGCCACCGATTGGCCGGTGCGGATGGCGTAGCGCGAGATCACGGCGTTGATCAGGCCATAGGAAATCACCGACAGCACCATGCCGATGATGGCGTTGCGGGCGCCGTAGTTGAGCGCCAGCGTGGCGCCGACCACGATGTAGAAAATTGCGCTGCACACGGCCCACCAGGCCATGGTGAGCGGGAATCGGCCCATGCGGTCGGCATCGGCCACGGTGGCGAGGGAAGTGTCCCGGTCGGAGGACGTGGAGCTGGAAGCAAGGTTGGCCATGGAGGCTCTCCTGACGTGCTGAAGAACCGCGGAATGCGGACGGGTACGGCATGCAGCGTGTGAAACTCGAATGCACAGGCGCGAACGCGCCCGTCCGGCCCGTCGGAACGGGCCGGAGGGAAAGCAGCAATCAAGGGGAAAGCGCGGCGCGGATCAGCCCAGGGCGGCGCGCAGCCGCTCGAGGCGGGCGCGGTAGTCCTTGCGGGCCTGCAAGGCCGTCTCCAGCGTGACCCGCTCGAAGCGCGCCTGCTGGTTGGGCTGCATCTGGCCGACCTTGTCGAGGTCGGCGCTGATCACGGTGCCGATCATGGCGTAGCCGCCGCCGGACACGGCGTCGCGGTGCAGGATGATGGGCTCGACCCCGGCCGGCACCTGGATCGATCCGATCGGGTAGCAGGCGTCGACGATGTTGGACGGATCGGCGCCCGCGCCGAACGGTTGCTCGCGCGGCTGGAACTTCAGGGCGCGGCCTTTCTTGTAGCGGTAGCCGATGCGGTCGGCCTCCGAGGTCACGCTCCAGGCGTCCTCGTAGAACGAGGCGGCCGATTCCGGCATCAGGCGATGGTCGTACAGGCCCGGCACCACGCGCAGCACCTGCTCCTTCGGGCATTGGCTGGCGAGTTCCGGCGGCAGCGCACGGCCGACCCGCGTCCCCGGGCGCGGCGCGCCCACGCGCAGGCGGTCGCCGGCCTGCAGGCGGCGGCCGTCGAAGCCGCCAATGGCGCCCAGCGTGTAGGTCGAGCGGCTGCCCAGCACCTCGGGCACGTCGATGCCGCCGGCGATCGCCAGGCAGGCGCGCGCGCCGGCCTGCACGAAATCGAACGACAGCCGGGCGCCGGCCGGCACCGCCAGCGCGGTGTTGCAGGCCTGCGCCTGGCCATCGATCTTGGGCGTCATGGCGGCGCCGGTGACGGCGATCACCGCGGCGCGGGTGAAGCGCAATTCGGGGCCCATCAGCGTGCATTCCAGCACCGCCGCGTCCTCGGGATTGCCCACCAGCAGATTGGCGGCGGCCAGCGCGTACTGGTCCAGCGCGCCCGAGGGCGGAATGCCCAGGTGGTAGTAGCCCTGGCGGCCACGATCCTGGACCGACGTCGCCAGCCCGGGCTTGATTACTTCGATGAGCGGTTCGTCATGCGACATGGAGCGTCTCCAGAAGGCGGGCGTTGTACTGTTCGGGCGCCGCCATGAATTCGGACAGCGAGAACGACACGGGACGGATGTCGAGCTGGAAGGTGCCGGCCTCGACCTCGGCCACCGCGGCGTCGTACTCGGCGCGGCTGATCGGCTTGAACTTGACGATGTCCCCGGGACGGAAGAACACCATCGAGTCGCGCAGGTGCGCCTGGCGCTGCGCGGGCTCGAAGATCGGCGCGGGCGTCACGCCAAACATCTGGTAGCCGCCCGCGCCGCGCACGGAATAGATGCAGGCGAAGCAACCGCCATGTCCCACCGTGTGCTTGGGCGTGTCGGTGCGCGGCCGCAGGTACTTGGGCACTTCGAGCTGGCGTTCGCGCTCGACCATCTGGAACATGAACGGCAGCCCGGCCACGAAGCCGACCATCGACACGAACCACGGCGCGCTGGAATGCGCGGCGATGAATGCATCGGTATCGGCAAAGCCGTTGATGCGCGCGGCGTATTCCAGGTCGGTCGATTCCGGGTCCTGGTGGCGCTCGCGAAAGCGCATCAGCGTCTCGTGGGTCCAGGGATCGTTGTAGAGCACCGGCACCTCGATGACGCGGGTGTCGAGCCGCAGGTTGTCCAGGTCGATGCCGGCCTCGATCTCGCGCAGGATGGCCAGCATGGATTCGGGCGCGACCTGCTCGGGGTCGTAGCGGATCTGGTACGAGGCGTTGGCCGGGCAGATCTCGGTGACGCCGGGCACGGCGCGTTCGCGCAGCGCACGCGTGATCGCCATGCCCTTGAAGAACGCGGCCAGCGACATCGATTCGCTGATCTCGGCGAAGATGAATTCATCGCCGCCATGGGTGTAGCGCACCGTCATTGGGTCCCCTCCCGCCGCTGCATCCAGCTTTCCAGATAGTTGGTGTGATAGTCGCCCGCCAGCACGCCCGCGTCGGCCACCAGGGCGCGATGCAGGGCCAGCGTCGACGGCACGCCTTCGAATTCGGTTTCGTCCAGCGCGCGCGCCATGCGCGCCAGCGCGGCGTCGCGGCCCTCGTCCCACACGATCAGCTTGGCCAGCAGCGAATCGTAGTAGGGCGGCACCACGCTGCCGGCATACACCATCGAGTCGATGCGCACGCCTGGCCCGGCCGGCCAGCGTACGTGCGACACGGTGCCGGGACCGGGCGCGAAGTTGCGCGCCGGATCTTCGGCGTTCAGGCGGCACTCGATCGCGGCGCCGCGCATGACGATGTCGGATTGCTTCAAGCGCAGCGGTTCGCCGTCGGCGATGCGCAGCATCTCGCGCACCAGGTCGATGCCGGTGATCGCCTCGGTGATCGGATGTTCGACCTGGATGCGCGTGTTCATCTCGATGAAGTAGAACTCGCCGCGGGTCTCGTCGTACAGGTATTCCAGCGTGCCGGCGCCGCGATAGCCCACCGATTCGGTCAGGCGCAGCGCGGATTCGCACAGCGCCTGGCGTAGCGCGGGGCTCAGCGCCGGTGACGGCGCTTCCTCGAACACCTTCTGGCGGCGGCGCTGCAGCGAGCACTCGCGCTCGAACAAATGCACCGCGCGTTCGCCGTCGCCCAATACCTGCACCTCGATATGGCGGGCGCGCGGCAGGTAGCGTTCCAGGTAGACGCCGCCGTCGCCGAATGCGGCGCGCGCCTCGGCCTGCGCCATCGGGATGGCCTCGCGCAACTGCGCTTCGTCGGCCGCCACGCGGATGCCACGGCCGCCGCCGCCGGCGGACGCCTTGATCATCAACGGATAGCCGATCTGCGCCGCGTGGCTCAGGGCCTCGTCCAGCGACCCGACCACGCCCTCGCTGCCCGGCACGGTGGGCACGCCCGCCGCCTTGGCGCAGGCGCGCGCCGCGGCCTTGTCGCCCATGCTGCGGATGGTGTGGGCGTCGGGTCCGACGAACACCAGGCCGGCGTCGGTCACGGCCTGCGAGAAGTCGGCGTTCTCGGCCAGGAAGCCATAGCCGGGATGGATCGCGTCGGCGCCGCTGTCGCGCGCCGCCGCCAACAGGGCGTCGGCATTGAGATAGCTGCGGGTGGCGTGGGCCGGACCGATATGCACCGCCGAGTCCGCCAGGCGCACCGCCAGGGCGTCGCGATCGGCGTCGCTGTAGACCGCCACCGTGCGCATGCCCAGCTCGCGCGCGGCGCGGATCACGCGCAGCGCGATCTCGCCGCGGTTGGCGACCAGCAGGGTGTGGATGCGGCGCGGCCGGTAGAAGGAATGCACGCCCATGCCTCAGCCCTCGATCCGCAGCAGGGCCTGGCCGGGTTCGACCGGGTCGCCATCGGCCACCAGGATCTCGGCGACCACGCCGCCGACCTCGGCCTCGATCTGGTTGAACTGCTTCATCACTTCAACGATGCCGACCACGTCGCCGGGCTGGATGGTGGCGCCCACTTCGACGAACGGCGCCGCATCAGGACTGGGACGACGGTAGAAGGTGCCGGGCAGGGGGCTCTGGATCTCTTGCTGCGACATGGGGTTTTCTCCTTGGAATGTATGGGAATGATGGGCGGATCAGGACAACTGCGGCGGCGCGATGCGGATGCCGTGCGCCTCCAGGCGGGCGCGGGTGGCCTGCACCAGGCCGAGCGCGCCGGGCGTATCGCTGTGGATGCAGACGGAATCGAAGCCGATCGGGATGTCGCGGCCGTCGACGGTGCGCACCTTGCCGTCGGTACACGCCCGCAGCACCTTGTCGGCCACCTGCTCCGGATCCAGCGCCTGGGTGTAGCGCGTGAACACGATCGAGCCGCTGGCGTCGTAGTCGCGGTCGGCGTAGAACTCGCGCACCACCGGCAGACCCAACTCGCGCGCCACCTTGCAGGTCAGCGAGTTCTCCATGCAGTACAGCATCAGCGTCGGCTCCAGGTCGCGCAACGTCTGCACCAGCCGGCGCGACAGGGTTTCGTCGCGCGCGGCGCGCATGTACAGCGCGCCATGCGGCTTGACGTGCTGCAGCCGCAGGCCATAGAGGCGGGCGAATTCGCGCAGCGCGCCGACCTGGTAGACGATGTCGTTGACCAGGCCTTCGGCGTTCTCGTTCAGGTCGCGGCGGCCGAAGCCGACCAGGTCGCGAAAGCCGGGATGGGCGCCGATGCCGATGCCGTGCTCGCGCGCCATGACCACGGTGCGGTTCATGATGTTGGGGTCGCCGGCATGAAAGCCGGTGGCGATGTTGGCCGAGCTGATCAGCGGCATGATGGCGTCGTCCACGTCATCGCCGATTTTCCAGGAACCAAAGCCTTCGCCCATGTCGGAGTTCAGGTCTATCGTCGCCTTGCTCATGAAACAGGATCTCCTTCCATTCGCGGGCCGGTGGCCCGCGCAATGCCTGCACAGTAGCGAAGCGTCCAAGGGATAAAAAGTTCTTTTTTTGGATCAATGGTTATCTGAATTTTTGATGCCCCGCATTGCGCACCAAATCAGGGCGGTTGCTGAATTCCCATGAAATTTCAGGGATTTCCCTGAGATTTCGCGCACCCCGATGGCGCGGATAAACAGATATTCTGGTGGCTTACTATCAATTAATCAGATATTGCCGCCATGTCGCTCACCCTCCGGCAGCTCAAATATTTCGTCGCGGCCGCCGAACTCGGACAGATCTCGCAGGCGGCGATCCAGTTGGCGATCTCGCAGTCGGCGGTCACCACCGCCATCCGTGAACTCGAAGAGATCGTCGGCTCGCCGCTGTTCCAGCGCAGCGCCAGCGGCGTGGCGCTGACCGAAACCGGACGCGGCTTTCTCAACCATGCCTACAACATTCTGTCGTCGGTCGACGAGGCGCTGCGCATGCCCAGCGCCGACGGGCGAGAGAGCGGCCGCCTGCTGCTGGCGGCGTCGTACACCGTGATCGGCTACTTCCTGCCCTACCACCTGCAGCGCCTGTCGCAGCTCTATCCCAACCTGGACATCCAGCTGCACGAGCTCAACCGCAACGCCATCGAGGAAGGCCTGATCGCGCACCGCTACGACATGGCGGTGCTGCTGACCTCGAACGTGGTGAACCCGGAACTGGCGGTCGAACACTTCTTCGGTTCGCCGCGGCGCCTGTGGGTGCCGGCGCGTCATCCGCTGCTGGCGCGCGATACCGTCACGCTGGAAGACGTGGCGCACGAGCCGTTCATCATGCTCACGGTCGACGAGGCCGCGCACACCGCGCTGCGCTACTGGAGCGAAACGCCATTCCGCCCCGACGTGCGCCTGCGCACCTCGTCGGTGGAGGCGGTGCGCAGCATGGTGGCCAATGGCGGCGGCGTGGCGGTGCTGTCGGACATGGTCTATCGCCCGTGGTCGCTGGAAGGGCGCCGCATCGAGACCATCCAGTTGAAGGATCCGATCCCGCCGATGAACGTGGGGTTGGCGTGGCGCAAGGGCGCGGACATCACGGGTCCGATGCGCGCGGTGCGCGACTATTTCCGCCACGCCTATGCGGTGCCGCGTGGCACCGATACCTTGCGTTGAGTCCGATTGACGCGTAACTGTGGCGCTGCAACCACGCGCCGTGTCGCGGCTTGATACACGTCAAGACCGGCTTTTCCCGCCTCTGCGAACCTGAATGCCTACATTCACGCAATACACGGAGAGAGGAAATGTTCGCGATGTATCGGCGCACCCGCGCTCTTGCCCTGGCCTCGGCCTGCGGCGCCACCCTGATGCTTGCCGCCCCCGCGCAGGCCCACGAAGCCGGCGACATCCTGTTCCGCGTCGGCGCGACGCAGGTTCGCCCCTCGTCCAACAACGGCTCCGTGCTCGATGGCAGCGTCAAGCTCGACGTCAACAACAACGTGCGTCCCAGCTTCACGCTGGCGTACATGGCCACGCGCAACATCGGCATCGAACTGCTGGGCGCCTGGCCCTTCGAGCACGACGTGCGCGGCAGCGGCCTGGGCAAGATCGGCTCCAGCAAGCAATTGCCGCCCACGCTCAGCCTGCAATGGCACATCCTGCCCGACAGCATGGTCCAGCCCTACATCGGCGTCGGCATCAACTACACCAAGTTCTTCGACACCAAGGCCGAAGGCGCGCTCAAGGGTTCCGACCTGAAGCTGGGCGATTCCTGGGGCGTGGCCGCGCAACTGGGCGCGGACATCAAGATCAGCGAACGCTGGTTCATGAACGCCGACATCCGCTACATCGACATCAAGTCCAAGGTGAAGCTGAACGGCGAACACATCGGCACCGCGCGCATCAATCCCTGGGTCGCCACGCTGGGCGTCGGCTACCGCTTCTGATCTTGCCGCGCCACCGGCTACTGGCGCCGCTGCGCCAGTAGCTGCTGCAACGCCTGCAATGCAGGCGTTTCGTCGTCCGCGCGCCAGACCAACCGCGTCTGCGCCCGGCCATGCTTGCCGGACAGCGGCGTCACGCGCAACGACGGCTCCGCCCCCAGCAGCGCCAGCACCGAACGCGGCACGATCGCCACGCCCGACCCCGCGGCCACGCACGCGACGATGGCGTGGTACGACGCGAATTCCATCACCTTGTCCGGGGCCACGCCTTCCTGGCCGAACCAGGCCTCCAGGATGCGGCGGTACGAACAGCCCGCCGCGAACGCAATGACGCTGCGATCGCCGACGTCCTTGGGGCCGTGGATTTCCGGCCAGGCCAGCGGCGAGATCAGCGCCAGCTCTTCGTCGAACGCCGGCTGCTGCGCCAGCCCCTGGGCCTCGAAAGGCTGCGCCACGAAAGCGGCCTCGATCTCATAGTTGCGCACTTTGGCGGCCAGCGCGCCGGACGTGCCCGTCACCAGTTCGATGCGCACCTGCGGCCAGGCCGCGTGATACGCCGCCAGGATCGGCGGCAGCCGCGCCGCGGCCGTGCTTTCCATGGTGCCGATGCGCAGCAGGCCTTGCGGCGCGCCATCGCGCACGGCCGCCTGGGCCTCGGCCGACAGGCGCAGCAACCGGTCCGCATACGACAACAGCACGCGTCCCTGCTCGGACAGCACCAGGCGGCGGTTCTGGCGCCGGAACAACGGCGCCTCCAGCGTGGCTTCCAGCTGCTTCAGGCGCGTCGAGACATTGGACTGCACCCGGTTCAGGTGGACCGCCGCGCGCGCCACGCCGCCATGGTCCGCCACCGCCTTGAAGATCTGCAGCGCGTCGAGATCCAAGTTTCTCATTTCAAGAACTCATATTCTTAATAATTCACTATTCAAGATATTAGTACAGCCGTAGAGTGGGAGCCATGTCAATAGCCACCCACCCCGATACCGCCCGTCCCCGCGGCGCCCTCGGCCTGGCCCTGCCGGCCGCGCTGGCGCTGGCCGCGGCGATGGGCATCGGCCGCTTCGCCTTCACGCCCGTGTGGCCGTTGATGGCGCAGGAGGCCGGGCTGTCGCTGGCGCAGGGCAGTTGGCTGGCCTCGGCCAATTACGCCGGCTACCTGCTTGGCGCGTTGGCCGCGGCCCTGCGGCCACCGCGCCATCCGCGCGCCATGCTGGCCGTGAGCCTGCTCGCCGTGGCGCTGCTGACGCTGGCGATGCCGTGGTTCCACGGCGTCCTGGCCTGGAGCCTGCTGCGGCTGGCGGCGGGGTACGGCAGCGCCAGCGCCTTCATCTGCGTGGCCGCTTCACGCGCCGTCGGACCGGGCGATCCCCGCGCGCCGGCGGTGTCGGCCATTACCTACGCGGGCGTCGGCGCCGGCATCGCGCTGACCGGGCTGGCGTGCCTGGTATTGATGGCCGCGGGCGCGGACGCCAATGCCAACTGGACCGCGCTGGGCGCGCTGACCCTGGCGCTGGCGGTACTGGCCTGGCCGGGGCTGAATCGCCCCGGGCCGGCCCGCCACCTGGCCTCGGCGCCCGCGCCCGGCCGCCTGCCGCCCGGCATCGGCCGGCTGGCGCTGCACTATGGCATTTTCGGCGCGGGCTACATCATCCCGGCCACGTTCCTGCCCGCCATGGCGCGCGAGATCATCCCCGATCCGGCGGTGTTCGGCTGGGCCTGGCCGCTATTCGGCCTGGCGGCGGCGCTGTCGTGCCTGCTGGCCCCGCGCGTGGCGCAGGCACGCGACGACAAGACGGTGTGGCGCGGCGCGCAGGCGCTGATGGCGCTGGGCATGCTGGCGGTGGCGCTGTGGCACGACATCGCCGCGGTCATCGTCGCCGCGCTGCTGGTCGGTGGCACGTTCATGGTCATCACGCAGTCGGGCATGCTGGTGGCGCAGCGGCTGGCCGGCAGTGCCGCGCCACGCGCCGCGGCCGTCATGACCTCGGCCTTCGCCGCAGGCCAGATCGTGGGGCCGCTGCTGGCTTCCGGCGCCGCGCGCTGGGGCGCGACGCTGCCGCAGGTGCTGGCGGCAGGCGCGGCGCTGCTGGCGCTGTCGGCCTGGCGCTTGGGAAAAATCAGCACCGCGGGCACGAACGCTGGGCATAATGCGATCGGTTCCCAGGAACCGTCACATCAAGAATGAGGAGTCACCCAGCATGAAATCGCTACGTCCCCTGGTCGCCGCCCTGGCCGCCTTTGCCTCCCTGGGCGGTACCGCCCACGCCCAGGCCACCGACTGGCCCGCCAAGCCCATCACCATGATCGTGCCCTACGCGCCGGGCGGCTTTGCCGATACCCGCGTGCGCCTGCTGGCGCGCAAGCTGGGCGAATCGCTGGGCCAGCCGATCGTGGTCGAGAACAAGGCGGGCGCGGGCGGCGTGGTCGGCACCAACCTGATCGCCAAGGCGGCGCCCGACGGCTACACCATCGGCACGGGCAACCTGGCGCCGATGGCGGTCAACCCGTCGCTGATGAAGGACATGCCGTACAACCCGCAGAAGGACCTGGCGCCGGTCATCCTGATCGAGAACAGCCCGCTGGTGCTGAGCGTGAACAACGAACTGCCGGTCAAGACCCTGGCCGACCTGATCGCCATGGCCAAGAAGCAGCCGGGCAAGCTGTCGTTCGGCTCGTCGGGCGTGGGCGGCGCGCACCACCTGTCCGGCGAGATGTTCCGCGAGCAGGCCAAGATCGACATCGTGCACGTGCCCTACAAGGGCGGCAGCCTGGCCGCGACCGACCTGATGGGCGGCCATATCTCGATGATGTTCGAGATGGGCTACTCGGCGCTGCCGGCCATCCAGGGCCAGAAGATCCACCCGATCGCGGTGACCTCCGCCCAGCGCCTCGCGGTGCTGCCGGACGTGCCGACCATGGCCGAATCCGGCCTGCCGGGCTTCGAGTCGTACAACTGGCAGGGCATCGTCGCCCCCGCCGGCACCCCCGCGCCCATCATCGCCAAGCTCAATGCCGAGTTCAACCGCATCCTGAAGGAACCCGACGTGCAGAAGGCCATTGCCGACACCGGCAGCCAGGCCGGCGGCGGCACGCCCGAGGAATTCGGCGCGTTCATCAAGAGCGAAACGGCCAAGTGGGCGCAAGTCATCAAGGCTGGAAACATCCAGCTCCAGTAAGCCAACCAGGAGTATTCCCATGACATCCCGCCTTCTCGACCTGCTCAAGCTCGACCACCCCGTCATCCAGGCGCCCATGGCCGGCGGCGCGACGACGGTGGAGCTGGTGTCGGAGGCCTCGAAGGCGGGCGTCCTGGGGTCGCTCGGGGCGGCCTACCTGAGCCCGGAACAGATCGAGGCGGCCGCCGGCGCCATCCGCGAACGCACCGACCGGCCATTCGCCATCAACCTGTTCGCCTCCGTGCCCGAGCAACCCTTCGATGGCGATGCCAGCCGCATGCTGGACCTGCTGGCGCGCTACCACGCCCAACTGGGCCTGCCGGCGCCCGTGGCGCCCGGGCCGCAGCCCGATCCGCTGCCCGGCCAGATCGAGGCGGTGCTGCGCCTGCGGCCCGCGGTCTTCAGCTTCACCTTCGGCCGCATGCCGGCCGACGCCCTGGCGCGCTGCCGCGAACTGGGCATCCTGACGGTCGGCACCGCCACCACCGTGCGCGAGGCCGTGGCCCTGGAACAGGACGGGGTGGATGCCGTCGTGGCCCAGGGCGCCGAGGCGGGCGGGCACCGCGGCACCTTCCTGGACGATTTCGAGCATTCGCTGATCGGCACCATGGCGCTGGTGCCGCAGGTGGCCGACGCGGTGTCGATCCCGGTGATCGCCTCCGGCGGCATCATGGACGGGCGCGGCATCGCCGCCGCGCTGGCCCTGGGCGCCAGCGCCGCACAAATGGGGACAGCCTTCCTGACCACCGACGAAGCGGGGATCGGCGACGCCTACAAGGCGGTGCTGCCGGCCTCCCGGTCGGAACAGTCGCGCGTCACCCGGGCGTTTTCCGGACGGCCGGCGCGCGGCATCGTCAATTCCTTCATGCGCGACGCCGACGAACTATCGGACGACATCCTGCCGTACCCGTTGCAGAACGCGCTGACGCGTCCCATGCGCACGGCCGGCGGCAAGGCCGGCAATATCGCCGTGCTGTCGCTGTGGGCGGGCCAGGGCGCGCCCCTCGCCCGGCGCGAAAGCACGGCCGCGCTGGTGGCGCGGCTGGCGCGCGAGACCGCCGCCGCCCGCGGTCGCGGCTGACGCCGTCCGAACGCCGGGCGCAATCCGAGGACGCGCCAAAGCGTCCCCGGATTGTTCCCGTGGGCGAAAACACTGTTCCACGGACAGTCATATCCCACTGCGGTGACAATTCGTCGGGCTACAATGGCCCCTCGCCGCCGGGTGCGACCGGACTTTCCCCGTCCCCGGCATATGAGTAACAGGGCGCTTCCCGACGCAGCCCGCCTCGCTCGCGCCGGCCGGCTCCCCGCCCGCGCATGAGCGCGGCGGCAGGGCATCCGCCACCGAAACACCCGCTTGTTGCCCATGCCCGATCAAACCCGCAGCACCCCGGAATTCGCCCTGCGCCTGCAGGATGTGGCGCTAGGCTACGGTGATTTCACCGTCTTGCGCGGCATTTCCATGGAAGTGCGCTCGGGCCAGGTGGTCGCCATCATGGGCGGCTCCGGCTCCGGCAAAACCACGCTGCTGCGGGCGGCCACCGGCCAGCTCGTCGCGCAACAAGGCACCGTGCTGGCGTTCGGCCAGGACATCGCCCGGGCCACTCGGGCCGAACTGCAGTCGCTGCGCAAGCGCATGGGCGTGCTGTTCCAGCAGGGCGCGCTGTTCACCGACCTGAACGTGTTCGAGAACGTCGCCTTCCCGCTGCGCGAGCACACCCGGCTGGCCGAACCCGAGATCACCGCCCGCGTGCTGGACAAGCTCGACGCCGTCGGCCTGCGCGCCGCCGCCCACCTGAAGGTGGCCGAAATCTCCGGCGGCATGGCCCGCCGGGTGGCGCTGGCCCGCGCGGTGGTGCTGGAACCCGAACTGATCCTGTACGACGAACCCTTCGCCGGCCTCGACCCGATCTCGCTGGGCATCACCGCCCGCCTGATCCGCAGCCTGGCCGACCGCCTGGGCTGCGCCTCGGTGCTGATCACCCACGACGTGCACGAATCGTTCGCGATCGCCGACCAGGTGTACCTGGTCGGCCAGGGCCAGCTCAAGGCGGCCGGCAGCCCCGACAGCCTGTCGGCCTCGCCGGACCCCTACGTGCAGCAATTCCTGAAGGGCGAACCCGACGGCCCGGTCGCGTTCCAGTACCCCGAAACGCCGGCTTTCCAGAAGTGGCTTTCGCAACAACAAGGGCGCAAGGCATGAGCGGATCCAACAACGCCATCGGCGCGCTGGGCGGCTGGGTGCGCACCCGCATCGCCGGCGTCGGCTTCTTCACCCGTTTCTTCGGCGCCATGCTGGCGCGCAGCGGCATCGCGCTGTCGCGGCCGCGGCTGGTGTCGCAGCAAATTCATTTCATCGGCAACTACTCGCTGCTGATCATCGCCGTGTCCGGCATGTTCGTGGGCTTCGTGCTGGGCCTGCAGGGCTACTACACGCTGAACCGCTACGGCGCCGAGGAATCGCTCGGCCTGCTGGTGGCGCTGTCGCTGGTGCGTGAGCTGGGCCCGGTGGTGACCGCGCTGCTGTTCGCCGGCCGCGCCGGCACCTCGCTGACCGCCGAGATCGGCCTGATGAAGGCCGGCGAACAACTGTCGGCCATGGAAGTGATGGCGGTCGACCCGATGCGCCGGGTGCTGGTGCCGCGCCTGTGGGGCGGCATCATCGCCATGCCGATCCTGGCCGCCGTGTTCTCCATGGTGGGCATCCTGGGCGGCTGGGTGGTCGGGGTGCTGATGATCGGCGTCGACGCCGGCGCCTTCTGGTCGCAGATGCAGGGCGGCGTGGACGTCTGGAACGACGTCGTCAACGGCGTCATCAAGAGCCTGGTATTCGGCGTCACGGTGACGCTGGTGGCGCTTTACGAAGGCTGGCAGGCCAAGCCCACCCCGGAAGGCGTCGCCCGCGCCACCACCCGCACGGTCGTGGTGGGGTCGCTGGCGGTGCTGGGGCTGGACTTCCTGCTGACCGCCTTGATGTTTGGAAACTGATTACGGATCGATCATGTCTCGCGAAAAAACCGATTTCTGGGTAGGCCTGTTCGTCTTGCTGGGCGCGGCCGCGCTGGCGTTCCTGGCGTTGCGCGCCGGCAACTTGAGCACCTTTTCTTTTGCCCCCACCTATACGCTGACGGCCAATTTCGATAACGTAGGCGGCCTCAAGGTGCGCGCCCCCGTGAAAAGCGCCGGTGTGGTGGTGGGCCGGGTCGCCGGAATCTCCTTTGACGATAAGACTTTCCAGGCCGTCGTGTCGATGAACCTGGAAACCGCCTACCAGTTCCCCAAGGACTCGTCCGCGGCCATCCTGACGTCCGGCCTGCTGGGTGAACAGTACCTGGGCCTGACCCCGGGCAGCGAAGAGGACAACTTTGCCGACGGCGGGAAAATCCGCTATACCCAAAGCGCCGTCGTGCTGGAACAGCTGATCAGCAAGTTCCTGTACGGCACGGCCGAGAAGGAAGGCTCGAACGCGGGTGGCTCGCCGGAAGCGAAAGCCCCGAATTAAAGAGGATCCGTCACGCGCGGCCACATCCGCGCGCGGCGCACGCTGCAATAAGAATAGATATCTGTTGATAGGGATGCCCTGATCATGAACAAGAAAGCTCTTTCCCGAATCGCCACCGTCGCCGCCGCCGGCGCACTGATGGCCGGTTGCGCCGCGCCGCAGCAGCCGGATCCGCGCGATCCCTGGGAAGGCTTCAACCGCGGCGTCTACAAGTTCAACGACACCGTCGACCGCGCCGTCTTCAAGCCGGTGGCGCAGGCCTACACCTACGTCACGCCGGAGCCGGTGCGCAGCTGCGTGCACAACATCTTCAGCAACGTCGGCGACCTCTGGTCGGGCACCAACAGCTTCCTGCAGGGCCGCGGCCACGACTTCGTCAACACGCTCGGCCGCTTCCTGTTCAACACCACCATGGGCGTGGGCGGCTGCTTCGACGTCGCCTCGGCCAACGGCGCGCGCAAGATCCCCAACGACTTCGGCACCACGCTGGGCGTGTGGGGCTTCGGCCAGGGTCCGTACCTGGTGCTGCCGTTCTTCGGTTCGGCCAGCGTGCGCGACGGCGTCGGCCTGGTCGGCGACTGGCAGGGCCGCATGCACGGCTACATGGGCGTGAGCGCCATCGACAACGTGGCGCTGCGCAATTCGCTGTGGGGCCTGGAAGTGGTCGATACGCGCGCCAGCCTGCTCAACGCCACCGACACGGTCGACCGCGTGGCGCTCGATCCGTACAGCTTCGTGCGCGACGCCTACCTGCAGCGGCGCGCCGCCATGGTGGCCGGCCAGCGCGTGGACGACGAATCCAGCCTGCCGAACTACGAAGACGACGAGGACGAAGGCGCCGCCAGCAAGGACAAGGGCGCCGCGGCGCCAGCGCCGGTTCCCGCAACCAAGTAAGCTGTTGGATTGCGTTATCAGTACAGCAAGGAGTTTTCATGCGGTTTTCCTTTTTTTCCCTGCTCCGGCGCGTCGCCTTCTCCGGCCTGCTGGGCCTGGCGGCATCAGCCGCCGCCCAGGCGCAACCGGACGCGCACGGCGCGCCTGACCAGTTCGTGCTGGGCGCGGCCAACGAAGCGCTGGACGTCCTGAAGGCCGACGGCGCCGTCAAGGCCGGCAACACCGCGCGCATCAACCAGGTCGTCAACGAGCACATCCTGCCGTACGTCAACTTCCAGAAGACCACGCGCCTGGCCGCCGGCCGCTACTGGCGCCAGGCCACGGAGCAACAGAAGACCGCCCTGGCCGACGCCTTCCGCGGCACCCTGGTGCGCACCTACAGCGGCGCGCTGACCCGCGTCACGTCCGGCACCAAGGTCACGGCGCTGCCGTTCCGCGGCGACCCCAAGGCCGACGACGTGGTCGTGCGCACGCTCATCAGCCAGGCCAACGGCCAACCCACGGGTGTCGACTACCGCCTGGAAAAAACGCCCCAGGGCTGGAAGATCTACGACATGAACGTCGAAGGCATCTGGCTGATCGAGAACTACCGCAACCAGTTCGCCCAGCAGATCAACCAGAACGGCATCGACGGCCTGATCAAGGCGCTGAACCAGCGCAATCAGTAGGATTCCGTCCGATCCGCCTCGGCCCGGCGCGCCCTTGCGGCCCGCCGGGCCGATTGTTTTGGGGACAAATCGGGCCGCAGCGCCCCCACGCGCCCCGGGGCTATCGGCGCCTTGCGTAGCGGGGCGCTTATATAATGATCAATTCGCTCTTTTCCGGGCACCCCTCGCCGCCGTCATGTCTGCCGTCAGTCTTGAGAACGTCTCCAAAATCTACTCGCCGCGCCGCAGCGGCTGGAGCAAGCTCACCGGGCGCGCGTCCGGCGCCGGTTTCCAGGCGCTCAACGATGTCAGCCTGAATATCGAGCACGGCGAGTTCTTCGGCCTGCTCGGTCCCAATGGCGCCGGCAAGACCACCCTGATTTCCATCCTGGCCGGGCTGGCGCACGCCACCAGCGGCCGCGCCACCGTCTGTGGCTACGACGTCGTGGCCGACTACAAGTCGGCGCGGCGGGCGCTGGGCGTGGTGCCGCAGGAACTGGTCTACGACCCGTTCTTCACCGTGCGCGAAACGCTGCGCATCCAGTCCGGCTATTTCGGCCTGCGCAAGAACGACGACTGGATCGACGAGATCCTGTTCAACCTGGGGCTGGCCGACAAGGCCAACTCGAACATGCGCGCGCTGTCCGGCGGCATGAAGCGCCGGGTGCTGGTGGCGCAGGCGCTGGTGCACCGCCCGCCCGTGATCGTGCTGGACGAGCCCACCGCGGGCGTGGACGTGGACCTGCGCCGCACCCTGTGGGAGTTCATCTCGCGCCTGAACAAGGCCGGCCACACCATCATGCTGACCACCCACTACCTGGAAGAAGCGGAGGCCCTGTGCGGCCGCATCGCCATGCTCAAGGGCGGCCGCATCGTGGCGCTGGACACCACCCAGGCACTGTTGGCGCGCGTCGGCGGCGTTGACCTCGAAGACGCCTTCGTGCGCATCATGCACCAGGACGACGCCTTGCAACCCGACGAGATTTCGCAATGACGCAGCCCGCCGCCAATGCCAGCCAGCCGCTGGTGCAGCCCCGCCTGGACGCGGGTTCGGGCTTTCCGACCCTGCTGCGCAAGGAATTGCTGCGCTTCTGGAAGGTCAGCTTCCAGACCATCGCCGCGCCGGTCATCACCGCGCTGCTGTACCTGCTGGTGTTCGCCCACGTGCTGGAAGGGCGCGTCATGGTCTACGGCAGCGTGCCGTACACCGCGTTCCTGATCCCCGGGCTCATGATGATGAGCATGCTGCAGAACGCCTTCGCCAACCCGTCGTCGTCGTTGATCCAGAGCCGCATCACCGGCAACCTGGTGTTCATGCTGCTGCCGCCGCTGTCGCACCGCGACATCTTCGCCGCCTACGTGCTGGCGGCCGTGGTGCGCGGCCTGGCCGTGGGCCTGTGCGTATGGGTGGTGGCGCTGTTCTTCGTCTCGCTGGTGCCGTCCAACCCGCTGTGGCTGCTGGTGTTCGCGGTGCTGGCCTGCGGCATCATGGGCACGCTGGGCCTGATCGCCGGTCTGTGGTCGGAGAAATTCGACCAGCTGGCGGCGTTCCAGAATTTCCTCATCATGCCGGCCACCTTCCTGTCCGGCGTGTTCTATTCCATCCATACGCTCCCGCCCTTCTGGCAGGGCGTGTCGCACTGGAACCCCATCTTCTACACCATCGACGGTTTCCGCTACGGATTCTTCTCGGTGTCGGACGTCTCCCCCTGGCGCAGCCTGGCGGTGGTGACGGGGGTGTTCCTCGCGCTTTCGATCTATGCGCTGCGGCTCCTGGCCAGCGGCTACAAACTCAGGAACTGACGTCCATGCTTCCCACTCCCGCGCAAGTCCGCCAATACATCGCGGACGGCCTGCCCTGTGAACACCTCGACGTACAGGGCGACGGCTCGCATTTCGACGCGGTCATCGTCAGCGCCGCCTTCGAAGGCAAGCGCCTGATCCAGCGCCATCAACTGGTCTACGCGGCGCTGGGCGACCGCATGAAGGCCGAGATCCACGCCTTGTCGATGCGCACCCTGACCCCCGCCGAATACGCCCAGGCGGGCAAGTAACCATGGACAAACTCCGCATTACCGGCGGCGCGCGCCTGCACGGCGAAGTCACCATTTCCGGCGCCAAGAACTCGGCCCTGCCGATCCTGTGCGCCGGCCTGCTGACGGCCGATCCGCTGACCATCGCCAACGTGCCGCACCTGAACGACACCGCCACCATGCTGCGCCTGCTGGGCCGCATGGGCGTGCGCGCCGAGCGCGGCAGCGACGGCATCGTGACCCTGCAGGCCGACCGCGTCGACAGCCTCGAAGCGCCGTACGACCTGGTCAAGACCATGCGCGCCTCCATCCTGGTGCTCGGCCCGCTGGTGGCGCGCTTCGGCGAGGCCCGCGTCAGCCTGCCCGGCGGCTGCACCATCGGCCAGCGGCCGGTGGACCAGCACATCAAGGGCCTGGCGGCGCTTGGCGCCGAAATCAGCATCAAGCACGGCTTCGTGGTGGCGCGCGCCAAGCGCCTGAAGGGCGCCTCGATCCGCACCGATATGGTCACCGTCACCGGCACCGAGAACCTGCTGATGGCGGCAGTGCTGGCCGAAGGCCAGACGGTGCTGGAGAACGCCGCGCGCGAACCCGAAGTGGTGGACCTGGCCGAGCTGCTCATCAAGATGGGCGCCCGCATCCAGGGCCATGGCACCGACCGCATCGTGATCGACGGCGTCGAGCGCCTGCACGGCGCCGAGCACCGCGTGATCTCCGACCGCATCGAGGCCGGCACGTTCCTGTGCGCCGTCGGCGCGGCCGGCGGCGACATCGTGCTGCGCAACACCGACGCCGGCATCCTCGGCGCCACGCTAGACAAACTGGCCGAGGCCGGCCTGGCTATCGAGACCGGCCCCGACTGGATTCGCGGCGCCATGTCCGCGCGCCCCAAGGCGGTGGGCTTTCGCACCCATGAGTACCCCGGCTTCGCCACCGACATGCAGGCCCAGTTGATGACGCTGAACACGGTGGCCGAAGGCACGTCGGTGATCGTCGAGAACATCTTCGAGAACCGCTACATGCACGTGCAGGAACTGCGCCGCATGGGCGCGGACATCGACATCGACGGCCACACCGCGGTGGTGCGCGGCATTGCCCGCCTGTCGGGCGCGACGGTCATGGCCACCGACCTGCGGGCCTCGGCCAGCCTGGTCATCGCCGGCCTGGCCGCCGATGGCGACACGCTGGTCGACCGCATTTACCACCTGGACCGCGGCTACGACCGGATGGAAGTCAAGCTGCGCGCCCTGGGCGCCAATATCCAACGCGTTGTTGAACGCACTAGCGGCAAGGAATCGGCATGAGCGATGCCCCTCTCGCGCCCCTGACCCTGGCTCTGTCCAAGGGGCGGATCTTCGAAGAAACCATGCCTTTGCTGGCGGAAGCCGGCATCGAGGTGCCCGAGAACCCCGAAAGCTCGCGCAAGCTGATCCTGCCGACCAGCGACCCCGGCCTGCGCCTGATCATCGTGCGCGCCTCGGACGTGCCGACCTACGTGCAGTACGGCGCGGCCGACCTCGGCATCGCCGGCAAGGACGTGCTGATCGAGCACGCCGCGCAGCAGCCCGGCGGCCTGTACCAGCCGATCGACCTGAACATCGCCAAATGCCGCCTGGCCGTGGCGGTGCGCAACGGCTTCGACTACGAAGCCGCGGTGCACCAGGGCGCGCGCCTGCGCGTGGCCACCAAGTACGTGCAGTCAGCCCGTGAACACTTTGCGTCCAAGGGTGTGTACGTGGACATCATCAAGCTGTATGGTTCGATGGAACTGGCACCGCTGGTGGGCCTGGCCGACTGCATCGTGGACCTGGTGTCCACCGGCGGCACGCTGCGCGCCAACGACCTGGTCGCGGTCGAGGACATCATGCCGATCTCCTCGCGCCTGATCGTCAACCAGGCCGCGCTCAAGACCCGCGGCGAACGCCTGCAACCGCTGCTGGACGCCTTCGAGCGCGCCGCTTCCCGCAACGCCTGACCCAGGCCGCCGCCCCACGCGGCGGCCGCCACCCGCCTGAACGCCATGGCCCTGATCAATCGTCTCGACTCCCGCGATCCCGGATTCGCGTCCGCCCTGTCCAAGCTGCTGGCCTTCGAGGCCACCGAGGACGAGTCCATCGACCGCGCCGCCGCCGGCATCCTGGCCGACGTGCGCGCCCGCGGCGACGCCGCGCTGGTGGAATACACCCAGCGCTTCGACCGCATGCCGCACGCGTCCGCGGACACGCTCGAAATCCCCAAGGCCGACTGGCATGCGGCCCTGGCCGCGCTGCCCGCCGCCCAGCGCGACGCGCTGCAGGCGGCCGCCGAGCGCGTGCGCCGCTACCACGAGCGCCAGCGCGCCGAGACCTGGACCTACACCGAGGCCGACGGCACGGTGCTGGGCCAGCAGGTCACGCCGCTGGACCGCGTCGGCCTGTACGTGCCGGGCGGCAAGGCCGCGTATCCGTCGTCGGTGCTGATGAACGCCATCCCGGCCAAGGTCGCGGGCGTGCAGGAACTGGTCATGGTCACGCCCACGCCGGACGGCGCGCGCAACCCCATCGTGCTGGCCGCCGCCGCCATCAGCGGCGTCGACCGCGTGTTCGCCATCGGCGGCGCGCAGGCCGTGGGCGCGCTGGCCTACGGCACCGCCACCGTGCCGGCCGTGGACAAGATCGTCGGCCCGGGCAACGCCTACGTGGCCGCCGCCAAGCGTCGCGTGTTCGGCGTGGTCGGCATCGACATGATCGCCGGCCCCAGCGAAATCCTGGTGATCTGCGACGGCAAGACACCGGCCGACTGGATCGCCATGGACCTGTTCTCGCAGGCCGAACACGACGAACTGGCCCAATCCATCCTGCTGTGCCCGGACGCCGCCTTCATCGCCGAGGTCGAGGCCGCCATCGCCCGCCTGCTGCCAACCATGCCGCGCGCCGACATCCTGCGCACCAGCCTGGCCAACCGTGGCGCGCTGATCCAGGTGCGCGACCTGGACGAAGCCTGCCGCATCGCCAACGACATCGCCCCGGAACACCTCGAGATCTCCACCGAGCAACCGGAAATCTGGACCGCGAAGATCCGCCACGCCGGCGCCATCTTCATGGGCCGCTTCAGCTCGGAAGCCCTGGGCGACTACTGCGCCGGCCCGAACCACGTGCTGCCCACTTCCCGCACGGCGCGCTTCTCGTCGCCGCTGGGCGTGTACGACTTCCAGAAGCGTTCCAGTCTGATCCAGGTCTCGCACCAGGGCGCCCAGACGCTCGGCCGCATCGCCGCCGAACTGGCGCTGGGCGAAGGCCTGCAGGCCCACGCCGCCAGCGCCCAGTACCGGATCGACCAGCCATGAGCGAGGTCGCCGGCCGCATCGCCGGCACCATCCGGCCCGATATCCGTGAACTGAGCGCGTATCCGGTGGCGCACGCCGAAGGCTGCATCAAGCTGGACGCGATGGAATCGCCCTACGAACTGCCCGAGGCGGTGCGCGACGACCTCGCCCGGGTGCTGCGCGACACGCCGCTGAACCGCTACCCGGCCGCCGACCTGTCCGAACTGCGCCAGGCCGTGAAGACGGCCTTCGGCGTGCCTGCCGACGCCGGCGTGCTGTTCGGCAACGGCTCGGACGAACTGATCCACATCGTGGTGCAGGCCTGCTGCAATCCCGGCGAGGTGGTGCTGGCGCCGTGGCCGTCGTTCGTCTATTTCGACATGGCGGCCCGCTTCGACCACGCCCGCTTCGTCGGCGTGCCGCTGACCGACGATCTGTCCCTTGATCTTCCCGCCATGCTGGCCGCGATCCGCGAACACCAGCCCAAGGTGGTGTTCCTGGCCGTGCCCAACAATCCCACCGGCGGCGTCTGGTCGGACGCGGACATGGCCGCCATCATCGCCGCCGCCCCCGGCCTGGTGGTGGTGGACGAGGCCTACCAGCCCTTCACCGACCGCAGCTGGATGCCGCGCCTGCTGGACGCGCCCAACGTGGTGGTGATGCGTACCGTGTCCAAGATCGGCCTGGCGGGCCTGCGTTTTGGCTATCTGGCCGGCCACCCCGACTGGATCGCCGAGTTCGACAAGGTGCGCCCGCCCTACAACCTGGACGTGCTGACCCAGGCAGCGCTGCTGACAGTGCTGCGCCACAAGCCGGTGCTGGACCAACAGGCCGCCCGCCTGCGCGCCGACCGCGAACCACTGGCCGCGGCGCTGGCGGCGCTGCCCGGCGTCAGGGTATTCCCTTCCGCGGCCAACTTCGTACTCGCGCGCTTTTCCGGCAAGCTGGATGGCAACGCCGTGCATCTTGCCCTGAAACAGCGCAAAATATTGGTTCGTAACTTCTCCAACGCCCATCCGCTCCTGGCCGGCTGCCTCCGCATCTCGGTGGGCGCGCCGTCCGAGAACGCCGCTTTGCTATCGGCACTGCAAGAAATACTGAGTGCCTAATCGAGTCCCTGACATGCGTACCGCAGAGATCACCCGCAACACCAACGAAACCCGCATCCGCGTGGCCATCAACCTGGATGGCACCGGCAAGCAGACGATCGACACGGGCGTGCCCTTCCTGGACCACATGCTGGACCAGATCGCGCGCCACGGCCTGATCGACCTCGACATCAAGGCCGAGGGCGACCTGCACATCGATGCGCATCACACGGTGGAAGACGTGGGCATCACGCTGGGCATGGCCATCGCCAAGGCGGTCGGCACCAAGGCCGGGCTGCGCCGCTACGGTCACGCCTACGTGCCGCTGGACGAGGCGCTGTCGCGCGTGGTGGTCGATTTCTCGGGCCGTCCCGGCCTGGAATACCACATCCCCTTCACCCGCTCGCACATCGGCGCCTTCGACGTCGACCTGACACGCGAATTCTTCCAGGGCCTGGTCAACCACGCGCTGATCACCCTGCACATCGACAACCTGCGCGGCACCAACGCCCACCACCAATGCGAGACGGTCTTCAAGGCCTGTGGCCGCGCGCTGCGCATGGCCATCGAAGTCGACCCGCGCATGGGCGACGTCGTGCCCTCGACCAAGGGCGTGCTGTAACCTCCGTGACCTTCCGCCACGCACCAGGTAAACCGAAGTGACCACTATCGCCATCGTCGACTACGGAATGGGCAACTTCCATTCCGTCGCGCGCGCGCTCAAGTACGCCGCCCCCGACGCGGACATCCGCATCTGCAACCAGCCCCATGAAATCGACGCGGCCGACCGCGTGGTGTTTCCCGGCCAGGGCGCCATGGCGGACTGCATGCGCACCCTGAATGAATCCGGCCTGCGCGAAGCGGTCGTCAAGGCCGCCCGCGCCAAGCCGCTGCTGGGCGTCTGCGTCGGCGAACAGATGCTATTCGAGTCCAGCGAAGAGGGCGCGACCCCGTGCCTGGGGCTGTTCCCCGGCGTGGTGCGGCGCTTTGCCGGCCCGCGCTTCGCCGACCCGGTCGCGGCCGACGACGCGGCCTGCGAGGCCGACACCGGCACGGCCGGCCCGGTCGATGTCCGCCCGGAGCGGTTGAAAGTCCCGCACATGGGATGGAACAAAGTGCGCCAGACGCGCTCTCACCCTATCTGGGGCGGCATTCCGGACGACACGCATTTCTATTTCGTCCATAGTTATTACGCCGACCCGGCCGATACGAGCCTGACCGTTGGTGAAACCGATTATGGCGTTGCCTTTACCTGCGCGGTGGCGGCAGCTAACATTTTCGCGGTGCAGTTCCACCCCGAGAAGAGCGCCGAGCACGGTTTGCGCCTGTATCGCAATTTTGTAGACTGGCAGCCGTAAGCCACGGGCACACCGCCCTGGCTCACGCGCTCCAGCCCATTCAACCCCATATTTTCCCGCTGCCCACCATGCTGCTGATCCCCGCCATCGATCTCAAAGACGGACGCTGCGTGCGTCTGCGCCAGGGCGACCTGGACGATGCAACGGTGTTCTCCGAAGACCCCGCCTCCATGGCCTCGCAATGGCTCGACCAGGGCGCCCGCCGCCTGCATCTGGTCGACCTGAACGGCGCCGTCGCCGGCAAACCGAAGAACGAAGCACCCATCAAGGCCATCCTGGACGCCGTCGGCGACGATATCCCGGTCCAGATCGGCGGCGGCATCCGCGATCTCGACACCATCGAACGCTATCTCGACGCTGGCATCTCCTACGTCATCATCGGCACCGCCGCGGTCAAGAACCCCGGCTTCCTGCAGGACGCCTGCGGCGCCTTCCCCGGCCAGATCATCGTCGGCCTGGATGCCCGTGACGGCAAGATCGCCACCGACGGCTGGAGCAAGCTGACCCGCCACGACGTGCTCGACCTGGCCAAGAAGTTCGAGGACTACGGCTGCGAGGCCATCATCTACACCGACATCGGCCGCGACGGCATGCTGTCGGGCGTGAACGTCGAGGCTACCGTGCGCCTGGCGCAACACGTGCGCATTCCCGTGTTCGCCTCGGGTGGCATCGCCGGCATCCAGGACATCGAGGCGCTGTGCGCCGTCGAGGAAGAGGGCGTCGAAGGCGCCATCCTGGGCCGCAGCATCTACGAAGGCACGCTCAACTTCCAAGCGGCACAGGCCCGCGCCGACGAATTGGCCAAATGACCACCTCCAGCAGTACCTCCGGGGCGGGCGCGCCCGCCCAGAGCGCGCTGACCCGCCGCATCATTCCCTGCCTTGACGTCACCGCTGGCCGAGTCGTCAAGGGCGTGAACTTCGTCAACCTCGCCGACGCCGGCGACCCCGTCGAGATCGCCCGCCGCTACAACGAGCAGGGCGCCGACGAACTCACCTTCCTGGACATCACCGCCACCAGCGATGGCCGCGACCTGATCCTGCCCATCATCGAGCAGGTCGCCTCGCAGGTCTTCATTCCGCTGACGGTGGGCGGCGGCGTGCGCCAGGTGTCCGACATCCAGCGCCTGCTCAACGCCGGCGCCGACAAGATCAGCATCAACAGCGCCGCCGTGGCCAATCCGGAACTGGTGCGCGCGGCCTCCGACTACCACGGCTCGCAGTGCGTGGTGGTGGCGATCGACGCGCGCCGGGTCTCGGCCGCGGGCGAAGCGCCGCGCTGGGAAGTCTTCACCCACGGCGGCCGCAAGGCCACCGGCCTGGACGCCGTGGCCTGGGCCCGCCGCATGGCCGCCTACGGCGCCGGCGAGATCCTGCTGACCAGCATGGACCGCGATGGCACCAAGTCGGGCTTCGACCTGGAGCTGACCCGCACCGTGTCGGATGCCGTGCCGGTACCGGTCATCGCCTCCGGCGGCGTCGGCACCCTGCAGCACCTGGCCGACGGCGTCACCACCGGCCGCGCCAGCGCCGTGCTGGCCGCCAGCATCTTCCACTTCGGCCAGCACACGGTCGGTGAATGCAAGCGCTTCATGGCCGAACAAGGCATTGAAGTGAGGATATGACGATGAGCAACGAACCCAGCTGGATGGCCGACGTCGTCTTCGACGAGAACGGCCTGATCCCGGCCATCGCGCAGGACGCCGACAACGGCCAGATCATGATGGTGGCCTGGATGAACCGCGAATCGCTGGCCGAAACCGCCGCCACCGGCCGCGCCGTGTACTGGTCGCGCTCGCGCCAGTGCCTGTGGCGCAAGGGCGAGGAATCCGGCCACGTGCAGCAGGTGCACGAGCTGCGCCTGGACTGCGACGGCGACGTGGTGCTGCTCAAGGTGCACCAGGAAGGCGGCATCGCCTGCCACACGGGCCGCGCCAGCTGTTTCTACCGCCGCCTGGAAGGCCAGACCGACCAGGCCAGCTGGGTCACGGTGGACCCGGTGCTGAAAGACCCCGAACTGATCTACAAATGACCGATTCGCCCCTGAGCGCCCACGACGTGCTGGCCCGCATTGCCGCCACCCTGGAAACCCGCCGCCCCGAGAACGGCGGCGATCCCAAGGCTTCCTACGCGGCCAAGCTGCTGTCCAAGGGCCCCGACGCCTTCCTGAAGAAGATTGGCGAGGAAGCCACCGAACTGGTCATGGCGGCCAAGGACGGCGTGCCCGAGCGCATCGTCAGCGAAACCGCCGACCTGTGGTTTCATTGCCTGGTCGCGCTGACGCACTTCAATCTGCGGCCCGACGACGTGCTGGCCGAACTGGCCCGCCGCGAAGGGCTCTCGGGCCTGGCCGAGAAGGCCAGCCGTCCCCAGGACTGACACGGAACCGCAAAAATGAGCGCCAACTGTATTTTCTGCAAGATCGCCGCCGGCGATATCCCGTCCAAGAAGGTCTACGAGGACGAGGACTTTGTTGCATTCCACGATATCAACCCGGCCGCGCCGGTGCATTTATTGCTGATCCCTCGACGTCATGTCATATCCATGCAGGATATTACGGCCGAGGACGCAGGTTGGTTGGGTAGAATGATGGCATTGGCGCCGCGGCTTGCCGCTGAAAACGGTTGCACCCCGGGCCCTGATGGCGGGTTTCGCATCATGATCAATTCTGGCGTCGAAGGCGGCCAGGAAGTCCCGCATCTGCATTTCCACATCATCGGCGGTCAGCGCCCCTGGAAAGGGCGCGTGGCCCCCACTGCGTAATACGGAGAACCATCATGGGTAGCTTTAGCATTTGGCATTGGTTGGTCGTTCTGGTCATCGTGGCGCTGATCTTCGGCACCAAGAAACTGCGTAACATCGGCTCGGACCTGGGCGGCGCCGTCAAGGGCTTCAAGGAAGGCATGAAGGACGCCAACGGCGACAAGCCGGCCGAACCCATCGCCCAGCAACGCGTGGCCGGCGACACCATCGACGTGCAGGCCAAGGAAAAGTCCAACTCCTGAGCGCCTGCGCGCCCCCCGGGCCCGGCCTGATCCGGCCGGCCCTCATTGCCTCAATTCCCGAGCGGCCGTCGAATGTTTGATGTCAGCCTCACTGAACTGATGGTGATCGGCGTCGTCGCGCTGATCGTCATCGGCCCCGAACGCCTGCCCAAGGTCGCCCGCACGGTCGGTCACCTGCTGGGCCGCGCGCAGCGTTACGTCAATGACGTGAAATCCGATATCCAGCGCGAAATCGAGCTGGACGAGCTGCGCAAGTTCAAGAGCGAAATGGAAACCGCGGCGCAGGACGTGCAGCAATCGCTGAACGACACCCACAACGCGCTGCAGGAGCCGGTGCAGCAATTCCGCGCCGAGCTCGACGAAGTGGCCCGCGAAGCCAGCGGCAAGCCCGCCATCACGGCCGGCGCCGAGACCGCCACGGCTTCCGTCGACCCGCGCGCCGCCGCGCCGGCCGACCCGCTGATGACGCCGCAGGCCGGCCAGCCGGCCGAAGCGCCGCGCAGCATCGCGCCGCCCAACCCGAACCTGAGCCTGGATCTGGATTCGCCCGCCGCCGCGCCGGCCGCCCAGCCCGCCCCCGCCCCGCAACCCGCGCCGGCGCCCCACGCCCCGGCCGCCAGCGAGCCCCCGCCGGCCACCAAGCCCGCCACGCCCTCCGGAACGACAACGTGACCCAGGACGCCTCCCAAGAAGACGGCCAGCAGGAAAGCTTCATCTCCCACCTGGTCGAACTGCGCACCCGCCTGCTGCGCGCCGTCGGCGCGGTGGTGGGCGTGTTCATCATCCTGTTCATCTATCCCGGCGCGTCCGCCATCTACGACGTGCTGGCCCAGCCCATGCTGGCCTCGCTGCCCGAAGGCACCCGCATGATCGCCACCGGCGTCATCACGCCCTTCATGGTGCCAGTCAAGGTCACCATGATGGCCGCCTTCATCGTGGCGCTGCCAGTGGTGCTGTACCAGGCCTGGGCCTTCGTCGCGCCGGGCCTCTACAAGCACGAAAAGCGCCTGGCGCTGCCGCTGATCATCTCCAGCACGCTGCTGTTCATCGCGGGCATGGCGTTCTGCTATTTCGTGGTGTTCCGCACCGTCTTCCATTTCATCGCCACCTTCGCGCCGCAGTCGATCACGCCGGCGCCGGACATCGAGGCCTACCTGAGCTTCGTCATGACCATGTTCATGGCATTCGGCATCACGTTCGAAGTGCCCGTGGCCGTGGTGCTGCTGGTGCGCATGGGCGTGGTGGAGCTGTCCAAGCTCAAGAGCGCGCGCGGCTACGTGGTGGTCGGCGCCTTCATCATCGCCGCCGTGGTGACGCCGCCCGACGTGGTCAGCCAGTTCATGCTGGCGGTGCCGCTGTGCCTGCTGTACGAACTGGGGTTGATCTGCGCGCGCATGGTCACGCCCAAGCCCGGCGCCGACGAAGCCGTCAACGACGGCTCGCTGACCGAACGCCACTGAGCCAGTGCCCGGACATGAAGGGGCCCCGATGCGGGCCCCTTTGTCATTCCATAAACGGACGGTTTCCGCTTGTCGCGCATCCGCTGCAAACATACATTGCAGCCATGTCGCTCGCCCTACGCCTGCGCACCCTGATGCGGTGGCGCGGCATCAAAAGCCAGAACCAGCTCGCCCGCATCTCCGGCGTGCCGCAGTCCTGCATCCACCGCATCCTCACCCGCGAAGAACGCTATGCGCCCACCCGCGCCACGCTGCAGCGGCTGGCCCGGGCCCTGGATACGCAGGTGCCGTGGCTGGCCGACGGCATGGTCGCGCAGGCCGCCGCCGCCCAGCCGCGCGAAGAAGAACAATCCGACGCCTACTGCGCCGAGATCTGCGCGCTGTTGCGCCACCAGCCCGAGGCCACGCGCAAGCGTGTGCTGCAGGTCGTGCGCCTGGTGCTCGACACGCCATGCCGGCCGCGGCGGGCATCCGGCCGCCCGCCGCCCGTCTAGGGCCTGTTCACACTGAAAGGAGCCTCGCACAGGCCCTAGCGCGGCAATCCGGGCCGGGTCCCGACCACCACCGTCACCTCGGCCACCTTGCCGCCACGCAACACGCCCAGCGTCGCGCGCTGGCCCGGCGTCAACTGCGCAATGGCAGCCAGCAACCCCGACGTATCCATCATCGGCTTGCCGTTCACCGTCTGCACGATGTCGCCCACCCGCAGGCCGCCCTTGGCGGCCGGGCCGTCGCGCAACACGCCGGCGATGATCACGCCGCGGGCGTCGCGTTCCATCTGGAACGCCCGCGCCAGTTCGGGCGTCAGGTCCTGCGGCTCGACCCCCAGCCAGCCGCGCTTGACGCCGCCGGTCTTGACGATCTCGTCCATCACCTTGCGCGCAATGTCGATCGGCGTGGCGAAGCCGATGCCCATCGATCCGCCCGACTCCGAATAGATCGCGGTATTGATGCCCACCAGGTTGCCCTGCGCGTCCACCAGGGCGCCCCCCGAATTGCCCGGATTGATCGCGGCATCGGTCTGGATGAAATTCTCGTAGGTGTTCAGGCCCAGCCCGTTGCGGCCCAGCGCCGACACGATCCCCTGCGTGGTGGTCTGCCCCACGCCGAACGGATTGCCGATCGCCAGCACCACGTCGCCCACCCGCAGGCCGCGATCCGGCGCCAGCGTGGCCGCCGGCAGATTGCGCAGGGTGGCCAGCTTCAGCACCGCCAGGTCGGTGTCCGGATCCGCGCCCACCACCTTGGCCGTGTCCTTGCGCCCATCGGCCAGCGCCACCTCGATCGCGTCGGCCGCCTGCACCACGTGGTAGTTGGTCAGCACGTAGCCGTCGTGGTTGACCACCACGCCCGACCCCAGGCTGGTGCTGGCCTGGCGGCGGCTCACCCCCGGCACCTGTCCGAACAGCTGGCGCAGGATGGGATCATCGGGCAACGGCACCAGCGGCACATTCACGTGCTTGGTGGTGTAGACATTCACCACCGAGGGCGCGGCCCGCGCGACCCCGTCGGCATAGGACACGGGCCCCATGGTCGGCCGCCCCGGTGCCATGACCGGTTGCGGCACGGCCGCGGGCATCGCCTCCGACCCGGCCAGGCGCAACAGATCCGGCCGCAAGGTGGTGACGACGAATAGAATACCCAGGCAGACCGTGACGGCCTGAGCGAAGATCAGCCAATATCGGCGCATGATTCTGATAGGACTAGCAATGAGTAAAGTGGACTCCCACGTCCTGGCCGCGTGGCTGGACGACACCCTGCAAGCCGCCCGCTTCAAGGACTACTGCCCCAACGGTCTGCAGGTGGAAGGCCGATCCGAAGTCAGGCACATTATCACCGGTATCACCGCCAGCGAAGCCCTGTTGCGCATCGCCGTCGAGCGCGGCGCCGACGCGGTGCTGGTCCACCACGGCTGGATGTGGCGCAACGAAGACCGCCGCGTCATCGGCACCCGCCGCACCCGCATGGCGCTGGCCCTGAAGAACGACCTCAACCTCTACGCCTACCACCTGCCCCTGGACGCCCACCCCACCCTGGGCAACAACGCCCAACTGGCCCGGGTCCTCGGCCTGGAACCCGAACGGCGCGACGACGGCAGCCCACGCACCTGTGGCCCCGACAACCTGGTCTGGCTCGGCGCCGCCCCCGATCTCCCCACCCTGGACCAGCTCGCCGCCCGCATCCAGCAACGCCTGGGCCGCCAGCCGCTGGTCGTCGGCGACCCCGACCAGCCCGTCGCCCGCATCGCCTGGTGCACCGGCGGCGCCCAGGGCATGCTCGCCGACGCCATCGACGCCGGCGCCACCGCCTACATCACCGGCGAAGCCTCCGAATCCACCTTCCACCTGGCCCAGGAAACCGGCGTCGCCTTCCTGGGCGCCGGCCACCACGCCACCGAACGCTACGGCATCCAGGCCCTGGGCCAGGCCGTGGCCGAGCGCTTCGGCATCAAGGTCGAATTCGTGGACCTGGACAACCCGGTGTGACAGCAACGAAAGGGCATGGCTGCAACGCTGATCCCAGCGCGTACCCGTCCACCCGTAGCCACGCAGAGTCTGAACGCCGCCGGGCCACCCGCAACACTCACCGCCAGCGCGCAGCGCACACCCCCTCGCTCCCCAGAAGCACGTATGCCAAAACCGGCTGCCCGCGCAGCCGGTTTTGGCGGGCAACACAAGCCCCTCCCATGCCCCCTCGGTCCAGCAGCGCATGAAACCTCGAAACCGGTAGCCCGGCGCGGGTGGTCGCGGGCGGGGCGCGCCGTCAGATGCGCCCGGCGGAAACCGAAGGCAGCCGCCGACAGGCGGCCACGAGGTTGAGCTCGGGGCAGTCCGGAGCGAACGCTCCGGACCGCAATCGCAGGCGCGCCCCGCCCGCGACCACCCGCGCCGGGCGGCCTACGAAGCCCACACCCCCCGCAAGCAAACAACCACTGAACCAATAAAAAAGCGCCCCACAGGGCGCTCTTCCATTCACTTCAAGGCTGCTTCTTCAACAAATCCCGAATTTCACGCAACAACGCCACATCCTCGGGCGTCGCGGCAGGCGCCGCCGGCGCTTCCTCGGCCTTGGTGCGCGCCTTGTAGATCGCCTTCACCATCCAGAAGATCACAAACGCCAGCAACACGAAGTTGATGATGATCGTGATGAAGTTCCCCCAGGCGAAAACGTTGGCTCCCGCCTTGGTCAGGTCCGCATATGTCATCGGCCCGTTGTAACCGGCTGGCATCGACAGCACCAGGAACTTGTTCGAGAAATCGACGGATCCGCCCAGCACGAAGTTCACCAGCGGCATGACGATATCCTTGACCAGTGAGTCGACGATTCTGCCGAAAGCCGCCCCGATGATCACACCAACCGCCAAATCGACCGCATTGCCTTTGACAGCGAAATCTCGGAATTCTTTGACGAAACCAGTCGCTTTGCTCATAAAAGCACTCCCTTCGTGATACGCCCACCAGTAGGCTGGCGCTATAATACGCGGTTGCTATGTTGTTACATATTCCCGCGAAGCCGATGCCGCAGAAGTGATGCTACTCGTAGAGCGGGCGCATCAACAAGGATAGGAAGATGAGTCAGGATACGCTGGTGCATGATGATGACGGTGCGGTTGATCCAAATCTGCCGCCCGATCCTTCGCGACGTTTCTGGGTAACCACCGCCTGTGCTGTGGGTGGCGTAGCAGGTGTCGCAACGGCAATACCGCTTGTGAGCACGTTTTCCCCTTCTGAAAAAGCCCGCGCCGCCGGCGCCCCCGTGGAGGTCGACATCGGCGACATTCCCGTGGGCACCATGAAAACGGTGGAATGGCGGGGCAAGCCGGTCTGGATCATCCACCGGTCTCCTGAACAGATCGCCGGCCTCAAGACCCAGGACGCCCTCCTGGCGGACCCCCAGTCCAAGCGGCCCGGTTTCACGCCCAAATACGCGGAAAACGAAGGTCGCTCGCGCAAGCCCGAGATCTTCGTCTGTGTTGGCATCTGTACCCATCTGGGCTGCTCGCCCACCTCGCACTTCGAAACGGGCGGCGGTGGCGGCATGGGCGCCTCCTGGCAAGGCGGATTCCTCTGTCCGTGCCATGGCTCCACGTTCGACCTGGCAGGCCGGGTCTACAAGAACAAGCCCGCTCCCGACAATCTCGAAGTTCCGCCGTACCAGTATCTCACCGACTCCCGCATCATCGTGGGCGTCGATGAAGACAACAAGGCCTGACGCTCGCGTCGCGCTTTTTTCCCGAATTACGTAAGTAAAACAAATACGCCACGTATTAGAGAAGGAGCCGTTACATGGCTGGCGAGAAAACCGTCGAGACGACAGGCCTGTTGGGCTGGCTGGACCGGCGCTTCCCGGTGACCTCCACCTGGAAAGCGCATCTGTCCGAATACTACGCACCGAAAAACTTCAACTTCTGGTATTTCTTCGGCTCGCTGGCACTCCTGGTGCTGGTGCTGCAGATCGTGACCGGCATCTTCCTGGTCATGCACTACAAGCCGGACGCCGAGCGCGCGTTCCAATCCGTCGAATACATCATGCGCGAAGTCCCGTGGGGCTGGCTGGTGCGCTACATGCACTCGACCGGCGCCTCGATGTTCTTCGTCGTCGTCTACCTGCACATGCTGCGCGGCCTGCTCTATGGCTCGTACCGCAAGCCGCGTGAGCTGGTCTGGATCTTCGGCGTCGCGATCTTCCTCTGTCTGATGGCCGAAGCATTCTTCGGCTACCTCCTGCCGTGGGGCCAGATGTCCTACTGGGGCGCACAGGTGATCGTGAACCTGTTCGCGGCCATCCCGTTCATCGGCCCCGAGCTGTCGATCTGGATCCGCGGCGACTACGTCGTGTCCGACGCCACGCTGAACCGCTTCTTCGCCTTCCACGTCATCGCCATTCCGCTGGTGCTGGTGGGCCTGGTGGCGGCGCACCTGGTGGCGCTGCACGAAGTCGGCTCGAACAACCCGGACGGCATCGAGATCAAGCAGGGCCCGAAGGACAAGTACGGTCGCCCGAAGGACGGCATCCCGTTCCACCCGTTCTACACGGTGCACGACCTGGTCGGCGTCGCGGGCTTCCTGCTGGTGTTCGCCTTCATCGTGTTCTTCGCGCCGGAGATGGGCGGCTACTTCCTGGAGTTCAACAACTTCATCCCGGCCGACTCGCTCAAGACGCCGCCGCACATCGCCCCGGTGTGGTACTTCACGCCGTTCTACTCGATGCTGCGCGCCACCACCGACGAGTTCACGTGGGTGCTGGCCGGCGCTTCGGTGCTGGGCGCCATCGCGCTGCTCGTCAAGAGCAACCTGAAGGGCTTCATGCGCATCGCCGTGCCCGGCATCCTGATCGTCGTGGCCGTGCTGCTGCGCGTGATCGACGCCAAGTTCTGGGGCGTGGTCGCCATGGGCGGCACCGTGGTCATCCTGTTCTTCCTGCCGTGGCTGGACCATTCGCCGGTCAAGTCGATCCGCTACCGCCCCACCTGGCACAAGTGGATCTACGGCATCTTCATGGTCAACTTCCTGGTGCTCGGCTACATCGGTACGCAGCCGCCCAGTCCGCCGTTGAACATCACGTCGCAGATCGGCACGCTGCTGTACCTGGCATTCTTCTTCCTGATGCCGGTCTGGAGCCGCCTGGGCACCTTCAAGCAAGTGCCTGACCGCGTGACGTTCCACGCCCACTGAGCCAACGAGAATAACGGACTGACCATGATCAAGAAGCTGATTGGTGCCGTGGCCTTGATGCTCACGTGTACCGCCGCCACTTTCGCCGCCGAAGGCGGCTTTCCGCTGGACAAGGCGCCTTACCGCGTCAACGACATGGCGTCGCTGCAAAACGGCGCCAAGCTGTTCGTCAACTACTGTCTGAACTGCCATAGCGCATCGTCGATGCGCTACAACAAGCTCAAGGACATTGGCCTGACCGACCAGCAAATCAAGGAAAGCCTGCTGTTCACCGGCGAGAAGGTCGGCGACATGATGAATGTCGCCATGACGCCCAAGGACGCCAAGAAGTGGTTTGGCACCACGCCCCCGGACCTGTCCGTGATCGCCCGCGCCAAATCCGTCAACGCCGGCCCCTCGGGTTCCGACTACATCTACACCTACCTGCGCACGTTCTACCGCGACACCTCGCGTGCCACGGGCTGGAACAACCTGGTCTTCCCGGCCGTCGGCATGCCGCACGCGCTGTGGGAACGCCAGGGTCCGCGCGAGCTGACGACGGTGGCGATGCACGAGGTCGAAGGCAAGGACGGCGCGCCGAAGTCGTGGGAACGGGTCACGACGGTGTACGATGCGCAAGGTTTTGCCACGGTCAAGGCCGAGCCGGTAGCCAGCTACCACGGCCATGCCACCTTCGAGGCCAAATTCAAGGCCGCCAATCCGGCCCAAACCGCAACATACGACAACGACGTCGCCGACCTGACCGCGTTCATGTCCTGGATGGCCGAGCCCGTCCAGACTTTCCGCGTGCAACTGGGCGTCGGTGTCATGTTGTTCCTGCTCTTGTTCTTCCTGGTGATGTGGCGCCTGAACGCCTCTTACTGGAAACACGTGCGCTAACCGCAACGCCCCGCCAGGCTTATCCGCCCCCATTTTCTCCAGGGTGGATAATGGCGGGTTAGGGCTGTATGCCTACCCCCCGCCTGGCAATCGGGGCCAGCGCCTGCTAGATTAGGGCGCTGGCCTTTCGTTTTTCATAAAGGATTTTTCGCCATGATGGTGCTCTATTCCGGAACCACGTGTCCGTTTTCGCAACGCTGCCGCTTCGTGTTGTTCGAAAAGGGCATGGATTTCGAGATCCGCGACATCGACCTGTACAACAAGCCCGAAGACATCTCGGTGATGAACCCGTACGGTCAAGTGCCCATTCTGGTCGAGCGCGACCTGGTCCTGTACGAATCGAACATCATCAACGAGTA
The DNA here is from genome assembly GCF_001457475.1 of Achromobacter xylosoxidans. Lineage (NCBI taxonomy): Bacteria > Pseudomonadati > Pseudomonadota > Betaproteobacteria > Burkholderiales > Alcaligenaceae > Achromobacter > Achromobacter xylosoxidans. The sequence goes on along the minus strand of NZ_LN831029.1, from coordinate 187,090 downwards.
CATCGACGAGCGCTTCCCGCATCCGCAGCTCATGCCGGCCGATCCGGTCATGCGCGCGCGCACCCGCCTGTTCCTGTACAACTTCGAGAAAGAGCTGTTCGTCCACGTCTCGACGCTGGAAGACCGCAGCGCCAAGCCCGACGAGAAGAAGCTGGCCAACGCCCGCCAGAACATCCGCGACCGCCTGGCCCAGCTGGCCCCGATGCTGCTCAAGAACAAGTACATGCTGGGCGAGGAATTCTCCATGCTCGACGTGGCCGTGGCCCCGCTGCTGTGGCGCCTGGACCACTACGGCATCGAGCTGCCCAAGAACGCGGCTCCGCTGCAGAAGTACGCCGAACGCATCTTCTCGCGCCCGGCCTACATCGAAGCGCTGACGCCTTCGGAAAAAGTGATGCGTCGCTAAGGCTGTTGCGTGATGGGTGAAACTTCGACCAAACCGTATCTGATCCGCGCGCTGCACGAATGGTGCACCGATAACGGCTACACGCCGTACATCACCGTGCAGGTCGACGAGCACACCATGGTGCCCGTCGCCCACGTGCGCGATGGACAGATCACCCTGAACGTCGGCACGCTGGCCACCAACCGCCTGGTGCTGGGCAACGAATTCATCGAATTCCAGGCCCGCTTCAGCGGCGTGACCGAAAACGTCTACGTGCCGGTGGGCGCCGTCAGCGCCATCTATGCGCGCGAAACCGGCGCCGGCATGGGCTTCGAAGTGCAGCCCTACGAACCGCCGGCGCCCGGCACGCCGGGCGCGTCCGACACCGCCTCTCCCGAAGCCGACGCCGATACCGCGCCCGGCGACGATGGCGGCGACGACGAACCCAAGCGCCCGCGCCTGACGATCGTCAAGTAACGCGCCACACAGGCGGGGGGCTGGCTTGGACCGCCCCCCTGCCGTGGCGCCCCGCCCGCCGATCCGGTGCGGAAGCCGATTCGCATTACCCCCTTATGCGCCGCATCCCGCAAGAAGTTGACGCGGCGCGTGCGCTGCCTTGCGCGGACGCGCCGGCACGCGGCCAGCCACGTCAATCGACGCTGAAACCTGGAACGATAGTGCGTATCATTTGCAAACATCGCCGGAATCGCGTCTCATACGCCTGAACCGGGCCTTTTCCTGCGCGTTGCGCAATGCGCGGCCCGGCCCGCCAGGAGCCGCCACAGACCATGCCGTACCTGATCGGAATGCCGCCCGCCGGCGGACCGTCGACGCAATTCGTGCCGCAGATCGATCGCCAGTTGCTTGCCAAGCTGTGCCTGTTCGACGACGTGTCCGACGACGACCTCGCGCAGGTGCCGCGACAGATCCGCCTGACGCTGCGCGGCCCCGGCCGCGTGCCGGCGATCCTGGGATGGGAAGGCGGGCCGTTCGTGGTCAGCGCGCGGGTGCGCGACCTGATGCAAACGCTGGAGCCCGACACGCACCGCTTCCTGCCGATCGACGTCGAGACCATGATGCCCGGCCGCAAGAGCCGGCCTTTCCGCACTTACCACCTGCTGCTGTGTCCGCCCCGGGTCGATGCCGTGATCATCGAAAAGACCGAATTCTCCAAAGGCATGGGCCAGGCCGGCTACGAAGCCAGCTGCGGCTTTTCTTTCCTGAAAGGCACGCCGCTGGTGCTGGACCAGGCCGCCATCGCGAACCGCTGCTTCTGGCGCCTGCCGCGCCAATTCGGTGTCCGGCCGGCGTATCCGCACAGTGGCATCAGCGGCTATTTCTGCTCCGACGAACTCTGGCGGGCCCTGCGCGCCGAACGGCTGCAAGGCTGGGAAGCCAGGCGGCGCTGCGCAACGGCCCCGCGGCCGGCATGACCCACCCGCGCCCCGTCCTGCAAGCGCGCCGGATGCCGGAAAGAATCTCCTTTTTTCATTACAATGCAGTCCCTGCGCGTGCCCCAGGCACGCCGCGCCGGTGTAGCTCAGTTGGTAGAGCAGCTCACTTGTAATGAGAAGGTCGAGGGTTCGATTCCTTTCACCGGCACCAATAGCACCCAATGAAAAAGCCCGGCCGAACAGCCGGGCTTTTGTCTTCTGGCGCCAAAGGTTCGCGGCATTTCCTGGGGGCTGACGCGTCTTGCCGCAAACACCCCCCGCGCCGTTTCGTTGTCACCCCAGCGCGGGCAACATATCGAACAGCAACACCATCACCAGGCCGACCACCGACACGATGGACTGCACCACCGAAATCGTCTTGGTCGCCTCGCCCATCGTCATGCCGAAGGATTCCTTCACCATCCAGAACCCGGCGTGATTGGCGTAGTTGAAGAACAGCGAACCGCAGCCGATCGACAGCGCCAGCAACGGCAGGTTCAGCGAGGGGTCGGCGCCGGCCAGCGGCGCCAGCAGGCCGGCCGCGCCGACGATGCCGACCGTGGCCGAGCCGGTGGACACCGACAGCAGCATGGCGATCAGCCAGCCCAGCACCAGCGGCGGAAACGCGAACTGGTGGGTCAGGTGGACGATGGCGTCGCCGACCTTGGCGCTGGTCAGCACCTGCTGGAAGGCGCCGCCGCCAGCGATGATCAGCATGATGCCCGCGATGGGCTTGAGGCTCTTGCCCAGCGCGTCGCGCAGTTTCTCGGCGTCGCCGCCGCGCGCCAGCACCAGCGTCACGGCCGCAAACAGCACGCCCAGCAGCATGGCGACCAGCGGATTTCCCAGGAAAGCCGCCGCATGCATCAGGGGCGAGGTCTTGGGCAGCAGCATTTCGGCCACGGCGTGCAGCAGCATCAACAGGGCGGGCAGCAACGCGGCCACCACGCCCAGGCCGACGCCGGGCTGGCCATGGCCGGCATCGGCCGCCCGGGTGGCGGTGAACTGCTCAAGCAAGGCCTCGTCGGGGCGCGTGCTCATGCGCGGCGCGATGAAGGCGCCATACAGCGGGCCACCCAGGATCATGGCGGGCAGCGCCGCGAGAAAGCCATAGATCATGGTCGGGCCGACCGTGGTCTTGAGGCTGGCGATCGCCGTCAGCGGGCCGGGATGCGGCGGCACCATGCCGTGCATGGCCGCCAGCGCCGCGATCACCGGCACGCCCACGTAGACGTAGGCCGAGCCCTTGAAGCGCTCCTGGCCTTCCAGCTTGCGGGCCACGCTGAAGATCAGCGGCAGCATCACCACCAGGCCCACTTCGAAGAACATCGGGATGCCGATGATGAACGCCACCAGCGTCATGGTCCAGGGGATCATGCGCGGCGAGGTGCGGTTCAGGATGGCGTTGGCCAGGCGCTCGGTGGTGCCCGAATCCGCCAGGATCTTGCCCAGCATGGCGCCCAGCGCGATCACCACGCCCACTGCGCCCAGGGTCTTGCCGGCGCCGTCGGTCAGGCTCTTGACGATGGCGGTCGGTTGCATGCCGGTGGCGAACCCGACCCCGATCGACACGATCAGGAGCGCCAGCAGCGGATGCATGCGGATGCGCGAAACGATGAGAGCGACCAGCACCAGGACGCTCACCAGGGCGGTGAGCAACAATTGGATGTCGAACGAAGACATGTATGAAATCCGGAAAAAACGTGGGAGGTCGCGAACCTTCTGGTTGCCATGATAAGGGATCGCCCTGACGCCCAACCGTCATCGCCAGCGCGCCCGGAGGGGCCGTTTTGCATTCCCCGCAAAATTTGTGCATAATTCGCCCCCTCTACCTGTTCCCCGATAGCTCAGTCGGTAGAGCGACGGACTGTTAATCCGCAGGTCGCTGGTTCGAGCCCAGCTCGGGGAGCCAAAGAATGCAGTACTGAAAGGCCCGCAACCTGGTTGCGGGCCTTTTGCATGGGCGCTTGTCCGGCCCCCGCCCAAACTCGGACGCTATCCCCCTTCAAAGTGGCGCTGCGCGCCGGGCGGCGGGCCGGAATGGTTTTACGATTGACGTCGAGTCATCCGTAACATCCTGGCCCTACCTCCCCATGCCCACCCAGACAAAATCCGTCGATTCAAAGGCCGCCTTTGAACTCGTGTTCGACCTGTTGCAGAAGATTCCCTGGATCGTTCGCGACGCATCCGCCGCGCTGCCGGACATCGCGGTCATGAAGGCGCACCAGGCCGAAGCCGTGAATGTGATTCTCTGGATCTGTGAAACCGGCGACCTGGCGGGCTGGCCCGCGAAAACGCACCAGGACACCCAGGCGACGGCCTCCTACCTGTTGACGGACCTGACCTTCAGGCTTCTCGATCCAGCCTCGCCGCTTTCCGGGAGCCGCTGGGAAGTCCCGGCGGACCAGCCGGCGCGCCTGCAAGCGTTGCAGATCGTGCGCCATGAAGTGCTGCGCAGCAAGCCGATCACCGCGGCCAACCTGACCCGATTCCGCGCCCGCCGTTGATCTGCGAGAATGAGGCGTGAACCGGGTACTCCCTCTCCGGCCCACCCTCTCCGCCGTCCCATGCGCTCCAACCGTTCCCTGCCCGCCCTGGTCTCGCTGCGCGCCTTCGAGGCGGCCGCCCGGCGCCTGAGCTTCAGCCTGGCGGGCGAAGAACTGTTCGTCACGCAAAGCGCCATCAGCCACCACATCCAGCGGCTGGAGGCGGAACTGGGCGTGACGCTGTTCGAGCGTCGCACCCGCGCCGTGGCCCTCACGCCGGCGGGACAGGCCTATTACGAGCGGGTCCACGCGGCGTTCGAACTGCTGCGCCAAGGCACCGACGAAGCGCGCGCGCCCGCCGCCGCCCGCCACACGCTCAAGGTCGGGCTGCTGGCCTCGTTCGCCACCCGCTGGCTGGCGCCGCGCCTGCCGGGCTTCGCCAGCGCCCATCCGGACATTGACCTGCAATTGCTGCCCGCCATCGGCCTGGCCGACGTGGCGGCCGGTGAAGTGGACGTCGCGATCCGCTATGGCCGCGGCACCTGGCCCGGCCTGCGGGCGCGACGCCTGATGCCGGAACGGCTGTCGGTGGTGTGCGCGCCGTCATTGGTGGCGGGACGGCGACGGCCACGCTCGCCGGCCGACCTGCTGCGCTATCCCCTGCTGGTCTCGCACGCGCAATTGCCGTTCGAGTGGGATGCCTGGGCCCGGCAACATGACCTGGACCTGGGCCGCGCCCAGACCGTGCATCTGCATGACTACAACATCGTGGTGGAAGCGGCGCTGGCCGGACAGGGCATGGCCATGGGCCGGCATCGCCTGATCGCCGCGCAACTGGCCAGCGGCGCGCTGGTCGAGGCGCTGCCGGGCACCGCGCTGGACGATCCGCGTATCGGCTGGTGGTTCGTCAGTCCGCGCGGCCCGGCCGCACCCGCCGCCGTGGCATTCCAGGCGTGGCTGGCGCAGGCGGCGGCCGACGGTTGATGCATTACTTTTACTCATACGTGGTTCGCAATAATTGATTGGTCAGGCACGGCGCGCGCCGATAGCATGGGGATCGTTTTTTCCCTTTTCCGTCTCACAGGTGATTCCATGACCCGTACGATCTCCGGCCGCGTGGCCGAACTCGGCCTTGTGCTCGAAGCCGCCGCCGCGCCCGCCGCCAATTACGTGCCCTTCGTGCAGGAGGGCAATCTGCTGTACATCTCCGGCCAGATCTCGCGCGAAGGCGGCAAGGCGGCGTTCCTGGGCCAGTTGGGCAACCAGATTTCCGAAGCGGACGGCGTCAGCGCGGCGCGCCTGTCGGCCCTGGGGATCCTGGCGCAGATCGCGGCCGCCACCGGCGACCGGCTCGATCGCGTGGCGCGCGTGGTGCGCCTGGGCGTGTTCGTCGCCAGCACGCCGGACTTCAATCGCCAGAGCGCGGTCGCCAACGGCGCCTCGGACCTGATGGTGGAAGTGTTCGGCGATGCCGGCCGCCACGCGCGCAGCGCGGTGGGCGTGGCCTCGCTGCCGCAGGGCGTGGCGGTCGAGGTGGAAGCCGTCGTCGCACTGACGCCCGCCTGATGCCCCGGCGCCGGACGCAAGCCCGGCGCGTTTTTCCTGGAACCCTCATGCCCGCCGCCGTCCTCACCGCCGCCACCCTCGAAGCGCTGCGCGCCGCCACGCCCGGCACGCGCACCACCGTCCACTTCAACCATGCCGGCGCATCGTTGCCGTCGGCGGCCACGCTCGATGCCATCCAGGCCCACCTGCGGCGCGAAGCCGAACACGGGCCGATGGAGGCGGGCGTGGCCGCGCGCGCCCACACCGAGCAGGCGCGCCAGTTGGCCGCGCAACTGCTCAATGCCCAGCCAGGCGAGATCGCCCTGACCGGCGGCAATTCCCCAGGGTGGGGCGCCGCATTCGCCGCGCTGGGACCCTGGCGCCCCGGCGACCGCATCCTGGTGGGCCGCCATGAATGGGGCGGCAACCTTGCCGCCATGCGGCTGGCGGCACAACGCGCGGGCGCGAGCATCGAGACGATTCCATCCGATGACAGCGGCTGTGTCGACGCCGATGCGCTGCGCGCCATGCTGGACGAACGGGTGCGCCTGGTCGCGCTGACCTGGTTGCCGGCCAACGGCGGCCTGATCAACCCGGCGGCCGCCATCGGCCGCGTCACACGCGCCGCGGGCGTGCCGTACTTCATCGATGCGGCGCAGGCGGTGGGACAGGTGCCGATCGACGTGGCCGAGGTCGGTTGCGACGTCCTCAGCGGCGCCGGCCGCAAGGCCCTGCGCGGCCCGCGCGGCACCGGCCTGCTGTATGTGCGGCGCGAATTCCTGCCGCGCCTGGCGCCCGCGTTCGTCGACACCCATTCGGCGCCGCTGGGCGCCGACGGCGAGCCGCAACTGCGCGACGATGCCACGCGCTTCGAATCCGCCGAAGCTTCGATGGCGTTGCGCGCAGGCCTGGCCAATGCGTTGCAGGAAGCGCTCGATATCGGCCTGGAAGCCATCCGCGCCCGCATCGACCTGGTCGCCCAGGCCTTGCGGGCGGAGCTGCGCGCCATTGCCGGCATCGAGGTGCTGGACCAGGGCCGCGAACTGTCCGGCCTGGTGTCGTTCAATCTCGCCGGGCACGACCCTGCCGCCGTGCAGCGGACGCTGGCCGCGCAAGGCATCACCATCGGCAGCAACGGCGCGCCGTACACGCCGCTGGACATGAACGCGCGCGGCCTGGCGCACATCGCGCGCGCCTCGGTCAGCTACCTGACCCGCGACGAGGAGATCGACCGCCTGCTCGACGCGCTGCGCGCGTTGTCGCGCCAGGGCGCCTAGCACACTTGCGCCGCGCGCCCATGTCGATCAAGCCGCCACGCGGCGCGAGAACGGCGACCACCTGGTGAAGACCAGCAGGTTGCCGAACATCACCAGCGCCAGCCCGAGCAGGGCGGCGGGCGTCCACTGGTAGCCCTCGACGAAGGTCGACACGCTCAGCGCCACCACCGGGAACAACACGGTGCAATAGGCGGCGCGCGCCGGGCCCATGCGTCCCACCAGCGTCAGGTAGGCGGTGAAGCCGATCACCGACCCCGGAATCGCCAGGTAGAGCAGGGCGCCGACATAGGCCGCGGAGGTGTCGAAACGGAACGGCACGCCCGCGGCCAGGCAGCCGGCCAGCAACACGGCGGCGCCGTACAGCATGCTGTAGGCGTTGCCGGTGAGCGGACGGATGCCGGCGCGCTGCTGCAGCGACGACAGCATGTTGCCGGTGGAAAAGCAGAACGTGCCCAGCAGCGCGAAGCCCAGTCCGAGCAGCGTCTCGCGGCTGGCCTCCTGGCCCGCGAGCTCGGGCCAGAACAGCAGCACCAGGCCGGTGAAGCCGATCACCCCCGCCACCATCACGCGCGGCGCGATGCGGGTGCCGAACCACAGCCGCGCATTCAATGCGTTCCACAGCGTGGCGGCCGAGAACACCACCGACACCAGGCCGCTCGGAATCCACTGCGTGGCCGTGTAGAAGCACAGGAAGTTCAGGCAGAACAGGCACAGCCCCTGGCCCAGGCACAACGCGTGCCCGCGGCGATCCAGGCGTTGCAATTTGCGGGTCAGCAGCAACGCGGCGAACAGCACCAGGCCGGCCAGCGCAAAGCGGTAGAAGATGGACACGGGAATCGCCACCACCCCAAGCTGCAGCTTGATGGCGATCCAGGTGGTGCCCCAGATGACGACGGTCAGGAAATACAGGAATAGATTCACTTTGGGACGCTCGGCAGGGCCAAAAAGGACATGACATCCGGCACCGCGAAAATCGCGGGCTCCGACGCCCAGTCTGCGCCCGCGGCGGACGAAAAAATTGCCGGTTCTTGCGGTTTTTCCGCACCCGCGCGTGCCACGCGCGCGGCGATCGCAGTAGCATTTCAGTTCCATGGGTACCACCGCTTCGGCACCGTCCGACTTCTCCGTCTTTCGCACGCTGTCCGCCTCCAGCGCGACACTGGCGCGTGCCGCCTCGCTGGGCGAGGGCATCGCCATTTCGCAATGGGGCCGCAGCGCCCACGAAACGCTGGGCTACGACATGCCTGGACACCACACGCTGTCGCTGTACCTGCACGGCGGCGAGAAGTCGTTCCGGGTCGGCAATCCGCTGCACGGCGGCGCGGGCAAATTCTGCGTGCTGCCGGCCGAGCACTATTCGCGCTGGTGCATGAACGACACGGTGCATTTCCTGCACCTGTACATCGCGCCGGAACGGCTGGCGCGCGAGGCCGTGATGCGGCTCGACTGCGAACCGCGCGCGCTGGAACTGCGCGACCGCACCTACATCCACGACGAGTCGCTGACCGACGTATGCCGGGCGCTGCTCGATAGCGACTGGACCGCGCCCGCCGAGCGCCTGGCTGCCAGCAGCGCGGCCGAGACCGTGCTGCATCACCTGCTGAACCAGGGCGTGTCGCGCAAGGCCGTGGCGCCGGCGCGCGGCGGGCTGGCGCCGGCGGTGCGGCGGCGGGTCATGGACTATGTCGACGCGCACCTCGCCGAGCCGCTGACGCTGGACCAACTGGCCGGCGTGGCCGCGCTGTCCACCTATCACTTCGCGCGCATGTTCCACACCTCGTTCGGCGAGCCGCCGCATTCCTGGGTGCGCGCCCGCCGCCTGGCTCACGCGCGCCGCCTGCTGGCGGCCGGCAAGGGCGACCTGGCCGGCATCGCGCAGGCGGCCGGTTTCGGCAACGCCAGCCATCTGTCGCGCGTGTTCCGCGACGCCGTCGGCGTCACCCCGGGCCAATACCGCGCCGCCCACCGCAAGCACTGAGCCGGCCGCCGCGCGGTCTACAATGGCGCATCGCCCTTCGCGGCCTGATCGCCTGCCCCGCCCGCGATGCCATCGCCGACTTCCCGCGACGTTTCCACCTCCCCCGAGGCCTTCGACCCGGCGCCGCTGCGCGCCCATTGGCTGGCCGAACTGATCCGGCTGCGCGAAGCGCACTGGGGCCCGCTGGAAGACGCCACCGTGGTGCGCCGGGTACGACAACTCGACATCCCGCTGCCGGCCCGCATCCTGGCGCGCGCGCAAGCACTGGCGCAGCGCGAAAACCTGGTTCCGCTGGTGGACGGCTGGCGCCGCAGCGCATTCGCGGTGCTGGCGCTGCTGTTGCTGCTGGCGTTGCTGTCCGGCGCCGGCGTGGCGGCGGGCGCCCTCGGCGATGGCGGCCGCGCCGTCAACGTGCTGTGGGCGCTGGCCGCCTTGCTCGGCCTGCACCTGCTGACCTTCGTCCTGTGGCTGGCCAGCTTCCTGCTGCGGCCCGCGGCCATGACGCCGCTCGGGCGGTTGTGGCTCTGGGCCACCCGCAAGCTGGCGCGCGGCCCCGACAGCGCGCTGGTGCCGCAGGCCTTCCTCAACCTGCTGGCCCGCGCCGGCGCCCTGCGCGGCCTGTTCGGCGCGGTCAGCCACGGGCTCTGGCTGGCGGGCCTGGGCGCGGCGCTGGCGACCCTGCTGGCGCTGTTGTCCACCGCCAGCTACCGCTTCATCTGGGCCACCACCTTGCTGGCGCCGGACACTTTCGTGTGGTTGACCCAGGTCGTCGGCTGGCTGCCGTCGCAACTGGGCTTTCCGCTGCCGGACGCCGCCATGGTGCGCGCCAGCGACGGCGTCCAGGCGTTGGGCGCCGATGCCCAGGTGCAATGGTCGTGGTGGCTGATCGGCGTGTTCGTGACCTACGGCATCGTGCCGCGCCTGCTGGCCTGGCTGGCCTGCCTGCTGGTCACCCGGCGCGCCCTGCGCGGCCTGGCCATCGACCCCGCGCTGGCGGGCTACGCCGCGCTGCGCGACCGGCTCGAACCGCCGGCCCAGTCCACTGGCATCGACCGGCCGGTCGACCCCTTGCACCAGCCGCGCGTGGCGGCGCCGCTGCCCGCCGCGCTGGGCGGCCAGCCGGTGCTGATGGGACTGGAACTGCCCGCCGACCTGCACTGGCCCCCCGCCGTCCCGGCCGCGTCCATCCGCCAGGCGGGCAACCTGGACACGCGCGAGCAGCGCAACCACCTGCTGGATGCCTTGTCTCAGGCCGCCGCCTCGCGCCTGCTGATCGCCTGCGATGCGCGCCAGACGCCCGACCGCGGCACGCTGGCCTTGATCGCCGAGCTGGCGGCGCACGCCGGCCAGACCCGCGTCTGGCTGCTGGCGCCGGCCGCGGCCGACACCCGCGAAGCGCTGTGGCGCGAACGCTTGGCCGCCCTGGGGCTGGCGGCCGGCGCCGTCTTCGGGCCCGGCGCCGCGGCGCTGGCCTGGCTGGAGCAGGGCCATGACTGAGCGCGTCATCAACGTCGCGGTGGTGGGACACACCAACACCGGCAAGACCTCGCTGCTGCGCACGCTGACCCGCGACACCACCTTCGGCGACGTCGCCGACCAGCCCGGCACCACCCGCCACGTGGAAGGCGCGCGCCTGCGCCTGGATGGACGCGCGGTGCTGGAGTGGTTCGACACGCCCGGCATGGAAGACAGCATCGCCCTGCTCGAATACCTGGAGCGCCTGGGCCAGCCCGGCGAACGGCTGGACGGGCCGGCGCGCGTGCGGCGCTTTCTCGACACGCCGGAAGCGCACGGGCGCTACGAGCAGGAAGCGCGCGTGCTCAAGAAGATGCTGGACTGCGATGCGGCGCTGTATGTGATCGATGCGCGCGACCCGGTGCTGGGCAAGCATCGCGACGAACTCGCCATCCTGGCCGCCTGCGGCCGGCCCCTGCTGCCGGTGCTCAATTTCGTCAATGCGCCCGCGCATCGCGCCGCCGAATGGCGCGACGCGCTGGCGCGGCTGGGCCTGCACGCGACGGTGGAATTCGACACCGTGGCGCCGCCGCTCGATGGCGAGCAACAGCTGTACGCCAAGCTGGGCGTGCTGCTGGATCGCCACGCCGACACCCTGGCGCGCCTGGCCGATACGCTGGCGCGCCAACGGCGCGAACGCCACGCCGCGGCCTTCGAACTGCTGGCCGACCTGCTGATCGACGTGGCCGCGTTGCGCATCACCAGTCCCAGCGACGAAGCCGCATTGACGGCCGCCGCCCGGCAGTTGCGCCAGCAGGTACGCCAGCGCGAACAGGCCTGCGTCACCGCCTTGCTGGCGCTCTACAACTTCCGTGCGTCCGATTTCGATGACGACGCGCTGCCGCTGCAAGGTGAGCGCTGGGGCATGGACCTGTTCCACCCGCAGGCGCTCAAGGACATGGGCGTGCAGGTCGGCATGGGCGCCGCCGCGGGCGCCATGGCCGGCGCGGCGGTGGACCTGCTCAGCGCGGGGCTGAGCCTGGGCACGGGCATGCTGATCGGCGCCGCCGCCGGCGGACTGTGGCAGGGCGTGGAGAAGCTCGGAAAGCGCGTTGCCGGCAAGCTGCGCGGCTGGCGCGAGATCAGCGTCGACGACGCGGTGCTGCGCCTGCTGGCGCTGCGCCAAAGACAACTGATCGACGCGCTCGAACGTCGTGGCCACGCAGCCCGCGCGCCGCTGCGGCTGGACCACCCCGACGATGAGACGCTGCGCCGTGGCCCCTTGCCGGAGGCGCTGAAGGAAGCCCGCAGCCGGCCGGAGTGGTCGGCCCTGGCCAAGGGCCATGAAGACAGCGAACGGCGCAAGCAGGCGGTGCGTGAATTGGCGAAAGCAAGCAAGTACTAACCCCAATCCAAACCGATTGACGCTTAAACGAATCGCTCTATAAGATTCGTTCTGCATCGGTGCGGTCCATCCCGCCATGACAATCACAAGGGGTTGGATCTACCGTGAACCGCCTTTCCTCGTAGCAGCAACGCCATGCCCCGGCTCCCCGTGGGGCCAGGGCCCTATCACTTCTGTCGCGCTATCCGCGCATTACGGAGCATGAGGGCTATGCGTACTTTCCCCCACCTGAAACAAGCGGCGCTGGCGGCTGCACTGACAGCCTCGTTGGCGTTCAGCGCCGGCGCGGCCGCCAAGACCTTCCACTGGTCTTATCAAGGCGACGCCACGTCGATGGACCCGATGGCGTTGAACGAGACTTTCACGCTGGGCTTCCAGGGCAACATCTACGAAACGCTGGCCGGTTATGACGGCAACCTGAAACTGACGCCGCTGCTGGCCGAGAGCTGGGAAAACCCGGAGCCCACCAAATGGGTCTTCAAGCTGCGCAAGGGCGTGAAGTTCCACGACGGCTCGCCCTTCACCGCCGATGACGTGATCTTCTCCTGGAAGCGCAGCCTCACGCCGGGCTCCGACATGAAGGGCTACGGCGCCAAGGCCTCCGACATCAAGAAGGTCGACGACTACACCATCGAGGTCACCACCCCCACGCCCAACCCGATCCTGCCGCGCGAATGGGTGTTCCTCTACATCATGAGCAAGACGTGGTCGGAGAAGAACAAGACCACCGAGGCCACCAACGTCAAGGGCGACAACCAGGGCAACTACGCCAACCTCAACGCCAACGGCACCGGCCCCTTCATGCTGGTGTCGCGCCAGCCCGACGTGAAGACCGTGCTCAAACGCTACGACGGCTACTGGAATAAGAACATCAAGACCAACGTCGACGAGGTCATCTTCCAGCCGATCACGCAGGAAGCCACGCGCGTGGCCGCGCTGATCTCCGGCGAGATGGACCTGGTGCAGCCGGTGCCGGTGCAGGACTGGAAGCGCCTGGAAGACGCCAAGGGCGTCAAGCCGCTGACCGCGCCCGAAGCCCGCGCCATCTTCATCGGCATGGACCAGGATCGCGACGAACTGCTGTTCTCGGACGTGAAGGGCAAGAACCCCTTCAAGGACCCGAAGGTGCGCGAAGCGGTGGTGCTGGCCGTGGACACCAAGGCCATCAACGAGAAGATCATGCGCAACGCGGCCAAGCCGCTCGGTTCGCTGATCGCCACCGCCATCAACGGCTACGACGAATCGTTCGGCGCGCCCTACAAGCCGGATCCGGAACGCGCCAAGAAGCTGCTGGCCGAGGCCGGCTATCCGAAGGGCTTCACCGTCACCATGGACTGCCCCAACGACCGCTACGTCAATGACGAGAAGGTCTGCCAGGCGGTGGCCGGCATGCTGGCGCGCGTCGGCATCAAGATCAACCTGCTGGCGCAGACCAAGTCCAAGTACTTCGGCAAGATCCTGCTGCAGGCCGGCAACCAGACCAGCATGTACATGCTGGGCTGGACGCCCAGCTCCACCGACGCGCACAACACGCTGCTGAACCTGGCCGCGTGCCGCGACGCCAAGACGGCGGCGGGCCAGTTCAACCTGGGTGGCTACTGCAACAAGAAGGTCGACGAACTCACCGCCAAGATCGGCGTCGAGACCGACCAGGCCAAGCGCAACGCGATGATCAAGGAAGCCTTCGGCATCGTGCGCAGCGATTTCGGCTACCTGCCGCTGCACCAGCAGCCGATGTCGTGGGGCGTGAAGGACAACATCAAGGTCATCCAGCGCGCCGACGACGTGCTCGACCTGCGCGACGTGGTCCTGCCGTAGTCCCCGGGCGCCGCGCCACGCCGCAGGGCGTGCGCGGCGCCGTGTTGATGCGACCCCCGCGACGGCGCCAGCCGTCCGGGCGCGCCCGGCCCAGCCCCGCTTGCCGCGACCGGCAACGCGCGGCCCGGCGTTATCCGACCAAGAGGGCATCCAACCATGCTTTCCTTTATTGCGCAGCGGCTGATCCAGTCGGTGCTGGTGATGTTGACGGTGGCGCTGATCGCGTTCTCCATGTTCCGCTATGTCGGCGATCCGATCGCCAGCATGGTCGGGCAGGACACCACGCCCGAACAGCGCGAGCAGCTGCGCGAACAGTTGGGATTGAACGATCCGTTCGTGGTGCAGTACGCGCATTTCGTCGCCAACGCGGTGCGTGGCGACTTCGGCATTTCCTACCGCCACCGGCGGCCGGTCAGCGAGCTGCTCGAAGAGCGCCTGCCAGCCACGCTGGAGCTGTCGTTCGTCTCCGCCGTGATGGCGCTGGCGCTCGGCATCCCCATGGGCATCTACACCGCGCTCAAGCGCCACGGCGTGCTGTCCAAGACCTTCATGGCGATCTCGCTGGCCGGCATCTCGCTGCCCACCTTCCTGATCGGCATCCTGCTGATCCTGTTCTTCGGCGTGCAGTTGCGATGGCTGCCCAGCTTCGGGCGCGGCGACGTGGTCGGGCTGGGCTGGTGGACCACGGGCTTTTTGACCAAATCCGGCCTGCTGGCGCTGATCATGCCGGCCATCACGCTGGCGCTGTTCCAGATGACCCTGATCATGCGGCTGGTGCGCGCCGAGATGCTGGAAGTGCTGCGCGCCGACTTCATCAAGTTCGCCCGGGCCCGCGGCCTGCCGGAACGCCTGATCAATTTCCGCCATGCGCTCAAGAACACCATGGTGCCGGTCATCACCATCACCGGCCTGCAGCTCGGCTCCATCATCGCCTTCGCCATCATCACCGAAACGGTGTTCCAGTGGCCCGGCATGGGACTGCTGTTCATCCAGGCCATCAGCATGGTGGACATCCCGGTGATGGCCGCCTACCTGGTGCTGATCGCCTTCATGTTCGTCGTCATCAACCTCGTCGTCGACCTGCTGTACTTCGCCGTCGATCCGCGCCTGCGCGTGCAGAGCAAATAAGGGAACCGCCTCATGAACGCCCGCATCGCTCCCTTCTTCTCGCGCGCCGCCGACAGTGACCTGTGGCACAGCTTCAAGCGCTCGCCCGGCGCCATCATCGCCGCCGTGGTCACGCTGGCCATCCTGCTGGGCGCGCTGTTCGCGCCAGTGGTCGCGCCGCACAACCCGTTTGACCTGGCGTCGCTGAACATCATGGACGCCAACACCCCACCCGCGTGGCAGGAGGGCGGCAGCCCCGACTTCCTGCTCGGCACCGACGACCAGGGCCGCGACATCCTCTCGGCCGTGCTGTATGGCTCGCGCGTGTCGCTGCTGGTGGGCTTCGCCTCGGTGCTGTTCTCGATGGTGCTGGGCGTGACGCTGGGCCTCATCAGCGGCTACGCCGGCGGCCGCGTCGACAGCTTCATCATGCGCATCGCCGACGTGCAGCTGTCGTTTCCCGCCATTCTGGTGGCGCTGCTGATCGACGGCGTGGCGCGCGGACTGCTGCCGCGCGACATGCACGACCAGCTGGCGCTGTACGTGCTGATCTTCGCCATCGGCATATCGGGCTGGGTGCAGTACGCGCGCACGGTGCGCGGCTCGACGCTGGTGGAACGCAACAAGGAATACGTGCAGGCGGCGCGCCTGATCGGCATCGGCCCGGTCACCATCCTGCGCCGCCACATCCTGCCCAACGTGATGGGACCGGTGCTGGTGATCGCCACCATCCACCTGGCCATCGCCATCATCACCGAAGCCACGCTGTCGTTCCTGGGCGTGGGCGTGCCGCCGACCGCGCCGTCGCTGGGCACGCTGATCCGCATCGGCAACAGCTACCTGTTCTCGGGCATGTGGTGGATCTCGATCTTCCCCGGCATCGCGCTGGTCGCGCTGGTGCTGTCGGTCAACCTGCTGGGCGACTGGCTGCGCGACGCGCTCAACCCCAAGCTGCGCTGAGGATGCCATGGCCCTCTTGAACATCGAAGACATCCGCATTGAATTCCCCAGCCGCCGCGGCACGCTGGTGGCGGTGGACGGCGTGTCGCTGTCGCTGGAGAAAGGCGAGATCCTGGGTGTGGTCGGCGAGTCCGGCGCCGGCAAGTCGACCATCGGCAACGCCGTGATCGGCCTGCTCGAAGCGCCCGGCCGCCTGGCCGGCGGCGCGGTGCTGCTCGACGGCGAACGCATCGACACCCTTACCCCGGCGCAGAAGCGCAAGGTGCGCGGACGCCGCATCGGCATGATCTTCCAGGATCCGCTGACCTCGCTCGACCCGTTGCAGACCGTGGAAAGCCAGCTGGTCGAGACCATGCTGGTGCACCTGGACCTGACCCACGACCAGGCCAGGAAGCGCGCGGTGCAATTGCTGGCCCAGGTCGGCATCGACCAGCCCGAGCTGCGCGTGCAGCAGTATCCGCACCAGTTCTCGGGCGGCATGCGGCAGCGCGTGGTGATCGCGCTGGCGCTGTGCTGCGAGCCCGAAGTCATCATCGCCGATGAACCCACCACCGCGCTCGACGTGTCGATCCAGGCGCAGATCCTGGAACTGCTGAAAAAGCTCTGCCGCCAGGAACAGGTCGGCATGATCATCATCACCCACGACATGGGCGTGATCGCCGACGTCACCGACCGCGTCGCGGTGCTGTACCACGGCAAGCTGGTCGAGCAGGGGCCCACCGCCAAGATCCTGGGCGACCCCGACCATCCCTACACCCGCAGCCTGATCTCGGCCGTGCCGCGCCCGGACATCAAGCTCAAGCGCTTTCCGCTGGTCACCTACATCGAGGACGTCAGGACCCCCACCAAACCACTCGACCTGGCCACCCACTGGCTGGGCCAGCGGCGCGACTTCGGGGCGCGCGGCGAAGGGCCGTTGGTGCAGGTCCGGGACCTGAGCATGCGCTTCGTGCTCAAGAGCGCCTTCCTCAAGCGCAACCAGCGCACGCTGGACGCGGTCAAGCGCGTCAATTTCACGATCGGCGAGGGCGAGGTGTTCGGCCTGGTGGGCGAATCCGGTTCGGGCAAGTCCACTGTCGCGCGGCTGATCTCGGGCCTGTATACGCCCAGCGCCGGCTCGGTCACGTTCGGCGGCACCGACCTGACCGCGCTCAAGGGCGAGAAGCAGCTCAACCCGTTCCGGCGCCAGATCCAGATGATCTTCCAGGATCCGTTCTCGTCGCTCAACCCGCGAATGCGGGTGCTGGACATCGTGGCCGAGCCGATCCGTTTCCACAAACTGGCGGCCAGCGAGGCCGAAACGCGCCGCGTGGTGGCCGACCTGCTCGACGTGGTCGGACTGGGCGAGCGCGCCGCCGAGCGCTTCCCGCACGAGTTCTCCGGCGGCCAGCGCCAGCGCATCTGCATCGCCCGGGCGTTGGCCACGCGGCCGCGCTTCCTGATCTGCGACGAACCCACTTCGGCGCTGGACGTGTCGATCCAGGCCCAGATCCTGAACCTGCTCAAGGACCTGCAGGAACAACTCGGCCTGACCATGCTGTTCATCAGCCACGACCTGCCCGTGATCCGCCAGATGTGCGACCGCGTCGGCGTGATGCGCTACGGCGAACTGCTGGAGGTGGCGGACACCGAAGCGCTGTTCGAGCATCCGCAGCATCCCTACAGCCAGCACCTGCTGGGGCTGATGCCCCGCTTGCAATCCATGTCCCGCGAGGGCCTGGAGGTGGAGGGCTGAACCCCACCCACACGACAAGGAGCGAGACATGAGTGCGTTGCCACAGACCCTGTACATCGGCGGCAAGGTGTTCGATGGACGTGGCGGGATCCTGCCGGGCCACGGCGTGCTGGTCGAGGGCAAGCAGGTCACGTGGGTGGCGCCGGCGGCCGAATTCAACGGCTTTGCCGGACGGCGCGTCGACACCGGCGGCATGACGCTGATGCCCGGCATGGCCGACTGCCACGTGCACCTGGTCTACACCGGCGGCGCCGACCCGCAGACGCAGATGTCGAAACAGGGCCCAGCCCAGATTACGCTGACCGCGCTGGAGAACGCGCAGGCCGCGCTGCGCGGCGGCTTCACGGCCCTGCGCGATTGCGGCGGCAAGGACTACCTGGAATTCGGCGTGCGCGACGCCATCGCGCGCGGCGTGTTCCCTGGCCCGACCATCAAGGCCTCGGGCCGCATCATCTGCATGACGGGCGGCCACGGCAATCGCATCGGCCGCGTCGCCGACGGCTGCGAAGAAGTGGTCAAGGCGGTGCGCGAGCAAGTCCACGCCGGCTGCGACCTGGTCAAGATCATGGCCACCGGCGGCGTCATGACGCCGGGCGTGAGCCCGATGGACGCGCACTACAGCTTCGACGAGATGAAGGCGGGCGTGCACGAGGCCAAGCGCTTTCGCAAGAGCACCGCCAGCCACGCCCAGGGCACGCAGGGCATCCTGAACGCGGTGCGCGCCGGCATCGACTCGATCGAGCACGGCATCTTCATGGACGCGCAGTGCCTGGAAGAAATGCTGGCGGCCGAGACCTACCTGGTGCCGACCATCGCCGCGGTGCGCAACATCGTCGCCAACGCCGACAATGGCATTCCCGCCTATGCCGTGGAGAAGGCGCGCGCGGTGGAACAGCGCCATCGCGAATCCATCCAGATGTACTACAAGGCGGGCGGGCGCATCGCGCTGGGCACGGATGCCGGCACGCCCTTCAACCTGCATGGCGACAACGCGATGGAACTGGCCTACATGGTGGAGTTCGGCATGACGCCGGTGGACGCCCTGGTCGCGGCCACCTCGCGCGGCCATGACCTGATGGGCATGGCCGGCCACGGCGTGGTGGAACCGGGCTGCGCGGCCGACCTGCTGCTGGTGCGCGGCGACCCGACCGAGGACATCATGCAAGCCGCGGACAAGCGCTTCCACGTGGCGGTGCTGCGCAACGGCGAAGTCATGTCGGGCGCCTTGCCGGCCTGACAGGCAAGGCGGGAAGGCGGCGCTGGCGCGCCTTACTTCACGCCGCGCGCCATCAGCCAGCTCAGGAAACTCTCGACCGGCATGCGTTCGCCATTGACGTCCACCTGGCCGCCCTCGTAGTTCAGGCTCGCGACCAGCTTGCCGTCCTCCAGGCGCCCCCACTGGCCGCGCAGGAAGCGGTCGCGCATCTCCTCGGCCCGACGGCCAGCCGCCTCGCGCGCGGCGGCCTCGGGCATGCCTTCGGCCCGCATCCGCACCGCGATCAGGTCGGCCAGGCTGACGACCGGCACCGACATCCGCGCATCGAGCTTGCGCACGGTTTCCTTGACCACTGCGCCCGGCGAGTGGTTCCACAGCGTGGGCGCGCTCAGATCCAGGTCCAGCCGCAGCGTCGCAGAACCGTTGGCGGTATCGACCTGCAGCGGCGACAGCGAAAAGCCCGGCTGGGCCAGCAGGAACTTCATCAGGTGGCCCGCGCCCACCATCTTGTCGCCCAGGCTGGCGCCGCCCCGGGCGGCCTCCACCGACGCCTGGAATGCGCGGAACGACGCCATGTCGAAGTTGCGCGCCTCGGCGGCCAGGCGCAGATTGGCCGCCTGTCCGGCTCGCGTGTCGATGCCCGCGACCTGCACGGCCAGCTTGGCGTTCATCGCGCTCTCGGCGCCCTTGGCATCGGTGCTCACGACGACGTCGCGCAGCGTGACCGGTTCGCCGTCGATCTCGATGGTCCATTGCTTGAGGCTCGCGCGGGTGGCCGCAGTACCCGCCTCATCGGCGGCGCGGCTTGCGTCGTACCTGATCGCCAGGTCGCGCATGGCCAGGCGGCGCGTATGTCGCTCGCCGTCCTTGGTGTAGGGCTCGAACAGCTCGGCGCGGCCCGAGTGGATGTCCACCGTGGTGTGCTTGCCGCCGGCGGCCACGTCGGCCAGGAGCTTCAGGCCCGAGAAGCTGAAGCGCGACTCGTCGCGCACGCGCTCGACCGGCGCCAGCTCCAGCGTGCCGCTGATGTCGCGGCCATAGCCCGCCACGGCCTCGGCCGTCACGGGCACGGCGCCCCCGGCAGCCGCGAACCAGGTGTCGACCGAAGGCGTCTGCGCCAGGTCGGCCCGCGCGGCCGCCATGGCCGGGAACAGGTGCCCCCGCACCAGGCGGTACAGGGGGAACGGCCCATGGTCCAGGCGCACCACCATCTCGTACTCGTGCCCCGCCGCGGCCGCGCCGTCCTCCGGCGAAGGCCCCGTCTTCAGCCGATAGCGCGCCTGCGACGTGAACACGCCTCGTTCATACGACAACGGCTCGAACGACAACGGTTCGCCCGTCTTCACGCCGATCTGCCGCGCCAACTGATCGGCGCTGTCGACCAGTTGCGCCATGCCGGTCTCCAGCTGCTTGCCGGTGTACCAGGCCGTGCCCGTCCAGATCGCGCCCAGCGCCAGCACGGCGCAACCCACGGCTGCAAATTTCCTCATGGTGTCCTTCCCGCGTTCGTCGATGCCATCCGGCCTTGCGGACCGGATCCGTGACAGCATACGCCGCGCATGAAAAACGGGCTGCCGCGCCCGATGGCGCCGCAGCCCGCATGGGGCGCCGGCATCATGCCGGCGCCGAAGTCGTGTTCGCGCCTCAGCGCATGCCGCCCATCGCGCCGCTCATGACCATCATCACAAACTGTTGCAGCGGCATCTTCTTGCCATTGAAGTCGACCTGGCCGTCGGCGTAGTTCAGGTAGGAAACGATGTTGTCGTTTTCCGCCTTGGCCACGCCCATCGCCACCGCCATGGTGCCGACCATTTCGGCCTGGCCCTTGGCGGTCTGGGCGGCACGGTCGGCCGGCACGCCGCGCATCTGCGGCTCGATCGCCATCAGGTCGGCCACGTTGGCCTTGGACAGCACCAGCTTGGCGTTGAGCTTGCGGATGGCTTCCATGGCCAGGTCGCTGGCCGGCTTGTCGGTCGAGGCCGGCTTGGCCAGGTCCACGTCCAGGTTGAAGGTCGAGGTGCCGTTGGCGGTGCGCACCTGCAGCGGCGACACCGACAGGCTGGGGTTGCCGGCCAGCAGCAGTTCGACGTTGGTCTTCAGGATCTGCTGCTCTTCGGGCGTGAACTCGGGCTTGGCCTCGTCGTCGCCGCTTTGCATCATGCGGCGCGACGACGCTTCATAGACGTCGTTCAGGGCCTTGAGCGCCTTGGGATCCATGTTCTTCATGCCGATGGCCAGCTGCAGGCCCGCCATGTCCTTTTCCTTGACATTGATCATGCCGAAGTCCAGCACCATCTTGGCGTTCACGCCGGCATCGGCCTCGGCCAGGTCCACCGCGATGCTGGTGTCCTTGAGCAGCACCGGCGGCTGGGTCTTGGACGTGATGGTCCATTCCTTGAGGACCAGCTTCTGGCTGCCCATGGCCATGTCGTTCTTGCCCGGCGCCAGGTCGCTGTTGAGCGTGATGCCCTTGACCGCCATGCCGACGATATCGCTCTCGCCGGCCGGACCGGCCAGCGTCAGGCTGTCGCTCTTGAGCGCCAGGACGCCGTGCTTGCTCTTGGTGTCGAAGTCGACGTCGCCGGTCATGCCGGAGAAGGTCAGCTTGGTCTTGTCGGTCGAGGCTTCGGCCGGCGCCAGATTGAAGGTGCCGGTGACGTTCTTGCCGTAGCTGACGCTATAGGCGCCGGACAGCGGCGTGGCGCCCTTGGTGGCGGTGAACCAGCCCTTGATCGCCGGCGTTTCCTCGATCTGGAAGCGGCTGGCGACCATCGCCGGCGCGAGCTTGCCCGAAGCCAGGTTCGAGAACGGGAAGGGGCCGTGCGACAGGTGCTCGACGAACTGGATCTCGCGTTCCTCGGCCGGCTTGCCATCCTTGGCGGGCAGGGCGAACTTGACGCGGTAGCGCTCGGTGGACGAGAACACGCCGCGCTCGAACGACATCAGTTCGATCACGGGCGTCACGCCCCATTTTTCGCCGAGCTTGCGCAGTTCGACGTTGCCGTCTTCGATCGACTGCTTGACGAACGCCTCGGCCTTCTGGCCGGTGTACCAGGCCGTGCCGGTCCAGATTGCGCCCAGTGCAACGACCAGACCCGCTATTGCCGCCTTTTTCATAGCAACCCTTAATTCTTTTGGTGGAGGTAAGCCGACGGATTATAGGGAGCGTGGACTAGGGATTACACTAATTTCGTGCTTTTTATGTGCAAAATGTTACTTCGCTATACCGATAGCGCGCGTCCCTTATGCGGCAGCGCGGCATCGGCTACAATCGCCAGGCGTGCTTTGCCAATCCGCACGCGTCCGCTAGGCACTTCGCCGCCAAGCTTCGCCCTCAGGGGCGCTTCCCTTTTCTCCTTATTCGTCCGCCTGGATTGGAGTCTCTCAACTTGAGCGACGGGCTGCCGCTGGAGTTGTTTTGACTACCTCTTCCTCTTTCGCCGACCTCGGGCTGGCTGATTCCCTGTTGCGCGCCATTGCCGATACCGGCTACACCGCGCCCACCCCCATCCAGGCCCAGGCGATTCCGCAGGTCCTCAAGGGCGGCGACCTGCTGGCCGCCGCCCAGACCGGCACCGGCAAGACCGCCGGCTTCACGCTGCCCATCCTGCATCTGCTGATGCAGCGCAAGCCGGAAGCCCGCAAGGCCGGCCGCCCGCGCTGCCTGATCCTGACCCCGACGCGTGAACTGACCGCGCAGGTGGCCGAATCGGTGCAGACCTACGGCAAGCACACCTCGCTGACGTCCATGGTGATGTTCGGCGGCGTCAACATCAACCCCCAGATCTCCGCCCTGCGCAAGCCGCTGGACATCCTGGTGGCCACCCCCGGCCGCCTGCTGGACCACTGCGGCCAGAAGACGGTCGACCTGTCCGGCGTCGAGATCCTGGTGCTGGACGAAGCCGACCGCATGCTGGACATGGGCTTCATCCGCGACATCCGCAAGATCCTGGCCCTGCTGCCCAAGCAGCGCCAGAACCTGCTGTTCTCGGCCACCTTCTCCGATGAGATCCGCGCGCTGGCGCGCGGCGTGCTGAACGATCCGGGCGAAGTCTCGGTCACCCCGCGCAACACCGCCACCGAACTGGTCACCCAGACGGTGCACCTGGTCGAACAGCACCACAAGCGCGACCTGATCAGCCACATCATCCGCGAAAGCGGCTGGCACCAGGTGCTGGTGTTCACGCGCACCAAGCACGGCGCCAACCGCCTGGCCGAAAAGCTGGTCAAGGACGGCCTGACCGCCGCCGCGATCCACGGCAACAAGAGCCAGTCGGCCCGCACCCGCGCGCTGGCCGGCTTCAAGGACGGCACCGTGACGGTGCTGGTGGCCACCGACATCGCCGCGCGCGGCCTGGACATCGACCAGCTGCCCCAGGTGGTGAACTTCGAACTGCCCAACGTACCGGAAGACTACGTGCACCGCATCGGCCGCACCGGCCGCGCCGGCGCCACCGGCGCCGCGGTCTCGCTGGTGGACAACAGCGAGATCAAGCTGCTCAAGGACATCGAGCGCCTGATCAAGAAGACCATCGAGCGCAAGCCGGTGGCCGACTGGACCCCGCCCGCCACCAGCGCCGCCGCCTTCGAACGCCAGGAACGCGACGAAGACTCGCGCCAGCCGCGTGGCGGCGGCCGTAACGGCGGCCGCGGCGGCAATGCCGGCGCGCCCCGTTCGCGCCCGGCCAACGCCGCGCCGCGCAACGCCAACGGCGGCCGCGCCCCGGCGCCGGCCCGCGCCGGCGGCGACAACCGCGGCAGCCAGGGCCAGCGCGACGGCAAGCCCTCCGACCGTCCGGCCCACGCCGGCCGCGGCGACGCCCGCCCGCAGCAGAACCATCGCCGTCCCGAAGGCAGCGCCCGTCCCGCCGGCAACGGCGGCCGTCCGGCCGGCGGCCCACGCGCGGCGCTGCTCTCCAAGTAATATCAGCGGCATACCTGTAACTGCGACCCACGGACCCGCGCCATCATGCCTCTTTCCACCTGGTTGACGTTCTTCCTGGCCTCCTGGGCCATTTCGTTCTCGCCCGGCGCGGGGGCCATCTCCGCGATGTCCTCCGGACTGAAGTACGGCTTTGCCCGCGGCTACTGGAACACGGCCGGCCTGATCATGGGCATCCTGTTCCAGTTCGTGGTGGTCGCGGTCGGCCTGGGCGCGGTGCTGGCCACTTCCGAGATGGCCTTCAACGTGGTCAAGTACCTGGGTGTGGCCTACCTGATCTACCTGGGGGTGCGCCAGATCCGCACCGACGCCGCGCCGGTCGCGGTCGATGCCGGCGATCCCAAGCAGGCCTCGATCCGCGAGCTGGTGATGCGCGGCTTCCTGATCAACACCATGAACCCCAAGGGCACGGTGTTCCTGCTGGCCGTGGTGCCGCAGTTCGTCGACACCGCCTTGCCGCTGACGCCGCAGTACGCGGCGCTGGCCGGCACGCTGGCGTTCACCGACCTGGTGGCGATGGGCGTGTACACGCTGCTGGCGGCGCGCGTGCTGCGCCTGCTGCGCGACGCCAAGCACATCCGCTGGATGAACCGCACCTTCGGTTCGCTGTTCATCCTGGCCGGCGTGTTCCTGGCTTCGTTCCGCCGCCATTCCTGAATTTCCACGCGCGGGGCACGCGCCGGCAACGGCGCGTGCCCCGCTTGTTTCGATGCACGATACCGGACCGCGCCGGGCCCAGGCCACGGCGTCAGGTTGAATCCTCCGATCATGAACATCCCACAAGAAGTAGCGCGGCGCCGTACCTTCGCCATCATTTCCCACCCCGACGCGGGCAAGACCACGCTGACCGAAAAGCTGCTGCTGTTCGCAGGCGCGATCCAGATCGCCGGCAGCGTCAAGGCGCGCAAGGCCTCGCGCCACGCGTCCTCCGACTGGATGGAAATCGAAAAGCAGCGCGGCATTTCGGTGGCCTCGTCGGTGATGCAGATGGAATACCGCGACTGCGTCATCAACCTGCTCGACACCCCGGGCCACCAGGACTTCTCGGAAGACACCTACCGCGTGCTGACGGCGGTCGACGCCGCGCTGATGGTGATCGACGCCGCCAACGGCGTCGAGCCGCAGACCATCCGCCTGCTGCAGGTCTGCCGCGCGCGCAACACGCCCATCATCACGTTCATCAACAAGATGGACCGTGAAGTGCGCGAACCGCTCGAGCTGCTGTCGGAAATCGAAGGCCATCTGGGCATGGACGCCGTGCCGTTCTCGTGGCCGGTGGGCATGGGCAAGGCCTTCGGCGGCGTGTTCGATATCCGCCGCGACCGCATGCGCGTGTTCCGCCCCGGACAGGAGCGCCGTTCGGACAACGACGACTTCATCGAAGGCCTGAGCAACCCCGAGATCGCGCGCCGCTTCGGTTCGGCCTTCGACCAGGCCAGCGGCGAGATCGAGCTGATCAATGAAGCCGCGCCCGCCTTCGACCGCGACCAGTTCCTGGCCGGCAAGCAGACCCCGGTGTTCTTCGGCTCGGCCATCAACAACTTCGGCGTGCAGGAAGTGCTGGACGCGCTGGTCGAGCAGGCCCCGCCTCCCGGCCCGCGCGTCGCGCTGCAACGCGAAGTGCAGCCCGAGGAACCCAAGTTCACCGGCGTCGTGTTCAAGGTGCAGGCCAACATGGATCCGGCTCACCGCGACCGCGTCGCCTTCGTGCGCGTCAGCTCCGGCCGCTTCGAGCGCGGCATGCGCCTGAAGGTCGCGCGCACCAACAAGGAAATGCGCCCCAACAACGTGGTGTCGTTCCTGTCGCAACGCCGCGAACTGCTGGACGAGGCCTATGCCGGCGACGTCATCGGCATCCCCAACCACGGCGTGCTGCAACTGGGCGACGTGCTGACCGAGGGCGAAACGCTGCAATTCACGGGCCTGCCGTTCTTCGCGCCCGAGCTGTTTCAGGCCGTCGAAGTGAAGGACCCGCTGCGCACCAAGCAATTGCGCACCGGCCTGACGCAGCTGGGCGAAGAGGGCGCCATCCAGGTGTTCCGCCCCGAGGCCGCCGGCGGTTCGCTGCTGCTGGGCGCGGTCGGCCAGCTGCAGTTCGAAGTGGTGGCCCACCGCCTCAAGACCGAGTACGGCGTGGACGCCCGGATGATGCCTTCGCGCTACACAATGGCACGTTGGATTACCTCTGATAACCCCAAGGCGCTGCGCAAGTTCATGGATGCCAATGCCGCCCATATCGCCTATGATGTGGTCGATGCGGCGGCGTTTTTGATCAGTTCCCCCGCGCAGTTGCGCGTGGCCGAGGAACTGTATCCGGATGTGAAATTCCACGCCATGCGCGAGCACGGCGGCAAGGTTTTCGGAGACAAGGCGTAGACCCGTTCGGGTACCGCACGGCAGATTGAGGGTAGCAATGTCTTGGCGTTTATTATTCGCAACGCTCCTGCTGGCGCTTGGCGCGTCGGCCTGGGGCGGTATTCAATTGGGTGACTGGCTGGTGGCGCATGCGCCGCAGGCCGCGCCCGCGCCCGGCCAGGATGCGGCCGCGTCGCAGCAGCCCGTGCTCGATGCCAACGGGCGCCCCTACGTGGCGCAGCCGCCGCAGCCGCGCATCGATGGCACGCTCGGCGTGCCCGACAAACCGGCCGACCGCGAGTGGGCCATCAATACCGTCTCGCTTTTCGACACCGTCAGCGATCCCGCCGTGAAGATCTCGCGCGAGCGCATCAGCCAGGACCAGGCGCGCGAAATCGCCGCCGCCTCGCAAGTGCCGCTGCCGCAAGGCACATCAGACGTCAGCACGCTCGACCTGCAGGCGCCCGGCACCGGCACCGCCGTCAATGGCGGGCAGGGCCAGGCCCCGGGGCAGCAGGCGGCTGGCTACGGCAATACGCAAATGGTGCAGGCGCCGCCCCCGCCCAATTCGTCGCCCGCCCCCGGCGCGCCCGGATGGCAGGATGCGCTCAAGCGCGAACTGGCCCACTGTGCCACGCAGGGCTTCTTCGAGCGCCCCTCGTGCTCGTGGGCGGCCCGCAACAAATACTGCGGTCCCAACCGGGCCTGGGGCACGATGGCCGAGTGCCCGGCGCGCCCGCAGTAAGCCGCATCGTCCAGATCGCGCCACGCGCGATCACGCAAAAAAATGGCGCCCCGAGGGGCGCCATTTTCATGCCGGGCTGATCGATCAGTCGGGCACGGACATCTGGCTTTGCAGGTAGTTCTGCAGGCCCACCTTGTCGATCAGGTCGATCTGGGTTTCCAGATAGTCGATGTGCTCTTCGGTATCGTCCAGGATGTCCTGGAACAGGTCGCGCGAAACGTAGTCACGCACCGATTCGCAATAGGCGATGGCTTCCTTCACGGTGGCCTGGGCGCCTTGCTCCAGCTTCAGGTCACAGGCCAGCAGTTCCGGCACGTCCTCGCCGATCAGCAGCTTGTGCAGGTCCTGCAGGTTGGGCAGGCCGTCGAGCATGAAGATGCGCGCGATCAGGCGATCCGCATGCTTCATTTCGCCGATGGATTCTTCGTACTCGTGCTTGCCCAGCTTGTCGAAACCCCAGTGGTTCAACATGCGCGCATGCAGGAAATACTGGTTGATCGCCGTCAGCTCGTTGGTCAGTTGCTTGTTCAGGAACTGGATGACGGTTTTATCGCCTTTCATGATGGACTCCTTGCAGTCAGGCGCGACGCGCACTGCATCGCGACAAGAAGCGCACGATGCCGCGAGTACGCAACCCCGGCAGACTAACATCGGCCGCGGGGCCGCGCCTAGCCTTGGCGCGCATTTGGTAAACCGCTTTACGAGCGCTACAAGAAAGCGACAGACGAATGAGAATGAGTATGCGTGCGCGATGTCCTGCGGGCAATGCATCGCGGTTTCGCGGGCTGGGCGGACACGGGCGTCCCATTTGCCGCGGCATTTCAAGCGCGCCGCACCGCGTGAATGGCGTGATGACGCCATGAATCTATCAGACCGTTCCGACCGCACGCCACGTTGTGCAAACCCAACCCTGGCGCGCTGCGCGAGGTGCCGCGCCACGCGCACGCCCCAGCCTCGGCCAGCTTGACGCGCGCGCTGCCCGCGCCTAGGCGGCGCGCCGCGTCGCCAGCCAGATGCCGAACGCGATCGGCACGATGCCCAGCAGGTCGAGCCACGACACCGACTCGCGCAATACCACCCAGCCGAACAGCAGGCCCAGCGGCGGCATCAGGAAATGCAGCGCGCTGGCCGCGGTGGCGCTGGCGCGTCCGAGGATCATGAACCACAGGTAATAACCGCCAATGGACACCGCCACGATCATGTAGGCCATGCTCCAGAACAGGCTGGCCGTCATGCGCGCGTCGCCGAGGCTCTCGTGCAGCAGCGCCACCGGCATCAGCGCCACCGCCCCGGCCAGCGACTGGATGCCCGTCGCCATCCACAGTCCCGTCGACGGCTTGAGGCGTTTGTAGAGCAGCGTGCCCGCCACCAGCGCCACCAGGCCGCCTGTCACCAGCAGGGTGCCATGCAGATCCTCCTGCATGCCCGACAACCGCGAGCGCAGCACCAGCGCCACGCCCGCCAGGCCCAGGCACAGCCCGAACATCTTGCGCCAACCCAGCCGCTCACCCAACACGGGCCCGGCCAGCACCCCGATCAGCAGCGGATTGGTGCTGATCAGCACCGCCGTGAACGCGGACGACACCGTCGTCATGCCACTCCAGCTCAGGCCAAGGTAGGCCGCGTTGTTCAAGACCCCCAGAAGCACCAGCGCCGCCAGATCGCGGGCGCCGGGCCGCGACCACCGGCCGCTGGCCGCGGCCACGCCGAGCATCAGGGCGCCAGCGATCAGGAAGCGAATGGTCAACAGGGTCAGCGGCGGACAGTCGCGCACCGCGATCTTGGCCGCCGCGAACGCCGAGCTCCACAGGAAACAGAATGCCGCGATGGGCGCCCAGGCCACCCCCATCGGCGCGTCGGCGGGCAGGGCGGTGGCGGGCAAAGTCGATGACGCCTTCATGGCAGCAGGTCCGGGCAAAGGAAGATGAGCCCATTCTGGGCGCGGCCCTATCCATTGACAAACGCTTTATTTGGATCAAAAGTATTTGAAAAACCGATGCAAAGGCGCCTCCCATGCTCGATCTCGATCTATTGCACAGCTTCGTCTCCGTCGTCGACGCGGGCGGCTTCACCCGCGCCGGCGAACGGGTGCACCGCAGCCAGTCCACCGTGAGCCAGCAGATCCGCAAACTCGAGGAGACCCTCGAATGCACGCTGTTCGTGCGCGAAGGCCGCCAGGTCCACCTGACCGAGGACGGCGAACGCCTGCTCGGCTATGCGCGCCGCATGCTGGCGCTGTCCACCGAAGTGCGTGAGGCGGTCAGCGGCCGCAAGCGGGTCGAGGTGATCCGGCTGGGCATTCCCGACGATTTCGCCGCCGACACGCTCACGGCCATCGTGGCGCAGTTCGCCCGCGCCCGGCCGAGCGTCCGGCTGTCGGTGCGCTGCGACCTGACCGTGGCCCTGACCCGCGGCCTGGAACGGGGCGACCTGGATCTGGCGCTGCTCAAGCGCGAACCCGGCGCCGGGCCGGCCCTGGCGACCTGGCGGGAACACTTGCACTGGATCGCGGGCGCGCCAGCCCTGCCCGCCAGCACCGAACCGGTGCCCTTGGTGGCCTTTCCGCAGGGCTGCATCTACCGCAACCGCGCGATTCACGCGCTCGAACGCGCTGCACGCCGCTGGCGCATCGCTTACGAAAGCCCCAATCTGATGGGAATACAGGCCGCGCTGGCGGGAGGACTGGGGGTGGCATTGCTGGAGCGCCGCTGCATCGCCGCGGGGCATCGGCTGGTCGACGACGCGCTGCCCGCGGTGCCGCCGTCCGAGCTGGCGCTATGCCTGTCCGAACCAGCGCGCGAGCCAGTGCGCCAGTTGGCGGGAATGATCAGGGATTTTTGTGAAACGGAAACACAACGGCTTGCAGGGCTGGGCCTGCAAGCCGTGGCAGGTGGCGGCGCCGCTCAGGCGACGGCGACCTGGATGACCGGATAGCTGCTGTTCGCCGCGGACGTGCCCGGTTCGGCCATGGTGGCCGGCGGGTTGACCGGAACGGCGATCGAGCGCACATCGCACACGCTGGAACAGCGGCCGCCCGGCAGGTATTCGGCGGCGGTGGCCGCGCAGCAGCCGCAGCACGTGGCCACGCCCAGCTCGAACTGCAGGTCGGAAAGCGACGTCGCGCCCGCGTCCACGCTGGCGCGGACTTGGCGTTCGGTGATGGCATTACATACGCAAATGTACATGAGAATAATTATCGGCATTTGTTCATGCAATGGCAAGTACTCAGCGTAAATAATTTGCAACCACGTGGTCATCTAACCTATTGAAATAAGGGACGTTTTATCAGAACCGTTTCAGGCGGGGCGAGGCGGTTCATGCCTCGCCGGGCGTCCGATGCGACGCCGGGCAAGCGGCCGCAGCGCGGCGCCAGGGCCGTCGCTAGGGGGGATATTCCCGGCGGGCGTGCACGATGTTGACGACCTCGATCGCCAACGCGGTCACCCGGTAGACCACCACGTAATTAGGGTGTACGACGCATTCGCGCGTGCCAGAGACGCGGCCGGCTCGATATCGGCAAGGGTGCCGCGCCAGGGACAGCACGGCATTGTCGATGCGTTGCCGGAGGTCGCGTGCCGCCTGCGGACTACGCTCGGCGATGTAGGAGATGATCCCCGCCAGATCGTCTGCGGCGGTTTGAAGCCAGGATACGTCGAGCATGGGAAAGCCGGGCCGCGTCCGGGGCCGGGCGCGATTGACGTCCCCCCATGACGTGCTTCAAGCTTTTTTTCAGTTTTCTCCGTCTTGCGGATCCAGCTGACGACGGCACGCCGTTTCGATAATGGCATCGATGCGGGCCATCACCCTTTGATGCGAAACGGCGGGACGCGGATCGTCCAGGCTGGCTTGCACCTTCGCGCGGAACCAGCGGTCGTAGCTGACCGCCTGTTCTTCGGTCTCGAATTCCGAGAGGATGGAGGAAGGGATTGGGCCCATGGAAAAGCTCCTGATGAAGGCCCAGTGTACGGTAACGGACGCTCGTCGAGGCACCGCGCGCCGCGATGCTTCGCCGCAAAAAAGTCCCTTATTTCACCGCGCCGCGGCCTGCGCCTTGCGCAGCGCGGCCGGCGCGATCCGCAGTGCCTCGCGGTATTTCGCGACCGTCCTGCGGG
Organism: Achromobacter xylosoxidans; assembly: GCF_001457475.1. NCBI lineage: Bacteria > Pseudomonadati > Pseudomonadota > Betaproteobacteria > Burkholderiales > Alcaligenaceae > Achromobacter > Achromobacter xylosoxidans. The sequence continues at coordinate 156,136 of NZ_LN831029.1, read as the reverse complement.
CGATGACGATGCCCTGATCGGCCAGTTTTTCCATGATCTGGCTGTCGGACAGCGGCTTGGCCCGGTTCTCCTCGGCCACCATCTGGCGGATGAAAGTCTGCACCGCCGTGGCGGATGTGGCGTCGCCGCCATCGGTCGACACCCCCGCCCCGAAGAAGCGCTTGAGCTCCAGCGTACCGAAGGGAGTGAGCATGTACTTCTGTGTCGTGGCGCGTGAAATGGTGGACTCATGCAGGCCCAGCTCGCCGGCAATGTCCTTGAGGATGAGCGGGCGCATGGCCGCCGGCCCCTGGCTGAAGAAGGCGGTCTGGCGGTCGACAATGGCCTGGGCCACTCGCAGGATGGTGTCGAAGCGCTGCTCCACGTTGCGGATCATCCATTTCGCCTGTTGCAGCTGAGACTGCAAGCCGGCGTGGGCCGACTCCTTCTGGTTGGCCAGCATTTGGGCGTACAGGCCATTGATCTGCAGTCGCGGCACGGCGGCGCTGTTGAGCGTCACCTGCCAGCCGCGGCGCGTCTTGCGCACGATGACGTCGGGCACGGCGTAATCGGCCGCCGGGACCGTCCAGGCGCGGCCCGGACGGGGCTCCAGACGCAGGATCAGGGCGTGCGCCGCGCGCAGCGTGGCCTCGTCACAACCGACCGCGGCGCACAGCCTGGCATGGTTGCCGGTGGCCAACAGCGCCAGATGCTGGGCGCAGACCAGGCGGGCGCAGGCCAGCGCCTTGGGATCCGCGGCCTCGGGCAACCGGGCCGTGTCGGGACTGCGCAATTGCAACAGCAGGCACTCGGACATGTCGCGCGCGCCGATGCCGGCCGGGTCGAACGATTGCAGCAGCGACAGCGCGGCGCGCAGCTCGTCCAGGTCCGGCTCCATCTCGGCCGGCAGCCAGCCCAGGATTTCCTCCAGGGGCGAGCCCAGGTAGCCGTTCTCGTCCAGTTCGTCGATCAGCAGCGCCGCCAGCGCGGCGTCGCGCGGCGCGGCGCGGGTCAGCACCAGTTGCCCGAGCAGGTGCTCGCGCAGGGTATCGGGCCGGGCGGCCTCGGGCAGGCTGGAATCATCATCGGGGTAGACCCCGCCCGAACCCGGCATTTCCTCGACCGGGGTGTCGCGCTCGGGCGCGGGTTCGTCGTCCTGCACCGACGACTCGCGCTCGGATTCGGCCTGCGTCTCGACGGAGGCAGGCTCATCGTCGCGTTCCAGCAACGGATTGTCGGCGAGCACTTGCGAGATTTCCGCCTCGAGCTCGAGCGTGGACAGCTGCAGCAACCGGATCGATTGCTGCAGTTGAGGGGTCAGCGTCAGATGCTGGCCGGGCCGCAGTTCTAAAATAGGACGGGTCATAGGTACAATATTTTGCATGATGAATCAGACTTCGCCCGCACGCGTTCGCCAGGATTGCCGACTTATCGGCCAGACCCTGCTCAAACTGGCGCTTCCCCGACTTCTCGTGCGCGCGATCGTGATCGCAGTGGCCGTGATCGTCTGGTATCTCGCCGCTTCCTGGATCCTGGATTTCGGCAAGCGCATCAACTACGACTTCCTGCACACCCTGGGCCAACCCACCATGGACATGGTGCAAAAGGTCAACCCGTACATCTGGTGGGTCGTGGCCGGCATCTGGACCCTGATCGTCTTCTTCATCCTGCGCGCCTGGCTGTCGGCCAGCCTGGCCTCCGGCCGCGCCACCCCGGTCGGCACCGGCGTGCTGGCCGACCTGGCGCCCCAGTTGTCCGAGGAGTCCCTGGGCGTGCTGCGCTGGACCTGGGGCGGCCGTGAAGAACCGTTCACTGTCGGCGACCTGCATCGCTCGCTGTCGGAAATCCGCCACAACCGCATCGGCAAGATCGCCATGGTGGCCGAGCAGGCCGAGATCCTCGACGGCGCCACCGCCCGCCCGCCGCGCGACGGACGCGACGACGGCCGCCGCGATGCGCGCGATTCCCGTGACATTCGCGACGCCCGCGAACCGCGCTACGTCGAACCGCGCATCGGTGGCCCGGCCCGCTGAGCGGCGCGCCCCCCACCGTTCGACGACCCAGGCCGCCGCAAGGCGGCCTGCTTGTTTCAGTCCCCTGCCAGCCGGGCTCCCCTATACTGGCCCTCCAGGCTCGCGCAACCGCGGCCGCGCACTTTAAAACCAGACCAAGCCGATTGCAGAGACCAGTCGGATGCGCGGCCAGCCCCCCTGGAGTTGCTTTACATGTTCCGTCCCCCCGTCCGGTATGCCGCCGGCCTTCTGCTGGCCTGCTCGGCCGCTTTCGTCGCCGCCCCGGCAGCCGCCGCCTGGCCCGACAAGCCCATCACCTTCGTCGCGCCCTTCAGCGCTGGCGGCGCCAACGATCTGGTCGCCCGCATCATCGCCAAGGCGGTGGGCACGACCCTGAACCAGCCCGTCATCGTCGAAAACCGCCCCGGCGCCGGCGGCGTGGTCGGCGCCGCGCACGTCGCGCGCAGCGCGGCCGACGGCTACACCTATCTGGTGGGCAGCAACGGCACCGTCACCAACAGCCTGATCCGCTCGGACCAGCCCTACAAGGACGAAGAACTGACCCCGGTCGCGCTGCTGTCGATCACGCCGTCGGTGATCGTGGCCAATCCGTCGAACCCCGCCAAGGACCTGAAGGACTTCGTCGAACGCGCCAAGCAGGCCAAGACCGACCGTATCACGTTCTCGACCGCCGGCAACGGCAGTACGCCGCACTTCGTGGCCGAGATGGTCAAGGAGGCCACCGGACTGCCGGTCGAGCCCATCGCCTACAAGAGCGGCTCGGAAGGCGTGACCGCGGTGATCGGCAAGCAGGTCGACGCCACCTCGGAAGCCAGCATCGTCACGCTGCCGCTGGTGCAGAGCGGCAAGCTCAAGGCGCTGGCGACCACCTGGGACAAGCGCATGGCCAGCGCGCCCGACATTCCCACCACCGCCGAGCAAGGCTTCCCGGCCATCCGCATCGGCCACTGGGCGGGCCTGTACGCGCCGGCCGGCACGCCCGCCGACGTGCTCGACAAGATGAACGCCGCCGTCGAGAAGTCGCTGCAGACCAAGGAAGTGCAGGACGCGCTGCGCCAGAGCAGCATCGAGCCGGGCGGCGGTTCGCGCGCCAGCTTCGTCGAGTTCGCCAGGAGCGAGCGCGAGCGCCTGGGCCAGGTGGTCAAGAACGGCCACATGCAAATGCAATAACGCGTGTGACGCCAGCCGGGGACGATCTGTCCCCGGCTTTTTTATCGCCTTCCCGATTGCGCTGCCCGCAAAAGTATGTTTGACTAGCAACCTATGGCCGCTTACCGCACCTCCCTCGCGATTGCCACCGGACGCTTTGCCGCTCCGGTTGCCGGCCTGCGCGCTCGTACCGCCTTCATCGCGCTATCGCTATACCTACCGATCGGTTGCCGGGCCTAGTGTCCCCGTGGTAGCTCGGCAGCCACGCTTGCCACACGCGATTTCCCCTTTTCAAAACTGAATCTTGCGCCGCGCGAATGCGGCCAACCCTGGCACCAGGCCGCCATCCGGCCGCATGCCAGCCGAGGAAACCGATCCCGGGATTCACAAGAAACCGATCGAGGTGTAGTGATGATGCTTGCCAACCCCGCCACCAAATACGTCCCCTTCACGCCGTTCGCCCGCGACTTTTCCGAGCGCACCTGGCCCAGCCGCCGCATCACGCAGCCGCCGATCTGGATGAGCACCGACCTGCGCGACGGCAACCAGGCCCTGATCGAGCCGATGAGCGTCGAGCGCAAGCTCCGCTTCTTCGAGCAACTGGTCAAGATCGGCTTCAAGGAAATCGAGGTGGGCTTCCCGTCGGCCTCGCAGACCGACTTCGATTTCGTGCGCAAGCTCATCGACGAAAAGCGCATTCCCGACGACGTCACCATCATCGTGCTGACACAGTCGCGTGAAGACCTGATCAGCCGCACCGTGGAATCCGCGGCCGGCGCCAAGCAGGCCATCGTCCACCTGTACAACGCCTGCGCCCCGGCGTTCCGCAAGGTCGTGTTCAACATGACCAAGGACGAGATCAAGAACATCGCCACGACCGGCACGCGCCTGGTCAAGCAGTACATGGCCAGGCACCCGGAAACCAAGTGGCGCTACCAGTACTCGCCCGAAGTCTTCAGCACGACCGAACCCGAATTCGCGCTGGAAGTCTCGAACGCCGTGGCCGACGTATGGGAGCCCACGCCGGACTGCAAGATGGTGCTGAACCTGCCCGCCACCATCGAGGCCACCACGCCGAACATGTACGCCGACCAGATCGAGTGGATGCACAAGAACCTGGCGCGCCGCGACAGCATCGTGCTGAGCGTGCACCCGCACAATGACCGCGGCACCGCCGTGGCCGCCGCTGAATTCGCCGTGATGGCCGGCGCCGACCGCATCGAAGGCTGCCTGTTCGGCAGCGGCGAGCGCACCGGCAACGTCGACCTGGTCACGCTGGCCCTGAACCTCTACACCCAGGGCGTGCACCCGGGCCTGGACTTCTCGGACATCGACGAAGTGCGCCGCTGCGCCGAGTACTGCAACCAGTTGCCCGTGCACCCGCGCCACCCGTATGCGGGCGACCTGGTCTTCACGGCCTTCTCCGGTTCGCACCAGGACGCCATCAAGAAGGGCTTTGCGCAACAGCAGCCCGACGCCGTGTGGGAAGTGCCGTACCTGCCGATCGACCCGGCCGATCTCGGCCGCAGCTACGACGCCGTGATCCGCGTCAACAGCCAGTCGGGCAAGGGCGGCGTGTCGTACCTGCTCGAACAGGAACACGGCCTGGTGTTGCCGCGCCGCCTGCAGATCGAATTCAGCCGCGCCATCCAGCGCGTCACCGACGAGACCGGCCGCGAAGTCACGGCCGACGACGTGCACACCATCTTCAACCGCGAATACCTGGAACAGAAGGCCCCGTGGAAGCTGGTGCGTCACCGCATCGACGGCAATCCGGCCGCCGGCGAAGGCCAGCACTTCAGCATCGAGGCCGAGCTCGAATACAACGGCGAGCGCCGCATCGTGACGGGCAAGGGCGATGGCGCCATCTCGGCCTTCGTGGCCGCGCTGGACGTGCCCGTGCGCATCATGGACTACCACGAGCACGCCATCGGCACCGGCACCGACACCCGCGCCGCCTCCTATGTGGAACTGCGCGTCGGAGATTCGAGCACGGGCTTCGGCGTGGGCATCGACCGCGACATCGTCACGGCCTCGTTCCAGGCCGTGCTGAGCGCGGTGAACCGCCACATCAACGCCGGCGCCGTCATCACTGAACAGGAAGCCGCCCAGGCCGCGTGATCCGCCGCCAGGCCGCGGGCGCGGCGGTTACCGCCGCCGCGTTCCTCGCGCGCTTCTTACGGTGAAGCCGCGCCGCACAAAAAAATAGCCCGCCTTTATCCGGCGGGCTTTCTTCTTGCGTGATGCCTTCGACCGCGCCGCGACGGGCGCGCGGCGCGCCCCGTCAACCGCGCGGCCACATATCGGATGCGCCGATGTCGGGCTCGCGCGCGGCCAGCAGCCGCTCGTGGACCCAGGCGGCGATCGCCAGGGTGCGGTGGTCATCGTGGCGCTTGCCGATCAGTTGCAGGCCGACCGGCAGGCCCTGCGGGCCGGTGGCGAACGGCAGGTTCAGGCACGGCAGGCCGAACAGCGTCCACGCGCGCGAGAACTGCGGGTCGCCCGTGCCGAGGTCGGCGAACGGCGCCTCGCCGCTGGCGGCGGGCGCGAGCAGCACATCGTACTTGTCGAACCAGCCGTCCACGCGCGCGCGCGATTCCGCGGCGCGCGCCAGATTCTTGATGTGTTCCTCGGCGCTGATCTGGGCCCCGGCCTCGAGGATCGCCTGGATCTTGGGGCTGAGCTGCGCGGCGTGTTCCAGCCGTTCGTAGGCCAGCGCCTGCGACGACTCGAACGCCATGATGTCGGCATGCAGCTGCACCAGCATGCAGTGCTCGGGCGGCAACGGCACTTCCTCGACGTGGGCGCCGGCGCGCGACAACGTGGCGGCGGCCTGGGCAAAGGCTTCCTTGGTCTCGGACTGGGCATGGCGCCATTGCAGGCTGCGGTACATGCCGATGCGCGGCTTGGCGTCGTAGGCCAGGTCCAGCAGCCGCGGATCGCGCATCATGACGGAGGCGAACAGGGCCGCGTCCGGCACCGAGCGGGCGAAGCCGCCGACCGTGTCGAGCGATTCGGCCAGGCTCTTGACCCCGGCCCGCGGAATGGCGCCGAACGTAGGCTTGTAGCCGACGATGCCGCAGTACGACGCAGGGCGGATGATGGAGCCTGCGGTCTGCGAACCCAGCGCGAACGGAACCATGTCGTCGGCGACCGCGGCGGCCGAGCCGCTGGAGGAGCCGCCGGGCGTGTAGGCCTCGTTGCGGGGATTGCGCGTGGGGCCGGCCTGGTAGGTGGCGAATTCGGTGGTGACGGTCTTGCCGATCACGATGGCGCCGGCATGGCGGCACAACGCCACGGCGGCGGCGTCCAGCCCGGGATGGTGGCGTTCGTAGATGGGGGGAACCGTAGCGGGTGGGCAGATCGACCGTATCGAACAGGTCCTTGACGCCGATCGGCAGGCCATGCAGCGGGCCGCGCAGGGGGCCGCGATCCAGGGCTTCCGCGTGATCCAGGGCGGCCTGCTTCTGCAGCGCCGTCCAGGCATGGATGGTGTTTTCGCGTTGCTCGATGCGCGCAAAGCAGGCTCGCACCAATTGCACCGCGGTCAATTCGCGCCGTTGCAGCTTGCGCGCCGCTTCAAGCGCGCCAAGTCTGTTTAAGGCAGTAGACATGATCCTTTCCTCTATCCCGGTGCCGCGCGATATGCGCGGTACTGACTTCCGCACCCGGTCCCCTTGACCTGGGGTTTGTCCCGATACGGCACGCGGCATGATGCGTGCCCTTCATGACAAACCCAGCCATTGTGCGCGTCGCGTCAATTGGGAAAACCACTGAAAAAACCGTGTTTTCGCAGGGATTTTCGCGCCACGCCGCGCCTTGGCCTTATGTTGTTGCGTTGTTATCAGCATAGCGCAAACGGGTGCAACACAAAGGTCATATTTGTCTTGTAAGATGAAAACGTTTTCAGCAAACCGGCAGCAATGTAGCCATGGCGTCGCGCGCATCGCCCCGCTTTTCCATCATCGAAGTGGCCCGCAAGGCGGGGGTTTCCCCCGCCACGGTTTCGCGCGCGTTCAACCAGCCCGAAATCGTCCATCCGGATACGCTGGCGCACATCCGCGCCATCGCCAAGCGCGCGGGTTTCCGGCCCAATCGCGTCGGCCGCAGCCTGCGTTCCGGCAGCACCCGCACGATCGGGTTGATTCTGCCGACGCTGTCCAATCCGGTATTCGCCGAGTGCTTTGAAGGCGCCGAACGGCGCGCCCGCGAGTCCGGCTACAGCGTAATGCTGACCGCCACCGGCTATGACCCGGCGGTGGAATCGGCCGCAGTGCAGGGCCTGATCGACCACCAGGTCGACGGCCTGATCCTGACGGTGGCGGACGCGGCCCGCAGCGCCACGCTGGACGACCTGGACAGCGCCGGCATGCCCTACGTGCTGGTCTACAACGAATCCGCCGACCATCCCTATGCCTCGGTCGACAATCGCGCGGCCGCCATTGACATGGTCTCGCACCTGGCGGCGCTGGGGCATCGGCGCATCGCCATCGTGACCGGCCCGCTGACGGCCTCCGATCGCGCTCGCCGCCGCCTGTCGGGCGCGCGCGCCTGCGCCAAGAAGCTGGGCCTGGAACCGATCCAGCACATCGCCATGAATTCGCACACCGGCAGCGACGCCGAGGCGATCAAGTCCGCATTGCGCGGCAAACAGGCGCCGACGGCGCTGTTCTGTTCCAACGACCTGCTGGCCACGGCCGTGATTGCCGACCTGGTGGCGCTGGGCCTGTCGGTTCCGTCCGATATTTCCGTCTGCGGCTTCGACGGCATGCGCTTCGGCGCCTTGCTGACGCCGCCGCTGACCACGGTGGCGCAACCCAGTGACGGCATCGGCCAGGCGGCCTGCTCCAACCTGCTGGCGCAGATCCATGGCCAGCCGCCGCAATCGAACCGCCTGCCGCACTGCATCGTGGTGGGCGGCACCGCGGCGCCGGTGCGCCGCTGAACCCCTTCCAGAATAAATACCGATCGAGACACGTGTCATGCTCATCGCACAGATTACCGACCTGCACATGCGCACCCCGGGCGACAAGGCGTACGGCATCATCGACCCTGCCGCCTTCCTCGGCCCGGCGGTGCGCGCGCTCAACGCGCTGACGCCGCGGCCCGACTGCGTGCTGATCACGGGCGACCTGACCGACCTGGGCCGTCCGCATGAATACCAGGCGCTGCGCGAGCAGTTGCAGGCGCTTGAAATCCCTTATTTCCTGCTGCCCGGCAACCATGACGACCGCGCGCAATTGCGCGCCGCCTTCCCGGACCATGGCTATCTGCAAGGACAGGGGCCGTTCATCCAGTATGCCGTCGAAACCTATCCGCTGCGCCTGCTGGCGCTGGACACGGTGGTGCCGATGAAAAGCCACGGCGAGCTGTGCGACGAACGCCTGGGCTGGCTGGCCGCGCGCCTGGCCGAACAGCCCGACCGGCCGACGCTGGTGCTGATGCATCATCCGCCATTCCAGACCGGCATCGAGCACATGGACGACATCGGCCTGCTGGCCGGCGGCCCGGAACTTGAAAGCATCGTGGCGCGCTATCCGCGCGTCGAGCGCGTGCTGTGCGGCCACCTGCACCGCACCATCTTCCGCCGCTTCGGCGGCACCATTGCCTCGACCTGTCCGGGCACCGCGCACCAGCTGGCGCTGGAGCTGGGGCCGCGCCCGACCCTGCAATACATCATGGAGCCGCCGGGCTACCAGTTGCACTGGTGGCACGACGGCGCGCTGGTCACGCACCACGCCGTGATTGGGGAATACCCCGGGCCATATCCCTTCGCCTGAGCCCCGATCTCGATTACAAACACTATGCCCTGCCATATCTCCGTCATGTTTGCGCTGCACAATGAAAAGGTTTTCATCGCACGCGCCGCAGACGGATCAGAAAACTAGATCCAAGAGACAGCATGTCATCCATCGTTCTGGATAATCTCACCAAGCAATACGGCGGCGCGGCCGCGATCCACGGCGTCAGCTTCACCGTGCCGGCCGGCAGCTTCACCGTGCTGCTGGGCCCATCGGGTTGCGGCAAATCGACCACGCTGCGCATGATCGCCGGCCTGGACACGCCCACGTCCGGCACCATCCGCATCGGCGACCGCGACGTCACCCACTTGCCGCCGGCCAAGCGCCGCATTTCCATGGTGTTCCAGTCGTACGCGCTGTTCCCGCACCTGTCGGTGCGCGAGAACATCCTGTTCGGCCTGAAGGTGCGCAAGGAGCCGGCGCGCGACTACGACCGCCGCCTGCAGCGCGTGGCTTCGCTGCTGGGCCTGGGCCATCTGCTGGACCGCAAGCCGTCGCAACTGTCGGGCGGCCAGCAGCAGCGCGTGGCGCTGGGTCGCGCGGTAATTTCCGAAGCGCCGGTGTGCCTGATGGACGAGCCGCTGTCCAACCTGGACGCGCAGCTTCGCCACGAGATGCGGCGCGAGATCCGCGCCTTGCAGCAGGACCTGGGCATCACCATGGTGTACGTCACGCACGACCAGACCGAGGCCATGAGCATGGCCGACCAGGTGGTGCTGCTGCGCGGCGGCCAGATCGAACAGCACGACACGCCCGACGGCCTGTATGCCCGTCCGGCCAGCGAATTCGCGGCGCGCTTCATCGGCACGCCGCCCATGAACCTGATCAAGCTGATGCCGCTGCAAGGCGCCACGGTGATCGCCGGCACCCATGGTCCGGCCATCGCCAGCGCGCCGGAGGGCGCCGCCAAGCTGGGCGTGCGCCCTGAACACATCCGCATCGACAGCGACGGCATCGCCGCCACGGTGGAAAGCGTGGAGTACTTCGGCGCCGATTCCATCGTGGTCTGCCGGATCGGCGACAGCGGCGGGATCGCGGTGCGCGTGGGTGGGCACCTGCGCGCCCGCGCCGGCGAAGCGCTACGCCTGTCGTGGCCGGCCGAACAACAGCATTTCTTTGCCGCCGATTCGGCGGTCATCAACACCGTCGGGCGCTGAAGACGCCCAATCCACAGGAAAGGAAACGCAATCATGCGACGCATCGTACTCAAGACCCTGGCCGCCAGCCTTGCCGCCGCCTGCCTGTCGCTGCCCGCGCAGGCGCAGCAAAAGCCCGTCGAAGTGGAGTTCTACTATCCGGTCGCCGTGGGCGGCCCGATCACCAAGATCGTCGATGACATGGTGACGGACTTCGAGAAGGAAAACCCCGGCATCAAGATCAAGCCGATCTACGCCGGCTCGTATCAGGATTCGATCGCCAAGGCGCTGACCGCCCTGAAGGGTGGCACGCCGCCGCAGCTGGCCGTGCTGCTGTCGACCGACATGTTCACGCTGATCGACGAAGACGCCATCGTGCCGATCGACTCGCTGGCCAAGAGCGACGCCGACAAGAAGTGGCTGGGCGGCTTCTACGACGCCTTCATGCAGAACAGCCGCACCGGCGGCCACACCTGGGGCGTGCCGTTCCAGCGTTCGACCATCGTGATGTACTACAACAAGGATCTGTTCAAGGCCGCCGGCCTGGACCCCGAGCGCGCGCCCGCCACCTGGGCCGAGCTGGTCGAGTACGGCAAGAAGCTGACCAAGCAGGACGCCAGCGGCAACACCACCCAGTGGGGCATCGAGATCCCGTCGGGCGGCGCCTTCGCCTACTGGCTGTTCCAGGCCCTGACCACGCCCAACGGCGCGATCCTGATGAACGAGGCCGGCAACGAGGTCTACCTGGACAAGCCCGCCGTGGTCGAGGCCGCGCAGTACTGGCGCGACCTGTCGGCCAAGCACAAGGTCATGCCCACCGGCACGATCGACTGGGGCACCACGCCCAAGGACTTCCTGGAAAAGAAGGCCGCCATCATCTGGACCACCACCGGCAACCTGACCAACATCCGCAAGAACGCCGACTTCCCGTTCGGCGTGGCGATGATGCCGCAGCAAAAGCGCGGCGGCAGCCCGACCGGCGGCGGCAACTTCTACATCTTCAAGAGCGGCACGCCTGAGCAGCAGCAGGCCGCGCTCAAGTTCGCGCAGTGGGCCACCACGCCCGAGCGCGCCGCCGACTGGAGCATCGCCACCGGCTACGTGGCCGTGACGCCGGCCGCCTGGCAGACCGAGAAGATGAAGAAGTACGCGCAGGATGTGCCGGCCGCCGCCGTGGCGCGCGACCAGTTGCAGGTGAGCGTGGCTGAATTCTCGACCCACGAGAACCAGCGCGTCACCAAGACCCTGAACGACGCCCTGCAGGCGGCGCTGACGGGGTCGAAGACGCCGCAGCAGGCGCTGACCGACGCGCAGCGCGAAGCCGACCGCATACTGCGTTCCTACAAGTAAATCCGCAAGCACGATGAGCCGCTCCTTGAATGCGCTTTATGGCTGGCTGCTGTTGCTGCCAGCCATCGTGCTGCTCGCCGCGTTCACGCATTACCCGGCGCTGGCGACGCTCTGGCACAGCTTCTATTCCACCCCCAAGGGCGCGCGCCCGGCCCGCTTTGTCGGGCTGGACAACTACGCCGTCATGCGCGACGACCCGGTGTTCTGGCAATCGCTCTGGAACAACCTGTGGTTCGCCCTGGGCACCATCCCGACCTCGATCGGCATCGCGCTGGTCATGGCGCTGTGGGTCAATCGCAACCTGCGCGGGCGCGGTTTCCTGCGCATGGCGTACTTCACGCCGACGGTGCTGCCGATGGTCGCGGTGGCCAATATCTGGCTGTTCTTCTACACCCCGCAGTACGGCCTGATCGCGCAGGTGATGCAGCTGTTCGGCTCGCCCGGCCCCAACTGGCTCGGCAACCGCGAAACCGCGCTGCCGGCGTTGATGCTGGTGACGGTGTGGAAGGAATCCGGTTTCTTCATGATCTTCTACCTGGCCGCGTTGCAGACGGTGTCGCCGTCGCTGCGCGAGGCGGCGATGCTGGAAGGGGCCTCGCGCTGGCAGTACTTCCGGCGCGTGCTGTGGCCGCTGTTGATGCCGACCACGCTGTTCGTGCTGATCAATGCGCTGATCAACGCCTTCCGGCTGGTGGACCACGTGGTGGTCATGACCCGCGGCGGGCCCGACAACGCCAGCACGCTGCTGCTGTACTACATCTACCAGGTCGGCTTCAGTTTCTGGGACACCGCCTACGCCGCGACGCTGACCGTCGTGCTGCTGGTGGTGCTGGCGCTGACGGCGCTGGTCAAGTTCCGCTGGCTGGACCGCAGGACGCACTACCAATGAAAGACAAGCTCGATACCCTGGGCGCGTGGGCGCTTGGCCTGTTGTGGATCCTGCCGCTGGCGTATGCCGTCTGGGCGGCGTTTCACCCGCCGGCCTACGCCACCCGCTTCGACCTGTTCGCGCCGCTCACGCTCGACAACTTCGCGCGGGCCTGGCAGGCCGCGCCGTTCCCGCGCTACTTCGCCAACACCTTCCTGCTGGTGACGATGGTGCTGGCGGCGCAGCTGGTGCTGTCGACCCTGGCCGGCTACGCCTTCGCGCGCTTCGAGTTCCGCGGCCGCGACTTCGTCTTCATGCTGGTGCTGCTGCAGCTGATGATCATGCCGGACGTGCTGCTGGTGGAGAACTACCGCTCCATGAGCCAGCTGGGCATCCGCGACACGGTGTTCGCCATCGGCCTGCCGTACTTCGCATCGGCCTTCGGCATCTTCCTGCTGCGCCAGACCTTCAAGACGGTGCCGCGCGAATTGGAGGAGGCCGCGCGCATGGAAGGCGCCAACGCGCTGCAGGTGCTGTGGAAGGTCTACGTGCCGCTGGCCAAGCCGATCTACGTGGCCTACGGGCTGGTGTCGGTCAGCCACCACTGGAACAACTTCCTGTGGCCGCTGATCATCACCAACTCGGTGGAATCGCGGCCGCTGACGGTGGGCCTGCAGGTGTTCTCGTCGACCGACCAGGGCATCGACTGGTCGGTGATCACCGCCGCCACGCTGATGTCGGCGGCGCCGCTGCTGATTGCCTTCCTGCTGTTCCAGCGCCAGTTCGTGCAATCGTTCATGCGGGCCGGCATCCGCTGAGCCTTCCCTGGAAAGCAAAAGACCCCGCGTGGCGCGGGGTCTTTTCGTTGGGCGGCCAGTCGGTCAGTAACCGACCGTCAGGCCGGGCAGGTCCACCGTGATGCGCGGGCGTTCCAGCGCCAGCGCCAGGTGCTCGGCGAACTCGCGGGCCTCCTTGGCGTCGGTGGACAGGATGTCGTAGCCCAGCGCGTCGGCCACGCCCAGCACCTTGTCCAGCAGCAGCACCTTGCCGCTGGGACGCAGGGGCTCGCAGCCCAGGGTTTCCCAGGCGCCGTCGAACCAGTCGCGGGCGTCGTTCTGGCGTTGCGGGCTGGGTTCGACGTTGGCCGACAGGTCCAGCGAGCGCCGGGTGTCGAAAACGATGGTGATGTCGCTGCGCATGGCAGGGATTCCTTGAAATGGCGTCAACCGCAAAGGGTAGGGAAAAATCGCCGGGCAGATTGTCCGTCCGGCGACATTGCCTACCAGCCGCGGGAGACTTCCCAGGTGACCTCGGCGCCGGCGGCCTGCGACTGGCGCATCATGTCCAGCAGCGGGAAGGCGCGTTCCTTCAGGCCGACCGCGCGCGCCATGGGCGCCACCGGCGGCTTGTCCTCGTCTTCCTCGTCCTCGTCGTGGGCGCCCTGGGCCTCTTCGATGGCCCGTTCGATGCCCTGGATGGCCGGACCGAGCTGGTCGACGGTGAACACGCCGCGCTCGGGGATCTTGTCGCCGAAGGACTTGCCCGCGGCCTGCAGCAGGGCGCCGGCATGGTCGGTAAGCATCAGGACTTCGGCCACGACCTTGGAGTGAAATGTAATCAGCATATTCCGGTCTCCTACGGATTGAATACCTTCAATACACTACCGCAACGCCCTGGGGATGCCAACTGGCGCTCCGCCCTACCCGCCGGGGCGGCCCGCGGCCGGTGGCGGTCGCCAAATCAAGCTATGATTCAGGAGATTCCCGTGACGGCAGGATCCGCGGCGGCCCAGGTTGCCGGCGCCCGCGCGGCCGCGCCTCCCCAGGCGCGCCGGCCGGCCGATCCCCGCCCCCGGCACCGCCGGTGGGCCAGCGCGCGGGCCCGCGGCCCGGCCGCGCCCGCAGCCGCCCTCGTCACCCACCCGAACTTCTCCAGACGCCCATGCTCCCCGAGCAACAAAAACAGCTTATCTCCCTGATCCAGGCCGCCGTCGCGCAGAGCCTGCCCGACGCCCAGGCCGATACGGCCCAAGCCAACGTGCTGCTGGAGCGCCCCAAGGTCGCCGCCCACGGCGACGTCGCCACCAACGTGGCCATGCAGCTGGCCAAGCCGGCCAAGCGCAACCCGCGTGAACTGGCCCAGGCCATCGTCGAGGCGCTGCTGGCCCTGCCCGGCGCCCGCGACCTGGTCGAAAGCGCCGAGATCGCCGGTCCCGGCTTCATCAACCTGCGCGTCACCGCCGCCGCCCGCCAGGCCGTCATCACGGCCGTGGCCGAGCAGGGCGAGGCCTTTGGCCGCGCCGCCCGCAGCGGCGAGAAGATCCTGGTGGAATTCGTGTCCGCCAACCCGACCGGCCCGCTGCACGTCGGCCACGCCCGCCAGGCGGCCCTGGGCGACGCCCTGTGCCGCCTGTACGACGCCATCGGCTGGGATGTGACCCGCGAGTTCTATTACAACGACGCCGGCAACCAGATCGAGAACCTGGCCATCAGCGTGCAGGCGCGCGCCCGCGGCGTGGGCACCGACTCGCCCGACTGGCCCGCCGACGGCTACAAGGGCGACTACATCGTCGACATCGCCCGCGACTTCCAGGCCGGCAAGACCATCCAGGCCTCGGACGGCGAGCCCGTCACCGCCACCGGCAACATCGACAGCCTGGAAGACATCCGCGCCTTCGCCGTGGCCTACCTGCGCCGCGAGCAGGACCTGGACCTGCAGGCGTTCGGCCTGAAGTTCGACAACTACTACCTGGAAAGCTCGCTGTACACCTCGGGCCGGGTCGAGGCCACCGTCAAGGCGCTGATCGCCGGCGGCCACACCTATGAAGAAGGCGGCGCGCTGTGGCTGCGCACCACCGAACTGGGCACGGGCGACGACAAAGACCGCGTCATGCGCAAGAGCGAGGGCGGCTACACCTATTTCGTGCCGGACGTGGCCTACCACAAAGCCAAGTGGGAACGCGGTTTCCACCGCGCCGTGAACATCCAGGGCAGCGACCACCACGGCACCGTGGCGCGCGTGCGCGCCGGCCTGCAGGCGCTGGAAGAGGGCATTCCCAAGGACTACCCGTCGTACGTGCTGCACAAGATGGTCAAGGTGATGCGCGGCGGCCAGGAGGTCAAGATCTCCAAGCGCGCCGGCAGCTACGTCACCATGCGCGACCTGATCGACTGGGTCGGCCGCGACGCCGTGCGC
Source organism: Achromobacter xylosoxidans (assembly GCF_001457475.1). Classification (NCBI taxonomy): domain Bacteria; kingdom Pseudomonadati; phylum Pseudomonadota; class Betaproteobacteria; order Burkholderiales; family Alcaligenaceae; genus Achromobacter; species Achromobacter xylosoxidans. Next base: position 140,625 of record NZ_LN831029.1, on the reverse strand, counting down.
TACTTCCTGATCCAGCGCCGCGCCGACACCGAATTCGTGTTCGACGTCGACCTGGCCCTGTCCAAGAGCGACGAGAACCCGGTCTATTACATCCAGTACGCCCATGCGCGCATCTGCTCGGTGATCAACAACGCCGGCATGCCGGCGGCGGAAGTGGCCGCGGCCGATGCGTCCCTGTTGACCGCGCCGAGCGAATTCGCGCTGATGCAGCGACTGGCCGAGTTCCCCCACGTGGTGGCGCTGGCCGCCCAGGAACTGGCGCCGCACCACATCGCTTTCTGGCTGCGCGACTGCGCCGCCGACTTCCACGGCTGGTACAACGCCGAGCGCGTGCTGGTCGACGACCCCGCGCTCAAGCTGGCGCGCCTGCGCCTGGCCGCGACCACGCGCCAGGTGCTGGCCAACGGCCTGGCGCTGTTGGGCGTGTCCGCCCCCGAGCGGATGTAACATCGGTACATGGCCACCAAGCGCAAATCCACCCGCCGGTCAGGCGAAAGCGGCAGCACCCTGTACGGGGCGCTGGCCGGTCTGCTCCTCGGCTTGATCGTCGCCGCCGTCGTGGCGTTCTACGTCACCAAGGCGCCCGTGCCCTTTGTCGATCGCGCCACCCGTCAGGGCGACGCCGGCAAGCTGCCCGATCCGCGCCAGGCGCCGGATCCCAACGCCGGCCTGTACGGCCGCGACGGCGCGGCGGGTTCCCCGCCCACCGGCCCGACCGCCACGGCGCCCGCGCCGCTGCCGGGCGCGGGCGGCACCGCGCCGGCGGGCAAGTCGGACGACCTGGGCGCGCTGATCGCCACCCTGCCGACCTCCAACAACACGCCCGCGGCCGCCCCCGCGCCGGCCGCCAGCGCGCCGCCCACGCCCATCGCCAAGGTGGCGCCGACCCCGGCCCCCGCGGCCAAGGCGCCGGTCGCCAGCGCCGCCCCGAGCGCGTCGGCCAATGGTTCGTACTACCTGCAGGCCGGCGCCTTCCGCGGCCAGGACGACGCCGAATCGCTCAAGGCTCGCATCATCCTGCTGGGCCTGCCGGTGGCGGTGCAGAAGGCCGAAGTCAACGGCAAGCCGATCAACCGCGTGCGCGTCGGGCCGTTCGCCCGCCTGGACGACATGAACCGCGCCCGTGGCCGGCTGGGCGAGAACAAGATCGAAACGGCAGTGGTGCGCCAGTAACATGGCGCGCCCATCATGGTTTTTGATTGAACTAATCCAGGCCCGGCCCTGTCTGTAACCTCTTTGTTCAGGAACCTCACCCCATCATGCTGTCCCCCAAGCTCATCCGCATCCTGGCAGCCGCCGCGCTGACCGCCACCGCGTTCTTCAGCCCGGCCAGCCACGCCCAGGGCACCCAGGCCTATGTGCCGATCAATCCGCCGCTGCCGTCGGATACCCCGGGCAAGATCGAGGTCCTGGAATTCTTCGCCTACACCTGCCCGCACTGCGCCGCCATGGAACCCATGGTCGAGGACTGGGCCAAGACCAAGCCCGAAGACGTCGTGCTCAAGCAGGTGCCGATCGCCTTCAACGCCGGCATGAAGCCGCTGCAACAGCTGTACTACACCCTGGTGGCCCTGGATCGGCCGGACCTGCATGCCAAGGTCTTCACCGCCATCCACGGCGAGCACAAGCGCCTGATCGACAAGAAGGCCATGGGCGAGTGGGCCGCCGCGCAGGGCGTGGACCGCGCCAAGTTCGACTCGGTGTTCGATTCGTTCAGCGTGCAGACCCAGGTGCAGCGCGCCAACCAGCTGGCCGAAGCCTATCGCATCGAAGGCACGCCGTCGTTCGCCGTCGGCGGCAAGTTCATGACCTCGCCGGTCATGGCGGGCAACAGCTACGAAGGCGCCCTGCAGGAAGTGAACAAGCTGATCCCGATGGCCCGCGGCAAGTGATCCGCGCCTGAACCGCGTTCATGACGACGCCCCGCGCCGACCGGCCGGGGCGTTTTTCATGGGGTCATCCCCAAGGCGGGCGCAGGCGGCAAAGCGCCCGCCGCGAGCTACACTTCCTCCCATAATTATTCGCCGCCACGCGCGGCCTACAAGGGGTGGAAGATGAGACAGCAATTCCTGCGCCGCGCGGCGCTGGGCGTGAGCCTGGCGCTGGCCGGCCTTGCGGCGCAAGCCAATGACGCCGACGGCGTGAAGATCGGCGTCCTGACGGACATGGCCGGCGTCACCGCCGACGCCACCGGGCGCGGCTCGGTCGAAGCGGCCCGCCTGGCGATCGAGGAACTGGGCGGCAGCGTGCTCGGCAAGCCCGTGGCGCTGGTGTCCGGCGACCACCAGCACCGGCCCGACATCGGCAGCGGCATGGTGCGCAAGTGGTACGACACCGATGGCGTCGACGTGGTGGTGGACGTGCCCAATTCGTCGGTGGCGCTGGCGGTGCAGGGCATCGCGCGCGAAAAGAAAAAGCTGGTGCTGTTCTCCAGCCCCGGCACCACCGCGCTGACGCAGGCCCAGTGCTCGCCGTATGGCGTGCAATGGACCTACACCACCTACGCGCTGTCGCGCGGCACCGCCACCGCCGTGGTCAAGGAAGGCAACAAGCGCTGGTTCATCCTGGCGTCCGATTACGCCTTCGGCAAGCAGTTGGCCGCCGACACCGAGACCGTGGTCAAGGCCAACGGCGGCGAGGTCGTGGACACGGTGTTCCATCCGCTCAACGCCTCGGATTTCGCCTCGTTCCTGCTGCAGGCGCAGGCCTCCAAGGCGCAGATCATCGCCGTCGCCAACGCCGGCGGCGACACCATCTCGGCGATCAAGCAGGCGGCCGAATTCGGCATCGCCAGCGGCGGCCAGAAGCTGGCGGCGATGCTATTGCTGCTGACCGACGTGCACAGCCTGGGATTGCAGGCCGCGCAGCACACCTACCTGACGGTGCCGTCCTATTGGGACATGAACGACGGCACCCGCGCCTTCAGCAAGAAGTTCGAGGCCCGCCTGGGCCGCCCGCCCACCTTCCTGCAGGCCGGCGTCTACAGCTCGGTGCGCCACTACCTGCGCGCGGTGCAGGCGGCCGGCACCACCGATTCGGACGCGGTGATGGCCAAGATGAAGTCGATGCCGATCGACGACGCCTTCAGCCTGAACGCGCACATCCGCGAGGACGGCCTGGTGGTGCGCGACATGATGCTGGCGCAGGTCAAGTCACCCGACCAGTCCAAGGCGCCCTGGGACTACTACAACATCGTGCGCACCATTCCCGGCGACTCGCTCGCCTGGCCCCTGTCGGAAAGCCAATGTCCGCTGGTCAAGAAGTAGGCCCCCTGGCGCTGGCCGATTTCGGCAGCTTCTACGCGGGCGGGCGGCAGGCGCATATCAGCGGCCGCCCGGTGCGCGAGATCGCCTTCACCAAGACCGCCTCGCTGTCGTATGACCCCAACGGCCTGTACCACGTCGAACAGGCCTACGTGCAGTACTTCATCCCGGCCGAGCGCCGCCATCCGCTGCCGCTGGTGCTGCTGCATGGTGGCGGCATGACCGGCGCGATGTGGGAACAGACGCCGGACGGGCGGTCCGGCTGGCTGCAGCACTTCGTGCGGCAGGGCCATGCGGTGTATGTGGTCGACAATGTCGAGCGCGGCCGCGCCGGCTGGACGCCGTTCGAGGAGGTGTGGCCGGACGCGCCGATCGTGCGCAACGCCGAGGAAAGCTGGTCGCTGTTCCGCTTCGGCCGCGCCGAGGACTACGCGCAGCGCCGCGCCTTCGACGGCCAGCGCTTTCCGCTGGCGGCCTTCGATGATTTCATCCGCCACGCCGTGCCGCGCTGGCTCGGCAACAACGATGCGGCGCTGGCGGGCTTTTGCGCCGCGATGGAACGCATCGGCCCGTGCCTGGTGCTGGCGCACAGCCATGGCGGCGAAGTGGCCTACCGCGCGCTGCAGGCGCGGCCGGATCTGGTGCGCGGCGTCATCGGCATCGAACCGTCGGGCTTCTCGCAGGAGGTGGACCCGGCCGCGGTGGCGGGCAAGCCCTTCTTGTTCGTCTACGGCGATTATCTGGACGCCACGCCGCTGTGGGCCAAGCTGGATGCGGCCGGGCAGGCCTACGCCGACCGCTTGGCCGCGCGCGGCGGCCGCGTCACCAGCTGGCGCCTGGCCGGCATGGGCATCCGTGGCAACTCGCACATGCCCATGATGGACGACAACAGCGACGACATCGCCGCGCGCATCGGCGCGTGGATCCGCGCCAACGCCTGAGGCGTCAGCCCTTGACCGCCGCGGCCTTCTCCAGCGCCTGCGTCAGGTCGGCAATGATGTCCTGCGGCGACTCCAGGCCGATGTGCAGGCGCACCAGCGCGTTCTGGCCCTCGCCCCAATAACGGTGGTGCGACAGGTCCTTGGGCGACACCAGCTGCACCAGGCTTTCGTAGCCGCCCCACGAGAAGCCGATGCCGAACAGTTCCAGTTCGTCCACGAACACGCGCGCGGCCGCCGGCGACAGGCGCAGTTCGACCGACAGCATGCCGTTGGAGCCCGTGCAGTCGCGCTGCCACAGTGCATGGCCCGGATCCTGCGGCCAGGCGGGGTGGAACAGGCGCACGGTCTCGGGACGGCTCTTGAAGAACTCGCACACTTGCAGCGCGTGGCGCGCGTGCTGCGCCATGCGGATCGGCATGGTGCGCACGCCGCGCAGCGCCAGCCAGGCGTCGTCGGCGCTGATGGAGTAGCCCATCGCGTACTGGGTGCGGTTCAGTTTCTTGGCAATCGCCTCGTCATTGGTGACCACCGCGCCCAGCATCAGGTCGGAATGGCCGCCCACGTACTTGGTGCCGGCGATGACCGACACCTGCGCGCCCAGCGTCAGCGGCCGGTAGATGTAGCCCGAACCCCAGGTGTTGTCGGTGGCCAGCACCAGGCCGTGGCGCTGCGCGATGGCGGCCATGGCGCCCATGTCGAGCATCTCGAACAGCAGCGAGCCGGGCGATTCCACGTACAGCAGCCTGGTGTTGGGCTGCACCAGCGCGTCCAGGTCTTCGCCGGCGGCGAAGTAGGTGACGGCGATGTTCATGCGCTTGAGCACGGCATCGTCCAGCTCGCGCATCGGGCCGTAGACGCAATCGGAGATCAGGGCGTGGTCGCCGGCCGAGCACAGCGCCAGCATCACCATGGTCATGGCCGACAGGCCGGACGACGCCAGGTAGGCGTGCGTGCCGCCTTCGAGCTGCGCGAAAACCTGCTCCAGCGCCGCGTGCGTGTCCATGCCCATGCGGCCATAGGTGGTGGCGCGGCCGCCGGCGGCCTTGTTGCGCTGGGCCTTTTCCAGGGCCGCCAGGTTCTCGAAACGCACCGTGCTGGCCCGCATCGGCGGCAGCGGCACCGGCGCCGTGCCCGTCTCGGGGTTGAACGGGGCTGTGCCCGCGTGCTGCAAAACCGTATCGATGTGTTTGGTAGCCATCTTCAAGAGGGAATGCTTGCGTATTGGGAGAACCCGAACCGTAGCAGGAACGCGCGCGGATGTCGCGCCCCCGGGGTCCGGTGTCAGTCGATCCAGCGCACCGCCGCGTCCAGGTCGGCGCGGCTGGTGCGGTAGCTGTTGGCCGGATGCGCGGCGTCGGCATAGCCGAACGAAATGGCGCAAACCACGCGGCGGTCGGCGCCGATGCCCAGCTGTTCGCGCAGCACCTCGGGATACATCGCCAGCGAGGCCTGCGCCACCGTGGCCACGCCGTTGGCCTGCGCCGCCAGCAGGAAATTGGCCACATAACCGCCGCAGTCGATGGCGCCGTATTCGCCCAGCGCCTCGTCGGTGGTGATGATGGCCACGTGCGGCGCATCGAACAACTGGAAGTTGCGCAGTTCCTGGCGGCGGTAGGCCTCGCGGTCGCCGCGCGCCACGCCCACGGCCCCATACAGCTGGAAGCCCGACTCGCGGCGCCGCGCCAGGTAGTCGCCCTGGTACTCGCGCGGGAACGGGAAATCGGGCCTGAAGCCCGCTTGCCCGGCGCGTTCCACCAGGGCCCGGCTCAGGCGCCGCGCGCCGTCGCCCGAGGCCACCGTCACCTGCCACGGCTGGCAGTTGCACCAGGACGCGGTGCGCTGCGCCAGCGTCAGGATGCGTTCGATGGTGGCGCGCGGCACCGGCTCGGGCAGGAAGGCGCGGCAACTGTGGCGCGCGCGCAGCCAGTCTTCGAGCGCGGCGTCGGGACGCGCGGCGGCGGATTCGGGTACGGCGGACATGGTGTCTCCTTGGTTTCCTCGTATGATGCCACTTGATTGCCGGCGCGCAAGGCGCCGCCCGACCCTGGCGAGATCCCATGCTGCCCCTAGACTCCCTGATCGCGTTCTTCGGCATTGCCGTATTGCTGGCCCTGACACCCGGGCCCGACAACCTGTTCGTGCTGATGCAATCGGCCATCTGGGGCCGCAAGGCCGGGCTGTTCGTGGTGCTGGGGCTGTGCACCGGGCTGCTGGGCCACACCGCCGCCGTGGCGCTCGGGCTGGCCGCCGTATTCGCCGCCTCGCCGGTGGCGTTCACGGTATTGAAGCTGGCCGGCGCAGCCTATCTGGCCTACCTGGCGTGGCAGATCCTGCGGGCGCCGGTGCATGCCGAGGACGGCCAGCGGCCCGAGCCGATGAAGACCTCCGCGCTGTACCGGCGCGGCATCGTCATGAACCTGACCAATCCCAAGGTGCTGCTGTTCTTCTTTGCCTTCCTGCCGCAGTTCACCTCGCCCAGGCTGGGCGCGGTGGGCTGGCAGACGGTGCAGCTGGGCGCGGTGTTCATGCTGGCCACGCTGCTGGTGTTCGGCGCGATCGCCTTCTTCTCGGGCGCGTTCGGCGAACTGCTGCAGCGCTCGGTCACGGCCAAGCGCTGGCTCAACCGCGTCGCGGCGCTGGTGTTCGTGGGGCTGGCCGTGCGGCTGGCGACGGCCACGCGCTGAGGCCACCTTCCGGCGCGGGCCTGGCGAAGTCCCGCCCGGCGAAGCCACGCGCGCCGGTTCGCGCCCGCGGGACGCCGCCGCGCAACGTGACGGGGAGCGGCGTCAGGCCGCCTTGAAGCGCACGATGCCGTCCGCGCCTGTGCTGCGCGTCAGCTTGCCTTCGAAATACAGCGCATGCAGGTGCGCCAGCGCCTCGCCCATGGCAAAGGTGAGCTGGTGCAGGTCGAGCTTGCGCTTGAACAGCACCGGCACGATGTCCGAGGTCGATTGCGGTCCGGCCTTACAGGCTTCCAGCACCTCGGCCAGGCGGTCGCGATGGTGCTCGTGCTGCTGCGCGATGCGTTCGTGCAGGCCCTTGAACGGCCGGCCATGCGACGGCAGCACCAGCGTGTCGCGCGGCACGTCGGCGTAGCCGTCGAGCGAGCGCAGGTACAGCGGCAGCGGGTTGGCGTCGGGCTCGTAGTCGAACACACTGACGTTGGTGGAGATGCGCGGCAGCACCATGTCGCCGGAGATCAGCACGCCCAGGTCGGGCGAATGCAGCGAGGCGTGCTCGGGCGCGTGGCCGTAGCCGACGATGACGCGCCAGTCGTGCGCGCCGATGCGCACCGCGTCGCCATGCATGATGCGGGTGTAGCGCGACGGCACGGCCGGCACCAGGTTGGGAAAGTAGTTGGCGCGCTGGCGGATCTGTTCCTGCGCGTCCGGATCGGTCAGGCCGTGGCGGGCGAAATGGTCGACCGCCGACTGGCCGCCAGGCCCGGCGCCGGCGTCATTGCGGCGCGACGACCACAGCGACGCGACCATGAAGTCGGTCATGGTCATCCACAGCCGCGCGTCCCAGCGTTCACAGAGCCAGTAGGCCAGGCCGATGTGGTCCGGGTGCATGTGGGTGACGATGACGCGCAGCACCGGCAGGCCTTCCAGTTCGTTCTCGAACACCTGTTCCCACAGCGTCTTGACCTCGTCGCGCGAGATGCCGCAGTCGACGATGGTCCAGCCGTCGCGGCCGTCGATGCGGTCGCGCAGCAGCCAGAGATTGATATGATCCAGCGCGAACGGCAGCGGCATGCGGATCCACTTGACGCCCTCGGCCACCTGGTGGGCGCGGCCGGCTTCGGGCTGGAAATCGGCCCAGGGATACTGCAGCTTCTGTTCGTTGGGGTTCATTGCCTCGCTCTCCACGCTTGACGATCGCGTCAAGTCATCATAATTTACGTTTACGTAAACTGCCACACGTCGCATGTCCCCGTCAACCTGGACCATCTCCGAGCTCGCCCGCGAGTTCGACGTCACGCCCCGCACGATCCGCTTCTATGAAGACCAGGGGATCGTCAGCCCGGCGCGCGAGGGCCGCAACCGCATCTTCGGGCCGCGCGACCGCACGCGCCTGAAGCTGGCCCTGCGCGGCAAGCGCCTGGGCCTGCAGTTGTCGGAGATCCTGACGCTGATCGACATGTACGACGGCCCCGGCGACACCGAGGTGCAGTTGCGCCAGTACCTGGCGGTGCTGGCCCAGCACCGCGCCACGCTGGAACAGCAGCGCCGCGACATCGAGGATACGCTGCAGGAGATTGCCGTGCAGGAACGCCAGTGCCACGAACTGCTGGCGCAGCAACGGTCCTGAAGCGCCAGCCATGGCGATGCTGCAAACCTTCGCGCTGTTCGTCCTGACCGCGCTGGCCGAAATCATTGGCTGCTACCTGCCGTACCTGTGGTTGCGCCGCGGTCATTCCATCTGGCTGCTGGCGCCGGCCGCCGTCAGCCTGGCGCTGTTCGCCTGGCTGCTGACGCTGCACCCGACCGCGTCGGGGCGCGTCTATGCGGCCTATGGCGGGGTGTACATCGGCATGGCGCTGCTGTGGCTGTGGGCGGTCGATGGCGTGCGGCCCAGCGTCAGCGATTATGTCGGCGTGGGGCTGTGCCTGGCCGGCATGCTGGTGATCATGTTCGGACCGAAGACGGCCTGACCGATTGCCGCGAAGGCGCGTGGGCGCACGACGGGCCAGCGCGCGCCGGCCCGTCCCAATGACGCGGCGCGACGCCGGTCCGCCTCTCCGAAAATGAAAAAGCGCGCTCCCCATGGAGCGCGCTTTGCGTTGCCTGCGCGGCATCCCGGCCGGGATGCGCGCCCCGGCGTCATTCCGCCTTGATGTTGCCTTCCTTGATGATGCGGGCGTTGTTGGCGAACTCGGCCTGCACCTGCTTGGCGAAAGCGTCGCCGGACGCGGTGCCCGGCTGCAGGTAGGACTTGGCCAGCAGGTCCTTGAACTCGGGGCTGGCCACGGCCTTGGCCAGCGCGGCCTGCAGCGGACCCGACACCGCCGGCGGCAGGTTGGCCGGGGCGAAGATGCCGAAGTTCGAGTAGTACTGCGCCTGCGGCAGCTTCAGTTCGGCCATGGTGGGCACGTCGGGCCAGGCGGCCAGGCGCTCGGGCGCCATCACCGCCAGCGGCTTGAGCGCGCCGCTGGCCACGTGCGGCAGCACCACGTCGGTGTTGACCACCAGCAGTTCGACCACGCCGCCCAGGCCGTCCGTCAGCGCCTGGCTGTTGCCGCGGTAGGGCACGTGCAGCATTCTGGTGCCGGTCTGCGTGGTCAGCGCCGCCATGCCGATGTGAGCCACCGTGCCCTGGCCCGGCGTGCCGTAGCGCACGCCGTCCGGATGCGACTTGGCGTACTCGATCAGGCCGGCGAAGTCCTTCACCGGCAGGGACTTGGTGGCGACGATGGCCACGGGCGCCACGGCCACGCTGGCCACCGGCGTCAGGTCCTTCATCGGGTCGTAGTTGGTCTTGGCCAGGTGCGGGAAGATGGTCAGCGGGCTGGTGGAAGCCAGCAGCAGGGTGGCGCCGTCCGGCTGGGCGCGCGCCACGAAGTCGGTGCCGACCGAGGCGCCCGCGCCGGGCTTGTTCTCGACGATGACGGTGGCGTTGGTTTCCTTGCGCAGCACGTCGCCCAGGCGGCGTCCGATCGCGTCGGCGCTGCCGCCGGCGGTGTAGGGCACGACCAGGGTGATGGGCTTGGCGGGCCAGCCCTGCGCCAGCGCGGCGCCGCCCGTCATGATTGCCAGGGCCGCCCCCGCGGCCGTGAACAGCATCTTCTTTTTCATGGCTTCCTTGTTGTGTTGCGTAGCACTGCGTCAGGTAATGCTTGAATCAACCGGCCAGATAGCGCTGCGTCAGCCGCACCCAGTAGCTCGCGCCCGGCGCGATCAGGGCGTCGTTGAAGTCGTAGCTGGTGTTGTGCAGCATGCACGGGCCCAGGCCGTGGCCGGCCATGCGGTGGTCGCCGTCGCCGTTGCCCAGGAACACGTAGCAGCCGGGCTTGGCCTGCAACAGAAAGGCGAAGTCCTCCGAGGCCATCACCGGCTCGATCACGCGGGCGTGGTCGGCGCCGGCCACCTCGCGCATGACCTGCATGCAGAACTCGGTTTCGGCGGGCGTGTTGATCAGCGCCGGGTAGCGGCGTTCGAAGTAGACCTCGGCCTCGCAGCCGTGGGCGGCGGCGATGCTGCCGGCGATCTCGTGCATGCGGCGCTCGATCAGGTCGACCACGTCGGTGCTGTAGGCGCGCACCGAGCCGCCCAGCCAGGCGCTGCCCGGGATCACGTTGATGACGCTGCCGCCGGCCTGCACCTGCGTGATGGACAGCACGGCGGCATCCAGCGGGCGCTTGCTGCGCGTCAGGATGGTCTGCAGCGACTGGCCGATGGCGAACAGCGCCGGCACCGGGTCGGCGCAGTCGTGCGGCGCGGCGGCATGGCCGCCCTTGCCGCGCACGGTGATCTTGAAACCGTTGGCGGACGCCATCATCGGCCCGGCGCAGACGCCGAACGAGCCGGCTTCCAGGCCCGGCCAGTTGTGCATGCCGAACACGGCTTCGCAGGGGAAGCGCTCGAACAGGCCGTCCTGGATCATGGCGCGGCCACCGGCGCCGCCTTCCTCGGCCGGCTGGAAACAGAAATAGACGGTGCCGTCGAAGCCGCCTTCCTGTTGCAGGTGGCGCGCGGCGGCCAGCAGCATGGCGGTGTGGCCGTCATGGCCGCAGCCATGCATCTTGCCGTCGTGGCGCGAACGGTGTTCGAACTGGTTCTCTTCCTGCATCGGCAGGGCGTCCATGTCGGCGCGCAACATGATGGCGCGGTCGGAAGTGCCGCGCTTGATGACGCCGACCACGCCGGTCTTGGCGATGCCGGTGTGGGTCTCGATGCCCCAGCCGCGCAGGGCGTCGGCCACCACCTTGGCGGTGCGGTGCTCCTCGTAGCAGAGCTCGGGATGGGCGTGCAGGTCGCGCCGCAGCGCCACAATATCGTCGAGATTGGCCAGGTCGGACACCGCTGACTCCGTAACAAAATTTCAAGTTTCAAGGATCCGGGGAATAGTACCCAGGGGCGCCGCCCGGGACGCAAACATTTGCCTAGGGAAAACCCGACTCTTATTTACGTTTACGTAAACGTAATATTTGCGGTGCATCATTGCGTAGCCAGCGTCGATCAGCGCATCATGGGGCCACGCGGCGAGATCCGGCGCGATCGCAGGCGCCCATAAAAATGTAAGTACCCACTATCACGGAGACAGCGATGAACCTTCCTGGCCTGAACTTCGATCTGGGCGAAGACCTGGACATGCTGCGCGACGCCGTGCGCACTTTTGCGCAGGCCGAGATCGCGCCGCGCGCCGCCGAAGTCGACCGCAGCGACCAGTTCCCCATGGACCTGTGGCGCAAGTTCGGCGACCTGGGCGTGCTGGGCATGACGGCCAGCGAGGAATACGGCGGCGCCAACATGGGCTACCTGGCCCACATGGTGGCGATGGAGGAAATCTCCCGCGCCAGCGCCTCCATCGGCCTGTCCTATGGCGCCCACTCGAACCTGTGCGTCAACCAGATCAACCGCAACGGCACCCCGGCGCAGAAGGCCAAGTACCTGCCCAAGCTGATTTCCGGCGAGCACGTCGGCGCGCTGGCCATGAGCGAACCGGGCGCCGGCTCGGACGTGGTCAGCATGAAGCTGCGCGCCGACAAGAAGGGCGACCGCTACGTGCTGAACGGCTCCAAGATGTGGATCACCAACGGCCCCGACGCCGACACCCTGGTGGTCTATGCCAAGACCGACCCCGAGGCGCACCAGCGCGGCATCACCGCGTTCCTGGTGGAAAAGGGCTTCAAAGGTTTCTCGGTGGCGCAGAAGCTGGACAAGCTCGGCATGCGCGGCAGCCACACCGGCGAACTGGTGTTCCAGGATTGCGAGATCCCCGAGGAAAACGTGCTGGGCCAGGTCAACGGCGGCGTCAAGGTGCTGATGAGCGGCCTGGACTACGAACGCGCCGTGCTGTCCGGCGGCCCGGTCGGCATCATGCAGGCCGTGATGGACGTGGTGGTGCCGTACATCCATGACCGCAAGCAGTTCGGCCAGGCCATCGGCGAATTCCAGCTGATCCAGGGCAAGGTGGCCGACCTCTACACCACGCTGCAGGCCAGCCGCGCCTTCTGCTACCAGGTCGGCAAGAACCTCGACCGCCTGGGCGCCGAGCACGTGCGCCAGGTGCGCAAGGACTGCGCCGCGCTGATCCTGTACACCGCCGAGAAGGCCACCTGGATGGCCGGCGAGGGCGTGCAGATCCTGGGCGGCAATGGCTACATCAATGAATACCCGGTGGGCCGCCTGTGGCGCGACGCCAAGCTGTATGAAATCGGCGCCGGCACCAGCGAGATCCGCCGCATGCTGATCGGCCGCGAGCTGTTCGCCGAGACGGCCTGATTCGGCCCGAGTCCGCCATGATCCGCACGTCCGACGTCCAGCACATCGAGCAGGCGCCCGCGCAGGGCCCCTCGCCGCTGGACGTCGCGCATCGCATCCTGGCCGGCTTCGACCGCCACTACGCGCTGTTCCGCTACAGCGCGCAGCGCGCCAAGGCGCTGTTCGAATCGGGCGACTGGCACGGCATCCAGCGCCTGTCGCGCGAACGCATCGAGTACTACGACATGCGCGTGCGCGAGTGCGCCAGCCAGCTCGAAGGCGTGCTGCGCGGGCGGCCCGAGGGCGCGGTCGGCGCCCATGGCACCAACGGCGCGAACGGCGCCGCGGGCGCCGCGCTGACTGAAACGCAGACCGCCTACTGGCAACAGATCAAGCAGGAATTCGTCGGCCTGCTGGGCGAGCATCGCCAGCCCGAATGCGCCGAGACCTTCTTCAACTCGGTGTCGTGCCGGCTGCTGCACCGCGACTACTTCCACAACGATTTCCTGTTCGTGCGGCCGGCCGTGGCCACCGACTACCTGGACAGTCGCATGCCGTCGTACCGGGTCTACTACCCGGTGACCGAGGGCCTGCACAAAAGCCTGATCCGCATGGTGGCCGACTTCGGCCTGGCGCTGCCGTTCGAGGACCTGCCACGCGACACCCGCCTGCTGGCGCGCGCTGCCATCGGCCAGCTGCGACGGCAGTTGCCGCGCCACGTCGGCCGCCGCATCGCCAGCGACTGCCAGGTGCATGCGCTGGGCTCGCTGTTCTTTCGCAACAAGGGCGCCTACATCGTCGGCCGCCTGATCAACCAGGGCACCGTCTATCCCTTCGCCGTGGCGTTGACGCGCAACCCGGCCGGACAGGTGAACCTGGACGCGCTGCTGCTGGGCGCGGACGACCTGAGCACGCTGTTCAGCTTCACGCGCGCGTATTTCCTGGTGGACATGGAGACGCCCGCCGCGGTGGTCAACTTCCTGGCCAGCCTCTTGCCGCGCAAGCCCAAGGCCGAGCTGTACACCATGATCGGCCTGCAGAAGCAGGGCAAGACGCTGTTCTACCGCGACTTCCTGCACCACCTGGCGCATTCGCGCGACGCCTTCGACATCGCGCCCGGCATCAAGGGCATGGTGATGTGCGTGTTCACGCTGCCGTCCTATCCCTACGTGTTCAAGCTGATCAAGGACCATATCGACAAGGACGGCATGGACCACGCCACCGTGCGGCGCAAGTACCAGATGGTCAAGCTGCACGATCGCGTCGGCCGCATGGCCGATACCTGGGAATATTCGCAGGTGGCGCTGCCGCGCGCCCGCTTCGCGCCGCAGCTGCTCGACGAACTGCGGCGCCTGGTGCCCAGCCTGATCGAGGAAACCGGCGACACGGTGGTCATCCGCCACGTCTACATCGAACGGCGCATGACGCCGCTGAACCTGTACCTGAGCCAGGCGCCGGACGCGCTGCTGGAGCCGGCCGTGCGCGAATATGGCGACGCGATCCGCCAGCTGGCCGCCGCCAACATTTTCCCCGGCGACATGCTCTACAAGAACTTCGGCGTGACGCGGCTGGGCCGGGTCGTGTTCTACGACTACGACGAAATCCAGCGCATGACCGAGATGAATTTCCGACGGATTCCTCCCGCCCCCAACGAGGAAGCGGAAATGGCCTCCGAACCCTGGTATGCCGTCGGACCGAACGACGTCTTTCCGGAGGAATTCGGCCGCTTCCTGCTGGGCGACGCGCGTGTGCGCGGCGCCTTCCTGCGCCACCATGCCGACCTGCTGGAACCGGAGTGGTGGCAGGCCTGTCGCGCCCACGTGGCGCAAGGCCGGATCGAAGAATTTTTCCCTTACGATACGGACAGACGGCTGCGTCCGGCACCCGCTGGCGCCACCGCATAAAACACGCTGTCCCGACCCTCACAGGAGCTAGTCATGTCAGATCCCATCGTTATCGTTTCCGTCGCCCGCACGCCCATGGGCGGCATGCTCGGCAGCCTGTCCGGCCTGGCCGCGCACGAGCTGGGCTCGGTCGCCATCAAGGCGGCCGTCGAACGCGCCGGCCTCAAGCCCGAGCAGATCGAAGAAGTCATCATGGGCAACGTGCTGCAGGCCGGCCAGGGCCAGGCCCCGGCGCGCCAGGCCGCGCTGGGCGCGGGCCTGCCGCTGGGCGTGGCGTGCACCACCATCCACAAGGTGTGCGGTTCGGGCCTGAAGGCCGCCATGTTCGGCCACGACCTGCTGGCCGCGGGTTCGGCCAACATCGTCGTCGCCGGCGGCCAGGAAAGCATGAGCAACGCGCCCTACCTGATGCTCAAGGGCCGCCAGGGCTATCGCTACGGCCACAGCACCATCTATGACCACATGGCCCTGGACGGCCTGGAAGACGCCTACGACAAGGGCAAGGCCATGGGCGTGTTCGCCGAGGATTGCGCCGCCAAGTATTCGTTCACGCGCGAGCAGCAGGATGCGTTCTCGCTGGAATCGCTGCGCCGCGCCCGCGCCGCCACCGAGGACGGCAGCTTCAAGTGGGAAATCACTCCGGTCACGGTCGCCGGCCGCAAGGGCGACACCGTGATCGACACCGACGAGGCCCCCACCAAGGCCATGCCGGAAAAGATCCCCACGCTCAAGCCCGCGTTCAAGAAGGACGGCACCGTCACCGCCGCCAACTCGTCGTCGATCTCCGACGGCGCCGCCGCCATGGTGCTGATGCGCGCCTCCACCGCCGAGAAGCTCGGCATCAAGCCGCTGGCCCGCATCGTGGCGCACAGCCAGCACTCGCAGGAACCGAACTGGTTCACCACCGCGCCCGTCGGCGCGCTCAAGAACCTGTTCGCCAAGACCGGCTGGAAGGCCGAGGACGTGGACCTGTACGAGATCAACGAAGCGTTCGCCGTGGTCACCATGGCCGCCATGACCGACTTCAAGCTGCCGCACGACAAGGTCAACATCCACGGCGGCGCCACCGCCCTGGGCCACCCTATCGGCGCCTCCGGCGCGCGCCTGATGACCACGCTGATCGGCGCGCTGCGCAAGACCGGCGGCAAGCGCGGCGTGGCCACGCTGTGCATCGGCGGCGGTGAAGCCGTGGCGATGGCGATCGAGATGGTCTAAGGCGGTATTTCTCCCGAGGCGCGCTTTTTCCCTGGATGTCCCTGGGAAAAAGCGCCGCCTCGGGAGGCCGCAAGCCCGCGTAGCGGGCACACCGAGGGGCATCATTTCGCTGCGCCTTTTCCGCAAGGCGAAGTCCGCGACGGGTCGGTCGGCGGGCCGTGCGGGAGAGGCGCAACGAAATGCAGCTGAGTTAATCCATGACAAGAATGCCCGGCTCAGCGGGCAGCGAGACAAACCGCTCGACCCCGAGCGCCTTCAACATCCCATTAAGCAGGACGGGTGGTACCCCATGCCCATCATCGAATCCCGCATCAATCCGCGGTCGCAGGACTACACCGACAACGCGCGCGCCATGCAGGCGCAACTGGACGACCTGAGCCAGCAACTGGCGCGGACCGCGCTGGGCGGCAGCGAATCGTCGCGCGCCAAGCACGTGGCGCGCGGCAAGCTGCTGCCGCGCGACCGCGTCGAACAACTGATCGATCCGGGTTCGCCGTTCCTGGAACTGTCGCCGATGGCGGCGCACGGCATGTACGACGGCGACGCGCCGGGCGCGGGCGTCATCACCGGCATCGGCCGCATCGCCGGCACCGAATGCGTGATCGTCTGCAACGACGCCACCGTCAAGGGCGGCACCTACTACCCGATGACGGTCAAGAAGCACCTGCGGGCGCAGGAGATCGCCGCGCAGAACCGCCTGCCGTGCGTCTACCTGGTCGATTCCGGCGGCGCCAACCTGCCGCAGCAGGACGAGGTCTTTCCCGACCGCGAACACTTCGGCCGCATCTTCTACAACCAGGCGCAGATGTCGGCGCAGGGCATCGCGCAGATCGCGGTGGTGATGGGATCCTGCACCGCCGGCGGCGCCTACGTGCCCGCCATGAGCGACGAGTCCATCATCGTCAAGAACCAGGGCACCATCTTCCTGGGCGGCCCGCCGCTGGTGAAGGCCGCCACCGGCGAGGAAGTCAGCGCCGAGGACCTGGGCGGCGGCGACGTGCATACGCGCCTGTCGGGCGTGGCCGACCATCTGGCCGCCAACGACATGCACGCGCTGCAACTGGCGCGCGGCGCCGTGGCGCGCCTGAACCGCAAGAAGCCGGCGCCGCTGGCCACCGTGCCGGTGCGCGAGCCGCGCTACGATCCGGCCGAACTGAACGGCATCATCCCCGCCGACACGCGCAAGCCGTACGACGTGCGCGAGGTCATCGCGCGCATCGTCGACGGCTCCGAGTTCGACGAATTCAAGGCGCGCTTCGGCCCCACGCTGGTGACGGGCTTTGCCCACATCCACGGCATGCCGGTGGGCATCGTCGCCAACAACGGCATCCTGTTCTCGGAATCGGCGCAGAAGGGCGCGCACTTCATCGAGCTGTGCGCGCAGCGCAAGATCCCGCTGGTGTTCCTGCAGAACATCACCGGTTTCATGGTCGGCCGCAAGTACGAAAACGAAGGCATCGCGCGCCACGGCGCCAAGATGGTGACGGCGGTGGCCACCGCCAACGTGCCCAAGTTCACCGTGCTGATCGGCGGCTCGTTCGGCGCCGGCAACTACGGCATGTGCGGCCGCGCCTACTCGCCGCGCCTGCTGTTCATGTGGCCCAACGCGCGCATCTCGGTCATGGGCGGCGAGCAGGCCGCCAGCGTGCTGGCCACCGTCAAGCGCGACGGCATCGAGGCGCGCGGCGGCCAGTGGTCGGCGGCCGAGGAAGACGCCTTCAAGGCGCCGATCCGCGAGCAATACGAACGCGAGGGTCATCCGTACTACGCCACCGCGCGGCTGTGGGACGACGGCATCATCGCGCCGGCCGACACGCGCCGCGTGCTGGGGCTGGCGCTATCGGCGGCGCTGAACGCGCCGATCGAAGACACGCGCTTCGGCGTCTTCCGGATGTAGAAGAAAGCCCACCCCCTACGCGCTGCGCGCGCCCCCTCAAGGGGGCGACACCGGCGGACCGGCGAAGCCGGATCCGCGGTGTCCCCGATAAGGTCGGCGTGATGCGAGGTGTGAGGGTTTTGGATGCAACGCGCTCGCCGCTGCAACGTAGTCAACGAATCATCCCAGTCTGGATAACGCCATGTTCGATACCCTGCTGATTGCCAACCGCGGCGAAATCGCCTGCCGCGTCGCCGCCACCGCCCGCCGCCTGGGCATCCGCACCGTCGCCGTCTATTCCGACGCCGACGCCAACGCCCGCCACGTCGCCGCCTGCGACGTCGCGGTGCACATTGGCGGCCCCGAGCCGCGCGCCAGCTACCTGCGCGCCGACGCCATCCTGCAGGCCGCGCGCGACACCGGCGCCCAAGCCATCCACCCCGGCTACGGCTTCCTGTCGGAAAACGAAGCCTTCGCCGAAGCCGCCGAACAGGCCGGCATCGCCTTCGTCGGCCCGCCGGCCTCGGCCATCGCCGCCATGGGCAGCAAGTCCGCCGCCAAGTCGCTGATGGAAAAGGCCGGCGTGCCGCTGGTGCCCGGCTACCACGGCGACAACCAGGACCCGCAATTCCTGAAGGAACAGGCCGACGCCATCGGCTACCCGGTGCTGATCAAGGCCAGCGCCGGCGGCGGCGGCAAGGGCATGCGCGTGGTCGAATCGTCCGGCGCATTCCTGGACGCGCTGGCCTCGTGCCAGCGCGAGGCCGCCTCCAGCTTCGGCGACGACCGCGTGCTGATCGAACGCTACCTGCAGAAGCCGCGCCACATCGAGATCCAGGTGTTCGCCGACACCCACGGCAACTGCGTCTACCTGTTCGAGCGCGACTGCTCGGTGCAGCGCCGCCACCAGAAAGTGATCGAGGAAGCGCCCGCGCCCGGCATGACCGAGGAACGCCGCCGCGCCATGGGCGAGGCCGCGGTGGCCGCCGCGCGCGCGGTGGGCTACGTGGGCGCCGGCACGGTGGAATTCATCGCCGAGCCCGACGGCCGCTTCTACTTCATGGAAATGAACACGCGCCTGCAGGTCGAGCATCCGGTCACCGAGATGATCACCGGCCATGACCTGGTCGAATGGCAGCTGCGCGTGGCCGCCGGCCAGCCGCTGCCGGCGCGCCAGGAAGACCTGCGCATCCACGGCCACGCCATTGAGGCCCGCATCTACGCCGAGAACCCCGAGAAAGGCTTCCTGCCGTCGATCGGCACGCTGGCCTACCTGGGCCTGCCGGCCCACGTCGCCTTCGCCAACGGCGACATCCGCGTCGACGGCGGGGTGCGCACCGGCGACACCATCACGCCGTTCTACGACCCCATGATCGCCAAGCTGATCGTGCACGGCGCCGACCGCGACCAGGCCCGCGCCCGCATGCTGCAAGCGCTGGCGCAGACCCAGGCGGTGGGGGTGCAGACCAACGTCGCCTTCCTGTCGCGCCTGATGCGCGACAGCGCCTTCGCCGCGGCGGACCTCGACACCGGCCTGATCGAGCGCCAGCGCGCCACGCTGCTGCCCGAACCCACGCCGACCGACGCCGCCACGCTGGCGCTGGCCACGGCCGCGGTGCTGGCCAGCCAGGGCCAGGCGCAATCGGCGCCGCAGGCCGCCGCCCCGGCCGATCCGTGGGACACGCACGATGGCTGGCGCCTGGGCGGGCGCTACCAGCGCGCCTTGCAATGGATCGACAACGGCGAAACCCGTCACGTCACCGTCACGCGCCAGGGCGCCGACTGGACGCTGGACAGCGGCGACGGCGCCCGGCCCTTCGCCTGGCGCGCCGAGAACGTCAATGGCCCGGCGCGCGTGCTGCGCATCACGCTGGACGGCCGCGAGCGCGCCGGCACGGTGGTGCTGCACGCCGACAAGGCCCACGTCTTTGGCGACGGCGGCGCGCGCGTGCTGGACCTGTACGACCCGCTGGCGCACGCCCAGGACACCCAGGGCGACCACGGCGGCGGCCTGACCGCCCCCATGCCGGGCAAGATCATCTCCATTGCCGTCAAGGCCGGCGACAGCGTCACCAAGGGCCAGCCGCTACTGGTGATGGAGGCGATGAAGATGGAGCACACCATCTCCGCGCCGGCCGACGGCAAGGTCGAGGAACTGTTCTACGCCGTGGGCGACCAGGTGACGGAAGGCGCCGAACTGGTGGCGATCGGCGCCTGAACGCGCGCGCCATCGCCGGCCTCCGCGGCGATGGCGTGTCTTTCCACAAGGGGCACGCATGGCCAGCCAGACGTCCTGCGCGTTGATCCAGGTCCCGCCGTCGGCACGGCTGGCCGGCATCGTGTCGCACCTGACCGGCTACCGCGAAAGCGGGCAAGGCGCCGGTATGCAGTGGCTCGAAGGCGCCCCGCTGACCGTGCCGCTGGTGATCAGCTTCGGCAGCCCTTTCGGCATCGGACTGGGCCGCGCGGACGCCGCGGCGCCCTGGTCCAGCTTCGCGTCCGGGCTGTATGCCGGCCCGGTGTTCGTCGCCTCCGACGGCGCCGCCGAATGCCTGCAGGTCGACTTCACGCTGCCCGGCGCGTACCGCTTCTTCGGCGGCATGGTCGCGGACCTGGCGAACCGCCTGGTCAACCTGGGCGACGCGCTCGGCCGCGATGGCCCGGCGCTGCGCGAGCGGCTGGGCAACCTGCCGGACTGGCCGCGGCGCTTCGCCCTGGTCGAGGCATTCATCCTCCGCCGCCTCGGGCGCGCCCCATCGGAACCGGTGACGCATGCCTACCGGCTGCTGCTGCGCGACCACGGCGCGTTGCGCATCGGCGCGCTGGCCGCCGAAATCGGCTGGAGCCGCAAGCACCTGCTGCACCGTTTCCGGGCCGAAATGGGCCTGGGCCCGAAAGCCCTGGCGCGCATGCTGCGCTTTCACCAGGCCTGCCGGCTGGCCCGGGAGCCTGGCAGCGAATGGGCCCAGGTGGCCGCCGCCGGCGGCTATGCCGACCAGGCGCATCTGGCGCGTGAATTCATCGACCTGGCGGGCGAATCGCCGCAGGCCTGGGCGCGGCGCCAGGCCGGGTAACAAATCTTCAAGACCGCGGCCCGCGCATCGGTTCATCATGAAGGCTCCCTCTTGCCCCAGGAGCTTGCCGATGAACCCGACCTCCAAAGAACCGCCCCGCCTGTTTCCCACGCTGCGCTGTCACGATCCGGACGCCATGATGCGCTGGCTGACCGCCATGCTGGGCTTCACGGAACTGGCCGTCTACCGCGACGGCGCCGTCGTGCAACACGCCGAAATGGCCTGTGGCAGTTCCATCCTGATGCTGGGACAGCATCGCGACGACGACTACGGCAAACAGGTCGGCGATCCGCAAGGCCGCCGCACCGACGCGCTGTATCTGGCGGTGGACGATCCCGACGCCCTGCACGCCAGGCTGAAGGCAGGCGGCACGACCATCGTGGCCGAGCCCTATGACTCGCCGCACGGCAGCCGCGACTTCGCCTGCCGCGACCCCGAGGGCAATCTCTGGTATTTCGGCACCTACTGGCCAAAGGCCTAGCGTTCGCGCCCGAGCACCGGCCGCCTGGCGGGAATCGACTCTTAGTTTCCCGTCAGCCGGTATTCCCTAGAATGCGGGATTCCGATCCCCGCCCGCGCATACGCCGCGCGCCCCCGCCCCGATGCCCGCCCCCGACTCCCCCAGTCCGCTTTACCGTCCCGCCTTCCTGCACTTCCTGTTCGCGCGCATCGGCGCGTCGCTGGCCTTCCAGATCGTCTCGGTGGCGGTGGGCTGGCAGGTCTATGCGCTGTCGGGCAGCGCGCTCGACCTGGGCCTGATCGGGCTGGCGCAGTTCCTGCCGATGGCGGCGCTGACGTTGGTGGTGGGGCACGTGGCCGACCGCTACGACCGCCGCAAGATCGTCGCCATCTGCATGGCGGTCGAGACCCTGGCCACCTTGCTGCTGGCGATCGCCGCGCTGCACGGCGTCGGCGGCAAGACGCTGATCTACGCCACCCTCATCATCATGAGCTCGGCGCGCGCCTTCGAGGCGCCCACGCTGACCACGCTGATCCCCGCCATCGTGCCGCGCGAGTGGCTGCCGCGCGCCACCGCGCTGTCGTCCTCCGGCGGCCAGATCGCGCAGATCGCCGGCCCGGCGCTGGGCGGCATCGGCTACGGGCTGGGGGCCGGGTGGGTCTACTGCGTGGCGGCGGCGCTGTACCTGTGCGGCTTCGCCTGCATCGCCAGCATGTCGATCGACCGCGCCCCGCCGCGCAGGGAGCCCACTACCTGGCGCACGCTGTTCGCGGGCATCACCTTCATCTTCCAGCGCCGCATCCTGCTGGGCACGCTATCGCTGGACCTGTTCGCGGTGCTGCTGGGCGGGGCCACCGCGCTGCTGCCGATCTTCGCCAAGGATATTCTGCACGCCGGTCCCTGGGCGCTGGGCGCGCTGCGCGCGGCGCCGGCCTGTGGCGCCATGCTGATGTCGCTGACGCTGGCGCGCCTGAGCCTGGGCGAGCACGTCGGCCGCCTGCTGTTCGGCGCGCTGATCCTGTTCGGCCTGGCCACCACCGTGTTCGGCCTGTCGACCTCGATTCCGCTGTCGGTGGGCGCGCTGGTGGTGCTGGGCGCGGCCGACGCCATCAGCGTGGTGGTGCGTTCGTCGCTGGTGCAGTTGAACACGCCCGACCACATGCTGGGCCGCGTCAGCGCGGTGAATACGCTGTTCGTCGGCGCCTCGAACCAGCTGGGGGAATTCGAGTCCGGCGTGATGGCGGCGCTGCTGGGCGCGGTGCCGGCCGTGGTGGTGGGCGGCCTGGGCACGATTGCGGTGGCGGGGCTGTGGATGCGCTGGTTCCCCGAGCTGCGCAGACTGCGTTCGCTGCATCCCGAAACCGAACCGGCCTGACCCTGGCCGCATCGCCCGGCAACCACGATTGTTGCTGGGCGAAATTTTGTTGCGACGCAACTTTACCCTCGTCGCGGGCCTGCCTATCTTGTGACCATGTTCAGCCATCGGGCTCTGCCGCTGCCATGTCCACACCGGATACAAGCCTTGTTTCTGCGACGAAAAAGGTCTGCCGCGTCCTCGCCAGCCTGTCGAACCGGCGCGTCCAGCGACTGACCGACATCGCCCAGGCAGCGCAGCTGGATGTGTCCACCGCGCTGCGCATCCTGAAGGACCTGGAAGCCGAGGGTTTCGTGGAGCGAGACCCGGTCAGCAAGCACTACATGCTCGGTCCGCAGGTCTATGCCATGCACCACGCCATGGTCGACGGCCTCGATCTGCGCGCCCTGGCGCGGCCGGCGCTGATCCGCCTGGCGCGCAAGTTCGGCGACACCGTCATCCTGTCGATGCCGACCGGCTGGGAATCGGTCTGCCTGGATCTGTGCTTCGGCGACTACCCGATCCGCGCCAACTACCTGGAGATCGGCAGCCGCCGTCCGCTCGGCATCGGCGCCGGCAGCCTGGCGCTGCTGGCGGCCATGGACGAGAACGAAACCCAGGCGGTGCTGCCGCCGGTGCACCAGCGGTTGCAGGAACGCTACCCGCGCTATCCGGTGCGGCTGCTGGAACAGATGACGGCGCGCGCCCGCAAGCTCGGCCACGCCATGCTGCTGGACGTGGTGGTGGAAAAGATGGGCGGCCTGGGCGTGGCCGTGCGCGGTCCCAGCGGCCGCGCCATCGCCGCGCTCAGCGTGGCGGCATTGAGCGAGCGCGTCGAATCGCGCGAACAGGAACTGGCCCAGGCGCTGGCCGCCGAAGCCCGCGCCATCGAACGCGCCTGGATGCCCCATGCCTGATCTCCACCACGCCTACCTGCTGGCCGCGGCCACCACGCGCTTCGGCCGCCACGAGGGCCGCTCGGCCCTGGACCTGATGGCCGAGGCCGCCAACGCCGCGCTGGCGCAGTCCGGCCTGCGGCGCGCCGATATCGACGGCGTGCTGTGCGGCTACGCCACCACCTTTCCGCACCTGATGCTGGCCACGCTGCTCAGCGAAAAGCTGGGCCTGGACCCGCACTACGCCCACGGCATGCAGATGGGCGGCGCCACCGGCGCGGCCATGGTGATGCTGGCGCGCGAACTGGTGCGCGCCGGCCGCTGCCGCCGCGTGCTGGTGGTGGCGGGCGAAAACCGCCTGACCGGCCAGGCCGTCGATGCCTCCATCCAGACGCTGGCGCAAGTCGGCGAAGCCGACACTGAGGTGCCCAACGGCGCGTCGGTGCCGGCCTATTACGCGCTGCTGGCTTCCGCCTACATGCACCAGACCGGCACCCGCCGCGAAGACCTGGCCGAGCTCGCCGCGTTGATGCGGCGCCACGCCGCCAGCCACCCGCATGCGCACCTGAGCGAAGCCATCGGCGTGGACCAGGTGCTGGCGTCCCGGCCCATCGCCACGCCGCTGCACTTGCTGGACTGCTGCCCGATCTCCGACGGCGCGGTGGCGCTGGTGGTCGGCGCGGACGACGGGCCGGTGCGCATCAGCGGCGCGGGGCAGGCGCATCGCCACCAGCACCTGTCGGCGCTGCGCGACATTCTCGACACCGGCGCGGCGCGCGCGCTCGGGCAGGCCTATGCCGACGCCGGCATCGGCCCGGACCAGGTCGACTACCTGGGCATCTACGACTCCTTCACCATCACGCTGGCCATGCTGCTGGAAGAACTGGGCTTCGCGCCGCGCGGCGGCGCGGCGGATCGCGCGCGGCGCGGCGACTTCGACGCCGCCGGACCGCTGCCGCTCAACACCCACGGGGGCCTGCTGTCGTTCGGGCATTCCGGCGTGGCGGGCGGCATGGCGCACGTGGCCGAGGCCTGGACCCAGCTGGCGGGCCGGGCCGGATCGCGGCAGGCGGGCGCGCCGCGCTGCGCGCTGGTGCATGCGGACGGCGGCGTGCTGTCCGCCCACGTCAGCCTGGTGCTGCAGGCGGAGGGCCGTCGATGAACGCCCGCGATCCGCTGGAACTGCAACGCTGCGAGGATTGCGGCGCGTGGTGGGCGCTGCGTCCCTACGCCTGCGCCCATTGCGGCGGCACCCATCTGCCATGGCGGCGCAGCAGCGGCGCGGGCGAAGTGCTGGCGCGCACCGAGATCCACCGCGCGCCCGACGCCTTCTGGCGCGCGCGCGTGCCCTACGTGCTGGTGCTGGTGCGCCTGGAAGAGGGCGCGGTGCTGATGGGCCATGCCGATGCCGGCATCGCCATCGGCCAGCAGGTCATGGGCCGCGCGATCACGATCGACGGCCGCGCATTGCTCGGTTTCGAGGCGCGCCGGCCGCCTTGAAGCGCCGCCGGCAACACCATCCCCAGCAAAACAACATATCCGCACGACGGAGGAGACAATCATGCGCGCAATCGCAGCATGCCGCACGGCCCTGGCCGCGCTTTCCCTGGTGGCAGCCGCCGCCTCGGCCGCCCAGGACTGGCCGACCAAACCCATCACCCTGGTGGTGCCGTACCCGCCGGGCGGTCCCACCGACATCGTGGCCCGTGTGGTCGCGCAGGGCCTGGGCGACGAACTCAAGCAGACCATCATCGTCGACAACCGCTCCGGCGCCGGCGGCAACATCGGCGCCGACATGGTGGCCAAGGCCGCGCCCGACGGCTACACGCTGCTGCTGGCGACCACGGCCCACGCCATCAACATGTCGCTGTTCAAGAACCTGAATGAACTACGACACCCGCAAGAGCTTCGCGCCCGTGTCGCTGCTGACCGCCGGCCCGCTGGTGATCGTGACACGCCCCGACCTGCCGGCCAGCAACGTGCGCGAGCTGATCGCGCTGGCCAAGTCCACGCCGGGCAAGCTGACCTTCGCCTCGTCGGGCAACGGCCAGTCCACCCACCTGGCGGCCGAACTGTTCGGCGCCATGGCCGGCGTGCGCATGGTGCATGTTCCCTATCGCGGCAGCGCGCCGGCCCTGACAGACGTGATGGGCGGCCAGGCCGACATCATGTTCGACACCATGCTGTCGTCGATGCCCTACGTGAACGGCGGCAAGCTCAAGGCGCTGGCCGTGACCGGCGCGGCGCGCTCGCCCGCCGCGCCCAACGTGCCCACCGTGGCCGAGGCCGGGCTGCCGGGCTACGAAGCCACCGCCTGGAACGGGCTGCTGGCCCCGGCCGGCACGCCGGCATCGGTGGTGGACCGATTGAACGGCGCCTTGCAGAAGGTGCTGGGCCGCGCCGACATCCAGCAGAAATTCGCCGCCCAGGGCTTCGCCTCGGAATGGAAGACGCCCGCCGACACGGCGCGCTTCCTCGACACCGAGGTCGAGAAATGGGCCGGCGTGGTCAAGACTTCCGGCGCCACGGTCAACTGACCCCGCGCCCGCCTTCATCCTACCTTGGGGAGTTTCATGGCTTCTGTACCCATCGGCGACGCCAGCCTCGCGCGCCTGCTCGATCCGGCCTCGATCGCGATCGTCGGCGCCTCCGACAATCCCGACAAGATCGGCGGCCGGCCGATCCACTACATGCGGCGCCACGGCTATGCGGGCACGCTGTACCCGATCAACCCGCAACGCGCCGAAGTCCAGGGCGAACGCGCCTGGCCCAGCCTGGCCGCGTTGCCCGCCGCGCCGGACCTGGCGATCGTGGCGGTGGCGGGCGAGCAGGCGTTGCGGGCGGTGGATGAATGCGCCGCACTGGGCGTGGCGGCGGCCATCGTCATCTCGGCCGGCTTCTCGGAAACCGGTGAAGCCGGGCGCGCCCTGCAGGATGCGATGACGGCGCGCGCCCGCGCCGCCGGCATGCGCATCGTCGGCCCCAACTCGCAGGGCCTGGCCAACTTCGGCAACGGCGCCATCGCCAGCTTCTCCACCATGTTCCTGGAGGTGGCGCCGGGCGACGGGCCGGTGGCGGTCATCAGCCAGAGCGGCGGCATGTGCGCCATGGTCTACGGCCTATTGCGCCAGCGCGGCATCGGCGTGCGCCACGTGCATGCCACCGGCAACGAGGCCGACGTGTCGGTCGCCGAACTGGCCTGCGCGACGCTGCGCGATCCGGAAGTCGGCTGCGTGCTGCTGTACCTGGAATCGCTGCGCGGGGCAGGGCCGCTGGCCGAGGCGGCCGCGCTGGCGCGGGCGCGCGGCGTGCCGCTGATCGTGGTCAAGTCGGGCCGCTCCGAGGCCGGCGCGCGCGCCGCGGCCTCGCATACCGGGGCGCTGGCCAATGAGGACCGCGCGGTGGATGCGTTCTTCGAACACCACGGCATCCTGCGCGCGCGCGATCCGCAGGAACTGGTGCGCTACGCCGAGCTGGCCCTGCGCAGCCCCTTGCCGCAAGGGCCGCGCGTGGTGGTGGTCAGCAACTCCGGCGCCAGCTGTGTGCTGGCCTCGGACGCGGCCGCCGAGCGCGGCCTGGAGATCGCGCCGCTGGCCGACGCCACCCAGCAGGCACTGGCCGAGCGTCTGCCCGGCTATGCCACCACCGTCAACCCCGTGGACATCACCGCCGCGCTGCTGTCGAACAACGGCCTGTTCGGGCAAGTGCTGCCCGTAATCGGCGCCGACCCGGCGGCCGACATGTTCCTGCTGGACATTCCGGTGGCGGGACGCGGCTACGACGTGGATTCGTTCGCAACGGACGCAGCCGGCTTCGCGCGGGCGGCATCCAGGCCGGTGGTGGTGGTGGCGTGGCAGGACAACGTGGCCAGCGCGTTCCGCGCGCGCGGCCTGCCCGTTTACGCCGACGAGATCCAGGCGATGGATGCCTTGTCGGCGCTGTTGCGCCTGCGGCGGTTGCGCGAACGCGGCCGCATGGCGTCACCGGCAGCATCGCAAGGCATTGTGGCGGCGGAGCCGGCCCCGAACGAAGCCGCAGGCTTCCTGTCCGAAGCGGACAGCCTGGCGCTGCTGGCCGGCAACGGACTGGCGGTGATCGAACATGCCGTCTGCCGCACGGCCGACGAGGCCATTGCCGCGTGGCGCCGCATCGGCGCGCCGGTGGCGCTGAAGGCTTGCTCGGCACAATTGCCGCACAAGTCCGAACACGGACTGGTCGCGCTGGGCCTGGACGACGAAACCGCACTGCGCGCCGCGTTTTCCCATCAAGCCCAAACCTTGGGTAAGCTGAACGTTCGCGACGGCGCCTGGCTGGTGGCGCGGATGCAGCGCGGCCAGCACGAATGCGCGCTGGGCGCGCGCGTCGATCCGGTGCTGGGGCCGGTCGTGATGATCGGCAGCGGCGGCAAGTACGTCGAGGCATTGCGCGACGTGGCGGTGCTGATGCCGCCGTTCGATGCCGCGCAGGTGGTCGAGAAGCTGCGCGACCTGCGCATCGGCGCGCTGCTGCAAGGCGTGCGGGGCGATCCGCCCGCCGACGTCGCCGCCCTGGCGCAACAGGTGGTGGCGCTCGGCAACTACGCATTGGCGGCCGGTCCGCGGCTGGCGTCGGTCGACATCAACCCGGTGATGGTCGGCGCCGTGGGGCAGGGCGCGGTGGCGGTGGACGCGCTGGTGGAACTTCATGCCGCCAGCCAGCCCGCCGCAAGGATGACGGCCTGAGGCCGCCGGCACACAAACAAAGGAGACACACCGATGTTTGAAGACCTGAAATCCAAGACCGCGCTGGTCACCGGCGCCTACAGCGGACTGGGCCGCCACTTCGCGCTGCGCCTGGCCGAAGCCGGCGCGCGCGTGGCGTTGTGCGGGCGCCGGACCGAACTGGGCGAAGCCCTGGCAACGGAGATCCGCGCGCAGGGCGGCCAGGCCTGCGTCGCGGGCATGGACGTCACCCAACCCGACAGCGTGCAGGCGGCCTTCACCCAGGTCGAGCAGGCGCTCGGCCCGGTCGACATCGTCGTCAACAACGCCGGCATCGCCATGACGCGCCCCGCGCTGGAGATCAGCGAAGACGAGTGGACCGGCCTGATCGACGTCAACCTGAACGGCGCGTGGCGGGTGGCGCAATGCGCCGCGCGCCACTTCCAGCGCCACGGCCGGCCCGGCGCCATCGTCAACATCGCCTCGATCCTGGGCCAGCGCGTGGCCTCGCACGTGGCCGCCTACACCGCCGCCAAGGCCGGCCTGCTGCACCTGACCCGCGCCCTGGCGCTGGAATGGGCGCGCCACGGCATCCGCGTGAACGCGCTGGCGCCCGGCTACATCGGCACCGACCTGAACCGAGCATTCTTCGCCACACCCGCCGGCGAGGCCCTCGTCAAGCGCATCCCGCAACGCCGCCTGGGCACGCCGCAGGACCTGGACGGCCCCTTGCTGCTGCTGGCCTCCGATGCCTCGGCCTACATGACGGGCGCCGTCATCGACGTCGATGGCGGCCACCTGGCCAGCTCGCTCTGAACCCGCATCCCCATCCGGAGACCCCGCCATGGATTTTTCGCTGCCCCCCGAACTGGAAGACTACCGCCAGCGCGTGCGCGCCTTCGTCGACCGCGAGCTGATTCCGCTGGAAGCCGACCGCGCCAACTACGACGACCACGAGAACATCGACGCAGCCCTGCTGGACCGCGTGCGCGCCAAGGCCCGCGAGGCCGGCCTGTGGGCCCTGCAGATGCCGCGCAAGCGCGGCGGCCAGGGCCTGCCGATGGTGGGCCTGGCCGCCTGCTATGAAGAAATGAACCGCTCCATCTTCGGCCCGGCCGCCTTCAACGCCGCCGCACCCGACGACGGCAACATGCGGGTGCTGGCGCAGGTGGCGCGGCCCGACCAGCAGGACCGCTGGCTGCAGCCCATCATCGACGGCAAGGTGCGCTCGTCCTTCGTGATGACCGAACCCAGCCCCGGCAGCGGCTCGGACCCGTCGATGATGCGCACCACCGCCACCCGCCAGGGCGACAAGTGGCTGATCCACGGCCGCAAGTGGTTCATCACCGGCGCCGGCGCCGCGCAGCATTTCATCCTGATTGCGCGCACTTCGGACGACGCCCGCAAGGGCCTTTCGGCGTTCCTGTTCGACGCCGACCAGCCCGGCTGGCGCATCGTGCGCCGCATCCCCATCATGGGTCCGGAAGAACACGGCGGCCATTGCGAGCTGGAATTCGACGGCCTC
The DNA here is from genome assembly GCF_001457475.1 of Achromobacter xylosoxidans. NCBI lineage: Bacteria > Pseudomonadati > Pseudomonadota > Betaproteobacteria > Burkholderiales > Alcaligenaceae > Achromobacter > Achromobacter xylosoxidans. Next base: position 110,994 of record NZ_LN831029.1, on the reverse strand, counting down.
GAGATTCCCGACGAGAACCGCCTGATGGAAGTGGGCGACGGCCTCAAGCTGACGCAGATCCGCCTGGGTCCGGCGCGCCTGACGCACTGCATGCGCTGGCTGGGCCTGGCGCGGCGCGCCATGGCGGTGGCGGTGGACTATGTCGGCGAACGCAGCAGCTTCGGCCAGAAGCTGGCCGACCGCGAGGGCGTGCAATGGCTGCTGGGCGACGCCGCCATGCAGATCGAAATCGGCCGTCTGCTCACCATGCGCGCCGCCGCGCGGCTCGACCAGGGCGACTTCGCGCGCAAGGAAATCTCCATGGCCAAGATCGTGGTGTCGGAAACCCTGCACAAGGTGGTCGACACCGCGCTGCAGCTGAACGGCGCGCGCGGCTATTCCAAGGACACGCCGCTGGAATGGATCTACCGCTACGCGCGCCAGGCGCGGCTGGTGGACGGCGCCTCCGAAGTGCACAAGATGGTGCTGGCGCGTTACCTGATGGACCAGGGCGATGCGTTCTGGCAGTGGGACGACGCGGACGCCCCGCGCAAGGCGCTGGTATGAGCGCGCCCGATCACGCCACCAACGCCGCCGCCGACTGGCTGCCCGCGCTGGCCGCCTACCTGTCGGCGCAGGGCCTGGGCAACGCCAGCGGCCTGCGCGCCCGGCCATTGACGGGCGGCCAATCCAACCCGACCTACCTGCTGGAAGACGCCAGCGGCGCGCGCGTGCTGCGCAAGCAGCCGCCCGGCACGCTGCTGCCCTCGGCCCACGCGATCGACCGCGAATACCGCGTCATGGCCGCGCTGGCCGGCACCGCCGTGCCCGTGCCGGCCATGCTGCACTACTGCGCCGACCCTTCCATCGTCGGCACGCCGTTCTACCTGATGAGCTATGCGCGCGGCCGCGTCTTCATGGACCCGGCGCTGCCGGGCCTGGCACCCGCCGAGCGCGCCGCGCTGTATGCCGAGACCGGCCGCGTGCTGGCCGCGCTGCACGCGGTGGAACCGGCCGCCGTGGGGCTCGCGGACTACGGCAAGGCCGGCGACTACTTCGCGCGCCAGGTGGCGCGCTGGACCCGCCAATATCGCGACACCGAGACCACATCCATCGCCGCCATGGACGCGCTGATCGACTGGCTGCCGCAACATCTGCCGCATGACGACCAGACCCGCCTGGTGCACGGCGACTACCGCATCGACAACCTGGTGTTCGCGCCCGACGCGCCGCGCGCCATCGCGCTGCTGGACTGGGAGCTGTCGACCCTGGGCCATCCGCTGGCGGACCTGGCCTATCACTGCATGTGCTGGCGCATCCCGCCGGCCCTGTGGCGCGGCATCGCCGGCCTGGACCTGGCGGCGCTGGGCATTCCCGACGAAGCGCAGTTCGTGCGCGCCTATTGCGAGGCGCGCGGCATCGCGCCGCCGCCCAACTGGGATTTCTACCTGGCCTACAGCTTCTTTCGCATCGCCGCCATCCTGCAGGGCGTGTACGCGCGCGCCCGCGCCGGCAACGCCGCCGCCACCGATGCGCTGGAGATGGGCGCGCGCGTCGAACCGCTGGCCGCGCTCGGCTGGCAGGCCGCGCAACGCGAATCCGCACGCCTGGCCACCGCAGGCCACTAGGAGCGCATCATGACCGCATCGCCATCCGCGTCCGACGACACACTGCCCCGCAACGCCGCCAACCACCAGCCCCTGACGCCGCTGGGTTTCCTGGCGTGGGCGGCGGCCGTCTACCCGGAACGCGCCGCGCTGCTGCACGGCGACCGTAGCCAGAGCTGGCGCGCCACCTACGACCGTTGCCGCCAGATGGCCGCGGCGCTGGCCGCCTGGGGCGTGCGCCGTGGCGACGTGGTGGCGGTGCTCGCGCCCAACACGCCGGCCCTGTACGAGGCGCACTTCGGCGTGCCGATGGCCGGCGCGGTGCTGAACGCGCTCAACACCCGGCTCGACGCGCGCACGCTGGCGTTCATCCTGGAGCACGGCGGCGCCACCGTGCTGCTGTACGACAGCGAGTACGCGCCGCTGGTGCGCGAGGTGCTGGGCCACCTGCGCGCGCCGCCGCGCACCGTGCGCATCGAAGACAGCGAATACACCGGCCCGCACGGCGACCTGGGCGATGCGGAGTACGAAGCCTGGCTCGCCGCGCAACCGGCCGACGCGCCCTGGGAGGGGCCGCGGGACGAATGGGACAACCTCTGCCTGAACTACACCTCGGGCACCACCGGCAACCCCAAGGGCGTGCTCTATCACCATCGCGGCGCGTACCTGAACGCCACCGGCAACGTGCTGGCCTGCGGCATGCCGCCGCACGCGGTCTATCTGTGGACGCTGCCCATGTTCCACTGCAACGGCTGGTGCTTCCCGTGGACCATGGCGGCGCTGGCGGGCACCAACGTCTGCCTGCGGCGCGTGGAGCCGGCCGCCATCTTCGAGGCCATCCGCCGCCACCGGGTCGGCTTCTTCTGCGCCGCCCCGGTGGTGCTGAACATGCTGGTCAACGCCCCCGCGGACGCGCGCCACCGCGCCACGCACCGCGTGCAGGCCATGACCGGCGGCGCCGCGCCGCCCGCCGCCATCATCGAAGCGATGGAGCAACTGGGCGTGGGCGTCACCCACCTGTACGGCCTGACCGAAACCTACGGCCCGTCGATCAGCTGCGCCTGGCACGACGAATGGGACGACCGTCCCCTGGCCGAGCGCGCCGCGCTCAAGGCCCGCATCGGCGTGCGCAAGCTCAACGTCGAAGCGGTGCAGGTGATGGACGCCGCCATGCGGCCGGTGCCCGCCGACGGCGCCACGCTGGGCGAGATCATGCTGCGCGGCAATACGTTAATGAAGGGCTATCTGCACAACCCCGACGCCACCGCCGACGCCTTCGCCGGCGGCTGGTTCCATTCCGGCGACCTGGCCGTGGTGCATCCCGACGGCTACATCGAGATCAAGGACCGCGCCAAGGACATCATCATCTCGGGCGGCGAAAATATCTCGACCGTGGAAATCGAAAGCGTGCTGTACCGCCACCCCGACGTCCTGGAAGCCGCCGTGGTGGCGCGGCCCGACGCGGTGTGGGGCGAAACGCCGTGCGCCTTCGTCACGCTGAAAGAGGGCGCGGTGTGCAGCGCCGATGACCTGATCGCCTACTGCCGCGAACACCTGGCGCGCTTCAAGACGCCGCGCACCGTGGTGTTCGGCGCCCTGCCCAAGACCTCGACCGGAAAGATCCAGAAGTTCGTGCTGCGCGAGCAGGCGGCGACGTTGGCGGACAAGGCTGCCGACAATTGAAGCGCCAGCCGGCCGACAGCCCGACACCGGGCCGCCTTCCCCAGGCTCCGACCATGACGTCTCGCGCCGCCTGGCAATGTTGATACAATACGAATCATTATCATTCTATCGACGCCAAGACAACGCGCCGGGTTCGCTGGCCGCGCGACGGACATCGGACTTAGGGGCACCATGGGGGAGCGGTTCTTCGGCGCGATCGCCGAGGCATACAAGGCATGGAACGCGGAGCTGGTCGGTTTCCTGAACCGCCAGCTCAAGCGCTCGCCCGACGCCGCCCAGGACCTGGCGCAGGAAACCTTCGCGCGCTGGCTGGCCGCCAGCCGCGGCGCCGAACCGCCCGAAAAGCCGCGCGCCTATCTCTATGAAATCGCCCGCAACCTGCTGCGCGACCACTGGCGCCGCGAAGCCGTGCGCGACGAGCACATGGTGGCCAGCCTGGACGACCAGGCCTACGCGCCGCCGCCCGGCAGCCTGGCAACCGCGGCCGGCTGGCAGCCCGACGCGCGCGCCGACGCCAACCAGCGCCTGCGCCTGCTGCAGGCCGCCATTGACGACATGCCGCCGCGCCAGCGCGAGGCCTTCCTGCTTTATCGGTATGATGAGCTGCGTTGCGAGGACATCGCCGCGCGCATGGGCATCTCCGTGCGCGCCGTCGAAAAGCACCTGCAACTGGCCCTGGCGCACTGCAAGCGCCGCGTCCACGGCGAATCGTCATGACCCCGTCCCGTTCCCTATCCGCAGTCGAAGAGGCCGCGAGCGCATGGTTCATGCGCCGCCGGGAACGCGCGTCCGATGCCAGCGCCGAACAGGCGTTCCAGGCCTGGCTGGCGCAATCGCCGCTGCACCGGCAGGAATACGACAAGCTCGCGCAGGTGTGGGATGACCTGGCCGCGCTGCCGCGTCCGGCCAGCGCGCCGGATCGCGCATCGACCGGCGCCGCCCACATTGCTCCCGCCGACGCTGCCCAGCCCATCGGCGTCGCCACCCGACGGCCGGCAGCCGCGCGGCAGCCGCGGCCCGCCTTCCTGCGCTGGGGCGGCGCGCTGGCCGCGCTGGTCCTGCTGGCGGGCGCCGCCTACCAATACCTGCCGGTCAATTACGAATCGGTGGCCAACGCCTCCACCCAGACACGCAGCCTGGACCTGGCCGACGGCACCCGTATCCACGCCAACGTCGGCACCCGCGTCCACGTGCGCTACACCCTGGCCGAACGCCGCATCGACATCGAAGGCGGCGAGGTCTACATCGACGCCGCGCCCGACCACCGGCCGCTGCTGGTATCCGCCGGCGGCGCGCGACTGCGCGACATCGGCACCGAATTCAATGTGCTGCTGCTGCCCGACCTGCTGCAGGTCGGCGTGCGCAGCGGCCAGGTGCGGCTGGATGCCGACGGCGCCGCCAGCCCCGGCCCGCAGATGCTCCACGCCGGCGACACGGTGCTGCTCGCGCGCGCCGACGCCCGGCTGCTGGCGCGCGCGCAGGTGCCGCCCGGCGAAGTCGGCGCCTGGCAGGACGGCGTGGCGGTGGTGCACGACGCCACCCTGCAACAGCTGGCCGGCTACCTGGCCCTGTACCGCGACGCGCCGCTGCATTTCGCCGACGACCGCGCCCGCCGCCTGCGGCTGTCCGGCACGCTGGACCTGCGCCACCCCGAGGCTTTCCTCGACACGCTGCCCGGCCTGCTGCCGGTCACGCTGACCCGCCGGCCCGATGGCACGGCGGTGATCGCCAGCCGCTGAAGCGGCCAGGCGAAATTATTTTCATTCAGCAGGTACGGGTTATGGCAAGTCGCGCGTCTTCCCCCGTGTAGATCCACTTCCACACCGAGGAACGACCATGGCGCAACGCCACTTCCGCCGCCGGCAAAGCGCCGGCCGTTACGCGCTGCTGTGCGCGCTGTTGATGGGCGCCGCGCTGGCGGCACAGACCCTGGCGCCGTCCGCGGCCCACGCGCAGGGCCGCGCCGCCGCGCAGGCCTTCGACCTGCCGGCCGGCAACCTGGCCGACGCGCTGGTGGCGCTGGGCCGCCAGGCCCAGGTGCAAATCCTGTTCAGCCCGGACAGCGTCGCCGGCCTGCGCGCGCCCGCCGTGTCCGGCAGCATGACCCCGCAAGCCGCGCTCGACCGTCTGCTGGCCCGCAGCGGCCTGGTGGCCGTGCCCAGCGGCAACGGCTTCATGGTGCGCTCGCCCGCCGGCGCGTCCGCCAGCGACGCCACCACGCTCGCGCCCGTCACGGTTACCGGCCGCGACCTCGCCACCACCGAGGGCACCGGTTCCTACACCCCCGCTGCCGTCACCCTGGGCAAGAACGCGCAAAGCCTGCGCCAGATCCCGCAATCGGTCTCGGTGGTGACGCGCCAGTTGCTCGACGACCAGAACCTGGTGAACCTGGACGACGCCATGCGCACCGTCACCGGCATCACGGTGGAAGCCGGCAGCATCGGCGGCAACCACGGCAATTTCTATTCGCGCGGCTACGCGCTCGACACCATCCAGGTCGATGGCGTGAACACGCCGGCCAGCACCGGCAACGACCTGAGCGCCGGCTTCGGCCTGGCCATCTACGACCGCATCGAGGTGCTGCGCGGCCCATCGGGCCTGTATCAGGGCGCGGGCGATCCCGGCGGCACCGTCAACCTGGTGCGCAAGCGCGCGCAAAAGGAATTCGGTTTCAGCGGCCAGGTCATGACCGGCTCGTGGGACCGCTACTACACCGAGGCCGACCTGACCGGCCCGCTCGACAGCGACGGCCGCCTGCGCGGCCGCATCGTGGCGTCCTATGACGACCGCGGCTCGTTCGTCGACGGCGTCTACACCAGGAAGCCCCTGTTCTACGGCACCCTCAGCTTCGACCTCACCCCCGATACCACGCTGACCGCCGGCGCCACCTATCAGCAATACAAGGGCCGCCCTTTCTTTGGCCTGCCCGGCTACACCGACGGGCGCCTGCTCGACGTGCGCCGCTCCACCAACCTGGACCCCAGCTGGAACCACATCACCGAAGAAATCACCGAGTACTTCGCCGACGTCGACCACCGCCTGTCCAACGGCGGCCGCATCAAGGTCAGCGGCGTCTACCGCGAACAGGACGAGCCCAGCCGCCAGTTCGGCTGGTCGGACTGCGCGGTCGATCCGGTCACCGGCGACACCTGCCTGGTCACCTGGAAATACCGCAGCCACTGGAAGACCTACGGCCTGGACGCCTTCGTCGCCACGCCATTCCAGGCCTTCGGCCGCGAGCACGAGCTGACCGTGGGCGCCGACTACCGCAACGTGCACAAGAATTTCCGCTACGGCGGCGGCGACAACGCTGACATCAACCTGTTCCACCCTGACAACAACGTCCCCAGGCCGGACTACGAATACACCAACGGCAACGACAGCAAGACCGACCAATACGGCCTGTACGCGCGCGCCAACCTGCGCGTCACCGACGCCGCCACCGTCATCGCCGGCAGCCGCCTGACCTGGTGGGAAAACCGCACGCAGAACCGCAACGCCTACTTCAACCAGTTCACCAACACCAAGAGCAACATCAACGGCAAGTTCACGCCGTACCTGGGTCTGGTGGTGGACCTGAACGAGCAGTTGTCGGCCTACGCCAGCTACACCAGCATCTTCACGCCGCAGACCACCACCGACGCCAACGGCCAGCTGCTGGATCCGCGCACCGGCAAACAGGTCGAGATCGGCCTGAAGGGCGAATTCCTGGACAAGCGCCTGAACGGCCACGTGGCGCTGTTCCGCATGGAAGACGAGAACCGCGCCATGACGGACCCGGACAATCCGCTGTTCTCGATGGCGGCGGGCAAGATGCGCAACCAGGGCTTCGAGGCCGAGATCAGCGGCAGTCCGGCGCCCGGCTGGGACATCACCGCCGGCTATGCCTACACCACCACCAAGACGCTGAAAGGCACGGAAGACCAGAAGTCGCAGCAATACGTCTTCATCACGCCGCGCCACACCTTCAACCTGTGGACCAAGTACAGCTTCGCCACCGGCACGCTGGAAGGGTTGTCGCTGGGCGCCGGATTGCGCAGCGTCAGCAGCATGTATCGCCTGAACGGCCCGGTGAAGTTCGAACAACGCCCGTACACCACGGTATCGGCGCAGGCCGGCTACCGCTTCAACAAGCACCTGGAAGCGACCCTGACGGTGAACAACCTGTTCGACAAGGTCTACTACCAGCGCGTGTGGGCGGCGTATGGCTCGAACTACTACGGCGAGCCGCGCAGCGTGATGCTGAACCTGAAGGCGACGTATTGAGCCTGGGCCGGACGCGCCGCAGCAAGCGCGCCCGGCCGACAATTCAATGGCAAGACGCCAGTCGCATTGATAGGTGACGCGCGCCAGATCGAAGCGGCGCGCCGCGATATCCTGCTCGCGCATCAGCACGTAGCTGGCGCCTGGCTGCGTAGGCATGCGCAAGTCGCGTTGCCGCGCCGTCCGCGCGCCGTCATTCCTGCGCAAGAATCCGTAGAAAACTCACGACACACGCGACACCGGCCAGCAGCGCGCCGATCCACAGCGCCACTTGCGCGCCCCCGGCACCCACCAGCGTGAAACACGCCGCCACCAGCGCCGCCCCCGAAGCCTGGCCGATCAGCCGGGCGGTGGGAATGATGCCGCTGGCCGCGCCGCTGCGTTCGGCCGGCGCGCTGGTCGTCAAGGCCTTGAGATTGGGCGACTGGAAAAAACCGAAGCCGGCCCCGCACACCGCCAGCCGCCAGATGATGTCGGCATCCGACGCCTGCGCCGGCAGCAGCGCCACCAGCACCATGCCGGCGCACAGCACCAGCAGCCCGCCGCCGCCCAGCAGCGCGACCGAATGGCGTTCCGACAGAAACCCCGCCAGCGGCGCGGCCACCGCCACCACCACCGGCCAGGCGGTCAGCAGCAGGCCCGTCTGCACATCGGAACGCCCCAGGCTCATCTGAAACAGGAACGGCAACGCCACCAGCGCCAGCCCCTGCGCCGCGTAAGACAGCACCGACGTGGCCACCGACATCGCGAACAGCGGCCGCCGGAACAGGTCGACCGGCAGCATCGGCGCGGGATGCGCGCGCTGGCGGCGCAGCAGCAGGGCGCAGCACAGCGCCGCGGCGGCGGCCTCGGGCAGGATGCGCGTCCAGCCGGCATGATGGGCCGCATCGCCCAGCGCCAGCACCGCCAGCGCGAAGGTCGCGCCCAGCAGCAACGCCGCCACGCCGTCGAAACGCGGCGGCGCCTTGCGCGGCGGATTGCGCGGCAGCGTGCGCCACGCCATCGCCATTGCCACGGCTCCCAGCGGAATGTTGATCAGGAACAGCCAGTGCCAGGTGCTGACCGCCAGCACCGCCGACGCCACCGACGGCCCCACCACGTAGAACACCGCCACGGTGAAGGCATTGATGCCCTGCGCGCGGCCGATCTGGCTGCTGGGAAACGTCAGCCGGATCAGCGCGGTGCCGACCCCCAGGATGCCCGACGCGCCCACGCCCTGCAGCACGCGCGCCGCCGTCAGTAGCGCCAGCGAGTCGGCCACGCCACAGGCCAGCGACGCGAGCGTGAACACCAGCAGGCCATACAGATAGACGCGGCGATGGCCGACGATGTCGCCCAGCGCGGCGAACGGCAGCAGCGTGGCCACCATGGCGATCTGGTAGGCATTGATGATCCAGATCGAAGCGTCCGGCGTGGTGCGCAGATCCGCCGCGATGGTCGGCAGGGCGGTGTTGGCGATGGAGGTATCGAGCGTGGCGATCGCGCTGCCCAGGATGAGCGTGGAGACCGCCCAGAGCCTTTGCCGGCCCGGCAGGCCGTCGCCGATCTGTGGCAAAGCCAGGGTGCTTTCTGAGGAGGACGGCATGCGGGACGGCTCCTGGGCGGCGTCCGTGGCGCACGGCGGATACGGCCATGGCGGGGCGCGGGAAAGGCGGATAGCTGTCAGGCTGTAAGACAGCATAGCAAGGCATAATCCGCCATGCAACGGGCCTGCGCCGGGCTTTGGGCGAAGCGATATCATGGCGCCAGGGGCGGCGCCGGCCGGCATCGCGCAGCCTTTGTCTTCGCCATTGGATAGGAAGCAGACATGCAAGTTATCGAGCGTCCGCTGACGCTGGTGGACCAGGTCATCGCGGCCCTGCGCAAGGAGATCGCCGAAGGCCGCTTCGCGCCCGCCTCGCGCCTGCCGGCCGAACAGGAACTGGCGCGCACGCTGGGCTGCAGCCGCCCGGTCATCCGCGAAGCCGTCTCGCAACTGAAGGCCGACGGCGTCCTTGTCACCACCAAGGGCGTGGGCGCCTACGTCGCCGCCAACCCCGCCGGCAGCGTGTTCCGCCTGCCGCGCGGCGACACCTCGGCCAAGGACCTGGCGCAGTTGTTCGAACTGCGCTTCTGGATGGAAACCGCCGCCGCCGAAGCCGCCGCCCTGCGCCGCAAGACCGCCGACCTGGCACGCATGCGCGATGCGCTCAAGCGCATGGAGCGGCACGCAGGCGACTATCCCGCCGCGTCCAAGGCCGACGTCGACTTCCACGCCGCCATCGCCGGCTCGACCCAGAACGCCTACCTGGTGGCCTTCAGCGGCTTCATCGAAGGCCAGCTTCTCAAAGCGCGCGAAATGGGCTGGCAGAATTCGGCCCGGCTGGCCGGCGGGCCGCGCCCCGCGCAGCAGGAACACCTGCGCCTGTTCGACGCCATCCAGGCCAAGGACCCCGACGCCGCCCGCCAGGCCGCCGCCGCGCACCTGCTGGCCTCGGGCCGGCGCATGGGGCTGGACGTGCAGAAGCTCGAACGCATGGCGCATCCCGACCGCCCCTGAGCACGCCACCACTTGCAGTCGGACACAATTGGCAAACCACTGTCCGACGCCCGCCCCATCTACCCTCTAAGATGGCGCCGCACAATGCGCCTCGGTGCGCTTATCGAAGACCGACGAGAACAAGTCCGACATGAATACGCGTCTGCAAACCCGCCCGTTCCCGCGCCGTCCGCCGCTGCGCGCCACCGTCGCCGGCCTGTGCGCCGTCGCCCTGGCCACCCTGTTCAACCCCGCCAGCGCGGCCGAACCCGCGTCCAAGCCGCGCCTGGACGCCGTCCAGGACACGCAACCGGCCGCCGCCAAGGTCGCTCCGCCCGACGCCCCCACGGTGATGTACGCCATCTACCAGATCGACGGCAAGGGCGCCGATTCGTACGAAGTCGCCAACGGCAGCGTCGCCACCTACTGGTTCGGCCACGCCTTCGAACTGGGCGGCACGCAATACTTCACCGGCTTCACCTGGGACACCCGCGAAAAATACGGCAAGCCCGGCGAAGACGAAGCCGGCCCCGAAACCCAGGTCAACCTGGCCGAAGCCACCTTCACGCTGACCGGCTCCACCGCCGAGCGCCCCTGGAAGTTCCGCGGCATGGAGCACACCATCGGCATGTTCGGCGCCTACGAACGGGCCGAAGCCGTCGACACCGGCCGCAAGCCGCTCGACTACCGCACCCCGGAGGGCAAGCTGCTGCTGGCCGTGCCGACCCAGGGCTTTGACAACGGCACCAGCTTCGAAGGCTACGCCCTGTTCGTCTTCAACCCCGGCCCGCGCGACGAGCTCAAGGACAAGGTCTGGACCTACGTCGGCAGCATCCTCACCGGCGACGACAACAGCGCCGCCTGCGCCGACGGCGATGTCATGCCCTGCGTCGCCAAGACCGGCAAGCTGACTTTCACCGCGCAGAACGGCAGCGACATGCCGCGCCTGACCGTCACCCCCAGCGGCACCGAGATCTCCGGCCCGGGCAAGACCCGCAAACTGGGTCCGGCCGACGCCGTCAGCTACGTCTACGACGAAGCCGGCAGGAAGTACGCCGAAAAGTAGACGACAACGCGGCGAACCCGAAAAAACCGGGGCGCGACGTCCGGCAACCCGGCCCGTGCCCCGTCCCGCGACTGCCGCTAAACTGACTGGTCATGAAGAACGTCTTCACGGAGCGACCATGACCTCCCCGCCCCCGGCCATCACCCCCGCGCGCACCGCCTTGCTGGTCATGCACTACCAGACCGACATCATGGACCTGTTCCCGTCGGTCGCCCCCACGCTGCTGGCCAACACGCGGCAACTGTGCGATGCCGCGCGCCGCGCCGGTGTGAGCGTCTACTTCGCCAAGATCCATTTCAGCCCTGGCTACCCGGAAGTCAGCCCGCTCAACAAGAACGGGCAGGGCATCCGCCAGCTGGGCCGCTTCGTGCATGACCGCGTCTCGCCCGAACTCGGCCGGCGCGATGACGAACCCATCATCCTCGCCCATCGCGCCAGCGTGTTCTTCGGCACCGACCTGCAACCGCGGCTGTCGGCCCAGGGCATCGACACCCTGATCATGGTCGGCGTTGCCTCCACCGGCGTCATGCTGTCTTCCATCGCCCACGCCAGCGACGCCGACTACCGCCTTTTGACCGTCAAGGACTGTTGCTACGACCCCGACCCGGTCGTGCACGACCACCTGTTCGCGACCGCCTTCGAGTCGCGCACCACAGTGCTGTCCCTGGACGAGGCCCTGTCCTTGCTGGGCGGTCTATCGAACGAATGAGTTGACCCATGCGTACCCTGATCATTGCCTCCCTTGCCATCGCCCTGAACTTTTCCCACGCCGCCGTGGCGCAAGCCGAACAAGGCTGCCCCGACGGCTACGCGCCCAGCGTCGGCACGCCCGGCCAGCAATGCGTGCCGATCCCCGTGGAGATCGCGCCTGCCGCGGGCGGCGCGTCCACCGCCTCGTCGCGCGACGCCCAGCGTTGGGGCGCCGTGGCCTATGACGCGCTGTCGGGTTCGATCGGCATCTCGGCCGACCGCGCCAGCAAGGCCCGCGCGGAAAAAGACGCGCTGGCCCAATGCGCCACCAAGGGCGGCGCCCGCTGCGTCATCAACACCACCTACCACGACCAGTGCGTGGCGGTCGCCTACGGCCCGTCGCCCAAGGGCAGCGGCGTGCTGGTCAATTCCGTCACCGCCGCCGGCGAAGAACTGGCCCGCATGCGTGCGCTGGAAACCTGCGAAAAGGACACCGGCGCCAGTTGCCAGGCGTTCTACACCGGTTGCAGCCTGCCCGTGCCGGCCCAATAATCGACCGCCACCGGCCGCCCCAAGGACTCGCCATGCTCGACCCCGCCACCCTCGTGCTCTTTGGCGGCGCCTGCGTCGCCCTGGCCATGACGCCCGGCCCCGACATGCTGCTGATCGCCTCGCGCAGCGCCGCCCAGGGCAGGGCCGCCGGCTTCGCCTCGCTGGCCGGCATCCAGGCCGGCACCTACTGCCACGCGCTGCTCGCGGCCTTCGGCCTGTCGCAGCTGTTCGTGGCGGTGCCCATGGCCTACGACGTGGTCCGCTTCGCCGGCGCGCTCTACCTGCTGTACCTGGCCGTGCGCACCTTCCGCTCGCGACCGGTGTCGCACATGCCCGATGCGGGCCGGGCCCGCTCGCCCGTGCGCGAAGTCTTCCTGCAAGGCCTGCTGACCAACCTGCTCAACCCCAAGATGGCCTTGTTCGTGCTGGCCCTGTTCCCGCAGTTCGTGCGCCCGCAGGACGGCTCGGTGGCCCTGCAGATCCTGGTGCTGGCCACCATCCTCAACGTCATCGGCCTGTTCATCAACGGCGCCGTCATCCTGGCCGCGCACCAGCTCAGCCGGCGCTGGGCGGGACGGCAGCGCGTGTCGCGCTGGCCGCAATACGTGCTGGGCTCTGTGTTCCTGGCGCTGGCGCTGCGCCTGGCCACCGCCAGCCGCAACTGACGCACGCGCTGCATGCAAAAAATCGAAAGCCAGCAATTCCGCATGGCCCTGGACAAGGGCAACGGGAATTTCCACGACCTGCATCTGCACGACTGCGCCTTCGACAACTGCGGCCTGTCGATGGTCAAGTATCCGCAACGCATGTCGCGCGTGCGGAACGTGACGCTGTCGCAATGCCGCGTCGTGAATTCAGAGATCAAGCCGTGCGTGTTCGAGGACGTGGTGGTCGAAGACCTGTCCACGAATCCCATCCTGCTGGTGTGGGCCTCGCTCTTTCGCCGCGTCACTCTCAAGGGCAAGATCGGCAAGCTCAATCTCAACCTGACGCCCGAAGCGTTCTGCACGGATGCGGACCGGCTCCAGCAATTCGAGACCGCCCGCGCCGCGTTCTATGCCGAGACCGATTGGGCGCTGGACATCAGCGAAGCCAGGTTGTTGGGGCTGCGTTGCGAAGGCGTGCCGCTGCACCTGATCCGGCGCGATCCGCAAACGCAGGTGATCCTGGACAAGCGCGGGCGCTACCGTGGCCAACAGGCGCTGGATGCGAGCTTCGCCAAGGCCTTTCCCGTTGCCGACAGCGTGCTGCGCGGCTTCGACGAATCCGACAAGCCTGCCATGCTGCTGGCCGCATCGCTGGGCGCGCCCAAGAAACGGCGCGACGAGGAGCTGGGCGCGATCGCGGAGTTGCGCACGCTGGGATTTCTGGAAGATTGAACCGCGCGCCGCGTCAGCGCCATAGCCAGTAGCCGACCGCCAGCACCACCGCCACCCACAACGCCACGATCACCACCGCACCCACCCGGCTGCGCGGCTTTTCGCGCTTGGCCTGGATCCACGCGTCCGCCTGGTTGCGGCATTCCCGCAGCACCTCTGGCGGCAACAACTTGATGGCCAGCCAGATCAGGCCCGGCAGCAACAGCACGTCATCCAGATAACCCAGCACCGGGATGAAGTCGGGAATCAGGTCGATGGGACTGAGGGCGTAGGCCACCACGAACACGCCCAGCGCCTTGGCGTGCCAGGGCGTGCGGGGATGCTTGCCGGCGAACCAGAGGGTCAGGCCGTCGCGCTTGATGCGCCGGGCCCAGGTTTTTAGGCGGTCGCGGGTTGACATGGGATCGGCTCTGCGGCTCGGGAAACGGCGATGAATTCCAGGTTGATAACCCGAAGGATAAAACGTGATCGGGCGATCCATGAAAGAATCGTGTGGCCCCACATCGTGCAGGACATATCCATGCCGCTTTCCGCCTTGCTGCACACCACCGATCTCGCCGCAACCCGCGACTTTTACGGGTCTGTGCTTGGCTTCACCGTCACCGACTCCGCCGAAGGCACGCTCACGGTGGAGCAACACGGGGGGCGGCTGATCTTCACCACGCTCGATCTGTGGAAGCGGGCGCCAGGATTCAGCGGCACCCTGTATTTCTCGCTTCCCGATGTCGAAGCGTTCTACCGGCAGGTCAAGGACAAGACACCCATCGCCTGGCCGTTGCAACGCATGGCCTATGGCTCCCATGAGTTCGGGCTGGTGGATGGCAACGGATATACGCTGGCGTTTGTGCAGGGCGTTTGACGCAGACCCGTGGCAAATCAGACCGACGGCTTATTCAGTCCTGGCCTTCACCGAATGCTTCGGCGCCCGGTAATGCGTCGGCACCTTCGGCACCCTGCGCGTGATGGCCGCTGGCGCGCCTCTCGGCGCCGCCAGCGCCTGCGCCAGCACCTTGGCGAACATCTTGCGGATGGCGGAATTGCTGTCGTTCACATCCTGTTTGCCATACAACCGGAACAGCCAGAATTGCTGCTCGGCGTCGCACCAGTAATAGATGACTCGCAAGCCGCTACGCTTGCCCCGGCTGCGCTGCGGGTCGACGTAACGCAGCTTGCGCAGTCCGCCGGTGCCTTCGATGACGACGCCGGCCTCGGGCAGTTTCAACATCAGGCATTGCAGCGCGCGGAATTCGTCGTCGGCCAGGAATTCCTCGCGATGGCGAGAGAATTCGGGCAGCTCGACAAACAGGGCATTCATGGCAACGCACGCGTATCGCGTCTGGGGATCGACTGAAGCCCATTTTGACGGGCTTCATGTCGTCCATGCGTGTGCCGAGCGTGGGTTTCGGACGAAGCGAATGACGCGGCTTTGTGCCTGCGCGGCGTGCCGTGCACTTACACGACTGCCCTTAGAACGGCTTCATCACCACCAGCAGAATGATCAGCACCGGCGCGGCCAGCACCACCGGCATCAACCGCGCACGGCCCGCCTCGGTGCCGTCACCCGCCGCCTCCGCCAGCCGCCGCAGCCGTCCCGCCTGCATCCCGTGCACCGCCGCCAGCAACAGCACCAACGCCAGCTTCACCGACAGCCACCCGCTGCCAAACCAGCCCGCGCTCGTCGCCAGATACACCCCGCTGGCCAACGCGCCCACCATCGCCGGCGTGGTCAGCAGCCGTTCCCACTTGCGCAGCAGCCGCAGGCGCGCCAGCTCCTGCGGCAAGGCCGGCCCCGGCAGCTTGTCGGCCGCGGCCAGCATGAACGCCTGCACCACCATCCCCGCCACCCAGAACAGCACCAGCGCCAGGTGCAGCGACTTGATCAGCAGATACGCCATCGCTCACGCCTCCCGCGCGCGGCGCAGCGAACGCGCGATCACGAAGCCGCCAAACGGCACCAGCGTCGCCACCAACGTCCACACCAGCCGCTGGCGCGGCCAGCCCTGCGCCGACGCCACATTGCACGCCAGCGCGATATAGACCATGAACGCCACCCCATGCACCGGCCCAACCCACGAGACCCCTTGCGGCATCCCGGCCAGGTGCTTCAACGGCACCGCCACGCCCAGCAACGCCAACAGCGTCACGCCTTCCAGCATGGCCGCCCACTTGAAGAGAGCAGGGGTCGAAGCATCGGCGTCTTTCGGGGGCATGGCAGCGTCTCGCAACAGGATGAGCGGCATTGTCCGGGCTGGCGCAATCGCCAGCCATTGGCCAAAATGCCAATCTTCGAAAGAAATCCGCCAACCGTGCGCCGCCGTCCGCCCGACCCGTCCCAAAGCCCTTGCCCCATGCCCCCGCCCACCCCGCACCGCGTCGCCGTGCTCGCCTTCGACGGCCTCGTCGCGGGCGACCTGTCCATCCCCTGCGAGATCTTCCAGCTCGCCGAAACCCTCGACGGCCGCCGCCCCTACGCCGTGCAGGTCCACGCCCGCAAACCCCGCGTCCGCACCCACGCCTACGACCTGCACATCCGCCACCGCCTGGACGCCGCGCGCGGCGCCGACACCCTCGTCATCCCCGGCCTGGCCGACCCGGCCGACAGCGTCCCGGACGACATCCTTGATGTGGTCCGCCACGCCCACGCCCGGGGCGCCCGCATCGCCTCCATCTGCACCGGCGCCTTCGTCCTGGCCGCCAGCGGCATCCTCGACGGCCTCAAGGCCACCACCCACTGGAAAGCCGCCGCCCTGCTGGCGCGCCGCTACCCCGCCATCGACGTCAACCCCAACGTCCTGTTCGTCGACAACGGCCAAATCCTGACCTCCGCCGGCGCCGCCGCCGGCATGGACCTGTGCCTGCACATGATCAAGCGCGACCACGGCGCCGCCGTCGCCGCCAACAGCGCCCGCCTGGCCGTCGTGCCGCTGGAACGCGCCGGCGGCCAGGCGCAATTCATCGTCCGACCCACACCGGCCTCGCACACCGACCTGACGCCGCTGCTGCACTGGATCGAACACCGGCTGGCCGAGAACCTGACCGTCGCCGCGCTGGCCGCCCAGGCCGCGGTCAGCGTACGCACCTTGAACCGGCGGTTTCAGGAACTGCTGGGGGTGAGTCCGCTGCAATGGGTGATCCAGGCGAGGGTGAATCGTGCGCGCGGGATGCTGGAGACGACGGACCTGCCGGTGGAGCGGGTAGCGATGGAGGTGGGGTTTGGGTCGGCGGTGTCGCTGCGGGAGCATTTCACGGGGATCGTCGGGACGAGCCCGATGGGGTATCGACGGGCGTTCCGGCGGGCGGCATGAGGGTGGCCTGATGCTTGGGGATGGGACGGCCTGACGCTTGGTGGCCTGGAACTGGCCTGACGCGTTGCGCGGCAGGCCGTTGGTCTTTTTCGGGTTACTGGATCGAGCGCGGCGCGGTATGCGTGGCGGCGTCGAACGCGGCGTCATCGGCGTAGGCGCGGGCCGATTCCAGCATGGCGTCGGTCAGGGTGCCGAGGTGATCGCACAGGCCCTCCACGCCGCCCATCAACGCGGATACCGTCCATGCGTCCAGCGGCTGGCTGCCGGTGGCGGCGGGTTCCGAGGCGCTGTTGCCGACCAGGCGGGCGATGGTCTGGATGGCGTAGCGGGCGCGTTCGATGTTGTAGAGGTGGGAGAGGGGGACCGGGCCGTGCTCGGGGTCGGTGTCGACCAGCCAGGGGTTTTGGGTGAGGGGGTGGGATTGCATGGACTTCCTCCGACGATGTGGAAATCCCGCTGCCCCACTTCCAAATGGGGCGGGCGGGCACAGGACAAGGTTGGAAGACCGGATCGTCGGAACCGGCGTGCGGCTAGCGCACCCCTGCCAAGGCCCGCCCATTGGGCGTGCGGAGGCTTGCTGACCCTATGAGGTCGGCATCGACGAATTTTCCGGCTTCCACACCGGGGTACCGTTGGTGGCGGTAATAATGGAGTATACGGCAACCCTTATTTCATCTGTCGGCGGCGAGACATTTTCATTCCAGGCAATGCATCCAACAGCGAGATTGTGGGGGGATCTCAACTCTCTTATTACTAATGCGCATGGCTGTTGACATTGCAACAGCGACGTTCGGGATTCGCTAGCAGAACAAGGGCATATTTCTGGCTATAAGTGCAAGCTCTGCTGGCGATGGCAAAGTCATCATGCAGCCACGACGTATTGCGTTAAAAATTGTATCTGCGATAATTGTCCGATTAGACAATCGAATGCACAAACCTCTGAAAACACTTCAAGTCGCGTCGGATAAGCGCGTCAGCTAAGTTCAGGCAAAGTGTACATGACCTACTTTTCTGCAATACACACGGCAGCATGTATTTTTCGGAAAATCCAGGTAAGAACTTGTTGGTGACGATCAATCATTAGTCAATTCCATTAACGGAAATTTAAGGGAAATGCGGGCAATAGCGAAGCGTAAAAAAATTAACCCTAATACCCTCAAGACATGAGTTCTCCCCCACTCTCATTGCAAAATATTGGAATATTTAACGCTCATGACGGAAAGAATTATTATTTCCAATTTTTTGACCATAAAAAAAGCAAATATAGAAGTCAAAAGAATAAATGTAATTATTGGTCCACAAGCGAATGGAAAAAGCCTTATCGCAAAACTGCTGCATTTTTTTAGAACATTCAGCACTGAATTTTATGAGGGCATCCGTAAGGACAGAGGCAAGCGCGAAACGGACAAAGCATTACTAGATTTATTCGAAAAGCGATTTCCTCGATACACGTGGGACGGAGCATCTTTCTCCATCATCTACGAATTAAATGATATTTCCATAAAAATATCTGGTCGAAAGAACTCAAGTGGCAAAACAAGCCTCTCCATTTCCTATTCAGACCAAATAGTTAAGATATACAACAGCAAGAAGAAGACCTTTGCGAGAAAACTCGCCGAAGCAAGAGCTGAAGAGCGTCCCGGAAGGCGAACAAGCTTTATTGAGAATCAAGTTTTTTACGACTGCGTTGTTGAGCCGCTGCGAGATGGGGCATACGGAAAAATATTCGGGTCGCCAATATTCATCCCCGCGACTCGCTCTTTCTTTGCCAACCTACAGAAAAATATCTTCACATTCCTTGCGTCCAATCTGGATATAGATCCTTATCTGAAGGAATTTGGCAGCCTGTACGAATCATCCAAACGTTGGTACAAGGACGCATATTTAGGTGAACGGAAAAAGCAAAAAGAACTCTTAGATGAGACATACAGAGCGGTTGAGGCAATCATATCCGGGGATTATGAATTCCACGACGAGCAGGATTGGATTGTAAATAAAGGGCGGCGTATAAATTTGGCCAATGCGTCGTCAGGCCAACAAGAAGCCTTGCCTATGCTTTTGACACTATGCGTTTGGCCCATACTGAGAGCGTCAGAACATGGCAACATGTGTTTTATCGAGGAGCCAGAGGCTCATCTTTTTCCAACATCCCAAGGACACATCGTCTCTATTCTCTCGCAATTTTATTCAAAATTGGAGACCAGTTTCTTTATAACCACGCACAGCCCGTACATTGTCTCTGCACTTAACAATTTTATTATGGCCGGAGACAGAGTCACAGCAGGATTGATTTCCGAGCAGGAATTTACTGCCATAAACGGCGGAGGAAGATCAATTCAGTTTGAACACGTTTCCGCATACACCATGAGCAATGGAGAAGCCCATTCTATTAGCGACACTGAATATCGCCTAATTGGGGCCGAAATGCTGGACGGAATTTCGGAACACTTTGAATCTGTGATGAATAAGATGCTGGAAATTGGGGGAGGAAATGGAGTATAAAAAATGCCTCACAAAGACCAATGACTCCGTATTGGTTCTTAAAGAAAATAAAAGTAAATTTGAAGCAAAAAACACCAATAAAAAAACCATCCACAAGATAAAGGTCGATGGCTGTTTAATAGATGAGCATCAAGAAAAATGCGACTGGCTAATATCAACCACGGAAAACCCTCTTCGAGCAATGTATATAGAACTCAAGGGGTGCGATATAAAGAAAGCGATTTCCCAGCTTAAAAACACCATTCGTTTGACCGAAGCCACCTATAAAAACTATCGTAGAGAATGCTATGCAATTACCACAAGAATTCCAAAACATGGCACCGACGTGCGAAAGATGCAAATCGATTTTTATAATGAAACCAGAACAACATTAAGTGTAAAAAACCTCACTATCACAGTTGAAATACAGTAACCACGACCAATCATTTCAACATAATGGTCTAAAAAAGACGCCTATAAACTGGATATCATTTTTCGCAATCCAAAAATCCAGCACAAATCACAGCACAGAGCGGTTAAAACAAGTTGCCGCGACCACCACGGGGTTTTTTTCGTAAAAGTAGGATTTCGTGTAGCGAACACCTTTTCCGTCTTTTATCGTAGAGGTTTTCTGGGGGGAGATGACACTATGTGAAATACAAAAGAAAAGGGCCGCTTATAGAGCGGCCCTTGAAGATATTCCTATGTAAAGCAGGTTAGCTCTTACGCACCCGCGCAATCAACCCATCCAACTGCCCCAGCATCGTATCGATTTCTTCAGCCGTCACATTCAACGCCGGCATAAACCGCAGCAAATTCCCCCGCGGCGCATTCAGCAGCATACCATTGGGCGCCAGGTTGCGCGCGGCTTCGACGATGGCGGGGCCGTCGTCCCGATCCATCACCAGCGCACGCAGCAACCCCATCCCGCGCTCGCCCTTCATCCCATACTTCGCCGACAAAGCCAGCAGCCCTTCGGACAGTTGCTTGGCGCGCGCATTGACCGCTTCCATGAAGCCCGGCGCAGCCAGAGCGTCGAACACCGCCACCCCGACAGCCGCCATCAACGGATTCCCGTTATACGTACCCCCCTGGTCCCCATGCGAGAACACGCAAACTTCCTGACGGGCCAACAAAGCAGCCAACGGCACCCCACCACCAATCCCCTTCGCCAGCGTCATGATGTCCGGCACCACGTCGGATTGCTGATAGGCGAACAACGTCCCCGTACGCCCCATCCCCGTCTGCACTTCATCAACGATGAACAGCAGCTTGTGCTCATCCGCCAGCTTGCGCAGGCCCTGCATGAATTCCTTCGTCGCCGGGATGACACCAGCTTCGCCCTGGACGGGTTCGAGCATGATGGCGACGGTCTGGTCGTCGATCAGCTTACGCACCGATTCCAAGTCATTGATCTCGGCCTTCGGGAAACCTTCCACCTGCGGCGCGAACATCTTGTCCCAGCCCGGCTTGCCCGACGCCGACATCGTGGCCAGGGTGCGGCCGTGGAAGCCGTGGTTCATGGTGATGATCTTGTAGGCGCCCTTCTTGTTGACCTGGCCCCATTTGCGCGCCAGCTTGATGGCGCCTTCGTTGGCTTCGCCGCCGCTATTGGCGAAGAAGACGCGGTCGAAGACCGAGGCGCCGGTCAGGCGGGTGGCCAGTTCGATGGAGGGCAGGTTGTAGAACGCCGGCGACGGGTTCATCAGCAGCTTGGACTGGTCCAGCAGGGCCTTCTGCATTTCCGGGGCGCTGTGGCCCAGGGTGTTGACGGCCCAGCCCTGGACGAAGTCCAGGTATCGCTTGCCCGCGTGATCCTCCAGCCAGGACCCCTGGCCGCGCACGAACACGAGGTCCGGACGGGAGGTGATCTCCATGAGGGCGTTGACGTTGTACTGGCTGAATTCCATGGCGGTTCCTGCTGAAAGGAGAGAACAGGGGTTGAAAAAGAAGGGGAAACGCTAAATGCCGAATTTAGCACCGGCGGGGGAATGCTATCGTGACGCACCCCCAGCCGATCCGCCCCACGGCCGCCCCAAAAGGGCCGCTTGCGCGGGGCTCTCTATTTTATGCAACAGGGCCGGCGCCGGACGCCGCGCTTTGTCGCTTTTTACTGACCGATCATGACACGAATTCTTTCCAGTCTTGCCGCCGGCCTGGTGCTGGCGGCGGCCGCGACGGCCGCGCATGCCGAGTATCCCGACCGTCCCATCCGCCTGGTCGTGCCGTTCCCGCCGGGGCAGGCCACCGATATCTTCGCCCGCGCGCTGGCCGAAAAGCTGGGCACGGCGGTCAAGCAGCCGATCGTGGTGGAGAACCGCGCCGGCGCCGGCAGCAATATCGGCATGGAGCAGGCCGCGCGCGCGACGCCGGACGGTTACACGCTGGTGATCGCGGGCTCGGCCGCGGCGGTGAACCAGACGCTGTACAAGACCATCAACTACAGCCTGACCAAGGATTTCGCGCCGGTGTCGGGGGTATTCTCGGTGCCGCTGATGTTCCTGGCGACGCCGGCTTCGGGCATTACGTCGCTGCAGCAGTTGGTCAAGCAGGCGCGCGCCAATCCGGGCGAGCTGGCGTATGCCAGCGCCGGCATCGGCGGCACGCAGCATCTGTCGGCCGAGATGTTCAAGGCGGCGGCCGATATCGACATCCGCCATATTCCGTACAAGGGCAGCGGCCCGGCGCAGGCGGATTTCCTGGGGCACCAGGTGCCGCTGATGGTGGATTCAGTGACGGCGGGTCTGCCGCACGTGCAGAGCAAGAAGGCGGTGGCGCTGGCGGTGACGACGGCCAAGCGCCTGCCGCAGCTGCCGGACGTGCCGACGGTGGCCGAGAGCGGCTATCCGGGTTTCGAGGCGATCGGCTGGGCGGCGGTGCTGGCGCCCCGTGATACGCCGCCGGCCATTACCAACTACCTGAGCCAGCAGATCGGCCACGTGCTGGGCACGCCGGAGATGCAGAAGTTCTTCCGCGACCGCGGCGCGGAGCCGATGCCGATGAAGCCCGAGGCCACCGGCGCGTTCATCGCTGGCGAGGTCGACAAGTGGGGCAAGGCGGTCAAACAGTCGGGCGCGCAGGTGGACTGATTGCCCGTTTGAAAACGCGCGGGGGGATCGCAGGGGCCGGATGGCCTCTTGCGCCAGGCCTGCCGAGTGCGTCGTGGGGCGGGGCATGGCGGCGAATCGCCCGGCCCCGTGCCCCATCTACAAAACAGGGGTGGTGGCAGTGATGCCACCGCCCCTGTTCACGTTCAGGTGTTGTCTTTGACCGTGGGGGTGGGGCCGTTGCTCTTGACCGATTCGATGCCGTTGTCGCGGGCCGCGGCGCTGGAATACATCTCGCTATGGCCGATGATTTGCCCGTTGGTGGCGGTCAGGTTGAAAAAGGGCGAGCCGTTGGTGGCCGTCTTGCGCTGGTAGCGCGCATCCACCGGCGAATTCTGGCGGACCGAGGCGATGCCTTCCAAGGCGCTGGCCTTGCTGGTGTAGCGCTCGCTGGTGAGGATGACTTCATGGTTCGCGGCTTTCAGGTTGAACATGTACTGATCGCCGCTGCGCTTCAACTCGTAGTAACCACTCATGGAAATCTCCGTTGTCGGGATGGCTTCAAGGATTGGCTGATACTGCGATGCGTGCACGTGAACGCCGGTCGATAGTAACGGATGTTTACAGGCGGTGGATGCCGTAGGACCAACGCCATGCGCCGGATGCGTGGCCCCGTGCCACGGCCCGCCGCGATCGGCATCCCCGCGAGATAGGGGCGCGGCCCATTCCGGTGCCGGCAATGCGCCGCCATGGCGCGCCGCGCACCACCGCGGTGCGGCCGCGGGTCGCTCGCCGGGGCCGTCCGCGGTACCGCCCGCAGTGCTACCCAATGGCACGGAACTTGCTTTTCCAGTTTTGTATACCGAATTGGTGTGCAACGCTCGACCCCGCTCCCGGGGCGGCGCGCCCTGGAGAGTTCCTCATGAACCGTAGATCCCTGTTGCTGTCCCTCTGCACCGCCGCCACGCTGCTGGCCGCGCCGCTCACGCATGCCGACACCCTGGACGATATCGTCAAGCGCGGCACCCTCAAGGTCGCGGTGCCGCAGGACTTCCCGCCGTTCGGCTCGGTCGGCGCCGACATGAAGCCGCTGGGCTATGACATCGACACGGCCGCGCTGATCGCCAAGCAACTGGGCGTGAAGCTGGAGCTGGTGCCGGTGACCAGCGCCAACCGCGTGCCGTACCTGCAGACCCGCAAGGTGGACCTGGTGATCTCCAGCCTGGGCAAGAATCCGGAGCGCGAGAAGGCGATCGATTTCTCCGACGCGTATGCGCCGTTCTTCAACGGCGTGTTCGGGCCGGCCGATGTGAAGGTGGCGTCGGCCGCCGACCTGGCGGGCAAGACCATCGGCGTGACGCGCGGCGCGGTCGAGGACATCGAGCTGACCAAGATCGCCCCGCCCACGGCCACGCTCAAGCGCTATGAAGACAACAACGGCACCATCACCGCCTTCCTGTCGGGCCAGGTGCCGCTGATCGCCACGGGCAACGTGGTGGCGGCCGCGATCCTGGCGCGCAACCCGCCGAAGAAGCCGGAGACCAAGTTCCTGATCAAGGATTCGCCCTGCTATATCGGCCTGAACAAGGACGAGCTGAAGCTGCGCGCCAAGGTCAACGAGATCCTGGCCAACGCCAAGCGCGACGGCTCGCTGACGGCGATCTCCAAGAAGTGGCTGGGCGCCGATCTGCCCAAGGATCTGTAAGGCAGGCGCGCGCGCCGGAGCGCTGTTCATGGCTTATCAATTCGACTTCGCTTCCGTGTTCGACTACACGCCGGTGCTCATCAAGGGCATTGGCGTGACGGTCGAGCTGATCGCGTTTGGCGCGGTGGCGGGCGTGGCGCTGGGCATCGCCTGCGCCTGGGCCCGCACGCAGGGGCCGCGCTGGCTGCGCGCGCCGGTCACCGCCTATGTGGAGGTGGTGCGCAACACGCCGTTCCTGATCCAGTTGTTTTTCGTGTTCTTCGGGCTGCCGTCGCTGGGCGTGCAGTTCAGCGAGATGCAGGCGACCTGCCTGGCGATGGCGCTGAACCTGGGCGCCTACAGCGCCGAGATCATCCGCGCCGGCATCGACGCCACGCCCAAGGGCCAGTACGAGGCCGGCGCCAGCCTGGCGATGACGCGCTTGCAGGTGTTCCGCCATGTGGTGCTGAAACCCGCGCTGGCGCGCATCTGGCCGGCCTTGTCGTCGCAGATCGTGATCGTGATGCTGGGGTCGGCGGTGTGCTCGCAGATCGCGGCCGAGGACCTGACGTTCGCGGCCAATTTCATCCAGTCGCGCAATTTCCGCGCGTTCGAGGTGTATTTCGTGACCACCGGCATCTATCTGGTGCTGGCGGTGTTGTTGCGCCAGTTGCTGCGCATGACGGGCAGGCGGTTGTTCCGCAAGGCGGCGCGATGATCGAGTTCACCACCTGGGACATTGTCCGCAACCTGCTGCTGGCGGCGCGCTGGACCGTCGTGCTGTCGCTGGTGGCGTTTGCCGGCGGCGCGCTGATGGGCATGCTGGCGCTGATGATGCGGACCTCGCGCGTGGCGCTGCTGAGGCGCGTGAGCTGGGCGTATATCGAACTGTTCCAGGGCACGCCGCTGCTGATGCAGTTGTTCCTGGCGTTCTTCGGTTTGTCGCTGGCCGGGGTCGAGGTGCCGCCGTGGCTGGCCGCGGGCGCGGCGCTGACGTTGTGGTCGGGCGCGTTCCTGGCCGAGATCTGGCGCGGCTGCGTGGAAGCGATTCCGAAAGGCCAGTGGGAAGCCTCGGCCAGCCTGGCGCTGGGCTATGTGCAGCAGATGCGCTACGTGGTGCTGCCGCAGGCGCTGCGCATCGCGGTGGCGCCGACCGTCGGTTTCGCGGTGCAGATCGTCAAGAGCACGGCGCTCACCTCCATCATTGGTTTCACCGAGCTGTCCAAGGCCAGCACGGTGATCACCAACGCCACCTTCAGCCCCTTCACTGTCTATGCCTGCGCCGCGCTGATCTATTTCGCGCTGTGCTGGCCCCTGTCGCGCCTCAGCCTGCTGCTGGAAAGGAAGTTGCATGCCCCTCATCGCCCTTGAAGACGTCCGCAAGAAGTTCGGCGACAATGAAGTCCTGAAAGGGGTGACGTTGCGCGTCGAGCCCGGCGAGGTCATCGCCATCATCGGCAAAAGCGGTTCCGGCAAGAGCACGCTGCTGCGCTGCGTGAACGGCCTGGAGCAGATCGACAGCGGCGCCATCATGGTGGCGGACGCGCAACTGGGCGACGACGAGTTGCGGTTGCGCGCGCTGCGGCTGAAGGTGGGCATGATCTTCCAGCAGTTCAACCTGTTCCCGCACCTGACGGTGGGGCGCAACGTGATGCTGTCGCCGATGGTGGCCAAGCGCATGCCGCAGGACCAGGCCGCCGACCTCGCGCGGGCGATGCTGACGCGGGTGGGGCTGGAACACAAGTTCGACGCCTGGCCCGAGGAATTGTCGGGCGGGCAGCAGCAGCGCGTGGCGATCGCGCGCGCGTTGGCGATGCAGCCGCTGGCGCTGCTATGCGACGAGATCACGTCGGCGCTGGACCCGGAGCTGGTCAACGAGGTGCTGGCGGTGGTGCGCGAGCTGGCCGCCGACGGCATGACGCTGCTGATGGTGACGCACGAGATGCGCTTTGCGCGCGAGGTGTGCGACCGCGTGGTGTTCATGCACCAGGGGCGCGTGCACGAGATCGGGCCGCCGGAGGAATTGTTCACCGCGCCGGCCACGCCGGAGCTGCGGCAGTTCCTGGGGATGACGGACCTGGCCGGATAGGGCGCGTGGATCCTGGCGGCGGCCATGGCCCGGCCGCCGAGGGTCAAGCGGCTGGCAATCGGCCCAACAATGCGTCGAAGCGACCCAGGCGCACGTGACGCAGTTGTCCCCCAACGACCACCCCGCCATCCGGCAAAATCCACGCGCGCTGGATGCCGCTATCCAGATCGAGCGCGCCGTGGCGGATGCGCAGGACCTGGCCGGAATCGGGATGCCACAACTGGCCCAGATCCAGGCTGCGGTGCGGCGCATGCCAGTGGCCCAGCAGCAGCCAGCCTTGCGGCAGGGACTGCAGGATCATGCCGCCGGCGGGCATCTGCTGCGGCGCATGGCGGCTGACGGCAAGGGCGTCCAGGTCCGCGTGGCAAAGCGCGTCGTCTTCCAGCCAGGCGATGGCGCCACTGCCGCAGGCGACGGGATGCGAGAGATCCCCCGATGCCGCGTCGGCAGGGCCCAATGCCAGGGGATGCAACTGGCCGTCGCGCCACCGCAGCAGCTGGCCACGGCACAGCACGCAGGCGCGGCCATCGGGCGTCTGGATCACCGCCGAGCGGTCGCTGACGGGGCGGCGTTGCGGCGGCGCGGTGTAAAGCAGTGCCGGCTCGATGGCGACCGCTTCGCCCTGCGCGGCAAAGCCCCGGTACACGAACACCATGCCGCGATCCACCACCAGCAGGTCGTCGCCCGCGAAGCCCAGGCTGAATTCGGGCGTGCGGCGCTGCGCCTGCGCCGCGCGCGGCGGCAGCGCAAGGCCGGGACGGTTGAGCGGCGCGGCCTCGACCCGGGGGGCGCGCAGTAGATGGGCATAGGGCGTGCTGGCGATGCCGTCTGGGCCTTGCTCGATCCAGGCATGGACGCCGTTGGCGGCAACGGCCGACGCCAGCAGGCCGCGATGCGGCTGGAACTTGCCGCCAACCTCGCGCAGGGCCGGCCAATCATGCAGGTCCACCAGTTGCGGCGCCGCCGTGTCTCGGTTGGCCATGCATGCCCAGCCCGGGGCCAGCGGTACGCACTGCGTCATGTCCAGATAATCGCCAGGCTGCGCCAGCGGGCCGGAAGCGGGGCGCGGCAATGCCGCCGGCGCGCCTTGCGGGGCGCCGGCCTGCCGATGCCGCGTACCTTGTTGGCCCCGTGCCCCGATCTGTGCCAGCGCGTCGCCAGCATCGGCCAGAGGCACGATCAGCAGGTGGATGGCGTCGTCGTCTTCGTCCTGCTCGATCAGCGCCAGCCCCAGCGCTTCCAGTTCCTGGCCCAGCGGCGGCAGGAAGTCGTCGGCGCGGTCATCGCGCAACGCCGCGCGCAGCGCATCGAGCCGCGCGGCGGCCAGGGCCGGGTAGCGCGCCGCATACGCCTGCCGCAACCCGTCCAGCAGTTCCGGCAGCGGCGTTTTCCAATCGAAGGACAACGGCTCCATCGCGATCGGCGCGGCCGCCATCAGCGCGAGAACCCGCGCGCCGAGATCTCCCAGATGTCCTGCACGATGCCGTCGCGATACACCACCAGCCCGTCGTGCAGGTTGAAGGTGGGATCGACGTGCGACGGCACCAGCAGCAGCGTGTCGCCCAGCGCGGGCGCCGGCGCGCCAGCCGCCACGCGCACCACGCCGTGCTCGTCGTTGATGGCGGCGTATTGCAGGCCCTGGGCGCCGTGGATCGCGGGCGGGCCGCATTCGGCGGTGGTGGACTTCAGGCCGGCGTCGAGGATGACGCGATCGGGCGCCGGCGTGCTCATCACGGTGGACAGCACGAACAGGCTGTTCTGGAACGCCAGCGGGCCGTCCCATTCGTTGGCGCCGTAGTCGCCGTCCATGAAGGCGTAGGAACCGGCCTGCAGTTCGGTGTAGACGCCGCTGGCGGCGTCGAATTCGGCGCTGCCGGTGCCGCCCCCGGTGATGATGTCGCAGGCGATGCCGCTCTCGCGCAGCAGCAGTTGATACGACGCGGCGATGCGCGCGGCCTGGCGGCAGACGGCGGCGCGTTCGTCCCGGGTGCGCAAGTGCTGCACGGAGCCGTGATAGGCCTGCAGGCCGACGAAGGTCACGCCCGGCAGGTCGCGCGCCTGCTGCGCCAGCGCCAGCACGGTGGCGTCGTCGGACACGCCGCAGCGGCCCTGGCCCACGTCCACTTCCACCAGCACGTCGATCTCGGCGCCGGCCGCGGCCATGGCCTGCGAGATCCGCGCCAGGTTGGCGGCGTTGTCGACACAGACGCTGAGCTTGGCGGCGCGCGCCAGCTGGGCCAAGAGGCGCAGCTTGGCCGGGCCGACCACTTCGTTGCTGATGTGGATGTCGGTGATGCCGGCGGCCACGAACGGCACGGCCTCGCTGACCTTCTGGCAACAGATGCCGCGCGCGCCCAGCGCCAGCTGGCGGCGCGCGATCTCGGGGCATTTGTGGGCCTTGGCGTGCGGCCGCAGCGCGACCTCGTGGCGGTCGGCCCAGGCCTGCATGGCGCGCAGGTTGGCCTCGAACGCGGCCAGGTCCAGCACCAGGCTGGGCGTGTCGACGCTGGCCAGGGGATCGCCGGCCTGGGCGGGCGGGGGCAGCACAATGCCGCGGATGACTTCTTGGGACATCGAATAGCTCCGTGATCAAACCTGCGGCGTAACCGTGAACCGCCGCCGCGCGCGATGGCCCACGCCGGACCGTTGACGTTTCCGCACCGCGGCAACCCCTGGTAAACGATAGCTTCCAGGCCATTGGCGCAGGGCGGGTGGCGTGCCAGAATTTCAACACAACAATAGGTTACTTCCACTCATAACGGAGAAGCTCGCATGAAACTCAGGAATTGGATCGCCACCCTGGCCATGGCCGCCGCCGCTGTCGGCGCGACCGGGGCCGCGCAAGCCCAGCAGTTCTTCCGTATCGGCACCGGCGGCACCGCCGGCACCTACTACCCCATCGGCGGCATCATCGCCAACGCCGTGTCCCAACCCGGCAAGCTGATCGCCACCGCGGTCGCCTCCAACGGTTCGGTGGCCAACATCAACGGCATCATGGGCGGTTCGTTCGAGGCCGGCTTCACGCAGTCGGACGTGGCCTTCTGGGCCTACAGCGGCACCGGCACCTTCGAAGGCAAGCCCAAGGCGCAGGACCTGCGCCTGATCGCCACGCTGTATCCGGAAAGCATCCACCTGGTGACGCGCAAGGGCGCGGGCATCAAGAGCGTGGCCGACCTGAAGGGCAAGCGCGTCTCGATGGACGAGCCGGGTTCCGGCACGCTGGTGGACGTGCGCCTGATCCTGGGCGCCTATGGCATGACCGACAAGGACGTCAAGGCCGAATACCTCAAGCCCAACCAGGCCGGCGACAAGCTCAAGGACGGCGGCCTGGATGCGTTCTTCTTCGTGGGCGGCGCGCCGGCTGGCGCCATCGCCGAGCTGGCCTCCAGCGGCGGCGGCATCGAAATCGTGCCGCTGGTCGGCCCCGAGATCGACGCGCTGCGCGCCAAGCAGGAGTTCTTCACGCCCGACACCATTGCCGCCAACACCTACCAGAACGTGGGCGAGGTCAAGACCATCTCGGTCAACGCGCAGATGGTGACGTCGGCCAAGCTGTCCGAGCAGGTGGTGTATGACGTCACCAAGGCGCTGTACAGCGACGCCACCCGCAAGACGCTGGACAACGGCCACGCCAAGGGCAAGCTCATCACCCGCGACAACGCGGTCAAGGGCGCGGGCATCCCGTTCCATCCGGGCGCCGAGAAGTTCTACAAGGAAATCGGCCTGCTGAAGTAAGCACCGACCCCGTCCCTTCCGGGGAAGCGCGGCGCCCATCGCCGCGCCAGCGCAGGGCCGCCTCGGGCGGCCCTGTTCGCGCAATCACCTGAGAAACCTGGCTATGGAAATAGACCACGAGAAAACACAGCAGCTGGCGGAAAAGTACGATTCCGAGATCCGCTTCCGGCCGCTGCACAAGAGCGCCACCTGGATCGTCTCGGGCCTGCTGGTGGCGCTGTCTCTGTTCCACTACTACACCGCCGGCTTCGGCCTCTTGCGCGAGGCCACGCACCGCGGCGTGCACCTGGCCTTCGTGCTGAGCCTGATCTTCCTGGTGTTCGGCTTTTCCAAGTCGCATTACCAGCGCGAGCCGAAGTCCACCTGGTACGCGCCGGGCGGCGTGCCGCTGTATGACTGGATCATCGCCATCGCGCTGGCGTTGTCGGTGCTGTACATCCCCTACATCTTCGAGGATCTGGCGTTCCGCGTCGGCAACCCGCTGCCGATCGACGTGCTGATGGGCTCGATCCTGCTGATCGGGTTGCTGGAGGCCACGCGCCGCGCCATGGGCTGGCCGCTGCCGATCATCGCGCTGGTGTTCATGGCCTATGCCGCCTTCGGGCCGTATTTCCCCGGGCTGCTGCAGCACGCGGGCAATACGTGGTCGCAGATCGTCAACCACATGTACCTGACCAGCCAGGGCGTGTATGGCGTGGCGGTGGGCGTGGTGGCCACCTATGTGTTCCACTTCGTGCTGTTCGGCGTGCTAGCCACGCGCATCGGGCTGGGGCAGCTGTTCCTGGACGTGGCCTCCACCGTCGCCGGCCGCTACGCCGGCGGGCCGGCCAAGGTGTCGGTGTTCGGCTCGGCCATGTTCGGCATGCTGTCGGGGTCGTCGGTGGCCAACGCCGTGACGGTGGGCTCGCTGACCATTCCGGCGATGATCCGCATCGGCTATCCGCGGCATTTCGCGGCGGGGGTGGAGGCGGCCAGCAGCACCGGCGGCCAGATCACGCCGCCGATCATGGGCGCGGCGGCGTTCCTGATGATCGAGTTCCTGGGCATTCCGTACCAGCAGATCGCGATTGCGGGCATCTTTCCGGCCTTCCTGTATTTCTTCGGCATGTTCATGCAGGTGCACTTCGAGGCCAAGCGCGAGGGCCTGCGCGGCCTGACGGCCGAGGAAATGCCCAAGCTGAAGCAGTCGTTCAAGATGCGCTGGCCGACGCTGATTCCGTTGATCCTGCTGATCGGCGTGCTGGCCAGCGGCCGCACGCCGTACCTGGCGGCGTTTGCCGGCATCACGGGCTGCATCATCGTGGGCCTGCTCAATCCGTTCCAGCGGCTGCATTGGCGCGATCTGTACGAAGCCTTCGAGACCGGCGCCAAGTACGCGCTGGCGGTGGGCGCGGCGGCCGGCACGGTGGGCATCGTGATCGGCGTGGTGACGCTGACGGGGGTGGGCTTCAAGATCTCGTACATCGTGATCTCGGCGGCGCAATCGATCGCCGGCGTGGCGGGCGCGATCATTCCCGAGACCATCGCCAATGCCCAGTCGCTGACGCTGGTCGCGGCGCTGATCATGACGGGCGTCGTCTGCATCCTGATGGGTTGCGGCATTCCCACCACCGCCAACTACCTGATCATGGTGGCGGTGGCCGCGCCGACGCTGGTGCAGCTGGGGGTGCAGCCGATCGCGGCGCACTTCTTCGTGTTCTATTTCGGCATCCTGGCCGACATTACGCCGCCGGTGGCGCTGGCGGCCTACGCGGCGGCGGGCATGGCGGGCAGCGACCCATTCAAGACCGGCAATACCGCGTTCCGGCTGGGCATCACCAAGCTGATCGTGCCGTTCGTGTTCGTGTTCTCGCCGTCGCTGCTGATCTCGGTGCAGGGCTTCACGTGGTACGACTTCTTCGTGACGCTGTTCGGCTGCATGGTGGGGCTGGTGCTGCTGTCGGCGGCGTTCTCGCGCTACATGCTGGTGGGCATGAAAAGCTGGGAACGCTGGCTGTGCACGCTGGGCGCGCTGCTGACCATCCTGCCGGGGCTGACCAGCGGGCTGATCGGACTGGCCATCTGCATCCCGGTGTTCATCCGCCAGCTGGCGCAGCTCAAGCTGGAGTCGGCGCCGAAGACCGCATGAACCTTGGGGGTATTAAAGAGGGGCGGACCCCAAAAGGGCCGCCCCGCCTGGAAAGCCCCTTATTCTGGCAGCATATGGGCGTCGATTTCGTGACTGTCGCAAGGCGACGACGCCCCGCCACACTCCGCCTTGCGGTCGGTTGCCCGGGCAAATAAATCAGCGTAAAGTAAAATTCATGTTTGCTGGTCTGCCGATATGCGGGCCGACTGTGCAAACAGGCACAAAACTGCGCCATATGTTCGATATCCTGGTTTATCTGTACGAGAATTACTACACGCCGCAAGCCTGTCCCGCCGCTGACGTGCTGGCCAAACGGCTGGCCGCCGCCGGGTTCGAGCACGAGGACATCGATGACGCGCTCGGCTGGCTCTACGGCCTGGCCGAAACCACCGAACGCTGCGTCGATCTCGCCCAGGCGCCCACCACCGGTACCCGGATCTACACCGATAACGAATACCAGCAACTCGGCTCCGAATCCATCGGCTTCATCGCCTTCCTGGAATCGGCCGGCGTGCTGCCCGCGCCCTTGCGCGAGATCGTTATCGACCGGGGCCTGGCGGCGCCGGAATCGCCCGTGCCGCTGTCCAAGATCAAGATCATCGCCCTCATGGTTCTCTGGAGCCAGGAAGCCGAGATCGACAACCTGGTCCTGGAAGAGCTGCTGGACGAAGACGGCACGCGCTTGCTGCACTGACGGCGCCGGCTCCGGCCGACGCCCGTTTCCCCGCGACCCGCGCGCATCGAGCGCGCGGCGCCGTTTCGCCGTAACCCCGCTGCTTTGCTGCTCCATCCCGTGACCTACACCGGCCGCTTCGCCCCCAGCCCCAGCGGCCCGTTGCACGCGGGTTCGCTGGTGGCCGCGCTGGCCAGCTGGCTGGACACGCGCGCCAACCGCGGCCGCTGGCTGCTGCGCATCGAGGACGTGGACACGCCGCGCACCGTGTCCGGCGCGGCCGAGACCATCATGGGCCAACTGGAGACCCTGGGCCTGCGCTGGGACGGCGACATCGTCTGGCA
This sequence comes from Achromobacter xylosoxidans, assembly GCF_001457475.1. Taxonomy (NCBI): domain Bacteria; kingdom Pseudomonadati; phylum Pseudomonadota; class Betaproteobacteria; order Burkholderiales; family Alcaligenaceae; genus Achromobacter; species Achromobacter xylosoxidans. The sequence goes on along the minus strand of NZ_LN831029.1, from coordinate 77,771 downwards.
ATCGCAACGCGGCGAGGCCTATCAGGCCGCCTTCGACGCGCTGGCCGCGCGCGGGCTGGTCTATGGCTGCGGCTGCACCCGCCGCGAGATCGCCGATTCGGCGCTGCGCGGCCAGGCGGCGCCGGGCGCGGACGGCGAACGCCCATACCCCGGCACCTGCCGCCACGGCCTGGCGCCGGGGCGCGAGGCGCGCGCCTGGCGCGTGGTCATGCCGGAAGGGGTGGAACGCTTCGAGGACCGCTGGCTCGGGCCGCAGGAGCAGGACGTGGCGCGGGCGGTGGGCGACATCGCCGTGAAGCGCGCGGATGGCCTGTGGGCCTATCAACTGGCGGTGGTGGTGGACGATGGCGCGCAGGGCGTGACCGACGTGGTGCGCGGCGCCGACCTGCTCAGTTCGACCGCGCGCCAGCGCGTGCTGGGCCGGCTGCTGGGTCTGCCGCCGGTGCGCTACCTGCACGTGCCGCTGATCCTGGACCCCGCCAGCGGCCTGAAACTGTCCAAGCAGAATGGCGCCCCCGCCATCGACACGGGCGCGCCGCTGGCGTCGCTGCAAGGCGCCTGGCGGGCATTGGGCTTCGCGCCGCTGGACGCGCCGGACACGGCGGCCTTCCTGCGCGAGGCGACCGCGCGCTGGGCCGCGCGCTTTCCGCTGCCCTGAGCCGGCCTGCCATTCCCATTCCTATAACGGCTGCAAATCCTCGCCCAGCATGCGCACCAACAGGGCCTCGCCGTTCTCGGCTACGCGCAGTTCACCGAACTTGGCGACTTCATAGCGCTTGGCCTGGCCCTCGGGGAAGAAATAGGCGTTGGTGACGATGCGCACCTGGTTGTCGCGCACTCGGTAGCGCAGCGGCACTTCGTCGTCGGCATGCGGCGTGGCGTCGGTCTGGATGCGCACGGGCTGGTACACGCCGCGCGAATCGACCGTCAGCATCACGTAGCCATCGGATGCTTCGCCCATGACGGAATCCTCCGTGTCCGGGCGCTCGCCGCCCAGCCGCAGCCGCGTGACCTCGCGCCCGGCGGCGAAGTTGAGCGCCATGTAGTCGCCCTGCATCAGGGAACGCGGGTCGACCGGCGCCAGTTCCAGGATCACCGGCTTGCCGCTGGCCAGCAGCTTTTCGCGCTGCCAGATACTGCCGTTGGCCACCACCAGCACCAGCGCCAGGCCGCCCAGGATCGCCAGGGTGCGCCAGCGCAGGGCCGGCGAGACCGGCGGCAGCGGCGCGCGGCGCGACGGGTCCTGGGTGCGCATCAAGCGCGGCACCAGCCACACCAGCACCCGCAGCACGAACAGCAGCACGGCGCCACCGCCCAGCCACAGCGCCTTCTGCAACAGCGGCACGTCGAGCTGGTAGTAATAGACGCCCAGATAGGCCAGCAGGCTCAGCACGCCGAACAAGGTCACGCCCAACTGGTTCAGGCCGAAGCCCAGCAGCAGCCAGGCCAGCGCGAAACCGACCCCGGGGCTGGGCAGCCAGAACAGCGCCAGCAACAGCAGGGCGATGGGCACGCCCCAGGTGACGCCGCCCGTCAGCACATGGCGGCGCGGCCACAGCACCGCCATCGCCGCCGCCGCTGGCAGCAACGCGCCCGCGCATACCAGCACGGCGGTCTGCGCGTGCAGTTGCCACATGGCCGGCAGTTGCAGCACCGACAGTCCGCTGGCCAGCCACACCATGCCCTGCACCGACAGCAGGAAGGCCCAGGCCAGCGGTTGCAGCGCATGGCCGCGCTTGCCGCCCCACCGGTGCGCCAGGGTCAGGATCACCGCCGTGGCCCACGCGCCGGTCACCGCGATCGGCAGCCAGACGAAGGCGGCGCGGGCCATGTCGAAGTCCAGCAGGGCGTCCAGCAGATCGTCGCGCAGCAGCTCGGGCGCCAGGACGCGCCAGATCAGGCCGGCGCCGGCCAGGGCGATCAGGCCGCCGCTCAGGAAGCGCAGGATCACGTCCGGCCCCAGCACGTAGACCGCCGTGGCCATCAGCAGCACGAACAGGCAGGCGCTGGCGAATGAGGTCGAACTGGACATGCCGTAGATGATGAGGATCTGGCCGGCGAAGGCCATGGCCGTGCCGCACTGGCGCCAGAACGGGCCGGCGTCGCTGCGCAGCACCGCCACGCCGGCGGCGCACAGCACCAGGCCGGCCACCAGCGCGCCTTCCTCTGAATTGATCATGCCAGAGAAAGCCACGAACGCCAGCAGCAACAGCGTCGACAGCCAGGCGCTCAGCGCGAGGATGCACTGCACGTACCAGGGCGGCTCGGTGTGCGGCACGGCGGGCGGCGCCAGTTGCGCCACGGGTTCGCCGGCCTCGCCGGGATCGACCGCGTTGCCGGCCGAGGCGGCGGCCGGCTCGGCATCGGCCGGGGCCGCGACGGCCGCCTTCGGCCCCGCGGCCAGTCCGCGCAGCCAGCGCGCGGCCCAGACGGCCTCGGCCATCAGCAGCGCCGCCAGCGGCAGGGCCGCCCAGATGCCGGGCTCCAGCCGCAGCAGCCATTCGCCTACTATCCGCAGCGACACGCAGATGACGCCGGCCACCAGCATCGCCAGGATGACCAGGTCGCGGCGGCCGCGCTGGTAATAGAAACCCAGGCCCAGCGTCACCGCGATCCAGGCCAGGCTGTTGATGGAGCCCAGGCCGCGCGACATGGCGTCGCCGATCACCAGCACCGTCACCATCGGGCCGAACACCAGCGCCGTCACCAGCGGGCTGATCACCAGCGCCGCCAGGACCCGCGGTCCGACCAAGGTGCTGGCGCGCCAGCGGCGCGCCGCCAGTTCCCAGCCCAGCAACAACAGCAGGTTCCAGGCGGCCACGATCAGGCTGGCGACCTGGGGGCCGCCGAAGATCAGCCACCAGGTGAAGGCGCGCTCGCCCAGCCACAGGACCAGAGCGACGTTGGTCACCAGCGCCCACAGCAGCCAGACGGCCTGGCTGGCCGCCACCAATGCCCACGGCAGCAGCAGGACCGCCCACCAGGCGAACAATTCCCAGGTATCGGCGCCAGTCTGGTAAGTTTGGCCTAATAACGCGAGCAGGGCGCCGAGCAGGATGCCGGCCAGGGCCAGCAGCGCGCCGGGAATGCTGCGGCGCACGCCAGGGGTGGCGCGCAGGCGCAAACCGGTCCAGGCGGCCGCCAGCGCGGTCAGGGCCAGCAGGCCCTGCGTGCCGGCGAAGCGCTGGATTTTTGTCATGTCCTGCCAGTTCGCCGCGACCCAGCAGATGGCGGCGCTGCCGAGCAGCAGGACCCCCAGCCAGAGGGTGCTGCGCGCCAGGAATTGACGCCATGCGTGAAGTTCCGATCCCACTTGCCGTTCAATGCCGACTTGCATCTCGCGAAACTCCGATCTTATTATCCGCGCTACTACGGCGGGACTGCCGCCACTGGATACACATGAATAAAACGCTGATTATTGCCGAGAAGCCCTCGGTGGCCCTTGATATATCACGCGCATTGGGAGGCTTTGCGCGCGAGGGCGACTATTTTGAAAGCGAACGTTACGTACTGGCGTCCAGCATCGGGCATTTGCTTAGCTTGGTCGCGCCCAACGATCCGGTCAAGGGGAAATGGAGCTTCACGCACCTGCCGGTAATTCCGCCTGAATTCGAGCTGGGGCCGACCGACAAGAAATCCGCCGAGCGCCTCAAGCTGCTGGTGCGCCTGGCCAAGCGCAAGGACGTCGATGCCATCATCAACGCCTGTGACGCGGGGCGCGAGGGCGAACTGATCTTCCGCTACATCATTCAGTATGCGGGCGTGAAAAAGCCGATCCAGCGCCTGTGGCTGCAATCCATGACCCAGGCCGCCATCCGCGAGGCCTTCGCCAACCTGCGCGACGACAGCCAGCTCAAGCCGCTGGAGGCCGCCGCCCGCTCGCGCGCCGAGGCCGACTGGCTGGTGGGCATCAACGGCACCCGCGCCATGACCGCCTTCAACAGCAAGGACGGCGGCTTCTTCAAGACGCCGGTGGGCCGGGTGCAGACCCCCACGCTGGCCATCGTGGCCGAGCGCGAGGAACGCATCCGCCGCTTCGTGCCGCGCGACTACTGGGAAGTGCGCGCCACGTTCGTGGCCGCCGCCGGCCTGTACGAAGGCCGCTGGATCGATCCGGACTTCAAGAAGGACGAGCGCGACCCCGAGAAGCGCGAGTCGCGCCTGTGGTCGCAGGCCGCCGCCCAGAGCGTGGTGGCCGCCTGCCGCGACCAGCCGGGCAGCGTCACCGAGGAATCCAAGCCGTCGACCCAGATGTCGCCGGCCCTGTACGACCTGACCTCGCTGCAGCGCGAGGCCAACGGCCGCTTCGGCTTCTCGGCCAAGACCACCCTGGCGCTGGCCCAGACCCTGTACGAACGCCACAAGGCGCTGACCTACCCGCGTACCGACTCGCGCTACCTGCCCGAGGACTACATCGGCACGGTGCAGGAAACCATGCGCGCGCTGGCCAAGGGCGGCTCGAACGCCGTCGGCGGGCTGTCGCGCCATGCCGAGACCGTGGTCAGCCAGCACTGGGTCAAGCCGAACCGCCGCATCTTCGACAACAAGAAGGTGTCGGACCACTTTGCCATCATCCCGACGCTGCAGATCCCGCACGACCTGAGCGAGGCCGAGGCCAAGCTCTACGACCTGGTGCTCAAGCGCTTCCTGGCCGTGTTCTTCCCGGCCGCCGAATACCGCGTCACCACCCGCATGACCGAGGTGCAGGGGCATCGCTTCCGCACCGACGGCAAGGTGCTGGTCAATCCGGGCTGGCTGGCCGTGTACGGCAAGGAAGCCCAGGGCGAGGACGCCAACCTGGTGCCGGTGGGCGAGGGCGAGACCGTGCGCACCGAGGACGTCGAAGCCGTGGGCCTGACCACCAAGCCGCCGGCGCGCTTTAACGAAGGCACGCTGCTGTCGGCCATGGAAGGCGCCGGCAAGCTGGTGGACGACGAGGAACTGCGCGAGGCCATGTCCGAGCGCGGCCTGGGCACCCCGGCCACGCGCGCGGCCATCATCGAAGGCCTGCTCAACGAGGTCTACCTGCGCCGCGAGGGCCGCGACCTGGTGCCGACCGCCAAGGCGCGCCAGTTGATGACGCTGCTGTCGGGCCTGGACGTGTCGGAACTGACCTCGCCCGAGCTGACCGGCGAATGGGAACACAAGCTCAAGCAGATCGAGCAGGGCGCGCTGGACCGCCAGGCCTTCATGCGCGAGATCGCCCAGATGACGCAGGTGATCGTCAAGCGCGCCAAGGAATACGAGCGCGACACGGTGCCCGGCGACTACGCCACGCTGCAGACGCCGTGCCCCAAGTGCGGCGGGGTGGTCAAGGAAAACTACCGCCGCTTTGCCTGCACCAACTGCGACTTCTCGATCGGCAAGCACCCGGGCGGCCGCACCTTCGAGCTGCCGGAAGTCGAGGAACTGCTGGCCAAGCGCGAGATCGGTCCGCTGCAGGGCTTCATCAGCAAGATGGGCCGGCCGTTCGCCGCCATCCTGCGCATCAGCGACGAGTACAAGCTGGAATTCGACTTCGGCCAGAACGACGAGGACGACAACGAGGCGGTGGACTTCTCCGGCCACACGCCGGTGGGCACCTGCCCCAAGTGCCAGTCGCGCGTGTTCGAGCACGGCATGAGCTACGTCTGCGAAAAGTCTGTCGGCCCTGAAAAGAGCTGCGACTTCCGCTCGGGCAAGGTCATCCTGCAGCAGGAAATCTCGCGCGAGCAGATGGAAAAGCTGCTGACCGACGGCCGCACCGACCTGCTCGACGGCTTCGTGTCCAGCCGCACCAACCGCAAGTTCAAGGCTTTCCTGGTGCGCCAGCCCGACGGCAAGATCGGCTTCGAGTTCGAACCGCGTCCGGAGAAACCCGGCCGCGGCCGCGCCCCGGCCAAGAGCGCCGGCGCCGCCACCAAGACGGCGGCGAAGAAGGCGCCGGCCAAGAAGGCCGCGGTGAAGAAGACCGCCACCAAGACGGCGACCAAGACCGCCGCCAAGAAAGCCGTGAAGAAGGCCGCGCCCAAGAAGACCGCGGCATAAGCCGCCACGGTCTACACTTGCGTGGCACGACGAGAACGCCCGGGCAACCGGGCGTTTTCCATTGTTGGACGGCAGGCGCCGCTGCGGTATTGTTGACGCCAAACAACCACACCCGATCGAGACCGAGGAAGACATGAGCACGAGCCCCCACTTCACCACCCGCCGCCGCGTGCTGGCCGCTACCGGGGCGCTGGCCGGCGTCACCCTGATCGGCGGCCGCGTCGCCTTCGCGCAGCCCAAGCTGGGCCGCGTGGTCTACGGGCAGGGCAGCATCGACCCGTTCTTCGCGGCCGGCTACGTGGCGCTCAAAAAGGGCTATTTCGGCGAAGCGGGGCTGGAGGTCGAGTACCTGAATTCGCAGAGCGGCCCGCGCACCAACCAGTTGCTGGCGGCCGGCCAGATCGTCTTCGGCGCCACCGCGGCCACCGCCGCGCCGGCCCTGACGCTGGCCGGCAAGCCGGCCACGCTGGTATTCGGCTTCGACCGCAAGCTGACCTACGCCAACGTCATCGTGCGGCGCGAGGACTTCGACAGCGGCAAGATCAAGTCGCTCAAGGACCTGGCCGGCAAGCGCGTGGGCGCGACCCAGCCGCAGTCCAGCACCTGGCTGATGGCGCTGTACCTGATGCAGAAGGCCGGCGTGGCCGACAAGGTCGACATCCGCCCCCTGGGCGACCTGGCCACCATGCTGGGCGCGCTCAAGACCGGCTCGGTGGCCGCCAGCATGGCCACCATGTCGATGATGGAGCAGGCCCGGCAGGAAGGCTGGGGCGTGCCGATCTTCGACGCCACCACCGAGGCCTCGTGGAACGAATTCATGGGCGGCGACGTGCCGGGCATCGCCGCGTTGACGCTGCAGGACACCATCCAGAAACGGCCGGAGACCGTGCAGGCCTTCGTCACCGGCCTGGTGAAGGCACAGGACTTCATCACGGCCCACAGCGCCGCCGAGATCGCCGACGCGATCTACGACGACTATCTGAACGCCTTCCCGCGCGCCGCCATCGAGAAGACGCTGGGCGTGTACAAGGAAACCGTGTTCCTGGAGGACAACCTGATTTCCCAGGACGCCTACGACCGCATGACCGCGATCATGGGCGACGGCCGCCAGTTCTCGAACGACGAGATCAAGACGGTGCCCTACGCCAAGTGCGTCGACATGAGCTTCGTGCGCAAAGCGCGAGGGCTGTGATGATCACGCTGGACCGGGTGGGCAAGGCCTACCAGACGCGCCAGGGCGCCACCCACGCGGTGGGCGAGGTCAGCCTGGAGATCGCGGCGGGCGAGTTCGTGTCGATCGTCGGCCCCTCGGGCTGCGGCAAGAGCACGCTGCTGAACATGATCGCCGGCTTCCTGCCGCCCACCACCGGCCGCATCGTGGTGGACGGACGGGGGGTCGACGGCCAGGTGCCGCCGGCGCTGGGCTACATCTTCCAGAAGGACACGCTGCTGCCCTGGTTCAGCGTCAGGAAGAACGTGGCGCTGGGCCTGAAGTTCCAGGGCGTGCCGGCCGCGCGCATCGCCAGCCGGGTGGCCGAGCTGCTGGAGCTGGGCCACCTGACGGCCTTTGCCGACGCCTTTCCGCACCAGCTCTCGGGCGGCATGCGGCGGCGCGTGGCGCTGCTGATGAGCCTGGCGGTGGAGCCGCGCATCCTGTTGCTGGACGAGCCGTTCGGCGCGCTGGACACGCACACCAAGACCCACCTGCACCGCGAGCTGATGGAGATCTGGCGCAAGCTGGGCCAGACCGTGGTGCTGGTCACGCACGACCTGGACGAGGCGATCCTGCTGTCGGACCGGGTGGTGGTGCTGTCCGGGCCGCCCAGCCGCGTGCTGCTGGACGAGCGCATCGCCATCCCGCATCCGCGCGACGTCTTCACCCTGCGCGAGACGCCGCAGTTCGTCACCCACGTGCAAAGCCTCTGGAGCGTGCTGGGCCAGCAGTTCCGCGCCGCCGCCTGATTCCGCCATGACCGCTCCCGAATTGACCGATACCCTGCAGGACCAGTTGCGGCTGGACCGGCGCGCCAGCACCTTGCGGCGCGTGCGCATCACCTTGTGGCAGGTGCTGATCCTGGCCCTCATCCTCGGCTCCTGGGAAACGCTGACGCGCATCCCGTGGTTCACCCAGAACACGCTGTTCGACCCGTTCTTCATCAGCCAGCCGTCGCGCGTGGCGGTGCGGCTGTGGGAATGGCTGCAGCCCGGGCCGCGTTCGGTCTGGCCGCATCTGTGGCTGACGCTGCAGGCCACGTTGGTCGGGCTGGTGGTGGGCGTGGGCAGCGGCTTCCTGGTGGGCATGACGCTCAGCCGCAGCCGCTTCCTGGCGGACGTGTTCAACCCGTTCATCGTGGCCTTCAACTCGATGCCGCGCATCGCCTTCGTGCCGCTCATCACCATGTTCTTCGGGCTGGGGCTGGCGTCCAAGGTGGTGACGTCATGGTTCGTGGTGTTCTTCCTGGTGTTCTTCAACACCTACAAGGGCGGGCGCAGCGTCGAGCGCGAACTGGTGGACTTCTGCCGCACGCTGGGCGGGTCGCCGCGCCAGATCCTGTGGCGCGTGCGCATCCCGACCGCCGCCGCCTGGACCTTCGCCGCGCTGCCCAACGCCATCAGCTTCGCGTTGATCGGCGTGGTGCTGGCCGAGTTCGTCGGCTCCACCACCGGCATGGGCTACCTGATGATCACCGCGCTGGCTACACTGAACGCCACCGACATGTTCGCGGCGGTCACGCTGCTGTCCATCGTCGGCATCGCGCTGGTGTACTGCGTCACCTGGCTGGAACGGCGGCTGCTGCACTGGGCGCCCGAATTCCGCGAATGAACCGAGCCGCAACCATGACGACTTCCTTGCCCTATCTGCGCAACTTCGACCTGAGCGGCCAGGTCGCGCTGGTGACCGGCTCGGCCCGCGGGCTGGGCTTCTGTATCGCCCGCGCGCTGGCCGGCAGCGGCGCGCGCGTGCTGATCAACGGCCGCAACGAGCAGGCCGCGACAAGCACCGCCGCCGCGCTGCGCGCCGATGGCCTGGACGCGCATGCGCTGGCCTTCGACGTCAGCGACGACGCCGCCATGGCGCGGGCCTTCGAGCGCATCGACCGCGAACACGGCCGCCTGGACATCCTGGTGAACAACGTCGGCGCGCGCAACCGCAAGACGCTGGCCGACACCAGCGCCGCCGAGATCCGCGAACTGATCGACACCGACCTGGTGGCCGGCATCCTGCTGGCCAAGCACGCCGCCGAGCGCATGGCGCGCCAGGGCGGCGGCCGCCTGATCGCCATCACCTCGGTGGTGGGCGAGCTGGCGCGAGCCGGCGACGCGGTCTATCCGGCCGCCAAACAGGGCCTGACCGGCATGGTGCGGGCGCTGGCGGCGGAATTCGGCGGGCGCGGCATCACCAGCAACGCGATCGCGCCGGGCACCTTTGCCACCGAGACCAATGCGCAGATGGTGGCCGACCCCGCCGTCGGCCCGCGCATCGCGGCGCGCAACCCGACCGGGCGCTGGGGCGAACCGGAGGAGATCGCCGGCGCGGCGGTGTTCCTGGCGTCCAAGGCGGCGTCGTACGTGAACGGCCACGTGCTGGTGGTGGACGGCGGCCTGTCGATCCAGTTCTGACGGCGCGCTGGCCGTGCGGCAAAAACGAAGGGGCCCGCAAAGGGCCCCTTCATCATTCCGGCGGTCCCGGGAGGGATGTCCGCCTGCCCGGCGATCACCGCCGGCTCAGGTCGTCTCGTCCTGGTACCAGACGCCCTCGGCCAGCATCATCTTGTGGTGGCCATGGCCGGCCGGCATCATCGGGAAGCAGTTCTCCTGCGCCGTCACCGCCACGTCGAGGAAGTAGGGGCCGTCGTGCGCCAGGCATTCGGCCAGCGCCGCGTCCAGCTGCGCCGGGTCCTCGACCCGCGCCGCGCCCCAGCCGAAGGCCCGCGCCAGCGCCACGAAATCGGGCAGCGAGGCGTTGTAGCTGTGGCTGTAGCGGCCGCCGTGGATAAGTTCCTGCCACTGGCGCACCATGCCCATGTAGCCGTTGTTGCACAGCACGACCTTGACGGGCGCCTGGTGCTGCATGGCGGTGGAGAGTTCCTGGATGTTCATCAGCACCGAGGCGTCGCCGCTGACGCACACCACGGTCTTGTCCGGATGCGCGACCTGCGCGCCGATGGCGGCCGGCACGCCGTAGCCCATGGTGCCGGCGCCGCCGGACGTCAGCCAGCGGTACGGCTGGTCGAAGCGCAGATACTGCGCGGCCCACATCTGGTGCTGGCCCACGTCGGTCGAGACGATGGCGTCGCGCCCGGCCAACGCCGCGTTCAGGCGCGACATCAGGTGCTGCGGCAGAATGGCATCGGCCGCCGGGGTGTAGCCCAGGCAGTCCTGGGCACGCCAGGCCTGCACCCGCGCCCACCACGGCGCCAGCCGCGCCGGGTCCAGCGGCTCGGTCAGCTCGGCCTGCAGGGCGCGCACCAGCGGCAGGCAGTCGCCCACCAGGGCCACGTCCACCCGCACCACCTTGTTGATGGAAGCGGGGTCGATGTCGATGTGGATCTTGCGCGCATGCGGGCAGAACTCGGACAGCTTGCCGGTGATGCGATCGTCGAAGCGGGCGCCGATGCAGACCACCAGGTCGGCGTTGTGCATGGCCAGGTTGGCCTCGACGGTGCCGTGCATGCCCAGCATGCCGACGAATTGCGGGTCGGAGGCGGGGAACGCCCCCAGGCCCATCAGCGTCAAGGTGCAGGGCGCGCCGCTGGCGCGCACCAGCTCGGTGAAGGCGGCGCAGGCCTCGGGGCCGGCGTTCACCAGCCCGCCGCCGCCGTAGAAGATGGGGCGCTTGGCCTGGGCGATCAGCGCGGCGGCGCGGCGCACCGCCGACTGCGGCAGCTTGGGCGCCAGCTTGCCCGACTGGCGCCGCGCGCGCAGAGCCGCCAGCTTCTGCTGCGACGGGGTGTAGTCGTCGCCGTCCGCGTCGCGCGGCACGGCCAGCTGCACGTCCTTGGGAAAGTCCAGCAGCACCGGGCCGGGCCGGCCCTGGCGCGTCAGTTCGAAGGCGCGGGCGGTGACGGCGGCGACGTCGTCCACCGAGCGCACCTGGGTGTTCCACTTGGTCACGGAGCGCGAAATGCCGATAGCGTCGCATTCCTGGAAGGCGTCGGTGCCGATGGCGCTGGTGGCGACCTGGCCGCTGATGCACAGCACCGGGATCGAGTCGCACATGGCGTCCAGCAGGCCCGAGGTGGTGTTGGCCATGCCCGGGCCGGAGGTCACGAACACCACGCCGGTGCGGCCGGTGGTGCGGGCGTAGCCCTCGGCGGCATGCACCGCGGCCTGCTCGTGGCGCACCAGCACGTGGCGCAGGCGCGGCTCGGCATAGAGCGCGTCGTACAGCGGCAGCACGGCGCCGCCGGGATAGCCGAACACGGTGTCCACGCCGTGCGCAATCAGCGTTTCCAGCAGAATCCTGGCCCCATTGGCGGGGGGAGTTTCAGGGGCGGCAAGCGCGGCGGCGACGGAGGGGTGCAGGCGATCGTTCATGCTATCCATCTTATTGGGAATCCGGGAGAATATTTATCTTCTTTTCCACGCATTGCCGGCAAACGCAGTAAATTTATCTTTGGATCGGAGGAATCAAAGAAAATGAACCTGGACAAGTTTGACTTGGCGATTTTGCGCGTGCTGCAAGAGAACGCCCGCGCCAGCCTCAACGACATCGGCGCGGCGGTCGGCCTGTCGTCCACGCCCTGCTGGAACCGGATCAAGCGCATGGAGGCGGCCGGCGTGATCCGTGGCTACACGGTCGACATCGACCCGGCCAGCCTGGGCTTCATGGACACGGTCATCGTCCACGTCACGCTGGAGAGCCACAGCGAAGAAACGCTGTATGAATTCGGGCGGGCGCTGGCGCAGATCCCGGAAGTACTGGAAGCCTTCCTGGTGTCGGGCGACTACGACTACTACATCCGCATCGCCGTGCGCGACACCCGCGACTACGAGCGGCTGCTGCGCGAGCAGCTGTACCGCATCCCCGGCATCCGCCACAGCAAATCCTGCTTCGTCCTGCGCCGCCTGAAGGAGACCATGCTGCCGCTGAACGGGCCGACGACCTGAACGGGCGCGGCCGGGCGGCGCCGTGGCGATGTCAGCGCAGCACGAAGTCCACCGGCTGCGGCGCCTCGGGCAACGGGCGCACGCCCAGCCCGTCGAGCAGGTCGATCTCGATCACCCGCGCCAGCGCCGACAGCGGCAGGTCGTTTTCCTCCAGGCCGAACGGGTCTTCCAGCTCGTCGCCCAGCGCGTCCAGCCCGAAGAAGGTATAGGCGATGATGGTGACCGCCACCGGCATCAGGTATTCCAGCGTGCCCACCAGCCCGAACGGCAGCAGCAGGCAGAACAGCCAGGCCGTGCGATGCAGCAGCAGCGAATAGGCAAACGGCGTCGGCGTGTACTTGATGCGCTCACAGGCCGCCTGGATCGCCGCGCACTGCGCGACGCGCTGGGTCAGCGCCTGATAGAGAATATCGGTCAGCTCCCCGCGCCGCAGGCAGGCCGCCAGGTCGCGGTTGACCGCCAGCAGCAGCGCGTCCGGCACGTTGCGATTGCCCGCCAGCGTATCCAGTTCCTCCGGCTGCACCCAGGGCCGCACGGCCGCCAGCACATCCTGGTCGCGCAGCCGCGCCGCCAGCGCATAACCGAAGCCGATGCAGCGCCGCACCAGCCTTTCCTGCACCGGATTGGCGGTACTGGCCGCCAGCAGCACCGCGCTCTCGCGCGCCAGGCTGCGGGCCTGCACGATCAGGTCGCCCCATTGCTTGCGCGCTTCCCACCAGCGGTCGTAGCAGACGTTGTTGCGAAACCCCATGAACACCGACAGCGCCAGCCCGAACAGCGAGAATGGCACCGCCGACAGGTGCGTGGGCGAGAACCATTGGCGGTGGTACATCCACACCACCACGCACGACAGCAGCGTAATGACCAGGATGCGGCTGAAGATGCGGGGAATGATCGAACCGCGCAAAACAAAGAACAAACCCAGCGCGGAAGGACGCGGACGGACAATCATGGTGCGGGTACGCAAGAAACGAGGCGGCGCCCACTATACGCCTGTCATCGTGTCACAAGCGCGCCGATATAATTCTGTTTCGTCTCACCGCCACACTGCCGCCACTCAATGACCTCCGAAGACACCCCCATCAAGCCCTGGTACGTCGTGCGCCGCTCCAAGCTGCACGGCAACGGCGTCTTCGCCGCCCGCAAGATCCCCGCGGGCACCCGCATCATCGAGTACGGCGGCGCCCGCATCAGCGCCAAGGAAGCCGACCGTCGCCACCCCACCAACCCCGACGATCCCTTCCACACCTTCTTCTTCGCCCTCAGCTCCGGCCGCGTCATCGACGGCGGCGACCAGGGCAACGACGCCCGCTGGATCAACCACTCCTGTGAGCCCAACTGCGAGGCCCAGGAAGGCAAGCACGGCAAGCGCGTCTACATCGTCGCGCTGCAAGACATCCCGCGCGGCACGGAACTCTCCTACGACTACGGCCTGGTCCTGGACGGCCGCATCACCAAGGCCCTGAAGGAAGGCTACAAGTGCCTCTGCGGCACCCCGCCGTGCCGCGGCACCATGCTGGCGCTGCCCGAAAAGAAGAAGAAAAAGAAAAAAGCTGAAGCGCCCGCGGAAACGGAAACCACGAAGTAAGCAAGCGGCGAGGGCGCCAGCAGCGCAGCCACAAGGGCCGCGCTCGCCCAACACCCGGCCGCCAGCCCGGCAGCCAACCCAGCACCGCCCCGACGCAAGACACCCAAACGCCAAAGAAGGCCACCCGCGTGGCCGCCTTTGGCGACCCCGCAAGCCCCTCCGACCCAGCCCGGCTCTTGGCCAAAACGCCAAGCAAGCCACCCGCCCCCACGCCCGTGAAGTGGCAACCGACCGAGCCGGGGGTGGCGGGGCTTGGGGGGAGCGGGGCGTGTAGATGCGCCCGAGGGAATCTGAAGGAACAGCCGAAGGCTGTGACGAAGATGACGAAGGGGCAGTCCGGAGCGAACGCTCCGGACCGCAATCGTAGCCCCGCTCCCCCCAAGCCCCGCCACCCCCGGCGTCTTAAGAACCCACCCCCACCCCCACCCAAAACCCCACCCGCAATAAGCATATTCAGCGCCCCTCCCAAGACCAGCGTAAAATCCCCGACGTCGTTAACACGACAAACAAGCAGTACGTCTTCAGGGCGGGGCGAAATTCCCCACCGGCGGTATGCCAAGCAACTTGGCGAGCCCGCGAGCGCCCGGCGTCCTTTACGGACACCGGGGTCAGCAGATCTGGTGAGATGCCAGGGCCGACGGTCACAGTCCGGATGAGAGAAGATGTGCCGTCACACGCCCCCTGTCCGCGCCCCACACGCGCGGGCAATCGGTTTGCGTTCGGCTGTCGATTAGCCCTGAAACGTTTTTCGCCCACTTTTTCGCGAGAGCGTTTCAATGTCCAACGTTACCCTTACCCCGCAGTCCCCCCTCCCCAGCCTGGCCGCCCAGCCCTTCGCCGCGCGCCTGCAACGCGCCCTGCATCACCTGCGCCTGGGCCGCCCCGTCATCCTCATGGATGACTTCGACCGCGAAAACGAAGCCGACCTCATCGTCGCCGCCGACAAGCTGACCGTGCCCGTCATGGCCCAGCTGATCCGCGACGGCAGCGGCATCGTCTGCCTGTGCCTGCCCGGCGAAGCGCTCGACCGCCTTGACCTGGCCCCCATGGTCCAGCGCAACCAGAGCCGCTTCGCCACTGCCTTCACCGTCTCGATCGAAGCGCGCGAAGGCGTCAGCACCGGCGTGTCGGCCGTGGATCGCGTCACCACCATCCGCGCCGCCATCTCGCCCACCGCCCAGGCCGACGACATCGTCAGCCCCGGCCACGTCTTCCCGCTGCGGGCCCAGCCCGGCGGCGTGCTGACCCGCCGCGGCCACACCGAAGGCTCGGTCGACCTGGCCACGCTGGCCGGCCTGCGTCCGGCCGGCGTGCTGTGCGAACTGATGAACGCCGACGGCACCATGATGCGCGGCGCCGCGCTGGAGCGCTATGCCGCCCAGCACGGCCTGGTCGCCCTGACCATCGCCGAACTGGCCGACCACCTGCAGCAACTGCGCGACGGCCAGGCCCAGCCGGTCGATGACGAAGTGCTGGAAATGGCCGCCACGGTCTGAACGAAAAAGGCGCCCGCAATAGCGGGCGCCTCGATCGTCAAACCAGTCTTCGGACGCTTAGGCGGCGGCCACCCGGCCCCGCAGCGCCATCGCCACGAACACGGCGCCCAGCGCGCACGCGCCGCCCAGCGCATAGACCGCCCCATAGCCCCGCATCCCGGCCAACCAGCCGGCCGCGGGACTGGCGATGCCCAGCGCCACGTCCAGGAACGCCACATACGCCCCCATGGCCGCGCCACGGCTGGCCGGCGGCACGCGACGCACCGCCTCCACGCCGAATGCCGGGAACGCCAGTGAATAGCCCGCGCCGCTCAACAGCGCACCGGCAAAGGCCCACGCCGGCGTCGGGCCCATCCAGATCAGCCACTGGCCGGCCGCCTCGATCAACACGCACACCAGCGCCACGCGCGCGCCGCCCAGCTTGTCGGGCAGCCCCGCGAAGAACAGCCGCGCCACGATGAAGCCGACGCCGAACAGGCTGAACATCCACGCCGCGCCATCCCAGCCGCGCTGGGCGAACAGCAGGCTGATGAAGGCAGTGATGACGCCGAAGCCGACGCTGGTCAGCGCCAGGCCCAGGCCAGGCAGCATCACCAGGCCCAGCACGCGGTAGAACGGCGTGCGCACGCCGCCGGCCGCCGGCACGCCGCGCTGCGGCAGCACCAGCGCCAACGCCAGCACCGGGATGAATACCGTGGCCCAGGCGATGCCGTCGAAACCGGCCGCGCCGTACAGCTGCATGCCGGCGGGCGCGCCCAGCCCGAACGCGGCGTAGATCGCCACGCCGATCCAGGCCATCACGCGGCCCGCATTCTGCGGCCCGACGCGGCCCACGCCCCAGCTCAGCGCGCCGGTGACGATCAGGCTTTCGGCGCAGCCCATGAGGGCGCGGCCAGCCATCAACGCGGCCAGCGCCGCGCGCGGTTGCTCCACCTGCGCGTCGGCCAGCAGGTAGAGCAGGCCCGCCCCCGAACCGAGCAGGAAGCCGGTGACCACGGCGCGCTTGGCGCCGCGACGATCGGCCAGCGAACCGGACCAGGCGCGCGACAGCAGCGCCGCCGCGAACTGCAGGCCGGCCACGATGCCGACCACCAGCGCGCCCTGCGCCAGCACGCCGTCGACGTAGAGCGGCAGCACCGGCATGGGCAGGCCGACCATGAAAAAGCCGACGAAGACCGCCAGCGCCAGGGGCAATATCTGCATGAAAACGGGACGCGCGGTCCCGCCGGCCGCGGGCAGCGCCGCGGCCGAGGATGAAGTCGACATGAGGATTCCTTGGAAGAGGGGAACGCTTCCGGCAAGCCCGCTCGCCGCAATCGACGATGGCATAATCGGCCGGTGCTCGACGCGATTCCAGTTGCGTATCGAAATTTTATGAACCGATGCTCAGGTTTGAAACTCGCTTTCCCCGAACCCAATGACGGCCATCCCGCAGCCCCGTAAATCGCCGCGCCAGCAGCGTTCGCAACAGACCGTGGACACCATCCTGCAGGCAACAGCTCGCGTTCTGGCCGAGTACGGCTACGCCGGCACCAACACCAACCGGATCGCCGAGACAGCCGGGGTCAGCGTCGGTTCGCTGTACCAGTACTTCCCGAACAAGAACGCGCTGATCGCGGCGCTGCACGACCGCCACGACAAGCAGATGCTGGCGCTGATCGACGAGGTGCTGGACGGCAACCCCGCGGCCACGCTGCGCGAGCGGGTCGCGGCCATCGTCGCCGCCTCGCTGCGCGCGCACCTGCTGGAGCCGGCGCTGCACCGCGTGCTGGAACGCGAATTCCCGCTGTTCGACCAGCCGCGCGATCACAGCCGCGCCGACCAGGACATCCACCGCCGCATGCGCCACCTGCTGGAGCTGCATCGCGCAGAGATCGCGCAGCAGGATCGCGAGCTGGCGACCTACGTGGTGTTGCGCATCATGGAGTCGCTGGTACACGCGGTGGCGCTGGAGCCGCCAGCCGGGTTCGATCCGCGGCAACTGGAAGGGGCGGTGGTGGATGCGGTGATGGGATACCTGGGCACGCCGACCGCCAGCGTCAAGGCCCGGCCCCGCGCCACGGCGCGCAAGCCCGGCCGCGCCGGCGCGGCCTGAGGCCCGGGACGACGGCCAGCGCCGACGGGGCGCCGCTGGCGCCCTAGCCGCGCGCCATGCGGGCCAGGCAGTCGGCCGCGTCGCCCACCACGATGCGGGCGCTGCAGGCCAGCATCAGGTTCAGGTTCAAGCCGAAGTCCTCGACCGTGTAGCCCTGCGCGTCCACCGCGCGCGCCGCGTCGTCGGCGGCCACGCCCACGGCGACCTGCTCACGCACGCTGCCGGCCTGCGACGTATAGCCCCACACCGGCTTGCCCAGGGCGATGGCGTAGCCGACCTCGAAGGCCGTGCCCGAATCGGGCTCGGCGCCACGGAATGGATTGAGATTCGCCATCACCAGGTCGGCGCGCTGGATCATCGCCACGTTGGCCTGGTAGATCCATTGCGCCAGCGCGGCGCCGGACAGGCCGGGCGGCGGCGTGTTGTCCAGCGGGTAGAGTCCCTCGAAACCGTGCGCGGCCGCCAGCGCCTTGAGCCGCTCGCCATGCGCCACCGCGTCGGGCAGGAACACGTCGAAGCCGGCAAGGTAGACGCGGCGCATGGGCTTACTCCGGATCAGCGACTGAAAACGCTTCGCCGGTGGCGAAGAACGAGCCGCCCGCGACGTAGTGCACCGAGCGGCGCGCGTCGTCGTTGAAATGCCAGCGATTGCCGGAGAACACGTCGGGCGCGGCCCAGGCGGCCACCACCTCGCCGATGAACAGGTCGTAGGCCTGCTGGTTGTGCGGCTCGGGCACCACCTTGCATTCGAGCCAGCCGAGGCAGCCTTCGATCAGCGGCGCGCCGATCCTGCGGGCGGGAAAGGTGGCCAGGCCGCTGGCCTGGAACTTGTCTTCGTCGCGTCCCGAGTGCGAGCCAACCTGCAAGGTGGCCTGGGCCTGCGCGCGCGACGGGATGCACAGCGCGAATTCGCCGGAGGCCTCGATCAGCGCGCGGGTGTAGGTGTTCTTGTCCACCACCACCAGCATCTTGGGCGGGCTGAAATCCAGCGGCATGGCCCAGGCCGCGGCCATGACGTTGCGCTCGGCGCCGTGGGCGCTGGTGACCAGCACGGTGGGGCCGTGGTTCAGCAGCAAGTAGGCGCGTGGCAGGTCGACGGGTTCGATGGCGGACATGATTTACCGGTCTCAGAACATGCCGTTCTTGTTGGCGGGGTTTTCCGGGATTTCCTGGCTGACGTCCCAGTGCTCGACGATCTTGCCGTTCTCGACCCGGAAGATGTCGACCACGGCCTGGCCGCGGTCTTCGGGGGATTCGCGCCACAGGTTGTGGATCATCACCAGGTCGCCCTCGGCAATGACACGCTTGATGTCGACGCTGGCCTGCGGATGCTGCTCGAAGTAATGGGGGAAGAAGTCCACCATCGGCTCGACGCCATCGCGCATGTAGGGGTTGTGCTGGATGTAGTTCTTGCCGACGTACAGGCGCACCGCCTCGTCGATGTCGCGGTCCTGGAACATCATGCGGAAAAACGCCACCACGATGTCCTTGTTGGACTGCGGCGCGGCGGCCTGGGCCGGCGCCACACAGCTGGCGGCCAGCAGCAGGCAAAGGGCCAACGATTTGAACTTCATGCTCATACTGACTACTCGGGGGATCGTGACGCCGGCTGGCGGTTTGCCAGTTTACAAACAAAACCGGCCGATTCGACCCTGCCGCCATTGCGGCTTTCGCCTGAAAAATGACGCGGCCCCTTGTGTCCAAGGAGCCGCGTCGGGCGATCCGGAGCGGGCGGGATCAGTAGCCCACGGTAAAGCGGCGGCGCGAGTGCTTGGGGGTCTCGATCTCGTCGGCCAGGGCAATGGCGTAGTCTTCCATCGAGATCCAGCTCTTGCCGCCGGCATCGACCAGCAGGCTGTCGTCGCCTAGGCGGAAGGCGCCGGTGCGTTCGCCCGGCTCGAACAGCGCCGACGGCGACAGGAAGGTCCAGTTCAGCACCTTTTCCTGACGCAAGACGTCCAGGAATACCACGCCGGCGCGCGCCTCGGGCTTGTAGGCATCGGGGAATTCCGGCGTGTCGATCAGCATCTTGCCGGGGGCCACTTCCAGGCTGCCGGCGCCGCCGACCACCAGCAGGCGCGGCACGCCGGCGTCCTTGACGGCGGCCAGCAGCGGCTTGGCGTCGGCCGACACGAAGCGCGAGGCGCTGACCACGGCGTCATGGCCCTTGAGCAGCGGCGTCAGCGCCTGCGGATCGGTGGCATCGCCCTGTTCGATGGTCAGGCCGGGCTGGGCGTTGACGTCACCCAGGTTACGGGCGATGCCCGTGACCTGGTGGCCGCGCTTGAGCAGCTCGTCCGCCACGCGCGAGCCGACACGGCCCGTGATTCCGATCAATGCGATTTTCATGGTCTTGCTCCTGGAAGGTGGGCCCCGGACGGTGGCCGCGACGTGCGGCGCTGTGCGGTCCGGAGCACAGGCAAACCCATACTATTCGGCCGGATCGGATCCAGGAACCCACGGGCGTGGAAGAGTTTTTTGCAATCCATGCACCAATGGGCCCGGGTCACCGCCATCAGGCCGCCGCGCGCTGCGCCTGGTAGACCTGCAAATGCGCGTAGGCCGTGCGCAGCGTGGTGGCATCCACCCCCAGCGTGCGCGCGCGCCGCACCATGTCGCCGACGATGTGGTCGGCCTCGACCGGCAGCCCCTGGCGCAGGTCGCGGAACATCGAGGCGGTCATGGCCTGGGACGGGTCGGTCAGGATCTTGAGCGCATTGGCGTCGGCCTCGGGCCGCACCGCGTGGCCGCTGGCGGCGGCGACCGCCTGCGATTCGCGCAGCAGGCCGCGCACGATGTCGGCGCCGTCGTCGGTGGCGGCGATCTGGCCGACCGTGCCGCGCATCAGGCAGGTGGCGGCGGCCAGCGTCGTCAGGAACACGTATTTTTCCCAGATGTCCTGGTAGATGTTTTCGCTCAGGCGGCTGACGTATTCGCCGCCGGCCAGGGCCTCGGCCAATGCCTCGCAGCGGGCGCTGCGCGCCGGGCCGGCGCGTTCGCCGAAGACGATGCTGGCGTGCTTGCCCAGGTGGATCACCTGGCCTTCGGGGCCGAGCGTGGCGTTGATCTGGCACAGGCCGCCCAGCACGCGGTGCGGCTCGAATTCGCGGTCCAGCACGTCGTACTGCAGCACGCCGTTCATGATGGGCAGCACCGCGGTGTCTGGGCCGACGGCGGGACGGATGGCGTCGATGGCGCTTTGCAGGTCATAGGCCTTGCAGCTGAGCACCACCACGTCGTAGAAGCCCTTCAGCGTGTCGGCGGTGGCCAGTTGCGGTTGCAGCGTGGCGTCGCCGAACGGGCTTTCGATGCGCAGCCCCTGCTCGCGCAGGCGCGCGGCGCGGGCCTCGCGCACCAGGAAGGTCACGTCCGCGCCCGCCTGGGCGGCGCGGCCGCCGAAATAGCCGCCGGTACCGCCGGCGCCCAAGAACAACAACTTCATGCCTGTCTCCCTGGCCCGTCAAAGGCGCGGGCCGATGGAGCCATTATGCGCCCGTGGCGGCGCCGGGCGCGGGCCGCAACCGCGCGGGCGCCCATGGCTCGGACAGACGCCGCCGCGGCACGTCGTCAGGCCGGATGCGCGTGCCGCGCCCAGGCCTCGTAGCCGCCGCGCAGGGCCCAGGTGTTGGGATAGCCGGCGGCGCGCAGGCGCGCGGCCAGCATCGCGGCCGAGACCTCGTTGGGGCAGGCGCAATAGACCACGATGTCGGCCTCCTCGCTGCCCGCTTCCAGGGCCGGCAGCGGCGCGCGCAGGTCGACGGCGATGGCGCCGGGAATGCGGTCTTCCTCGCGCACCGCCTCGGGGCGCACGTCGAACACCAGCGCCTGACGGCCGTCCTGGCGCCACTGCATCAGCTCGTCCACCGACAGCCGCGGAATCACGCGCAGGTTGCGCTTGAGGATCCAGCGCCGCAGGGCGCGCGCAATGATGTACAGCGCCAGCACCGCGGCCAGCAGGGCCAGGCCCATCGGCCCGTAGGTGCCCAGCACGTCCAGCACGTCGTTGACCACGCTGTGGAACAGCCCGCCCAGCAGCAGCGCCGAACCGGCCCAGATCATGGCGCCCACCAGGTCATACGCCAGGAAGCGGCGGTACGGCGTGCCGGTCAGGCCGGCCATCACGGTGGACAGGGCGCCGGCGCCGGGCAGGAACTTGCACACCAGCAGGGCGCGCACGCCGATGCGCAGATACAGCCGCTGGGTCTGGCGGATGCAGGAATCCTGCGACAGCGACATCTTGCAGATCACGCCCAGCAGGCGCGAGCCGTAGCGCTGGCCGGCCGCGTACCAGAGCGAGTCGGCCAGCAGACAGGCGACGGTGGCCGCCAGCCACGGCACCAGCCAGCCGGCCGCGCCGGCCAGGGCGCCAGCGGCGATCAGCATGGGATAGGCGGGCACGGGCAGGCCCGCCTGCTCGACCAGCACGTTGGCGAAGACGAGCCAGCCGCCGTACTGCTCGAGCAGCAATTGAATGTCTTGCATGATGGATTCCGGCTTGCCGCGCAAGGACGCGGCGCTATGCAGGGAATTTTAGGCCCGCGGCCGCGCCGATGGCCGCATGGCGATAGGCTTCCAGGGCCTTTCGGGCCCTTTTCAGCCGCAACAGGCTGTTCCACGCCGAAAAGTGTCCACGCACCGCGACGGTGCGCACCATCCTGGTGCCACGTTTCCCCGCCGGGGTGCCTATAATTCCGCCCGGCCATCAGGATTCCCCCGACTTGTCGCGGGATTGCCCCATGGCATACAACTTGCTTCGCCAGGACTGGCCGCGAACCCGCCCATTCGGATGGGGCGCGCCGCCCCGGCGCTCCCCCCATCCGATGACCGATCCCACGCCTTCGACCCCGCCCGCCCACGCGTGCCGCACCGCGACGTCCGGACATCGCCGCCATCCCTCCCATTTCCTATCCCTCTTCGCGAAGGAGACTTGCGCATGAAATCCCTTTCCCTCCCGGCCGCCGGCGGCATCGCCCGCCGTGGCCTGCTGAAGCTGGCCGCGGCCGCCGCCGGCGCGCTGCTGCTGTCGGCCGGCGCCCAGGCCCAGGCGCCCGCCAAGACCAAGGTTGCCGCCATCTACACGGTGCCGGTGGAACAGCAATGGGTGTCGCGCATCCACAAGGCGCTGACCGCCGCGCGCGACCGGGGTGAAATCGAATACACGTTCTCGGAAAACGTCACCAACGCCGACTACGAGCGCGTCATGCGCCAGTACGCCGAGCAGGGCAACAAGCTGGTGGTGGGCGAGGCCTTCGCGGTCGAGGCCGCCGCCCGCAAGGTGGCCAAGGACTACCCGCAGACCGCCTTCCTGATGGGTTCCTCGGGCAAGCCGCAGCAGCCCAACTTCTCGGTGTTCGACAACTACATCCAGGAACCGGCCTACCTGACCGGCATGATCGCCGCCGGCATGAGCAAGACCGGCAAGATCGGCCTGGTGGGCGGCTACCCCATCCCCGAAGTGAACCGCCTGATGCAGGCCTTCATCGAGGGCGCCAAGGAAATCAACCCCAAGACCGAATTCACCGTGACCTTCATCGGTTCGTGGTTCGATCCCCCGAAGGCCAAGGAAGCCGCCTTCGCCATGATCGACAAGGGCGCGGACGTGCTGTACGCCGAGCGCTTCGGCGTGTCGGACGCCGCCAAGGAACGCGGCAAGCTGGCCATCGGCAACGTCATCGACACCCAGCCGCAGTACCCCGAGACCGTGGTGGCCTCGGCGCTGTGGAGCATGGAGCCGACCATCGACGAGGCGCTCAAGCAGGTCAAGGCCGGCACCTTCAAGGCCGCCGACTTCGGCCAGTACTCGCTGATGAAATACAAGGGTTCGTCGCTGGCGCCGCTGGGCACCTTCGAAAGCAAGATCCCCGCCGACCTGATCGCGAAGGTGCAGGCCAGGCAGAAGGCCATCCTGGACGGCAGCTTCAGCGTGCAGGTCAACGACAAAGAACCCAAGTCGTCGGCACGATGAATCAAGCGCCTCTCGCCCTGCGGCTGGCAGGGATCACCAAACGCTTCGGCAGCCTGACGGCCAATGACGATGTCTCGCTGACGCTGGCGCAAGGCGAAGTGCTGGCCCTGCTGGGCGAGAACGGCGCCGGCAAATCGACCCTGGTGTCGATCCTGTTCGGCCACTACGTGGCCGACGCCGGCAGCATCGAAGTCTTCGGCCAACCCTTGCCGCCGGGCCGGCCCGACGCCGCGCTGGCGGCGGGGGTCGGCATGGTGCACCAGCACTTCACGCTGGCCGACAACCTGACCGTGCTGGACAACATCATGGTCGGCACCGAATCGCTGTGGAAGCTGGCCTCGGGCCGCGGCCCGGCGCGCCGCCGCCTGGTCGAGCTGGGCCAGCGCTTCGGCCTGGGGGTGGATCCGGACGCGCGCGTCGGCAGCCTGTCGGTGGGCGAGAAGCAGCGCGTCGAGATCCTCAAGGCGCTGTACCGCGGCGCCAAGGTGCTGATCCTGGACGAACCCACCGCCGTCCTCACGCCGCAGGAAGTGCAGGACCTGTTCGCCACGCTGCGCGGCTTCGTCGACGAGGGCCTGGCCGTCATCTTCATTTCGCACAAACTGGACGAGGTGATGGCCGTGTCGCGCCGCGTCGCGGTGCTGCGCCAGGGCAAGCTGGTGGCCGAGCGCGAGACCGCCGCCACCACGCCGGCCGAGCTGGCCGAGCTGATGGTGGGCCGCAAGGTCGCCATGCCGCACGCCGAAGCCATGGCGGCGGCCGGCCAGGCCGCGCCGGTGGTGACGCTGTCGCAGGTCACCGTGCGCGACCCGCGCGGCGGCGCGCCGCGCCTGGACAGCCTGGACCTGGTGGTGCACAAGCATGAGATCGTGGCCATCGCCGGCGTCGCCGGCAACGGCCAGCAGGCGCTGGTGTCGGTGCTGACCGGCCTGCGCCAGCCCGCCGACGGCACCATCCGCCTGGGCCCCGAACACGCCGCCGCGCCCACCACGCCGGCCGGCTGGACCGCCGCGCACGTGGGCCGCATCCCCGAGGACCGCCACGGCGAAGGCATGATCGGCGACAGCCCGCTGTGGGAAAACGCCATTGTCGAAGATCTGAAGGACCCGCGCTTCTCGCGCTTCGGGCTGATCCGCGCCAAGGCCGGCCGCGCCTATGCGGCGGCGCTGGCCAGGCAGTTCGACGTGCGCGCCGCTTCGCTGGATGTGCGCACCCGCAGCCTGTCGGGCGGCAACATGCAGAAGCTGATCCTGGGCCGCACCCTGGCGCGCGAACCGCGCTTCATCGTCGCCGACCAGCCCACCTGGGGTCTGGACATCGGCGCGGTGGCCTACGTGCGCGAGCAGTTGCTGGCCGCGCGCCGGCGCGGCGCCGGCATCCTGCTGGTGTCGGAAGACCTGGAAGAGATCTTCGCGCTGGCCGACCGCATCGCGGTGCTGTGCGGCGGCAAGCTGGTCGCCGACAAGCCGGTCGCGCAATGGACGCCCGCCACCGTCGGGCTGGCCATGACGGGCACGCGCGCCTGACGCCGCGCCCCCTCTACTGAGCATTTCTCGAATGAAACTGATCCTGGAACGCCGCCCCGAGCCCAGCCGCGCCGCGCTGGCCCTGGCCCCGATCGCGGCCATCCTCTTTACGCTGGCGGTGTGCACGCTGCTGGTGGCCTGGGCCGGTGCGCCGGTGGGCCGCACCTACGCGCTGCTGTTCGAAGGCGCGTTCGGCTCCAAGTTCGCGCTGTCCGAAACCCTGACGCGCGCCACGCCGCTGATGCTGACCGGCCTGGCCTGCGCCGTGGCTTTTCGCGCGCGCTTCTACAACATCGGCGCCGAAGGCCAGCTGTACCTGGGCGCGCTGGCCGCCGTGGCGGTGGGCGGCCTGCACGACGGCACCGGCTTCGACCTGCCCCTGCCGGCGCTGTTCGGCGGCATGATGCTGGCGGCGGCGCTGGCCGGCGCCTTGCTGCTGCTGATCCCGGCGCTGCTCAAGACACGCCTGGGCGTGGACGAAGTGGTGACCACGCTGCTGGGCAACTTCATCGTGCTGCTGTTCGTCTCGATGATGCTGGACGGTCCCATGAAGGACCCGATGGCGATGGGCTGGCCGCAATCGGTGGCGCTCAACCCCGACCTGGAGCTGGGCAAGCTGATCGAGCGCACCCGCGCCCACACCGGGCTGCTGTGGGCCGCCGGCCTGGCGCTGGGCCTGTGGCTGCTGAACCGCTACACCGTGTTCGGCTTCCAGATGCGCGCGGTCGGCGCCAACGCGCACGCCTCGCGCTTCCTGGGCCTGCCGGTCAATCGCGTGATGCTGGGCACGGCCATGCTGTCGGGCGCGCTGGCCGGACTGGCCGGCGCCATCGAGGTGGCCGGCCGCACCGGCTACGTCACGCTCGACATGTCGCCGGGCTATGGCTACACCGGCGTGGTGGTGGCCATGCTGGCCGGCCTGCATCCGCTGGGCGTGATCCTGGCCAGCATTTTCGTGGCCGGCATGCTGGTGGGCGCGGACAGCATGAGCCGCGCCATCGCGGTGCCGAACTACATCGCCGACGTCATCGTCGCCACGTCGTTGCTCGCCATGCTGGTCGCGACGCTGTTCGCGCAGTACCGCCTGCGTCGCAACCGGGCTTGAGGAGCACGCCATGGAATGGATGGACCTGTTGAGTTCCGCGGCCTTCTGGGTCGCGGTGTTGCGGCTGGCGACGCCGCTGATCCTGGGCACGCTGGGCGTGCTGCTGTGCGAGCGCGCCGGCGTGCTGAACCTGGGCATCGAAGGCATCATGGCCGCCGGCGCCTTCACCGGCTGGCTGGTGGTGTACCTGGGCGCGCCGCTGTACGTGGGCGTGCTGGCGGCCGCGCTGGCGGGCGCCGTGTTCGGCCTGCTGCACGCGGTGCTGACGGTGCCGCTGGGCCTGTCGCAGCACGTCTCGGGGCTGGGCGTGACGCTGCTGGCCACCAGCCTGAGCTACTTCGCCTACCGCGTCACCTTCCCCAGCGTGAACACGCCGCCGACGATCACGCCGTTCGCCGAGATGAAGTTCCTGGACGGCATTCCGCTGATCGGCCCGGTGCTGGCCGGGCAGACGCCGATGACGCTGCTGGCGCTGGCCGCGGTGCCGATCCTGGCGTGGGTGCTGAACCGCACCCCGGTCGGCCTGGCGATCCGCATGGTGGGCGAGAACCCCGCCGCCGCCGAGGGCCAGGGCCTGTCGGTGACCAGGCTGCGCATGGGCGCCATCGTCGCCGGCTCGGCGCTGATGGGCGTGGCCGGCAGCTTCCTCACGCTGGCGGCCTTCAACGCCTTCTTCTTCAACATGGTCAACGGCCGCGGCTGGGTCTGCGTGGCGCTGGTGGTGTTCGCCTCGTGGCGGCCCGGCAAGGCGCTGCTGGGCGCCTTGATCTTCGCTTTCTTCGACGCGCTGCAACTGCGGCTGCAGCAGGGCGGGGCGGCGCTGCCGGGCCTGCCCGAGCTGCCCTATCAGGTCTACCTGATGCTGCCCTATATTCTGTCCATCCTGGCCCTGGTGGTGATGGCGCGCCGCGCCGCCTACCCGCAGGCCCTGATGAAGCCCTACCGCAAGGGCGAACGGTAATCCACAAGGTTTGACTATGCTCGATCTGATCCTCAAGAACTGCACGCTGCCGGACGGCCGCCAGCACATCGACATCGGCGTGGCCCAGGGCCGCATCGCGGCGCTCGAACCGGCGCTGAAGGCCGAGGCCGCGCAGACCATCGACGCCGCCGGCCAGCTGGTGACTTCGCCGTTCGTCGACGCCCACTTCCACATGGACTCGACCCTGTCGTTCGGCCTGCCGCGCGTGAACCAGTCGGGCACGTTGCTCGAAGGCATCGCGCTGTGGGGCGAACTCAAGCCGCTGCTGACGCAGGAAGCGCTGGTCGAGCGCGCGCTGGCCTATTGCGACTGGGCGGTGGCGCGCGGCCTGCTGGCGATCCGCTCGCACGTCGACGTTTGCGATCCGCGCCTGCTGGCGGTGGAAGCGCTGCTGCACGTGCGCGAGAAGGTCAAGCCGTACCTGGACCTGCAACTGGTCGCCTTCCCGCAGGACGGCGTGCTGCGCGCGCCGGGCGCGCTCGACAACCTGAAACGCGCGCTGGACATGGGCGTGGACGTGGTCGGCGGCATTCCGCACTTCGAGCGCACCATGCAGGACGGCGCCGAATCGGTGCGCATCCTGTGCGAACTGGCCGCCGAACGCGGCCTGCGCGTGGACATGCACTGCGACGAAAGCGACGACCCGCTGTCGCGCCACATCGAGACGCTGGCCTATCACACGCAGCGCCTGGGCTTGCAGGGCCGCGTCACGGGCTCGCACCTGACCTCGATGCACTCGATGGACAACTACTACGTGTCCAAGCTGATCCCGCTGATGCGCGAGGCCGGCGTGTCGGCCATCGCCAACCCGCTCATCAACATCACGCTGCAAGGCCGCCACGACACCTACCCGAAGCGCCGCGGCATGACGCGCGTGCCCGAGCTGCTGGCCGCCGGCGTGCCGGTGGCGTTCGGCCACGACTGCGTGATGGACCCCTGGTACAGCCTGGGTTCGGGCGACATGCTGGAAGTGGCGCACATGGGCCTGCACGTGGCGCAGATGACCGGCCAGGACGCCATGCGCGCCTGTTTCCAGGCCGTCACAGCCACGCCGGCGAAGATCCTGGGCCTGGACGAGACCGGGCTGGAAGTGGGCAAGCGCGCCGACCTGGTGCTGCTGCAGGCGCGCGACCCGGTCGAAGCGCTGCGCCTGCGCGCCACGCGCCTGATGGTGCTGCGCGCCGGGCAGGTGGTGGCGACGACGCCGCCGGCCACCGCCACGCTCAACCTGCCCGGCCGTCCGGGTCAGGTCAGCTTCCAGACGCCGGCCCGCTGACTCGCCCGGCGGGATCAGGCTTCCGACATCGGCCCGCCGACGTAACCCGGCCGCCTGGCGGCCGTGACGATGATCTCCACCAGCAGGTCGGGCGAGGCCAGCTTGGCCTCGCAGGTCGCGCGCGTCGGCAGCGCATTGGCCGGCGCCCACTCGGCCCACACCGCGTTCATGCCGGCGAAGTCGCGTTCGATGTCCTTGAGCCAGATCTGCACCGACAGCAGGCGCGTCTTGTCGGTGTCGGCCCGCTTCAGGTAGCCGTCGATCTTGGCCAGCACGTCGCGCGTCTGCGCGGTGATGCCGCCTTCGGCCGACGAGGTCACGCCCGCCACGTACACGGTGTCACCGTGGATCACGATGCGGCTCAGGCGTTCGTTGGAATCCTTGCGCACGATATCAGTCATGGGTGCTGCTCCTTGGGGGTGGATGCCGGCGCGCCCGTGGCGCCGGTGAAACGGTCGATGGCGAACGGCGCGATCGGCAGGTCGGTCGCGCCGGTGGTGATCAGATCGGCCATGATACGGCCGACGATCGGGCCCAGCTCGAAGCCGTGGGCCGAGAAGCCGAAGGCGTGGAAGGCGCGGTCATGGCGCCGGCTGCGGCCGATCACCGGAATCTCGTCGGGCATGGCGGCCTCGATGCCGGCCCAGCCGCGGTTCACGATGGCGTGCCGCATATGCGGAAACAGGTCGCACACCGTGCGCGCGCCCTCGGCCAGCGAACGGAAATCCAGCTCGGTCCATTCCGCGTCGCGATCGACCCAGGCGCGGCGGCCGCCACCGATCAGCACCGTGCCGTTGGCGCGCTGCTTGAACGACAGCGGCCGGCCGGTGCCCAGCACCACCGCGTCCAGGAAATGATCCATGCGCAGCGTCACCAGCATCATCGGGCTGATGGCGGCCAGCGGCACCGGCTCACCCCATTCGGCGGCGATGCGGTCGGCCCAGGCGCCGGCGCAGTTGAGCACCTGCGGCGCGGTGTAGGTGCCGGCGTCGGTCTCGATCCGCCACTGGCCATTTTCATGCGCGGTGCGCAGGACCCGCACGCCTTCCAGGAAGCGCGCGCCCAGGCTGGCGGCCTTGCGGCGGAACGCCAGCGTGGTGCGGTAGGGGTCGGCGGCCGCGTCGTCGCGCGCGATCAGGCCGCCGCGCACCGTGGGCGCCAGCGCGGGAATCATCGCCAGCAATTCGTCACGATCGATCCATTGCTCGTGCGTGTAGCCATGCTGTTGCATGGTAGCCAGGCGCGCGCGCAGCGCCGCCACGTCGGCCTCGTTCTCGGCCACGCGCACCTGCCCGTGCTGCTCGAAACCGCAGTCGTCATCGACCAGTTCGCCGATGCGGTACCAGAGCTCGCGCGAGGCCAGCGCCAGCGGCACTTCGGCCAGGTGCCGCGCCAGGGTGCGCACGCCGCCGGCGTTCACGCCCGAGGCATGGCGGCCGACGTAGTTCTTCTCGATCACCAGCGCCGGCACGCCGGCGCGCGCCAGGTGCAACGCCGCCGAACTGCCGTGCAGGCCGCCGCCGATGATGATGACGGCGGCCGAGCGCGAAGCGTCCGTCATGGCGGGCTCCTATTTCTTCAGCCGCACCACCGCCTGGCGCGACTCGTCGGTCTGCGGCAGCGACGCCAGCTCGCCCAGCGTCAGCGGTTTGGTCGGAAAGCGCAGGCGGTAGTAGCCCACTTCCGGCACCGGCACGCCGCGTTCCTCGGCGATGATCTCCGACACCGTCAGGCCGCAGAAGCGTCCCTGGCACGGCCCCATGCCGCAGCGCAGGAAGGCCTTCATCTGGTTCGGACCGCTGCAACCGAGCTTGACGGTGTCGCGCACCTGCGCCGCCGTCACTTCCTCGCAACGGCAGACGATGGTGTCGCCGGTGGGGCGGCGGAAGGTCTCGGGCGCCTTGTACAGGGCATCGAAGAACTCGCGTCCGCGCACCGACCGCGCCAGCGCGGCACGCGGCGCGGCGGCCTCGTTGTCGCGCCGCCCCGCGTCGATGCGGCCCAGCAGATGCGCGGCCTGCAACGCCGCCAGCCGGCCGCGCTGTTCAGCCGCCAGCGCGCCGGCGATGCCGGCGCCATCGCCCGCCATGCCTACGCCGTCCACCGAGGTCAGGCCCCACTCGTCCACGTCTGGCTCCCAACAGTCCAGCGCCGTGTTCCAGCGATGCTCGGCGCCGATGGCGCGCGACAGGTTGACGTTGGGCACCACACCCTGGTGCAGCATCAGCTGCTGTGCAGGCAGCGTCTTGGTTTCTCCCGCCGCGGTGGTGTAGCGCACGCTTTCCAGCTTGTCCTGCCCCAGCGCTTCCAGCGCCGTCACGCCCTTGATGATGGGAATCGCCGCCTTGACGGCGCGCAACAGCGACAGCCCTTTGCCCAGATACGGCGAGCGCAGGAAATCCCACACCTTGGGCAGGGCCTGGCGCAGGCGCCCGGCCGGCGTGGTTTCGAGCAGCGCGTCGACCCTGACGCCGGCGTTCAGGTACTGCCAGGCCACCAGGTACAGCAGCGGGCCGCAGCCGGCCAGCACGGTACGGTCGGCCGGCACCACGCCGGCGGACTTCAGCAAGATCTGCGCCGCGCCGGCGGTGATGACGCCGGGCAGCGTCCAGCCCGGAATCGGGAACGGCCGTTCCTGCGCGCCGGTGGCCAGCAGCAGGCGCCGCGCATGCAGGATGCGCGCTTCGCCCGCCACCGAATACGCCACCTCGAAACCGCGCTGCGGCTCGGGCGCGGTGCGCTCGGCCACCGCCCACACGGTCGCGCCCGGCACATAACGCGCGCCCGACTGCCGGAACGGCTCGACCAGGGAGGCGCCGTGCCAGTAATCCGGTCCCAGCACCGCGCGGTCAGTGACCGGCGTGGTGGTGATGGCGCGGTAGATCTGTCCGCCCGGCGCGGGTTGCTCATCCAGCAGCACCGTGTCCACCCCCAGCCGGGCGGCGGTGGTGGCGGCGGCCAACCCGGCGGGGCCCGCGCCCACCACCAGCAAATCGCATTGCGTCGTCTCGATCATGCCTGCACCTTGCGCGCGCCAAGCTGGCGCTCGATCTTCATGCCGTCACGCACGGCCGTCATGCAGCCCTGCTGGTTGGCCTGGCCGTCGATCGTGACCAGGCAGTCGTAGCACACGCCCATCATGCAATAAGGGCCGCGTGGCACTTCGCCCACCGCGGTGTCGCGACAGGCCTGCATACCGCCGGCAAAGAGCGCCGCGGCCACGCTGTCGCCGGCGCGGCACTGCAGTTCGGCGCCGTTCACCGTCACCCGCACCGGCGCGCCCTGCGCCTGGCGCTGCGCCTCGTCAAGCCTCTTGAACATGGAACCTCCGGGTCGAGAAGGGCGCCATGTCGTCGGCCAGCTGGCCGGCGGCGATCATGGGCGCCAGTTTGAGCGCGTGCGCGGCCGCCAGGGTGACGCCGCTGTGACAGGTGGCGACGAAGGCGCCGGGGCACGTCTCGGATTGTTGATAGATGGGGAAACCGTCCTTGGACATCACGCGCAGCGCGGCCCAGCTGCGCACCACGCGCACCTCGCGCAAGGCGGGCAGCGTGCGCACGGCGCGGTCGGCCAGCGTGCCCAGGATCGGCAAGCCCACCTGGTTGTCCACATAGCCGGCCTCTTCCTGCGAATCGCCGATCAGCCAGGTGCCTTCGTCGGTCTGGCGCAGCGTCGATAGCGGCGTTTCCAGCAGGCGGCGGGTGCGCTCCAGCACCACGATCTGGCCGCGCTGCGGCCGCACCGGCACCGCCAGGCCGACCTGTTCGCCCAGCGCCTTGTTCGACAGGCCGCTGGCCAGCACCAGCTTGCGCGCCCGCACCGTGCCGGTGGGCGTGGTCACCTCGAACACGCCGTCGCGCTGGCGGACCTGCTGCGCCGGGCAGCGCGGCAGGTAATCCACAGCCCGCTGTGCAAAACTCATGTGCAGCGCCCGCAGCAGCTTGAGCGGATTGGCGATGCCGTCGACCGGCGTCCAGGTGGCGCCGCGCACCTCCGGGCCGATGCCGGGCACCATGTCGGCAAGCTCGTGGCGGTCCAGCATTTTCCAGTCGTACTGCGCCATGCCGGGCTGCGCCAGCAGCGTGCGCATGAAGGTGGCGCGCGCTTCCATCTCTTCGTCGCTCAACAGCGCGTGCAGGCCGCCGCGCTGTTCCAGGTGCACGTCCACGCCGGTCTGCTCCCGCAGCTCGGCCGCCAACTGCGGCCAGGCGCCGGCCGAGGTCATGGTCCACACGCCGTAGCGCGGCAGGCCCATGCCCTTGCTCTGCACCCAGACCAGGCCGAAGTTGCCGCGCGAGGCGCGGTAGGCCACGTCGCCTTCGTCCAATACCGCGACGTGGTCCAGTTCGCGCCGCAGCCCGTAGGCCACGGCCGAGCCGACCAGGCCGCCGCCGATCACCACGGCGTCGTAGACGCCGCGATGCGCCGGCGCGCGCGGCGCCTGTTGTATTTCTTCCGTCATTAGCGTCCCTTTCCGACAAACAGCTTTTCCAGGCCGACCAGGCGGTCCAGGATGAAGATGGCGATGATGGTCACATAGATCAGCACGGCCGACACCGCCGTCACCAGCGGGTCGATGGTGTCCTCGATGTGCAGGAAGATGCGCACCGGCAGCGTGGTGGTGGAGGGAGAGGCGATGAATATCGACATGGTCAGCTCGTCGAAGCTGGTGATGAAGGCGATCACCCAGCCGCTGACCACGCCCGGCAGCAACAGCGGCAGCACCACGCGCCGGAACGCCGTCCAGTGGGAAGCCCCCAGCGACTGCGCCGCGCGTTCCAGCGCCGGGTCGATGCCGGTGGCCGAGGCCAGCACCAGCCGCAGCGCATAGGGCATCACCAGGATCACGTGCGCCACCACCAGTCCCACGTAGGTGCCGGCCAGGTCCACCGTGGTGAAGAATTTCAGGAAGGCCAGGCCCAGCACCACGTGCGGAATCATCAGCGGCGACAGGAAGAACGCCACCAGCGCCTCGCGGCCGCGGAAGCGGTTGCGCGCCAGCGCGAGCGCGCTCGGCACCGCCAGCGCGATCGCCAGCGTGGCCGACAGCGTGCCCAGCCCCAGGCTGAACCAGAACGCCTCGATGAAGCGCGGGTTGTCCAGGATGGCGCGGAACCAGCGCAGCGACAGCCCCCCGCTGGGCAGCGAGATGAAGCCCTCCGAGGTGAACGCCACCGCGCACACCATCACGATCGGCGCCAGGATGAACAGGATGAAGATGGTGTGGAACAGCAGGCCGATGGGGCCGTTGCGAAAGTTCATGTCAGGCCCCCGACGGATTGAAGACCGCGCCATAGCGACGCTCGATCAGCCGGTTGGCCGACAGCAGCACCACCACGGTCGCCACCAGCAGCACCACCGCCAGCGCCGCGCCCAGCGGCCAGTTGAGCGTGTTGAGGAACTCGTCGTAGGCGGCGGTGGCCACGTTCTTCAGGCGCCGGCCGCCGATGATGGCCGGCGTGGCGAAGGAACTGGCGGCCATCGCGAACACCATGATCGAACCCGACAGGATGCCCGGCATGACCTGCGGCACGATCACGCGACGGATC
This sequence comes from Achromobacter xylosoxidans, assembly GCF_001457475.1. NCBI lineage: Bacteria > Pseudomonadati > Pseudomonadota > Betaproteobacteria > Burkholderiales > Alcaligenaceae > Achromobacter > Achromobacter xylosoxidans. Next base: position 44,051 of record NZ_LN831029.1, on the reverse strand, counting down.
ACGGTGAACTGGCTGGCGCCCAGCGACAGCGCGGCGGCCTCGGTCGACGGATTGATCCGCTGCAACGACGCCCACACCGCGATCACCATGAACGGCACCAGCACGTGCGTCAGCGCGATGCCCACGCCCAGGTTGCTGTACATCAGGTCGATCGGCGTGGACACCAGGCCGATGCCCATCAGCGCCTTGTTGATGAGACCGGTGGACCCGAACAGCAGCGCCCAGCCCAGCGTGCGCACCACCACCGAGATCAGCAGCGGCCCCAGCACCACCATCAGGAACAGGCCCTTCCACGGATTGGCCATGCGCGACAGCACGTAGGCCTCGGCCGTGCCGAGCACCAGGCATGCCAGCGTCACCAGCGCCGCCACGCCGAAGGTGCGGGCATAGATCTCGTAGTAATAGCCGTCGCTGAAAATCTCGATGTAGTTCTTCCAGGTGAAGGTGGCCTGCATGCCGCCGTAGAACTGGAAGTCGAAGAAGCTGATCAGCAGCACCAGCGCCATCGGCACCACCAGGAAGGTGGCGTACACCGCCAGCGCCGGCGCGCTCAGCAGCCAGGGGTTGGCGCGCGCGCTCATTTTGCCGGCTCCTGGCCGGCCACCGCGCACATGTCCTGCGCGCGCCAGCGCAGGTGCACGGTCTCGCCCTCGGCGGGCACCGGCACGCCATCGTTCTGGCGGATCACCATGACTTCGCCCACCGAGGTCTCGACCTGGCACAGCCAGTGGTTGCCCTGGAACACGCGCGTCTTCATGCGGCCGGGCAGGGCACAGGCGCCGGCCTCGGCGAACAGGATTTTTTCCGGCCGCACGATCACCGCGCCCTGCGGCACGGGCTGCCCGTCCATGGCGATGTGGGCCTCGCCGATGCGCGCCCGCACCTCGCCGTCATAAGACTGCGGCGAGGGCGTGAATACATTGGCCTTGCCCAGGAAGCCGCCGACGAAGCGGTTCGACGGCCCTTCATACGCGGCGAACGGCTCGGCCACCTGCTCGACCCGGCCCTGGTTCATCACCACGATGCGGTCGGACAGCGCCAGCGCTTCGGACTGGTCGTGCGTCACCAGGATGGTGGTGGTGCCGACGGTGCGCTGGATGCTGCGTAGTTCCAGCTGCATTTCCTCGCGCAGCTTGGCGTCCAGGTTCGACAGCGGCTCGTCCAGCAGCAGCACGCTGGGGCGGATCACCAGCGCCCGCGCCAGCGCCACGCGCTGCTGCTGGCCGCCCGACATGCGCGCCGGGTGGCGATCGGCCAGATGCGACAGGCCCACCAGCTTGAGCGCCTCGGCCACCCGCGCCTGCCGCTCGTCCTTGCCGACCCGCTGCATCTCCAGGCCGAACGACACGTTCTCGGCCGCCGTCATGTGCGGGAACAGCGCGTAGTTCTGGAACACCATGCCCAGCCCGCGCTTGTTCGCGGGCGTCCTGCTGACGTCCTTGCCGTCCAGCACGATGCTGCCGCCGCTGGGCTCGACGAACCCGGCGATCATCTGCAGCGTGGTGGTCTTGCCGCAACCCGACGGCCCCAGCAGCGATATGAATTCGCCGCGTTCGACCGACAGGCTCAGGTCCTCGACCGCCGTCAGGTCGCCGTAGCGCTTGGACAGGCGGTTCAATACGAGATAACTCATGGATGCTCCCGCTGGCGGCGCGCCCGCGCCGCCGTTGCGTGCTGGTGTACGAAACCTCAGCGCTCGATTTCACGCGTCCAGCGCTTGTTCCAGTCGTCCCGGTTCTGGTTGACGGTGTCCCAGTCGATCACGATCAGGTCGGTGGCGCGCTTGCCGATCGGCAGCGGCACGCGCGGATCGTCGGCCACCTTGGCCTGCTTGTTGACGGGGCCGTAGCCGTAGGCGCTGGCCAGCTGCTCCTGCACCTTGGGACTGACCAGGTAATTGACAAAGGCCTGCGCCAGCGGATTGGCATTGGGCTTGGCCACCGGGCACACCGACGACAGCAGCGCGTAGGCGCCTTCCTGCGGATAGACGAAGCCCACCGGGAAGCCGGTGTCGGCGAAGGCCTTGACGCGGCCGCTGCCCCACACGGCGATGGTGGCCTGGCCGCTGGAGAACAGCTCGGTCATCTTGCCCGGCGACGGTTCGTACACCAGCACGTTGGGGCCGACCTCGTCCTTGAAGGTCTTGAAGCCGGCGTCGATCTTTTTCTCGCCGCCGCCGCCCTCGCGGGCGTATTCCACCAGCGTGTGCAGGCCGTAGGTGTTGTTCAGCGGCGGCACCACCAGCTGCTTTTTGTACTTGGGATCCTTCAGGTCCTTCCACGAGGTGGGCGCGGCCCACTTGCGCTCGTCGAAGACCTTCTTGTTGTACATGATGCCGGTGGCGACGATGCCGATGGCAACCGCCTTGTCGTCCTTGTAGCGCGCGGTGCCGTAGATATCGTCGGCCGGCAGGCCCTGGATCGGCGCGCAGAAGCCCAGCGCGATGGCTTGATACATCGGGCCGTCGTCGATGATGGCCACGTCGATCTGCTGGTTGCTTTTCTGCGCCTGCAGGCGCGCCACCGTATTGGTGGAGTTGCCGGCCACGTAATCCAGCTCGACGCCATGCTGCTTGGCGAAGGGCGGGAAGATGTCCTTGCGCATGATGTCTTCGAACGAGCCGCCGTAGCCGGCCACCACCAATTTCTGCTGCGCCTGCGCCGTGGCGCATACGCCGACGGCCACCGTGGCCGCCGCCAGGACTGCGAGTACCTTGCCCATGAAAACCCCCGTTTATTGGAAGAGAACTGCAAGAACTGCCGGTGCTGCCTGAATCCGGGGATGGACTCGCCGCAGAAAAAAATGCGGACCCGCTTGCCCCGCGACCTCATGTCCGCCGTACAATTTGTCCGTACATGAATGTCCGGACAAATAATGGATCCGCGGGGCAGGCCCTGTCAATGGGTTATTGTCCGTACAAACCCCGATAGAACGAGAAAAGGAGCCACCCCCATGACCCGATCCTCCGAACGCGCGTCCGACCCGGCCGCCGCGCGCGAGGCCCGCGGCCAGGCCACGGGGCCGGACGACGAGGCTGGCGGCCCGCGCTACAAGAGCATCTACCAGCAGTTGGCGCGCGACATCGGCAGCGGCCGCTATCCGGTCATGACGCTGCTGCCGACCGAACACGAACTGTGCGAACAATTCGGCGCCAGCCGCCACACCATCCGCGAGGCCATCCGCATGCTGACGGTGGCCGGCATGGTGTCGCGCCGCCCCGGCGTCGGCACGCGCGTCGAGACCGCCCACGCCAGCACCCGCTTCACCCAACGCATCTCGCAGTTCCCGGACCTGCTGCAATACGCGCGCAACGCCGCGCTGCTGGTGCAGGACGTGCGCACCGTCAAGCTCACCAAGCGGCTGGCCGAGAGCCTGGGCGCCGAGCCCGGCCAGCCGTGGCTGCACATCAACTCCATCAAGACGCTGGGCGACCAGGACACGCCGGTGGCGTGCACGCTGATCTACGCCGATCCGGCGCATTCCGACCTGCGCGCCGACATCCAGCCGCGCATTTCGCTGCTGCGGCTGATCGAGGACCACTTCGGCAACCGCATCCACGAGGTCAACCAGGAGTTCTCGGCCACGCCCATCGCGGCGGGGATCGCCAGACAGCTCCAGGTCGAACCGCAGACGGCGGGCTTCGTCATCACCCGCCGCTACTACGGCAGCGGCGGGGTGCTGCTGCTGGCCACGATCACCACTTTTCCGCATGACAAGATGAAGTACTCGATGTCGCTCAACGTGGCGTAGCGGGGGCTTCGTAGCCATAGGCCGCGCGCGCCGCTGCCGGGCTGATCTTGCCGTCGGCCAGGTCGCGCTCGATGCGGTTGCGGGCCCGCTCGGCCACGGGGCCATAGCCGCCCGCGCCCGGGGTCTCGATGCGCACGCTCTCGCCCGGCGCCAGCGTGATGTTGGCGGTCTTGGAGAACAGTTCCTCTTGGGCGGGCGTGCCGAAATTGCGCACCAGCCGAGCTCGACGGCCATCGGCGCCACCCGCCACTCCCGCGGCCACGCCCACGGTATGGCTGTCGGAACGCGCCGAGAACACGATGCCGGGCCCGACCGCGCGGATCTGCTTGGCGATGCCCATGCCGCCGCGGGTGCGGCCGGCGCCGCCGGAATCCTGGATCATGGCGTACTCGTCCATCAGCAGTGGATACTCGTTTTCCAGCGCCTCCACCGGCAGGTTGGACGTATTGGTCATGTGCACGTGCACCGCGTCCATGCCGTCGGCATCGAAGCGCGCGCCGGCGCCGCCGCCCAGCGTTTCCAGGTACACGAAGTGGCCGGCGCGCTCGCGCCAGCGGCCCGAGAACACGATGGCCGGGCAGCAGTCGTTGCTGGACGCCATGGTCTTTTCCGCCGGCAGCAGGCCGCGGAACGCGCCGAAGATCGCGCCCGCCACTTTCTGCGCGGTGATCGAGCGCGCGCCCACCGCCGCCGGATGCTCGGGGTTGGTGATGGTGCCCACCGGCGCCGACACGCTGATCGGATCGAACAGGCCGGCGTTGGGCGCCAGGTCCGGATCCAGCAGCGCCTTGACCGCGTAATACACGCAGGCTCGCAGCGCGTTGAACGGCAGGTTCATGGCGCCGCGCGCCTGCTTGCCGGAGCCCTCGAAATCGAAATGCAGGCGGTCGCGGCTGACCGTCAGCGTCACCTGGATCGGCACCGGATCGCCGCCCATGCCGTCGTCGTCCAGGTCGCTGCGGAAGGTGTAGCTACCCTGCGCCAGCTCGCCGATGCGGTTGAGCAGGCGGCGGCGGGTGTAGGTGATGACGTCCTCGACCGAGCGCAGCACCGCCTCCAGCCCCATCTGCCGGATCAGGCCCTGCACGGCGGCCGCGCCGCGGCGGTTGGTGGCCATCTGCACGCGCAGGTCCAGCACCCGTTCCTCGGGGTCGCGGGTGTTGGCGCAGATCAGGCGCAGCAGATCTTCGTCCACCTCGCCGGCGCGCGCGATGCGGCTGGCGGGAATGCGGATGCCTTCCTCGAAGATCGACTTCAGGCCGCCGGCGATCGAGCCGGGCACCGCGCCGCCCACGTCCGAATGGTGGGCGATGTTGGCGGCGAAAAAGCGCAGCGTGCCTTCCCAGAACACTGGCGTGACGATGTTGATGTCGGGCAGGTGGCTGCCATCGGCCAGGTAGGGGTCGTTGCAGATGAACACGTCGCCGTCACGGATCTGGTCGGCCCCAAAGGTGCGCAGGATCGCGCCCATGGCGCCGTCCAGCGAGCCCAGGTGCAGCGGAATCTGCGTGCCCTGCGCCACCAGCCGGCCGGCGGCGTCGAACAGCGCCACCGAGCAGTCCTTGCGTTCCTTGATGTTGGTCGAGAACGAGGCCCGCACCAGCGTGTTGTTCATGTCTTCGGTGATCGATAGCAGGCGGTTGCAGAACACCTCCATGCCGACCGGATCGGCCAGGGCAACGCCGCTGTCTTGATTGGCTTGATGGGCTTCACGCATGGGAGCCTCCTTGCAAACGGATGATCAGGTTGCCGTAGGCGTCGACCTCGACGTCCTGGCCGGCGCCGACCACGGTGGTCGAGCTCATTTCCTCCAGCAGCGCCGGGCCGCTGAAGCGCACTCCGGTGGGCACGCGGTCGCGGTCATAGACCGGCGTATCCAGCCAGCCGTGGCGCTCGCCGAAGTAAGCGCGGCGTTCGCCGATGCGTGCGCCGTCCAGCGTGCCATCGACCTGGCGCGGCGCCAGCGGCGCCTTCACCACCTGGCCCACCGCCTGCATGCGGCAGTTGATGATCTGCACCTTGCGGTCGTCGACGGTGTAGCCGTATTCGCGCTCGTGCGCCTCGGCGAAGCGGCGCGCGAACTCGGCGTAGCCGCCGGCGCCGGTATCGTCCAGCGCCACCTGCACTTCGAAGTTCTGGCCCTCGTAGCGCGCGTCGATGGCGCTGCGGTACAGGCGCAGCGCCGGTTCCACGCGTTCTTCTTCCAGCCAGCGCTCGGCCTGATCGCGCAGCCCGTCGAAGATCGTCGATACGCCGTCCCAGCTTTCCGCGCTGGCCAGCGCGATCTCGCTGCGCACGAAGTCGAACGAGATGTCGCTGAGCAGGATGCCGCGCGCGCACATGGTGCCCGGCTCCTGCGGCACGATCACCGTGGGGATGCCGCATTCCTCGGCCACCTCGACCGCGTGCAGCGGCCCCGCGCCGCCATAGGCATACAGGGCGAATTGCGACAGGTCGTAGCCGCGCTCGGTCGACACGGCGCGGATGGCGCGGCTCATATTGGCCGCTGCGATGCGCAGGATGCCTTCGGCCGCGGCCTCGCGCGTCAGCCCCAGCGGCCGCGCCACGCGTTCGTCGATCACTTGGCGCGCGGCCTCGGCATGCACCGGCATGCGGCCGTTCAGCAGCGCCACCGGATTCAGGCGCTGCAGCGCGATCTCGGCATCGGTGATGGTCGGCTCGGTGCCGCCCCGGCCATAGCCCACCGGTCCCGGCACCGCGCCGGCGCTATGCGGCCCAACCTTCAACGCGCCCGCGTCGTCGAGCCAGGCAATGCTGCCGCCGCCCGCGCCGATCACGTGGATGTCCACCATCGGCGTCTTCACCGGATAGCCCGCCACCTGGCGATGCGAGGTGAACAGCGGCCGGCCATCGCAGATCAGCGACACGTCGGTGCTGGTGCCGCCGACGTCGAACGTCACCAGGTTCAGGCTGCCGATGGCGCGGCCCACCGCGGCCGCGCCCACCACGCCAGCGGCCGGCCCTGACAGGCAGGTGCGCACCGGATACTGGCGCACCGTGGCGATCGACATCAGGCCGCCATTGGAATGGATGGTGTGCGGCTCGTGGCCGATATCCAGCTCGCGCACGCGCTGCAGGAAGCGTTCCAGGTAGCGCGCCATCTTCGGCCCCACAGCGGCGTTCAGCACCGTGGTCGACAGGCGCTCGTATTCGCGAAATTCCGGCAGCACGTCAGACGACAGGCTGATATACGCATCGGGCATTTCCTCGGCCACGATGCGCGCGGCCTGTTGCTCGTGCGCCGGGTTGCGGTAGGCATGCAGAAAGCAGATGGTCACCGCGTCGATGCCGGCGGCGGCAAAGCGCCGCGCCGCCGCCCGCACCGCGTCCCCATCCAGCGGTGTCAGCACCTCGCCTTGCGCGTTGACGCGCTCGGCCACTTCGGCGCGGAACTCGCGCGGCACCGCCACCGGCGGCTTGCCGACGCTGTAGTCGTACAGGTGCGGCCGCGTCTGCCGGCCGATCTCCAGCACGTCGCGAAACCCCTGCGTGGTGATCAGGCCGACGCGCGCGCCCTTGCGCTCGATGATGAGGTTGGTCGCCACCGTGGTGCCATGGCCCACGTGCGACACCTGCGACGGCGCCACGCCGTGACTGGCCAGCATCTGCCCGATGCCGGTGGCGATGGCTTCCGATGGGTCCGACGGCGTCGACGGCACCTTGTGAAAATGCACGATGCCTTGATCTTCGTCGATCATCGTGAAGTCGGTAAACGTGCCTCCGACGTCTATCCCTATGCGATACATGCTTGTGCTTCCCTGAAAGAAAAGAAGGGCGCGGCCGCGCTCAGTCCAGCTTGATGCCGGCCTGCTTGACCACGCCGCACCATTTGTCGATTTCGCTCTTGATCATGGTGCCGAAGGCCGGCCCGGCCACGTCCGAGACCTGCGCGCCCTGTTGTTCCAGATAGGCCTTCATGGCGGGCGCGTGCAGCGTCTGCGCCAGCGCATCGGTCAACTTGACGCGCAGCGGCTCGGGCAGCTTGGCCGGGGCCAGCATGCCGAACCACACCATCGCCTCGTAACCGGGGTAGCCGGACTCGGCCACCGTCGGCACGTCGGGCAGCATCGGCGAGCGTTGCGGCGAGGTCACCGCCAGCGCCTTGATCTTGCCGTCCTTGATGTATGGATAGGACGTCATCACCACGTCCATCATCATGTTGATCTGGCCACCCACCAGGTCGATCAACGCCGGGCCCGAACCGCGGTAGGGCACGTGCACCATCGACACGCCGGCCGTGCTCTTGAACAGTTCGGCGGCCAGGTGGTTGGAGGTGCCCTGGCCGTTGGAGGCGAACGAGTATTTCTCGGGCTCTTTCTTGAGCAGCGCCACGAACTCCCGCAGGTTGTTGGCCGGCACCGACTGGTTCACCGACATGACGTTGGGAATGGTGGCGACGACGGTCAGCGGCGTGAAATCCTTGAGCGCGTCGTACGGCAGCTTCGAATACACGCAGGGCGCGCTGCCGTGCGTGCTGACCGAGCCCATCAGGATGGTGTAGCCGTCGGCCGGCTGGCGCGCCACGTATTCGGTGCCGACGGTGCCGCCGGCGCCGGGCCGGTTCTCGACGATGACGTTGGCCGACAGGCGCTGGCCCATGCCTTCGGCGATCTTGCGCGCGATCAGGTCTGTCGAGCCGCCCGCCGCGAACGGCACCACGATGCGGATCACCTTGTCGGGCCACTCGGCGCGGGCCGGTAGCGCGGCGGCGGCCAGCGCGGCCGCCCCCAATGCAAGACAGCAACTGCGAATGAACGCTGCGTTCATGACTTCCCCTTGTTGATAGAACTTCCTTGCGGCCCGATCATGGATGCCGAGCCTGAGAGGCATTGCCCCGGGTTCACTGCAACAACGGGAACATCCTAGGCCTGGGCGGCGCGCGCCAGCAGTCCTTGCGGTTTATATTGATATAGATGCCATTTATAGGTAGGCGGCGGTGAAGCATCCGGACCTGAATCTGCTTGTGCATTTCGACGCATTGATGACCTGCCGCAATGTGTCGCGCGCGGCCGAACAACTCGGCATCAGCCAACCCGCCATGAGCGCCGCGATGAACCGTCTGCGGCAACTGTTCGGCGATCCGCTGCTGGTGCGCGAAGGCGGCGCGTGGCAGCCGACGCAGCGCGCGCACGAACTGCACCAGGGCTTTCTGCCGCTGTTGGAAGGTTGGCGCCGCGCCACCCGTACGCGCGAGGTGTTCGACCCGGCGCACTCGGCCCGCAGCCTGTCGTTCTATGCCACCGACTATGTGCAATACACGCTGCTGCCCAAGCTGATTCCGCGCCTGGCGGTGGATGCACCGCACTTCCAGCTGTTGATCGTGCCGGCGCGGCCGCAGCACGGCCTGAGCATGCTGGACACCAATCATGTGGAACTGATCGCCGGCTACTTTCCGGACCCGGCGCCGGACCTGCGCACGCGCTTCCTGTACCAGGAACCGGCGGTGTGCATCGTGCGCGAAGGCCATCCCTGTCTGCGCAAGCGCTGGAACCTGGACGCCTACCTGAGCTACGGGCACCTGGACCTGGCGGCCCACACGCGCTACTTCAGCAAGGCCATCGACCGCATCCTGATGGGACAGAACCGCAGCCGCCGCATCGTGGCGACGCTGTCGAGCTACATGGTGTGCCCGTTCATCGTCGAGGCCTCGGACCTGATCGCGACGATGCCGGTGAGCATCGCCAAGGCCATGTCGGGCAGCGCGCGCATCGTCACGCTCAAGGCGCCGCTGAGCCTGCCGGCGATCACGGTGTCGCTGTACTGGCACGAGCGCTACCAGGACGATCCGGCGCATGCGTGGCTGCGGCAATATCTGGCGAGCGTGCTGGGCTAACGGCGGCGCGAAGCCGCGCCCGTGCCGCGCGCGACGGCCGCGTCAACGCGGGCCATCGCGCGGCTTGCGGCGCTTACTTCAACGGCATGCAGATACGCGTCTGCAATTGCGCGGGCGGCGTGCTGCGCGGGTCGTTCAGGTACTGCTCGAACATGGGGAAGTCCGCCGGCACCATGCCGCTGGCGGGCAGCCATTCCGAGAACATCCAGTTGTAGGGCTTGTCCATCTCGTTGTACGGGCCGGTGTAGGTCAGCACCGCGCAGCGGATGGCGGGGATCTCGAAGCGTTCCAGTTCGTCGCCCAGCTCGGCGTCGGGCGCGACCGATACGCCTGCCATCGAGCGCAACTGGGCCGGCGGCACCTGCTCGGGGTCGTCGAAGTAGACGCCGAAGCCGATGGCCTCGGGACGCGCCAGGCCGCGGCTGGCCGCGAGCATGAAGGCGCGGGTGAAGACCGGGCCGATTTCCTGGTAGCTGCCATGGTGCGGCAGGGCGGCCAGCACGGCGCCGGGGAAGGTTTCGATGGTGATGGGGTACATGCCTAGCTCCTTGGGGTCGAAGGGTCGGGAGCGGGTCGCGCGGTAGCGCCCCGGCGGGATGCCGAAGGTCGCGCCGAACGCGCGGTTGAAGGCGGCGTCCGACTCATAGCCGGCGCGCTGCGCCACGTCACGCAAGGAATCCCCGGTGCTGCCCAGCGAGACGGCCGCGCGATGCATGCGGATGCGTTGCACGGTGGCGTTCACGGTTTCGCCCATCACGGCGCGGTAGACGCGGTGGAAGTGATAGGGCGAGAGGCAAGCCAGGTCGGCCAACTGGTAGAGGTCGGGGTCGGCGTCGGGGTGGCTTGCCAGCCAGCGCAGGACGGGGTCCAGGCGGTGGGCGTAGGTGGCGCGAGTTTGGGGTTTCAATTGCGTGGCTCCTTGGGGAGCAATGTAGGCGGCCTTGGTTTGCAGATTTTGCGGTTTTTTTGTTGGGTGGATGGAGTTTTTTTGCTGGTGGAGGGCGGCGTTCTTTAGACGCCAGGAGCGCCGTGCCGAGGGGTGGGCGGGGCTACGACTGCGGTCCGGAGCGTTCGCTCCGGACTGCCCCATCCTCATCCTCGTCGCCTGCGGCTCCTTCGGATTCCGTCGGGCGCGTCTACACGCCCCGCCCACCCCTCGGCACGGCGCTCCTGGCTCTTGTTGATTTCACTTTACCGGCGCTGGGGGAGGAAAGCGGGTTTTCCACAGGCCTTGGTTTTCTTGCGCAACGCCCCGGCTGTGGATAAGTGCTTGGCGGTGTTTTCAGTAGCCGCGAACGGGGTCGTAGATGTTGGGCAGGGCCTCGCCGCGTTCGTTGGCGGTGATGAGCCAGGCGGTGTGGCGGGCGCGTTCCTGGCGGTCGGGGATGGCGGCGCAGTGGGGGGTGATGATGATGTTGGGGTGGGTCCAGAGGGGGGACTCGGGCGGCAGGGGTTCGGGGTCGAAGACGTCCAGCAAGGCCTGGTGCAGGTGACCGCTGTCCAGGGCGTCGAGAAGGTCCTGCGTGACCATGTGGCTGCCGCGGCCGGCGTTGATGAGGCTGGCGCCGCGCGGCAGGTGGGCGAAGGTGTCGCGGTTGAGGATGCCGCGGGTGGCTTCGGTGGCGGGGAGCAGGCAGACCAGCAGGTCGGTGCGGGACAGGAATTCGGGGAACTGGTCGGGGCCGGCGTAGGACGGCAGGCCGTCGGGCAAGGTGGTGGCGCCGCGCGACCAGCCGCTGACGGGGAAACCGACCTTGGCCAGCAGGCGGGCGGCGGCGATGCCGAGGTGGCCCAGGCCCATGATGCCGACGCGCATGTCGGCGGCCACGCGCAGCGAGTCGTACAGTTCCCAGTGGCGGCAGGCCTGCTGGTCGATGGCGCGCTTGAGGTCGCGCGTCAGCATCAGGGCGCTGGTCAGCACGAACTCGGCCATCTCGGTTTCGGTGCGCGGCGTGACCATGCGGGCGATGCGCAGGTGGCGCGGCCAGGCGGGGTCGGAGACGATGTGGTCGACGCCGGCGCCGGCGCTGATGATGAGCTTGAGGTTGGGGAAGGTTGCCAGGCGGCCGGGGTCGGGGGCCCAGACCAGGGCGTAGTCGATCGAGGCGGGGTCGACGTCGTCGAACCAGCTGACGATCTCCAGATCGGGCGCGTGGCGCTTGAACTGCTCGCGCCATTCTTCCATGGCCGATTCGCCGCCGGACCTGATGATGAGCCGCATGCCTGGCCTCCTGCGTTGCGGGCGCGCGCGCCCTGGGTGTGATCGGCGCCGTGCCGCCCGCGATGCGCGGACGGCGCGGCGCGCCTGACGTCAGCGTTCGACCGTGCGGTTCCAGCGCGCGTTGAAGGCGGGACGGGTGGCGTTGATCTGGTCCCAGTCCAGGATCTTGGCGTTGGCCATGTAGCCCTGGAAGCGCTTGAGCGCTTCTTCGGTGCCGGCCGGCGGTTGAACGTTCTTATTGGACGGGAAATGGCCGCCCATTTCCAGTGCCTTGGCCTGCGCCTGCGGCGACAGCAGGTACAGCGCCAGCTTCTGCGCCAGTTCCGGCTCGCTGTTCTTGGCGATGACGCATTCGGCCACCATCAGGATCACCGAGCCTTCCTTGGGCTGGGCGTATTCCACCGGGATGTCGCGCTTTTTCAGGCGGGCGATGGCGGTGGGCGTGAGCGGGAAGATGGCGGCTTCGTTGGACTGGATCATCTCGGCCAGCTTGGCCGAATTGGGGATGTATTCCAGCACGTTGGGGCCGATGGTGGACGGCCACTGCTTGAAGCCGGGCTCGGTGTTCTGGTCGTTGCCGCCCTGGATGCGGTTGAACATCAGGAAGCCGTGCAGGCCGAAGGTGCTACCCGAGGCCGACTGGAACACCACCTTGCCCTTGAACTTGGGATCGGCCAGGTCCACCCACGAGGTCGGCGGCGCCCAGCCCTTGTCCTTGAACAGGCGGGTGTTGTAGCCCAGGCCGGTCATGCCGATGTCGATGCCGGCGGCCATGCGGTCCTTCATGACGGCGGTGGGGTACAGGTCCTTGAGCACCGGGTCGTCATTGAGCGGCTCGCACAGGCCCATGGAAATGGCGCGCGCCATGATGCCATCGTCCAGGAACATGACGTGCATCTGCGGCTTGTCCTTGAACGCCTGGGCCTTGGCCAGCACGTCGGTGGAGGTGCCGGGCACCACCACGATCTTGACGTTGTTGGCCTTCTCGAAATCCGGGAACACGTACTGCGTGAAGGCGCGTTCCATGTCGCCGCCGTTCATGCCGACGTACAGCGTCTTCTGCTGCGCCATGGCGCCCGCCGACAGCGCGGCCAGCGCCAGGCCCAGCAGCCACTTCCCCTTGGACGGGCGGCGAACGCCCTGTTTGTTGTGCTTCATGGTGACTCCAGCGTTTGCTCACGAACAGGCCCCAACCGAGCCACGGCGCCGTGAGCGGTCCCCGTGTATCGTCCGATGCCGAAGGCGTCGATGGGAATGGAAGACCGGCCGTTAACGACCAGTTCGGAAAGCACTTCGCCCACGGCGGGGCCGATCTGGAAGCCCGCGCCCGACAGGCCGAAAGCATGGAACAGACCCGGCACGGTGGCGCTGGGGCCCAGCACGGGATTGTGGTCGGGCATGTTGCCCTCGACCCCGGTCCAGAAGCGGATGACCTGCGCGCCGCGCAATGGCGGCAGCAGGCGCGCGGCGTTGGCCATCAGCGGGCCCAGCGCCTCGCGGCCGGGACGGGCGTAATCGGGGCCGGCGGACACGGCGCGGCCGCCGCCGATGACGCAATTGCCGCGCGCCACCTGCCGCGCATAGATGCCGCCACCCTGCATGCCCAGGCTGACGTCCATGAACAGCGGCAGCGGCTCGGTCACCATCATCAGCGGATGGATGGAAGTCTCGGGCACGCTCTCGCCGAAGTCCTGCGCGAAGCGTCCGGCCCACGCTCCGGCGCAATTGAGCAGGAAGCGCGAACGCACCTCCAGCGCGTCGCCGGCGCGCAGGATGAAGCGGTCGCCGTCATGGACCGCTTCGGTGACGCGGGTCGATTCGCGCACGTCTGCGCCCAGCGCGCGGGCCGCGCGGCCAAAGGCGGGCGAGACCAGGCGCGGGTTGGCGTGGCCGTCCTCGGGACAGAACGAGCCGCCCACCACGTGCGCGCCCAGCCAGCCGAAGCGCCGCGCCAGCGCGGCGCGGTCCAGCATTTCCAGGTTCATGCCGAAGCCGCGGGTCTGCGCGCGATAGGCGTGCAAGGCGTCCAGGTCCGCATCCGAGCACGCCAACTTCAAGTGGCCCGAGCGCACGTATTCGCCGTCGATGCCGATCAGTTGCGGCAGTTGGCCCCACAATTCGTGCGCGCGGCGCGCCAGCGGCATCTGCTCCAGGCCACGGCCCTGGCGGCGCACGCCGCCGTAGTTGACGCCGCTGGCGCGGGCGCCGCACAGCGCGGCCTCCAGCAGCACCACCGGCACGCCCAGCCGGCGCAGGAACAGCGCGGCGCTGCCGCCGACGATGCCACCGCCGAGGATGGCGACTTCGGTGTCGATGCGTTCGCTCATGGCGCGTCCTTCTCCGTGCGATCGAGATAGACGATATCCACGGGAATCGGCTTGACCGGCGGCTGGCCGCGCAGGCGGCCGACGCCGTCCAGTCCGGCGCCGCAGGCGTGCGCCAGCACTTCGGCCGCGCCGGCGCCGCACATGCGGCCCTGGCAGCGTCCCATGCCGACGCGCGTCAGCGCCTTCAGGCGGTTCAGCTCGCGCGCGCCGGTGCCATGGATCACGGCGCGCAGTGTGCCGGCGGTGACTTCCTCGCAGCGGCATACCACGGTGTCGTCAGCGATGGCGGCGGCCCAATCCTCGGGAAACGGGAAGGCGCGCTCCAGCGCATCGCGCACGCGGCCATTGGCGGCCAGGCGCGCTTCGAGTTCGCGCGCCCGCTGCGCCGGCTGCGCATGGCCCGCATCCTCCAGCAAGGCGAGCGCGGCGCGCTCGCCGGCCAGCTCGGCCGCGTCGGCGCCGCCGATGCCGGCGCCATCGCCAGCCACGTACACGCCGGCCACGCTGCTGCGTCCGGCCGCGTCCAGGCGCGGCGTCCAGGCACGGTCACGCGCGTTGAAAATGAACTGGCAGCCCGCCAGGCTGGCCAGTTGCGTTTCGGAGCGCAGCGACAGGCCGTAGCCCAACGCGTCGCAATCCACCCGCCGCTGGCGCGATCCCTGGCGGTAGACCAGCCCGGTGACGCGCGTCTCGCCCTCGGCCCGCACCGGCCGCACGCCGCTGGCCATCGGCACGCCATGCGCGCGCAGCCAGGCCATGTAGTACAGCCCCTTGGCCAGCAGGCCCGGCGCGCGCAGCATGGCGGGCAAGGCCGCCAGGCGGTCGGCGAAGCGCGAGGTATCCAGCACCGCGACAACACGGGCGCCGGCCTTGGCGTACTGATAGGCGACCAGATAGAGCAGGGGGCCGGTGCCCAGGAACGCGACGCGCTCGCCGATGGCGCAGCCCTGGTGCTTCAACGCCACCTGCGAACCGCCCAGGGTGTACACGCCCGGCGTCAGCCAGCCCGGGAACGGCAGCACGCGGTCGGTGGCGCCGGTGGCCAGGATCAAATGGGTGTAGGGCACGGGCGCGCTCTTGCCGTCGCGCAGCACATCGAGCGTCTTGCCTTCGGCGTTCCACACCAGGCTGCCGGGCCGGTAGTCCAGTTGCGGCGCCAGCTCGTCCATCTTGCGGTGCAGCGCATCGGCCTTGCGGTGCTCGAAGCCGTACAACGCCGCCTTGGATCGCGCGAAGCCCGGCGGCGGCTGGCGGTAGATCTGGCCGCCGGCGCGCGGCGCCTCGTCCAGCACCACCGGCCGCAGGCCCTGCGCCACCAGCGTCTGCGCGGCGCGGATGCCGGCCGGACCGGCCCCCACGATCACGGGCAGGATCATGATGCGTCGCCCTCCGCCGCCAGCGTGCCCGGCACGTATTCCGCGCGCAGCGGCGCGCTGCGCAGGCGCATGCCGGCTTCGATGTAGGTGGAACAGGCGCGCAGCCGCGTGCCGTCCTCGCGCTGCATCCAGCAGTCCTGGCAGGCGCCCATCATGCAGAAACCGGCGCGCGGCCCGCCGCCGAATTCCGACACGCGCAGGCGTTCGGCCTGCGTCAGCACCGCCGTCAGCACGGTATCGCCGGCCAGCGCGGTGCAGGGTTTGCCGTCCAGCGTGAAGGCGACGGCGGGCCGGGCCGTTTCGGCCAGGCGTTTCAGTATTGCCATGATGGCGGGGTCTCCTGTTGCGTACCCGGCTTGATCGTCATTTCTGTCCCACCAGCACGCGGTCCAGGCCGTAGACGCGGTCCAGCAGCAGCATGGTCACCGCGGTCAGGCCGATCACCAGCGCCGACACGGCCGCCATCATCGGATCGATCGACTCGGTGGCATACATGTACATGCGCACCGGCAGGGTGATGGTCGACGGCGCGGTGATGAACACCGACATGGTCAGCTCGTCGAAACTGTTGATGAAGGCCAGCAGCCAGCCGCCCGACACGCCCGGAATGATGAGCGGCAGCGTCACCTGGAAGAACACGGTGGCGCGGCTCGCGCCCAGCGACAGCGCGGCGTGCTCGACCGAGCGGTCAAAGCCCACCAGCGCGCCGATCACCAGCCGCATCACGTAGGGCGTGATCACCACCACGTGGCTGAACACCAGCCAGCCGAAGCTGCCGGTGGTGCCCAGCAGCGCGAAAAAGCGCAGCAGCGCCACGCCCAGCACCAGGTGCGGGATCATCAGCGGCGACAGGAACAGGCCGTTGAGCGCATCGCGTCCCGGAAAGCGGTAGCGCGTAATGGCGATGGCCGCCGGCAGCGCCAGGCACACGGCGATGCTGGCCGACAGGAACGCCAGCCACAGGCTGTTCTGGAACGCCTGCATGAAGTTGGGATGCTCGAACACCGCGTGGAACCAGCGCAGCGAAAACTGCGTGGTCGGCACCGTCAGCGTCGACTCGGGAGTGAACGCCACCAGGCACACGATGGCCAGCGGCGCCAGCACGAACAGCACCACCAGGGCATTGAAGAGCAGGGCGAAGGGACCGTTCTTCTGCATGATCGCTGTCCTCGCTCAACCCAGGCTGCGCCGGTAGGAACGTTCCACCACGCGGTTGTACGCCATCATGATGACGACGTTGACCACCAGCAGCACGATGGCGATGGCCGCGCCCAGCGGCCAGTTCAGTTCGGTCAGGAATTCGTCGTAGACCACCGTGGCCACCATCTTCAGGCGGCGTCCGCCCAGCAGCGCGGGAATCGCGAACGAACTGGCCGACAGCCCGAACACGATCAGGCTGCCCGACAGGATGCCCGGCATGGCCTGCGGCAGCACGATGCGCAGCAGCGTCTGCAAGCGCGACGCATTGAGCGACAGCGCCGCATGCTCCACGGTCGGGTCCAGCTTCTGCAGCGAGGTCCACACCGGGATCACCATGAACGGCAGCATCACGTGCACCAGGCCGATGATGACCGCGGTGGGCGTGTACAGCAGCGGCCCCAGGCCCAGCGCCGCGGCCGCGCGGCCGATGGCCCCGCCCGGCCCCAGCAGCATGCTCCAGCCGAAGGCGCGCACCACCAGCGAGATCAAGAGCGGCGACAGCACCACCAGCAGGAAGATCGAACGCCACGGCTTGCCCATGCGCGACAGGATGTAGGCCTCGGGCGCGCCGATCAGCACGCAGATCAGCGTGGTCACGCCCGCGATCCAGAATGTGCGCCAGAAGATCTCCAGGAAATAGCTGTCGGTCACCACCGCCAGGTAGTGTTCGAAGGTGTGCCCGGGCAGGATGCCCGCGCTGTAGTCGAACGGGCGGAACGACAGCACCAGCGTCAACGCCAGCGGCGTCAGCACCAGCGTCAGGAACACGATCGCCAGCGGAATCGAACCGAGGATGGCCAGCAGCCCGTCGGTGCGCGGCTTGGGCGCGCTGGCGGCGCCGGGTTGGGTCAGCGTCGCCATGTCAGGCCTCTTCGGCAACGGCCGCGACGGGCAGCACGCGCAGCACGCCCTCGGCCCAGTCCAGGCCGATCTGTTCGCCATCGTCGTGCGGCCGGCGGCCGTCGTTGGGCGTGAGCACCGTCAGCGCCCCCACCGGCGAATCCAGCCCGTACATCCACTGGCTGCCCAGGAAGTAGCGGGTGCTGACCACACAGGACAGCTTGCCCTGGCCCGCCGGCACCGGCACCAGCTTCTCCGGCCGCAGCGACAACTGCACACTGTCGCCGTGGCGCAGGCCCGCGCCGTCGACCAGCACGCGCAGCGCACCGGTCTCCACCTCGGCCTGCGTGCCGCAGCGCGTCACGCGGCCCGGCAGCAGGTTGGTCTTGCCGACGAAGCGCGAGATGAATTCGCTCTGCGGATGCTCGTACATGCGGTAGGGCGCATCCACCTGCGTGGCGCGGCCGTCCTGCATCACCACCACGCGGTCGCTGATCGACAGCGCTTCGGCCTGGTCGTGCGTCACCATCACGGTGGTGGTGCCGATCTGCTTCTGGATGCTGCGCAGCTCGAACTGCATGTCCTCGCGCAGCTTGGCGTCCAGGTTCGACAGCGGTTCGTCCAGCAGCAGCACCGGCGGCCGGATCACCAGCGCGCGCGCCAGCGCCACCCGCTGGCGCTGCCCGCCCGACAGTTCACGCGGAAAGCGGTCGGCGTGCTTGTCCAGCTTCACCAGCGCCAGCGCCTCGCGCACCCGCGCCTGGCGCTCGGCGCGCTCGACCTTGCGCATCTTCAGGCCAAATGCGACGTTGTCCGCCACCGTCAGGTGCGGGAACAGCGCATAGCTCTGGAACACGATGCCCAGCCCGCGCGTGTTCGGCTTGGCATGGGTGATGTCGCGGCCATCGAGCGTGATGCTGCCGCGCGTCACATCGGCAAAGCCCGCGATCATCTGCAGCGTGGTGGTCTTGCCGCAGCCCGAGGGTCCCAGCAAGGACACGAATTCCCCTTTCTCGACCGCCAGGCTCAGGTCCGAGACCACCCGCAGGTCGCCGTAATTCTTGGAGACGTTGTCCAGCCGCAGAAATGACATATTCCAACCCCCTGCCCGGTAAGGCGCGGTGCGCGGGACCCGCCCGCGTTGCAATCGATGCAGGGCAGTCTAGGAGGGGCCGAAAAGACCGGTCAATTAGGGTTTTCCGAATAATCGAATTTTCTACTTATTATTTCCGTATAGCTGAATTTCCTGATAAAAATACAGACGTATATTTTGATTATCGGAATTGAACAATGAAGAAATCAGAAGCCGCCGACGACGCCGGCGCCCAGGGCGTCCTGCAACGCGCCTTCGCCGTGCTGCGTGTCCTGTCCGACGCCAAGGGCGAAAAATTGCGCCTGACCGACATCGCCGCCCGCACCGGCCAGGCCCAGGCCACCGTCCATCGCGTATTGCAAGGCCTGGTGCAGGAAGGCATGGTCGAACAGCCCGCGCAGAGCAAGGGCTACCAGCTCAGCGTCGCCTTCTTCTCGCTCGCCGCCAACGCCGGCAACCACCAATCGACCCTGCGCGCGATCTACCGCCCCGCCATGCTGCGCCTGAGCGGCATGCTCAACGACACCATCTTCCTGCTGGTGCGCAGCGGCTTCGACGCCGTCTGCCTGGACCGCATCGACGGCGCCTTCCCGGTCCGCTCGCACACCGGCGACATCGGCGGCCGCGTCCCGCTCGGCCTGGGCCAGGGCGGCCTGCTGCTGCTGGCCAACCTGCCCGAAGCCGAACGCGAGGAAGTCCTGCGCTTCAACATCCCGCGCCTGCACCACCTCGGTTTCGTCGACGAAATCACCATGCGCGCCGGCATCAAGGAATGCCAGGAACTCCAATACGCCCGCAGCAAGGGCCAGGGCATCTTCCCCAACATCGCCGGCCTGGCCGTTCCCGTGCACGACCCCAACGGCGTCACCGTCGCCGCCCTCAGCATCGCCGCCCCCGTCGAACGCATCAGCGACGAACGCCTGCCCCTCATCGTCGAAATCCTGCGCCGCGAAGCCGCCGGCATCAGCGCCCAACTCAACCCCTTCGACCCGGCGCTAAGGCGCCCCAGCCAATTCCTCGGCACCGGCAACCGCGACTGAAACGACCAGCCACACCGCCCCTCTTCCCACCCAAGGCCGGGCCGGGCCAACCCAGCCCCGCGTCAACGTCGCGCAGCGCACATCGCGCCACCACAAGACATCGCGTAAGTCATGGCCGGCTGCCCGCGCAGCCGACCATGACGGGCAACACACACTCTTCATGCCCCCTCCGCTCCAACAACGCCTCAACTCTCGACATATGCAGGCCGGCGCGGCGAGGGGCGGGCGGGGCGCGCCGTGTAGATGCGCCCGAGGGAATCCGTAGGCAGCCGCCGCAGGCGGCAACGAGGATGACGATGGGGCAGTCCGGAGCGAAGGCTCCGGACCGCAATCGTAGGCGCGCCCCGCCCGCCCCTCGCCGCGCCGGCCG
Source organism: Achromobacter xylosoxidans (assembly GCF_001457475.1). Lineage (NCBI taxonomy): Bacteria > Pseudomonadati > Pseudomonadota > Betaproteobacteria > Burkholderiales > Alcaligenaceae > Achromobacter > Achromobacter xylosoxidans. The sequence goes on along the minus strand of NZ_LN831029.1, from coordinate 23,980 downwards.
ACCTACGAAGAAAGATTCGCGAGCAGAAAACAAAAAGCCGGCAAGCCGCAACAGCGACCCACCGGCTTCCAGCCGATCAGAGAAACGCTCAAACGGGATAAGTCCCCGGCAGCAGAATGCTCCGATCCCCGACTTCGATATTGCGCCGCCCGCAAAGCGCCATCGTCGTATCCATTTCCTTGTACAGGATCTCCAGCACGCGCTTGACGCCCGCCTGCCCATATGCGCCCAGGCCGTAAAGGAACGCCCGCCCGATCATCGCGCCGCGCGCGCCCAGCGCCACCGCCTTGAGGATGTCCTGCCCCGAGCGCACGCCCCCATCCATCCACACTTCGATCTTCGACCCCACCGCATCCGCGATCGACGGCAGCGCCGCGATCGAGGACATCGCGCCATCGAGCTGGCGCCCGCCGTGGTTGCTGACGATCAGCGCATCCGCGCCGCTGTTGGCCGCCAGCTGCGCATCCTCGACATCCAGGATGCCCTTGATGATCAGCTTGCCGCCCCAACGCTGCTTGATCCATTCCACATCGTCCCAGCTCAACCGCGGATCGAACTGCTCGGCCGTCCACGACGACAGCGACGACAGGTCGCTCACGCCCTTGGCGTGGCCGACGATGTTGCCGAAAGTGCGGCGCTTGGTGCCCAGCATGCCCAGGCACCAGCGCGGCTTGGTCGCCAGGTTGATCAGGTTGCGGATCGTCGGCTTGGGCGGCGTCGACAGCCCGTTCTTGATGTCCTTGTGGCGCTGCCCCAGGATCTGCAGGTCCAGCGTCAGCACCAGTGCCGAGCAGCCAGCGGCCTTGGCGCGGTCGATCAGGTCGCCGACGAATTCGCGGTCGCGCATCACGTAGAGCTGGAACCAGAACGGCTTGCCGGTGGCCGCGGCCACGTCTTCCAGCGAGCAGATGCTCATGGTCGACAGCGTGAACGGCACGCCGAAATCGGCCGCCGCCTTGGCCGCCAGGATCTCGCCATCGGCGTGCTGCATGCCGGTCAGGCCCGTCGGCGAAATCGCCAGCGGCATCACCGCCTCCTGGCCCACCAGCGTGGTGCGCAGCGAGCGGCCTTCCATGTTCACCGCCACGCGCTGGCGCAGCTTGATCTTCTGGAAATCGCTTTCGTTGGCGCGGTACGTGCCTTCCGTCCAGGCGCCCGAATCGGCGTAGTCGTAGAACATGCGCGGCACGCGCTTGCGCGCAATCGCGCGCAGGTCTTCGATGCAGGTGATCGTGGAGAGGTCAGCGGTCATGGTTGTTTTTCTGGGGAAAGTGGAACGCGATTGCGCGGCGACCGGCCCCGCGCGAACCCGCTGCGCCGACCAGGGCGCCCGCCGTCCACGCCGGGTGCCAGGGCCCCGCGGCGCCGCCCAGTATACGCGCCGGGGCCGGCAAGCGCCCCTTGCCGGCCCCGTGTCCCCCATTCGTCGCGACCGCTTTCACGGCCACTGTGTGCCGACCGCTACCTCGGCCAGACCTTGCTGACCGCCCGTATCGTGGCCCACGCCACCCAGCGCGGGCTGGTCAGGCGCGCCCCCGGCAGGCGCCGCATCACGTCCACCGCCAGGCCGCCGCGGCGATGCCATTCCTTCTTGCGGGTCTGGCTGTCGGTCCAGCGGCCTTCGAGCCACGGAAATTCGCGCCGCCCCGGCTTGTAGACCGGCGGCGTGTTGTAGATCAGGATGTACGCCAGGCGCGGCTGCGGCGAGGTGTTTGCGCCGGTGAAATGCAGCGTGCGCGCATCGTGCACGGTGCAGCCGCCGGGTTGCAGCGGCTCGGCCACCGCCTGGTCGCGCGGAAAGTCAGCGCAGCATTCCAGCGGATGCAGCGTCTTGTCGCCGCCGGGCGACCGATGCTCCAGCACCTCGCCCTTGTTCGATCCCGGAATGAACTGCATGCAGCCGTTCTCCAGCGTCGCCGGTTGCAGCGCCAGCCAGATGCTCAACTCGTTGTAGACGAAATCCGGCGAACGGAATGCCTCGTCCTGGTGCCACGGCGTCTCGGGCCCGACCAGCGCCGGCTTGAGCAACGCGTGCTCGCCATACAGCGCGGCGTCCTCGCCCAGCAACTGGCGCGCCAGCTCCAGCGTGCGCTCGTGATAGGCGGTCTTCAGCAGGCCCGGGGCATAATGGCGCGGATCGTGCAGACTGGGAAACTTGGCCGGCTTGGACGGGTCGTCGCGGCTGATGAAGTCGTATTGCGCCCCCTCGTTGTAGCCGGTCTTGTTCGCGAACAATTCCAGCAGCGTGCGCCGGATATAGCCCACCTCGTCCTGTGGGCACATATCTTGCAGAGCCAGGTAGCCCTGTTCCCTGTAGCGCGCTGTTTCTGCTTCCGACAACAAACTGGTCTCTTCCATAATGGCTTCTCCAAGCTTTGCTTGCGGGCGTTCCCGTTGGCACGTTTTGACATGTGCTCTAACGTATCGCTTCGATGCCCGGGGGGCCTATCGATCATCCGCTGTAGCCGGAAGCGTCTAATGCACCGGCGCGCCGCGGCGCATCATCCGAAGGAATTCCAATGCAAGACACCCATATAGAAACCGTCCATGTCACCGTCAGCGGCACCGTGCAAGGCGTGGGCTATCGCCACGCGGCCGTCAGGCGCGCGCACCTGCTGGGCGCGCGCGGCTGGGTGCAGAACATGCTGGATGGCACGGTCGAAGCCCTGGTGCAGGGCACGCCCGACCAGGTGGACCACATGCTGGAATGGTTGCGGCGCGGCCCGCCAGGGGCCGAGGTCACCGAAATGGTCACGCGCCGCGAATACACCGACAAGCGCTACGCGCATTTCGAACAGCTGTAGCGCGCCGCGACGGACGCGCCGCTCATCCAAATGACGGAGCGAGAAAGAATGAGGGCCGCCGCGTGAGCGGCGCGGCAGGGGACCCGCGCAACGCCGTCAGCGGTTGCGCAGCCAGCGCCCGCCGACCTGGTTGATGACCAGGCCCGCCAGCACGCAGCCCGCGCCCGCCCATTGCAGCGGCCGCAGGTGCTCGTCGAAGGCCGCGGACGCGGCCCACAGGCCCACCACCGGCACCAGCAGCGAGAATGGCGCGATCTTGGCGGCCGGATGGCGCGTCAACAGCTGCGTCCACAGCGTATACGCCAGCAAGGTGGCCAGCACCGCCAGGTACAGCACCGACAGCGCCTCGCCCCAGCCGATGCCCAGGATCATGGCCGCCACCGCGTCCCAGCCGTCGGCCATCACCGCCAGCGCCAGGAAGGGCAGCACCGGCGCGGCGCTGCTCCAGGCGATGAAGGCGAATGGATCGTAGCCGGGCGCCTTGCGGCTGGCCAGCCGCACGATGATATTGGACACCGCCCACATGAACGCGGCGCCCAGCGTCAGCACGAAACCCACCATGGTCATCTGCCCCGGCCCTTCGCCCCGGCCGGCGGCAATCACCGCCAGGCCCAGCGCGGCCACCGCCAGCCCGGCCCAGTGATGCGGCCGGGCGCGCTCGCGCAGCATCGGCGCGGCCAGCAACAAGGTGAAGAACGCCTGGGTCTGGATCACCAGCGAGGCCATGCCCGCCGGCATGCCGAACTTGAGGGCCGTGAACAGCAGGCCGAACTGGCCCAGGCCCTGCACCAGCCCGTAGGCCGCGATCCAGCGCCACGGCAGGCGCGGCGGCCGTACGAAGAGGATGAGGGGGAACGCCGCCAGGGCGAATCGCAAGGCCCCCAGCATCATGGGCGAGAGGCCTTTGAGGCCGATCTTCATGACGACGAAGTTCAGGCCCCAGATCACCACTACCGCCAGCGCGCAGAGATAATCTTTCTTGGAGAGGTGGGTAGCGGACATCCCTGCATTATCGCATCGCCCGCCCCCGAAAACCGCCGATTCAGCGGCTTGCCAGCACCTTTTTGAAGGCCTCGATGGCGCGGTCGATATCCTCGTCGTCGATATGGCGGTGAGTCACGCAGCGCAACCGCGTGCGGCCCCACGGACGCGTCAGCAACCCCGCGCTTTCCAGCGCCGTGACCCAATGGGCATTGGTCATGCCGGTATCGGCGGTCTCGACCTGCACGATGTTGGTCTGCGGCACCGTCGCCGACAAGGACGGGTCCAGGCGGTTCAGGCCGTCGCTCAGGCGACGGGCGCGCGCGTGGTCTTCGACCAGCCGGTCGCCCATGGTCTGCACGCCTTCCAGCCCGGCCGCGGCCATGATGCCGGCCTGCCGCTGGGTGCCGCCCAACATGCGGCGCAGCATGCGGGCGCGCGCCATCACCGGGCGCGTGCCAGTCAGCACCGCGCCCACCGGCGCGCTCAGCCCTTTGGACAGGCACAGCGACACCGTGTCGGCGTGGCGCGTGATCTCGGCCGGCGCCACGCCCAGCGCGACGGCGGCGTTGAACAGACGCGCGCCGTCCAGGTGTACCGGCACGCCGCAGGCCTGCGCCATGCCATGGACCGCCTGCATGTGGTCCAGCGGCAGCACCGCGCCACCGGCGTTATTGTGCGAGGTTTCCATCGCCACCAGCGCGGTCTTGAGCTTGTGGCCGCCGGATTGCATCGCGTCTTCCAGGCGGTTCAGGTCCATGGCGCCATCGGTGCCCGGCACGCCCTGGTAGAACAGGCCGGTGAAGGTGGCGGCGCCGCGCTCGGACGTGTACATGTGCGCGGCGGACTCCAGCACCACCTGCTCGTTGCGCTGGGTCTGCGCCAGCACGGCCAGCAGGTTGGCCATGGTGCAGCTGGGCACGAACAGTCCGGCTTCCTTGCCCAGGCGCGCCGCCACGTGGGCCTCCAGCGCGCGCACGCTGGGGTCGCCGTCGAGCCCGTCGTCACCGATCGGGGCGGTGCGCATGCGCTCGTACATGGCGGCGGTGGGGTGGGTCACCGTGTCGCTGCGCAGGTCGACGAGTGCGCTGGAAGAGTCGACGGAAATCCGCTGGGTCATAACGATCAGTGCTGCAGAATTTTGGAAAGAAACTGGCGCGTGCGCGGCGCGCGCGCCTCGACATCGTCGAAGAAGGCCGCCTTCGGGCAGTCTTCGACGATCTTGCCGCCGTCCATGAAGATCACACGGTCGGCGACGCGGCGGGCGAACCCCATTTCATGGGTCACCACCATCATGGTCATGCCTTCGCCGGCCAGGTCGGTCATCACGTCCAGCACTTCGTTGACCATCTCCGGGTCCAGCGCCGAGGTCGGCTCGTCGAACAGCATCACCACCGGGTCCATCGACAGGGCGCGGGCGATCGCCACGCGCTGCTGCTGGCCGCCGGACAGCTCGCCCGGATGCTTGTCCTTGTGCGCCGACAGGCCGACCCGCTCCAGCAGCGCCAGCGCGCGGGCGCGGGCCTCGTCCTTGCCGCGCTTGAGCACCTTGACCTGGCCCAGGCACAGGTTCTCGGTCACCGACAGGTGCGGGAACAGCTCGAAGTGCTGGAACACCATGCCGGCCACCGAACGCAGCTTGGGCAGGTTGGTGCGCGGATCGCCCACCTGGATGCCGTTGACCACGATCTCGCCCTTCTGGAAGGGTTCGAGCGCGTTCACGGTCTTGATCAGCGTCGACTTGCCCGAGCCGGAGGGGCCGCACACCACCACCACCTCGCCGCGGCCAACGGTGGTGCTGCAATCATCCAGTACCTGGAAATCGCCATACCATTTGCTGACCTGCTTGATCTCGATCATCGGGGGTTTCGAAGAGAGTTGCATCGTTGGACCTGTGGATAACCTGGGCGCCTAGCGCAGCACCCGCACGCGCTTTTCCAGCCGTTTGACCAGACGGGATGCCGTGAAACAGATCACGAAATACACCACCGCCACGAAGAGATAGAGTTCCACCAGCCGGCCATCGCGCTGGCCGATCTTGGCGGCCGCGCCCAGGAAGTCGGTCAGCGACAGCACATACACCAGCGAGGTGTCCTGGAACAGGATGATGACCCGCGTCAGCAGCGCCGGCACCATGTTGCGAATTGCCTGCGGCAGGATCACGTAGCGCATGCCCTGCCAGTGGTTCAGGCCCAGCGCCATGCTGGCCGATACCTGGCCGCGCGCGATCGACTGGATGCCGGCGCGCATGATCTCGCAGAAGTACGCGGCCTCGAACAGCGTGAACGTGACCACCGCCGAGTTGAACGCGCCCACCCGCAGCGGCGTGGGCGAACCCACGATCCAGGCGGCGATGTAGGGCACCAGGAAATAGAACCAGAAGATCACCAGCAGCAGCGGCACCGAACGCATCACGTTCACGTAGATGCCCGCCGGCACCGACAGGATCCTGAAGCGCGACAGCCGCATCATGGCCAGCACCGTGCCCAGCGCCAGCCCCATCACCGCCGCCAGCAGCGTCAGGGTCAGCGTGAACGTCATGCCGGTCTGGAACAAGTACGGCAGCGCGCTGCCGATGACGTCGAAATCGAATTTGCCCATGTCGATTCCTAGCGCCCGTTCCTGGCCGCCGCGCCGATCAGGCCGGGGACCGCCACATGGCGTTCAAGCAGGCGCATGCCCAGCACCACGATGCCGTTCAGGATCAGGTAGATCACGGTCGCGGCCGTGAAGGCCTCGAAGATATGGAAGCTGAACTCGGCCATCGAGCGGGTCTGGCCGGTCAGTTCCAGCAGGCCGATGGTCAGCGCCACCGACGAATACTTGATCGTGCCCATGAATTCCGAGGTCAGGGGCGGCAGCACGATGCGATAGGCCTCGGGCAGGATGATGTAGCGGTACACCTGCGTCTCGGTCAGGCCCAGCGCCGTGCCCGCCTGGAACTGGCCGCGCGGCAGCGACTGGATGCCCGCGCGCAGCTGCTCGGCCACCCGCGCCGAGCCATAGAAGCCCAGGCACAGCACCGCCGGCAGGAATTGGCCCCAGGGCTGCGGCATCTGCTTCATCGCCAGGCCCCAGGCGTGCGGCAACAGCTCGGGCAGCACGAAATACCACAGGAACATCTGCACCAGCAGCGGCACATTGCGGAAAATCTCGACATAGGTCGCGCCGATGGCATTGGCCAGGCGCGACGAGGCGGTGCGCATCACGCCCAGGCACGACCCCAGCAACAGCGAAAACACCCATGCCGTCAGGGCCAGCGCCAGGGTCCAGCCCACGCCGATCAGGATCGTCTCCAGGAAGGTATGCACGCCGTCGGGCGACATCTCCAGGAAGATGCTCCAGCTCCAGTTGTAGTTCATGCTTCAGGACCTGTGGACAACGAAAGAAAAAGGCGCCGGCGGGCGGCGCCCTGGATCGCGCGGCCCCGCGGCGGCCCCGTCATGGAGCGCCGCGGCATGCCGGCTTACTCGTAGGCCTTGGGATCGCCGGAGTCGGTTGGATGCGCCAGCGCGCGCTTGAGCGCGTCGCTCATCGGGTACTTCAGGTTGATCTGCTTGGGCGGGATCGGAGAATTGAAGTACTTGTCGTAGATCGCGGCGACGCGGCCACTCTTCATCATGTCGAGCACGGCGTCGTCCACCACCTTCTTGAAGGCCGGGTCGTCCTTGGGCTGCATGATGCCGTAGGGCGCCAGCTCCAGGCCCTTGGTGCCGATCACGAACACGTCCGGGTTCTTGGACGAGGCCACCACGCCATAGGCGATGCCGTCGTCATTGGCCGAACCGGCGGCGCGGCCCGATTCCACCATCAGCAGCGTTTCCGCCGTATCCTTGGTGGGCGCCATGCTGATGCCCAGGTTGCCCTCGGCGTTCAGGCGCGAAATCAGCTTGAAGGTCTGGCCGCCGGCCTGCGCGGCGATGGTCTTGCCACGGAACGACGCCAGGTTGTTGGGATCGACGCCACCGTCCTTGCGCGCCACCAGCACCACCTGCGCCACGAACGTGGTGGGCGCGAACGACACCAGCTTGTGGCGTTCCAGGTTGTTGGTGGTGTTGCCGCACTCCAGGTCGATGGTGCCGTTGGCCAGCAGCGGGATGCGCGTGGCCGACGTGGTCGGGTTGTAGCGCACGTCCAGCTTGGGCAGCTTGAGGGCGGTCTTGATGTGCTGGGCGATTTCCTGGCAGATCTCGACGGTGTAGCCGATCGGCTTCTGGTTGCCGTCCAGGTAGGCGAACGGCACCGAGGTCTCGGGATGGCCGATGGTGATCACGCCGGTATCGCGGATCTTGTCCAGGCGGCTGGGGCCTTCGGCGTGGGCGGCGGCGCTGCCGAACAGGGCGGCGGCGACCGAAATCGCGGCAAGTGCTTTCATCGTATTCCCTTGGCGCCGATCGTGCGGCGCGTGTTTATGTTCACGAACAGCGGTGCCGGATTGCAGGCGGCCCGCCGCGTCCCGCGATGAGCCCCGCGGCTGGCAAAAAGTATCAACTAGCGTTATGGTTTTATCCAGTTCCAATCGGGTATTCCTCTATACGGATTTGATATGGCCATTACACGAATGGGCTTGCGACACATCGAGGCTTTCCGGGCCGTCATGATGACCGGATCCATGACGGCGGCGGCGCGCCGAGTGCATACCTCGCAGCCGCACGTTAGCCGCTTAATCGCGCAATTGGAAGCAATCACCCAGTTTCCCCTGTTCGATCGCAATGGCAGCCGCCTGACCCCCACGCAGGATGGGTCGCGCTTCTTTCAAGAGGTTGAAAAAACCTTCATCGGCCTGGCCGGCCTGGAATCGGCGGCGGCCAGCATCCGCTCGTTCAGTGCCAGCCGCCTGAGCGTGGCGGCCATGCCGCGCCTGGCCGGCGGCCTGCTGGCGCGCATCGTGGCCGCGTTCAAGACCGAATACCCGGACGTCATGGTCTCGATCCATTCCGGCAACGCCAGCGCCGTGCACAACTGGATCAGCTCGGGCTTCTGCGACACCGGCCTGGCCATGCTGTCGGGCGACAGCCCGGGCATCCAGGTCGAGCCGGTGCTGACCATGAACTGCGTGGCGGTGCTGCCCAAGGGCCACCGGCTGACCAAGCTGAAAAAGCTCAAGCCCGCCGACTTTGCCGGCGAACCCTTCATCGCCTTCCCCAGCGCCACGCCGCTGCGCGAAAAGATCGACGCGGTCTTCAAGGCCGCCAAGGTCGAGCGCCAGACGGTGGCCGAGGCCGGCCTGGGTTCATCCGTCTGTGCGCTGGTCGGCGCCGGCCTGGGCGTGGCGCTGATCAATCCGCTGGCCGCGCGCGAGGAATACGAGGCCAACGGCGTCGAGGTCCGCCCCTTCAGCCCGGCGGTGCCGGTCACGGTGGCGCTGCTGTACCCGCCGTACCATACCCGCACCCGGCTGGTGAGCGTGTTCTCGCGCTATGCGCACCAGTTGATGCAGGAGGAAATGGCGGACCTGAAGGCGCGGCCGGGGCGATGAGGGCAGCGGCCCCGTCGCCCGGAAACGACAAGGCCCCGGAATCGGGGCCTTTTTTTGCCTGCGGCGGCCCGCCGTCAGGCGGTCGCGCCGTCCGGGCGCGGCTCGCGCAAATCCAGCCACGCCACCAGCAGCAATCCCCCCGCCAGCCCCAGATGCTCATAGAACGCATTGGCGGCCATGAAGCGCTCCTGCCCGGGCGCCATTTCCCAATAACGCAGCGCAATGCCCGTGGCCACCAGCGTGAAGGCGGCCAGCGCCAGCGCCCCCAGCCAGCGCAACCGCCCCACCAGGATCATGGCGGATGCCAGCAGTTCCAATACGATCACCAACACCGCGAACACCGGCCCCGGCGCCAGCCCAAAATGCGCCATCTCCGCCAGCGCGCCGGGAAAGTCGGTCAGCTTGACCAGCCCGCCCTGTAGATAGGCGGCGCACAGGCCCAGGTAGGCCAGGAACCGCACGGCGGGGGAACCGAACAACGGCCGGGCCAGGCCGGCCAGCCGCTGTTCCCATTGGAAGGTCGCGTTCATGGCCGGCCTCCTCAGACTGCCCAGCAGGAACAACCCAGGGCGCCGAAAAAGCCCTGCAGGTCGGAACTGGGCGCGTTCGAGGCCCAGGCCTTGGCGTGGTCATGCCCATGCAGCCCGCAGCTGCTGGCGCAAGCGCAGGCCGCCATGTTGCGGTAGCCCAGCGAATTGCGGCCGGCGCCGTCGGGATCGCCCCAGGCATAGCCGCCGAACAGGCGCGTGGGCGACCAGTCCGGCATGGCGGGCGGCAGCGGGTTGTCATCGAGCGGCCCGAATTCGCCCGCGCCGTAGACCACGCGGCCGCCGACCACGGTCAGCTCCGACGTCAGGAACGAGATCTCATCCTCGCTGCAACGGAAATAGTCCTTGCTCGGCACGATGAAATCGGCCAACTGGCCCAGCTGGATGCGGCCACGCTTGCCTTCCTCGTTGGCGAACCAGGCCACGTTCTCGGTCCACATGCGCAGCGCGGTCTCGCGGTCCAGGCAGTTGCGCGCCGGATAGAGGCGGGTGCCGCCCACGGTCTTGCCGGTCACCATCCACGACAGTGACACCCACGGGTTGTAGGAGGCGACCCGGGTGGCGTCGGTGCCGGCCGAGACCTTCACGCCGCGATCCAGCATCTTGGCGATGGGGGGCGTGGCCTCGGCCGCGGCCGCGCCGTAGCGCTCGATGAAGTACTCGCCCTGGTAGGCCATGCGGTGCTGCACGGCGATGCCGCCGCCCAGCGCGGCGATGCGGTCGATCGACTTGTCCGAGATCGTCTCCGCATGGTCGAAGAACCAGTTCAGGCCGGTCAGCGGCGTGTCCTGGTTGACCTTCTCGAACACATCCAGCGCGCGCGAAATGGTCTCGTCATAGGTGGCATGCAGCCGCCACGGCCACTTGTTCTGCACCAGCACGCGCACCACTTCCTCCAGCTCGCCTTCCATCTCCGGCGGCATGTCCGGGCGTTCGACGCGGAAGTCCTCGAAGTCGGCGGCCGAGAACACCAGCATTTCGCCGGCGCCGTTGTGGCGGAAGTAGTCGGTGCCCTGCTTGTACTTCACGCTCGAGGTCCACTTGAGGAAGTCTTCCTTCTCCTGCTTGGGTTTCTGCGTGAACAGGTTGTAGGCCAGCCGCACCGTCATCTGGCCTTCGTCGGCCAGCTTCTGGATCACGGCATAGTCGTCAGGGTAGTTCTGGAAACCGCCCCCCGCGTCGATCACGCCGGTCACGCCCAGGCGGTTCAGCTCGCGCATGAAATGGCGCGTGGAATTGACCTGGTAGTCGAACGGCAGTTTGGGGCCCTTGGCCAGCGTGGCGTACAGGATGGTCGCATTCGGCTTGGCCAGCAGCAGCCCGGTCGGGTTGCCCTGCGCGTCGCGGATGATCTCGCCGCCCGGCGGGTTGGGCGTGGTCTTGGTGTACCCCACCGCGCGCAGCGCGGCGCCGTTGAGCAGGGCACGGTCGTACAGGTGCAGCAGGAACACCGGCGTGTCGGGCGCGATGGCGTTGATCTCCTCGATCGTCGGCAGGCGCTTCTCGGCGAACTGGTGCTCGGTGAACCCGCCCACCACCCGCACCCATTGCGGCGCCGGCGTGATGGCGACCTGGCGCTTGAGCATCGCCATGGCGTCGGCCAGCGAGCGCACGCCGTCCCAGCGCAGTTCCATGTTGTAGTTCAGGCCGCCGCGCACCACGTGCGTGTGGTTGTCGAACAGGCCGGGCAGGGCGCCGCGCTGCTTGAGATCGACGCGCCGGGTGGCCGGCCCGGCCAGCGCCATGACCTCGGCGTCGGTGCCGACCGCGACGAAGCGGCCGTCTTTGATCGCCACGGCGCTGGCCAGCGGCTTGGCGCGGTCCAGGGTCGTGATGCGGCCATTGTGGAAAATGATGTCGGGCGTGGTGTTTGAGGCGTTTGACATGGGGGGTTCTCCTTTGGAACGGGCAGGGGCGCATCCGCCCAAGAGGCTGCTCAGTGCAAGCGTGGAGGCAGCACCGATAAGGTCGCGGCGAGTCGGCATGCGATTATCTCCTTTGGTGACGGGAAGGAATCAGCTTTGGTCTTTGTCCTGCGCCTGGCGGCCGGGCAGCTGGCCGAACACGTGGCTGACCGCCTTCTCCTTGTCGCAGGCGGCGGCGAAGGCGGTGCCGTTCAGCAGTTGCTTGCCCACCGGCACGATCTGTTCGCCGACCAGGATGCCGAGCAGGCCGATCAGCGCCACCAGCGGCGGCGCGGGCGAACGCACCTGCAGCAGGCTGTACACCACGCCGACCAGCAGGCCGGCGCCCAGGGAAAGTAGATAGATCTTCATGTGCGTCCTCGTGTGTGATGGGGTCATGCATGGGTATCGGCCAACAACACCTCGGCATCGTCCAGCGCGGTGATGCGCAGGTCGGTTTCGTCCAGGATGGCGGCGCCGTCGCCACTGCCGATCTCGACCTCGTTGACGGTCAGGCGTCCCTTGGACGACACCAGATAGCCACGGCGCCGCCCGCGCGCAAAGCGGTAGGTGGCGGCTTCGCCGGCCTTGAGCGCCACCGCCAGCACGCGCGCGTCGCTGCGGATCGGCAGGGCGTCGTCGTCGCCCTCGATGCCACTGGCCAGCGTGATGAACCGGCCGTTGCAGGCCTCGCGCGCGAACGACTTGCGGCCCCAGCTGGGCGGCACGCCGCGGCGGTCCGGCTCCAGCCAGATCTGGAACACCCGTGCGGGCCCGCCTTCCATATTGAATTCCGCGTGCGTCAAGCCCTTGCCCGCGCTCATGACCTGCACGTCGCCGGCGCGCGTGCGGCCGCGGTTGCCCAGGTCATCCTCGTGCGTCAGCGCGCCTTCGCGCACGCAGGTAATGATTTCCACATCGGTATGCAGCAGCGGCGGAAAGCCCGCGCCCGGCGCGATGGTCTCGTCGTTCCAGGCCCGCAACGCGCCCCAGCGCATGCGCTCGGGATCCTGGTAATTGGCGAACGAGAAATGATGCTTCACGTCGAGCCAGCCGCGGCGGGCATGGCCCAGGGTGGTAAGGGGACGGCGCTCGATCATGGGCAGACTCCAGGTCGGGTTATCGAATCGTCAGTGCGGTCAGCGCTTCAACGCCAGGAAGTGATGCACTTCGGGCTTGTCCGGGCCGATATGGAAGCGCAGCGCCTCGGCCTGCAGGTCGGCGTCGGCATGCGAGACGCGGTGATGCTGGCGCAGATGCTCGGCCCACGACTCCACGAAGAACCACTCCATCACGCGCTCCGGATCGCCGGTATGCTCAACCACGCCCCAGGCGTAGGCGCCGTCGCGCAGCCGCTCCTGCGACAGGCGCTGCATCGCTTCCAGGAAGGCGGGACGATCCTCCTGCCGAACGCGATACTCGACCTGAATCAACACCGGACCGCGGTCATTGGCCACCGGCGCGGACACCAGCGGCTCGGGCCAGTGGTTCGACGCCTGCAGGTCGGCCTCGCCCACCGGCAGCCGCGCCCGGTGGAACAGCAGCGCCACGGCCACCAGGCCGACCGCGCTGACCACCAGCGCATACGGCACGCCGATCTCCCGCGCCACCAGGCCCCAGCCCAGGCTGCCGGCCGCCATCGCGCCGTTGAACACCATCAGGTACACCGCCAGGCCGCGGCCGCGCACCCAGTTCGGCAGGATCGCCTGGGCCACGCCGTTGAACGTCGTCAACGCGGTGATCCAGCCCATGCCCAGCAGCACCAGCATCAGCACCGCCAGCCACTTGGGCGGCGCGAACACCAGCACGCCCATCACCACCGCGCTGACCACCGAGGCCAGCAGCACCAGGCCGTCCGCATTGAGCTTGGCGCCCAGTTTCGGCATGACCAGGGCGCCAACGATGGCCCCTGCGCCCACCGCGCCGAGCAGCACGCCGTAGAAGCCGGAAGAGCCGCCCAGCATCTGCCGCGCCACCAGCGGCAGCAATGCCCAGACCGCGCTGGCGAACAGGAAGAACACGGCGGCGCGCAGCAGCACGCGATGCAGTTCCTTGCTGGCCCGCGTGTAGCGCAGGCCGGCACGGAACGCGCCGAAGAAGTTCTCCGACAGGGCGCTATCGACCTTGGCCGGCCGCTTCCACCACAGCAGGGCCGCGATCACGAACACATAGCTCAAGACGTCCATGCCGTAGGTCACCGCCGCGCCGAAGCTGGCCAGGATCAGGCCGCCCGCCGCCGGGCCGATGGCGCGCGCGATATTGATGCCCAGGGAATTGAGCGCCACCGCGCCCTTGAGGTCCTCGCGCGGCACCAGCTCGGGCACGATCGATTGCCAGGTCGGCCCCATCAGCGCCGCGCCGATGCCGCCGACGAACGTCAGCGCGATCAGGTAGTCCACCGTCAAAGCGCCAAAGTGCGACAACAGCAGCAACGTGCCGCTGACCGACGCCAACAGCAACTGCACGAAAATCAGGAAACGCCGGCGGTCCAGGATGTCCGACAGCACGCCGGCAGGAATCGCCAGCAGGAAGATGGGCAGCGTCGCCGCTGTCTGGATCAGCGCCACCGCCGCCGGACTGGCCGACAGGTCGGTCACCAGCCACGAGCTGGCGACATCGCGCATGAAGCTGCCGACGTTGCCCAGCACGGTGGCCGCCCACAGCACGGCAAAGACGGGTTGGCGCAGCGGCGCGAAGCCGCTGCCCGGAGAACGGGTGTTGTTGTTCGGCATGGAACGCTCCTGGATCGCTCGGGGTCGCCAGGGGCGTTCAGCATGCCGCCTGCCGTGATCGGAAAATGACGGCCGGGCCGGCCGTGGCAGCGCCACCGCCGGCCCGGCACGCGGCTTACTTGGCCGGGTTGGGGCCGATGCGTTCGCCGTGCGTCACGCGCTCGGCCAGCTTGTGCACGTGGGTGACGGCGTAGTCGATGCCCATGCCGTACGCGCCAGAGTGTTCCTTGGCGATGCCGGTCACGGCGTCATAGGTTTCCTGGCGAGCCCAATCGCGCTGCCATTCCAGCATTACTTGCTGCCAGGTCACCGGCACCACGCCGGCCTGGATCATGCGGTCCATCGCGTACTTGTGCGCGTCGGCCGAGGTGCCGCCCGAGGCGTCGGCCACCATGTAGATCTCGTAGTCGCCTTCCAGCATGGCGCACAGGGCGAAGGTGGTGTTGCAGACTTCGGTCCACAGGCCCGCCACCACGATCTTCTTGCGGCCGTTGGCGGCCAGCGCGTCGCGCACGTTCTGGTCGTCCCACGAGTTCATCGAGGTGCGCTCCAGGATCTTGTTCTCGGGGAACACGGCCAACAGTTCGGGGTAGGTGTTGCCCGAGAAGCCATCGGTTTCGACGGTGGTGATGGTGGTCGGGATGTTGAAAGTGCGCGCGGCCTTGGCCAGGCCCACCACGTTGTTCTTGAGCGTCTGGCGGTCGATCGACTGCACGCCAAACGCCATCTGCGGCTGCTGGTCGATGAAGATGATCTGGCTGTTCTGCGGGGTCAGGACTTCGAGGTATTTGTTGGCGGACATGGTGGCTCTCTCTTTCAAGGAATCGTTCAGGGAAATGCGGCTAGGTGAATTCGGGCACTGCGCAAACCGTTCCGGCCTGCCCCGCTGCCGTCGTGTCCGAATGCCGCTTGAGGGGTTTCGTTCACGTCGTCTGTCGGTATGGGCATATTAGGGATCCGCCCTTCGCCTGAGAATCCGCAACGGGGAATTGCATCCTTTCCATTTTTTGCATGATCCCCATGACCCGGTTGTTTCCGGCCCGGCCTTCCCCGGGCGTTCTTGTTCGTCACATAGCCAGCCGCTATCATCGACGCCACTTTCTTTGCGAGAATCATCATGAACAAACTGCCGGATCTGGAAGGCTGGGCGATCTTCGCCAAGGTCGCCGACACGGGCTCGTTCGCCAAGGCGGCGGCCGAACTGTCCCTGTCCCAGGCCACGGTGTCCAAGACCATCACGCGTCTGGAAACCAAGATGAAGACCATGCTGTTCCACCGCACCTCGCGCAGCATGTCCCTGACCGAATCCGGCTACGCGGCGCTCGAGCGCGCCGCCCGCATCCTGGAAGAAGGCGAGGCGGTCGAGGCCGAGGTCACGGAAAAGTCCACCAGCCTGCGCGGCAAGATCCGCCTGGCCGCGCCCATGTCGTTCGGCGTCACGCACCTGGCGCCCATGCTGCCGCCCTTCATGCAGGCCCATCCCGACGTCGACCTGGAGATCGAATTCAACGACAAGCAATCGGACCTGGTGTCCGAACGCTTCGACCTGGCGCTGCGCATCTCCAATCTGGTGGACTCGACGCTGCTGGCGCGGCGCCTGTGTTCGGTGCGCATCCTGCTGGTGGGCGCGCCCGGCTACTTCAAGCGCGCCGGCCGGCCCAAGCACCCGCGCGACCTGGCCCAGCACACCGCGCTGCAATACATGTATGCGCGCAACGGGTCGAGCTGGCGCTTTCGCCACGACAAGCACGGCGAGTTCTCGCAGTCGTTGCCGGTGCAGTTGAACGTCAACAACGCCGAAGCCCTGTCACCCGCGCTGCAGGCCGGCCTGGGCCTGGCGCTGCAACCGGAGTTCCTGGCCTGGGAAGACCTGCAATCGGGCGCGCTGGAAACCGCCATGGACGACTGGCAGGTCGACCCGATCGCGCTGCACATCGTCACGCCGCCGGGGCGCCGGCGGCCGGCGCGGGTGCAGGCGCTGATCGAGTACCTGGCGGAACGGTTGACGGCGGAACCTTGGGCCAACGACGTGCAGGGATAGGCAACGCGCCGCGGCATTGGCGCGAGCAGGCCCGCAGGGGCATGGCAGCGACTACGTAGCCTTGCCCCTGCCCGGCGCGCAATCGGCGAAAGCTGACGTGATTGCCTCCACCACGACACGGACTCTGGCCGTGCGCGCCAGATCTTGGTGCAGCACCAGCCACGCCTCGTAAGGCTTGGCCCGATGGCGTTCCGGCCATAGCCGCACCAGCGCGGAATCACGCCGAGCCACGTACTCAGGTAACTCACCTATGGCCAAGCCGGCGCGCACGAAAGTCGCGAGCATCAGGCTCGAATCCAATTCGGCGACCACGCGCCCCTGCGCTCTTGATTCCCCCGCCAACGTGTCGTCCTGCCGGGCGGTCACCCCCTGCTGGTACAGCGCAATATCGTGATTCGCGAGGCCTTGCCCGGGCTGCGGTTCACCATGTTTCGCCAGATAGCCTCGGGTCGCGTACAAGCCAACTTCCCAGCAGCCGAGTTGGCGAACGATCAAATCCGGCTGCTCCGGCCGCAGGGTACGCACGGCGATGTCCGCCTCCCGCCGCGCCAGATCGAGCAACCGCGTCGTCGTGCTCAGGATCACCCGCAGTTCGGGATGGCTGGCACGCAGGTTTTCGATGGCAGGAACCACAAAGTCCATCGCCAGCGCATCGGTAGTGGTCAAACGCACCTCACCGGCCACGCGCGCATCGGCGCCTTCGCCGCGGCGCTCGAAGGAGACCGCCATGCGTTCCATGTCCTCGGCCATGTGCAGCACGTCCTGGCCGATGTCCGTCAGCGCCAAGCCCCCCGTGGTGCGCAAGAACAGTCGACTGCCCAGCGCCCGCTCCAACCCCGTCAGGCGGCGGCTCACCGTGGTCTGGTCTATGGCCAGCTCCTGCGCCGCCCCGCGCAAGGTGCCGGCGCGCTGAATCGCCAGAAATATCCGCACGTCGTCCCAATTCATCCCGGCCTCGTCGCATGTGTATGCAAATACGCAGCCATGGGCTGCTTTTTTGTGCATTTTCACATGGAAGGCATCTCCGTAGCATGGGAACTCGCCTCTTCTGAACCTTGACGCGCAGCCAGCTCGCCTAGCTGCCGGGAACCACTATGCCTCGCTTATCGTTCATTCTGACCGTCGCCATGCTGAACGCCTTCGGGCTGATCGCGTCGGACGTCTATCTGCCCGCCATGCCAAGCATGGCCAGGGAATTCGGCGTCGCCGACTGGCAGATGCCGCAGACCATCTCGTTCTACCTGCTGGCTCTGGCAATTGCCCAATTGACCTACGGGCCGCTGTCGGATCGCAATGGCCGCAGGCCCGTGCTGCTAGCCGGCATCGGCCTCTACATCGTCGGGTCGGTGGGCTGTGCCCTTTCCGACAGCTACAACGGGTTCCTGGCTTGGCGCATGCTGGAAGCGGTCGGCGCGGCTGCGGGCCTTGTCGTTGGCCGCGCGCTGATCGCTGACACCTGCGACAAGCGCGCCTGCGCCAAGGTCTATGCGGTCATCTACCCTCTGGTGTCGCTGTCGCCTGCGCTGGCGCCGGCCCTAGGCGGGCACCTGGCCGCGGCTTTCGGCTGGCGGGCTGATTTCCTTTTCGTCGTCGCGTTCGGTGTCGTCGCGTTGCTGATGGTGATGACGCTGCTACCGGAAACGCTCCCCGTCGCCGCCCGCACCCGGACCTCTCCCTTTGCGGGCTTCAGCCATGTTCTGCGCGACCGCACTTTTCGCCGCTATACCTTGGTGGTCTGCGCGATCTATTGCGCCTGGTTCGTCTACTTGACCCAATCGCCGTTTCTTTTCGCGCGCCAAGGCTTGAGCGAGGAGCAAAGCGGTTGGCTGTACCTGCCGCTGACGGCCGGCATCATCAGTGCCAACCTGCTGGCCAGGCGGCTGCTCGATCGCTGGCCCTACGATCGCATCCTCGCCGCCGGCATTATGTGCTTCGTGCTTGGCGGAATGGCATTCCTGGCCGTGATGGCATTGGGACTCCATGGCGCGGCCGCGGTAGTGATGCCGATGTGCCTGGTCAGTCTCGCCAATGGCTCGTCACTGTCACTGGCCGTGTCCGGCGCCATCGCCAGCGAGCATGGGCATGCGGCGACCGCGTCCGGACTGGTGGGATTCTGCCAGATCGGCAGCGCCGCACTGGTCGCTATGGGTGTCAGCGCAGCCTTCGGCACCGGCTTTGGCGTGCTCGGCGGCACGGTGCTGGCGCTCGGCCTGATCGCGCTGTCCACCTGCCTGCCACGGCCTGGGCGCCAAACGGAAGTGGCCTGACAGGCTCCCTCGCACGGCCCGATGCGGAAACGCCCGGCAATGCCGGGCGTTTCCATTCATGCTTGCGAGCAGCGAGAATACTTGCAAGGTCAATGAGAACCTGCGCGATCAGACGTCGATGTTCCCCGCCGACAGCGCATGCGCCTCGATGAAGTTGCGGCGCGGCTCTACGTCGTCGCCCATCAGCGTGGTGAAGACCTCGTCGGCCGCGATGGCGTCCTCGATCTGCACGCGCAGCAGGCGGCGCACCTTCGGGTCCATGGTGGTTTCCCACAGCTGGTCCGGGTTCATTTCGCCCAGGCCCTTGTAGCGCTGCTTGGAGATGCCGCGGTCGGCTTCGCTACGCAGCCACTGCATGGCTTCGCGGAAGTCGGACACGGTCTGTTCCTTGCGCTTGTCGCCTTCGCCACGCGCCACCAGCGACTGCGGGCCGACCTTGCCGGAGAAGCTCTTGGCGGCCTTGGACAGGATGGCGTAATCCGAACCGCCAATGAAGTCGGCATCGATGATGCTGACGCGCACGTTGCCGTGGTGCATGCGCTGGATCGACAGGCGATGGCGTTCGGTGGCGGCGTCGAACTCGGGCACCACTTCCACGCCGTTGCCGCTGATCGGATCGCGCATGGCATCGGCCAGGCGCTTGGCCGAATCGGCGGCGGCCTCGGCCGTGTCCAGGTTGATCTCGACGCCCTCGGCCATGGCCGACAGCGCGGCCACGTCGAACACGCGCGACAGGCGCGCGATGACGCCGTCGGCGGCCACGTACTGGCGCGCCAGTTCGTTGAGCTCATCGCCGCGGATGATGTTGCCACCAGCGATGATCTCGGCATCCTTCAGGGCCAGCTGCAGCATGAACTGCGCTTCTTCCTGGTCATCCTTCAGGTAGCGCTCTTCGCGGCCGACCTTGACCTTGTACAGCGGCGGCTGGGCGATGTACACATAACCGCGCTGCACCAGCTCGGGCATCTGGCGGTACAGCAGCGTCAGCAGCAGCGTGCGGATGTGCGCGCCGTCCACGTCCGCGTCGGTCATGATGATCAGGCGGTGGTAGCGCAGCTTGTCGACGTTGAAATCCGGGCCGATGCTGGTGCCCAGCGCGGTGATCAGCGTGGCGATCTGCTCGCTGGCGATAAGGCGGTCAAAGCGCGCCTTCTCGACGTTCAGCACCTTGCCGCGCAGCGGCAGGATGGCCTGGAACTTGCGGTCGCGGCCCTGCTTGGCCGAGCCGCCTGCGGAGTCACCCTCGACGATGTACAGCTCGCACAGCGCCGGGTCCTTCTCCTGGCAGTCGGCCAGCTTGCCGGGCAGGCCGGCGCCTTCCAGCACGCTCTTGCGGCGCGTCATTTCACGCGCCTTGCGGGCGGCTTCGCGCGCGCGGGCGGCTTCGACGATCTTGCCGCACAGCGCCTTGGCGTCGTTCGGATGCTCCAGCAGCCAGGTTTCCAGCGTGCGGGCCACGGCCTCTTCGACCGCGGGACGCACTTCGCTCGAGACCAGCTTGTCCTTGGTCTGGCTGCTGAACTTGGGCTCGGGCACCTTCACCGACAGCACGCAGGCCAGGCCTTCGCGCATGTCGTCGCCGGAGGTCTCGACCTTGGCCTTCTTGGCCAGTTCGTTGTCGGTGATGTACTTGTTGATGATGCGGGTCATCGCCGCGCGCAGGCCGGTCAGGTGCGAGCCGCCGTCGCGCTGCGGGATGTTGTTGGTGAAGCACAGCACGCTTTCGCTGTAGCTGTCGTTCCACTGCATCGCCACTTCCACGCCCACCGGCACGCCGCCGGCGGTGGACTCGGTGGTGACCGAGAACACGTTCGGGTGCAGCACCGTCTTGGCGCGGTTGATGTATTCGACAAAGCCCTTCACGCCGCCGGAGAAGGCGAAGTTCTCTTCCTTGCCCTGGCGCTGGTCGATCAGGCGGATCTTGACGCCGTTGTTCAGGAACGAGAGCTCGCGCAGGCGCTTGGAGAGGATCTCGTAGTGGTATTCGACGTTGGTGAAGATGATCGGGTCGGCCAGGAAGCGCACTTCGGTGCCGCGCTTGTCGGTCGTGCCGGTCACGGCCAGGGGCGCGACGCGCTCGCCCTGGCGGAATTCCATCTGGTGCACTTCGCCGTTGCGGCGGATGGTCAGGCGCAGCCACTCGGACAGCGCGTTCACGCACGACACGCCAACGCCGTGCAGGCCGCCGGACACCTTGTACGAGTTCTGGTCGAACTTGCCGCCGGCGTGCAGTTCGGTCATGACGATTTCCGCCGCGCTGCGGTGGAATTCGTCGTCCTTGTGGATATCCGTGGGAATGCCGCGGCCGTTGTCGGTGACCGAGATCGAGTTGTCGGTGTGGATCGTGACGACGATGTCGTCGCAGTAGCCGGCCAGCGCTTCGTCAATGGCGTTGTCGACGACTTCGAACACCATGTGGTGCAGACCGGTGCCGTCCGATGTGTCGCCGATGTACATGCCGGGGCGCTTGCGCACGGCCTCCAGCCCCTTGAGCATCTTGATCGAGTCGGCGCCGTAGCCGCCGTTCTCGGGAGTGGTGTTCTGCTGATCTGACATGTCTGTATCGATAACGCTTTAAAGAACGGCCTGGCGGCCGGACCGCCGGCGGGCCATCGGGCCCGCGGGCGGCACAAACCCACAGCTGCGCGGACTCAGATCCGCATGGGCATGACGACGTACTTGAACTGGTCGTCTTCGGGCAGGGTGATGAGCGCCGACGCGTTGGCATCGGGCATGACCGACCACTGGATGTTGTCCACCTTGACGTTGGACAGCACGTCGAGCAGGTAGCCGACGTTGAAGCCCACGTCCAGCGGCTCGTGGCCGTAGTCGATGTCGATTTCTTCCTGCGCTTCTTCCTGCTCGGCGTTGGAAGAAGAAATCTTCATCTGGTTCTGCGCCAGTTGCAGGCGCACGCCCTTGAACTTGTCGGTGGTCAGGATGGCGGCGCGCTGCAGGCTGCCCTGCAAGGCTTCGCGGCCCACCAGGAAGTGGCGCGTGTAGTTGGTCGGGATGACGCGGGTGAAGTCGGGGAACTTGCCTTCGACCAGCTTGGACACCAGCTCGACGTCGCCGAAGCGGAAACGGATCTGGCCCGGCGCCACGTCGATCGAGACGGGTTCGTCGGAGTCTTCCAGAAGGCGCTGCATTTCCAGCACGGTCTTGCGCGGCACGATCACTTCGTGGCGCTCGCTGATGCCGTCGGCTTCGGTGGAGCAGTGCGCCAGGCGGTGGCCGTCGGTGGCGACCGCGCGCACGCGGCCCGGTTCGAACACCAGCAGCATGCCGTTCAGGTAGTAGCGGATGTCCTGTTGCGCCATGGCGAAGTGCACCATGTTGAACAGGTGGCGCAGCGTGCGTTGCGGCATGGTCAGCGACACGTCCCACTGCTCGGGCTGGGCCACGGTGGGGAATTCGCTGGCGGCCAGCGTCTGCAGCGCGAAGCGGCTCTTGGCCGACTGCACCGACAGCTTGTTGCTGGCCAGCGCCAGGCGCACGTCGCCGGTGTCCGGCAGGGCTTTCAGGATGTCCAGCAGCTTGCGCGCCGCGACCGTGGTGGACTCGTTGTCGTGACCCACGCCGAAATCGGCGTGCGTGGTGATCTGCACTTCGAGGTCGGTCGCAATGAAGGCGACCTTGTTGCCTTCCTTGCGCATCAGGATGTTCGCCAGGATGGGCAGGGTATGGCGTCTTTCGACGATGCCCGCCACGGTCGACAGCGGTTTCAGCAATGCATCGCGTGTGGTTTGTACGAGTTGCATGGTCATCCTTTTAGAGTTTGTTCCAACACGTGCAGGGTATGGTTGAGCTCCGCTTGCTTGGCGCGGGCGTCGGAAATCTTGCGCACGGCGTGCAGCACGGTGGTGTGGTCACGGCCACCGAACAGATCGCCGATTTCCGGCAGGCTTTTCTGGGTCAGCTCCTTGGCCAGGTACATGGCGACCTGGCGCGGCAAAGCGATATTGGCCGGCCGGCGTTTCGAATACATGTCGGCGACCTTGATCTTGTAGAAATCCGCCACCGTCTTCTGGATGTTCTCGACGGTGATCTGGCCGTTGGACACGGACAGCAGATCCTTCAAGGCTTCCTTGCAGACGTCCACGGTGAGCACGTCGCGGCCGTGGAAGCGGGCGTAGGCCAGCACCTTGCGCAACGCGCCTTCGAGTTCGCGCACGTTGCTGCGCAGGTGCTTGGCGATGAAGAACGCCACTTCCTCGGGCATCGGCACGCCTTCGGACTCGGCCTTGCGCAGCAGGATCGCCACGCGCATCTCGAGTTCGGGCGGCTCGATCGCGACCGTCAGGCCGGAATCGAAGCGCGAGATCAGGCGGCTGTCGATGCCCGACAGTTCCTTCGGATAGGTATCGCTGGTGATGATGATCTGCTTGCGCTGCGCCACCATCGCTTCGAACGCATAGAAGAATTCTTCCTGCGTGCGGTTCTTGCCGGAGAAGAACTGGATATCGTCGATCAGCAGCAGGTCGAGCGAATGGTAGTAGCGCTTGAAGTCATCGAACGCCTTGCGCTGGTACGCCTTGACCACGTCGGACACGTACTGGTCGGCATGCACGTAGCGCACGCGCACCCCGGTGCCCGCCGCCACCATGGCGTTGCCGATGGCGTGGATCAGGTGGGTCTTGCCCAGGCCCACGCCGCCGTACAGGAACAGCGGGTTGTACGACGTGCCCGGGTTCTCGGCCACCTGCAGCGCGGCGGCGCGCGCCAACTGGTTGGCCTTACCCGTCACGAAGTTCTCGAACGTCAGGTCGGTGTTCAGGCGCGAGCGCTCGTACACGATGTTGGCGGCGTCCGCGTTCACGGCCGCGGCCGCCGCGGTGGTCGCGACGGGAGCGGGCGCGGCGGGCTGCGCCGGCATGCCGGGTGGCGGCGCGCCGCCCAGGGGCGCGGCGGCCGAAGGCGCGGTCTGCACGGGCGGCTGCGCGCGCACCGGCGCCACCGGCATGCGCGGGGTGGTGCCTTGCGTGGGCAATTCGAACAAAACCTGTACCGGACGCTCGAACCACTCCGCGGCCAACGCTTCGATCTGGTGGGAGAAGTTCTTGCGCACCCAGTCCAGCTTGAACCGGTTGGGGGCGGCAACGCGCAGCACCGCCTGCGTCTCGTCATACGCAAGCGGGACCAGCGGTCGTATCCACGCGCTGATTTGTTGGGGGGGGAGTTCCTGCTCAAGACGACTGACGCAGGTCTGCCAGAATTCTTTCAT